>CAWDRK010000028.1:0-109727 GCA_963804635.1 Candidatus Acidiferrales bacterium
TCAATTCCCCGCCCAACGATTCGTTGATTCTAAAGGATGTTACGTTAGACCGTGTTCGTCAAAATCAGGCTGTCTTATTATAGGTTTCGGCAGTGAAAAAGTCGGTGAAAACTTGCACTGTTTTGGTGCAGGCAAAATTAAACTCGAAGTGTTCAAGGGCTGCGACGGACACCAGAGCTGTACCGCGATTCGCGGGCTGGTTTTCTCATGGCGTACCTCCTGCAGACGAATTGAAATCAGAAGCTCTCCGATCACTGTGCGCATGCGCAGTCGGCTATGTTCCCGTTCAGCCGACTGATAGGTCGTTGTCGAGAAGCCTACGTCAGGACCCGCGCTATACTGAACTGCTTCGAAAGATGCGCCTGCCCGCATATTTGCCAGGCTCTTTGCGCTTGTCACGGAACCACTCTTGCAGCAGCTGCCGGTTGCATCCGTCCTGGTTTCTAATTCCATGAGGCAACTAACCGAAATAGGGAACAGACACTATCTGAACAGATAGTGTCTGTGCCTGATTTCTTCCGTGGCGTTCTATGCTCAATTTACTAGGGAGCTCCGTGAAAGAAATTAAGTTCAGAGTTCACAAACTCGACAACCACATGCAACTCGTGCTGTCCTGCTTGGAGATGGGTGAGCACGGGAAAGCCCTGCTTGCTTGCAGGGAAGCCGTCAAAGAACCGGAAGACGTAAACAACGAGCTGGACTTGATTCGTAGAATGCCAGCGGAGCACGCCTGTGGGAACTGCCTGTATTTAATGGCTGGTCAGGGCCTCTCGAAGACAATAGGTTAAAAGCATGGCGTGCACGATGGCGGCTGTCTTACCCGGAAATGCCATCCGACCACTCGTCATCTCATACAGCACCGAACGAAAATAGATCCGAACGTGCATCCAATTCCTCGCCCCGTGCCTGCTCCGGCGACACATACGCCATAGTCCCTATGGTCGTGCCGGGGATGGTCAAGAGTTCACCCGCTGTGGCGGTCGGCATCTGCGAAACACCGGCGCTCATACCAGCAGGGACTACCTTCGCGTGACCGAAATCGAGAATTTTGGCGTGACCGCGCTTGGTCACGAAGATATTCGCTGGCTTCATATCCCGGTGGATGATGCCTTCGGCGTGGGCCGCGTCGAGCGCATCGGCAATCTCAATTCCTAATTCCAGAACCTGTTCAGTGGCCAACGACCGAACGTCTGTCATGTGCTTCAGCGTCTTCCCGTCCAGGAATTCCATCGCAATGAAAGGCCGGCCGTTGTGTTCGCCGATCTCATAAATCGTGCAAATATTTGGATGGTTTAGAGCGGAAGCAGCCTGGGCCTCGCGCTCGAAGCGGCTTAGAGCTTGTGGCTCTGGCGGGAACGTCAGGAAGGAACTTCAGCGCAACAAAGCGGTGGAGTTTGGTGTCCTCAACTTTATAGACAACGCCCATGCCGCCACCACCGAGCTTTTCCAAAATGCGGTAGTGCGAAATGGTCTGGCCGATGAGCGTCAAATGGCGGACCGATGGTGGCGCCGTTCGATCAAGCCTATCCGCCAGGGCCTTCAGAGATGCCCATTGCTTTTTGCCAACCCAGATAGCTGTTTTGATTTTCTTCGGCCGCGACATGGTTCGCAGCTGACCATGATCGTCTGGTTGCAGAGGCTAGAGCAACTTGATTGCATAAAAAGTCGGCGTTGGGCACCCGAAAGTTCCTCTTGAAAATCATTTCATCGTACCGCGTACGGGCGTGAGGGTGTATGCTCGCCGGTGTTCTTGGGCTAAAGCGGAGATTCCAGTTTACTTTTCGGCTGACGCCCTGGCTTAAGCTTGGTCTGATGGCAATTTCTTCGTGCCGAGGGCGGAAGGAAGGAACAAGCAGATGAAAACTAGAAGTGCGCAAATCAATCCAGGAGTGTCGAGCAAGCAAAAGGAAATTGTCCGGCGGTCTCTGCAACTGGTCGGTCTACTCGTTTTCGCCGTTGTGGAGGTCTTCGTTGCGACGGCAGCGTTAGCGACCAATCGGCAGCTTGCCAGTCCGCAGGCTTCTCAAAGCACTTCAATCCCGCACGTCAAGTGCGTCATCGGCCTTGAGAACATTAAGCCCAATACCAAGGGCACGCTCAGCTTGCTGCCCACCGGGTTGGAATTCGCAGCTGGCAAGAACAAGGTCGACATCAGCACCGCCTCTATCCAGGACATATTCACCGGCCAAGAGAGCAGGCAAGACGTCAGCGGCCCGGCAGGCACTCTGGCCAAAGCAGCTATCCCTTATGGAGGCGGACGAATTGTGAGTCTGTTCTCGCACCAGGTGGAGGTCCTCACCGTGGAATACCTAGACTCGAATGGAGGCTTTCACGGAACCGTCTTCGTTCTCTCTTCGGGCAAGGCCACGATGTTAAAGGATCAACTCGTTGCGCAGGGCGCGAAGGTCACCCCACATTTGGAACCGCCAGAACAGACGGAGCAGAAACAATGAAGCCTCGCACCCGAGCTGCATTTCTGTCCAATTTCTCAATCGCTGTGGCCACTACCGTCCTTCTGCTGGTCACTTCTCTCCTGGCACAACCCAGTCCACCGGGAAAGCCCGGACCTGGCCCTCAGCAGAAGCAGAAGCTGACTGCCTCCGCCATTCAATTTGAACGTACCGACCCGCCGGAGGACTTGCTGATCCCGGAGGATACCCGTATCGCGACGTACGAAAACGTGATCCTCCAGCTAACCAAGACAAAGAAGTTTCAGCACGTCTATCGGAGCGGCGACCGCACCGCTGCGGATGTGCCCGATCTCGTCATCCTGCGTTTGATCCCCCAGGCTTTCAAGAAAGGCAGCCAAAAACAGCGCGAGGTCACCACTGTCACCGGAGCCACCTCCATCAAGGTGAATATTCAATTTGCCTCGCGTGACGGCAAGATCCTCCGTGAGAAGGTTGTCGAGGGCAAGGTGCGCTTCTACGGAGAAAACCTGCGTGCCACCTACGACCTCGCCAAGAAGGTCGCCGCTCTAGCCAACGACACATTCTAGTCAGATCTTTGCTGGAGAGCGCACGGGCAAGCGGCCACCCGTTGTTCACTTCCTGCGTGAGGTCGCCGATATCGTCCTTGCCCACCATGAGTTCTTCGATGGTACGGGCTATCCACATGGCTCGCTTGGTGAACACGTTCCTCTCGGGGCACGGATCATCTCCATAGCCAATGCTCTCGATGCCATGCTGAGCGACTGGCCTTATCGCAACACCTCCGATGTCTCACGCGTACAGGGAAATTCACCGCTGCGCCGGGACACGATTCGACCCCAAAATTGTGGAGGTGCTTCTGGCCGTTCCCAAAAACCACTGGATCGAACTGCGTGAACCCTCGCCTCACCCTTCCGCCTCACTCAATCTGGGAATATGGGGTTTGTCCCGCAGTAGTACCCTCCAAATCCCCGGAACAAAAATAAAGTCTGCGATCGGTACCAATGTAGCCTCGTCTCCCAAGGAGGGAGCTCGTAGGGTGCAAGAAAACGATACATGATGTATTTACTTTGGAGCTCCGGAGAGCCTGCGTGCCGGAAACCCAGCAACGTCGTGTTATCCGCTTCGGAATCTTTCAAGTAGACACTCGTGCTGGCGAGCTCTGGAAAAAGGCTTGTAGTACGGATTCTTCAGGAATAACCCGACTGGCGCCGAACGGGATTTCGCCACTTGGCGCGAAGCGGTTCGAAGCAACTAGCCTTTTTCTTTTTTCTTTACGCTTCCGGGCGGCTTATAAGATTACGCTCTCTACCCGATCAACAATTCTTTGCGCCTTGGCGACAGCGTCAGAATTGCAGCCACGGTATCCCGGCGTTTTCTTGCATTTAGTGGCATGGGTTGTACCGCGTGATGCTCACCGAATTTGACCGGTTCATGACTCCCGTATCAATCCGTTGAGATCCACTTTCAGATACTGATAAGGATCCCCTTTCCCGTGCTTGAGCAACTCTGGGTAGTGGTGCGCCAACCATCCATAAAAAATCAAGACGCCGGTGGCGGTACGCTCTTCGGGTGCGCGTGCTAGCCATAGCTGACGCACGCGGGCTTGACGTGTAACTTCGGAGTCTTTCTCGCTTTGCATGCCAGGAACGTACCCTTACGAAACAAGGGAGTCAATATGCTGACAACACTCCTCTGGCAGTTCTGAAAACTCAGCGGTGTGTACGAACACAAGACTTGGCTTTGAAATATGGTGGGCTCTCGGTCAGCATCATTGAAGATACATTTCCTATCCCTGAAAGAGCGCGGGTTCATTGAGCCCGTTGGCAGACTTGGGTACTGCGAGCTGCGAGGATCTAGATGGGCTCCTCAGCAGTTTGTCTTCTCAGCAGTTTGTCTTCGTTGACTTGGCCATAGTCGCGACCTAAGATGACCGCCACATGGCGGAATCCCAGTCGCTCATCGGACAGACGGTCTCTTACTACCGCATCCTTGAGAAACTCGGCGGTGGCAGTATGGGTGTGGTCTTCAAGGCCGAGGAAACCCATCTCGACCGCTTTGCCCATCTTAAATTCATGCCCGAAGACTTAGCCCAAGACCGCCAAGCGCTGGTGCGGTTCCGGGTTACCGTCCGTTCAGTCAGAGCCCTATCTTAGGAAGGTTGTGATGCCCAATAAATTACAGACGTCTTTTTTCAGCTTGTTCGTTTCGATTTTCTTTGCGGCTGTCATCTGGTTCCTTGCCTCGCCGGAGCTGGTGGCACAGTCCGCCAATCAATACGCGCTTTTGCGCAAGCCGACAGTAAGCAAAACGCAGATTGCGTTCAGCTACGGGGGTGACCTGTGGGTCGTGGACCGCAGTGGCGGCGAAGCCAAGCGCCTCACCAGCGATGTGGGGATTGAGATCGACCCCGTGTTTTCCCCTGATGGCACGATGATTGCCTTCACGGGTGAATACGACGGCAATGAAGACGTTTACGTGATTCCCACGGCCGGTGGCATTCCAAAGCGGCTGACTTCGCACCCCGGCGCCGACCAGGTTGTGGGTTGGACGCGCGACGGCAAACGTATCGTTTTCCGCTCCGCTCGGCAGAGCTATTCCGGGTTCACACAGTTGTATACCGTGGGTCTGACCGCGGGCTTGCCAGAACTGCTACCGCTGCCGATGGCGGTCGAGGGTTCTTACTCGCCGGACAGCTCGCAGCTTGCCTACGTGCCATTCACGAATTTCAGGGAATCGTGGGAGTTCCACCGCGGATTGAAACACTACCGCGGCGGCACCGCTTCTCCGGTGTGGATTGCCAAGCTTTCCGATTCGAGCGTGGAGAAGGTGCCGCGCAAGGATTCCAACGATTGCACTCCGATGTGGATGGGCGACAAGGTTTACTTCCTTTCCGACCGGGACGGACCGGTGAACCTGTATGTCTACGACACCAAATCGAAACAGGTCAGCGCTGCCCTGTCGAGCAACGGGACGGATATCAAGTCAGCTTCGGCAGGCCCGGACGCGATCGTGTACGAACAGTTCGGCTCGATTCATCTGTTTGATCCGGCCACTGGGAAACAGAACGCGGTAAATATTCGCGTGACCGGAGATTTTCCGGCGGCGCGGCCGCACTACGTAAATGTCGGCGACAAGATCGAGAGTGCCAAGATTTCGCCCACGGGTGCGCGCGCCGTCTTTGAAGCCCACGGCGAAATCTTGACCGTACCCGTGGAGCACGGCGACATCCGCAACCTTACTAACACGGTGGGAGTTGCCGAACGCGATCCGGCGTGGTCCCCAGACGGAAAATGGATTGCCTATTTCTCGGATGAGTCCGGCGAATACGCGCTGCACCTGCGCCAGCAGGATGGCATGGGGGAGGTGAGGAAAGTAAACCTCGGCAATCCGCCATCGTTTTTCTATTCGCCCACTTGGTCGCCCGACAGCAAGAAAATCGCTTACAGCGACAAGCGGCTAGACCTTTGGTATCTGGACATCGACGCGGGGAAGCCGCTCCATGTCGACACAAATCCCTATGACGGCGGACCAGGCACGGGCTTCAATCCAGTGTGGTCACCGGACAACCGCTGGATTGCGTACACGCGGCAACTTGATAGCTCGCTGAGCGCGGTGTTCGTCTATGGTGTGGAGGACAAAACCGCGCATCAAGTCACAGACGGTTTGAGCGATGCGGCTTCGGTAGCCTTCGACAAGAACGGGAAGTACCTCTACTTCTTCGCGAGCACCGACGACGGACCAGCCATCGCCAGCAGTATGGGCGCGTACAAAGTTCCAATCACGCGCGGAGCCTACGTGGTTGTTCTGCAGAAGGATCTGAAGTCGCCGCTGGCTCCGCAGAGCGACGAAGAGAAGGTCGCGGCCGACAAATCCCCCGGCGCGAATGCGCCAAAGTCTCTCGCCGATGCGGACGAATGCAAACCCGAAGGCGAGGCCAAGGCCGGCAGCGAAGCCGTATCCGGGAAAGTCAGACAAAGGGGGTGACAAGGCAGCCTCAGAAGAGAAAGACGAAAAGCAAGGGGAGAGAAAGGACGAGAAGGGTGCGAAAGAAGCCAAAGAATCTCCCGAGGTGAAGATCGACTTCGAGAACATCAGCCAACGCATTCTCGCGCTCCCGATTCCTTCCCGAAACTACGATCGCCTGCTTGCTGGAAAAACGCACGTGCTTTACCTGCTCGAAGGTCCCATCGTGAACGACAGTGGGCCGAGCGGGCGCATCGTGCACAAGTTCGACGTGTGTACGCAGAAGACCGATAAGCTGCTGGACAATATCGGTGGCTTCGTTATTTCCGCTAACGGCGAGAAGGCGCTCTATGAAGAGTTGCCGCCCTGGAATCCGATGGCGGCGGTCGGTGGAGGCGAACCGCCTCACGGTACCTGGGCGATCAAACCCGTGGACGCTTTGGGCAAACCGAGCGAGCCCGGCAAGCCGGACGGGAAGCTGAACCTGGTGTCCATGAAGGTGTACACTGACCCGCGTGCCGAATGGCAACAGATGTTCCGCGAGATGGGGCGGATCGAGCGCGACTGGTTCTACGATCCCAATTTGCACGGAGCGGACCTGAGGGCACTGATGGCCGCGTATCAGCCGTACGTGGACAACGTCATGAGCCGCGCGGATCTGAATTACATCTTTGCCGACATGCTGGGCGAGATTACCGCACAGCACATTTATGTATTTGGCGGCGACCGGCCGGAAGTGAAGGGCGTAAGCGTGGGTCTGCTGGGCGCGGACTACTCCATCGATCATGATCGTTACCGCTTCACGAAGGTCTACTTTGGCGAGAACTGGAATCCGGGCCTGCGCGCGCCGCTGACGGAACCGGGCGTGAACGTCCACGAAGGCGAATATTTGCTCGCCGTGGACGGCCGCGAGGTGCACGGAAGCGACGAAATCTACAGTTTCTTCCTGGAGCGCGCCGGCAAAGCCGTGCAATTGAAGGTAGGACGGGACCCGGGCGGTAAAGATGCGCGCACGGTGACCGTGGTGCCGATAGGGAACGAGCGGTCGCTGCGACAGCGGGAGTGGATGGAGGGCAACCGGAAGAAGGTGGATGAGCTGAGCGGCGGCAAGCTGGCGTACGTGTATGTGCCGGACACGGCCGTGAACGGCTTCACTTATTTCAATCGCTACTACTTCGCGCAGAATTCGAAACAGGGCGCCGTTATCGACGAACGCTTTAACGGCGGCGGCTGGATTGCCGACTACATCGTCGACTGGCTAAAACGACCATTGCTAATGGTTGCGATGACGCGAGAGGGCAAGGACAATGTCATCCCGCAAGTGATCTTCGGCCCGAAGGTAATGCTGATTAACCAATACGCAGGGTCGGGTGGCGACGCTCTGCCGTGGATGTTCAAGAAGCTTGGCACCGGCCCGCTGATCGGCACGCGCACCTGGGGCGGACTCATAGGCATTGGCGGATATCCGCCGCTAATGGACGGAGGCGAAGTCACGGCGCCGCGCTGGGGACTTTACAATCCGGACACCGGCGAATTTGACGTGGAGAATAAGGGCGTGTCGCCGGATATTGAGGTGGATCTCGATCCCGCACTCTGGCGCCAGGGTCACGATCCGCAGTTGGAGAAGGGCGTGTCTGTGGCGCTGCAAGAATTGAAGGATCATCCCGTACCACCCATCAAGCGGCCGACGTATCCCGTGTACAACTGGCAGAAGGTGCGCGCCGAAGCGGCCAAGGGGCGAACAACTTCGGGTTCGGGGACAAGCGAAAGGCAATAGGGGTGATGTGGGCGGTGCGACCAGACCGTGATCCACAACCAGTGCGCCGGTTCGAGCGCGACTGCAAGGCCACGGTCTTCACCCCGTAGCTTTGCAAGCAGGAAGCCAATCGACAGAACTCGCTGCGGATGCTGCTAAGGACGAGACCAATAATTCCTCCCCGAGAAGCAGAGACGATGTTCGGGCTGAAGGTTTGGATTCCGTTTCATTCATGAGGGGTAGGATCCGACGCTTATAATCGCACGTCGTCGTCGGCGGAATCTGAAAGTCATTTGGATCACATGGTAGAATCTGCTCCTGCGAGCCGCATGAACTACGCGCAAATCCTTTCCGGACTCTTCGTCGGATCGCATCCCCAAGCCATTGGTGATGTCGAGCGACTCCGGCGGGACTCTGCCATCACTGCCGTGCTGAATTTGCAAACGGACGAGGACATGGACTCCGTCAAGCTCGACTGGCAATCTCTCGAAGCCCACTACCGGGCCTCCGGCATTGATCTCTTGCGCCTCCCCGTAAAGGAGGAACAGATCGAGCTTCGGGAGAAGCTCCCGGACTGCGTCCGCACGTTGGCCAGACTGATCACTTCGGGTCGTACGGTGTATCTCCACTGCACTGCAGGCGTTGGGCGCTCGCCTACAGTGGCGATCGGCTACCTTCACTGGTCTCTGGGCTGGGGACTGGATGCCGCGGTCAACCACGTGAAACAAGCTCGGCAGTGCTCGCCCCATCTAGAGGCACTTCGGCTGGCACTGTGGAACCCCACCGAACCGCACCAATGAGCGAGGCATTGAACCATTCGTCGCGCGGGATCCTGCGCCTCGGCAGGTCCTGTCTGTTCTTCAGATGCCCGCCGGACGGGCGTTCCTGCGTCCTTTAATTGGCATTCTTCGCCGACATTGCGGGGCCCTGATTTTTGACTTGCTGGGGATTGCTGCGCTCCTCCGATGCATACGGCGCCACATTCACCGGGGCTGCTTCTCTCCAAGTTGCGGCCAAAACCAAACGATGCCCCGCTTGTGACCTCCGTGCAGGCGGGGCCTTCGTTTCTCCAAACAAGGAAGTCATCATGAAAAATCTCAGACGACGTTTGACAAACAGGCACATTCGCAACTTGTGCCAAGCCCACGTTTTAGACACGGAGTGCAAACCGAAGAGATGCAGAAATCGGTCGGCACGCTTTTTGAATTCATGAATCGCGTTGCGGTGTCAGTTGGGCTGATTGATTAGCAGGTTTCTGGCGCAGGTTGTCTCGTTAATCATGAGATGGCCGGCGCTTTTCTTTTGTTTGCATATTTACTTTTCGAAGGCCGCTTCTTTGGCTAATGAAACGCGGAGCCGTTCGCCCAGAGCATCTTCCCGAGTGAGAAAGGGTTCAAACTCCTTCTCCCAATAAGCAACCTGCTCTTGGTCAGGCAATTCAGCCATTTTTCTTATCACACCAACTTCTTCGCGAGTCAATGAGATGGACTCGCCGGGTTTAGTGTTCCGCTCAAAGCGTGGTACGCCTCTCGTGAACTGCGTAGTTCTCAACAAGCACCTTCATCCACTCCTTCGGAGACTCGGGCTGGAACGTGGCGGCATGCACGCTTCAGGCAACCGTGTGAGCACTCTGTTCATGGCAGGAACGCCGATGGCGGTCATCAAGAAGTGGATCGGGCACGGCAGCGAGGAAATGGTGAATCGCTACACTCACCTTCGTCCTGATTTCATGAAGGAAGAACTCGCGCGTGTGCCTGATTTCGATCCTGAGCTTGGGTCAAGAAATGCTGTGATTGACCCGTTTGACCCAAAACTTAAAGCCGTGGCATGATGTATGTCCAGTCTTTTCACCTGCTGGGAGATCGTCCAATTGGTAGGACTCCAGACTCTGGATCTGGCTATCCTGGTTCGAGTCCAGGTCTCCCAGCCAATCTTTTCAAGCACTTAGCAGACTTCTCCTCGATGGCGGCGTGAACCCTGCGTCTCAAACTTCTCGCTACTGTCGCGCCCTTCTTGGGATTGCGGTGACGTGTTCGCTGGACGCCATGCTCGCGGTCCGCACCCATGCGCAAGCACCACCGAGCTTTGCAAAAGCCGCGCGTCGTCCTGATTGGCGATTCGATCACGCACTTCTGGGGTAGCCCGCCCACGTCCTTTCCTGTAAACGGCCCCATGGCTTGGCAGCGGGTATTTGGCGGCATGCCGGTGCTGAATATGGGATTCGGCTGGGATCGCACGCAGAACGTCTGAACGTCTTATGGCGGCTGCGGCAAGGTGAGTTTCAGGGATTGAGTCCGGCCTGGGTGATCCTCGCGATCGGTACCAACAACCTTACCGGCACCGTGAATGCGCGTGCCAACACACCCGAGGAGATCGTGGATGGCATTGATGCTATCTGCCGCGAGATTCGCAAGCGCTCGCCAAAGAGTCGCATCGTGCTCATGACAATTTTGCCGCGCGGTCCGCGAGCGAACGCCCCGCTACGCAAGCCGATTCAGGATACGAACCGCCTTCTGGCGCAGCGATTTGCGGGAGATCCCTCCATCACTTATCTCGACATCGGAGGTTCATTCCTTGCGTCTGACGGTTCGCTGCAAGCCGCTTTGATGCCGGATGGCACGCACCCGAGCGATGCAGGCTACCAGATCTGGGCCGAAGCGCTGGCCAAGGTTGGAGTGAAGCCATAAGCTGCCGAGCAATTCACGATCGATTGAGGATGAGAAAAAGTTGGAGGCGCGAGGCGGAATCGAACCGCCGATATAGGTTTTGCAGACCTATGCCTTACCACTTGGCTACCGCGCCCCATTTTGCTTTGCCAAAAACTCTGGCTGCGGGATCTCGCCTCGACGCGATCCCCTTAGCCTGCTTACATTCCCAGCTTCACGCCGGGCAAGCCGCTGCCACCACCGGCGCCGCCGTCAGATTCACGATTGGCGCGCCAACCAGGTTGCCCCACTCCGTCCACGAGCCGTCATAATTGCGCACGTCCTTGTAGCCCAGCAGATACTTCAGCGCGAACCAAGTGTGCGAACTGCGCTCGCCGATGCGACAATACGCGATCACCCCGTCGTTGCCGGTGATGCCCTTGGAATCGTAAAGCTTCTTCAACTCCTCGTAGGATTTGAACGTGCCGTCTTCATTGGTCGCCTGCGCCCACGGAATATTCGCAGCTCCGGGAATGTGTCCGGCTCGTTGCGCGGTCTCCGATAGTCCCGGAGGCGCCAGGATCTTGCCGGTGAATTCATCGGCAGAGCGCACATCCACAAGTTGCCCGCGTCGGCGATTCTCCAGAATCGCGGAGACATCCTCCTTTCGCGCGCGAAGCGATTCGTCGGGATCGAGGGCGCGATAATTCGCCGGCTTTACCTGCGCCGGTTCGGTCGTAAACGGCAGCTCTTGCGCAATCCACTTTTTCCGGCCGCCATTGATCAACCGCACATCCTTGTGCCCGTAGTATTTCAGTTGCCAAAAGGCGTAAGCGGCGAACCAGTTGTTGTTGTCGCCGTACAGCAGGACGGTCGTGTCGTTGGAAATTCCCGATTCGCTCAGCAGCTTTTCCAGCACGGACTTTTCAATCAGGTCGCGGCGGATGTTGTCTTGGAGCTGCGTCTGCCAATTCCAGCCCACCGCGCCGGGGATGTGCCCCCGATCATACGCGGCCGTGTCCACGTCCACTTCGACAAGCCGCAAGCCAGCTGTGTTCAGGTTTTGTGCTGCCCAATCCGTGCTTACCAATACTTCCGGGTGCTTGTAGTCTGACATTTCCATTTCTCCTTTTCTGTAAACTCAAAACTCGGCCTCACAAAATCAAAAACCCACCGGCCAGGCTCTCTGGCGGTGGGTCGGCAATTTCTCGCGGCTGAAATTTATACTCTAGAGATTCAGCCTCCCCATGCCAGAAGACACACGCATACAGCTCATACAGCAGCAACACATGGAGGAGATCGTCTGGAGGTGCTTCGACATGGCTGTAAGCTTACGCCGTAGCGCTCCTCCAGACAAATGCAAAATTTGCATATTCCTCATCGGCATTTCAATACTTGGGCACAGAGGAATCCACTTCGTCGGACCACGCCAGGATTCCTCCTTTCAGATTCAGGATTTTCCGGAACCCGGCTTTGCGCAGGAAATCGACCGCTTCCGCGGAACGCTTTCCGCTGCGGCAATGCGCCACAATCTCCCGCGAAGAGTCCAGTTCATGCACGCGGCGTGGCAATTCTCCCAGCGGTATCAGATGCCCCTGAAGGTTGCAGATCTGATACTCGTGCGGTTCGCGCACGTCCAGGATAAACAGATCGTCGCCGCGGTCCAGCCGCGCTTTGAACTCGCGTGGAGTAATCTCCGGAACGTGCAAATTCGGCGCGGGTGCTTCTTCGCCGCGCACGCCGCAGAATTCGTAATAGTCGATGAGTTTGTGAATGGTCCGTTTGTCCCCGCAAATCGGGCAAGCTGGATTCTTGCGCAGCTTGAACTCGCGGAACTTCATTCCCAGTGCGTCAAACAGGAGCAAGCGCCCGGCCAGGCTATCGCCGCTGCCAAGGATCAGCTTGATCGTTTCCATGGCTTGAATGGAGCCGACGATCCCCGGCAAAACGCCGAGCACTCCGCCTTCCGCGCACGATGGCACCAGGCCTGGCGGAGGCGGTTCCGGATACAAGCAGCGATAGCACGGCCCGCCCGGAATGCCGAAGACCGTTACCTGCCCCTCAAAGCGAAAGATGGAACCGTACACGTTGGGCTTGCCCAGCAAAATACACGCATCGTTCACCAGGTAGCGCGTCGGAAAATTGTCCGTGCCGTCCACGATGATGTCGAAGTCCTGGAAAAGCTCCAGCGCGTTCTCGCTGGTCAGTTTCGTTTCGAACGCTTGCACCTGAATATCCGGATTCAGATTCGACAGCCTCGCCTGTGCCGCTTGGCTCTTTGGTTTGCCAACATCGCTCGTACCAAATGTCACCTGCCGTTGCAAATTCGTGAAGTCGACGACATCGAAATCCACCAACCCAAGCTTGCCAACTCCCGCGGCCGCCAGATACAAACCTAGCGGCGCGCCCAGACCGCCCGTGCCAATCAGCAGCACTTTGGCGTTCTTCAACTTCAGTTGACCGTCCATCCCCACTTCAGGCATGATCAAGTGCCTGCTGTAGCGCAAGATTTCTTCATTCGTCAGCGTCTGCGCTGGTTTCGTGCCCGTCACTGTCTGAACCTTGCTCGCCATTTTGCCTCTCCCATCTGGCTTCGCGAAAAGTTTGCTCGCAATCTCTCAGCGGCTGTTTCCGCCTGCGATCGACGGAATGATACTGATGGTGTCGCCATCCTTCGTGGGCGTTTCTTCCTTGGAAAGATACCGGATATCCTCGCCATTCACATACACATTCACGAAACTACGCAGATTTCCTTCGTCGGTAAACAAGTGCCGCCGCAAATCGTCGAATTCGCCGGTCAGTTGAGCCAGCGCTTCTCCAACCGTGCCGGCACGAAATTCCGCCGAATCGCGCTTTCCTGCATATACGCGTAGCGGCGTCGGGATCATTACTCGTACAGCCATGCTGTTCCTCCCTGCCTGGGCTTCCATCAAGCCTTGGCTTGATTTCGTATTTCCACTACTTCCGCCACAAATGCGGAGCGATCGTCCTGCAATCGCCACGATGTCATGTCCCGCGGGTTTCCGTTTTGCACGCTCACGATGATGTAGCTGTACCACGGCCAGGCATGTTCGCGATCGTACTCGCTGGGCCTCGCCGGATGATCGGGATGCGAGTGGTACCAGCCAATCAAGTCCAGCCCCTGGGCCTGCGCGGCTTTATCCGCTTCGTGCGCATCTTCTGCGGTCACGAAAAAACGATTGCGCGGCGAATCTTCGCGGCGATTCATCAATGGAAATATCTGCAGCACCTCGCGCGCTGCCCTTGCGGGAATCGCTTCGGCATCCGCATCACGCCCCAGCAACGCTCCACAGCATTCGTTGGGATAGCTCTCGGCCCCCTGCTGGCGAATCTTGTCCACCAACGCCTCGTTGATCGAAAGATTCAGCGCTTCGCTCATCTACGCTTCATCCCAAAAACGGTCCGTCAAATGTTTCCCTGCTGAATCCGCGAACACGGTCACAATCACCGCGGTTTCATTTGCCGGAATGCTCTTCGCCACCCGCAAGCATCCCACCAGCGCGGCCGCCGAACTGGGACTGACGAGCAGCCCCTCTTCCCGAGCCAGCCGCTTCACCATTCGATAGGATTCTTCCGTGCCAATCTCCAAATTCTCGTCCGCCAGCGTTTCATCGTAAATCGCCGGGCGCAGCGCGCTTGCCATGTGTTTCCAGCCTTCCAGCCCGTGGAACGGCGCGTCCGGTTGCAGGCTGATGCAGCGAATCGCGGGATTCAACTCTTTCAATCGCCGCGTGGTTCCCACGAATGTGCCGCTGGTGCCCAGACCGCCGACGAAATGCGTGATTCGGCCCGAAGTCTGCGCCCAGATCTCGTTAGCAGTTGTTCGGTAATGCGCCTGCCAGTTCGCCGGATTGCTGTACTGGTCCGCATGAAAATATTTCTCGGGGTTGCCGGCAACAATCTCGCGAACCTTGCGAATCGCGCCGTCAGTCCCTTCGTCGCCCGGAGTGATCACCAACTGTGCGCCAAACGCGGCAAGAATGCGCTTACGTTCGTGCGACGCGCTGTCTGGAAGGCACAAGGTCACCGGATAGTGCAGCACCGCCGCGATCATGGCGTAAGCGATGCCCGTGTTGCCGCTGGTGGCGTCGATAATCGTCTTCCCCGGCCGCAACGCGCCGCTCGCCAAGCCGGCATGAATCATGCTCAGCGCGGGACGATCCTTCACCGACCCGCCGGGGTTGAACCATTCTGCTTTTGCGCAAAACTCAATGTTGGGGAACTCGTTCGCAATGCGGGCCAGATGCAGCAGTGGCGTGTTGCCGATGTGCTCCAACACAGAAGTTCCCGCGAGCCGTCGATTGGCCGCGTCTCTTGCGGGACTGATTTGCGCGACTGCCGTCATTCCCTCATCGCTCCCACACAATTTAGATGCGCCGGTCCCGGCCGCCGATATGGCCATCAAAAATGCACCAGCGCCCGCATCACAACGCCGATCCCGATGCAGCCCTCTGTCTCCGGGCAATCACCGCATCCGAAAACGCTTCCATCTCCTCCAGTTGTGGACTGAATTGCAGCAACAGCAAATCCACTCCGGCCGCTTCAAAGGCCGCAATCTTCTCCGTCACTTGTTCCGCGGTGCCAATCAGTCCGGAGCGCAGCCCGCGGTTCGAGACCGAGTAATCTTCCAGACTCACGCGCTGCTCCAATTGCGTCCCGGCAAGCCATTGCTGGTAATTCGCGTACCCCGCGGCGGATTGCTGAACGTCGGTAATGCGCTGCAGTTCTCGCTGCGCTTCTCGCTCGGTCTCGCGAACCACGGCGTAGCCTGCAACGCCAAACTTCAGCGGCGCGCGAACGGTCTTCGCACGGCGCTCCGTCATATCAGCTACCTTCTTGCCAACTGTTTCGGGCGAATCCCCATGCATCAGATAGGCATCACACTTCGCCGCAATCAAATCTTTAGCCGCGGGCGATTCGCCACCCGCATAGATTGTCGGCCGCGGCTTTGCAATCGGCTTCGGCTGAAGAACGTTGTCTTCCACCCGGTAGTATTTCCCCGAAAACGAAAAATGGTCCCGACTCCAGACGCCATCTACAACATCCAGCCATTCGCTGGTCCGCGCATAGCGATCATCGTGCTGCTCGAACGACACGCCATATTTGCGCGCCTCATCCGCCCACCACGACGACACCACATTCAACGACAACCGTCCGTTGCTGATGTGATCGATGTTCGCGGCCTGTTTCGCGAGCAGCGCCGGCAGGTGGAACGTCGGGCGCACCGCCACCATCAACTCCAGTCTTTCCGTCACTGCCGCCAATGCTGCCGCCGTCGACCAGGCATCGAGCGACGGCGCTTCCACTCCCTTGATGTCGTTCAGGTTCAACTCCGCCACCAGCGTCAGATCGAAGCCCAGTTGCTCGCTGCGTTGCGCCAGTTGCTTCACGTAGTGCCAGCTCGCCTCCATGTTTTCCTGTGCGACGTTGCGCAGCCATCCGCCAAACACCGGCAGCCAGTACCCGTATCTCATCGCCGTTCTCCTGTGGCCGCCAGCCGCGCTGCGCCCCGCGATTCATGCAGTTGCGCCTCCGCAATCAGATAATCGGCAAGCCGGGAATACGGATTGAATCCCACGATTCGCTCCGGATCAGCCACAAAATTCGAAAGGGCATTAATGTCGTAATACAGCAGCCGGCCGGACCGATCATCAATCACATATTCCACGCCGCCGACTTCGATGCCCGCCGCCCGCATCATGCGCTCCACGTTTTCAATCACCTCTTGCGGAGGCCGGTAGCCTTCCACCTTCAGGCCGGTTTTCGGTGCGTCAATCGGGCACGCCTTGCGCACCAGTTCTTCGCCCTTCGTGCTCTGGCAGATATCCGCCGGGCACAAATTGAAGGTCTCACCGGTGGTGTGGATCTGAATGGCATACAAATATTTGTAGCCAAGCACTTCCACCCGCGTGATCACGGAATCGCGCGCCTGGAAGAATTCCTGAACCAGCGCCGTGGAATCGATCCCAAAAAACAGGCCTCCCTCTTCCACCGCTCGGGCCAACTCCCCTGGATTCGAGAAGCGCACGATGCCTGCCCCACTTCCCCCAATGTTCGGCTTGATCACCAGCGGAAAGCCGATTTCTTCCGCCGCCTCCAAGCGCTTCCTCCGGCTTATGAATCACGCGCGCCCTCGGGAACGGCAATCCCAGTCCCTTTAGCATCTCCAACTGGAGCGCCTTGGAAGTCTCATGTTGGAACCCGCGGGTACCATTCACCACGCGGACTCCATGCGCTTCCAGGTGCGCTAGGTATTCGACGGTGTAGGTAATTCGATCAGCCAGCCCACGCTGCCACGCCGACGGGCTCATGCGGTTGAAGACCAGCGAATACTCGGTCCCGTTGCTGTCCGCAGAATGCTCATGCGTGCGCGCATCGATCTTTCGCCACGCCACTCGCCGCACGTCCATCTGTTCGAACAGGGGCCGGAACCAGTCCGGATGCTCGTAGTAGATGCCGATCGGCTTTTCCAATGCCGCTGTGGGACTTTGGCTCATGATCTCTGCCTTTCCTTCCTCCAAAAACAAAAACGGCCGCTCATCGGAAGCGGCTTTGGAATCTATCGGTTCTGTCTTCGATTAAACCGGAACCGTTCCCAGTGCCGCCTAAGGGGAATTGACACCTACAGCAGCAACAGGGACAGCTGGGGAGGCAGCGCGAAGGCGCGCCGGTGCGGGAAGAACTGCCAGGTTGGAGCGAACCCTTCATCTCCCCCTAGTATACCGATTCGCGAGGGCCGCGCAATATCCGAAACAGCCGCCCGTCTTGGCTGGTCCAAGGTCTTTTCCCACACACCTTGCCAGGCTTCCGGGCATCTTATAGGTGCGAAAGGCGGGTACTGCCCGGGGGTGGCCCTGCCGACCGGTAAAGAGAGGCATGGTCTCGACACTCGGTGCCAATCCTGGCGTCCGGCGGAAGCCGTGCCGGGGGGTATCGGAGCGGTAAGTTAGAGGTCTTAGTACCCGGAAAAACTGTTCATTGGCATTGCAAAAACAGATGCTTACAGTATCCGCCAACTGGATGCTTAACCGATTTACTAGCTGGCGTGGTGCAACGGGGACAATATTCCCGTGCAGCGGCGCGCCGATTAGTGGCACTGGATTTCCCGCAAACTTCCCCACACCCTACATGTACCGTTACTCTTTGGAGTTCGGACAGTACGATCTGGCGCACAACTGGATCGCTACCTTGGGCTATCGAGGGCAGTACCGCGCGTCATCTGACTCGTCAGTGACAACCATAACAATCTATACGGCGCTGGAAGGCATCGCCTTGAACCCCATGATCAGCGATGTGGATTTATTACGCGAACGACGCCGAACTTCCAATTTCAATGCGTTCCTGGCTCAGATTCAGCACCAGTTCTCTTATTCTTTCCAAATCGATGGCCAGCAATCGTTATGCCAAGAGCATGGACCAGGGCTCGCAGCCCTATAACGTGGATCAATATCAATGGAATCCTCAGCTTGCCCTGGGCGCCTCCCTGACTGGGATGTGACGCCGACACCTGATTCAAGGTCTGGCGGTGTCTGGCAACCCCACATCTTCCACAGCCCCGAGCATGGCTGGGTCGAGAAGATCGTTGGTGGTTGGTCCGTGAGCGGAATCTTTAGCTGGCATTCCGGCTTCCCATGGACCGCGGTCTACACCAACATCGATGGCGGCAACGTCTGCAAACTCGTTTACAACACTGGATGTGCTCAGCCCAACGGATCGAACAATCAACTCCGTCCTGCTACCTACCGTGGCACCGCAGGCAGCAGCCAAGGGATCAAAACTTTTAAGACTCAGAATGGCAACTTTACGGGGATAACCACAGGCACCAGCGCCAATGCAGGCGCGCCTTTCTTTACAGTCCCCGCTTTCACGAATTGACATCACCTCGCGCCTGCAGATTGCGGCGACCCTCTACAAGGTTGATTCAGCCGCAGCCCTGCCTTACGCGCAAGAAGCTGTGAAGCTCGACCCGCATTCCGCCTTCGCTTACTATCTTTTGGGATTATTGCTGCTCGACACGGATGACTATCAGAAGGCCATCCCCGACCTGGAAATCGCCGCAAAGGCGTTTCCCCACGATGCGAAAGTTTTCTTTGCCCTGGGCTCCGCGAATTCCCGCAAGGGACGCAAGGAAGAAGCCGCGCGCGCCAGAGCCACGTTCCAGCGCTTGAATCAACAATCTTCGGAAGAGGCCAAACAAGCCAACTGAAAATCCGTGTTCTTCCTATTGATCTGCAGCGACTCGCTCAGCACAGCAACACGCTGTCACTCCTGAGGCGCGCTGCGTTTGCGCGCCGAAGCACCTCAACGTCCAAACTTGACGCCGAATTTGCGACGCCGCAAGCCTCTACTGGAATCCCACTTTCTTCATCGCCGCTCCCGCTTCCGGGTTCTTCATGAACATATCCCACACCAAGCCGGTGCGGTGGTTCTCCGCCATCACCATGGTGATTCCCAGATCGATGCCCAGCACGTCCGTGTCGTACCAATTCGTCAGCGGATTGAATGCGTCGACGTAACTGTACAGACCCCAAGCCTTTGGTGCGTAGGGACCGCGAATGGTTCGCAGCACGCGAATGCAATCCGGGAACAAAAAGGCCAGCGAGCCACCGGTGGCGCAGGGAACAATGGACCCGTCGATGGGCCCTTTTCGCGGCGGGCCTCCCCACGCCGTATAGCCCTTCTGGTAGTCGGAAGCGGAGATGCCCCACAAATCCTCGGAGTAGTCGGGAAACTCGGATCTCAGCGAGAGGCAAAATAACTTGTGGGCCTTGGTCGCTAAAATGGAATTGTCAAAATAGTTGGTGTACGCGTCCCTTTTATTCCGGAAGTCGTACCACGCCTGCGAATACTGTTGCGTGAAGATCGGGTCGTTTCCCGAAATATAGGTGATGCCCTGATACGTGATTGTGGGGCGCGTCCACGCCTTCCAGGTCTCTGCGGGCACCGGATTGGTCGGCGAACCGATTGCCAGCAGGTAGATCATCATGAGTTCGCAATAGTGTTCCCACCGTGCCTTCAGGAAACCCGACTCCGGCATCCAACCCATCGAAAACGTGGGGCCGCCGTTGCAGCATCCAGGGCCATTCCACGCGATTGTAGATTTTCGTGGCCAAGTCCTGAATTTCCGCATCCTGAAAATAGGCGCGCGCCGTCAAGATTCCGCACAGCAGCAGGGAAGTATCGATCGAAGAAAGCTCGCATTTTGACCAGCGCTTCCCGTTATCCATATCCACGAAGTGATAGTAAAAGCCGTGCACCGTGGGCATCTGATTTGCCAGGAACCGCAGCGTGACGCGCACGCGTTGCAAAATATCGCCGTGCGCTGCATAGCCACGCGCGTCCCCGATGCACAATCCCGTCAGGCCAAACCTTCGCGGCGATGCTCGACATCTTCCGCGTGTCTTTTCCATTCAGAAACGCCCGGTCCTTCACCTGCCCGGTTTGCGCGATTCGTTTCATTCCAGGAAAATTGAAAGCTGCCTTTCTGGATTTCATCCAGCAATTGTTCGTCGGTTCCCTGAAATGGCGCGCCGCCTGGATTTTGCGCCACTGCCGGAACTGTGCGCCCGCACGCTATCAACGACGCCAACGGCGCAAGCGCAAGTCCCCTCCCGCACAGCCCTAGCAATTTCCGTCGGCTGACGTTTCGCTGTTTTGCCACGGCGTCCCCCAGCTACTCCTCGATTTGTAAAGCCGCGCCTTCGCCGCCGCGCGAGGAATCCGGGCTCACCCAGATGTGCACGGCGCTCGGCTCGACGGCGAAGTCATTGTGGATGTCCCAAATCGCAAATGCATCCGGCGCAAGCTTAAACTTGACCTTCTTGGTCTGGCCCGCTGCCAGCGACACCCTCTCAAATGCCTTGAGTTTTCGCGCCGGTTCTTCCACGCTCGTCCCTTGCAGCCTCAGATATAGCTCGACCACTTCCTCGGCTGCAACCTTGCCCGTGTTCTTCACTTCCGCGCTCACCGTGAGCACTTCCTGCTTGCTTGCGCTCGGCTCGCGTAGCGCTTCATTCAGCCTCTTCGCGCTCAGTTCCTTCACGCTCAGCTCCGCTGGCCCGTAAACAAATTCCCCATACGACAGTCCGTATCCGAAAGGGAATTGTGGCGCGTTTGGTTCATCAATATAGCGCGATGTAAATTTCTCTATGGCGCTCCGTGGTGCATGCGTTAAATCCATATCCAGCGCCGGTCGCCCAGTGTTCATCGCGTTGTAGTACAGCGGTTCCTGTCCCACGCTGCGCGGCCAGCTTATGACCAGCTTTCCGCTAGGCACTGCCTCCCCAAATAGCGTCCGCACAATCGCCGGCCCAGCCTGCACCCCCGGGAACCACACCGCCATCACCGCCGGGACGTGCTCGAAGATCCACGGCAGCGTCAGGCCCCTTCCGCTGAGTAGCAGCAACACCACCGGCTTGCCCGTGGCTACAACTCTCTCCGCCAGTTCCTCTTGCCGGCCCGGCAAATCCAGATGCGCTCGCGAGGCCCCCTCGCCGGTCATCTCCGGTCCATCTTCTCCCAGCGCCAGGATTGCAACGTCTGCATCCTTCGCGGCGGCCACGGCTTCCTCGATTTGTGCATCACTCGCGGAGCGGATGTCTCCGCCTTTCACGAACTTCACGCGCTCCGCTCCCAGCATGTTGCTCAACGCGGTCTTCACGGTCACAACATCTTGCGGCCGTCCTCGTCCTGCCCACGATCCCAGCATTTCTGCAGCGTCATCTCCAAGCGGCCCGATCAGCGCAACGCTTCGCACTTCTTTTGTCAACGGTAGCGTCGCACGGCCGTCCCGCGCTTCATTCTTCAACAAAACAAAAGATTCCTCGGCCGCCTTGCGCGCCAATTCCAGATTTTCTTTGGGCAACGGCCCGTCAGCGTTGGCGAGTTTTTCGTCGGTATACGGATTCTCGAACAGCCCAAGCGCAAATTTCACGCGCAGCACGTGCCGCACCGCTTCGTCGATTTGCCCCACGGTCACTTTGCCACTGCGCACCAGCTCCGCCAAATGTGCGTGGTACAGGTTGCTTTCCATGTCCATATCAATGCCAGCCGCAAACGCCCTCCAAGCGGCGGTCTTTCCGTCGTTGGCTACCCCGTGGGGAACCAATTCGCCGACCGAAGTCCAGTCGCTCACAGCCAGCCCGGGAAACTTCCATTCTTTGCGCAGGATTTCTTTCAGCGTGAACGGATTCGCCGTGGCCGGCACGCCGTTCAAAGTGCTGAACGCGCTCATAATCGTCGCGGCGCCTTCATCGAGTGCGGCGTAGAACGGCGGCAGATACACCTCGCGCAGCGTGTGCTCCGAAATCTCCACGCTGTTATAGTCGCGGCCGCCCTCCACGGCCCCGTATCCAACGTAGTGTTTCGGACAGGCGGCCACACTCCCCGGCGCGTTAAGCTTTTTCCCCTGGTATCCGCGCACGTAAGCTCGCGCAATCACGCTGTCCAGATACGGATCCTCTCCCGCGCTTTCGACGATTCGGCCCCATCGTGAATCCCGCGAAATGTCTACCATCGGCGAAAACGTCCAGCGCACCCCGTCGGCAAACGCCTCATCCGCCTCGGTACGAGCCACTTTTTCGACCAGTTCCGGATCCCACGTCGAGGCCATACCCAACGGCACCGGAAACGTTGTACGGTACCCGTGGATCATGTCCAATCCGTAAAGCAAGGGGATGTGTAAGCGCGATTTTTCCACCGCGATGTGCTGAAAGTGATTCGCCGATTGCACCCCGGTGACGTTGAACAGCGAACCCACCTGGCCCTTCTCCACCATCTCCTCATAATTGCCGCGCCCGGTCCCGGGACCCGTCGGTGTTCCCACGGAATACTGCACCAGTTGCCCGATTTTCTCTTCCAGGTTCATTTGCTTCAGAAGCGCGTCGACTTTTTGTTCGATGGAAGGCTTGGCGAATTGCGATGTAAGCGCTGCGCCACGATTTCCCGATTGTTCTGCATTGGATTGCGCTGCGGAAAGCGGCGCAAAGAATATCGTTATTGCAATTGGCAGGAGCAGCAGCAATACCACACGCCGTTTTGCATGTTGCTGGGAGGGCAGTTCTCCCTGCGCTTCGCGGCTTCGCGAGCTTGCGAGGAGAGAGATTTCGGGTTCCTTCTGAGGCACCGGCCGCATCTTGGCAACCCCTGTCATAGCCTTCAATAAATCGATTTATTAGAAAGAATCTATCACAAACTGGCCCTCGCCTCCAGCCCTTTTCCCGTGCCTGTCCGGCGACCTTGCTCCTGCCGCCATCCTGTGACAGACTACGCTCGAAATCGGTCCGCCTATGCCCCGTTCGAAACCAGAAAAACGGAGTTCTTCTCCCGAGCCGGCGCCGGGCTCCATCAGCCTCAAGGCTCTTGCGGAACACTTGGGACTGTCCTCGGCCACCGTATCGCTGGTCATTAACCGTTCCCCCGCCGCCAAGTCCATTCCTGCCGTTACCCAGGAACGTGTGCGTGCTGCCGCCCGGCAATTCAACTATCGCCCCAACCTCATGGCTCGTTCGCTGCGCCAGAAGCGCAGCTTTACCATCGGCGTCATTGTCCCGGAAATCAGCGAAGGCTATGCCGCGTTAGTGATGTCCGGTATCGAGGATCATCTACTCCAGGAAGGCTACTTTTACTTGGTCGTCAGCCACCGGCACCGCAAAGATCTTATCGAGGAGTATCCATTCCTCTTGCAGCAGAGAGCCGTCGAAGGAATCATCGCGGTCGATACGGTATGCAACGAGGCTTGCATGCTGCCCGTCGTAGCCATTTCCGGCCACAAGGAAGCTCCCGGCGTAACCAATATCGTTCTGGACCACAATCTCGCCGCCCAT
The DNA here is from genome assembly GCA_963804635.1 of Candidatus Acidiferrales bacterium. Taxonomy (GTDB): domain Bacteria; phylum Acidobacteriota; class Terriglobia; order Acidiferrales; family UBA7541; genus Acidiferrum. The sequence goes on from CAWDRK010000028.1 coordinate 23,642, forward strand.
CTCGCCTTGGATCACCTGCAAAAATTGGGGCACGAGCGCATCGCCCTCATCAAGGGACAGGACTTCAGCTCCGACACGGAAACACGTTGGCGCGCATTGCATTGCGTCGCGGACCAACTTGGCATCAAGGTTCGGGACGAGCTGACCGCGCAGCTCAACGACGATTCCCCATCACCGCAGGTTGGCTACAACGTCACCCGCGAGCTCCTCGAACGCGGCGAAATGTTCACCGCGCTATTTGCTTTCAACGATATTTCCGCGATCGGCGCCATTCAGGCTCTTCGTGAATTCGGCAAGCGCGTCCCGGAAGATGTTTCTGTCATTGGCTTCGACGACATTCAAAGCGCCGCCTATCAAAACCCCAGTCTTACCACCGTTCGCCAGCCGTTGCGCCACATGGGCGTAATCGCTGCCGAGACCATTCTCGAGCGCATCAATTCGCCCCGCGACCGAACTTATCCGAAGGAAATTGTCGTGGAGCCGGAGTTGATCGTCCGCGGCACCACCATGGCTGAAGCCACAAAAGCCTTGCACCTCTAGACTCGCGTCCCGCGGAAATCACTTCCCTGCAATGCCAACTGCCAACGCGGTCCCGGCGTTTGTTCATCGACCGAGTCAAGCTCGGTGTATCATGTCCCCCGTCTTTCTGATGCAGACTCGCCCCCTGCCCAGGAAATTCCTGGAATTGGCTGGAGGACTGCCAATATGCTCAGGCGATTGCGCGAGCGACGGAACATTTGCAGCCTCACTCTTTTTCTTTCTTGTTTGTCGGCGACGACCTTTGCGCAGTCCGTCCCCGCTTCTTCGCCTCAGAAATTGTTGCTGACCTTAAGGCAAGCTGTCCTGCTCGCCCTGCAGCAGAATCCCCAAGAAATCATCGCCCGATTGCAAGTGCAGCAGAGCAGCCGCGATTCGCAGATTGCTCGGGCACCTTTGCTCCCACAGGTGGATCTGTACGCCTCAGGCGGGGTGAGCCAGTACAACTTCCAAAGTGTGGAACGTTTGCCGGCGCCCAAGCCCGCGGGCCCCTATCAAACTTTTGAAGGAGGTACAACTTTTTCCCAGACGCTGCTGAATGTCCCCGCAATTCGCAGGTATCAGATCGGGCGTGAGGGAGTTCAGGAAGCGCGAGCGAATGAAAAGACTTCAGAACCGGCTTGATCCGGCAGTCCGGAGGGTCCTGCGAGACTTCGCCTCCCTCATCGCCGCTCGGGCCAATGGCACTAGCGTCCCCGACCCCGGGAATTAAGAGCTATTCCAGGGACTGGTTGTCACGCAAGCTCGATTGTTGGCCTTCATCGATATCTGTTTTTGCCTGGCGCTTGCCGCTGCCATTGGCCTGATCGTATTGGCAATTGCCCGATGGCGTCAGCTTCACGCCGTCGAGCATGCGCATTTGACGTCCATCGTCGGACACTAGCGGAGTCTGGAAATCGCTAGAGCGCGGGCCATCACCATGTTCAACATCCTGGTTTTTTCATTCAAAGGGCTATGGCCCGTCTTGATGGGAGCGGTTTCCGACGCCACCAGCTGGAACAATGCCTTCCTCACGCAGATTCCCTTCGTCGCCCTCAGCTACTTCATCATCCGCCGCTATATGCCCGCCCGTCTCGTTCGCGTTGAAGAACTTTGCCGGCGGACTACCCCGGTGTGGGCTTGCTGCTGGCCAGTATGGTGTGCGGCCAGATTGCTCTGAGCCGCGGTGAGCGCGACATGTGGTTTCAATCCTCTTTCATCGTTTCGCTCCTGGTCAGTTCCGTCCTGGGTTTTATTGTTTTTTTGTGGTGGGATTCTCGCGAGGACAATGAGAACCCCGTTTTCCACATCCGCACGATCCTCTCGCAGCGTACCTACACCGCGGCTTTTGCTTTGGTGCTGCTCTGCGGCGTGTTCGTCGGCGCCGGGCTCTACGTCATTCCTCAGTACCTCAGGATCCTCCAGCCGTACAACGCGCAGCAGACCGCGGTTTTCTACTTCGTCGATACCGTCGGTACGTTTCTCGGCGTAAGCGCCGCAGTCTGGATTGGCGTTCCTCGTTTCGGCGGAGCGAGGACCGCTGGTCTGGGAATTATCCTGTTCGGCATCGCCAATACAATCTTTGTCTTCATCTGGACCGACATGACTCCCGGCAACGATATCGGCTACGTTTTGTTCCTTCATGGAATCGGCTCCGGCTTATTTTTGTCGGCAATTTCGCTTCTCTCCACCGGAACGCTCGAAAAACGCTTCCAGAATGAAGCGGCCAGTTCTTATTATTTTCTTCGCCAGGTGGGATCCAGCTTGGGAGTAACGGCGGCCGCAGTGCTGATCGATCAGCGAATGACCGTGCATTCCTCGCGCCTGCTCGATACCGCGAACCGGCTTGATCCGGCAGTGCAGAGGGTCCTGCGAGACTTCGCCTCCCTCATTGCCGCTCGGGCCAATGGCACTAGCGTCCCCGACCCCGGGAATTATGAGCTGTTCCAGGGACTGGTTGTCACGCAAGCACGATTGTTGGCCTTCATCGATATCTGCTTTTGCCTGGCAATGGCCGCCGCCATTGGCCTGATCGTATTGGCGGTGGCCCGCTGGCGTCAGCTTCACGCTGTTGAGCATCCGCATTTGACGTCCATCGTTGGAGTGTTTTAACTCCTCGTAGTCGCGTTCGATGATCCAACGATGCTTGGCTAGCTTTACTAGCTCTCGCAGCGGGGTGTCAGCGGCCGCGGTTGAAAACCAATATTTGGTCGGTTCGTTTTCTCCGCTCGGCCATTCGATCAATAGCCATTGTTCAGGGTGGGGTTCGCTCCTCTCAAAATCCCGATGTGCCGGCCGAACGCGCACGGCGGCAAAACGGGAGCGCAGTTTCTTTAAGCTTCCCTCGCGCCACATTACCGTTTTCCATTTCCGAGACGGCAACGATTCTGCCAGTTGCTTGGTCGAAACTGGCTGATGGTTTTTGTTCCGGCGCAAATATTTTGCTGGACGTCCCATCTTGCCTGGTTTTGCTGGCAGCGGTGCTTTTCCCGGTGGCCACACCGTCGTGGGTCCTCGCACGCCAACGGTATACGGCAGTTTAAGCTCGCTGATTCCCTCGCGAAATTTCGTGTCGTCGCCATACGCGGCATCAGCCAACACCGGCGCCACCGGAACTCCCTCTTCTACCGCTTTTCGAATCTGTTCGAGAGCGATCTGCGGCTTGGTTTGGAAGGCAATCTCCGGTGGAACACCAGTCTTTTCCCTGCGCTCTTGATCCTCGGCCCACTCTTTCGGCAAGTACAAACGCCACGCGATGGGCAGACTCGCTTCTTCGGTCGTCACCGACAAACTCACCGCCACCTGGCAGTTTTCCTGTTTGCCTACCTGTCCGCAATACTGCCGCACTACGCCGACCGAATGTCTTCCTTTCTTCACAAAGCCGGTGTCATCGACAATCCAAGCGGCCACCGCTCCGTTTTTCTCCATCTCCGAGAGGACCGACTGGCGTACTTGTTTCAGCAAGGCTTCATCACTCCACGCCGCATGAGCGACCACATGATGGAGGGACTGATGCGTCTGCCGAACGTCGTCGGGAGCTAGGCGTGCCGCCATGGGCTCGACACTCTTCCGTTCTCCGGGAAGAAGAAGCCCCTTGCAATAGGATTTCAGTAGTGGGTGGGGAATCGTTGTTAATCCCCCTGCAATCCGGGGATGGCACTATCTAGATCCAGCAGGCGTCCTGGAATTTGCCTGCAAATGTTGCGTTCTTTGCGCGCCATGCAGCATCCAATCTCTCGGCGGCAGAGCTACTGCTGGAAATAGGGGAATCCTTATGAGCACCAAAAGCGTTCCAGTCACATCCAAACAGGCTGCGTCCGACCAGCTGTCCAAATTGCTCGCGCAATACGGTTGTGGCCCGATCCAGTTTGCGGGTAGTCTCGATGCGCTTTATGAGCGCCACTTGCTATTCGACCGAGTCATCGACCCGGCTGAGACCACCGCTCGCGAACACTACGAGGCCTGCGCCCGCTCCGTTCGCGACATCCTCTCGCAACGCTGGGTGCTTACCGGCAAAACCTACAACCAAGCCAATGCCAAGCGCGTCTACTATCTCTCCATGGAGTTCCTGATCGGGCGTTCGCTCACCAACAATGTGGCCAACCTCCTCGTCGAGCCTCTCCTGAACGATTTCATCAACAAAAAGAGTGTCGATTGGCTCGCACTGGTGGAAAAAGAACCTGACGCCGGTCTGGGCAACGGCGGCCTCGGCCGCCTGGCTGCCTGTTTCCTGGATTCCATGGCCACCATGCAGCTGCCCGCGTCGGGTTATGGTCTCCGCTACGAATACGGCATGTTCAAGCAGGCCATTAAGGATGGCTGGCAGCATGAGGTGCCCGACAATTGGCTGCGCCGGACCGACCCGTGGGAAGTGGCTCGTCCGCACCTGCGCGTAAACATCGATCTGAACGTCTCGTTTGTCATTCGCGACGGAGTGCTGCGCGCCATTCCTGGAAAGCCCTCGCGCCTTTTCGGAATTCCTTACGATCGGCCGGTGGTCGGATATGGCGGAAAGAACATCAACACACTCCGCTTATGGGCTGCGGCCGCCGCGGACTACTTTGACTTTCAGGAATTCAGCAGCGGCGACTTCGTGGGCGCTCTGGCAGAGACCCTGGCCGCCGAATCCATCACCCGGGTGCTTTATCCCGACGATTCCACCAGCAGAGGCCAGGCGTTGCGCTTCGTGCAGGAATATTTCCTCGTGGCCTGCTCGCTTGCCGACATCGTCCGGCGCTTCCGCGTCAACAATAAGGATTGGAGTACTTTCCCCGACAAGGTCGCCATTCAGCTCAACGATACTCACCCAACCATGTCCGTCCCGGAGTTGATGCGCATTCTTCTCGATGACGCCCAGCTCGGCTGGGATGAGGCCTGGGACATCACACTAAGAACACTCGCCTATACCAATCACACCTTGCTTCCCGAAGCTCTCGAAAAATGGCCGGTCGACTGGTTTAAGCGGGTCGCACCGCGTCTTCTGGAAATCATCTACGAGATCAACCGCCGCCTGCTTAACGATGTCCGACAGAAGTACCCCGGCGATGAAGGCCGCGTTTCCCGCATCAGCCTGATTGAGGAGGGACCAGTCCGCAGGGTCCGCATGGCCAATCTCGCCATTGTTGGCACCCACAGCACCAACGGCGTCGCCGCCATTCATTCGAAGCTGCTCCGCACGATGACCGTGAAGGATCTTGCCGAGATGTTTCCGCAGCGCTTCAACAACAAGACCAATGGCGTAACCCCGCGTCGCTGGCTGTTGCTGTGCAACCCGCCCCTCGCGCGCACCATCACCGATGCCATTGGCGATGGCTGGATCACCGACCTCAGCCAACTCTCCAAGCTGAAACCGCTTGCCGACGACAAGGGCTTCCGCTCCGCGTTCCTGAAAGCGCAACACGAAATGAAGACGCAATTTGCCGCCTGGCTGAAAGCCACGTCCGGCGTGACCGTCGATCCGCAGAACATCTTCGATTCTCAGGTCAAGCGCATTCACGAATACAAGCGCCAGCTGCTCAACTGCTTGCGTATCATCGTGCTCTACAATCGCCTGCGCGAAAATCCCAATCTCTCCATGCCTCCCCGCACCTTCTTCTTTGCTGGCAAGGCCGCCCCCGCCTACCAACTCGCCAAACTCATCATTAAGTTCATCAACAATCTCGCCGGCACCATCGACGGCGACCCCGCGGTTAAGGGCCGCTTGCAGGTTTACTTTTTACCGGACTACCGCGTTTCGCTCGCCGAGCGCATCATTCCCGCTAGCGACGTCTCCAACCAGATTTCCACCGCCGGTTACGAAGCCAGCGGTACCAGCAACATGAAATTCATGATGAACGGCGCGCTCACCATCGGTACGCGCGACGGCGCCACCATCGAAATGGCCGAAGAGGCCGGTGAAGACAACCTCTTCCTTTTTGGTCTCACTGCCCAGCAAGTGGTCGACAGCCGTGGTTGGTATCGTCCTTACTGGCATTACCAACACGAGCCGGAGACGCGCGCTGCCCTGGACATGATCTCCTCCGACTATTTCAGCCGTTATGAGCCTGGCATTTTTGCCCCTTTGCGCGATACCCTTCTTACGCACGGAGACTTCTACATGCATCTCGCCGACCTCAAGTCCTATCTCGAAGCCGACAAAAGGCTCTGCGACCTGTATGCCAATCCCGACGCCTGGGCGCGCAAAGCCATCTGGAACGTTGCCAGTTCGGGAAAGTTCTCGAGTGATCGCAGCATCTCCGAGTACACTTCGGAAATCTGGAAAGTGGCGCCCTGTCCGGTGCCCTAGCGGAGCGTTCCATGGCCACGGTAGAAAATCCAGCAGCAAAGGGCGTATCGCCTCTCGCGGGCAAGCCCGCGACGAAAGACATGCTCATTGATGTGGGAAAACTGGAGCGCGATTATTTTGATCGCCGCCCCGACGTCAACGACCCGAATCAACTGGTCAGCTTTGGCACCAGCGGTCACCGCGGCTCTCCTTTCCAGGCCACGTTCACCGAAGCTCACATCTTGGCCATTACGCAGGCCATTTGCGAGTACCGCCGCGGGCAGGGAATTGACGGCCCCCTTTATATGGGGAAGGACACGCATGCCATCTCTGGCCCTGCGCAGCGCACCGCGCTCGAAGTTCTGTCCGCCAACAACGTGGAGACCATCATCCAGCGCGATGACGGGGTCACTCCCACGCCGGTTATTTCGCGCGTCATTCTGGTTTACAATCGCAACCGCAAAGACCATCTCGCTGACGGCATCGTCGTTACTCCCTCTCACAATCCTCCGCGCGACGGCGGTTTCAAGTACAACCCTCCGAACGGCGGCCCGGCGGATACCGATGTCACCACCTGGATTCAGAATCGCGCCAACGATCTGCTTCGCGGTGGAAATAAGGACGTGAAGCGCACTCCATTCGATTCAGCGATCAAAGCCGCCACCACCCATCAGAAGGATTTCATCCTTCCCTACGTGAACGATTTGCGCAACGTCATCAACACGGAAGCCATTCGCGGCGCTCACCTCAAGCTTGGCGTCGATCCTCTCGGCGGAGCCGCCAGGCCCTACTGGGAGCCCATCAATTCGGTCTACGGCCTGAATATCACCGTCACCAATCCGGTTATCGATCCCACATTTTCCTTTATGACCGTCGATCACGACGGCGAAATCCGTATGGACTGCTCCAGCCCCTACGCCATGGCGCGCCTCGTTAGTCTGAAAGACGAATACCAGGTGGCCTTCGCGAATGATCCGGATTCAGACCGTCACGGAATTGTCACGCCCACCTCCGGCCTGATGAATCCAAACCACTATCTGGCGGTTGCTGTCGGCTATCTCTTGACCCACCGCCCGCAGTGGTCGCCGCACGTCACGGTCGGCAAGACGCTGGTCAGCAGCAGCCTGATCGATTGCGTGGTCAAAAAATTCGGCCGCAAACTTTCCGAGGTTCCGGTTGGATTCAAATGGTTTGTACCTGGTTTATTCGACGGCTCTTTCTGTTTCGGCGGGGAAGAAAGTGCCGGCGCCAGCTTTCTTCGCCTCGACGGTACCGTCTGGACCACTGACAAAGATGGCCCGATCATGGACCTGCTCGCGGCAGAAATTACCGCCGTAACCGGCAAAGATCCCGGCCAGCATTTCCAGCAACTGGTCTCCGAATTTGGCATGCCGTATTACACGCGCATCGACGCGCCAGCCACGCCGGAGCAGAAAGCGAAGTTGCTGAAGCTTTCTCCCTCCGATGTCAAGGAATCCGAGCTTGCCGGCGAGCCCATCGTGCAGAAATTGACTACCGCCCCCGGCAATGGCGCTACCATCGGTGGCCTGAAAGTCGCGACCAAAAGCGGTTGGTTCGCCGCGCGTCCTTCCGGCACCGAAAACATCTATAAGATTTATGCCGAGAGTTTTCAGGATGAAGCGCATCTGGACGCCATCGTCAGCGAAGCGCAGCAAATTGTCAACAATGCCCTGCGCTAGCCGTGATTTTGCGAGGTCGACTGGGCGTGTGAACGACCTATCGAGTCCACGCTGTCATCCTGAGCGGTGCGCCATTTGCGTTACGAAGGATCTCAGCCGCGACGCTTGAGAGCTTCTTCCCCTGGCGATTGATTTACACCGGGGAGTTCCTATAAGGTGGTTTGCGCGCCGAGCCGTTCTTTTCCGTGGAGGGAAGGGTCTACGCATGAAGATACTGGCGATCGATGTTGGCGGTACCCACGTGAAGGTCCTGCTCAGCGGCGAATCGACACCGCGCAAATTTGTCTCTGGTCCCAAGATGACCGCCAAGAAAATGGTCGCGGGCGTCAACGAGATTACCAAGGACTGGAAGTACGACGTGGTCTCGATTGGCTATCCTGCGCCCGTCATGCACAATCGCCCGATCCTGGAGCCCTACAATATGGCCCACGGCTGGGTGAAATTCGACTACAAAAAGGCGTTTGGCAAGCCCGTGAAGATTGTGAATGACGCGGCCATGCAGGCTTTGGGCAGCTACAAAAAAGGCAAAATGCTTTTTCTCGGCTTGGGCACGGGCCTCGGCACTGCTCTGGTCGTCGACGGCATCGTCGAGCCTATGGAACTGGGCCACCTTCCGTACAAGAAGGGCACGTACGAAGACTATGTTGGCTTGCGCGGTCTCGAAAAGTGCGGAAAAAAGAAATGGCGCCGCTACGTCGCTGACGTCGTCGAATGCATGTCGGCCGCGCTGGAGCCCGATGATATCGTTCTGGGAGGCGGCAATGCCAAAAAGCTGAAAGAGCTTCCGCCACACTGCCGTTTGGGGGACAATTCCAACGCGTTTATCGGCGGATTTCGCCTCTGGGACGACCATAAGGACAAGCCCGCAGCAGCTCAGACATTCTCTCGTCGTTAAACCCACGAAAAGTTGCAAGGAGCACGATCATGGCACGAACGGCAAAGGCGACTCCAAAATCTCCCGAACTGAAACCACTCACCAAACGCAAAGCCTGGTCCGCTTTGCGCGCCCACCATAAAACCATCCAATCCGCGCACCTGCGGAAACTTTTCGCAGATGATCCCAAGCGCGCCGAAAAATTCTCGCTCGAAGCTCTCGGCATTTACTTCGATTATTCCAAGAATCGCATCACCGACAAGACCGTGGCGCTTCTACTGCAACTGGCGAAGGAATCGGGCCTGCGCGAACGTATCGAAGCCATGTTTCGCGGCGACAAAATCAACATTACCGAGAATCGCGCAGTTCTCCACGTCGCTCTCCGCGCACCCAAGGACCAAACCATCCTCGTCGACGGCAAGAACGTGGTGCCGGAGGTTCACGCCGTGCTCGATAAGATGACCGCCTTCTGCAACCGCGTTCGCAGCGGCGAATGGAAGGGCCACACCGGCAAGCGCATGCGCAGTGTCGTCAACATCGGCATTGGCGGTTCGGACCTCGGCCCGGTCATGGCTTACGAAGCTCTGAAGTACTACAGCGAACGCCGCATGACCTTCCGCTTCGTCTCCAACGTGGATGGCACGGACTTCGCCGAAGCGGTCCTAGACCTCGATCCCTCCGAAACCCTGTTCATCATTTCATCCAAAACTTTCACCACGCTTGAAACCATGACCAATGCCCACACCGCCCGTGATTGGTCTCTGAAGGCTTTCGCCGGAGATCAAACCGCCGTCGCCAAGCATTTCGTCGCCGTCTCCACCAACGCTGCGGAAGTGTCTAAGTTCGGTATCGACACGGCCAACATGTTCGGTTTTTGGGATTGGGTCGGCGGCCGCTATTCCATGGACTCCGCCATCGGTCTCTCCACCATGCTGGCCATTGGCCCGGATAATTTCCGTGCCATGCTCAGCGGCTTTCAGCAGGTGGACGAGCACTTTCGCACCGAGCCCTTCGAACGCAACCTTCCGGTGCTCCTCGGCCTTCTCACCATCTGGTACACCGACTTCTTCGACGCGCAAACTGTCGCCGTTTTGCCCTACGAGCAATATCTGAAACGTTTTCCCGCCTATCTCCAGCAACTCACCATGGAAAGCAACGGCAAACACGTCACCCTCGATGGCAAGCAAGTCAACTATGATACCGGGCCGATCTTTTGGGGAGAACCCGGTACCAACGGCCAGCACTCCTTCTATCAACTCATCCATCAGGGCACGCACCTGATTCCCTGCGACTTCATCGCGTTTACGAAAGCACTGAATCCCCTCGGCCGCCATCACGACATGCTTGTCGCCAATGTTTGCGCGCAAGCTGAAGCGCTCGCTTTCGGCAAAACACCCAAGGAGGTGAAGGCCGAAGGCACACCCGATTGGCTTGTCCCGCATCGCGTATTCGAAGGTAACCGCCCATCCAACACCATGCTGCTCGATCGCCTCACGCCCGAGGCGCTTGGCAAACTCGTGGCGCTATACGAGCACTCTGTCTTCACTCAGGGCACCATCTGGAGCATTGATTCTTTTGATCAGTGGGGCGTTGAGCTCGGCAAAGTCCTCGCTCAGCGCATCATCCCAGAGCTTGAGAGCAAGACCGAGCCCAAGCTCAACCACGATAGCTCAACCAACGCGCTGATCCGCCGTTACCGCAAGCTCAAGGCTTCCTGACTGACCAGCGCTTTCCGCGGTCGCTCTTAGCGGTTTATAAAGTTCAATCGATAAAGGAGATCGTCATGCAACTCGGAATGATTGGCCTCGGCAGAATGGGGGCGAACATGGTGCGCCGCCTGATCAAGGGCGGCCACCAGTGCGTCGTTTTCGACAGGTCGCAAAAAACGGTCAGCGAACTGGAACACGACAAGGCTGTCGGCTCTTCTTCTCTTCAGGATTTTGTGAAGAAGCTTCAGAAACCGCGCGCCATCTGGCTGATGGTGCCTGCGGCGGTGGTGGACCAGACCATCCATGATCTGCTGCCCTCGCTGGAAGCCGAAGACATCCTGATTGACGGCGGGAATTCCTATTACGTTGACGACATTCGCCGTGCCAAGGAGCTCGCCGCCAAGAAAATTCATTACGTTGACGTCGGCACGAGCGGCGGTGTCTGGGGGCTCGAACGCGGTTACTGCATGATGATTGGTGGCGAGAAAGATGTGATCAAGCACCTCGATCCCATCTTTGCCTGCCTGGCTCCCGGTATTGGCAATATCCCGCGCACTCCAGGCCGCGAAAAGGTTGGTGGCACCGCGGAACAGGGCTACTTGCACTGCGGCCCCAATGGCGGCGGCCACTTCGTCAAGATGGTCCACAACGGCATCGAGTACGGCATCATGGCCGCCTACGCCGAAGGTCTCGGCATCATTCGCGCCGCCAACGTGGGCAAGCAGGACCACGCCGTCGACGCCGAAACCACTCCGCTACGCGACCCGGAGCACTATCAGTATGACTTCGACCTGAAAGACGTCGCGGAAGTTTGGCGCCGCGGCAGCGTCATTGCCTCCTGGCTGCTCGATCTAACTGCCATCTCCCTGCTTGATGACCCGACACTTTCGAAATTTGCTGGCCGCGTTTCCGACTCCGGCGAAGGCCGTTGGACCATCAAGGCGGCCATCGACGAGGCTCAGCCCGCTCACGTCCTCACTTCCGCCCTCTATGAACGCTTCAGCTCCCGTGGTGAAGCAGGATTCGCCGACAAGCTGCTTTCCGCAATGCGTTATCAATTCGGTGGGCACATGGAAAAGGCCGCGGGCAAGTAGCCGCGCAAGAAAGGGGCTGCATCATGAGCGCGATTCATTCTGATGCCTTGGTTTTCTTTGGCGCAACCGGCGATCTGGCTTACAAAAAAATCTTTCCCTCGCTTCAGTCCATGGTCAAGCGCGGACACCTCGACGTCCCCATTATCGGCGTGGCCAAGGCCAACTGGAATCTCGATCAGTTCAAAGCCCGCGCCAAGGACAGCCTGGAAAAACACGGCGGCTTGGACCCTGCGGCTTGGGAAAAACTCTCAGGCTTACTGCATTACGTCGACGGCGATTACAAAGATCCCGCCACTTTCCAGGAGTTGCGCAAGGAGCTCGGCGGCGCCCAGCACCCCGCGCACTATCTTGCCATTCCTCCCATGCTTTTCGGTGAGGTTGTCGAACAGCTCGTAAAATCAGGCTGTGCCGAAGGCTCGCGCGTCATCGTCGAAAAACCCTTTGGCGATGATCTGGCCTCCGCCCAGGCTCTCAACAAGATTCTTCACAGCGCCTATGACGAGCAGGACATCTTCCGCATCGACCACTTCCTCGGCAAGCGCCCGGTCAACAATATCCTTGTGTTCCGCTTCGCCAACACCTTCATGGAGCCGTTCTGGAATCGCAATTACGTCGAGAGCGTCCAGATCACCATGGCCGAGGATTTTGGCGTCCAGGGCCGCGGCGCCTTCTATGATGACACCGGCGCCATCCGCGACGTCATCCAGAATCATCTCTTCCAGATTCTCTGCAACCTTGCCATGGAGCCTCCCGTCTGCACCGACGCCGAAACAGTCCGCGACGAAAAGGTAAAAGTCCTCAAGGCCATTCCTTCTTTGCAGGACGCCGATGTTGTTCGCGGACAGTTTCGCGGCTATCGCGCCGAACCGGGTGTGGCCAAGGACTCCCAAATGGAAACCTTCGCGGCTCTGCGCCTCGAAGTCGATTCCTGGCGCTGGCGCGGTGTTCCCTTTCTTTTGCGGGCGGGCAAGTCTCTTCCCCTAACCTGCACCGAAGTCCTGGCCAAATTCAAGTTGCCTCCCACGGTCATTCCCCAGAGCAAGTTGACGCAAAATCATTTGCGCTTCCGCATCAGTCCCGATGTCGATATCGCAATGGGCATGACGGTCATGGCGCCCGGCGAAGCGCTGGCTGGCGAAGCCGCGGAGATGTTGGCGCACCATCAGCCCGAGGCCTCTGAAATCGACGCCTACGAACGTGTGCTGGGTGACGCCATGGCTGGCGACGCCTCCATCTTCGCGCGGCAAGACTACGTCGAGCAGGCGTGGCGGATCGTCGATCCTATCCTGAAACTAACCACGCCCGCTCACGAATACGAGCCAGGCACCTGGGGGCCGAAAGAAAGTGCGCAAGTCGCCCCGCCGGGCGGCTGGGTGAACCCGCTGATCGCCAACCCCGCGGCGGCGGCGAAGGCTGGCTCGTTTAAGTAAGTCGATGTTGCATTTCCGTCGCGTGCGCGTGCGGCCGCCCATTGCCTGAGCGCGCCGTCAACCCTGCTGGGAAGGGAAGTGACTGCCATGAAGATCGACGTCCTGCCCAATGCGGAAGTTGTTGCACAGAAGGCTGCCGAATTCATCGCTGCCGAAGCGCGCGCCGCCGTCGCTGCTCGCGGCCGCTTTGTGATCGCCGTCAGCGGTGGCCACACTCCGTGGGTCATGCTGCGCGACTTGGCCAGCGAAGACGTGCCTTGGAAACAAATGCACGTCGTTCAGGTGGACGAGCGCGTCGCACCCTCCGGCGATCCCGATCGCAATCTCACGCGCCTTCGCGAATCTCTTCTGCAGCACGCCCCGCTTCCTCCTGAAAATATTCATCCCATGCCCGTCGAGGCCACTGACCTGCAGGCCGCTGCCAAACAGTATGCCGCCACTCTCGCGGAGTTGGCGGGCTCTCCTCCGATTCTCGATCTCGCTCATCTTGGCATGGGGCCTGACGGTCACACCGCTTCACTCGTTCCTGGCGATCCAGTGCTGAGCGTCACGGATGCGGATGTCGCGATTACTGGCGTCTACATGGGCCGCCGCCGCATGACCCTCACTTATCCGATTCTCAATCGTTCGCGGCGCATTCTGTTTCTCGTCACCGGCAAGGAAAAAGTCGAGATGCTCCCCAAATTGCTCGCCGCCGACCCCTCCATCCCTTCAGGCCGCATTCGTCAAGACAACACGGTCATTCTGGCCGATCGTGATGCCGCGGCGCGTGCGGCGGCGTCTTGATGTCAGAGCTACCAAATGAGGTCACCTGAAAACCACCATGAACGCCAACTGCGCTCGCTCCCTCGTTGCTGGTGATCTGCAGGCTGTTTTTTGGCCGGGCTCCGGCATGTTGGGTGTTTCGCTACGCCATCGCGGTGCCGAACTTCTTCGCCGCATCGATGATCTGGAAACCGCCAAATCCAAGGGCAGCACCGCGGGTATCCCCCTCCTCTATCCTTGGGCAAATCGTCTCGCTTCTCTAAAGTATCGAGCCGCTGGCCGCGACGTTGTCCTCGACCCGTCCTCTCCACGGTTGCACTTCGACGAGCAGCATCTCCCCATGCATGGTGTTCCCTGGGGCCAGCTCGCCTGGGAAATTGTCAGCGCAAAGCCGGAGTCCCTCTGGGCGCGTCTCGACTGGAACCGGCCCGATCTCCTGGCGATCTTTCCCTTTCCCCACAAGCTTGAAATGGCCGCGGCCCTCAATCCCGATTCCTTGACCTTGCACACGACTGTCTTTGCCAGCGCCGAATCGCCCGTGCCCATCAGTTTTGGTTTCCATCCGTACTTCGGAATTCCCGAGCTCCCGCGCGCGCAATGGCGCCTCCAATTACCTCACATGAACAAACTTCAACTCGACCAGCGTGGCATTCCCACCGGCGCGCAGGAATCTTTCGGACCGTTTGATTCCTTGCTGGGCGACAAGAACTTTGACGACGGCTTTGCCCTGGCTGGCACGCACTCCTGTTTCTCCCTCTCCGGCGCTGGCCGCCACATCACCGTTACGTTTCTCGAAAACTTCCCCTGCGCCCAGATCTTTGCTCCCCGGGACAAAGACTTCATCGCTCTGGAGCCCATGACGGCTCGCACCGGCGCGCTCACCTCCGGTCAGGGCCTGCAAATTCTTGCGCCCGGCGGCCAATTTCCTGCTTCGTTCCGCATCACCGTTCATTCCGGCGCGTGACGAAGCTGATTGGAAAAGGCATCATGACCATCTACGACACTCGCGAAGGCGTTCGCCTGCACATGGATCAGCAGCGCGAGGGCCACTGGAATCGTTGGGGCCCTTTCCTGGCGGAGCGCGCCTGGGGCACCGTTCGCGAGGACTACAGCAAGGATGGTGACGCTTGGAGCTATTTCCCGCACGATCACGCCCGCTCGCGCGCCTACCGTTGGAATGAAGATGGCATCGCGGGCATCTGCGATCGTCACCAGTATCTCTGCTTCGCTCTCGCTCTCTGGAATACGCACGATGCTATTCTCAAGGAACGCATGTTCGGCCTCACCGCCCATGAGGGCAATCATGGCGAAGACGTGAAAGAGTATTACTTCTACCTGGACAACACTCCCACGCACTCCTACATGAAGTATCTCTATAAATATCCTCATGCGGCGTATCCCTACGAACAGCTCCTGGAAGAAAATCGCCGCCGCGGCAAGGCGGATATGGAATACGAGCTCGTAGATACCGGCATTTTTGACCAGAGCCGCTATTTCGATGTGGTTGTGGAATATGCCAAGGTCGACCCGGAAGATATTCTCATCCGCATCGGCGTCACCAATCGCGGCCCCGAGACTGCTCCCATCCACATTCTTCCCACACTGTGGTTTCGCAATACCTGGTCGTGGGGGCGCGACGATCGCCGGCCCTCTCTCTGCGCTTCAGCCACTCCCACTTTCAAGGATCCTCAACTGCGCTCCATCCTCGCCAAACACTACCAACTCGGCGATTACATTCTCTATTGTTCCGGCGCCGCCGAACTTCTCTTCACGGAAAACGAAACGAATTTTGAGCGCCTGTTCGGCGGCCCTTCGCCCACCCCGTACGTTAAAGATGCGTTTCATTCCTATTTGATTGACGGCAAGCGCCAGGCTGTCAATCCTTCCGCAATCGGCAGCAAAGCTGCTGCGCACTACCAACTCGCGGTCCCGCCCGGCGAAACCGTTTCGTTTCGCCTGCGACTCGCCGCCATGATGGATGACCACCCTTCCGAGGCTCCGTTCGCGGATTTCGATGCCGTTTTCACCTTGCGTAAGGAAGAAGCCGACGAATTCTATGGCGTTGTCTTGCCATCCAAACTCTCCGACGACGCCAGGCTGATCGCTCGCCAGGCTTTTGCGGGCTTGCTCTGGTCCAAGCAGTATTACCACTACGTCGTCTCGGATTGGCTGGACGGCGATCCCGCGCAGCCCGTTCCTCCGCCCCAGCGGCTCGAGGGGCGCAACAGCGATTGGCGTCAGTTCTTCACCCGCGATGTTCTCTCCATGCCGGATAAATGGGAGTTTCCGTGGTTTGCTTCCTGGGACCTGGGCTTTCATTGTGTTGCGCTGGCATACGTCGACCCGCACTTCGCCAAAGAACAAATCCTGCTCATGACGCGCGAATGGTACATGCATCCGAACGGACAAATCCCGGCTTATGAATGGGCTTTCGTCGATGTGAATCCTCCGGTGCTCTCTCTGGCTGCCGCCGCTGTCTTTCAGATTGAGCGCCAGACCACCGGCGTTGCCGATTACGCGTTCCTCGAGCGGGTCTTCCAGAAAATGCTTCTCAATTTCACCTGGTGGGTCAATCGCAAAGACGCCATGGGAAAGAACATTTTTCAGGGCGGTTTCCTCGGTATGGACAATATCGGCGCGTTCGACCGTGACAATTTGCCTCCCGGATATCTCCTGGGACAGGCCGATGGCACCAGTTGGATGGCGGCCTTCGCGAAGAACATGCTTTCCATCGCTCTTATTCTTGCCGAGCGCGACCCGGTCTACGAAGACCTGGCCAGCAAATTCTGGGAACACTACATCTACATCGCTCACTCCGTGAATAATCCTGAAGAGTCCGCCCGCTCTCTTTGGGACGAGATGGATGGTTTCTTCTACGATTATCTCTTCTCCAGTCAGAATGAACGATTCCCCGTGCGCGCCCGCACCATGGTTGGATTTGTCCCAATCTTCGGGGGCGGCGCCGTTGCTGCCGATATATTTGATCGCTACCCCGATTTTCAGCGCCGCCGCCAATGGTTTATCGAACACCGTCCCGATCTCGTCGCCAACATTAGACCCGCCATCGATCCGAGCGCCGACAAAATGCTTCTCCTTGGATTCGTTCGCGAGGGCCAATTGCGCAGCTTGCTTTCCTATATGCTGGATGAAAATGAATTTCTCTCGCCTTTTGGTGTGCGTGCTGTCTCCCGCTATCACCTTGCTCATCCGCTGGTCTTGCATCTCGCCGGACAGGAGTACAAGCTGGATTACGAACCCGGTGAATCCACTACCCTTCTGTTTGGTGGCAATTCCAACTGGCGCGGCCCGGTTTGGATGCCTGTCAATCAGCTGATTATTCTTTCGCTCAGCCAATATCATCGCTATTACGGCGACACGTTTAAAATCGAATGTCCAACCGGCTCGGGTCAGCTGAAGACGCTTGCCGAGGTCGCTCACGATCTGGCTCACCGCCTGGCCCATATTTTTCTGCGGGATCAGAACGGCAATCGCGCGCTCTTCGGCTCCAACAAACTCTTCAACGAAGATCCCTACTGGCGCGACTTGATTCCGTTCCACGAATATTTCCATGGCGACACCGGCCGCGGCTGCGGTGCCAGTCATCAAACCGGCTGGACTGGCTTGATCGCCCCAATCCTGATTAATATGGGCGACCTTGCCGGCGGCCAGCCTTTGTTGGGGGTCGATGAATCCCTATAACCCGGGAACGCCAATCTCCCGATGGGCGCCACATCCGTCTTCCCTGTAGCGCTGGCTTTTCTGGCAATCTTTCTTTGGCGTTCCCATCAGTTCCCCGCCATGCAATTCGCCGGGGCTCAGTTCGCCCTCCTCCGCTTGCTTCGCATAATGACCCTGGTGAACAATGTCACTGCCATTCGCCGTCGCTCGACTCTTCTCATGCCATTCCGGGAGCGCCTATGAAATCGCCAATCTTCTTAGCTCGTTTGCTCTCATTACTTTTCCTCGCTTGCGCTTCTGTCTTTGCGCAATCTTCGGACTGGCTCGGCTCTCTTTCTCAACCGCACAACTACACTCTCAAGCGCGTCTCCAGTTACGATCGCTCTGGCGGCAATGCCGACTTTCGCGCCATCCCGCCCGGCGAAACTCTCATCATCCTCGACGAACCTGGTCCCGGAACCATTACGCACATGTGGTTCACGCTGGCCGACGACGAGTCCTATCACCTGAAAAAATTGGTATTCCGCATTTACTGGGACGACGAAGCCGCCCCCAGCGTCGAAACTCCCCTCGGCGATTTCTTTGGTCTCGGCTTGGGCGAATATTTCCTATTCCAGTCCGCGCCTCTCAGCGTCGGCCCCAACAAGGCCCTCAACTGTTTCTTCCCCATGCCTTTCCAGAAGCATGCCCGCATCACCGTCACCAACAATGGCAAAGAGCGCGTTGATGCCTTCTACTTCAACATCGATGTTCAGGCTTATTCCAAGCCGCTTCCGCCAGACACTCTCTATTTCCACGCGCAATATCGCCAGGCCTCACCCAACCACGGCTGGACCAACCAGTGGCATGACAACGGCGAGGCCATCGTCAACGACAAAAAGAATCTCCGCGGTCAAGACAACTACGTTTGGCTCGAAGCTACCGGCCGCGGACACTTTGTTGGCGTTACCATGTCCATTCTGCAAAATCAGGATTTCTGGTGGGGAGAAGGCGACGACATGTTCTTCATCGACGGTGAAACCTCGCCTTCCATTACCGGCACGGGCTCAGAAGATTATTTCCTTGGTGCTTACGATTTCGGTGGCCACCCGTATTCTTATCCGCTCTATGGCGCGCCCGTGGTCGGCGAGGAAAGCGCCGGCGGCCGCAGCTCGGTGTATCGCTTCCACCTCGATTCGCCGATCCCCTTCACAAAATCGCTGAAGGCTACCATCGAACACGGCCACGCCAACGTTCGCTCCGACAACTATTTTTCCGTCGCTTATTGGTATCAGACGGAACCGCACGCGACGTTTCCTGCATTGCCGTCAGTGGAAGACCGCCTTCCCAAGATTCACGCGGTCGGCGGGCCGGGCAACGCACCCAACTGAAGCCATAGCGCAGGCTCTTATGCCCGCTCCTGGGTTTTCGTTTCCTCGGGGGGCGGAGTTTCAGCTCCGACCTTAGGCCTCAGCTCACAAAGGGTTTTGGCCCCGGAGGACTCTGGCTCCGCTGCTGATCCCAATCGCTACTACTTCAGCGACGCCTGCACCTTCTTTCCATACTCTCTCGCCTTGGCCATCGCCGCCGCTTCGTCCACCGTCAGCACCTTGCCATCCTTCATCACCGTTTTTCCGCCAATCACCACCGTCTCCACTTCGCTTGCCTTCAACGCGTAAACAATTTGCGAATAGGCGTCGAACATCGGCACGGCGTTCGGCACATTCAGATTCAGCACCACGAAGTCCGCCTTTTTCCCCGTTTCCAGCGAACCAATGTCTTTCTCCATGTGCAGCGCCCGGGCTCCTTCAATCGTCGCCATTTCCAACGCTCCTTTGGCCCCGAGCGCCCGTGGGTCCACGCGATAGGTCTTCTGTAGTTTTGCCGCCAGGTCCATCTCTTCCATCATGTCCAAATCGTTGTTGCTTCCGGCCGGACCATCGGTGCCCAGTCCCACGCGCATGCCCGCCGCTCGTTGGTCCACCACCGGCGCAACTCCGCTCGCCAGCATCATGTTGCTCGACGGGTTGTGCACGCAGCCCACCTGCCGGTCCGCCAGAATCTTCATATCCGTGTAGTCCACCCAGATGCAGTGGGCTGCCAGCACATCCGGTCCCAGAAATTCGATCCGCTCCAGGTATTGCACCGGCGTCGCGCCGTTCTTCTCGATACTGTCCACCAACTCCTTGCGCATTTCCGCAACGTGGATCAGGATCGGCGCGTGATATTTCCTTGCCAGCGCCGCCGCATCCCGCAGCGTTTTCTCTGAGCATGTGTAAATCGAGTGCGGTGCCACGGACGCATGAATCAGCGGATCGCCCTGCCATTTCTTCAGAAACTTCTCGGTATACGCCGCCATGTCCGCTTGGTTCTTGTTATCCGGGGCAGGGAAGTCGATCCACGTTTCCCCAACAAATCCGCGCAGTCCCGCCGTTTTGGTCTCTTCGGCAACGGCGTCCTCGAAGTAATACATGTCCGCAAACGTCGTCGTGCCGCTTCGGATCATCTCCGCCAGCGCCAGTCGTGAACCCCAGCGCACAAACTCTTCATTCACGTTTTTCGCTTCCGCCGGGAAAATGTACTTGCGCAGCCAGTCGTCCAGTGTCACATCGTCAACCAATCCTCGCATCAGCACCATCGGTATGTGGGTGTGTGCGTTGATCAGTCCGGGCATGATCAGCTTGCCTTTTGCGTCGATGGTTTGCTTGGCGACGATTCCTTTCGGGGCGAAGCTATTGACGTCCGGCCCTAGGGCAACGATCGCGTCGCCCCGTACTGCCATTACGCCGTTTTCGATGACATGCCGCTGCGAGTCCATGGTTACGATCGTGGCCCCGGTGACCAGCAGATCAACGGAAACGGCCTGTTTGGCGTCGGCCTGTGCCAACAGCGGATCCGGTGCGTAAATCGCGGACAACAACAAGCCGGGAATCAAAAAATATTTGCGCTTGAAACGGCAGCTAGTCATCACGGTTTTTCCCCGACAAGGCATTTTATAAATTGGAAGCATCAAAAGGCTTCGGAAACAGATCCCGCATCTTGAAAGTCTCACTTTTGCCTTTCAGATTCGCCATCACCACCGGCACATCCCCGCAAAATTCCCAGATCAATTGCCGGCACGCTCCGCACGGCGGTGTTAGCGCATCGGTGTCCGTCACCACGGCAATTGCATCGAAACGCCGCTCGCCTTCGCTGACCGCTTTGAAGATGGCCACTCGTTCCGCGCATACCGTCAGTCCGTATGTCGCATTTTCCACGTTGCAACCGCCATATACCTTCCCCTCGGCCGTCCGCAGCGCTGCCCCCACCTTGAAGTTCGAGAATCGCGCATGCGCATTCTCCCTTGCCTGGGTTGCCACCTTGATCAGTGCCTCAAATTCCGACACAAAACCCTCCCGGTACTGAAATTGCGTCAGGAAACCTACACCGCCGACGCTATGTCCGGAATCACGCCGCGCAGCAAGGCAATGAATTGTCCCTTTACACGCCCCGCGGTCTCCAGAACTTCCTTATGATCCAGCGGTTGATCCAGAATGCCTGCGGCTGCGTTGGTCACGCAAGAAATTCCCAGCACGCGAATGCCGGCATGCCTCGCCGCAATCACCTCTGGAACCGTCGACATGCCCACCAGGTCCGCGCCAATCGCTCTCAAGTAACGAATCTCCGCTGGCGTTTCGTAGCTTGGTCCTGTCAGCGCTGCATACACGCCTTCGCCCAATGCAATTCCTAGCCGGCGCCCTTCGGCCAGCGCCAGTTCGCGAAATCTTTTGTCGTAAGCCGTACTCATGTCCGGGAATCGTGGGCCGAGCTTTTCCTCGTTCGCTCCCATCAACGGATTCGCTCCCTGTAAATTGATGTGGTCGCTCATCACCACCAGCCGCCCCTGCGTGAATTCCTTTTTGATGCCTCCCGCGGCGTTGGTCAGGATCACCGCCTTCACTCCCATTCGCGCAAATACGCGCACCGGAAACGCCACGTCTTGCACCGAGTATCCTTCGTAAAGATGCACTCGCCCCTGCATCCCGACAACTTCAATGCCTTCCACGATTCCGAGCACCAGCTGCCCGGCATGGCCAATTGCCGTGGAGCGCGGAAACTTGGGAATTTTCGCGTAGGGAATGCGTGTTGCGGCCGCAAACTCGTCTGCAAACGCGCCCAATCCCGACCCTAGAACCAGCGCGATTTTCGGCCGCAACTTCGTCTTCTTCAGCACGTATCGCGCTGCTGCTTCCGCCTGGGCAAAGTCGGGGCTGTCGGAGCTCATGTCAGGATACCCACAATGCAAGCGGACATCAGGTTGGCCATCGTCCCCGCCAGCATTGCGCGGATGCCGAATTTCGCCAACTGCCCGCGCTGTTCCGGCGCCAACGCTCCGATGCCGCCGATCTGAATCCCGATGGAGCTGAAGTTCGCGAAGCCGCACAGCGCAAAGGTGGCAATCGTAAACGTTCGCGGATCCAGCGACCCTTTCAGCTGCCC
This sequence comes from Candidatus Acidiferrales bacterium, assembly GCA_963804635.1. GTDB lineage: Bacteria > Acidobacteriota > Terriglobia > Acidiferrales > UBA7541 > Acidiferrum. The sequence continues at coordinate 45,630 of CAWDRK010000028.1, forward strand.
CAGTTTGGCAAACGCCACCAATTCATTGATGGTCATGCGCGTGCCCAACAAGTTCCCAATCACCGCCGCGTCTTTCCACGGAATGCCAATCAGCCAGGCGATCGGAGAGAATATCCATCCAAAAAACTGTTCCAGGCTGTCCGGGAACCACGGGAAATGATGAAGCGCGAGGCGGTTGTGCGCGCCTCCAATCAGGAAATCCACCAACGCCAGCAAGGCAATAAACGAAATCAGCATCGCGGCAACATTAATCGCCAATTGCAGCCCGTCCGATGTTCCTCGCGAAATGGCGCCCAGAAAGTTCGCTTCCTTTTCCATCTCTGGCATTTGCACGCGCCCCGCCGTCAGTGGCTGTTCCGTCTCGGGCACTAGCATCTTGGCCATCAACAACGTCCCCGGCGCCGTCATGATCACCGCAGTCAGCAAATGTTTCGCCTCCACGCCTGACGCAATATACGCTGCCATGATTCCGCCGGACACATGTGCCATCCCGCAGGTCATCACGCACATCAACTCGGATTTCGTCAGCTTGTTCAGGAACGGACGAATCGTCAGGGGCGCCTCCGTTTGCCCCATGAAGATGCTAGCCGCGATGTCCAGCGATTCCGCTCCGCTCGCTCCCATCACCCGCGTCATCACCCACGCGAACGCTCGTATAAACAGCTGCATGACTCCGATGTGATAGAGAAACGCGAAAACGGCGGCGATAAAAATGATGGTGGGCAGCACCTGAAACGCGAATATAAATCCGAACGAGGATCCGTGGATCCCCAATCCCCCAAAAACAAATTCGGAGCCGGCAAACGCAAAACTCAGCAGCTTGTTTACGGCATCCCCGAGCTTTTGAAACAGGATGCGGCCCAGCCCGAACTTCAGCACAAATATCCCGAAGGCCAGCTGCAATCCCAAGCCCCACAGGATGGTCTTAAGCTTGATCGCTTGTCGCGCCGTTGAGAACAGGTACGCCAGCCCCAGCAAAACCGCCATGCCCAGCACACCCACAAATCTTCCCATTCCGTCTCCTTTTAAATCCCCTTGCGGCGCCACTCATCGATTACGAAAAAATCTAATGCTGTCATCCTGAACGGAGTCGGCAGAGTGAGGAATCTCTCCTCGATCTCGGCAACGAGAGACTCGTCGTCCTAGCCGGAGTCCTATCCGCCCAGAACCTGTCGAATCAGCGGCCTAGCCGGAGGCGCCGTCTCTCCGAACACGAAACTCGCCGCGATCATTTCCTTGGCCTCGGCCAGCTTCCCCTCCGAGTTGTAGTGAATGGTAACCAGTTTTTCTCCCGCGGCCACGCGATCCCCGATTCGCCGGTGGAATTCCAGGCTCACTCCGTGATCCACAGAATCTTCTTTCTTTTCGCGGCCGCCTCCGAGCATCGCCAAGGCAATCCCAAAATCCTGGCAGTGCGTGTCCAAGATATATCCCGGTGAGGCGGCAGTGACGTCAACTCGCGACCGCGCCAGCGGCAACAGCGAAGCATCATCCGTCACTCGCTCGTCTCCGCCTTGCAGCGCAATACACTCCCGGAATTTTTCCAACGCCTGCCCGGAGGTGATCATCGCTTCCGCCAGCCGCCGCCCTTCGTTTACCGACGGAGTCCGCTCGCCGAGATAGAACATCCAAGCGGAAAGCTCCACGCTAAGTTGCCGTAAATCCTTCGGCCCTTTGCCCTTCAAAATATCGATGGCTTCAATCACCTCGCTCGAGTGCCCCGCCATTCTTCCGAGCGGCTGACCCATGTCCGTCAGCAGCGCCACGCATCTTTTTCCCATGCGATGGCCTGTTTCCACCATGGCCTTCGCCAGTCGCACCGCATCTTCTTCCTTCTGCATGAACGCGCCCGACCCGGTCTTCACATCCAGCACCAGCGCATCGATTCCCTCGGCGATTTTCTTGCTCATGATCGAAGCGCAGATCAGGCTCACATTTTCTACCGTCGACGTCGCATCCCGCAGCGCATAAATCTTCTTGTCGGCCGGAGCGATCTCCGCAGTCTGTCCGATCAGCGCCATCCCGCACTCGCTCAGCACCTGCCGAAATTCCTTCAGGTTCAGAGCGATGTTGAACCCCGGAATCGCTTCCAGCTTGTCCAGCGTGCCGCCGGTGTGCCCCAGCCCGCGCCCGCTGATCATCGGTACCGTCACGCCGCCCGCCGCCACAATTGGCGCCAGCACCAGCGACGTGTTGTCTCCGACTCCTCCCGTCGAATGCTTATCCACCTTTTTCCCGGGAATTCCACTGAGATCGACCACTTCGCCCGAATACAGCATGGCTTCCGTCAACGCCGCCGATTCCGGCCCATTCAATCCACGCAGCCACACCGCCATTAGCCACGCCGCCATCTGGTAGTCCGGTATGTCCCCGCGTGTGTATCCGCCAATCAGAAAATCGATTTCTTCACGGGAGTGTTCCCCGGAGTCGCGTTTTTTTCGGATGAGATCGACGGCGCGCATGCTGTGCAGATGAATGGCGAGCCTAACATCAGCGTCAACACGCGTCAACGCGACACGCCTTTGCTGGACACCCGCTTGCTGCCTGCGGGACCCGGCGACTTGCTCCTTCTTCCTCATTGTTATATTTTGCGCTTGCTGCCTAAGGAGCGTGCATGAGCGGAGTGCCCAGAGTGGCCGTAGTGGGCAGTGCCAACGTCGACCTCACCACCTTCAGCGACACATTTCCTCGCCCCGGTGAAACACTGTTCGGTCAGCGCTTTGATCTTGGTTTCGGTGGCAAGGGAGCCAACCAGGCCGTCGCGGCTCGCATCTGCGGCGCTGAAGTTCTGATGGTCGCCAAACTTGGCAACGACCTTTTCGGCGAAGCCACGGTCAGGAATTTCGCCTCGTTTGGCATCGACACTTCCCATGTGCGCATCGTCGATGGTGTTTCCAGCGGCGTTGCGCCCATCTTTGTCGAGCCTAATGGTCAGAATCGCATCCTGGTCGTCAAAGGTGCGAACGACTCGCTCTCGCCCGCCGACGTCGACGCGGCTTCCTCGGCGCTTCAGCGCATGGACACCATCGTTTTGCAGTTCGAAATCCCCATCGACACGGTCTACTACACCGTCCAATTCGCGCGCAAACACGGCATCCGCTGCATCGTCAATCCCGCTCCCGCGCAGAAGGTCGATCTGCGCGAGTTGTCCGCCGCCGACTATTTCATTCCCAATGAAACGGAGGCCGAAGTCATCACGGGGCTCCCCGTCCACACCATCGAAGACGCCAAGAAGTGCGCCGAGTCCCTCATCCGCGAGGATTTTCGCCGCGTCGTCATCACACTCGGCGGCCGTGGTGCTCTGCTGGCCACTCCCCAGGGCACGGGATTGATCGAGCCCTTCCCGGTCACGCCCGTTGACACCACCGGCGCAGGTGACGCCTTCATCGGCAGCTTTGCGGTTTTTCTTGGCGCCGGCTTACCCGAAAAAGAAGCCCTTACGCGAGCCAGTCTTTATGCGGCTCTCTCCACCCTGCGTGTCGGCACGCAGAAATCCCTTCCCAGTCGCGCGGAATTCGAAGCCGAGTGGGCCGCGCGCGGCAGAAACATCCGGCAATAAAACGCACCCGGATTTACTGGTATGCGCCAGCGAAGATTTTTGAGGAGCCTAAATGTTCATTCTGCAAAGCTATCCGCTAGCCGTAATCTTTTGTGTCATTACCATGTTCTGCTGGGGATCCTGGGCCAACACGCAAAAACTTGCACGCAAGGGCTGGCGCTTCGAACTTTTCTATTGGGATTACACCATCGGCGTTCTGCTTCTCACTCTGATCCTCGGCCTCACCTTGGGCAGTTCCGGCCATGATGGCCGTTCCTTCCTCGCCGATCTCTCTCAGGCCTCGCGATCCAGCATTCTGTCCGCTCTCATCGGTGGCGCCATCTTTAACGCTGCCAATATCCTGCTCGTTGCTGCCATCGACATCGCCGGAATGTCCGTCGCGTTCCCCGTCGGCATTGGACTCGCCCTGGTGCTCGGCGTCGTCGTCAACTATGTCGCCGATCCCTTGGGGAACGCACCGTTGCTCTTCGGCGGAGTGGTTCTCGTTGTCCTCGCCATCATTCTCGACGCTATCGCCTACCGCAAAATTCCCGGGTCTGCGGCCGGCGTCAATACCAAGGGCTTGGTCCTCTCCGTTGCTTGCGGCATTCTGATGGGTTTTTTTTACCGCTTCGTCGCTGCGTCGATGTATCCCGATTTCACGCGTCCGGAACCGGGCAAACTCGGCCCCTACGCTGCGGTCTTCATTTTTGCCGTCGGCATTTTTCTCAGCAACTTCGTCCTCAACACTTTTGTGATGAAAAAGCCCTTCGTCGGCCAGCCGGTCTCTTTTTCCGACTACTTCAAGGGCAGTTTTTCCACCCACCTTGTCGGCATTCTCGGCGGCATCATCTGGGGCATTGGCATGAGCTTTAACATCATCGCCAGCGGTCGCGCCGGTTTCGCCATTTCTTATGGACTCGGCCAAGGCGCCACGATGGTTGCCGCTTTCTGGGGCGTGTTCATCTGGAAGGAATTTCGTGACGCGCCCGCCGGCAGCCCCAAACTGATTGCCGCGATGTTCGGCTGCTTTCTCGTTGGACTGGCGCTCATCATCCTCGCTCGCATGGGCTGATGCTAGCGGAACGCCGTCCTGTACCTGCGAACCGCTCGCAGCTTACCTACCGCACTTTGGCCTTGACACTTCCGCGCGCGGGAAACTACGCTTCTCTCACCTTCCTTTGGGGTGCGCGTGCCTTTCACTAATTCCAGGTCTCACACGGTGTTCTTCGTCGCTCGCCTCAGTACTTGCTTAGTACTGTTTTTTTCTGTGCTCCTGACTTTCTCGACTGCGGCTCCACGCAAAATCATCATCGATACCGACCCCGGCACCGACGATGCCATGGCCATCATGCTCGCGCTCAATTCCCCCGAACTCGACGTGCGCGCTATCACCGTGGTCCCCGGAAACGTAACTGCCAAGCAAGGCCTCGATAACGCTCTGCGCATGCTCTCCCTAGCCAACCGCTGCGACATCCCCATCGCCGCGGGCGCTCAGCATCCGCTCTTTCAAAAGCTGATCACTGCCGAATTCTGGCATGGCAAGAACGGCCTCGCCAATATCGAACTTCCTCCCAGCAAGTGCAAGGTTGAGCCGCGCTGGGCCCCCGACCTCATCATTGAACTCGTGCATGCATCGCCGCACGAAATCACTCTCCTTCCCATCGGCCCGCTCACCAACATCGCTCTCGCCGTGGAGAAAGATCCTTCCATCGTGCCTCTCGTCAAGGAAGTGATTCTGATGGGTGGCTCGATTTCCGGCGGCAACTCCACGGCCGTCGCGGAAGCCAATATCTACGGCGATCCGGAAGCCGCGCAAATCGTGTTCCAGGCAGGCTGGCGTCTCACCATGGTGGGCCTCGACGTCGGCGACAAAACTATCCTCTCCCGCAGATATCTCGCGCAACTCGCCAAGACTCACGGCCCCGTCAACGACTTCATCTACAACGTTGCTGAGTTCCTCATCCAACTCGGCGAAAAGTTCGGCGATTCAGGCACACCCATGTACGACCCGCTGGCCGTAGGCGTGGCCATCGATGCCAGCATCGTCACAGCGCCGGCGATGCATGTGGACGTGGAAACACGCGGAGAATTCACGCGCGGCCAGACGGTTGCCAATCGCCGCAACGCCATCGAGAAAAATGTGTTGCACCATTTCCCCGATGGCGACCGCTACATCGTCGAAGGGCTCGAACCGGTTGAGCCGAACGCCAAGGTCTGTACCGAGGTGAATGCGGAAAGGTTCTTGGAGTTGTTCGTTTCTCGCATTCAAGGAAAGTGAGCGGCGCGGTATAACGCGCCCGTTTCCAGTGGAACAATCAGCCCAACGGCGGCGGCGTTTCCTCCAGGCACTTGCAGGAACGTTTGCCGTATTCCCCGCGATTCGTGCTAACTTTTCTTGGGCCGCTTTGGTACTCCCAGCGCGCCCTTTTCCTCCGGAGACTATGCACTGGCCAAAACCGATCGGCAGTCCGGTACTCGAAAGCTTGCGTTACGCGATTGAATCTTCCCGCGACGTCCACACCCATTATGACAAGATCGTCGAAGTGGCTTCCTGGATGGCCTACGAAGAGTTGCCCATGCCGGAATTTGCCCTGCCATTCGGCGTGGGGCAGGGCGATCCCAACGAGGCCATCGATTTCATTATGGTCGCGGATTCCATCGACACGGCCTTCAGCAACTTTGACACGCACACAAAGTTCCAGGTGGACTACGCCGCGCAGCACTGGTCTGATTCGGAGGCCGAATTCGCCTGCCTGAAGCGCGCCATGGACCAGGGCGTGCCGATTCTCGACGGCAAATATCTTTCTACCGTCACTGGCTCCGAACTCGACAAGATCTTTCACGGCAACATCGAGATGCCCATGCTCGATGAAAAGCTCGCCGTCCTCCATCAAGTCGGCAAGGTGCTCGCTGAAAAGTACGACGGCCGTTTCCACAATTTTGTACGCGTCTGCTCGCCAAAACTCTACGACAATGGCAATGGCCTTATCGATCGCCTGATAACGGAATTTCCGCGCTTCAACGATGTCAGCATGCTCGACGGCCACGAAATCAGGTTCTACAAACTCGCGCAGCTCGGCATCTGGATGCTCTATTCCACGCTGCACCGCTCCGGCAAATTCCGGCTCGATGATCCTCAGAAAATGACCGCTTTCGCCGACTACATCGTGCCCGTCGCCTTGCGCCTTCTGGGCATCACCAGCTACTCCAAAGAGCTGGAGCAGGCCATCAACACCTACCAGTTGATTCCCCGCGATTCGCGCTGGGAAATCGAGATTCGCGCGCACTGCATTTACTCCACCGCGCTCCTGCGAGAGGAAATCAACAAGCTTCGCTCCCCGGACACGCAAGTGATCATCCCGCAAATCGATGCGCGACTCTGGACGCATTACCACACCACCACTTGGCCGCATCACCTGACAAAGACCATCATGTATTAAAGTATTGGGGCTTTTGCGCCACAGGAGAGGAAATCGGTCATGAAGAGCATGCTTCGGGTTTGTGCCGCCGCGCTTTTGCTGATGGGGCTTGCATCCATTATTTCCGCGCAGGGCAAGCGCAAGGTCATCATCGATCAGGACGCAGCAGGGCCCGGTGGAACGGACATGCAGGCGATTCTGGCATTGGTGAATTCGCCGGACACGGAAGTTTTAGGTATCACCGTCCTCACCGGCGACGCCTGGCGCGACGAAGAAGTGCAACACACCCTGCGCCTGCTGGAAATTATTGGCCGCAGCGACATTCCCGTTCTTCCCGGCGCCACGTTTCCGTTGTTGAACAGCAAGGAATACATCGCCAAGTGGGAAACGCTGCACGGCAAAGTGGTCTATCAAGGCGCGTGGAACTTCGCGCGCGGATATAAGGTTCATGGACCGTACGAAATCCCGCCGATGCCCGAAGGCCAGCCAACCACCAAAGCTTCCGACGAAGATGCCGCGCATTTCCTGGTGCGCACGGTCCGCAAATACCCGCACGACGTCACGATTTATGCCGCGGGCCCCATGACCGATCTTGCTCTGGCCATCGCGCTCGATCCGCAATTCCCGGAACTTAGCAAGCAACTCATCGTGATGGCCGGCGCCATTAATCCGCAGGGTGACGATCCCGAATTCGCTCTGTCGCCTGCGCGCGAATTCAATTTCTGGATGGATCCCGAAGCTTCCAGCGCCGTCCTGCACGCCCGTTGGCCGCGTGTGGTGCTCACCACCGTGGATATTTCCGTGAAGACGCGCATGGAAAAAGATCTCATCGAACAGGTGCGCAAAAGTCCCACGCCGGCGGCGCAGTACGTGGCGAAATACGTGGAACCGAACATCTTATGGGACGAACTGGCGGCCGTGGCGTGGCTCGATCCATCCATCATCACCAAGTGGAAAAAGCTGTACGTGGACGTGAACGTCGATCACGGCGCGGGCTACGGCAACACGCTGGTGTGGCCGGAAGGCAAGCAGCCGGGAATGGGCGAAGTGCTGGTCGAAGTCCAGGACGATCTTGATAAGGCCAAGTTCTACAAGGAATACGTCGACCTGTTGACGAGGCCAACTCCACCGCCAGTGGGCACGCCCAAGAACTAAGATCCAGTCGCGCCTTGCCGGGGGAAGGCGCGATGACATTGCGTTGCTGTGTTTGAGTGCTAGGCAAGCCGGAATTGGTTAATTGATGCCCTGGATTCTCAGGCTGACGAGTTGGTCGATCGTTAAATTCTGCATGCCGTGCGATTTCAGCCCGGCAATGTATTCAGGCGTGACGCCGTGGATGCGCATGGCGACGAGTTGATCAGCATCCGGGTGCTTGTAGCCCAGGCTCTGCAGCTTCTCAATGAACTCCGGGGAAACGCCATGAATGCGGAAAGCGATCAGTTTCTGCAAATCCACGTGGTCGTAGCCTTCCTTCTGTAGCTGCTGAATCCACTCGGGCGTGGCGCCATGGATGCGCATGGCGATCAAGGTATCTTCATCGGGCTGGTAGCCATCCTGGTGAAGGAACCGGACCATCTCCGGCGTCACGCCGTGAATACGGAAGGCCACCAGCTTGTCGCAATCGGTAGCGCTCAGGCCCGCGGAGCGCAACTCCTGAATGAATTTCGCGTCGACATTGAAAATGCGGAACTCGATCAGCTTGTCGGTGTCGAGCCCGCGCAGATGCTGGTCCTTCATCTCCTTGGCAAAGCTCAGGCTCACGTCCATGATCGCCATGGTGTATTGCTTGTCGTCGTCGATTCCAGTGAAGCCCAGCGCCTTCATTTCGTTCGCATACTTCGCGTCGGCGAAGAACTGAAACACCCCAGCGCCATCGCCGTTATCCAGGAACCCTTCGCAATCGAACCGTCCGGCGTCGCGCGTGATGTTGAACTTCACTTCCTGCTTGCCGGGCTTGGAAACGTCCAGCCCGATAAAGGCCGCGAGCGGCCAGGTGGAAGAATGATGCGAAGAGTTGCCGTGTTGATTGTGGATCAGCGCGAATTCCACCTTGCCCGGCTCGTCGGAGCGGTGCAGCGTCCAATCGCCCTTGCGCGTGTCGGCCGCCCGTGACATCAAAGCTCCGATCAAAGCGGCGGCTACCAGGAAATAAGCGAGCAAACCTTCCCTGCGATTCATGGAGTCTCCTTCCTAGCTTACTTTTCGGCGCCCAAAACGCCGGATTGTTTCAGCGAAATCAGTTGATTCAATGTCAGGTCTTTGAATCCGTGGCTTTGCACTTTCTGAATGAATTCCGGCGTGATGCCCTGCACCTTTGCGCCGATGGCGTCGTCGATGTCGACCTTGAAACCGGCGGACTGCAGTTCTTTCAGGTAAGCCGCATTCACGCCCTGCACTTTCATGCCGATCAGTTCATCGGCTGAGGGATGAAAGCCGAGCGTATTGAACTCTTTGACGTAATTCGGCGTGATGCCTTGAACCTTCATGCCAATGATTTCATCAGCGTCGCTCTTGATGCCCAGGTCGTGCATTTGCTTGATGTATTCCGGAGTGACGCCTTGGACCTTCAGGCCGATCAGCGCATCGCTGTCGAGAGACTGCCCTGTAGCGGCGCGCATTTCACGAACGTAGTCCGGGGTAATGCCCTGGACTTTCATTCCGATGATTTCGTCGGCATCGCTCTTGATGCCCAGATCGTGCATTTGCTTGATGTATTCCGGAGTGACGCCCTGAACCTTCAGGCCGATGAGGTTGTCGATGTTGAGAGGCTGGCCGGTGGCGGTGCGCATTTCCCCAACATAGTCCGGCGTGATGCCCTGCACTTTCATGCTGATCAACTCGTCGGCATCAGGATGCAGGCCGCTGTCGTGCATCTGTTTCACGTATTCGGGGGTGACGCCCTGAATCTTCAGCGCAATCAATTGATCGACGGTGAGATCGCCCAGCCCGGCGGACTTCATTCCGTCGATGTAACTTTGCGTCGTGGGTTGTGAAGCGGCCTGTGGCGCGAGTGACAAGTAGGGAGTGACCCGCACCAATACACGCGGTGCCGGCGCAGGAGTTGGTGTCACCGCCGGAATCGGCGCAGCCGCAGGAGCAAGCATTCCGGTGAGGTCAACGCTGATCGGAACGTTGACGGATACAGGAGACATCGGCGCGCGCGGCACTGCAACTGTTCCTGGAGCCGGCACTGGAGCAGCGGGAGCTAGCGGGGCTTCGGGACGCGTCGGTGTTTGCGCACGCACAATATGCGCGGCACCGATCAGGGCGCTGCCCGCAACAAGCGCCGCGGAGAGGCAAAGCACGCCGACGGAAAGATTCGTGCCGCGCTGCGCGCCGCTGGAATTGTCGATTCCCAGAAGCCGAGCCACACGAGCGGCCAAGGGTCCGCGATTGGCGGCCATCACCAATTGTGGTGCGACACGCGATTCGGCCATGTGCGCCAGAGCACGCGCGTAAGTGACCGGGCTTCCGCAGACCGCGACCGCCGCATCGTCGCAACAATTCTCGCGCTCTTCGCGGATGCGCTTGCCAAGCCACCAGACTGCCGGGTGATAGAACAGCAGCGACTCCACGGCTATCTGGAACAGGTTGACGAATGCGTCCAGCCTCTGGATGTGCGCCAGTTCGTGCGCTATCACTGCCCGCAACTGCATCTCGTCAAGACCCGTCAGCGCGGCTACGGGAAGCAGCACCACCGGGCGAATCCAGCCGACCACAACCGGAGTGCCCAATTGCAGTGATTCGCAGTAGCGCACCATCCTGGTGATACCCATCTTCTGTTGTAGCGCTTGGCAGAGATCCTGAAGGTCCTGCGAAATCGGCGTCGACTCCTTGCGGCGCAGGCGCACCACAAGAAAAAAACCGCCGGCGGAGCGCAGGCTGAAGAGCACCACACCGGCGAACCACAATTCAACCAGCAGGAAGAAATAATCAGGAGCGGTTCTCGACGAAGCCTCCGATTGATGTTTCGTTGCGACCGCGTGGGCAGAAGTCCCCGAAGCCCAAGCAGGATTCATTGTGTTGGAGCCTGGCGAGACCGCGATGGCGGCTTGGGAATTGAGGACAAGAAACGTAGCCACGGGGGCGGCAAGCATCAACACCAGCACGCCAACCAAAACGGCGTAGCGCGCCGAGGAGCTTCGCAGCAGCGATAGGCTGACATAAGCCGCGGCGGCCAGGGCCGCGCCTTGCCACAGAAAGTGCAGAAGGGTCAGCGCGACGATCCGCAAGGTTTCGGGCGAAAGCAAATGCGCAAGGAGATTCATCGGAGCTTCCTTTCGTATTCGTTCAGCAGGCGGCGCAATTCTTCCACTTCTGTTTTGGAACCTTTGTGGCCCGCGAGGGCATGCATCATGAGCTCGCTGGCGGAACCGTCAAATACGCGCTGCAGGACGTCGAGGGCCAGTTGGCGCTTGGTCTTTTCCGCAGGCTGCACGGCTTCGTAGACGTGCGCGCGCTGTTCCTCGTTGCGACGCACGGTGCCCTTGGCGGTCATGATCTGCATGAGCTTTAAGACCGTGGTGTAGCCAAGAGGTCTCTTTTCATTCAGAGCCTGGTGAACGTCGCGGACCGTGGAAGGCCCGTGCTCCCAGAGGATTTGCAGGATTTCCAGTTCGCAGCTAGTGGGTTTCTGCATTGCATGAGTAATCATGCGCAGAGGCTACTACGAAGATGTTCGTAGTGTCAACGAAAATCTTCGTAGGTCGGGAGAATCTTAGCAAGCCGCTACACAACCCCGACAACTAAGGTGCGACGATGTCGCTGAGTTTCGGCTTGACCTGCACAGCGGCCAGGCTCGTGGCGTCCCAACCGCCCCCCAGCGCCTTCACGAGAAGCACAGACGTAATGAGCCGCTGCCCCTGAATCACCGCGGCTTCCTGTTCGTTAATCAGGAGATTCTGCTGTGCGCTGACGACATCGAGATAGCTCACCAGGCCACCAACGTAGCGCGAAGTCGCGATATCCAATTGCCGGCGCGAAGAGGCGACGGCTTCGGCCTGGGATCTGCGCGCCGTCTCCAGAATTTGCAGGCCGGAAATATTGTCCTGAACTTCGCGAAAAGAATTCAGCACGGTGTCGCGATAGCTGGCGACCGTGGCATCGTAACCAGCCTGCGAGAATTGCACCTGGGCCCTCCTCGCGCCGCCTGTGAAGATGGTTTGCGCGACATTGGCGCCCACCGCCCAGATGGCCGACTCCGCATTGAATAATTGGGAGATGTTCGCGGAATTCCAGCCGCCCTGCCCGAACAACACCAGCGAAGGATAATAAGCGGCTTTGGCGATTCCGATTTGCGCGTTGGTGACGGCCATCTGGCGCTCCGCCTCAGCGATGTCCGGGCGGCGCTCAAGTACATCAGACGGAAGTGAAGTATCGATGTCAGGCGGCTCGGCAGAAAGTGTGCGCGATGGAAGACGGAAATCGGGAGCGGGCTTGCCGACCAGTACCGCGACAGCATCTTCAAATTGTTTGCGCTGTTGCTGCAGGAGGATTGCCTGCGTCTGCGTGGTGTTCAGAAGCGTTTCTTCCTGGGCTACGTCGAGATCCGGAAGCGACGCCGCCATTGTGGCGGGAATTCACCAGTTCCAGGCCTTTTTGCAGCGTGTCGACGGTGCGCGTGTAGAGAGCAAGTTGCGTATCGATCTGGCGCAGCGTGAAGTAGTCCGCGGCAAGTTCGGCGGTCAGAACCAGGCGAACATTTTCCAGGTCGGCGGCGGAAGCCTGAAAGGAAGCTTGCGCGGCTTCAATCGTGCGTCGACGCTTGCCGAACAGATCAACCTCGTAGCTGATGCTGAAGGGCAAGGCGTAATTGTTCTGTGTAACCGCGGCTCTCAGAGGAATGTTGGTGCCTGTCGGTCGCGTACCGGAATAGCGCTGCGCGCCGATCGTAGGATCAACGCCGACGGTCGGGAACAGCGCGGCGTTCTGCACGGCCGCGGAGGCGCGAGCCTGATCGTAGTGTGCGATGGAGACCTTAAGCGTTTGACTGGCGGCGAGCAGTTCATCCTCAAGAGAGTTGAGCTCATCGTCGTGAAAAACCGTCCACCATGAAGTTTTCGGAATGGCGTCTTTGGGCGCCGCCTCGCGGAAGGGTTCGGTTACCTGCCACTGTGCCGGCACCGGCGCGGAAGGGCGTTTGTAGTTCGGCCCGACAGTGCAGCCTACCAGCCCGTAGCAAGCACAAGCAAGCAACGCAACAAACCGCGGGATGAGGCGACCCTGGCGGTCCGAAAGAAAGCGCATCAGGGCTTTTTCTCCGGCGGAGCAGCTGAGCTGGCGGATTTCTGAGGAGGATTGTTGGCGGGCGTGTTTGCGGGCGGCGGCGCGGTGGGGTTCGCCACCTGCTTGACTTTCACCACTTGGCCATCTTCCAGCGAGTCGGGAGGATTGAGCACGATCCACTGATCGGGCTTCAGCCCGCTCAGAACTTCCAGGGTGGTGCCGTAGTCGCGGCCAATGACCAGCGGTTGGAGATGCGCGCGGTCATCGGCGCCAACCACCACGGCGCGCAGTCCTTCGGAACGAAACAGCAGCGAATTCACGGGAACCAGCACACGCTCCCCTGGCGTCTTCACCTGCACAACCACCTGCGCGTACCCGCCGGGCAGCAGTTCGCCCGATTTGTTCGGAACATCCACTTCCGTCAGAAGGGTGCGTGAAGTCTGATCAATCGCCTCGGCAGTGCGAACCACTTGACCCTGGAATTTCCGTCCCGGGTATTGCGTCAGTTCCAGATACGCGCCCAGGCCCGGACGAATATGCGAAGAATAGGTTTCAGGGACATTGATGAAAACGCGCATGGGATCGGTCTGTGCAAGATAAAAGAGCTGCTGAGAAGTGCCGCCATTGCCGGCGTTGATCAGCGTCCCGATATCGACGTTGCGCCGCGTGACGACCCCGCTGAACGGGGCGAACACCCGCTTGAAAGACTCGAGTTCCTCCAGGCGTCGAACATTCGCCGCGGAAGATTGCACCGTGGCGCGCTTGGCCGCCAGGTCGCCGGTGGCATTGTCCACTTCCTGGCGCGAGACGCCATCGGTTTTAAGCAGGTCGGTGTAACGTGTCGCGGTGATCTGCGAAAGATTCTCGTTAGCTTGTGCCGTCCCGAGATCGGCTTTGGCTTGGGAGAGTTGCTGATCGAGTTCCGGAGCATCAATTTCCGCCAGAAGGGCGCCTTTGCTCACGCGCGACCCGATATCGAAATACCACTTTTTCAGATAGCCGTTGGTGCGCGCGTAAATCGGAGATTCCACGTACGCCTGAAGGGTCCCAGGCAGCACCAGACTTTCATCGCCGGGCTCGGTGGTGGGGCGAATCACAGCAACCGTGGGAATCGTGGAAATCTCCGTTTCCTTCGCCAAAGTCTGGTATTGCGTGCGCCGCTGAAACATCATGAACGCGCCGATAATCACCAGCGCCGCGATGGCGATGAAAAAGACCGGGAAGATAGGACTCTTCTTTTGCGAAGAGTCAGTGGATCCCGGTTCGCTATGAGTTGGAACGGCAGTCATAATGGCATGCTCCAAAAAAGTGAGGAAGTATTTCCCGCGGAAATCAAACCGACCCGAACCGAAGGAACTCCCCCGGGCGAAAGAGCAGCGCTAACTTCAGTATGGCACCTCTCTCTACCGTTTGGGCAAAAATAGGGCCGCCACAACCGCGTTGCCGAAATCCCGCTCATGACGTCGCCCTTTGCGCAGAGGCGCTGCGATGCCGCCGCCGTGCGAGATACCCGTGAATGATCGAGAACACGCAGGGCACGAAGAAAAGCGTTGCGATGGTAGCGAAGAGAAGTCCGCCAATCACCGCGCGACCGAGCGGGGCGTTCTGCTCGCCACCTTCGCCCAAGCCGATGGCCATAGGGACCATACCGATCATCATGGCCAGCGCCGTCATGATCACGGGACGAATACGCACGAAACCTGCTTCCAGCGCTGCGTCGACAGGATTTTTGCCTTCGCTCATCTGCTCGCGCGCAAACGAAACCATCAAAATGCTGTTTGCCGTTGCCACACCCATGCACATGATTGCGCCGGTTAGTGATGGAACGCTCAACGTCGTGTGCGTGAACAGCAGCATCCAGCAGATGCCGGCGAGCGCTCCCGGAAGCGCGGTGATGATGATGAACGGATCAAGCCAAGACTGGAAATTCACCACGATCAAAAGGTAGGCGAGAACGATCGCGCCAAGCAGGCCGACCCCAAGCCCCAGGAATGAACTCTTCATGGTCTGCACCTGGCCGCGAATCACCAGATGGCTGCCGCGCGGAAGTCCCTTTTCGGTTTGCGAAGCGAGCCGGATGACCTCGTTCGAGACTGACCCCAAATCCTGCCCGTCGACGGAAGCGTAGATGTTAATCATGGGCTGCACATTGTAATGAGAGATTGAAGCCGGTCGGGCGACAGTAGAAGTGGTGACCAGATTGCCAAGAATTTGCGGAGTCACGCCGGATTGCGTGCTCGTGACCGGAGTATTGTCGAGGGCTTGAAGACTGTCGACTTTGTATTGCGGGGTCTGGACCGCCACGCTGTAGCTGACTCCGTTCTTGGGATCGAGCCAGAAACTGGGAGCGGTCTGAAAGCTGGAAGACAGCGAAACCAGAACATTCTGCGCGATATCGCGGGTCTGCAGCCCTACGTACTGGGCGCGGGTGCGGTCGATGTCCATGTACAAGGTGGGGCCATCAAAGGCCTGCTGGACGTGCACGTCCACAGCGCCGGGAATGTGTCGGATTTCATTCGCGAGCTTGACCGCGGCTGCGTAATTCCCCTGTTGATTCATTCCCGTAATCTGGACGTCGATGGGCGCGGGCGTGCCGAAGTTAAGGATCTGCGTGACGATATCGGCGGGCTGAAAGAAAAACTGTACGCCGGGAAAGTCCTCGGGGAGCCGCTTGCGCAGGTCGTTGATGTAGTCGCGGGTCGGCTTGCCGCGCTCTGGCTTCAGCTGCACCAGAATCTCACCGTCGGAAGTACCGATGGTTCCTGCGTTGCTATAGGTGAGATTGATGCCCGAATAAGGCAGGCCGATATTGTCCAGAACCGTGACGAGTTCCTTTTCCGGGATGCTGCGGTGAATCTCTGCATTAATCTGATCGGCGAGCTTCGCGGATTCCTCGATGCGCAAACCGGTTCGCGCGCGATAGTGCAGACGAATCTGGCCGGCATCGACGCTGGGGAAAAAATCGCGACCCAGGAAGAAAATCAGCCCGGTCGAGAGCACGCAGAAGCACAGAAAGAGTGAAGCAAAAAGCACGGAATGAGTGAGGGCTGTTGAAAGAGCCCGCCGATAGCCCCCGCGGAAACGCTCAAAGGCGCGCTCGAACCCCTGCTGGTAGCGCCGGAAGAGACCCATCTTTTCGCCGGAGTGCTGGTCGGCGTGATATTCGTCTTCCGCGCTCAACAGGTACATCGCCATGGTGGGAACGATGGTCCGCGACCACATGTACGACGCCAGCATCGCGAAGATGACCGCCTCAGCCAGGGGAACAAACAGGAATTTCGCCACGCCGGAGAGGAAAAACATGGGGATAAACACGATGCAGATGCACAAGGTGGAAACAAACGCGGGTACGGCAATTTGCTGCGCGCCATCAAGGATGGCCTGAATGGTTTCCTTGCCCATGGCCAAGTTGCGGTTGATGTTCTCAATTTCCACGGTGGCGTCGTCCACCAGAATACCGACGGCCAGCGCCAGGCCACCCAGCGTCATGATGTTGATGGTTTCGCCAAGCGCGCTGAGGCAAAGAATGCTGACCAGAATGGAGAGAGGAATGGAGATGGCGATGATCAGCGTGCTCTTCCAGTTGCCAAGGAACAGAAGAATCATCACGGCAGTGAGGCAGGCGGCGATCAGCGCTTCGCGCAGCACGCCTTGAATGGCGGCGCGCACGAAAAGCGATTGATCGAAGAAAGTCGTGAGGTTCAGGCCCTCAGGAAGATTCGAGCGATAGTCGTTGAGCATCTGCTTTACGCGATCGACGATCGTCAGCGTCGACGCATTCCCGGTTTTGTAGATGCTCATCAGCACGCCGCGCTGCCCATTGGCGACTACTACGTTGGTCTGCGGCGAGAACCCGTCTCGGATGTGCGCCACTTCCCGCATGTAGATGGTGGAACCATTCACGGTCTTGACCGGCAGATCGTTCAGTTCGGCGACGGAACGGGGCGAGCCATTCATCTCCACGTTGTATTCCAGAGAGCCGATCTTGGCGGTGCCCGTGGGCAAAATCAGGTTCTGCGCGTTGACCGCATTGACCACGTCGACCGGAGAGAGCCCCTTGGATTGCAGCGCCGCGGAATCGATATCCACCGAAATCAGCCGCTGCTTGCCGCCATACGGAAACGGAGTCGCCGCTCCCTGAACGGTGGCAAGTTGCACGCGGATGAAATTGTTCCCGAAGTCGAAGATCTGCTGCTCGCTCATGCGGTCGCTGGTCAGTCCGATCTGCAGCACCGGAACCGTGGACGCGGAATAGATGATCACCAGCGGAGGCGTCGTGCCCGGAGGAAGGAATCGCAAGAAGGTTTGCGAGATGGCGGCGGTTTGTGCGAGGGCGGTCTGAATGTTGGCGCCGGGCTGGAAGAACACTTTGATGACCGCAATGCCGTTAAGTGATTGTGATTCAATATGCTCGACGTCGTTCACCAGCGTGGTAATGCCGCGCTCCACGCTGGACGTGATGCGCTGCTCCATTTCCTGCGGCTGCAGCCCGTTATAGGTCCAAACCAGGCTGATGACCGGGATATTGATGTCCGGGAAAATGTCCGTCGGCGTGCGCAGCAGCACGACCGGTGTCAGCAGCACGATAACAAGGGCCATGACGATGAATGTGTATGGCCTGGCGAGCGCTAAACGTACAATCCACATAGAAAGAGACGATGACCTTTTAGGCCGCGGCCGTAGCCACGACGGTGCAAAAACGCAGCTTCTAATGGGTAATGACTATATGTCCTTTTATTAGACTCAGAAAGGGGGGTATTTGGGTACGTGGACGGGGCGGACTGGGGGCAAGGGACACCCTAGCCGCTGTTTGGTGATACCGCCAGACCCGGCGGTAAGCTATTGAAATTCCTTGCGCGAATAAGCAGCAGACTAATCGCGCCCAACACTATTTTTGATGATCTTCAACTGGGGCCACGAGCCTTCCCGGAGTCCTGCACTCGGCAATATCGGCGGCCGCTCAGGGCCGGGCCTCATACACAATATTGAACGGAGTTTCCGTGGCCCGGCGAAAACGGCTGAAACCCGCCGACGAAACTACCTCCCGGATACGCTTTTCCCCGGATTGTGCCCCTAGGCAAAGTGCCACTTCCTGAGAACGCGAGCAGGGCGTGCAGAGCAGCGTCGAGAAAGAGTAGTACACCCGGCCGACAGGGTTCAGATTGTCCTTCAGTTCATCGTTGGCGAATGGTTCGACGATCATCCAGGTGCCGTCTTTGCTCAACGACTCGCGAACGTGCTCCGCAGCCCCGATTGGATCGCCCATGTCGTGCAGGCAGTCAAACACGGCCACGAAGTCGTAGTCTTTCCCCGGAAATTCCTTGGCCTTGGCCACTTCAAATGTCACACGATCCGCCAGCCCTTCGCGCTGGGCGGTTTCTCGCGCCCCTTCAATGGATTTGTCGTGGTAGTCAAAACCGAAGAATGCTGATTTCGGGAAGGCCTTCGCCAGGAGCAAAGTGGACGCGCCCTTTCCGCAGCCCACGTCGGCAACGCGAGCGCCGGATTCGAGCTTTTCTTTCACGTCATGCAGCGCGGGAATCCACGTGCTGACGAGATTGGCGGCATAGCCCGGCCGAAAGAACTTTTCGCAGCCATGGAAAACGCCGTCGTCGTGTTCGTGCCAACCCATGCCGGCTCCGGTGCGGAACGATTCGGCGATACGGGGTACCGCGTTGAGAGATCCGAGCGCGAGCTGGAAAGCGCCCGGCAGATAAGCGGGTGAGTCTTCATTGGCAAGCGTGAACGCCTGTTCCTCGGTGAGGCTGAACTTATCCGTTTTGTCGTTATAAGTAATGTAACCGCCCGCGGCCTGCGAGGACAGCCATTCGCGGACGTAGCGTTCATCGGTGTCGGTTCTTGCCGCAAGTTCAGACGAGGTCATTGGCTCAGCGGCAAGCGCTTTATAAAGCCCCAGTTTCTCGCCGATCACCACCATGCCGGTGTGAACAGCGGCGCCAAGATCACCGACGAATCGGCCGAGGAAGGAATTGAGTTTATTCATGTCGACAGCCATGTTTGCTCTCCTTAGTGCGTGAATTCCCGGGTTGAGATTGGACGATACTTCAGGTTGGCTCGAAGAAAGAATAGGACCCTCACGGCAGAGACATGCAACGAGGGCAATGAACGCGGATGGATGCAGGAGCGACATGCAGACAATGCCTCCGCCGTAGTTGCAGGATTATGAGCGTTTCCATCCCGGAGAGTCAACCGCCAGCGCGCGCCCCGGAACCTGACGAGCCAAAACACCCCAGACTGGGCCGGGAGGCCTAACTTCAGAGCTCCTGACATACCCCTAAAAAGCGGCCAGAATTGGGGTTTTTCGAAAGTGGGGTGCGGACCTTAAACTGTCCGCTTTTTGAGTCTGGAATTGAAGCTTTCAGCGTTTCCGATTCTACGGGATCCGAACGAACAAGTGCCCATGTTTTTCTTCTGCTGATTCCTCCGGGAGTACAACCGGCATAGTTTTTTGCTTTCCTGGGTGCGGACCTTAAACTGTCCGCTTTTTCTAAATCGGCAGATGGAAATCACGCGATTTTGGCTGCTACATTTCCTCGACTGGAAGCGCTCGACTCCTCACCTGCGCATCCTTGGAAGCCGCAGCTGGCTTGGCTTTTCCTTTAGTGGGGTGCGGACCTTAAACTGTCCGCTTTTCGAATCCGTGAAGATAGAACATGCTAAGAAACCATGAGCCCGGCGGCACCTCAAGAGGAGCTTTTTGCCCACCCTGCTCCTACCCCCCGTACCGTCTTCGTAAACGATCGCGTTTGCGTTGAGACCGAGCAAGGCCAACGAGTGCTCTTCGTCCATGGAGTCGTCTTCTCCCATTACTCGATTCAAGATCGTTCGGCCGAAGCCTACGCCATGGTTCAGCTTTTCGAGTCGGGATACGCGGATCAGAACGATATCGCACGTTGCTTCGGCTACTCGGCCCGAACACTTCGCCGTTATCAAGAGCGTTTCAAAGCCGGTGGACTGAGCGCACTCGCGCGCCCGCGGGGACGGCCTGCCGCCTGTTCTCCCGCGCACAAGAAACTTCATGAGCGAGACCGCACCATTCTCCATCTCAAAGCCAAGGAGATGAGCAATCGTTGGATTGCCGGCCGGCTTGGGCTTAGCGAAAAAGCCGTGCGCAAGAGTCTCCGTCGGCTCGGCTGGAAACCTGGTCCTGAACCAAGCCTCTCCTTCCTGCCGGAAGCCAGTTCGCAAGTACAGTTGGCCGTGGTTTCCGCAAGCACGTTGCTCGAGATTACGGAACAGCCTCCAGATAAAATGCAGCAACTGCCAAGCGATGCGGCTGCAAAAAGTCTCGACGCCAACCCTCTCGATCGGTCCATGGATCGTCTTCTTGCGGCCATGGGGCTTCTCGACGATGCCCTTCCGGTGTTTGCTCCCACAAGAAGTTTGCCAAGAGCAGGTGTTTTGTTGGCCATTCCTGCGCTCGTTGCCAGTGGCCTGCTCTCCACGGCCGAGAAAATTTACGGCGGCCTCGGCCCTGCTTTCTACGGACTGCGAACGACTCTGGTTGCCTATGTTCTCTTGGCGCTTCTGAGGATTCCGCGGCCTGAGACGCTCAAAGAGTATCCGCCCGGGGAACTGGGTCGTATTGTCGGTCTGGATCGCATGCCGGAAGTGAAGACGCTGCGCCGCAAACTCTCTCGTCTCGCTTCTCTAAAAGGCAGTTATCGACTCGGCCGTGAGGTCGCTCGGCAGCGCATCGCCGAACGTGGAAAGGTGCTCGGGTTCCTCTATATTGACGGCCACGTTCGGGCTTACCACGGCAAACACACGATCCCGAAGGCCTATGTGACGCGCATGCATCTCGCTGCGCCCGCAACCACTGACTATTGGGTCAACGATCAACGTGGCGATCCCTTGTTTGTTGTCACCGCCGATGCGAATGCCGCCATGACTCGAATGCTTACACCTGTGCTACGCGAAGTGCGCGAACTTCTGGGACCGCGCCGGCACTCCACCGTTGTTTTTGATCGCGGTGGCTGGAGTCCCAAACTGTTTCGGGATCTGCTGGCCATGGGCTTTGACATCTTGACCTATCGTAAGGGGCGCATCCGCCACATCGCCGAAAAGAGATTCACTCGACACAAGGCCAAGTTGGATGGTCGGCCGGTCGAATACCTGCTCAATGACCAGCCCGTTCGCTTTCTCAAAGGAAAGCTGCGACTCCGTCAGGTGACCCGCCTGACAGAGACCGGCCATCAGACGCCGATTGTGACAAGTCGCTGGAAGCTACGCGCCATTGTTGTTGCTCATCGCATGTTCGAGCGCTGGCGTCAGGAGAATTTCTTCAAATACCTGCGGGAGGAGTATCTGATCGATGCTCTCGCGGATTATCGGGTCGAACCCGATGATCCCACCCGTTCCATCCCCAACCCGGCACGAAAAGCCGTCGAGAAAGAAGTCTATGCTGCACGTGTTCATCTCAGGAAACTACGGGAAAGCTATGGTGCAACGGCAATCGATTACATCCATGGAAGTACATCCACAGACCCTGATTTTGAGATTGCCGAAGAGAAAATTCGCATGGATATTGACGAAGCGACAAAGCGTATCAAAAAACTCAAGACTCGGCGCGACTCTCTTCCTGCTCGCGTGACAGTTGCGGATGCCCAAAAGGGCCATGAGATGGTGAAACTTTCTACCGAACGCAAACATCTGACCAACGTTTTGAAAATGGTTGCGTACCAGACGGAAAGCGATCTGGTTGAGCTGATTCGCCCCCACTACAGCCGCGTTGAAGATGAAGGGCGTACTTTCATTCAGACGGCGCTGCAGGATACAGCGGACATCGAGCCTACCGACGACCAACTTCGTATAAGGCTAGCCCCGCTCAGTTCGCCACATCGGTCGCGCGTCCTCGAATCACTCTGTGAGGCACTCAACAAAACAAACACGATGTTCCCGGGCACCCGGCTTAAAATGCAGTATCTGGTCGTACCCCTCTGTCTTGAAGCAAAAAGCGGACAGGTTTTCGACCAACCATGTCAGGAGCTCTGAAGTTAAGCTATAGTCTGGCAACCCTGCCTGAGACTTTCGAATCTGATTCCTCGTCTTACAGGGAACTATCTCGACTGTGCGAGGAGCCAACCTGTGCTTTCCATTAACAACCTGACGAAAACCTATCCGGGCGGTGCGCGCGCGCTGCGTGGTGTGTCGCTGCAGATTCCTCAAGGAATGTTTGGGCTGCTGGGTCCCAATGGCGCCGGTAAGTCGACGTTGATGAAGATTCTGGCCACCCTCCTGGAGCCGGACGAGGGCACCGCGCAACTCGACGGCCTGAATCTGGTGGAGCAGAAAGACGAAACTCGCAAGATCCTCGGATATTTGCCGCAGGAATTCGGCGTGTATCCAAAGATGCCCGCCATTGATCTGCTCGAGCACCTCGCGGTGATGAAGGGAATTACGGATCGCCAGCAACGCAAGGAAATCGTCGAGGGCTTGCTGCAACAGACCAATCTTTGGGACAGCCGGAAGAAAGCACTCGGCGGATACTCCGGAGGAATGAAGCAGCGGTTTGGAATTGCACAGGCGCTGCTGGCCAATCCGAAGTTGATCATCGTGGATGAGCCGACCGCGGGACTGGATCCTGCCGAACGCAACCGCTTCCTGAATCTGCTGAGCGGCATCGGCCGAAACGTGGTGGTAATTCTCTCCACCCATATCGTCGAGGACGTGCGCGAACTGTGCTCGCGCATGGCGATCATCAGCCAGGGACAGCTTTTGCAGGAAGGGGAACCTCGTCAGGCGCTGGATGCGCTGAAAGGTTGCGTATGGAAAAAAGTAGTGGCGACCGATGCGGAGCGAGAGGCGCTGGAGAAATCATTCCACGTGATCTCGACGCATCTTCTGGGCGGATTGCACGAAGTCCGGGTTTACTCGGGGTCTTCGCCTGGCGATGGATTTGAGCCAGCCGGCGCGGACCTTGAAGACGTCTACTTCTTCAATCTGACCAAAGCGGAACGGAACTAGGAGGCCTATGTTCTGGACATTCTTCTGGTTCGAACTGCGGCTGCGCTTTCGAAGCATCTCCACCTACCTTTTCTTCATGATCCCGTTTCTGGTGATGTTCTTTTCGGTTTCCGTGGAAGACTTCGGGCC
Organism: Candidatus Acidiferrales bacterium; assembly: GCA_963804635.1. Lineage (GTDB taxonomy): Bacteria > Acidobacteriota > Terriglobia > Acidiferrales > UBA7541 > Acidiferrum. The sequence continues at coordinate 68,931 of CAWDRK010000028.1, forward strand.
AATCGGGCCGGGAAAGGTGTTGGTCAACGGACCTTACGCCCTGCTCGAGAACTTTGGGCAGTTGACCGGATTTGGCTCCATCCTGATCGCCGCGATTTTCGGCCCTGCCATCCTGCGCGATTTTCAGCGCGATACCTACTTGCTGATCTTCACCAAGCCCATTACCAAGTTCGATTACCTCGGCGGCAAATGGCTGGCATCGTTTGTCGTGACGCTGTTTGTGTTCAGCGGACTGGTATGGGGCGGAATCATCGGCACGTTCATGCCTTGGGCCGACAAGACCCGGCTGGCCCCGGTCCATCTATTGGATTACATGAAGTCGTTTTTCCAGATTTCGGTGATCAACATTTTTTTCCTTGGCGCGCTGTTCTACAGCGTGGCGGCATTGTCGCGACGGATTACAGTCGTGTACCTCCAGGGCGTGTCGGTGCTCGCACTATACCTGATCCTCGCGCTATCGGTAGTGACCACAAATAAGCTGGACCGCTTCTGGCCTTCGGTGTTCGACCCGTTGGGCATGGTGTTCATGAACAGCATCATGCGCTATTGGACCGTGGTGGAGCGCAACAGCAAGTTCCTGGAATGGAGTGGGCCGTTTCTTTACAACCGGCTGCTGTGGACCGGCTTCGGGATCCTCGCGCTGGTGCTGACCTACGTACTTTTTCCGATGTCCGCGGAAACACTGACCGGAAAACGCGCCAACAAGAAAGCCAAGGAAGCAGCGGAAGCAGAAGAGCAGGAGAAAAAAGCACGCCCGCGCGCCGTAACGCAACTACCCCAAGTGGCGCAGACCTTTTCCAGCGCGACAACCTGGCAACAGTTCGTATCCATGACGCGACTTCGCCTGCAGAACATCCTTCGCGAAATCCCCTTTTGGGGCATCGCCATCTTGATGGTGATTTTCTGCGGCATCAATGGCGCGTTCGCCGGAGAAGTCAGCGGAGTCAAAGTGTGGCCGGTGACGTATCTGATGTTGAACGTTTTGCAGGGCGGCGGCAGCCTTTTCATGTACATCATTGTGATCTTGTACGCAGGGGAATTGGTGTGGCGAGAACGGGACGTCAAATTCGACCAGATCCACGACGCGCTTCCCCTGAAGGATTGGGCAGACTGGCTGAGCAAATTCGCGGCGCTGGCCCTTGTCGAGATTCTGCTGCTGGCAATCGTTTTGATCGTCGGGATCGTGATGCAAGCGGTCGCAGGCTATTTCCATTTCGAGGTGGCGCAGTACTTCAAGGAACTCTACCTTATCGCTCTTCCTCAGATTCTAATGGTGGTCCTTCTGGCGCTGTTTGTGCACACCATCGTCGGCAACAAATTCGTCGCACACGCGATTGTCATCGGATTCATCATCCTGGTGCCGGTGTTGTATCGCTACGGCATTGAAAACCGGCTGCTGCTGTACGGAGAAATTACGCCCTACACGTATTCAGACATGAATGGCTACGGTCATTTCGTCAAAGCACTGTTCTGGATCATGACCTACTGGCTATCCGTCGGCGGATTGTTTGCGGTTCTAGCGGTGGTCCTGGCGCGCAGGGGAACAGAAACATCTTGGAATGTGCGAATGAAGTTGATGCGCGAACGCTTTCCTCGCGCCGCAGCGTTTGCCCTGGTGTCTGTGGCGCTGGCAATCGCAACAGGTGCATGGTTTTTCTACAACGCGCACGTCTTGAACGTTTACCGGACGGCCAAACAGAATCGCGGACGACAGGCCGAGTATGAGCGCAGGTACAAGAAATTCGAAAGGCTCCCGCAGCCTAAAATCACCGCGGTCGATGTGGACGTGAACATCTATCCGGAGCGGCGGTCATTCGACGCGGTTGGCTACTACTTGCTGGCCAATCGCACCGACAAGCCCATCGAGGAAATCCACCTCACGGAGATCCAGGAGTCCATCGACGAAATCAAATTTGACAGACCGTTCCACAACACGTTGCGCGACAAGACCTATTACTACGAGATTTACAAGCTGGAGCAACCGCTGCAGCCCGGCGAAACGATGCGAATGGACTTCCGGTCGTCGCGCATCACGAAAGGTTTCAAAGATGGCGGCGAGCGCGCGGAACTCGCTTACAATGGAACGTTTTTCGACCGCGACTATTTTCCGATGATCGGATATTCGGCGCAAATCGAATTGGACGAACCCGTTCGCCGCAAGGAAGAAAAACTGGGCGATCTGGAAGAGATGGCGCCACCGGGCGATCCGTATTACTCTAATCTGAACCTGTTCACGCCCGATTCCGAGTGGATCACTTTCCGCACCACGGTCAGCACGTCGCCTGACCAGATCGCGATTGCGCCTGGCTATCTGATGCGCGAGTGGACCAAAAACGGACGCCGCTATTTTGCGTACACCATGGGCGACACGCGCATCAATAACTTCTTCTCGTTCCTGTCGGGGCGTTTCAACGTGAAGCGCGACAAATGGAAGGACGTCAATCTCGAGGTTTATTACCACCCCGGCCACGAATTCAATGTGGACAAAATGATGGAATCGGCGAAAGCGGGGCTGGATTACTACGAAACGAGTTTCGGGCCATTCCAATTCACGCAATACCGCGTGCTGGAGTTTCCGCGCTACCGCGGATTCGCGCAATCTTTCCCGAACACCGTCCCTTTTTCTGAGAGTATCGGATTTATTGAGCGCCTGAAGAAAAAGGACGATCTCGACTTGCTGTACTTTGTGAACGCGCACGAACTGGCGCACCAATGGTGGGGTCATCAACTGATCGGAAGCATGACTCAGGGATCGAACATGATGTCCGAAACACTGGCGGAATATTCCGCGCTGAAGGTGATGGAAAGAAAGTATGGCGAAGAGAACATCAGAAAATATCTGAAATACGAATTGGACCGCTATTTGCGCGGGCGTGCGGGGGAAACGCGCCGCGAACCGCCGCTCTCTCGTGTGCAGCGCGAACCCTATGTGTGGTATCAGAAGGGCGCGCTGGTGATGTACGCGCTGGGCGACTATATCGGCGAAGATAAACTGAATGGAGCGCTGAAGAAGTTCCTGGAACAGAACAAGTATGCCAAAGGGCCGTATCCCGACACCCTTGGTTTCGTGGCGGCCATCCGTGAAGCCACCCCGCCCGAACTGCAATACATGGTCACAGACATGTTCGAATCCATCGTGCTGTACGAGAATAAAACGGTGAGTGCGGTGGCCACGCCGGAGCCGGGCAACAAGTATAAGGTCACGCTCACGGTGAACACCGCAAAACGAAAAGCAGACGGATCGGGGAACGAGACGCCTATGGCGTTAAACGACTTGATCGATGTAGGCGTGTTCAGCGGCACGAAAGAACATCTGAAACCTCTGCACATGGAAAAGCAGTGGTTCAAGACGGACAACTCGACAGTGGTATTTGTGGTCGATGAAAAGCCGACGTTTGCCGGCATCGATCCCTATAACAAACTCATTGACCGCAATCCTGAAGACAATCTGATCGCCGTAGAAGAGAAAAAGTAGGCCGCGCACACCCAAGCGGCTGAGCTACTTGTGCGTCATGGTGAAAACGCCATCCCACGCAGCGGGCGGCGCGTCGAACAGGTAATCCTGGCAGCGCTTCCAATACATGCGGGACGGGCCGTCAGCGGGCCAGCGATCGAGGATAGACTGAAACGCGTCTTGCGATTCGCTCCACTTGCGTTGCACATACAGCTCGCGCGCCGCGGTGAATTCACGCAAAAGCACAGGATATTCGGCGAATGCGGCGTCCTGCTCCAGGTCAGGAACCTTCCCAATTAATTCGTAGATGGTTACGGGCTCGAGTTTTCCCTTGACGCGAATGACGTCGAGTTCGCGGAACAGAAAGCCAGCATCTTTAGCGGCGGCACAGGTCGACTCGTTGACCAGGACGTGTGTGCCGTAATCCTTGTTAAGGCCTTCGAGTCGCGAAGATAGGTTCACGGCGTCGCCAAGCGCGGTATAACCGTAGCGCAATGCCGACCCCATGTTTCCAACGCTGGCGACACCGGAGTTGAGCCCGATGCCGATATCCAGCTTGGGCTTGCCTTCCGTTTGCCACTTTTTCTGTAATTCGCGCACGCGGCTCATCATCACGAGGGCAGCGTTGCACGCATCAATGGCATGGCGCGAGTCTTCGTACGGAGCGCCCCAAAAAGCCATCACCGCATCGCCGATGTATTTGTCGAGCGTTCCGCGATTGTCGAACACAATCTTCGTCATGTCGGAAAGGTAGTCGTTCAGAAAAAGGGCCAGTTCCTGCGCGTCCAGCTTTTCCGAAATCGTGGTAAACCCGCGGATATCGCTGAACATCACGGTAATTTCTGTTTTGCGCGGTTCCACGAGTGACGGGTTCACCAGCAGACGCCGAATCACCTCCGGACTCAGATATTGCCCGAACGCGGAACGCACCTTGCGCTTCTCCTTTTCTTCCACCAACGCGCGATACAAAGAAACGAGCATCACATTTGCCGTCAACGTGCCCGCCGGCAGGATGAAGTTGAGCCACCAGCCGTGCTCGAACGCGTAGTAGTTGAGAGCCGCGAAGGGAATTAATAGTGCGAGGCCGAACCACATCCAACGTGGGGAAACGAGTGCCAGAACGATTCCCAGCGGGACCCCGAACAGAACAATCAGCAGCACATCGATTTCGAATTGACGCTGGCCGCGCTGCAGGAAACGCTCATTTAGGATGTTATCGATCACGTTGGCGTGAATTTCAACACCGGGATAATTGGTGCCCCCATACGGCGTGGTTTTCAGGTCGCCGATGCCTGTAGCGGTGGCGCCGACAAGGACGAGCTTGTCATTGAATTTCTCAGGCGCAATCTTGTTTTGCACCACGTCCGCCATGGAATAGTGCGGAAAAGTGCCCGCGGGCCCACGATAATTAATCGTTTTCATCCCGACGTTATTGGGGACGATCCGCAGATTCCGACCAAACTGGATGGCCGCGACGCCCGGCTCGCCATACTGAAGAATCAAATCATTCGCGCCGAGCCGCAGGTAGGAAGCGGTGGCCATCACCGCGAGCGAGCCATACAGGTCCCAGTCCTTCAGGTCTTTCGAGCGCCCGAAAGGAAGTACCAGCGTGGCGCGACGAACGACGCCATCTTCGTCGGGCGGCGCGTTGAAAAATCCCGTGGATGAAGCGTTACCCCCAAGCGAGTCGGCGAGTACCGGGATATTCGCTTCCGCGCCGAGCGGGATCAGGCTGGTGCTCTCATTGCCAAAGGCGCGAATCAAGCTCAGGCGATCTCGTTGGCCAACCTCCGGACGCGGATCGAGAGGGCGAATCTGCGGAAACGAGAAGAAACTAAGCTGCTCGGCATACTTGTCGAGCGTGGCGTCGTCCAAGCCGCGCATGTCTGCATCGCTGTAAAGAAAGTAGCTGCCCAGAACCACGGCGCCGAAATTCTTGATCGAGGCCGCGAACTTGTCGTCAGCGTCAAACTTCGCAACGATTTCCTTCACTTGTGCTTCGAGGCGCGCATCGACCGTTTCACCATGTTTCTTCCGCGCGTCGAGGTCGCTCCACAGTTCGCGGACCGCATCGCCGGTTTGGTCCGGTTTGCTAAAGGTGATGTCAAAGGCGACCGTTTTTGCGCCGTCGTGCTTCAAAATATCCAGCAATGTTGCAAAGTGCGTGCGCGAGAAGGGCCAGCGCCCCAGAACTTCCTGCGAATGCTGGTCAATATCAACGATCACGATACGCGGATCGGCCGGAGTCGCGCTGGGAGGTCGGTAAGTGAAGCGCATGTCCAGAGTGTCCAGTTCCAGGCGCTGCAGAAAATTGAAGACCGGCGTGGGCCGTTCACCAAGAAACGTGAAGTAGTAAACGAGGAACGCAGCAAGCGTGATGCCCACGCTGATGAAGAACGAGGCGCGATGCTCCCACCAGGCGATGAAGAGTTCGCGCACGCGGAAGGCGTTTCTCTCCTGAGGACCACCGGCGGGCGAAGTGGGCATCGGGTATGCGAGCTACTCGCGAATAATGAAGTTAAGCCGAACGCCGCAAATTTCGATCAAGTCGCCATCGTTGAGGCGAACGGTCCCGGAAATGGGCGTGCCATTGACGGCGGGAACTCTGTCGCCGGTGCCCAGATAATAGCCGTCGTCGCGCTGGTTGATCTGTGCTGCCATCTTCGGTTTGAACCATCCGCGCAGACGCACCGTGGCCATGGGAGACTTACCGATGACCGTGAGCTTGTTGGTGAGAAGGAATTCCTTTTGATTCACGCGGCCGGACAAAACAACCAGAGTCGGCATTTTCATGCGCCCTGGTGAAAACTGCGAACGTTCGCCCATGGCCGCCGCTTGTTGCAGCATGTCGCGGCGTACCTTGGTATCGAGCACCATGGTTTCGTTGATTTTGGGAGCAGCGGCTTTGCGTCCAGTGTCCCAGGGAATCGCGGCATCGGCCGACGTGTCGACCTTGATGCTGTGCTTGCCGATCCAGATGGAGTCGCCATCGTGCAGCGTGGCGCGCTCGATGCGCAGATCGTTCACGAATGTGCCATTCAGGCTGTCCAGGTCTTCTACTACCAAACGGCCGCCTTCGTAATACACCCGCGCGTGGTACGTCGACACAGCGAGGTTGTCCACGGGAATGTCGTTGTCCGGCGAGCGGCCAATGCTGACCGGGCGATTGCCGATGGGGACTTCTTTCACCACTCTGTTCTCGAACATGAGGCTGAGTTTCGCCATAACTTTAATCCCCCTGCGGAGGTCTAATCTTTTTTCGTTGAGCCGCGACGCAGCCAGGAGAGCCAACCCTTAGGTTCATCCTGGAAGCGAGCGACGAGGGCCGTAATATTGTCGAGCCCGCCGTTTTCGTTAGCCAAATCGATCAATCTCTGAGCCGCGGCGGAAGGATTCGTTTCCGCCTGTAGAGTGCCAGCGATTTCGGGTTCCGTGACCATGCGGGTAAGGCCGTCGGAGCACAACAGAAGAACATCGCCGGAATAGATGGCTGTTTCGTCGACGTCGACTTCGACGTCGTTGTGAGCACCCAACGCGCGCAAAAGAACGCTTTGCATCTCACTCTCTTCCGCCTGCTGCCGGCTGATGATCCCGCGGCGCACCTGCTCGGCGACCAGCGAATGATCGTTGGTGAGTTGCTGCAGGCTGCCGCTGCGAAGCAGGTAAGCGCGAGAGTCGCCGACGTGCGCGATGCTCAGCTTGCCTTCGTTCAGCCATGCGGCGGTTACCGTTGCGCCCATGCCCCGCTGTTCGGCGTGCTTCTGTGCGGATTCAAAGATGCTTAGATTGGCGGCGCGGACGGCGTTCTGCAGCTGCTTGGTCTTTTCAGACCAGTTGTCTCGGGATTCGGCGACCAGTGTGACGCCGGAATCCTCTTTGGCTTGGCTGCAATAGGTCACGATCGTTTCTACCGCCAGCGAGCTGGCTACTTCGCCGTGGGCTTCTCCGCCCATCCCGTCGGATAAGACAAACAGGTGCAGGGGATTGACGATTCGAAAAGAATCCTCATTGTTGCTGCGCACGCGCCCCATGTCCGTCACGCCACCGCTTACGATCTGCACGAGCACTCCTTCCAAGCTTTCCATGAGCACGCGTGGCTCCCCCGGTACACACCCCGGCTCGTCCGTTTCATCCACGCTATCAGACCCTTGCAGGCCCGGAAAGCCTCTGCGCCCTAGTGATTACTCGCTGATTAGCCACACTGTCCCAGGGGTCAGTGTGGAAGGATACCCGAGGGTACGGGGGAGGGCCAAGGAGAGAGTGGGAGGAAGGGTCCGTTGCTAAAACCGTGTTATAAATCTTGGGATTCATTTTGCTTGTGCCTTTCAACGAACGTGGAATTGTTTGTGCCCACCGCGGTCACGAGCCCTCCCTCATGCGCCGGCTCATAGCATCGGGGACTTTCCTGTTCGTAACGGCCGTTTTCTGCCTGCGTGTTTTGGCTGCCAGCGGGACCGGTGAAATCTCCGGAAAGGTCCTCGACCCCAGGGGCGCGGCCGTGGCGGGAGCGGGCGTCAAGCTGGTGAATGCTGCCGGGACCGCGATTCGCCAGACAAGCACTGACGACAAGGGTAATTTTCAGCTTGAGGCCATCGACCCAGGGGAATACCAGATAATCGCGGAATCTTCGGGCTTTGTGACGCGGAATTTAGATATGTCGATGGCTTCCGGGGAGCACAAGGACATCAATCTGCAATTCCAGCAGATTGCTTCCGCCGTGCAGTCCATTACCGTTGTTGCGTCCGCTCCTTCCTCGCTTACACCTGACCCGGCCCAGAGCATCATCATTCACGACCAGGTGTTGGATGCGAATCCCGGCCGGCCGGGCGCTCCCATCTCCATTCCCGGGTTGCCCATTGAGACCGCCTCGGGAGGCATCAAGGCCCCACAATATTTTGCGCCCGGGGTCGCAGGGGACCACGGCGAACCAATCGCGCAGTTTTTCCAGGTAGGCAATTTTCTCTACCCCAACAATTTGCCGGCAAATGCTCATGGAAACGGGTATGCCGATCCGAATGTGTTGATTCCGCCGGCCATTGAGGGAGTCACTGTCGACGGCGGCGCATTTAACGTGCGCGAAGGAAATCATTCGGTGGACTTGGCCGCGACTTACTTTCCCCGGCAACGCTTCCATGACTTCGTGCAGTTGACGGGAGATTATCGCGACGTCGATTTCATGGCCGGCTGGAGCCCGACGAAGCCGACTACCAACGCGTGGATCGCCCTTGAAGCCGCCTACGGCAACGGATTTCTTGACCGTTTGGAGCACCGCCAGCAATACAAGCTGAATGGCTACCGGCAATTCAGGTTTGGTGACCATGAATTGACGCTCTACGGAATCGCCTACTATGGCTTTTCCGATATACCCGGGCTGATTCCCATCCATGTTCCCGTTCCCGGAGACACGATTGATAACCGCCAGATGGACCGCACCAGCAACTTTCTGGCTGCCGCTTCCGATAGCTGGAAGTTGGATCAGCAAAGGCAATTTAACCTCGCAGCCTTCGTTCGCGGCTACAACCTCACATTGCGCTCCGATTTCGGCGCAGGCCTGATCCAGCAAAGTGAAACCCGAACCGTGGTGGGCGGCGAAGCGTTGTACATTCAAAACCTTGGCCCCTGGATGTCTTTTTTGGCGGGAGTGGATCTGCGCCGCGACGCGCCGCGCAATCTGGATTTGACGCATGAGGACGGGAACGGCATATTTCAGCCCGTAACCAGCAACAACCTGACGCTCTCATTCGTTGAGCCGTTTGTTTCGCTGGACGGAAGCATCGGCGAATATGTTCATTACGATGTGGGTATGCGGCAAGAGGAAGTCTGGATGAACAATCAGGATCTGATCAATCCTCAGAATTCTTTCGATCGGCTCGCTTCGCTCACATTGCCCAAGACCACGCTCACGCTCTTTCCTCAGGCAAACGGTTTTCTGCCAGCGGTAGCATTCAGCTACGGAGAAGCGTTTCACACAAGCGATCCACGAATCGGAACTGGTAGCGCGCAACCAGCGTTGTTGGCTCCTTCGCGCGCGATTCAACTGCGATTCTCAAAAGATGTCAAGCAGTACCAATTCAACCTGACGCTGCGACGAACCTCTAATTCGCAGGAGTTGGCGAAGATTGATCCCGACACCGGCCTGCAAGTTGACGTTGGGCCATCGTTGAATCGCTCCATCGTGGTTTCGCTGCAACGGAATTTCTCGCGTGGAGCGTTTTATGTTTCCTACGCCCAGGCGGACGCTCGCGACACCATTACCGGCGCACCCGTTCCAGAAGCGCCGCGCTTGATCTGGGATGCGGTCGCTTCCGTCAATCGTCTGCCGTGGAAGCTACAAGCTCGCGGTGAGTTTGAGTTTGTCAGGACGGAACCTGTGGGTGATGGATTCGTCGGCGTGCCGGTGTACGAAGTGCGAGGCGCGATCCTCCGGCCGTTTCTGAACCGGCGCATGTCCTTGGGCGCGAACTTCCTGATCGCCAGCGGCTACACAGGCCAGACCACGGAGACCATTCCAAATCAACCAGAGCCGTGCCCATCGGAGTGTGTCGTCGGAGTGCCGCTGAAGTCGTACCTCAGTTTGAGCTGGACGTATTACTTCAAGAAATAGCCATGCGGCGAGAGCGCTTTGGAGTACGGCGAAAAGTCCACTACAATCCGAATGTGCAGACTTTGGTGGAGTTTGTTAGAAAAACCGGATTGCTGGCGAGCTTTTTGCTTGCCGCCGGAATCGCCGCCTGGGCGCAGCAGGCGGCACAAGCGCCGCAAGCCGCTCCAGCTCCGGCGGCTTCGGGAGCGCGAATTCTGTTGTTGCCACGAAAAATTGTCACGGGTGAGCGTGCGACACTCGCGGTGCTGGATATGAACGGACGATTGACGCCGGGGGTTACCGTAGTGTTTTCCAACGGCGACAAGTTCACTACCAATGCGACCGGGCGAGCGATGTTTGTGGCCCCGCTGAATGTGGGAACTATTTCCGGCGGGATCCAGGGGCGCAGCGGGCGCGTGTCCAGCACGATTCTGAGTCTGAGCGAGTTGCCCGCGAATGTCTTGGAAGTGGGAGCAGCGCCGCGCGTGGCATCTTTGAGCGACCGGTTCGAGCTGACGGGCCACGGCTTTTGCGGAGATGCGGACGCGAATCGCGTGACCGTCGCAGGGGTTCCCGCACTGGTGCTGGCGTCGTCGCCGGCATATCTGGCCGTGCTGCCGCCGATCGATATGGATCCGGGGCCGAAGCAGGTGCAGGTAAGCTGCGGACAGAAGATGTCTGTGCCATTTACGGTGGTATTTGTGAACCTGGAACTGGAAGCGAACAGCGCGCCGCTCGCTCCCGGAGAGCACCGAATGCTGACGGTGCAGGTTCGCGGGAGCACCGCAAGAATCAATCTGGAAGCGCGCAACCTAGCAGAAGAGGTTGCGGAATTGCAGGGCGGAGCGACAGTGCGAGCGACGTCGACGGGCGGCGCGGAAAATCTGGCAAAGTTTGAACTGGTGGGAAAGAAGCGCGGAAGTTTTGTAATTTCCATCCGCTTGCTGGCCCCGCTGGGCGCGCCGCGAACCTGAAATTCAATCCACATCAAGCGGATTTTTTCGCGACTGTGGGAGGCGGGAGCGGCAATGTGCCCTGCGCTTCGTCGATTACAGGCTGCACGGACTCGCTGCTGCTGAGGATGTTGTCCAGAGTATTTGAGGCTTTGTCAAAGCGCTTATCGGCCTCGCTGTAACACTGTTGCGCATTTTTGAGATGCGTGCCGACTTTCTCGAAATACTGGCTGAAGGTGTCAAGTTGCCTGCGCATGCCGGAAAGATTATCGGAGAGGCGCTTGGCATTTTCCTCGATCTGCATGCCGCGCAGGCCCATGGCGATGACGGAGAGATGAGCGTAAAGCGTATTGGGCGAAACGGCGAGGATATTGCGGCTGCGGCAGTAAGCGTCAAGCGCCATGCCCTTGCCATCCGTGCTCTTGAGCAGCTCGTAATAGACAGACTCGCTGGGAACAAACATCAATGCGACATCGAGAGTGTTTTCGTCGGGAACGATATATTTTCTGGCGATGGAATCGGCGTGGCCTTTCACCGCAGTGACGAAGGACCTGCGGGCTTCTTCCCCTTCCTGGGTGAGACGGAGATAGGCGTCGAGCGGAAACTTGGAATCGATAGCCATGATCTTCTTGTCGCGGAGATGAATGACAGCGTCAGCGGCTTCTCCGCTACGAAAGCGGTATTGCTGAGAGTATTGCGAGGAGGGAAGGGAATCCTCGAGCATGCGCTCGAGCGTGGTCTCGCCGAAATTGCCGCGAGATTTGCTGCCGCCGAGAATATTTTCGAGCGATTGCGCGGCCTTGTGCATCTGCTCGCCGGCCTGTTGAACTTCGCCAAGCTGCTTCTGAATCTGGCCGATCTGCTCGCGGGTATTTTTCAGTTCGGTGGACATCGCGGATTGCGCTTCGGAGGTGATTTTCGAGGTGACTTCGGCGGAATCCTTCACGCCATCCTTGAGAGCGGAGGTCATGGCTTCCAGGCGGGCTGCGACCGTTCCCGCGATAGTTTCCATTTTGGTGGAACTTTGTGTTTGCGCAGTGGAGAGGCCGAGCAGATCGCGGCGCAACTCATTCATCTGCGATTCGAGGGCTTCGTTCTTCTTTTGGTCCTGAGTGTTCTGGACCAGGACCCAAACAACCAGGCCGATGAGAATCAGGGCAAAAATGGCGGCGGCAATGTAAATCGGGTTCATGCGTGCTCCGAAAAATGTACGGGAAACGGTAATTCCAACTGTACGCGGAAAGAAGAAGAGGAGCAAACGAGGGATGTCGGCACGCCGGCAGGAACGTGATTTGCGATTGGGGACTTATGACCCGTGCAGAAGCAGTGCCCAGCAACCGCAGACCAGGAAGAAGCACGAAGTGGAAAATGCCGGCGTGCCAACAATTAAGAAAAACATTAACGTTACTCACTCAAAGGAAGGCTAAGGGTGCGAGTATGCGGATGTATGTGAATCGGAAGGAGTTAGCGGAGATTTGCCGGCAGGAAGGGAGTGCAGAGCGGCGCGGCGCAGAAGGAACCAGCCCCAAATGATCACATCTCCGCAAAGCAAGTGATGTATCCACCGTCGGACCGTATTTAATCGTTACAGTGTTCGAATATGTTTGAGAGTAAAACTGCTTTCTGTTTAGAGAAGAGAACCCAAAATCCACCTTGGCATGTAGCAAAGGCGCAAGGATGGGGCACCGCAAAGCCATCTCGGGACTTCATCGTGTCGCGGCTGTCCAGTCACCAGAAGAATAGATTTCGATTCCAATCACAAAGCGGTTGCTGGTATCCGGTTGACAGTGCGCCACGCGGCCAAGACATTTGAAGCTTCCGCGAATCGATCGGATGGACAGTTGTTCGTTGAGCTGCCAATTCCTCGCGGTGACAACGCGGGCACCGTGGCAGCTAATGTCGACGGTGGGAGCGATTTCGAACGAGGGATTTTCTGACGTACTGAGATTGACAAACATCTTCAAAGGCACACGGATTTCCTTCCGGCGCAGGAGCTGCGTATCTGTCATAGGTATGTCCTCAGGGCCGGGAGGTCCAACGGCGCAATGCTACCACCGGTAATCAGGAGAGCAATGGTACTAAGGAGGGATTACTAGCCCTTGAACGCCTGGGTGGATTCTGTGTTGCTGGCACGTTTTGGATGCTGATGTAATTCGCGGGGGGTGCCTGGGCCGACCCTATCCCTCGGCGCAAACATCCAGGCAGGTGATTTGACCGTTCGGGGTCGGCTAGGCTCGGGGTAAGCTGCTCAACTGAGGATGCGATGTGCCTGGCGGAGCTTCTCGGGAATTTTCAGGCCTTGCGAACAATGGGTCAGACAGGCGTCGCCGCAGGAGCAATCGCTGGCGTCAAGAGCCAACCGTGCATAAAGTGCGCGGGCCCGCTCCAATTCGTGGTAGTCCCTCGCATACCTCTCATAGCGCAGAATCTCGGCGATCGGCAGGCCCTTCTCGCATCGCGTCATGCAATCGTTGCACAGTCGGCAGACCTCCCGATCCGCAAACAGGCTCATCAGTTCGATGGCCCGTGAATCTGCGGCGCGAAAAGGCTTGCCTGCCCCGCCGCACGTATCCACGAACTGGTCGAGGCTGTTGATCTGGATCACAGCGCAACTCAGGTGGCGTCTGGGTTGTCAGCCATCGTGCCAGGGCTTGGTGCGGGGTGGTGCCGGCGGGAAAGCCTTTCATGAATTCGGGGTCGTTCGTCATGCGCCCGGCGCCACCCGTTGTCTTCATGGCGACGGTGCCGAAGGTTTTCGTCTTGGCCGTACTGACAAAGGCGTTTATTGCCTGATTATCTCCATAGGTGAAGGGGAACTGCGCGTGCTCAAATAGGCCATCGTTCATTACCGCCGTGAGGATCTCGTAGTTGGGTTCGCCGCCCTTCACCTTGCTGTTGCCTTGGTAGCTGTGCTGCGAGAGGCACAGGTGACGCACCAATCCTTCTTTTTTCAAGCGATCGTAGGCGCGCACCAAGCCACGGTTTTGGATTTCGGCGACATTGTGGTATCCGAAGTGAAACATCAGGTCGTCAAAATATCCCAGCCCTGTGCGAGCTAAGGCATCTTTCACAAAGCGGTAGTGCTCTTGCTCGTCGATCTCACCCGTCTCGTGATTGCCGCGAACCCGATCACAGCACACTTCGCAGTAGTGCCCGTCGCGGTTCTTCAGGATAGACTGCGGCACGCTTTCCGCGTGCCATCTGTTCCATTCGTCCGACTTATGCCAGTAATTCACCCCGCACTGGATACCAGCTTCGACCGCTGGCCCCGACCATGTGGCGGCACCAACCAACACGGACACTTCGCGACCCGAGCGGTCGAGTCTGCGACGTGGTATGCGGCCCACTTTCCCGGCAGCTTCCTGAATCTCGTCCTGCGAAGCACGGCTCCGGCAGGAAATCCCGATTCCTCCAGCGGCCAATCCGGCTGAGATCAGCATGAACCGTCGGCGCCCCACCAGGTGTTTATCTGACATTAGCCATCACCTCCGCGCTCGATCGGGGACTTGCCATGGGCGCATTCTAACCTGTGTGCGATTGCGTGCCGTGTCCTGGGTCACAACGGCACGGATGGGCGAACCCAGTTCGACGCGGCTGCGCCTACGGCTGCTAATTTCTTTCGCGCCGCTGGTGCTGAAGTGTGATAAGTCGTCGTACTACATTGAGCCTGCGACGCGCCGTTCCCCAGGAGCGTTACTGGTCATTGCGAGAGGATAATGGCGGTGTAGGGGCCAATGCCGACGTTGCCGGAGCAGGGCATGTTGTCGGCGCCGGGCTGACCGGCGGTTGTATCGTAGGAAAGTTGATTGCCAAAGTCGGGGCTGTAGCCATTCCAGTCACTGTTGAAGCGAACCTTCCACAGGCCTTCGCGGGGGAAGCCAATCGAGTAGGAATCGTAGGAGCGGTTGGCTAAATTGGCGACGACCACGACATCATCGCCCTGACCGCCTTGCTCCCAGCGATGGCAGGCGATTACTTTTGCTTCATCGTTGACGTGGAAAACGTTCAGGTTTTGTCCCTGCAGACCGGCGGTGTTGTTGAACCAGTTGCGGCGCAGGCGAATCATGTCGCGGTACATGGCGAGAATGCCGCTGAAGGTTTGCTGCTTGGTCCAGTCGAGCGGCTTCTGGTCGCTAAAGAAGCCGCTTTCGAGGAATTCCTGGCCTTGGAAGATCATGGGAATTCCGGGAGCGGTGAATACGAGAACAGCGCCGAGCGTGGAACGCTTCTTTGAAAAATAACTGCCGGCATTGCCCGGCCAGATCTCCTCAGGAACGCGGGACTGGCCGTTGGCGTCTTCGTCGTGGGACTCGGTGTAAACGACGCGCTGGAAGGCGTTATTGTTGTAGCTGTGGGCCATGGCGTCGCGAACGGCATAGGTATCTCGCGCGCTGTCATCAGCTGTGATGATCGCCGAGCGCACGGAGTGAACGAATTGCGCTTCCCACTGCGCGTCGAAGCCGGCGCCACCTGCGCCGGTATCCTTGCTGAGCCAGTCATTTCCCTGCATGTCTTCCGCGATACTGATTTTCCACGGCTGAGTCTTCTTGATTTCGTCGTTGATGGCCTGCATCAGGGACCATCCATCGGGCAAGTCGTTGGCGGGATCGTTGTTGTTGCCGTAGACATTGCGAATCCAGCCGGTGGCATCCCAGCGCAGTCCGTCGGCAAATCGTTGCTGCAGCCAGCGGCGGGCATTGTCGAGAATATAGTTGCGGACTTCGGGACGGCCGTAGTCGAAACGGGTATTGCCCCACGGCGTGGTGCTGCGCCAATCGTTATAGAAGTAGATGCCGCCGTAATTGTTCTGGCTCCAACCGTCGAACTGCCACATGTCGGCGGCCGGATAGCCGAGGTGGTTGTACACCACGTCGACGATGACGGCGATGCCGCGTTTGTGGGCTTCCCGGACGAAAGCGCGAAAGCCATCAGGTCCGCCATATTGTTCCTCGATGGCGAAGATGTAGGCGGGATTGTATCCCCATGACGTGTCAGTCTCGAATTCACCGGTCGCCATGACTTCGATGGCGTTGATGCCGAGAGCTTTCAGATAATCCAATTTGGTGGCGGCGGAAGCGAAAGTGCCACCGGGCTGGGCCAGGTTGGGGTCGGTGACAAAGGTGCCGATGTGCAGTTCATAGATGACGGTCTGATTCCAGGCGGGGGTGGTGTAGGAATTGTCGGCGAGTTGCGTGTCACACGGTGCGATGAGGCTGGGTCCGCCGCGAGTGCGAAACGAACGGCTGTACGGATCGACATGAGTGAGAAGTGCTCCGGAGGCGGCGTTGCTGATCAGGAAATTGTACAGCTGGCCGACGGAGACGCCGGGTTGATCAACGCTCCAATAGCCGTTTCCTTCGGAGAAGAGATGCGAGCCAGGCTTCCAGTTGTTGAAATCGCCCTGGACTTGAACGTCCGAGGCAAAGGGAGCCCAAACGCGAAACGTTACGCCGCCGGGATAAGGTGTAGCGCCCATGTAGGGGCGAGTGGATGGTGGCATGGGAGTTCTCCTAGGGGTGGCCGGAAGTATAGAGATATTGGACGCGGGGAGTATATCAGCTGAATATGTTATCGGAAGTCGGGCTTAGAAATTATGAGAGCGATAACCCATGCGCATATGGGAGCGTGGGTGGGCGTCGTGTGTCCATCCATCATTTGAATTGCTTCAGCGCTCGAGTTGTAAAAGCGGCGGCGAGCCGCCGCACTCCAAGAAAACGCTGCCTACGAGGAGGTTTTCTTGCGCAGCCTTGCGGCCAGGGATTCGACCTGAGTGCGAGTGTCGTCATGGGAGCCGGAGCAGTCGATGGTGTAGGTGGCATGGCGGAGTTTTTCGTTGATGGGAAGCTGGGCGGCAATGCGGCGACGAGCTTCGACTTCGCTCATGCCGCGGGCAAGGAGGCGTTCGAGTTGCTGCGCAGGGGTGCAGAAGGTGACCACGAGTCCATCGAGGTATTTGGTGAAACCGGCTTCGACGAGGAGAGCGGCTTCGACGAAGGCGGCGTCGCGAAAGCCGGAGCGTTGCCACGCGTCGAACTGAAGGAGCATGGCTTGCTCGACGCGAGGATGGAGAATGGCGTTGAGGCGAACGAGTTTGTCGGGATCGGCGAAGACAACGGCGGCGAGTTTGCCGCGGTCGATGCGGCCGGAGCTCATGGCGACGTTGGGGCCGAATTCGCGAAGAATTTCTTCGTGGGCGGGCTGCCCGGGCTCCATCAGACGGTGAGAGATGGAGTCAGCGTCGAGGACAGGGAAGCCAAGTTCACGAAGCATGGCGGCAACGGCGCTTTTGCCGCTGGCGATGCCGCCGGTTAGGCCGAGTTTAAGCATGGGGAGAGAAAGGCTCCGGACTAGCCTGGATATTGAGCGGATTCCTCAGGGACTGAAGCCCGGATTTTTGCCACCTCATGATGTCGGAGCTGAAGCTCCGACCCCCTAACAATGCGAAGGAACCACACGAAAAGGCAGCGTGGAGGGCACCCGGCGCCGGGGAAAAGCAGATTCCTCGCTGCGCTCGGAATGACAGGTCAGTCTGACAGGAGCCCACTTCAGTTCCTCTCGGATTCAGGACGCAGAGGCGATCCCTGCCAGAGATTTGGCGCGGCGGAGGCGAGCGGCTTTCACCGTGTTGCTCATGAGCATGGTGATGGTCATGGGGCCGACGCCGCCGGGGACCGGAGTGAGAAAGCCTGCGGTGTGGATGGCGTCGGGGTGAACGTCGCCGATCAGAACACTGCCTTTCTGACGGAACTTTTCCAGGCGCGGTAGAAAATTCTTCAGCAGGCGTGCGGCTTCGGCGGGGTCAGTAACCTTGTTGGTGCCGACATCGATCACGGCAGTGCCGGAACCGATCCAGTCGGGCTGTACGAATCCCGCCTTGCCCATGGCGGCAACCAGAATATTGGCGCGGCGAACAATCTCAGGAAGGTCGCGGGTTTTGGAATGGCAAATGGTGACGGTAGCGTTGGCATGCATCAGCAGAAGGGCCATGGGCTTGCCGACGATGTCGCTGCGGCCGAGCACGACGGCGTTGGTGCCTTCGATAGGAATTTGGTAGCGGTGCAGAATCTCCATGCAACCGGCGGGAGTGCAGGCGACGAGTCCGGGGCGATTGGTGACCAGCTTGCCGAGATTCATGGGATGGAAGCCGTCGACATCTTTGTCAGGAGAAACGGCTTCCAGGACACGTTTGGAATCGATCTGCGATGGTAGAGGAAGTTGGATGAGGATGCCGTCGACGTTGTCGTCATTGTTGAGGTCGGCGACGAGTTGAAGCATGTAGTCGGTGGAAGCATTGGCGGGAGGGGCGTGAAGCCAATGGGCCATGCCGAGTTGCTCACAAGCAGCGATTTTGCTTTTGACGTAGATGTGCGACGCGGGATTCTCGCCGACGAGAACGGCGGCGAGACCGGGACGAAGGCCTTGGGAGTGGAGGCGCGCAATGTCCTGTTTGAGCTCGGCAAAAATTTCGTCTCGGATTTTCAGACCGTCGAGAGTTTGAGCGGGCATGGGAAGAGGATAACACGTGGCTTCCGAGAATTGTTCGCTGCGGAAGGAGGCAGGGCATCTGGTACCATGTGCGGCCAAGGAGGTGCGTCATGGCAATTATTGCCAGGATTTCACCGGGTTCGGCATTTAAAGTCGGAATGGTCCTTTACGGGCTGCTGGGACTTGTTCTTGGCGTGTTGGTGGCGCTGCTTTCGCTGACCATGGGTGGAATTGCGGCGCGCTTGGGACCGACCGCGCCACCGGGATTGTCTTCAGTGTTCGGAGTTGCCGGTGGGGTCGGCGCAATCATTGTTATGCCGATCGCGTATGGAGTGTTCGGCGGGATCGTGTTGGGGATTTCGGCACTGGTGTACAACCTTGTGGCCAAATGGGTAGGCGGACTGGAAGTGGACATTCGATGAATCTGTGGAAACCGATACGCCGCGAATTTTAGCAAGAACCCAAGAGACAGATTCCTCACTCCGCAGACTCCGTTCGGAATGACAGGAAAAGAATTTTTCGGCAAGCTGTTTAATCGGGAGGAGATTCGGCGATGCCAGTGTTTGGCGACGATGGGGGAAGGCGCGAAAAAGAGAAGAACGCGCGATCGGAAGGGAGGCTGCCGCCGGGCCAATCGCTGACTATCAAGTGGCCGGTGCTGCATGCGGGGAATGTGCCGCGATTTGATGCGGCGAGCTGGGATTTCAAGATCGATGGGCTGGTGGAAGAGCCGCTGCGCTTCACGTGGCAAGAATTTCGCGCCCTGCCGCAGGTGGAAGTGACTTCGGACTTTCATTGCGTAACGCGATGGAGCCGCCTGGACAATCGATGGAAGGGCGTGCTGGTCACGGAAGTGTTGAAGCGAGTGCAGGTGAATCCGGGCGCGGAATATGTGTTGGTGCTGGCCGAAGAGGGCTATACGGCAAACGTGCCATTGAAGGATCTGGAGCGGCCGGACGTGCTGTTTGCGTTTGAGCACGACGGCGAAGCGCTGCCCGCGAAGCATGGCGGGCCGCTGCGACTGGTTGTGCCACAACTGTATGCATGGAAAAGCGTGAAATGGGTGCGCGGGTTCACGTTGCTGAATCACGACGAACTGGGATTTTGGGAGCGCAACGGATACCACGCGTATGGCGATCCGTGGAAGGAACAGCGGTATTCGGGGTCGTGAGCGAACGTCGGCGGATGAAAGAACTTTCAAATTCACGAAACGAGAAATCCCCTATAATGCGGCGATGCGCCGCCACAATCGAGTATTCAGAGTTTTATCCTCACTGATTCTTTTTGCCTCGCCATTTCCACTCTTCGCGCAGGATGCAACGCCTGGCGCAGCACGGACGCAGATGCCTAATGCGAAACTGTTGGGGGAAGTGCCGGGAAATCCTCAGCGGACGAATAATTTTCCAACGGCTACGGCGCTTTCACCGGACGGGCGGTACGCAGTACTTCTGCATAGCGGCTACGGGGCATATACATCCGGACAAAAGCAATCGCTCTCCGTGCTGAATCTGCCGACCAATGAGCTGAGAGATTTTCCAGACGATCGTTTGGGCGGCGACGCGAAGCAAACATATTTTCACGGGCTGGCGTTCAGCGGGGATGGAAAGCATCTGTACGCCTCGTTCGCGTCGCTAACGGATCCGCTGGGCAAGGAGAAAGGGAGCACGGGAAACGGAATCGCGGTGTATGTGTTTAATGACGGCAATGTTACGCCGGAACGATTTATTGCGTTGCCGCCGCGTGCGGAAGTGCGGGATGGAAAAGAGCGACGTGACGAGTTTAAGGATGTCACGTATCCAGCCGGACTGAGCGTGGGCATGAGCGGCGGGGAAGAACGCATCCTGGTGACCAGCCACAACTCTGACGAGGCCATTTTGCTGAACTGCGCTGATGGACGCGTCGTGCAGAGATTCGATCTTTCCACGTTCAAGCGGATTCCTGGGTCGCTACCGTATACGACGGCGATGAGCAGCGATGGGAAACGAGGGTGGGTCTCGCTGTGGAATGCGTCGGCGGTGGCCGAACTCGATCTGGTGCGCGGCAAAGTGCGGCGAATAATTCCGCTGCGCAAGCCTGCCGCGCCGTTGCAGGGAGGCTCTCATCCCACCGCGATGCTGCTGAGCCGCGACGATTCGCGCTTGTTTGTAGCACTGACCAATCGCGACGAGATCGATGTGCTGGATACGAACGGCGGCAAAGTGCTGTACACGCTTTCCACGAAGCTGCCCGGGCAGAAATATGGCGGCAGCGACCCGGAGTACCTGGCGCTGAGTGCCGACGAAAAGACGTTGTTTTCGGCCAATGCGATTTCGGATTCCGTCGGCGTGTTCGACCTGAGCCATCCGGCTACAGGGGCGCAATTGCGCGCTGCGGGATTTATTCCCACGGAGTGGTATCCCACCGTGGTGGAGAGTACGAAAAACGATCTGCTGATCGGAAGCGCCAAGGGACGTGGATCCGGGCCAAACGCGAAACCACTGAAGACCGGGACGGACGGGCTTCCGGAATATCCTTACAACCCGGCGATGGCGCACGGGTCGCTGGCGCGGATTGCACTGGCGGGGTTGAAGACCAATCTGGCGGCTTGGACGCAACAAGTGATCAGCAGCAATGCCGCGCAGGGAAATGCCGACAGGATTTCGTTTGCGGACGGCGAGAACAAAATTCACCACGTGATTTACATCATCAAGGAAAATCGCACGTACGACCAGGTTTTCGGGGACATTGCTTGGGGGAATGGCGATCCGTCGATCACCATGTATGGCGAAGAGATCACTCCCAACCAGCACAAACTGGCGCGACAATTCGGGGTTCTGGACAACTTCTACGATAGCGGCGACGTTTCCGGTGACGGGCACGTGTGGTCGACAGCGGCTTCAATCTCCGACTACGTGGAGAAAACCTGGCCTATCGGCTATCGCTCGCGCCAACATACCTACGATTCGGAAGGGCAGCTGCTGGGAGGCATCGCGGTGGAAGATGGTTTGCCGGACGCCGAGGAGCCGACCGGCGGTTATCTGTGGAAGAACTTTGCGGAACACGGAATTTCGTACCGGCATTATGGGGAATATATTGTCACGCGGTGGTGCAGTGAACCGGGAGACGCGAAGACTCCGGTGGCGGGCCCGCCGAAAGTGGCAGGCGTAGCGTGTCCGCGGCAAGTGATCAAGAAGGGCGAGCCTTTGGAGAAAAACGTAGGGGACCCGCACGGCAGCGCGAGCCCGTATCCCTGGAACATTCCGGTGCCGGCGAAGAATATCGCGGGCGAAATGGAACTGCGCGGGCATTTCGATCCGTTGTTTCCGGATTTTGAAGTTTCCTATCCCGACCAATTACGGGTGGACGAATTCCTGAATGAGTTTCATGGATTTGTGGATTCGCGCAAAGGAGGGAAGGACACAATGCCGCAGTTCATTTTGTTGCGGTTGCCCAACGATCACACCGCGGGCGGAAGAAAAGGCGAACCGCGGCCTGCGGCTTCCGTGGCAGACAATGATCTGGCGGTGGGTCGAGTGGCGGAGGCGGTCTCGCACAGCGCGTATTGGGACGATACAGCGATCCTGATATTAGAGGACGACGCGCAGGACGGGCCTGATCACGTGGACTCGCATCGCAGCACGGCGCTGGTGATCAGTAAATATTCCCCGGTGGTGAATGCGGAAGCAGGGAAGGCAACGCCGTTTGTGGAGCACAATTTTTATACCACGGTGAACATGGTGCGCACGATCGAGGCGTTGCTGGACGCGCCGCCGATGAACGCGAATGATTCGCGCGCGGCCGTGATGGCGCCGCTGTTCAGCGGACCAGGCACGCAGTCAGCATTCGACGCGGACTACCGAAATCGCGACAACGGCTTGCTCTATGAGGTCAACACGAAGGAATGGAAGGAAGGGAAGAACCTGGACTTCAGCCACGCGGACGCAGCAGACAGCGCGGTACTGAACGAGTTTTTGTGGGAAGACCGGATGGGTGAGAAACCGATGCCCACGCCGAAGTTCACCGTGTTTCCGCCGTCGACAACGAAAGAAGGACGGGGAGAACGCGACCGGGATTGAAGGTCTGATTTACAACGCGTGAACTTGGAGGACCCAGGGATGAGCGACTTGCCTTTGGCCTTGAAATGTTACCGGCGCATTTTGCAGCTGGCGCGTGAGGTGTTTCAGGATTTCCGGTACACACTGCGGCTTTGGGCCCGCCGTCCGTGGCACGCTAGGGTTAGCAACTACCGCTCTGGCCATCGGCATTGGCGCAAACACAGGGGTTTTTAGCGTATTCGACGCATTGCTGCTGCGCTCACTGCCATTTCATGAACCAGACCGCCTGGCTCTGCTGCATCAATTCATTCCGCCACACGCTAGCGTGAAGCAGTTCCACGATTGGAGACGACAGAGCGCGTATCTGGCGGATGCAGCACTATTCGAGGAAAACGATGTGAACCTGGGCGGAGTTCGGGTGGTGAGCCGGGCGCACGTCGCGCAGACATCCTGGAATTTTTTCTCGGTACTGGGCATGCAGCTAGTATTGGGACGTGGATTCGCTCCTGAGGACGAAGTGGACGGAACTGGCTGGGGATTGCCCGGGCGCAATGCGGTGGCGGTGATCGGTTACGGACTTTGGCAACAGCTTTTCGGAGGCGACCCGAAAGCGCTGGGCGCGACGATTCGAA
Organism: Candidatus Acidiferrales bacterium; assembly: GCA_963804635.1. GTDB lineage: Bacteria > Acidobacteriota > Terriglobia > Acidiferrales > UBA7541 > Acidiferrum. The sequence continues at coordinate 92,072 of CAWDRK010000028.1, forward strand.
TCGACGGAATCCCCCTTACGGTGATTGGCGTCGCGCCGCGGGGATTCGATTATCCGGGCAAAGCCGTTCTTTGGAAGCCGGCAGCGTTCAGCGGTGGAAATAATGGCTGGGGAACCGTGGCGCGGTTGCAGCCGGGAATTACCTGGCCGCAGGCGCGTGCCGCGTTTGTCGTGGAGGCCGAGCGGCTGTCGCCGAAGCAGGAAACAAGCGACGATTTCAATCTGCGGCCAACGATGATGTCGCTTCAGGACGGACTTGCCGGCCCGGTGAGGAACGCCTGGCTACTGTTCATGGGGGCCGTGTTGCTGGTGTTGCTGATTGCGTGCACGAATGTTGCGAATCTCTTAATGGCGCGCACCGCTGATCGCGCCGAGGAACTGTCGATACGCTCCGCGCTGGGAGCAAGTCGCGCCCGGCTAGCGAGGCAATTGCTCACGGAGTGCCTGCTGCTGTCGTTCGTGGCCACGCTGGCCGGATTGTTGGTGGCGTATTGGACGACGTTGCTGGCGGCGAAAGTTGCGCCGCCACCACTGGGCGCGCAGTCTTATTCGATTCTGGATGGGAGAGTCCTGGCTTTTACGCTGATGGCGGCGATAATTACCGCCGTGTTGTTTGGCGTCTTACCGTCGGTGTACGCAGGCCGCATTCACACTTTCACCGCGCCGGGCCGCAGCAGGACACGCGGAGCGCGGTTGGCTCGCGAAAGCCTGGTAGGCGCACAGGTATTGCTCACAATGATTCTTCTTGCGGGATCGGTGTCGGTGGGACGAGCGATCGTGCACTTGATGAGAATCGACCGCGGCTATGACGTGAAAGGAGTCGTGACCGTAAGCGTTTCCCTGGACGGCACGACGCATCAGCTCGATAAGCGGCAGCTCCCTTATTTTGAGGACGTCCTTGACCGGATCCGCAGCCTCCCCGGAGTTCGCTCAGCAAGCGCCACGGAATTCCTTCCGCTGTACGCCTCGGGCTTTGTCGGAGGACCGTTTGGATTAGACGGACGTCCGGCTAAACGCAATTCCACGATGGTCCCGGTTTTGTCGGGATATTTCCAGACGATGGGCGGGCGGATTCGCTATGGCCGGGAATTCACGGACGCGGAAGTGCGCTCGGGCGCCAAAGTTGCCGTCGTGAACGAGCGATTCGCGGCGGGATTTGGAGCGCCGGGGGACGCCGTGGCTCATCTGCTCACGATTGACGGAGACGGCCCGTGGAGAATTATTGGCGTGGTGAGGGGAATGGAGTACGAGACTGATCCGACAATCGCGAACGGGAATCAGGTCTTCATTCCGTCGGAGACTCCAGGAAGCTTCTTCTCGACGTTTGTGGCCCGCGTGGATGGCCGGGCGGAAGATCATCTGGCTGCGATCCGCGACACGGTCCAGTCGGTGGACCCGCAAGTTCCTGTGTTTGGTGTTAAAACGATGGAGCAGCGGTTGGACGAGGTTTTCGCCGGACCGAAGTTCTACCGGACCGCGGTCTGGATTTTCGCGGGATTCGCACTGTTGCTGGCAGTGATTGGGATTTACGGGATTGTTTCGTATGCGGTCGTGCAAAGGACCCATGAAATGGGTGTTCGGATGGCCCTCGGCACGACGCCAGTGCGACTTCGGGGCATGCTATTGCGGCAAGGCTTGTTGGTAGTCATGGCGGGAGCGATCCCGGGAATCGCCGGGGCGCGAGTCACGGGGCGTTTTCTCGAAGCTCTGATCGATGGAGCGAAGCCCGTCGATCTGGCAGCGTCTGCCGGTTTGGTTTTGTTTCTCGCGCTGATAGCGTCGACGAGCATCTGGGCCGCCACTCGGCGGATTGCCAGGCTCGACATCGTGGCGATCCTACGTGCTGATTAGCCAACACTGGTTTTTGTTCGACGCGAGCCCGCCGCCACGGGACTCCTGGACACGACCAAATGTTTTTCCAGCGCATGATCTTCCAAGGATCTTTGGGGGACGACGCTCGGGCGGCCATCTTGCGGACCTGGGCGCAAATGGCCCCACACGGCTTCTGATAGGCTTGATCGAAGGCTTTGCGAGCCAGCTTCTACTCAGCGTGCGTCCATTCGAGTTTCCATTCTGGGTGTTGTAAGTTTGCCTTGAGAAGCGAGCTCCATTTGGAGTTCCGCGTGGTTTAGTACCGCCTTTCCGAAGGCTGTAGGGCAGGTGTGCTACCTCTACCGACTAGAGATGCACTGGCCTGTGCGGCTGGTGCGCATACAGTTTGGTCTCAGGCGACGCCGAGTTCGGCGTTGAGGAAGCCGACGATATGCTTCCAGAGGAAATAATAGATGATCAGAGCGACGGGAATCGCGAAAGGAGCGACGTGAAAAACTTCGTGAGGGATGGCGAACCTGAGCAAACGGGCAATCAAATAGCCGCAAGGGACGAGCAGCAACGGAAGCGCGCTACCAAACAGCCCAAGAGGAGCGTGACGAGGAGCGAGGAACGCGCGATAGAGCACATTCCACAAGCCCCAGGCATTGGGAACCACAGCCATCGGGAAGACGATGACGCGCTCGATGGGAGTGGGATCATGATAAACATAACGACCGATGGTGTAGACGGTGATGGGCACAAGGAGAAACACGGTTGGAACGGCGATTCCGGCGAGGTAGGCGCGCAAATACGGATGCTTGTTCATGGCGACTCCTTTCTTACAGGTGGTACAGCAACGCGGGAATTATTCCCGGGAAAAACAAAAGCAGGGCAGTAGCGGCGGCGAGCAAAGTCCAATCCCACCAGGGCACATGGAAGGAGGGCTGATCGAGGCGACGAAGCATGGCGGGCCAGAGGTCGCGCTGAAGTTCGAGGCCACCAACGGGGTGCAGAGAATCCTTCAAGAGCTTTTTGAGGTCGGCAAGTTCTGGCTGATTCATGCGTGGACTCCTGTCTGCGACAGCGATTTTCGTAAGACGCGCACACCGCGAAACACACGAACCCTGACGGCGTTTTCGGAGATCCCGAGGGCCCTGGCGATATTTTCGTAGGATTCTTCCTCCACCAGAGCGAGCAAGATGACGGCACGAAGCGGAGGCGAAAGCTTGTCGATGGCACCAAGAATTTCGCGGCGCAGCTCAAGTTGCTCGGCGGGCGGCTGAGTTGCGGTGGCGGGCAGATCGTCGGGCAAAGGGACTTCGCGTCGCGAACGGCGGAGGTGATCGAGGGCGATGTTGGTGGCGATGCGTCGAAGCCAGGGGCCACAGTTCCCCTTGGTGGGGTCGAACTGGGCGCGGGCCCGGTACATGCGCCAGAAACTTTCCACGGTTAAATCCTCCGCCGTTGCGGAATTGCGGACAATGCGCATGATCCAGCGATAGACCTCGCCCTGGTATTGACGGAAGAGCGATTCGAAGGCCTCGAGATCGCCCGCCGCGAATCGTTGCAGCAGGTCCATGCGCCGCTCTCTATTTACCATTACTTCCTGGGAAGCCCTGACGTTACATCAATTTTGGGAGAGTTTGGTGCATTGGAAGCGGGTAGATACCCAAATGGGACAGCTCACCGCTGAAGGGGATGAGCTACAGGATAATCGCGCGACTCGGGAACCTCTCGATATACTCTGAGTTCGGGAGTGGCGCGGAGGACTAGGAATGCGGTTTGCGGATTGTTTGCGGGGAACGACGACGCTTACGGACGGGGCTTGGGGAACTGAGTTTCAGAATCTGGGTGCGAAGCCGGGCGCTTGCATCGATGAATGGAACTTGACAAAGCCGGCATTGGTGCGGCAAGTCGCGGAGAGCTATGTACGAGCGGGGAGCCGCGTAATTCTGACGAACACGTTTCGCGCGAACTGCATCAGCCTGGCGCCGTACGGTCTGCAAGGGCAAGTGGAAGCCATCAATCGCGCGGCGGTGAGGATTTCGCGGCAGGCCGCGGGTGATTTGGCCATGGTGTTTGCTTCCATCGGGCCGAGTGGAAAGATGCTGCTGACCAAGGAAGTGAACGGAAAGCAATTGAGCGATGCGTTTTCGCAGCAGGCGCGCGCGCTGGCGTCGGAAAGTCCCGAGGCGCTGTTGATTGAGACGATGACCGACCTTGCCGAAGCCCGAATTGCGGCCGCCGCCGCGCTGCAGACGGGGCTGCCTGTGATCGTTTCGCTGGTGTTTGACTCGGGGAAAAATCGCGACCGGACCATCATGGGAACTACGCCGGAACAAGCTGCGACGGCGTTGACGAGTGACGGGGTTCATGGGATTGGAGCAAACTGCGGGCTTGGTATTCGCGACTTCATCCCTGTTTGCAAGCGGCTGGCGGCCGCTACGGAGCTGCCGATCTGGATCAAGCCCAACGCAGGTCTGCCAGAAATGATTGGCGGCGTGGCGCAGTACAAAACCACGCCCGGGGAATTCGCGGCTTCGGTGCGGGAACTTGTTGAAGCGGGCGCCAGGTTTCTGGGCGGATGTTGCGGCACCACACCGGAGTTCATTCGCGTGCTGGCGCAGCAACCCGTCTTCCGCCCGAAGGCTGTGAACCCGACACTTCCAAGGCTATAGCGTTTTCATGGATTCGTTAGTCTGTGACGGCATATTGAGGATGCACCGCATTCATCGCAGGGCTCGGCGATGGCGGCCGGCAACTTTCTCCCGGCTCCGATCACCATCGAGACGGACTTGCAGGGCGTCATCAGAAACGAGGCAGTGAGACTCACGCCGATGAGCGCCACATCCACCAGGGAAAACAGTTCGGTCTGAGCCGCAGCCAGTTCCCAGTCATTCGTTCCGGGATAAAGTGGAGTCGTGGTCGTCAATTGATCTTCGGCGAAAAGGTCCGCAAAATATTGTCTGAATGCGATGATCAACGCACCGACGGCGGCCGTTGCGTAGCCATCCAGGGCCAGCGCGAACGCCGCATCGTCCTTTGTGGCGCGCAGGACCTGTTGCTCAATGTGCGCTCCAACCGTGGCGATGGCCGCAATCGCAAGCTGTGCTTCAGCGAGTTTGCGCGCCACGCCGTGACCTCTCAATTCGGTCCCATTGGCCAGAATTACGAGCGTTGGTTTCACTTCTTGAATTTTCACGATGCGATAGGCAACTGCAGGCCGGATCAACGCTTGACCCTCAGCGATCGCTCGTTCTGCCAGAGAGACCAGACGCGGCTGCCGCAGTCGCACCTTACTGGCGTTCGCTCCTTGTCTTTGCAGGACCATGTCCGCAGTGACGGCAAATCGCCAGTCGCGGCGAATCTCCGTGGGTCCCGGGGTTGGTGGAATGTTTGTCATCGTCAAATGATTCCCACGTTTGCGAGCTTAGACTACGGGCAAATGTTCCATGCCCCCACGTTTCGCTAGTTCCTCCACGATGCTGCGGAGGCCTCGCTCGACTTCAGGCCGCATTTTCGGTCGCCGGTAGGCGGCGATCAGTTCGTTGACGCGTTCCTTGGCGCGAGCGAAGGCATCTTTTTTGCCGGATTGTTCCCAGCAATTGAGAGAGCCGCGATCAATGACCTTTGCGGGAATATGTTGTTCCTGGCGGAAGAGTTCTCGCGTTTCCGGAAGCTTCAGGAAGTCACCCTGAGTGCCAACCTTTGCGAACATGTCGAGCGCCAAAGTTTCTGTGCAGGTGTGGACACCCCGCAGAAGGCGCTGCGCCATGGCAATCGATTCCGCGTCGAGAACCAGTTTTTCCGCGCTATGACAGGCCAGCGAATCCAGCATGCCCGCGCCGGAAATCATGTTGATGCCGCCTAGAGCGCCCATCACGGCGGCGACCCCGCTTTCTTGGCCGGCCTGCGCATCGACCGTTTTTGCGTCGCTGCCGATCAGGTAGCCGTGCGTCGGCAAACCCAGTGATTTTGCGAGTTGCGCAGACGCGACGTTCAACATGCAAGTTTCCATCGAGCCCATCGGCGTGATGCCGCTGCGCATATCGAAGATAGAAGGCGCGCCTCCCCAGACGACTGGAGCGCCGGGCTGCGCCAGTTGGTGAATGACGATCCCGCTGAGGCATTCCGCCGCGTGCTGCACGACGCTTCCCGCAAGCGTCACCGGCGACGCTGCGCCCGCCAGAGGCATCGAAATGATTTCGGCGGGAACGCCGGCACGCGCGAGATCAACGAGATTTTGCGCGGCGAACTCCGTCCAATGGAGCGGCGGAGATGGGCACACATCAAAAATGGCGCGCGGTTTGGCTCGCAACGCGGCATGCCCTCCGCTGTCCGCCGCAAGCATTTCGATCATGACGGGAGCGCCGTGCGGCGAAAATGCTCCGGTTACGATTGGTTTGCTGGAATACAGAAGCACCACGAAGAGGCGGTAGAGATCGCCCATGTCCTTTGGCACTTCATTGCAAACCACCGCGGTGGATTGCGCCGCGAACTGCGGGAGCATTTCGGCAACTTGAACGAGGCGCACCAGATCCGGGGCCAGGGTCATGCGATGTTCCAGCGTGTCTGGGTCGAGGATGTGTACGCACGACGAGCCGGGATCGAACTGCACATTGTTTCCGCCGTAGTTTACGGCTGGTTCGCCGGCACGGTTGTAGAGGGAAAATTTACGAGGAACTGTTTCCATGGCACGACGAACGAGTGACTCCGAGATGTGAGCGGTGCCGTTTTCGATGCGGGCGCCGGCTGCGGTGAGTAATTCGACGGCTGCTTGGGCTTGAACCGTGACGCCGCGCTCGGAAATCAGAGTGAAAGCTTCCAAAAGAATTCGCTCGATGAGGTGAGGGTCAAGAAGTGAGAAAGTTGGTCGCATGCAATGTTCGGTCCTGAGTTCCGCGCAATTCAAATTCGGTTCGTAGAGACCTGCTCGGTCGTCCTGCCTATCTCGCGAAAAGCAGAACCCTCGCTTCGCTCGGGATGACAACGGTAGCCTCCGGGGTTACAACCCTAAGGGTTGTGAGCCTGACGGCACGGCTGAAGCCGTGCCCTCCCGAAAAGCACCTGTGATGCCACCTTGGTTTTTCGCTGCGCGTCATCCGCGCATCAAACTCTTCGCTAGTGCTACTGCCGCAAGGGCATCTTTGCCGTAGCCGTCGGCGCCAATTTCGTTTGCCCAACTTTGAGTGACAGGAGCACCGCCAATCATGACTTTCACGCGCGGCCGCAGTCCGTGGCGCTCGAGAGCTTCGACAACGCCTTTCTGGCCGGTCATCGTGGTGGTCAGCAAAGCGGATAGGCCGACGATGTCCGCATGGAGTTCCTTGGCTTTCAGCGCGAAATGGTCGAAGGAGACATCGACGCCGAGATCAATAACCTGGAAGCCGTTGGCAGAGAGCATGGTGCCCACGAGGGTTTTTCCGATTTCGTGTATGTCGCCCTTCACTGTGCCCAGCACAACTTTTCCGAGTGTCTCGCGCGTTGCGCCCATCTTGTGGATCGCGGGCTCCAGAACTGCGGTTGCGGCTTTCATCGCTTCGCCTGCGAGGACCAGGTCGGGAAGAAACATTTCGCCCTGCTCAAACTGCTCGCCTACGGCGTGTAGCCCCAAAACAAAGCCGCGATTGATGGCGTCGAGCGGGTTGACTCCTTCCGCCAGGGCGCGCTGGCCGAGCGCCCTGGCTCGCTCGGGATCACCCTCAAAGATGGATTGCTTCATCGATTCGAAAAGCTCATCCGGCATCATGGTTTGGCCTCGCGTGCGTTTTCAGCCAGGCGCAATCGCGCTTCTAGACGGTTTGAGAGTTTTGCTGATGGAACATCATTGTGGAGGAGAATTGCGTCTCCGCCACAAGCGGGCCGCGACGTGTACTTGGAATGAACAAGCCCGGGAGCGTGTCTGTATGATAAGCAGCGGAAGGGCACAAGTCCACTGTTTGCGGGGATAGGCGAACCGGCGATGGTTGCTTCAAATGGAAGTTGCGGCTATTTCTGCGATCCGGGGATGGCGGCTCGCAACTTGGCAAAGCGCTCGTCGAGAAGGCGAAGCCCTTCGAAATTCGGAACGCCGCCGATGGTAAGTGTGTCATTGAAATGCAGCAAATGTTCGTTTTTCGTTGTGAAGTTCGGCCACACGGGCACCATCGCGCCATTGGGATCACCGGATTTGGCAAAGTTGGTCCAATACCTGGCCATGGTATCGGCGAGCGCGCGATCGGCGTCGGTCCACGCCCACTGATATTGGCTGAGATGGTCGAACACGTAGGGCAGCTCGGCCCAGTGGCCGGCGCCCCAGTCGGCGAAAGGACTACCCTGAGGGGCCGGTGGCAGATGTGCGAAGTAGTAGTAAAAGACTTTGCCTTTGCCCGTCTTGGCCTGCAACCGCGCCCAAGTCCACATATCCCAGCCAAAGCGAAGATCGCGTTCGAAATTGGCGCGAGACTCGTGAGCTTCCGCAGCGGTGGTGGCTGGGTAGATTTTCAGGGATTCGTTAGCCAATTGGCCGATCACATCGCTTCCGTAAGCCTTGCCGATGTCGTCAGCGAAGGTGGATAGCTTCACCTCTCTGCCCGCAATCAGTGGGCGTCCTTCATTGGCGTTGGAGCCGAGCAACAGGGGCACGTCGTTTTGTTGGCCGGCCGTGAAAACGTCGAAGGGTTCTTGCGGTAGTACGTAACCGTCCATGATGGGATGCGTCGTGCCTGCGTCGCTGGCTTTCAGAATTTGCTCAGGTCCGAGTTTGCGCATTGCCTCGACGGATGGTGCGCCGACAGTCGCGGCAAACTTTACGCCTTGTTGTTCCGCTCCGGGCAAGAACCATTTTTCGACCGATCCAGTCGCCACAGGGGGAACAAAGAAGCCTCCGCTCTCGCCAATTGCTCGCCGGAACAGGCCAGGCGCGAGTGGTGAGGCCATGAGCAGACTAACCGACATAGAGCCGGCCGATTGGCCCCAGATAGTGACGCGCGCGGGATCGCCTCCGAACGCGGCGATATTGGCTTTGATCCACACGAGGGCGGCGATCTGATCCAAGAGCCCGTAATTGCCAGAGGTGTGGTTCGGGGATTCGCGCGTCAATTCGGGGTGCGCCAGGAAACCAAAGACCCCCACGCGATAATTGATGGTCACGACAATGACCCCGCGCCTGGCCAAGGCGTCTCCCCAATACAGCGGCATCGACGCGGATTCCTGAGTAAATCCGCCTCCGGGGATCCACACCATTACTGGCAGCTTGTCGTCGGGTGACTTTGACGGCGTCCAGATACTCAGTGTCAGACAGTCTTCGCTGACCGGTTCTTCCGCCGCGCCCGGAACGGAGGCACCGCTCTGCATGCAGACCGGTCCGAATTTGTCGGCTGTTCGCACGCCACTCCATCGCCGTGGGCGCTCGGGCGGGCGCCATCGCAGCGCGCCGACTGGCGGTGCGGCAAACGGAATCGATTTGTAGGTTGTCAGGGCGCTATCGGGAACGCCCGCAATTAAGCCGCTTTCAATCTGAACTGTGGCGGTCGGCGTTTGAGCCGAGCTGCACCACGCGCCTGTGGGGGCCAAGAGAATGGCGAAAACAATCCATCGAATCGCGAGTTTTGCTTGTGTCATGGAGTCATTGCTGCTTTGGTTGGTTCCGCAACTCAGACCGGGCAATCAATCGGAGCTTATTGCGGCGACTGATCACCTACCATCGCATCCTAGAGATTTTGGAGGAGCCGCGCCGTTCACTTTTGTACAGTTCGCGGAGGCTCCCGAACAACGCGGGGCGGCTACTCGTAGCGCAAGGCTTCTACGGGATCGAGGCGGGCGGCTTTGATGGCGGGATACATACCGAAGAACAGGCCGACGCTCATGGAGACGGCCACGGCGAGAATAATGGACCAAAGGGGAATAGAGGAAGGCAGGCTGGGCACGAGAAGGTGGATCAGGAGACTGATTCCGGCGCCGAGCAGCACGCCGATGATGCCTCCCGAGCCTGTCAGGACAATCGCTTCGGTCAGAAATTGCCAGATGACATCGCGGCGGCGCGCACCGATGGCTTTGCGCACGCCAATTTCGCGGGTGCGCTGGGTGACGGACATCAGCATGATGTTCATGACGCCAACGCCGCCGACGAGGAGGCCGATAGAGCTGATGACGGAAATCAGCAATGCGACCGACGCGGTAATCTGACGAAATTGATCGGCGATTTGCTGCGCGCTGGAGATGCCAAAATTGTCGGGCTTGTTATAGGGCACGTTTCTGCGACGGCGCAACACGGCGCGAATCTGGTCTTCCGCTTCGGACATTCTGCCGGGATAAGCGACCGCGCCGACGAAATTTTCGTCGTCCTGAGGATTGTGCTTGTGATAGGAGCGATAGGGCACCATGACTGCTTTGTCGGCGGACTGGTCTTTGACGAAGCCGCCTTTGCGTGGTTCGAGGACGCCGATCACCTCGTAGGATACGCCATTGATCATGATCGACTTGCCCAGCGGATCCATATCGGGATACAAGGTCTTGGCGATGTCCGACCCAATCACGGCAACATCGGCGCGGTGCAGATTTTCGGCTTCGCTGAAAAAACGCCCGCGCTGCGGCCGGGAATTGAAGACTTCCTCAGTGGCAGGGAGCGTGCCGTTGTAATCGATGCCAGAAACTTCCTTGCTCTGATAACGCGCGGTGACGGGCCCATTCTGCGGCCCGTCCTCAACGAAGCGGGGATAGAGGCTTGCGGTGACGGCGCGAACGGCCGGACAGAACTGCACGATGGCTTCGGCATCTTCAAAGCTGAGCGTTTTGCGGTCGCGCTCTTCGGGTGACAGTCGGCCGGTATGAATGCCGGGATCGAAGCGAAAGATAAACAGGGTTTCGGGGCCGTAGTCGGAGAGGTAATCATTCACGTTGCCATAGACGCCCACGAGAATGGAGACGACGGAGAGCAGCGCCGTGATACCAATGACCACGCCCAGCACCGTGAGAAACGAACGCATTTTGTTCTCACGCAGTGTCGTGAGGGCCATTTGCGCGTTTTCGCTGATGTGCATGCCCATGCGGATCTCTTCCTGAGCTAAAGTTCCTGGCGCAGCGCTTCGATGGGCTGCAAACCCGCGGCCTTCTTCGCGGGATAGACGCCGAAAAATACGCCGACCCCGGCGGAAATTACTTCTGCGATGAGGACGGCGGAAAGAGGCACAGACATCGGAACGGAGGTGGTGGCGGTGGTCAAGCCGGAAATAATATAGGCGAGCGCAACGCCGATGGCGCCACCGACGGCGGCCATGACCGCTGCTTCCACCATGAATTGCAACAGAATGTCGCGCCGGCGCGCTCCCAGAGCTTTGCGGATGCCGATTTCGCGCGTGCGCTCGGTGACGGCAGCGAGCATCACGTTCATGATCACGACGCCGCCAATCACCAGGAAGACGGAAACCACTCCTACCATGGCCGTGGCAATTACCCCGGTGAGATTCTTCCAGAGATCCATGAGCGTGGCGGAATCGAAGATGCCAAAGTTGTCCTTCTCGTTGGGAGACAAGTGACGGCGCGCGCGCATCAGGGCCCGCGTTTCGTCCTGGGTGCGTTCCATCCACTCCGCCCCACGTGCCTGGATATTGATCCAGATGCCATCGTAGGAGCCGTAGATTTTGAAGTAGGTTTGAATGGGGATGTAGACGAAATTGTCCTGCGACTGGCCAAGAACCGAGCCGATGGGCTTGGCGATTCCGACGACCTCGAACGGGCGGCCATCGATGAGAATCTCGCGGCCGAGGGGATCGACGTTGGGAAACAGTTTTGTGGCCAGGTCGTTGCCGATCATGGTGACCAGGGCGCGGCTCTCATCATCGCCTTCGGTAATGTAGCGGCCGTTGGCGGGCTCCACGATATCGATGTCGCCCATGTTGGCGGTAACGCCGCGGATGCTGGAGTCGTCGACACTTTGCGAGCCGGCGCGAACTTTGCCGGAGGTGCGCTGCTCGACGCCAAGTCGCAAAGGCAGCTTCAGATTGTCGCGCAGGGATTCATAGTCATCCCAGGTGACCTTTTTGTTGCGGCGATTGGCCTTCACGTACTCGTCGACGTCGGTGATGATAGGGAAGCGCGTGAGCAGATAAACGTTCGAGCCGAGATTGGCGACGCGTTCGGCGATGTAACGGTTGACGCCGGAAATGAGGGCGATGACGACGATCAGAGTGGAGACGGAAAGGATGATACCAAGGAGGGTGAGGAAGGAACGCATCTTGTGCGCGCGCAGCGTTTCGAGCGCTACGCCGACTGGTTCGCGAAGCTGGACTCTTCGTCTCACCGCTGCGTCCTCTTAGAGGGACTCCGCCTGCAAATTCAAGCTGCGCTGAAAGATAAGGGTAGCACTTGTCGGTGTCAACCTGGAACCGGGCGCAGGTGCAGTTGGGCAACGAGCGCGGCTGCTTGGACATTCTGCTGATGGGAACCATTGTTAGAACTGAACTCTCTTGGTAGATTTTGCTAGATATGTTTCCATGCCAAGGAAAGATTGAAAAGGCTCGCCGCAAAGATAGATTGCATTCTCAACTGGAGGACAAACGCAGACTAATACGGGAAGGACGACCCCGTTTCGGTCCCGATGATGAAAGCACTCTTCGACTATATCGATGAGCAGCAGCTTTCCGTCTCCGAGTGGTGACCACAGTTTGCGCTACGCTAGCGAGTTCATTCACGCCAATGGCCTTCCAAAGGAAGCAGTCATAGAGTGGTTGGAGGGCGGCGGGTACTGCGATTGCGAAGCAATCAACAAGGCAGAGGATGCAGTACCCGGGGGATCGCGACCTGCCCCCTCGTGATGGCGTAGGTGGCTAGTTTTTACACCACGCGCGCCGGCGCATACCTAGGCACACCAGCAGATGAGCGGATGACAAATTGTGAAGCGGGTGAATGCGCCGGCGGGGTTTGACTACGACTAGCTGGTTTCGGGCTTGGCTTGGGCGCGCTTGATTTCGTCGGTTAGGACGATGGCTTCGGCTACTTCTCGCAGGGACTTTCGGCGCTGGCGGCTTTGCTTTTGAAGCGTTAGGTAGGCGTCCTCTTCAGTGAGTTGCAGGTCGCGTTGCAAAATGCCTTTGGCGCGTTCCATGGCTTTGCGGGTTCCGAGCTGTTCGGAGAGTTCGGAATTCGCGCCCTCCAAGCGAGCCATTTCGATTTCGGCGCCTACCAGGAAGCCAATCGTGGAAATCAAGCGAATTTCGCGCTGGCTGTAGGTGTGGCGCTCGCGGTGCTGGAGATTGATCACGCCGACAAGCTTGTCGCGGCTCAAGACGGGCACGGACAGGAAAGCTTCAAAGCGGTCTTCAGGCAATTCGTTAAAGGACTGAAAGCGCGGATCCTTGAACGCGTCGCGCGATATGGCGACCGGGCGCTTGTGTTCCGCCACCCAGCCGGTGATGCCGCGGCCCACTTGCAGCTTCAGCCGATCGACAACTTCCGCGTGCGGATTCTTGGACGCCCGCAGAACAAGTTCGTTCTCCTCCAGAACGTAGACGAAACAGGAATCAAATTTCGCCACGGCGGAAATAAATTCCACCACTCGTCCCAAAACCTCATGAAGAGGATCGGCTGCGGCGATGCGGCTGCCGATCTCGTGAAGCAAATCGACTTCGCGGCTTTCGTTCACCAATACACCGTTGCTCATGGTCATAGATCCAACGTAGAGGCTGTGCGCGACGCTGTCCAATGCAAGTTTCTCGTGTGCACTATCATTTTTTCCGGCGCGTAATCCCTTGAAAAGCTAGAGCGAAGACGAGTTTTTGAGTGGGAAGATGGACTCGTCCTCGCTTTGGCATTTTCAGGTTGTCTTAGTCGCTGGCTTTGGCGGAGGTTACGCCTTGAGCCATTTCTGGCCCACGGGCACGCAGGGTGTTTGCGGACTTATTGATGATCTGAAGTACCAAGCCCAGATTATCCAGGGGAATGGAATGGATCATTTTTCCAGAGCCGTCCGGCTGAATATCCATGGATTTCGGGTTGCGCAGATCCGCCTTGTAGGCCATCGCCAGAACGCTGGCAACGGGCCCGCCTTTCGTCAGTGGGGTCACCATGACCATCACGGGGGTGTAGACGTCCTGAATGGAGCTGAGCGACAAGGTGGTTCCCACCAGTGCCACATTCAATTTGTATTCACCTGACGGCAACACGGTATTTCCCAGACGGGCCTCGACGGGAAGAGTAAGTGTTCCCCGGACTGTTTCCTGGCCAATAGCCACCGGGCCGCTTCCAGCGAGCGCCGAAAGCCCCAGCAAGGCCAACATCCCCAACGAACGTTGCGAACCAAACCTCTTCAGTAGGGTGTTCATTTCTTTTCTCCTATTTGAATTTTTCAGATGGGCGCACCGGCATTGCCGGACGCACCACTGCTTCATTTGTTTTTTCGAGCAGGACCGTGTGGTCCTTGGGCAAGACGTGTTGCCCGGAGGAGCTACAGGGTTGGCAGGAACTACGAGGTTCTGGTTACACGTTGCTACAGGGCGAACGTGTTAGATGCACATCCAACTTGCCAGTGTGGGCGGTTCAAGTCCAACGCAAAGAATCTATGCTGTCCATAGGAGACGGGAATCCTCGCGGGCAGCTGCCAGATATCAGTGATCAGGAGACAAGAACGCCCGGGATTTGCGGTTGGTCATTTTGCTGCGGGCGTTCAGTGAACGTAGTAGCCATTTTTCGCGAGGATGACGTAGTCGTGGCCTTTCTTTCCGTACGATGAGGTCAAGCGTACCTCCAATTTGTGCGGCTTGCCTTCGGCTGCGGTGGCTTTGGTGTAATAACCCAACGTGTAGCGGGTCTTGATGCGCTTGATCAGGGCGCCAAATGCGTCATCCAGATGCGCCACATCCTGCACGTCGAAGATTTCACCGCCCGTCTGGTCCATCACTTTGCGAAGGTTCACGAGTCCGGGAACCATGCTGGCGGCGAATAGCGTTCCTGGCGGGTTGTATCCGGGAATTTTCAAGTTATATAAGACCGCGTCTGAGGCGATGCATTCGGTGATGATGTCGTGCGTTCCTTGTCCTCCGGCGTCCGTGCCAACATCATCGCTGATGAGGATAATTACCCGTCGGCCCTTCGGCGGCGTGTTCAGCAAATATTTGGCGGCGACAAAAATGCCATCATTGATATTGGTGGCGCCGCCGACGTGGAAGGCGCCGATCTGCTTGGCAATCTCGGTCTTGTCGGTAGTGAAGGGGACTTTCAGTTCAGCCTCGGTGGCAAACGTAAACAGCGCGACCTCATCTTCGGGCTTGAGCGCCGAAAGAGCGGTCATGGCGGCCTGGCGCAGTGGTCCCAGGAATGGTCCAATCGAATCACTTAAATCCAAAACCAGAGCAACGTTGAGGGGCAGTTCATCGCGACTGAAGATTTCGATCTTCTGGGGGACGCCATCTTCGCGAAGCTCGAAGGACTCTTGCTTCAGATCGCCGAGGAGTTGGCCGGCCTTGGTCTTCACGGTGGCGTCAACCAAGACCAGGTTCACGTCCACGCGGATGACGCTTTGTTCCTGGTTCTGGGCGCGAGCAGGAAGGCAGAAGAGAGGGGCAGCGAAAACGAGCAGAAGTGATGAACGCAGAAGGTTTCGCCAGGATGGGAACATTGTTGTTGCTTAAGCCTCCGCCGCGTTCAGTGCGCGATCCCGCTTGCGCCTTATTCTTGCACAAACGTATGGTGGGTCGCACAGTCATCACACCCAGAGCAATCCCAAGAGAGAAGCCTCACCCGTGAACGGGTGGGCGACCGGTTGCAGCTGGCGTAAAAGCCGGCGCTGCATTTGGGGAAAGCGACCCCAAGACCCACCCTTGCATAAGACCAAAGCGCAAGGATGGGCACGCAATTCATCTCAAAGGCCGGCATAAAAGCCGGCGCCGGAAGCAATAAAGCTGTCCGCCTCCGGATTCGGCGCGTGATCCGATGAACGCAACGCTGCTGGCACAAAGGACAAAGACGCCCAGGGTTGCGGCCTGGGCCTGTTTTTGGAGCTTAACGGCATGACTGACGTCGTGCCCCCACAGCTAGTAGATGTCGTATGAAGGGCCGCGTTGACAGCACGCAACTTACAGAAAAGCCACACCAAGAAACCGACAAAACCGACAAAACCGACAGAGTGGACGACTCGTAGGCCATCTGTAGGCCAAAAAATTCGAAAACACTATGCTGCCGCGTACTCGACCCAAAGCCCGTGGTCTGTTGCTTTGCAAGCAGGTTTACCGGTTCCAACGATTCCTCTTTTGTTCTGCCTTTTCAGTGTTTTCAACAATTTCGGGGGTATCTGCTTCTCGCTCGAAGTAAGCCCCGAGAGCTCTATTACATGGGGTTTTCGCACAGTAAGAACGCAGTTAGCAAAGCATCTCCGTTGACCGGTCGGCGGATCACGCCGTCTGCGGGTAGCAGTATTCGCGATTCCCCAGCAAGGACTCTTTTGGCAGAGATTGCCGTGCAGATGATTGTCGAGTAGACTGTGGAACAGAGTCAACATATGGAAACCGTCCAGATTGTTCTCGATAAGAAGCTTTTGGCAGCCACCGATCGCGCGGCACGCCGGACCAAACGAAATCGTTCAGCATTGGTACGCGACGCCTTGCGGGAGCACCTCCGGAAACTGGAGATTCGGGCACGGGAAGAACGCGACCGCGAAGGCTTTACGAAGCAGCCGCCACGGCATCAGGAGTCACAGCTTTGGGAAACGGAGGCAGCGTGGCCGCCAGAATAGCCCGAGGAGATGTCCGCCTGTACCAGTTTGCCCCGCCCGACAAGAACAGACCCGCGGTTGTACTTACTCGCGACAGCGCTATTGCTTATCTGTCGACTGTCACCGTAGCGCCGATCACCTCTACGATCCGTGGTGTCCCGTCGGAGGTAGTCTTGAACGAAGAGGATGGCATGAAAGCACCCTGTTCAGTCAATCTGCACAACGCGGTTACGGTCTCGCAACAGCGGTTGGGGAGGCGCGTGGCTCAGCTGAGTTCCACGCGGATGCAGGAAATCTGCGCCGCACTGCGCTTCTCTCTCGGTTGTGATCGCAGCGAATCATAAGAACTCATTCATGACGCCTTCGACCCGATGGTCGCCGTGAGGCGGCTACACCCTCAACCTGGCGGGCGGGACGCGCGACGAGTTTCGCCAAGCGATCCGGATTGGTCGGAATTAGAAAGTTTAGGCGCTCCATCCCTGACCCACGGACTCAATCGTCGCGCTCGTGGAACTCCCATGGTGGCCAACCATGGGGAAAGGCACCATAAATAGTGCTGTACGCAAGGACGATCGCGGGCACGGACTCAAGCCTTAAATCGTCCATGGCTTCGCGGTGCGCCCGTTCGAGATCAGCTCTCATTTTTTCGAGCTCATAACTCCTTCGACCGTTCGGTCGTTCAGAGGGGAACTCGATCAAGTGCAGTTCCGGAAAACGATACCGCCAATCCAACGTTCCGTCTCCAAAAAGCGAGCAGCTCTGGAACCAAGGAGTAGGCCCCCAAGGCCGGGTCATTGCTCTGGTTGTAAGCCAAAAGGCGCGCCATCGTTGGGGATACCGGTGACAGCCATGTGACGCTGCCCAGATCCAGCGCGAGGCGGGCTAAAGTGCCTTGCGAGAGGCGTAGGGTTGTACAGTCTCGCTGGTCGTAAACCGAGGAGGGGGTCCTTGCTTTGTCTGTCCTCTCCATGGTTGTCAGGTTAGGCGCGGTAAGCGAAGGCCAGTATATCGCGATGAGCCAAACCAAGCCAAGGTTGGAGGTGTCAGCAGCCAGCAGAACAGTCTATGCTCGCGGGACAACGCGCTGCGTCTGGCTTGGGCTCTTGCCCCTGTTTGATGAATCAATAAGTTGATTCGTGTGTGTACTGTATGGTTAATAGAT
>CAWDRK010000029.1:0-278719 GCA_963804635.1 Candidatus Acidiferrales bacterium
GTAACCGTGCGTCAGGCGCTCTCACGGCAATGGTTCCTGCAGGGGTCATGATTCTTACCGCGGCAACCCTATTCGCGAAGAACCTGTGTCGTCCGATTCTCTGGCCTGGCATGACCGACCAACAGGTTGCGAAATTGGCCAAAACTACGGTGTTGGTGATTACCGCCGCCGCCCTGTGTTCTGCAATCTACAGTTCGCCGACTCTCGTCTCTCTTCTCTTGGTGGGAAATGGAGGCGTGGGGCAGTTCTTCCCCGGAGTGGTGTTGGGGCTGTACTCCAAGCGTGTGACGATGCCCGGGGTCTTCGCAGGAGTTGTCACCGGCGTCGTCGTCTTTGTTGTGCTTGTGCTTAGCAAGCACGATCCCGCCATGGGGCTGAATGCCGGTTTCATTGCCTTGTGTTGTAACGTGGCCGTTGTCGCAACCGTGAGCCTGCTTATGCCCGCTGAACGTGGCGGGTTTGACGAGCGTTCTTCCGCAGGCATCTAGATATCGCAGATGTGCGTTTCCTGGCTGTAACTCAGTTATCCCGTGCGCAGCCATCTGGCACAGACAGGTCCGATAGTTTAAGATTGCGCCTTTTAGTCGCGGCTGGCATCAATTGCGCAGGGGTTTAGAATGGCGACAAACACAACTCAAGCAGAAAATATAGTGGTCAGCTCCGCCGGCCAATCCGATGCGGCAAACGGCTTGGCATTGGTTCGCGTGACTGTCGGGGCGATGTTCGTGTGGGTATTCTTCGAGAATCTGGGGAAGGGCGCCTACACCCCGTCGGGCTACGCAGGAGTGATCAATTACTACATTAAGAGCAGCCACTCACCGGCGGTATGGAAGTGGGTGATGGGAATCATGGCCAGCCATGCGGCCATGGTGGCTCCCATGCAGGCGGCGATGGAGATCTCGCGTGGGGGTCCTGTTGGTCATTGGTCTCCTTACGCGTCCTGCCGCCCTTGTCGCATTTCTGTTCCTCGGCAGCCTTTGGATCTCGGAATTGGGTACGTCATGGATTTGGGAACTACTGGTTCCGGTGGTCGCATCACTTGGACTCGTGGTGGGACGCGCAGGCCGTGCCTGGGGTATTGACGCGTTGCTGGCACGGCGGCACCCCGCGTCCCTGTGGTGGTGATGAGGGAATCTGCGTGCGAGTGTCGGTCATCATTCCTACCCATAACGAAGCGCAGGCCATCGGCCGTGTGCTTGCCGATCTGCCTTCCAATCTCGTCACGGAGGTCATCGTTGTCGACAGCAATTCGACGGACGGAACGCCCGATATCGCCCGAAAGATGGGGGCACAAGTCATCCAGGAGCCTCGCCGCGGATATGGGCGCGCTTGTTTGACAGGGCTTGCGAATACGCAAAATCCGGATGTGGTCGTTTTCCTCGACGGAGACTACAGCGACCGCCCTTCGGAGTTGCCGATTATCTTGGCTCCGATCATCGAGGGGCGCGCTGACATTACTCTCGGTTCGCGCTTCGGCGGCAAAAGCAACCCCGGTGCGCTACCGTGGCACCAATCATTCGGCAATCGCCTCGCCGCCGGCCTGATTAGGCTTTTGTATGGCGTGAAGGTCAGCTGACCTCGGTCCGTTTCGCGCCGGCCGTGCAGATGTGCTGCGCGCCCTCGCCCTTGAAGAGGCTACCTACGGCTGGGCGGTGGAAATGATCGTAAAAGGGGCCATCGCGGGATTTCGCATCGTGGAAGTCTCTGTGAGCTACTATCCGCGCATTGGAAAGTCCAAAATTAGCGGTACGGTGAAGGGCACGGTTGGAGCAGCGTGGTTCATCCTGAGCCTGATCGTGCGCTATTCTTTTCGACGTCGAAGGGCGGGAACGCTGCGGCTGGCGTAAGTCCCGATGGACCAATTTCTCATGGAATCCTCCAGCCAGAGCACTGCGTGTTTTTCTCACCCAAACCGCACGTTAGTCATTATGGCGAAAGCCCCAAAGCCTGGCATGGTCAAGACCCGTCTCGCTGAGAGCCTTCCTTCTCCCGCAGTGACAGCGCTGTATCGCTGCCTTTTGGAGGACACCCTCGCGTTGGCAACGTCGTTGACGAGCGTGGAGGTCGCCATGATGTGCCCTGAGTCGGATCAGGACGAATTGGCGCAGCTGTTCGGTAATACAGTGCAGGTCGTGGCACAAAAGGGCGAAGGTCTCGCAGCAGGACTCACCTCTGTTTTTCGACATTTCACTGCCGCCGGCCGGCAGCACGTCATCGCATTCAATAGCGACAGCCCACACCTCGCGCCGTCGGTTCTGGCCAGCGCCTTCGAAATACTCGCCACGCATGACGTGGTTGTCGGGCCAACCCACGATGGAGGCTACTATCTGGTTGGCGCCAAGGCCGCTCACCCGGCGCTCTTCGAAAGCGATCCTATGGGAACAAGGAGTGCGCTCGACAGATTGCTGACGCGCACGAAGGTCCTTGAACTCTCAACCGGCTTCACACAGCCCTTCTATGACATCGACGTCGCAAACGACTTGATTTTGCTGGCCCGGGAATTGCGGCTCGCTCCTGGCGAAGGCCCCAAGGACTGCAGGCTGGTTCGGTGAATGGCAGCACGCGGTCGCGCAACTTCGTCATTGTTCCGAAGGCCTATGAAGCTCGAACCTCTGCATTTGTCATTCTTCCGGCTGTTGCTGGCGTCGCGTGCCTGCTGGCCATCCACGAGCTCCTATCCACACCAGAATTTCCGCATCTCGGGACCTTTGTATGTCATCCAAGACCACGTCCGTTTCCTTCACTGAGGAGGACCTCCATGAGAAAGTTGCGCCGTTCCATGACGATCTGTTGCCTATTTTTGGAGGTGCTGCTCTTTGCGGGCGCTTCCCAGGCACAGACGCGTCCACCCATTGTCGAACAGCTAGCCAAGACCTACGGTATTGATTCGTATGAGCAACTGGAAGCGGTCCGCTATACGTTCAACCTGCAGCTCCCGGCCTTGAATGTGAATATCTCTCGTTCCTGGGAGTGGAATCCCAAGACCGGGCAAGTCTCATATGAATCCAAAGATAAGGACGGCAAGCCGGTAAAGGTAACATACGTTCGCTCACAACTGAACAGCGCACCTGCCAACGTGAAGGATGACATTGAGCCGGCCTTCGTCAACGATAATTATTGGTGTTTCTTTCCTTTCCATGTTTATTGGGACACCAGCGCGAACGTGGAAGTGAAGGACACGCAAAAATTGCCGATTGGAAAGGGTACCGCGAAGCTCGTGTCCGTGAAATATCCAGCGGAGGTCGGCGGCTACACGCCGGGAGACACTTGGGACCTTTACGTCGGGTCGGAGGGCCGAGTCGAGCAATTCGTCTATCATCGCGGCGGACCCAAAAAGCCGAGCAACGTAACCGCAACCTGGGCGGGCTATAAGAAGGCCGGTGGTCTGCTGTTCTCGACCGACCATCGCGGAACGGCGGACGGCAAGCCCGCGCGACTTTTCTTTACGAATGTGGCCGTCAAGGTGACGGGGTCGGACAAGTGGATCGAAGCGCAGTAAGAAAGGCTGATTGCATCCGACTGACGAAAGCCTTCACGAATGGGACTCCCGGGCAATCACAACGGTGGTGCAGGAGCTACCGAATTTGGGCAGATCGCGATTTGCCGCCATGCGGATTTCGAGCCGTGGGCGCTCGCCCCGAATGATCGGACAATAAAAATCCGGCTGCGCTAGCGCCCCTTGCAGGCGCCGTCGTCCTGCGCATCCTCCGTGACATGGCTCTCGAAACTCGCAAGGTCTGGCACGCTTCTGGAAGCGTACGAGCCTGCTCAAAAGGCGCAGAGTTCAGAATCTCCGGACCCTGACGAAATCAACTCTGACAGCGGCTCTCCGGAGCCAGGCCAATAAACGCAAGGCTGCGTTGTGGCGCGGGGCGTAACTCGCACCGTGCTGACGCCACATCCTCCTTCGAGTGGCGGCAGGCCTGCCATCGCCCGCACCAATGGCTCGCCGATGGCGATTACGTCGGTGCTCTCGAAAAGCTGACGGAAACCATGCCAGTATTCTTCGTATGTGAGCGCGTAGAGATCGGACCGCACCGCCTGGTAGACGTTCACACGCAAGGGAGCGCCAAACCGTTTCGCGACTCGCGCGACATCCGCCAGCCGCAAGTAGTTAGACTTCATCATGACCGCGATAATCGTCACGGGTATGCCCAGACGCACACAACGCTCGGCCTGTTCGTGGATCAGCTCCCAATTGCCAGGCCCGCGTTGCGCATCCTGTTCCGCTTGGGTTGGGTAATCGAGAGAAAACTCGATGTCGTGAAAGCCGCGCAAGTCATGGTCTTCCAGAACGGCAACACTGTGACCGTTGGAAGTGATGGTGAGCTTCACCGGCCGAGTTCGCAGGTAAGCCAATATAGTCTTGAAGTCAGGATGCATTCCGTTCTCGCCAGTGCCCAGGTTCACCGAGCGGACCGGAAGGCGTTCCATGACGGACTTCACTTGATCCAGGGAGAGACGATCCGCGCGAGTTGGATCGCGGTAGCAAAACGAACAGGCGAGATTGCACTCGTTGGTGAGCCCGAGCCCAAGCGCGATGGAGGCGTCGGCCTTGGCAGTCATCTGCGTGCGAACCTCAAGCGAAGTTGTTCCCCAATCCAATCGCTCAGAACCAGTGCCTGAATCAAAATAAGGGTACTCAAGGCGAGGGTAGAAACCAAGCTGCATGTTGCTCAGTGCAACAAAATGAGGTCGAAACTCATCTTAGGGATGGGTTTGTTCCGGCTTGCCCGTTAGCGCCAACCTTCCTCCACATTCGGACAAAGCCGGGTGTACAGTATTTGTCGGCAGAGAAGTCACAAAACTCTGGTGCATAGGTGGGAATCATGAACCGTCGCGATTTTCTGCAATCCGGCGGGCATTGTGTCAGCAAGCCTCGCGTTCGCGAAGGCTGGGCGCTTGTTTTCACAGGGCACCGCGGTTGACCGTTGGCGCACGTTCGAAGTGACGACGCGCGTCGAAGTCCTGAAACCTTCCGGGACGACGCGCGTATGGCTGCCGGCGGCGCTCATTAGTGAAACGCCCTTCCAGAAGACGCTCTCTAATACGTTCAGCGCCGAGGGCGGCACCGCGAGGATCGTCGAAAGCAAGGCCGACGCGCTCGGAATCATCGCCGCGGAATTTCCGGCCGGCGTGAAGCCGGTCCTCACGCTCACCAGCCGGGTCGCGACCAAGAACTATGCGGTCGATCTCTCCGCGCCCGGCAAGGCGCCGAAAGCGGACCGCGCGGAGTTGGAGCATTTTCCTGCGGCCGACAAAGCTCCTGCCGACCGACGGCATCGTGAAAGCGACGGCAACCGAAATCACGAGCGGCGCGAAGACCGACCTCGAGAAGGCGCGCGCCATCTACGAGTGGATCGTCGACAACACGTTTCGGAATCCGAAAACGCGCGGCTGCGGCGTCGGCGACATCCGCTTCATGCTGGAGTCCAGGGATCTGGGCGGCAAATGCGCCGATCTCAACGCGCTCTACGTCGGCCTGGCCCGCGCGGCGGGCCTTCCGGCGCGCGACGTGTATGGCATCCGCGTCGCCAAGTCGGAACTGGGATACAAGAGCCTCGGCACCTCGTCGGAGAACATCACGAAAGCGCAGCACTGCCGCGCCGAGGTGTACCTCGGCGGCTACGGCTGGGTTCCGGTCGATCCCGCGGACGTGCGCAAGGTCGTGCTCGAGGAACCGCCCGGAAATCGCCCGCTGGACGACGACATGGTGAAGAAGGCCCGCGCGCGGCTATTCGGGTCCTGGGAGATGAACTGGATGGCGTACAACTTCGCGCACGATGTCGCGCTGCCCGGATCGAGCGGCGCGCCGGTCGGCTTCCTCATGTATCCGCAGGCGGAAACGGCCGAAGGCCGGCTCGACAGCCTCGATCCGGACAACTTCAAGTACGAGATCACGTCGAGGGAGATCACGTCTGCGAACGGCTGACGGAACGGACCTGGAAGTGCCGTTCCCGCCGGGCGCATTCTGGTGGTAAGTCGGCGATTCGGGCCATCATTCTCGACTACCCGCTGAGGCCGGCTAGAAGGCGACCCGGGCGGCACATGGGTTATCCTGAAGGCCCAGCTTGGCGTACCTGGTACTTCCGTACTACCATTTAGGGGAGAGGTCCTACTTTTTTCCGGGTACCGTCACGCTATAGGTTTAACCTGCCAGACCCCATACTCTGTTCGTGAACAAGCACAGGGATTTTGGAAAAGGGTGACAGGCCAATGGCGTCCGCAATTGATCTTATGGTGAAAGCAAATAATCCGGGCGGAGCTCCAGCCCGCCCCAAACAAAATGAACGCCGCGCCAGCCGCCGTTGCAAAATCACGCAACTGATGCGCATCCGCCCGTCGGATCCCGAGCGCGACCATTTCGACGACATTCGCGGCACCGTGAGCATGTCGCGCACTGGCGTCTATTTCCACTCCAGCGAAACAGGCTACCAGGTAGGTATGCGTTTGTTTGTCACCATGCCCTACACCAAGGTGCCTACTTCCATGCAGCGCGAGTATCTCGCCGAGGTGGTTCGCCGGGATCATTTGCCGAATGGCTTGTTCGGCATCGGTTTCAAAATCCTGATGGAGATGGGCTTCCAGGGCGGCTATTCCATCGGCGGCTACCACCAACGCAAGTAAGCCGCGCCGTAGGTCACGCCGCAAACGAATCGCCAGGAAAAAAAGGCCTGTATTCTCGGAGTGATACAGAATTCGCCGATAAGGTATAGGCAGTTTTTGGGGCCTAAATTGGGACAGGCGGACAGAACGAATCGTCCGCCTAGTTATTTCGACAGTCAGTCGTCGAATGCCACCCGAACAAACGCCTTTACCGCAGCGGTGAGTACTGGGAGCCGCATGGTCTCGTGGCGAAACAGAAAGGGCGGAAGGCTTGTGGCCACCCGCCCATTCTGCGTTTGGGGGTTGGGGAAGATCGTTTCACCAAAGAGGCCGCCTCAGAGGGCGGTCTCTACAAAGGTGTTTGCGCGGACGGCGCTTAATCCTTGCCAAATGCCTGCAGCGTCTTGTGGCGCAACATGCCGAAATGGCGATTCAGCGGATGCTTACGTTCCAGAAACGTAAAGACCGGCTCGCGCCGCGGCGTCAGCTTGGCCATGGCGATGTTCAAGCGAATATCGCGCCGGGCATATTTCATTCCTGACAGCAGAGCCTCGCGCGCGTCTTCGCGACGTCCAGCCGAGAGGTAAACCTCCGCGAGATTGAGATACAGTTGAGCCTGATTCCTCTTCAGGCGTACTGCGGTATCACACATGCGCTCGGCGTCGGCCCATTTCTGATACGTGCGTGCCAGGGCCACGCCTAGATAGGACATGTAGTAGGGGTTGTTCTTCTCTAAATCAGCGGCGCGCTGGATGTGTTGCAGCGCCCGGTTGGCGGAATTATCTCGCAAGTACGTCAAGCCGGTCTTGAACTCTCGAAACGCTTCCGTATCCATCATGATAACCACCTCGTAACCGGGCCCGGAAGCAGCGAACTCCGATCAGCCAACGCAGATGACTGCGATTCCGATCCCGCTCGAATTCGGCCCACCGTTCGCAGGTGTTTCCAGGCACAGCACTAGAGTTGTGCAAACCATCAGGTGGAAGCCGCGGAGCGAGATTGTTGCTGGAGTTCGCATCTACCGGTCTTTGACTACGCTACGGATTTGCTTGATTAGAATCTACTGACCCGGAGGACAGAAGTGGGGCAAGGACTTCGGGTTCTAGGAAATTTTGGGAGGGCTGAAAGGCGCGAAGCGCGATTCCAAAGAAAGATGTTCCTGTAGCTGAGGCTTCCGGCCTGAGGTCGTTCGCGCAGCGGCGTGGTCGCGGTGGGAGCGAACCCCCTCACCCCTGGAAGGGGTGAGCTACAGGAAAATCGAGCGAGCTAAAGCTGCGACCCACTAAAGAGGAGAGTTCTCCCAGCAAAACTCCAGGAACCCCACACGCAAAACCGGCGTGTGGGGCACCCAGTTGAATTCCAACGATGGACGCGGACCCTGCAGGCGGCAAGGTATGAATTACAGGGAATTTAGGAATGAAAACAATTGCTGCTTTTCCAGGGGTGTCAATTCCCGAAAGCGCTGTCTCACGTGCTCGGCTTCCCCTTTGTGGCGTTCGATAGCGTTCTCCAGTGTCAAGGATTTCAGGTCATGCATATACCGCGGCCTCATGCGCAGCCCCCACAGCGGAGCGGTGCGCAACTTGTTGGCCGTGTCTTGCGGGCCGGCTTGCACGATGCCGTCTCCGGTCTCGAGGTCGTGGAGCAGGAAATCGCTGTAGGGGTGAATGATTTTGTTGCCCAGAGCTTCGGGGACGGTGAACATGCCGCCGTTGATCACCGTTCCGGGCGCGGCGGTGACGATGGTTCCCACGTGGCAGGTGCTGCAGCCGAGTTTTTCGAAAAAGATTTGCCCGGCCTGCGCGGCGGTGGTCCCTGCCAGAGCCGCATCCCGCGGCGGTACCTTGGTCCCGCGGATGAACTGCGCGAAATGGTCAATGTCCGCGAGCCCCAAATTGTCCGGAACGTCCTCGGGATCCTGCGTGATCTTGCCGATCGTGGTGCTGTCTTTCGGGCGCAGACGGTTGGTAACGCCCATTTCGTTGAGGTAGGCGTCGGCAATAAACGAAAGCAAGCTGCCGTGCTGATCCTTCCAGCCGAAACGGCCGACGCGAGTCTGATTCGGGGCCTCGAAGATAGGCACCTGAATGGCCTCACCGTGAATCCTGCCGTCGCTGAGGAACGGTTGATTTTGCGCGATAGTCTCCAGCGTGGCGTCGTCAATGGCTTCCACGAAACCGTCGCCTAAGGTATTGAGTGCGGCGCGCAAGGCGCGAATGTTTTCTGTGGCGGGGATGTGTTCTTGGGCTTCTGGAACGACCGCGCGATCGTTGACGATGGAACGGCCGCCGATGGTGTTGGCGCCGTCATTGATGGGGATGGTGGGATTCACAAAGTTGCCATTTGCGTCGAGATGCCCGACGCGCAATTCGGTGAATTGGCTGGCGCCGCCGCTGACGGGGTTCTGATGGCAATCGGAACAAGCCCTGGCGTTGAAGACGGGCCCTAAACCCGTGCTGGGATCGTGGGTTGTTTCGTAGACTTTTTGATCGTTGGCATACAAGTCGCCCGCGGGTTGCGCAATCCCGTTGCTATGGCTTTGAGAGCCCGGATTCTGCACCAGAGTGGGTGTGTCGAACCCGGCCGGCGCTTCGGTCGGGGCGTCCTGGCCAGACCCGCCAGCCCCACGGCGACAATTGCGACCAGCAATACAAGCACAGCAATAATCCTCTGCCTCATCGAATCGGCCTCCTGCGAATTGATTTTTGAGCAGCGTTTGTTTTCGAGCCGAGTTGGGCTCGCTCACACAGGGGAACCGCAGGAGGCGAGTTTCTATTCCCGGTTGAATTGTAAAAAAGGTGTAACAAGCGGCGGAAAAAGAGATTGATACGTCATTCCGAGCGAAGCGAGGAATCTCTCTGTCGCGAAAACCCAAGAAAAGAGAGATTCATCGCACAAAAAAGTGCGATGGCGCAGAGTTGCTCACTCCGCAAACTCCGTTCGTAATGACAAAATGAGAATTCTTCCGCAGGCTTTGACGTCGCGCTCCCCCGAAAAAACGGACATCCTCACAGAGACTCTCTGGGTCGACATCACCTGTCGGCGACCGGCACGCGCTGCCAATTGCGTCGCCAGTTTTTCCAGTCGGCCAGTGTAGCCTTCAGCATGGCTTTCGAGGATTTGTGCAGCCAGCGCCCCTTGCGTCTGGCGAGGTCGCGCTTCACCGCGGAGATCGCCTTGTGCGATCCCAGGTGGATGTTGGCCGTCTCCCATCCCATGTAGTAGGCAAGCCGTTCTTCGTCGCGCTCTTCGGGCAGGGAATGAATTTCGATGTGGCAGCAATCCGGAGCGAGGCGCCGAACGATCCAATGCGCGGCAAAATGGACGTGGGGATCCAGCACGCGCACGGATGTCTCAATCAGCTTACGGCTCAGGGTTTGCGCGCTATGCAGGTTCCTGGCCCAGATCCAAGCGGAAGGCGTGAGCTGCTTGGCCTCCCGCACGACATGCGCGCCATCCCAGCTAGCCAGAGCCAGCACACGCGGATGCCCCAGGCTGCCAAGACCCGCGATTCGCGATCTGAATTCATAATTCATGGTGCTCACCGGCATGGAGCGATGCACCAGCTTCAATACGTCTTTGGGAAGCTTGCCCTTGTACTTTGGACACGCCAGCATTTTCTGCCAAAAGATCACTGGATCACGCAGCTTGTTCAGTGCAACCAGTCGTAGCCACCGGTGATGCTCCGCAAGCACGAAAGGACGGCCACCGTGCGCGATGGCGTCGCGGTAGCCTTCCTCCACGGCCTCGCGCGCAACCTTGCGGGTTATGGCCAGATGCTGTTCGTCGATGGCCAGGTACGCGCTCGCCACGAGCCGCACCAAGTCCACGGCATAAGACGCCGGCCACGCCTCGTCAAAATCATTCACGCCCCAGATGAGCCGCCCCTCCAGGTCGCGCCAGGTCCCGAAATTTTCGACGTGCAGATCGCCGACGGCCAGGACTTGTGGCGCGCGGGCAAGTTCCGGGCAGACCACCGGCCACCACTGCGCCCAGCGGTAGAACGTCGCGCGCAGAAAGGGAAAAGCAGCGAGCGCCATGTTGCGGTGCTTCAGCTTGACGTCGGAAGGAATTAGCTTCACGTGGCGCGACGCCCATTTTTCGAAGTCAGCGGTGGCACGAACAATATCGGGAAGATCAGCTTTTCTTGCGCTCATGAGCTTAGGGCTTGCAGGAGGTGCGGTCCCTGCCGGAGCAATGGTTTAGCACGAGAGGCGAAGAAGGTTCAAGCTTCAACCGCCGTCTCTGTTGTGCGCCGTCAGACGCGGGCGGGTACTGCCGAAGCGTTCATGCGCGACTCATAAATCGGAAAACGAGCCGCCAATTCCGCAATTTGCTTTCGTACTTTCTGCTCGATTTCCGGCTTGCCCATGTTCGTGAGAATTTCGGCGATCCAGCCAGCGATCAATTCCATCTCCGGTTCTTTCATCCCGCGCGTCGTGATGGACGGGCTGCCCAGACGAATGCCGCCTGCTTTCATGGGCGGAAGCGGATCGAACGGAATGGAGTTCTTGTTGACGGTAATTCCGGCGCGGTCCAGCGCTTGTTCCGCGTCCCGGCCGGTAATGCCGCGTGGATGCAGTTCAATCAGAAATACGTGGTTGTCTGTTCCGCCTGCGACAATACGGAAGCCCCGCTTGCCGATGGCGTTGGCCAGCGCCTTGGCATTGGCCACGATTTGCTTCTGGTATTCTTTGAAGGACGGTTCCATCGCTTCCTTCAAGCAGACCGCTTTTGCGGCAATGGTGTGGACCAGCGGACCGCCTTGCGTGCCCGGAAAAGTGAGCTTGTCGATTTCCTTCGCCAATGCGGAGCGGCAAAGCACCAGTCCTCCGCGAGGTCCACGCAGCGTCTTGTGTGTCGTTGTTGAGACCACATCGGCGTGCGGCACGGGACTGGGATGCACTCCCGCGGCGACAAGCCCGGCAATGTGCGCCATATCGACGAAGAACAGCGCGTCGACAGACTTCGCCACCTTGGCAATGCGTTCAAAGTCGATGATCCGCGAATACGCGCTGGCGCCGGCCACGATCATCTTCGGCTTATGCTGGTGCGCCAATTCCTCAATTTCCGCGTAGTCAATTTGTTCGCTGTCGCGGCGCACATGATATTCGGTGAACTTGTACATACGTCCGGAAAAATTCAGGGGATGCCCGTGGGTAAGGTGACCGCCGTGGGAAAGCGCCATGCCCAGAACGGTGTCGCCCGGCTGCAGCAACGCCATGTACACCGCAACATTGGCGGATGTGCCGGAATGCGCTTGCACGTTGGCATGATCCGCCCCAAACAGCTCGCGGGCGCGATCGATGGCCAGCTGCTCGACCTTGTCGGCATATTCGCAGCCGCCGTAGTATCGCTTACCGGGATAACCCTCGGCGTATTTGTTTGTGAAGATGGAGCCCATGGCCTCGAGCACCGCTTCAGAGACCAGATTTTCTGAGGGGATCAGCTCCAGGCCGGTGGCTTGCCGCCGCGCTTCGGCCCTAAGAAGGGTGGCGATGTCCGGATCGACCGCATCGAGCGGACGCTGCATTCTGCTATTTGCTTCCGTGTTCATTGGGTCTCCTAAAAGCCTCGTACGTGCGGGGAGCAACGCGGCTCTCGCTGGCAACTACAATACTAGTTTTTCTTTCTTTCATCTTGCTCGATTATGGCGATCTTTTCAACGCGCCGCGAGTGACGGCCGCCCACGAACGCGGTGTTCAAAAAAGTCCGCACCATTTCAATGGCTTGACTGCCGCTCACAACGCGGCCGCCGAGAGCCAGCACGTTAGCGTCGTTGTGTTCGCGGGCCAGGCGAGCGGTGCTGACGTCATGCGCCACCGCCGCGCGAATCCCGCGTACCTTGTTCGCGGCGATGGAGATGCCGATTCCAGTCCCACACACGGCGATCCCAAAAACGTCTTTGTGCGACGCAACGCATTCACCCACGGCCTTGCCATAGTCGGGATAGTCCACGGATTCTTCCGACCACGTGCCCAGGTCATCGACAAGGTAGCCCGCATTCTGCAGGAACTCCCGAATGGTTTCCTTGATCGGGAAGCCGGCGTGATCCGCACCCAAGGCAACTCGCGGCTTCGGCGAAAGTTCCGGCATGTGCGCCTCTGGCGGCGATTCTAGCGGAGTGCGCTGGCAACCGCAATGCGCGCAGAATCTCGCCGGCGCATCGGTTTCCGGTAATTAATTCATAGTGTCGCGTGCTTCTCACGTTGACATATACTCCAACCTCGGGGAGGGTCTGAAGGATGGCGAACAAGTTGCACAGATCGTTTTCTGTCAAGCTACAGAAAAGTCACAAGGGCGGATGGACCTATGTAGTCTGGCCGAATTCCGTGAAATTTTTCGGCACACGTGGCTCGGTAAAGGTCAGAGGCACAATTGATGGTCATCCCTTCAAAAGTTCGTTCATGGCTATGGGTGATGGCAGGCACATGCTGCCTGTAAAGGTAGAGACACGCCAAGCAATCGGAAAGGACGCCGGCGAAACTGTGAAAGTGTTACTGAAAGAGCGCATAGGCACCGCAGCAAAGCGGCGCACTCTGAGTCCTGACTAACGAGGCTCACTTGGCCTGAGCTGTATCGATCCTCAAGAATGACCCGGCGTTGAAAAGTATTGGTCTGAGCTGGCTGCGTCCGGATAAAGGCTGTGAAGATCTGATATTGCTTCGGGCACAAACGTCCACGGTGAAAGAAATCCGTACATTGCAGTAATGGGATGTCTGCTTCCTTTCTTGCTGGCACGCCTTGCCAGTGATTTCGTCGGATGGCTTAAAGTCTGGACTTTGTCGCGGTTCAATCGCGGCAAAAGTTGCTAGAATTCCATGCATCCCATGGGGCGAGAGCGCACAGTTGTTCTGATTGTTTTGGCAATGCTGGTTTGCCTTCCACTAGTAGCTGGCCTAACTCCGCAAAATCCCCCTTCTGTGGCCCCGTCTGGCGGTGATGCCGCAAAAGCACAGACCGGGAAAGCGGGCTCCGCGCCGGATGCGCGCATGTTCTTCCGCGACGTTGCCTCTGAAGTTGGTGTCACAACCATGCCCAATACGCGGACAGACCGGCGTTATGTCCTGGAGACAATGGGCGCTGGCGGAGTCGCTCTGTTTGATTGTGACAATGACGGCAAGCTGGATCTGGCCGTCGTCAATGACTCGACCATCGAGCAATACCGTAAAGGTGGAGACTTGATGATCACGCTGTACCACCAGGACGGCAATTCTCCGGCCGTGCATTTCACCGATGTAACCGAAGCATCTGGTTTGACCACCCGCGGGTGGGGCATGGCCATCGCTGTCGGAGACTACGATAACGACGGGCTTCCAGACTTGTATGTGACGGGCTATGGCCATAACGTGCTGTACCACAATCTGGGAAACTGCAAATTCGAGGACGTGACCGCCAAGGCCGGAGTGCAAGCCGGAGGTTTTAGTGTCGGCGCCGCGTGGGCCGATTATGACCGCGATGGGCATTTAGACTTATTCGTCGCGCGGTACGTAATGACGGATGTAAATCATCTTCCCGACCCGGCAAAGGGCTTTCGTGGCTACCGAGGAGTGCTGTTCGAATTGCCCGACACGATGGAGGGTGAGACCGACTTCTTATTTCGGAATCGTGGCGATGGCACGTTTGAGGAGGTATCCAAAAAAGCGGGAGTAAACGACCCCGACAAACTTCATGGCATGGGGGTAGCGTGGGGCGACTACGACGGTGACGGTTGGCCCGACCTCTATGTGACCAACGATTATGGCGCGACCTACCTGTACCACAATCGGCAAAACGGCACCTTTGAAGAAGTGGGCGGGCCTTCAGGAACGGGCTTGGGGCCCGACGGACAGGGCTACGGAAACATGGCAGGCGCTTTCGGGGATTTCGATCGCGATGGCAAACTCGACCTATTTGTTACCCGAGCTGACAATCAACCTGCCAGCCTGTATTGGAATCAGGGCGACCATTTCATCGATGTGGCGCGCGAAGCTGGTATCGCGAGCCTGACAAAGGCTCCCGTAAAATGGGGGACCGGCTTTGGCGATTTTGACAATGACGGATGGCCGGACATACTCATCGCCAACGGCAACTTTTCGTCGTTGCTCGACACGCTTCCGAAACAGGATCGCTTTGCCGAGCCGATGCAGCTCTTTCGCAACCGGGGCAATCGTACGTTTGAGGAAATAGCCGACGAGGCGGGACTCAATGCCGGGCGACTGTATTCGCGAAGGGGCACCGCGTTCGGCGACATCAATAATGATGGGAACCTGGATGTAGTGGTCTTCAATGCGGGCGCTCCGCCGTCGGTATTCCTCAACGAAACGAAGAACGGAAACCATCGCGTGCTTTTTCGGCTGATCGGCACGAAAAGCAACCGCGCTGCCGTCGGCGTCCGGGTCCGCGTCAGCACTTCCAAATTGACGCAAATCGACGAGGTTCACGCGGGTGGCAGCTACAATTCCACCAGCGACACACGGCTGCACTTCGGCCTCGGCAGCGAATCGACCATAAATAAAATGGAAGTTTTTTGGCCAAGCGGGTTACGCCAGGAGTTCCACGACGTTCAGGCCGACGCTATCTACGAAATCAAAGAAGGCGAGCCCATTCGGAAGATCACACAGTTTCCCGCGCTGTGAGAAGCCATGCCGCGCTACATCAACCGCGTTCTTTAATCGGCAGGCGGCTACACCGGGTGTACAATGCGGCATTCCCACTCCCAGGAGGGTATCGCGATGGCGCTCCGGGGAATTGCTTCGAAGACTTTTAGCGCGATTCTGTTTCTAGCCATGATCTCAGGCGTTTGCACTTTGGCGCAAACCAAACCGGGTCCTGTAGACCCGGGCGTGCGCGGAGGTCCGGCAGGTGCTGGCTCTCCGCTGAACGGTCTCACTGTGGACGAGACTGCGTTTTTTCAGGATGGGCAGGCAAGGTTTGCCGATATTGAGGTCGTAACCGGTGGAGCGAACAACGGACTTGGTCCGCGCTTCAATTCAAACCAATGTCTGTCTTGCCACGCCCAGCCCAACGCGGGCGGATCGAGTCCCACGGAGAATCCGTTGATTGCCGTTGCCACCTTGAATGGAGCGAAGAACACGGTCCCATGGTTCATCACGAAAAATGGTCCGGTGCGCGAAGCGCGCTTCCAGCACAACGCCGATGGTACCAGCGACGGCGAGGTACACGACCTCTTTGTGATCACCGGGCGATCTGACGCCACAGGATGCAACATCGCCCAACCCAATTTTCTACCCGCGGGAAATTCGCTGACGGGCCAAGGTGGGAATGCGAATATTATTTTTCGTATCCCGACTCCGGTTTTTGGCGCGGGCCTGATCGAGGCAATCCCTGATTCGGCTATCCTTGCCAACATGCGCTCCAACGCGACGGAAAAATCGGCCCTGGGTATTTCCGGCCACGCGAACTCCCACCTGAGCGGAAACGTAAACCGCAGCGCGAATGATGGAACCATTACGCGTTTCGGCTGGAAGGCGCAGAATAAGTCACTGCTGATCTTCGCGAGCGAGGCCTACAACGTTGAGATGGGCGTCACGAACCAGCTTTTCCAGCAAGAGCGCGATGAAACGCCGGGCTGCGTTTTTAACGCAACTCCCGAGGACACGCTCAACTTCGCGCCTCCGGCCGCCGCCGGCAGCTCCGTCACGGCAGTTCTCTCCGACATCGAAGCGTTCGCCGACTTCATGCGCATGCTGGCGCCGCCTATTCCTGCTCCGGCCACGCCTTCCAGTGAAAAAGGACGAGCCACGTTTACGAAGATCGGTTGCGCCCATTGTCATGCTCCATCGCTTACCACGGGCCCAAAAATCGCGAGCGGTTCCTCCACCAGCCCGAGCGTCGCGCTTTCCAATCAGACGGCGAATCTTTTCTCGGACCTTCTTGTCCACCACATGGGCACAGGGCTGGCAGACGGTATCACGCAAGGCGGCGCCGGCCCCGACGAATTCCGCAGCGCGCCGCTCTGGGGCGTCGGACAGCGCGTTTTCTTCCTGCACGATGGGCGTACGAGCAACCTGGTAGAAGCCCTTCGAGCTCACCAAAGCCGTGGCAGCGAGGCGAACAGAGTGATTGAGCATTTCAATCGGCTGAGCACGCAGGAGCAGCAGGACCTCATCGATTTCCTGCGGTCGCTGTAATGCGGGCGAGAGGGCAGCCTTGCGAATCGGCGGCGTTGTCTTATTGGTTGTCTGCTGAGTCCAGCATTCGCCGCGGAATCCGACTTTGCGTCTCTTTGCATCGCCCTGCTCCTGAGAAACCAGCACCCTTTACCGGCTTGCTTGATATTTGCGACTCCGCAAAGCTCTCGCTGAAAATCGATGCCCAGCAGCCGATAGCGTGGCCAATCAAAGAGAGCATGAGAATTGATGTCCTGGATGTAACCGCCGCCCATCGAGTTGTGGTGGCCTGCAATGGCAAGCCGCAGCTATCCTTCACTCATCAATGACTTGTACAAGACGGTTGCAATGTGGCAGCCGAAAGAAGCGCCCTGGTGCCATTGCGAATGAACACTTCGGTTTCTTGATGCCCGCGGAGCTTATTATTACAAAAGTGGTTTCGAAGCATCCAAGTTTTGGATGCTGGCTGGACTGCGGTTTTCTCGCCTGCGGTTCTATACTTAGAGCGCTGTTCCCGATACAGCAAATTCACTCTACTGAGGATGCACATGGCAAACATCTACGCGGATAACTCACTGAGTATTGGTAGGACTCCCCTGATCAAATTGAATCGCGTGACCGAAGGCGCCAAAGCCACCGTGCTCGCGAAAATTGAAGGGCGTGGTCCCGCGTACTCGGTGAAAGATCGCATCGGGGCGGCGATGATCTGGGACGCGGAAAAGCGCGGCGTGCTGAAACCGGGCATCGAAATCGTGGAACCGACCAGCGGTAACACCGGCATCGCCTTGGCGTTTGTGGCCGCGGCGCGCGGTTATGCGATTACCTTGACCATGCCGGAAACCATGTCGCTGGAAAGACGGCGCGTGCTGGCGGCGTTCGGCGCAAAGCTGGTGCTGACGCCCGGGCCGGAAGGCATGAAGGGCGCCATCAAGAAAGCTACGGAGATTTACGAATCCGATAAGCAGCACTATTTCTTGCCGCAGCAATTTGACAATCCGGCGAATCCCGACATCCACGAAAAAACGACCGGGCCGGAAATCTGGAACGATACGGACGGCGCGATCGACGTGCTCGTGAGCGGTGTCGGGACCGGCGGCACCATCACCGGCGTTTCGCGCTACATCAAGAACAACAAAAGCAAGAAAATTCTTTCCGTGGCGGTGGAACCAACCGCAAGCCCGGTGATTACCCAGGCGCGCGCAGGCCAGCCTCTCGTGCCTGGGCCGCACAAGATTCAAGGACTCGGCGCGGGATTCATACCCAAGAACCTGGATTTGAGCCTGGTCGATCGTGTCGAGCAGGTCAGCAACGAGGAGTCCGTGGAAATGGCACGACGCTTGGCGCGCGAAGAGGGCATCTTGAGCGGCATTTCGTGCGGTGCGGCTGCTGCGGTGGCGGTGCGGCTGGCTAAGCTGCCGGAATTTGCCGGGAAGACAATTGTCACTGTGCTACCGGACGGCGGCGAGCGCTACCTGTCAACGATTCTGTTCGAAGGAATCGGCTAGGCGTTCTTGTCTTTGCAGGACTGCACACACTTGCTCGTAACGCATCACGTAGATACCCGTGTAACCCGCGCGGCGCGCCGTTCTACGACAGAGCGATAGAGATTGGCGGAAGAACATGACGACCTCAAACGATGAATTGCGTTCGCTCGCCAGCGAATTTCGCTGTGCTCTGGAGGCGCGGCTGGCGGGCGACCCGGCGGGAGAGTATCGTCTCCCCTCGAAAGACGAAGTGGCCACATTCTGCCGGCGGTACCTCGACGGATTATTCCCACTCTACTTCGCGCCCAACGAATCGCACACTCCCCATGCCAGCGGATACCTGCAGGAGCTTGATCTGCAACTCGCCGAACAGATTGTCTGCGCGATTCGTTTCGATTGCAGTTGCCAGGGGAAAGCGACTCCGCCAAACGTCGCTCGCAAGGCCGAGGAAATTCTTGTCGCGATGCGAGCGAAATTCCAGACGTTGGCCGCGCTGCTGGGAACCGATTTGCGAGCCGCGCTCAAGAACGATCCGGCGGCGTCGGGCTTTGAGGAAATCCTGTTGAGTTATC
The DNA here is from genome assembly GCA_963804635.1 of Candidatus Acidiferrales bacterium. Classification (GTDB taxonomy): domain Bacteria; phylum Acidobacteriota; class Terriglobia; order Acidiferrales; family UBA7541; genus Acidiferrum. Next base: position 18,775 of record CAWDRK010000029.1, read on the forward strand.
CCGGCACGGAGGCGATCACCGTGCAGCGGCTGGCACACGAACTCTACAATCTCCAGGTGCCGTATCTGCCGCGCATTATGACGGAAATTGCTCACAGCCGAACGGGCATCGATATTCATCCCGGCGCGAAACTCGACGAATCCTTTTTTATCGATCACGGCACTGGCGTGGTCATCGGCGAAACCGCCACCATCGGCAAGCATGTGACCCTCTACCACGGCGTGACGCTTGGCGCGTTCAATCCCACCAGCCGCCGCGACGCAGACGGGGACCTGGTTCGCGGCCTGTCCAACAAGCGGCATCCCGATATCGAGGATCACGTCACCATTTATCCCGGCGCCACCATTCTTGGCGGCGACACGCGCATTGGCCACCACAGCATCATCGGTGGCAACGTGTGGCTTACACATTCGGTGGCACCCTACAGCCGCGTGACGGTGAAAGATCCCGAACTGCTCATCCGCAGCAGTTCGCGCGCCTCCGACGAGGAGTGGTTCCTCGGCAGCTCGATTTAGCATCACATTGAAGAAGCCAGAGTGTCATTCGGAGGGCATCCGATCTCACTGCACAGGTTTCCAGCGATTTGCGCTTGTGTGTTTTCGCCGGCGACTCAGCGCTTGCGCCTTGTTTTTGCTCGAAGACGCTTGTACTTCAATGCCAGGAGTCCTCGGGAGAACGTCTTGTTCTCGAGGAGAGCAAAATCACGTTGCGGGAATCCAATGGGAAATAGTGGCAGGCCGTCGCCTAACAAGACAGGCACGACGCCCAGATACAATTCATCCACAAGGTCGGCCTTCAGGAAGTCGCGCGCCAGTTCACCACCGCCCATCAGCCAGATGTCTTTGCCACGCTGCTTGCGGATTTGAGCGATCAGCGCGGCAGGCGTTTGATTCGTGAAGATCACAGCACCCCGCTCGCCCGGTGGTTGAGAACCCGACATGACATAGGAAGTCATGGAAGATGCACCGGAAGAGCCGCCCATCTTGCGTGCAACCTCCCAAGTTTTGCGGCCCATTATGGTGGTATCAATTGTCTTGAAGAACGGCGCCATCGAGTAATCCTTGGGCATGAACAGGAAGTCAACGGAACCGTCGCGGCGCGCGATGTACCCGTCGAGGCTGATGCCGAGGCCAAGGACTACTTTGCGCATGGCCAGGATTGTAAACGAGAGGGCCACGGTAATCCAGACACGACGGTATCCCTGTCTGTGTTACCGGACAAGGACTTCGCAAAATGCGAAGATTGTCCGTGCGCGTCATCAGCCGGAAAAAGATTCGCGAAGCCCCAGCCGAGTACAGTGAATGGCAAGCCTTGCCGAGCGCATGGTACAAGGTGGCAAAGAACGCGCAATAAGCCTCGATCAGCAAGGTTAAGAGCTCGGCGGAATTTTGCACCGCCGAGGGTAAGGAGTCACTCCGTTCCAGCTCCATGAAACACTACGCAATTTCCGACGCTTCACCCGGCGAGATCTTGCGGGAATCGATATCCGCTAATAATCTGCGGCCGGCAGAAAGACCTTGCGCCACTCAATCTCTCGCCGAAGAAATGCAGGCCGCGCGCGTTGACAGTGCCTGACGCCTACATTACGCTCAAAAGCTTACATACTGCGACGGAAACATACAGGGAGACGCATGGCTGACGAGAAGCTACCAACACGAGCCGAAGATTTTTCCGAATGGTACAACCAGCTGGTTCTGAAGGCGCAACTGGCCGACTACGCACCGGTGCGCGGCTGCATGGTTGTGCGGCCGTACGGTTGGGCGCTATGGGAGAACATCCAGCAGGCGTTGGATCGGCGCTTCAAAGCCACCGGCCACCAGAACGTGGCGTTTCCGCTGCTCATCCCCAAAAGTTTCATTGAAAAAGAAAAGCACCACGTTGAAGGATTCTCGCCGGAATTGGCGGTAGTGACGATTGGCGGCGGCGAAGAGCTGGCCGAACCGCTCGTGCTGCGTCCAACGTCGGAAACCATCATCGGCCACATGTGGTCGAAGTGGATTCAGTCCTATCGCGACCTGCCGGTGCTGATGAACCAATGGAACAGCGTGGTCCGCTGGGAGCTGCGCACAAAACTGTTCTTGCGCACGCTGGAATTTTACTGGCAGGAGGGCCACACCGCGCACGCGACGCGCGACGAGGCGGTGGACGAAACGAAGCAAATGCTGGACGTTTACGCCGACTTTGCGGTGAACGACGCCGCGATTCCCGTAATTCCCGGAGCCAAATCCGACGCCGAAAAATTTGCCGGCGCCGATGTCACCTATTCCATTGAAGCGATGATGGGCGATGGCAAGGCGCTGCAGTCCGGAACGTCGCATTTCCTGGGACAGAATTTCGCGCAAGCCTTCGACGTGAGATATCTCGACCAGAACGGCACGCTGCAGCACTGCTGGACAACCTCCTGGGGGCTTTCCACGCGAATGATCGGCGCCATCATCATGGTGCACGGCGACGATCAGGGCCTGGTGATGCCTCCGAAACTGGCGCCCACGCAAGTCGTTATCGTGCCGATCTACAAGACCGATGAAGAGAAAGCGTCGGTGATGAAAACCGCGAAGGAATTGAAAGCGCAACTCATCAAAGCGAACTTGCGGGTCACCCTCGACGAGCGCGAAGGCTTCAGCCCGGGCTGGAAATTCAACGATTGGGAGATGCGCGGCGTGCCCGTTCGTGTGGAACTGGGACCGAAGGACGTGGCCAAGCAAGCGGCCATGCTCGCGCGGCGCGACAAACCCGGCAGGGAAGGCAAAGTCAGCGCACCGCTGGCGGACCTGGCAGGAACCATCGAAAAGCTGCTGGCAGACATTCACCAATCGCTCTATGACAAGGCGCTGGCCTTCCGTCGCGCCAACACTTACGAACCCGGCAACTACGACGATTTCAAGAAGGCCGTGGAATTCGGCTTCGCATTCGCCTATTGGTGCGGCAGCGGCGATTGCGAGGAAAAGATCAAGGAACAGACTCGCGCGACCATGCGCTGCATTCCGCTGGATCCGGCGGCCGTTATGGGCGCCGCTGGCGGGACAGCTACAGGAATATGTGTGCGCTGCGGGAAGCCGGCGAAGGATCGTGCCATTTTCGCACGAGCCTATTGAGAACTTTCTTGGCAAGTACCATGGAATGACCGGCGGGTTACGCCTGAAGAACATCCACCGGCACCAAATCTCGACAGCCCCTCCCCACGGTGCTAGCGTAACCAATGGAATTAGATTTGCGCTGCCCAATGTCCGCCAGGGCAGTGCGGGGAGATGTTTGCGGTGAATCAGCCAGGCAAAGAATCTCAGCGAAGCCAACGTGGCGCAGGTAAGCTCAAGGCCATCATCTACACCGTGATTCTGGTGGTCGGCGTGTACATGGCATTCAAGATCGTTCCGCTGTACGTCGCGGATTATCAGCTGAAGGACAAGATGGGCGAGCAAGCCCGCTTTGCCGTAGTGAACCGCTACTCGGATGAACAAATCCGCGATGTCATCTTCAAAACGGTTCAGGACCTGGACATCCCAGCGAAGCGCGAAGACATTAAGGTGGAGCACACCAACCACGGTCTGCGCATCAGCCTGGACTATACCGCTCCCGTCGATTTTATGGTCTACCAGACCGACTGGAATTTCGCGCCCTCCAGCGAGGCGGTTGACATCATGAAGTAGGGCCTCCAGGCCCTCTTTTCCGGCCTTTTAGCCGCTTTTTTCGCCCGCGCTTTCTTCCTGCGCTGCAATCGGCGACAATAGTAGAGTCCACCCTCGGGAGTCATCTTTTGCGCTTTCGTTTAGAAAAAGGCTTCTGGACCTCTCGCTTCGGTCTCGGGCTGCTGGTCGCTTTCGCCGCATGCTTCTTACTCGCGGCGTGCACCTTCACCTACTACTACGTGAAATATTCGCGCATGATCGATGCGCGCTTGTCTGGCCACGTCCTGCAGAACACCACGCAGATTTTTTCCGCCCCGGAACGCATCTCCGACGGTCAAGCCTGGAGCCAGGATGACCTGGTGATGTACCTGCAGCGCGCCGGCTATCGTCCCGCGCAAGACGACAACTCCATGGGCCAGTACGTCGTCAACGAGAGGACCGTGGACATCCGCCCTTCCAAGGTTTCCTATTTTGCCGGCAACAATGCGCTCTCCATCGAATTCAAGGGCGATGTGATCCGCTCGATTCGGCCGCTTTCCGGTGGGCCGGATATGGGGAGCGCGGACCTCGAACCGGCGCTGCTCACGAATTTGTTCGATAGCGCCCGAGAAAAGCGGCGTCCTGTAAGGTATGTCGATCTACCTCCGCTTTTGGTTCACGCCATTCTGTCCGCGGAAGACAAGCGCTTCTTCGAACACCCGGGCTTCGATTTCATTCGTATCTTCGGCGCGGCCTGGGCCGATATCCGGCACAGCCAGCACATGCAGGGAGCCAGCACCATCACGATGCAGGTGGCGCGCACGTATTTTCTGTCCACCGATCGCACCTGGCGGCGGAAACTAGCCGAGGCGATGCTGTCGTTCGAACTGGAGCAGCGCTTCACCAAGCAGCAGATTTTTGAGATGTACGCCAACGAAGTGTACCTCGGCAATCGCGGCAGTTTCGGCATTCGCGGCTTCGCTGAGGCCAGCGTCGCGTATTTCGGAACCGATCTTCGACAACTCTCTCTTCCCGAGTGTGCTTTCCTCGCCGGCCTGATCCGCGCTCCCAACTATTACTCCGTTTCCGACCGGCATCCCGAACGCGCCGTGCAGGCCCGAGACCGCGTCCTCACGCAAATGCTGGAGAACAAATTCGTAACCGAAGCGGACGTGCAGGACGCCAAGGAAATTCCCTTGAAACTGGTACGCGCATCGGTAGCGGGCAACGAGGCGCCGTATTTCATCGACATGGTGAAAGACCATCTCCTCGAAAACTACTCCGAGGCCGAATTGCTGAGCGAGAACTTCCGCGTGTATACGACGCTGGATCCGCAGTTGCAGCGCGCGGCCGCCGTGGCCGTGGAAGCCGGCATGAAGAATGTGGATGCGCTGCTCGAGAAGCGCTACGAAAAATTGCGTAAGCTGAAAGGGAAGAAGGCTGAACCGGTGTTGATTCCGCAGGCGCAGGTGGCGCTGGTGGCGCTGGACCCGCACACGGGTGAAATCAAGGCACTCATCGGTGGCCGGGATTACGGCCAAAGCCAGTTGAATCACGCATTAGCGCACCGCCAGCCCGGTTCCGTGTTTAAGCCTTTTGTGTATGCCGCTGCGTTCAACAATGCCATCGACGGCGTGCAACCCATCATCACTCCCGCGACCACCGTCGATGATGAACCCACGGTCTTCGAGTACGACGGCCAGGAATATACACCCAACAACTATGGCGAGAGATTCATGGGCAAGGTGACGGTCCGGGAGGCGCTGACCCATTCCTTAAACGTCGCCACCGTCAAAGTCGCGGAAATGGTTGGCTACGGCCGCGTCGTCCAGATTGCCCGCCAAATGGGATTGGGCTCCAACATCCGGCCAACGCCGGCGGTAGCGTTGGGCGCGTATGAACTGACTCCCGTCGAAGTGGCCGGCGCGTACACTGCGTTTGCCACTGTCGGAACGCGCGCGGAACCTGTGTTCCTGAAGAACGTGACCAGCGCAGGTGGAAATACACTGGAGAAATATTCCCCGACAAACAAGCTGGTGCTGGACCCTCGCGTGGCCTTCCTAGTCGATAGCCTGATGAAAGATGTGCTGAACAAGGGCACGGGCGCTACCGTCCGCGCCAAGGGATTCACGTTACCCGCAGCGGGCAAAACAGGCACCTCGCGCGACGGCTGGTTTGCCGGCTTCACCAGCAATCTCGTCTGCGTCATCTGGATCGGCTTTGACGACAATCACGACCTGGGCTTGCAGGGCGGCACGACAGCCGCGCCTATCTGGGCCGATTTCATGATCAAAGCCACCTCTCTGCCGGGTTACCGCGAGGTCAGGGACTTCCAGATGCCCGAGGGCGTGCAATCGGTAATGATCGATGCGGATACCCTGGAACTGGCCACGCCCAGTTGCCCTACCACACGCGAGGAAGTCTATGTCAGCGGCTCAGCTCCCACGCAGCTCTGCGAACTGCACGGCGGTCACAATCCCGCCACCGCGGCTGGCGGTTTCCTCTCGCACATCTTTGGCGGAGGACCCAAGGCGCCGCAACCTCCCGGAACAGCTGGCACGCCCGCACAATCCGATCCCAACGCGCAGGTGCAAGGCGGCGACTCGGGTGTGGAAGCGGTCAAGGCTCCGGAGAAGAAAAAAGGGCCCTTGCAGAAGTTTTTTGGTATCTTTGGGGGTAAGAAGAAGAAGGAACCGGAGAAACCACCACCGGAAAAAGGAGATTCGCCATGAAAATGTATTGCTTGGCGATTCCAGCCGTTTCTGTCCTCGCTTTCGCAAGTTTGCTGCCTGCCTATCCTCAGTCCAAACCAGACACTCCTCAGACGCCGCCGGCTGCTTCCACTGCGCCTGCCTCTCCGACGCTTAGTGACGAACAGATGGCCCGTCTAATGCTGGTGCGCAAGCAATACACGGAGGCCGAGGCAATCTTTCGCCGGCTGACCCACGAGCAGCCAAAGAACGCGGTCTATTGGAATGAGCTTGGCATTACCTATCAAAATCAGTCGGAGCTCAATTCCGCTCTGAAGTGCTACGAAAAGTCGGCCAAGCTGGATCCGCATTACGCCGATCCGCAGAATAATATCGGCACCATCTGGTACGAACGTAAGAAATATCCCAAGGCCATCCGCGCTTATAAGAAAGCGATTCTGGTTAAGGACGACTTCGCGGCTTTCTACCTGAACCTGGGTTTCGCGTATTTCGGCCAGCAAAACTATGAAGATTCCATCGGCTCTTTCCGTAAGGCCCTTCAGATCGATCCCGCGGCCTTTGACAATTCGCGCACGCGCATGGGCACCGTGATCCAGGATCGCTCCCTCAGTACCGACCGCGGCAGATTCTACTTTCTGCTCGCAAAATCATTTGCGGAGGCGGGCAACGTGGAGCGTTGCGTCATCTATCTGAAGAAAGCCAAAGATGAAGGGTACAAAGACTACGCGGCCGCGAAGACCGATCCTTCCTTTGCCGCGGTTTTGAAGGACCCTGCGGTTCAGGAAGTACTGGCATCCAAACCCGAGGAAACGGTTCAGCCCTGAAAGTCGGTTAGCATGCGCTCGCCGGGCAGTTCTTCGCCACGCTTATCTAGCCGCGGCTATTTTAGTCCTTGAACCAGGTACAAATCAGAGAGGTGATGGCTATACGTGTATGCGTATGACTGCCCGTCTGGAGAAATGACGACGCATTCGCTTTTCATGACACTGTTGTCCGGCGGTGGAGGAAGTTGCTTCCACAGCTGGCGACGCCCGGAGGCAAGCTCAAGCCGCGAGATGCTCATCGGTTTCTCCCGAGTCTGCGAGACATAAAGAAATTTGCCGTCGCTGCTCCAGCCACTCGGCAACTCGCCCGGTTGCAAGGTGAATTCTTTGTAAGGTTTGTCGCTGGAATCGGAAATATAGAGCAATGCGCGCTGATCCTCGCTTATGGCCAGAATCTGTCCGTTGGGAGAAACGCTGCAGAATCCCACGCCATCCGTGGTGAACGCCCGGGGCTTGCCTGCCTCAATGCTCTGCACATAGCAGCGTTGCCCGTGGTCTGGCTCCGAGCCCACGAAGACAATCCGCTTGGCGTCAGGGAACCATCTGGCCCCCGCGAACTGGTAGTGCTCGACCGCGCCGCGCTCCAGCGTTTTCGGGGTTCCGGCTCCGGTCGGCAACAACACAATCTGGTCATTGGGTGGTGGCATGATGGAAAGCGCCCACCGGCCATCAGGTGACAGCGACTGCGCCGCGCCGGATCCGAGCATCACCGGTGGCGAACCGTCCGTAGGGCGCAAACCCACTTGGTACGAGAACCCGGAATCTTCTCCCTCGTCGCCGAACAGGATTTGTTTGCCGTCGGGAGAGATGTCCATGGCGATGGACCAATCTTTCCAGGAGAGTTCGCGAGGTTCCTTTTCTCCGGCACCCATGAACCAGATGCCCAGCCGCTCATTGTCGCGAGACAGCAGCACGCGTCCGTCGTGCGAAATGTCTTCCAACGAGAGTCCGCCGGCGACGTTCAAGATAGCCCGGGTTCGTCCGCTCAAGTTCACGGCGTAGATCGCACGGCTGACGCCCGAGTGCGCCGCTGCAAACCATAGCTCATCGCCCCGAGGTGTCCATGCCAGGCCGCGCTCACTTTCCCAGAATTCCGTCAGAACCTTTCTTTTGCCGTTCAGGCTAACCACCATCACCGTACCTCGGTCATCCGGTGCTACCGGATGGTCCAGGAATCCGATGGAGTCGCCGGTCGGGGAAAAACGCGGCGATGCAATCCAGCCCGCGTTCTCGTAGAGTACGTGTCCGACGGGAAATTCGAGCCGGCACTTATGCCCAACGCGTCTCACGACAGCAAGCTGACCGTCCGGCGACCAGTCGGCCGCTTCCACGTCCGGTACCAGTTTTCGCGGGGCTCCTCCGCCAAGCGGCACGCGTGCGAGCGTTCCAGGATTGGTGCGATAGCCCATTTCGAAAAGTGGCTTCGTGCGTTCCATCAGGACAGCAAGTTCCCCTTGCCGCGAAACACCCAAAAGCACGGCGTTGGGTATCCCGAGCGATTGGGAACTGGCAGCGCCCAATCGCTGGCTGTGGATGTCCCCGTTACTCATATGCCCGCCCACCGTGTACACCACGGAGGCTCCGTCGGGTGTGAAGCGCGCATCCGTCAACTCCGGCGTAGGCTGGTCGAAAGTCAGCCGCCGAAATTTGGGAGGTGCGGACGCCTCCGCGCCGCGCCACGGTGCAAGCTTCCATGCCAGTCCAAGGACGACTGCCAAGATGACGACGGCCACGCTAATCATGGTTAAGGATCGACGGCTACCATGTTGCAGGAGATTGCTTTGAACGGGTGGCGTCAGGGCTGACGAAGATACGCCCACCCGCGCCACTTGCGCCACAAACCGGTAGCCACGCCGCGGCACCGTCTCGATATAACGGGGAGCATCCGCATCATCATTCAAGGCCGCGCGAATTTTCTTGACCGCCGTGTTCAGCGCATGATCGAAGTCAACAAAAGTATCCTGTGGCCACACGCGACGCCGCAACTCTTCGCGCGTGACCAGCTCCCCCGGGCGTTCTGCCAGCGCAGCCAGCACTTGCAGCGGTTGTTCTTGGCAGCGAAGCCGAATGCCGTCCTTACGAAGCACCCCTGCCTGTAGGTCCAACTCATAGGCACCAAAGATAAGGGCGGCAGCGCGATCTGAATTGAGAGTAACCATGGTGTCCTCGGTGTATTTGACGGAAATAAGCTGCGGATAGGTATGAATGTAAAATCGTTGTCATCTGTCCCCGGCTCCACAAGTGCTGCTCCTAACGTAAGTTAGCTGGCCACAAGCAATCTATCCGCAATCCACCCGCAAACTCTTGCAGTGCCTTGCCGGCGCCGTAGGGTGCGTTTCACCGACCAAGGAGCGTGCGGCAACGGTGAATGCCAAACGGAAGATTTCAAGCCTGTTTCTCTTTTGTGGACTTTTGTCATCGGGATCAACCTGTTCCGAAAATGCCCCCGCCAGCCCGGCGCGCCGCGCCGAGGCTGGTATACCGCGGAGCATTCCACTAAGAATTTTCCGCGATTACTTGGTGGTTGCCGAGGGCCAATTTGGAGACCTGTTGCAGCATCAGAATTTCGTGGTGGACACCGGCACGGCCCCCAGCATCATCAATACAAGGTCGGTCCGGGAACTTGGGTTAGCGACCACCGCTTCCACGATGACCGCGATGGGCAAGCTCGTACCGGCGGATAACGCCATTCTCCCGGAACTTGAACTTGGCCCCATACGCGCCGTCTCCTTGCGCGTACAGGTGCAGGACCTTTCGCGGCTGGAACGGGATCTGGGCATTTCTATCGCTGCAATCATCGGATTGGATGTGCTGTCGAAGTCCAGTTTCCGTCTGGACTATCAGAAACAGGAGATAGAATTTGGCGAGGTCTCCGACCAAGGCATACCCGTATCGTTCGACGAGCGCAGCGGAACTGCAGTGGCGCTGGTGAGCCTCGAAGGCATGCCGGCGCGCTTGTTGGTGGACACAGGTTCCGACCGCGTGGCGGTCCTGGGCAGAAACTTGGCGCAAGCGCAGCGCCTGGCCTTACGCGCCACCGCGCAGCGGGGCTCGAGCATCGCTGACCAAAACATGGAGGTGCAGATATTTTTCGCGCCCGATATTGTTTTTGGCGGAAAACACTTCATCCTGGAAAAAGCCTACTTCATTCCGGGAGGTTCACACCCTGGTTTCGACGGTATCCTGGGTGTGCGCGCGCTGGGATTCCGCGCCATTGCCTACGATCAGGCGCGCGCCGCGATCTACCTGCAGAAATAGCCTGAGGTTCAGCGTTATTTAACCGCAGCGTCTGCTAGAATACCTGCTAGATGAATCAGCGGCCGCCATGGCTCCGCAAAGTTTCACCATTTCTTCTGGCGGGTATTTTTTTCTTCTTTACCGCGCGACTGGCTGCTCAGCAACCCGCCTCGGCCTCTTCACCACCTCCTCTCAACCATTCACTGGCTCCGGTCTATCTCGTTTTTCCCTTTGAAAACGCAGGCGCTCCTCCGCGCCTCGATTGGATTGGAGAAGGCCTGGAGGAATTGACCATCCAACGGCTTTCCCACGCCGGTCTGCAGGTTTATTCACACTCCGGACGCGTCAACGAGATGGATCGCTACGGATTTCCGGACACCGGCAAACTAAGTCGTGCGTCCATGCTGCACGTCGCGCAGGAGATGGACGCGGACTATGCGGTTTTCGGCAGCTTTGCTGCTGACGGCAAAACGCTCACCGTGAATGCTCGTCTGATGCGCATCAATCCCGCGGCACTTCTGCCGGTTATTGCCGAGCGTGGCCCGCTGGATTCTCTGATGGAATTGCACACCCGAATCACCTGGCATCTGTTGACGGCCACGGACCACAACTACCCTTTGAGCATGCTCGAATTTTCCAAAACGCAGCGGCCTCTCAGTCTCGCCGCATTTGAACAATACGTCCGAGGTTTGCTGGCGAGCGACGACGATGTCCGCTTGCGCGATCTGAAAGAAGCCGCGCGGCTGGAGCCGGAGTGGTCCGATCCTGCCTTCGCCATTGGCCAGGTCTATTTCGCCCGCAACGACTGCAATTCCGCTTTGCCCTGGTTTGCCCGTGTCCCGGCGACAAATGCGCGTAACGTGGAAGCCGTGTTCTCGATTGGCGTTTGCAGGCTGGGTCTCGGCCAGGCTGATCAGGCGGAACAAGTGTTCGCTTCCTTGCAGGAAAGGCTGAAACAAAGTTTGGTCAGCGGCGGTGACTTGCCGGAAATCCTGAATAACCTGGGGTTGGCGCGCGCGCAACAGGGCAATCTTGCGGCTGCGCAAACCGCTGTAGGCCGTGCCCGAGACCTCGATCCCGATGAGGACGACTATCCTTTCAATCTGGGCTTGCTGGCGCTTCGTCAGAATGAGCTGTCCATTGCGGCCACTCACTTTCGCGAAGCGCTGCGTCGCGAACCAGACAATCCGGAAGATTTTGCCTTTCTGATTTATTCGCTGCAGAAAGCCGGAAAAAATGCCGAAGCCGAACAGGAGCGCGGCACTGCCGTGGCCGCGTTGGGCGAAAAAAGGCTGCCGGCAATCAAGCTCGACGCCAAGGGCGAAAATCTGCTGACGTATCAGCGTGTGACCAGGGAACTGGACACCACTACGTTGCCCCTGGAACTGGAAAACCCTTCTCTTCATCCGTCCGTCGCGATGGATACTTCCGCTAGCAAAATAACGCCCGCGGCACACCTTCGCCTCGGACGGCAGCAATTAATCGCCGGACATCTGGATGCCGCGGAACAGGAATTTCGCGCCGTGATCGCCGCGGATCCCAAGAACGCTTCCGCGCATCGCGAACTCGCGGACATCTATCGCCGTCAAGGGAAGCTGGATGACGCCGTGAAAGAGTTACAACTGTGTCTGGCGGTGCGCGATTCGGCCATTGAACGCACCATGCTCGCGCGCATTTATCTCGAGCAGAAGAAGCCGGATCTGGCGCGTTCCGAAGTTGAAAAAGCGGTCAAGCTGGCGCCGAACTACGCCGGAGCCAAGGAGTTACTTCAGCATCTGGGACCTAACAATCCCACGGGAGGTGCAAAATGATCGCTCGTGGATCTGGACGGAAAATCAGCATTTGGACTGTTCTGTTTTTGGTGCTTTGTGGAGCGGTGTTTGCGGGCTTCGTTTCCCTGCGCTCAACCGCATCCGCGGAATCGCAGGCCGGAGCGCTGGTTCTTGAGTTGAAGCTGGATGGCGCCGTGGAGCCGATCCTCGCGACGTACATCGATGAAGGGCTGGCGGATGCCGCAAAACGCAATGCCGCCCTCGTCTTGATCACCATGGATACGCCCGGCGGCCTCAGTGATTCCATGACCGACATTATTCATCACATTCTGGATTCGCCGGTGCCCGTAGCCGTATTCATTGCGCCCGACGGCGCGCGCGGAGCATCGGCCGGCTTTTTCATACTGCTTTCCGCCGACGTAGCGGCCATGGCTCCCGGCACCCACACCGGCGCTTCCACGCCGATTCTGATGCCCGGCATGTTCAATATGCCCGTGGACGAGGTGCTGCGCCGCAAGCTGAACAACGATGCCACTGCTTTTCTGCGCAGCTTTACCGAAAAACGCGGCCGTAACCCCAAGCTCGCCGAGACCGCGGTCACTGAGGCCCGGGCATTTACCGCCAAAGAGGCGCTGGAGGCCAAACTGATCGATCTCATCGTGGCCGACAAAGACGAACTTCTGCATACGCTGAACGGCCGCGAAATCACACGCTTCAACGGAAAGACGGCGAAGCTATCCCTGGACAACTACAACCTTGCGCAGTTTGAACTCTCCGCGCGGCAGAAATTCCTCTCTCGAATCGTCGAGCCCGACGTATTCTTCATCTTGCTGATCGTTGGCGTTCTCGGCTTGTACACCGAGTTTACCCATCCCGGCGTAATCGCTCCCGGCGTCATTGGAGGCATCTGCGCGCTGCTTGCCCTGTACGCCATGCAGTTGTTGCCCGTGAATTTCACCGGTGTGCTTCTGATATTGCTCGCTGTGGCGCTCTTTATTCTGGAGGCCAAGTTCACCAGCCACGGCGTTTTGCTTTTTGGCGGCATAATCGCCATGCTTCTCGGCGCCATGTTCCTCATTCGCTCGCCGCTGACCGCAGGCGGTGTTAGTGTGGGCGTGGCGTTGGCCGCGACGATTCCCTTTGCCTTCATTACCGTCTTTCTCATGCGCCTGGTTCTGAGGTCTCGCAAATGGAAGAGCGTTACGGGCAAAGAAGAATTGCTCGGAGAGGAAGGCATAGCCACGATGCCGCTGCCTGCCGGTGGCGAGGGGATGATCCGCATCCACGGTGAATTGTGGCGCGCGATTGCTAAAGATGCAGTGCAAGAGGGGACCAAAGTCCGCGTGCTTCGTGTGAATGGCTTGAAACTCGAAGTCGAGCCCGTGGCCGCAAGCCTCGCGAAGTAAGTTTTCGAAGTGAGAGGGAGAGTCAGAGGAGGTCCGACATGTTGCAAGTAGGTGGCATCGGAGTGCTGTTCGTCTTTTTCATTATCCTGATCTGGATATGGAATTCGCTCTACATCATTAAGGAGTGGGAGCGTGGTGTGGTGTTGCGTCTTGGGCGCTTGCTCCCTGAGGCGAAGTCGGCTGGCATCAATCTCGTTTTCTGGCCCATTGAGACCCTGTATCGCATCAACATGCGGCTGGAAACGCTCGACGTTCCCCCGCAGGATATCATCACGCGCGACAACGTCTCCGTGAAAGTCAACGCGGTTTGCTATTTCCGAGTGGTCGACGCCAACCTGGCCATGTCGCAAGTGCAGAATTATCAGTACGCCACTTCGCAGCTGGCCCAGACTACGCTGCGCAGCATCGTTGGCCAGTTCGAATTGGACGAGATTCTCTCGCAGCGCGATAAAGTGAACGCAAAACTGCAGGTGATCCTCGACCAGGACACCGAGCCTTGGGGCATCAAAGTAAGTAAGGTCGAGGTCAAGCAGGTGGACATCCCCGAGCAGATGCAGCGCGCCATCGCCAAGCAGGCCGAAGCCGAACGCGAGCGCCGCGCCAAGGTCATTCACGCCCAGGGCGAATTCGAAGCCTCGCAAAAGCTCGCCGATGCCGCCAAGGTGCTGCAAACGGAGGCCTCCGCCATCCAGCTGCGGTACCTGCAGACCCTGACTGAGATAGGTGTCGAAAAGAACACAACGATTGTTTTTCCACTTCCAATCGATATTATAAATAAGTGGACACAGGCTTTAGGGGGCGCGAATAAGTAGGTATGGCTTCTGGGGGAAGAAAAAGCGCTGGCGAGCGTGTGCTTGAGGGAAAGCACGTCATCGGGCTGTTTTTGCTGATGCTGCTCTTTTCCGGCGTGTTCTTCACGCTCGGCTACGTTATGGGGCGTAATCAGTACGATGGACAGGTGCGCGCGGCTACCACCGCTTCGCGCACCCCGGACGCCATCGTCTCCACGAAGAGCAACGCCGGGTCCAAGAGATCCTCCGCTGCCGAACCCGTTGACAACGAATCCGACCCTGCTACTGCCTCCAACAAATCCGATTGGGAGTTCTACAACAACAACGCTCCGGCAAAACGCGAGCCGCGACTCGATCCCGCTCCCAAACCGTCCGCCAGCGCGCCGGCCGCAAAGTCGTTGAACACGAGTGCAAAAATCGAACCGCCACCGCCAGCGTCAGTCCCGGTCACGGTGACGGCGAAAAGCGGCAAGCCGATCGCAGCGGCGCCCTCGAGTTCCAGCGGCACGATTCTCTTGCAGGTCGCTGCCCTCAGCCGGCAAGATGACGCTCTCTCCATTGCCAGCAGCTTGCAGAAAAAGCATTTTCCAGCCACTGTGCTCACGCCACAAAAGGACAAGTACTACCGCGTGCAGGTGGGCCCGTATAAGGACCAAAAATCGGCCGACGCCGCGAAGAAGGGTCTGGAGGGCGCAGGCTTCAAGGCCTTCTACGTCAAGCACTGATGCCATCGCTCCCCTGGCATGTCTACCTGCGGCCTCACCGTTCGCCTGAAGTTCCCGCGCTGGCCCGTTTTACCATGGCCGCTTTCAGCGGTGCGCTGTTGTCCCTTTCCTATCGTGGCGCTCATCCGAGCATTTTTTCCTGGTTTTGCCTGACGCTGTTGCTGGCCGGCATCTTCGGTTCCCGGGCGCGCGTGGCATTTGGCTGCGGCTTCCTGCACGGCATGGCTTTTGTGGTGACGTGCGTGCCGTGGATCGCGGAAACTCTGTCAGTGCATGGCGGCATGTCCGCTGCCGCTGGCTGGGGCGTCTTGCTTTTGATTGGCACAGTATGGGCAGCGGCCATTGGAATATTTGCCTGGATCGTGCAGCGATTGGCGCGGCGCAGCATTGCGCTGGCGCTTCTGGGTGTGCCGTTTCTCTGGATTTCTACCGAGGTTTTTCGCACCTATCTCCCGGAGATCAGTTTTGCGTGGTCGCTGCTGGGCTATCCGGCGGCGGGAAATCCGGCCGTGGTGCAATTGACCACGGCGACGGGAATCTATGGCGTATCGTTTCTGGTCGCGGCGTTTAACGCGCTGCTGTTGTGGGGCGATTTCAGCGACACTCCGGCCGAGCGCAAAAAGCGATGGAGCATCGTGGGCGCCCTAACCTTAATGATGCTGGCCGTCATGATCGTAGGTTCGCGGTTCGTGCCCAAAGGCCCGGCGCACCATCTCGCGCGCGTTGTGCAGCCGAATTTCCCGGAGAACCTGCAATATGTAGGCGACTGGTACGCGGAGCACCAGGCGGATTTGGCTGATCTGGCGCGGTTAAGCTTGCGTCCTTCGCCCGATGGCCGCCAACCCGATCTTTTGATCTGGCCGGAAGCGCCTGCTCCCTTTTCTTTTCAGGATCCCCACTTCGGTCCGGTGATCACTCGCATCGCGCAGGAGTTTCATCACCCCGTTGTCGTCGGCATCATTGAGTGGAAGCCCGAGCCGGTAAAGATCAATGGGGAAATGCGCACCGGCGTGGCGCCCTACAACAGCGCCGCGGCCGTCAATGAACTGGGCCAGCGCATATTTTCCTACGACAAGATGCACCTCGTTCCGTTCGGCGAGTACGAACCGTTTCCGCTCATCCATCAGGTGGTCAACAGCGTTTCCGAAGAGGTGGGCGGTTTCCGCAAGGGAACCGAGCGAAGCGTCGGGAAATTTTCGAATGACACCACGTTTTCCGTGTTCATCTGCTACGAAGCCATTTACGCCAACGAAGTGCGGCAGTTCGTAAATCGCGGCGCGCAGTTGCTCATTAATATCTCCAACGACGGATGGTTTGGCACCTCCGATGCCGCCGAGCAGCACTTGCGCATGGTGCGTGTGCGCGCCGTCGAGAATCGCCGCTGGATTGTTCGCGATACCAATAGCGGGATTTCCGCGTCCATCGATCCCTATGGCAATGTCGAGCGCGTCATGCGGCGCGATGTGCGAGATTCCGCCGATCTGCCCTACGACTTCCGTACCGACCACACCATTTACACGCGCTTTGGCGACTGGTTCGCCTGGATGTGCGTTGGCGTTTCCGCTATTCTGTTTATACTCACATTGAGAAAGGCGAAGTAAGGCCCGTCCTCGACAGCAAAAACAGCGGCCTACAATACTCCATGATTCTTGAAGATCTGCAGCATCAATACGACGGCTTGAAACAGCGCATCGCGCTCGTGCGGAGTTATCTTTGACGGTGAACAGAACCGCGCTCGCCTGAAGTCCCTCGAACAGCGTACCTCCGATCCCAGCTTTTGGAGCAATCCCGAAGAAGCGCAAACCGTTCTCCGCGAACGCAAGCGCGTTGAGGGCCAGATTGCCGCCGACGAAAAGCTGGCTTCGCTGGGCAGCGACATTGAAACCTACATTGAACTGGCCAAGGGCGAAAGCAACGCCGAACAAAAAGAAGAATTGCTGAAGGATCTGAGCCGCGAACTGACCGGCGCGGATACCTATGTCGGCGAGTTGGAGACGCAAACCCTGCTCTCCGGCGAGAACGATCATCTTAACGCGATTATGACCATTAAGCCCGGCGCCGGCGGTACCGAGTCGCAGGACTGGGCGTCCATTCTTCTGCGCATGTATTTGCGGTGGGCGGAACGAAAGGGAATCACCGCCAACGTTTTGGATGAAACGCCGGGCGAAGAAGCGGGCATCAAGAATGCCACCGTTGAATTCAGCGGCGAAAATGCATATGGCCTGCTGGCCGGTGAGACCGGAGTACACCGCCTGGTACGGATTTCGCCGTTCGATCAGGCGGCGCGGCGTCACACATCCTTCGCCTCCGTTTTCGTTATTCCCGAAGTGGATGACCGCATCGAAGTGAACATCAAGCCGGAAGACATCAAGCTGGACACGTTTCGCGCGGGTGGTAAAGGCGGGCAAAACGTCAATAAAGTGGAGACCGCCGTGCGCCTCACCCACATCCCCTCCGGCATTATCGTGGCGTGCCAGGCGGAACGCAGCCAGCACAAAAACCGCGAATTCGCGATGAAGATGTTGCGCTCCAAACTCTACGACCTGGAAATGCAGAAGCGCCGCGATGCCACCGACAAGTTGGACGAATCCAAGCTGGAAATTTCCTTTGGCAGCCAGATTCGCTCCTACATCATGCAGCCCTATCGCCTGATTAAGGACCATCGCACCAAGTTTGGCGTTGGCGATGTGGACCGCGTGCTCGACGGCGACATTGATCCGTTCATTCGCAGTTATCTGCTTGCCAAGAGAACCAAAGGCAAGCTCGAAGTCCAGCCCGACGACGACCTCGACGCCGCCTAGTCCCGCGTGCAAACAGCCGGCGACCAGCCTTAATAATCGATCCGGTAGATACGCACTGCTTGCGGCGGAACTTCCGTCTTCACCTCGAACTGTTTCCCCTCGCCTTTCTGCGTCTCCCCCGTCACAATTTCCCGCATACGCATTGCCGGCCGTTCCAAGGTCTCTGCGAACTCTACTTCTGCCGCCTTCTCTGCATGATTGAATAAAAACACAAACTTGCCTTTCTCCCCAGCCATCTCGCGCAACTCCAGCAACGCCGGCGCCTTCCATTCCGGCTGCCGCAATCCTGCCCATTTCACCAGGATTTCTCCCAGTGGATGCATTGCCACCGGTTTGGCCTCGTTCTGCTGCCCTGCAAATGTCCCCAGGAGCATGGCGCTCCCTTTTCCATACGCGTGCTCGTACGCGGCCGCGGTCCCATCCGCAAATTTCGCAACCACCCGTGCTTTTGCATCCAGTACCGTAAAATGCTCTGCAAAGCTCGTGCCCACGAACTCCTGCGCGCCCCACTTAACCGCAACTTCCTTCCCGGGATCAATGGAACTCTCTCGTACGCCAAACATTTCCGTCCATCCAAATCCCGGCACTGCTCCTTCGGCGTGGCCGTCTTCGTTCACCCAGCCTGGCCGCGCTTCCACCAACAAATGCCCGCCATTCTCCACGTATGTCTTCAACGCCGCTGCCTCGTCATTCGTCATCATCAACGGGTACGGCAGCACGATCAGCTTGTATTTCTGCAAATCGCGCCCCGCCAACTCCCGTGAACTCAGCACTTCCACTGGCACGTTACGTTCGAAAAACATCCGGTGATAGCCAGCCAGGGCTTTGTGCATCGCGCTCCGCGTGTCTTGCTCGTCGTAGCCGCCCAGCAGCGGCACTAGCGGGCTAAAAATGATCGCGGCTTCCGCTTGCTGGGGCTTCGAAGCGAGCAGCAAATCGGCGTTCGCTGCAATTTTCTTTGCCGTCTCTCCTGCTCTCCGGCTCCTTTCCGTCAGCGTCCCGTCGAGTTGAATCATTCCGTAACCGCCGCTTTCATATCCTGTATTCATCGGGTAAAACGCGTAGAAATTGATGGCCCGCGCCCCGCGCGACACCATTCCCCAAGTCCACATCTCCAAATCGCTCGGAGTCACCTCCGACCCGATCGTCGTTCCATGCACGCCGAACCCGCCTTGCAATTCACCCACGTAGAATCCCCGGCCGCCGGTCATGGATGCCGTCAGATCCATCGCCAGGACGCGCCGGTTCAGCTTCCAGTTCAGTTCCACCGCCGTCAGTTTCGGGTAAAAACTCGTCCCGAAATAATCCACTGAGTCTTTCATCAGAAAATCGTCGGTAGGGTCATACGGATCCGCCAGCGTGCGCACCAACGGCGACGGGTTCGGCGCGTGGCTCGTGGTTACATGCGCCGGGTCGATCGACTTCACCGCGTCGTTTCTCATCTTCAAGTCTTCCGCCAGTTTGTATCCGTAATACACGCGCCAATCCATAAAATCCGTGTACGTCAGGATCGTGCCAAACCGCGGTGGTTCCACCTGCTTCCAGTCGGTGAACGTGCGGTGCCACGCCACATTCAGCTTCTCCAGCGTTCCGTACTTCTTCTGCAGCCACTCCCGGAATCGCTCCATGCTTGCCGGGCAATAGCAAAACAGCGGCTCCGATTTGTATGCCACGCGCGCCCAGTTCAGCGCCGCCGGCTCGCTCCACAAATCCCATCCGTAAAACGCGCGACTCTTCGCCGCGTGTTGCGCCACCTCCTGGAAGAATCCCAGCACCGCGTTCCGCACATTTTTGTTGTCGAAACAAAATCCCGGCGCAGCCTGCGATGGAATCGGCTGGCCATCCTGGGCCGCGTATCGTCCTTCCGGATATTTCGCGCCTACCCATTCCGGCGCCGAATCCACGTACACTTGCACGATCACCTTCAGGCTCACTTCATCCGCAAGGCGCAGCAGCAAATCCAGATTTTCTAGATGATATTCTCCTTCGCGCGGCTCGCCCACGTTCCATTCCACCCAGGTGCGCACGGTGTTGAATCCCAACCCCTTGATTTTCAGCAGATCCTGTTTCCACAACCGTGCCGAATCCTCATGGATTTGTTCCAGCATCGGCGCGCGCGCCTTTCCGCCGCTGTACCACACCGACACCGGGAAAAATCCCGCCGCGCTGTCTGGCGCTGCACCTGCCGGCACCTCTGTCGCGCGCGCCACTGTCCGCGCGCCGTCCGTGAGCGCCGCTAGCGCGGCGCAAACACACATCAGCCCTGCGGTTCGTTTCCAGTTCATTGGGTGTCCTGTCTTATGGCTCTCAGGTTTCCGCTATGCAGATGGTCGCGATTCGCGATGGTTCGCTCACTCGCCGTGCATCTTACGATAGCGTTCCGGCGCAGGCAATTGCTCGCGCCTCACAGTGGTATCCTGAGCCAGCCAACCATGAGCTACCAGACCCTCAAATCCGAGCAGGGCGTGCCCATCAAAGCGTGGGTCAAGGGCATTCCCTTGGAAGACGCCGCGCGCAAGCAACTGATCAATGTCTCCCAACTCCCCTTCATCTTTAAGTGGGTCGCGGCTATGCCCGATGTGCACTGGGGCATTGGCGCAACGGTCGGGAGCGTGATTCCAACCAAGGGAGCGATCATTCCCGCAGCGGTCGGCGTGGACATTGGCTGTGGCATGATGGCCGTCGAAACCGATCTCAACGCGCGCGATCTCCCAGACAATCTGCACGCGATTCGCACCGCCATCGAAGAAGCGGTTCCGCACGGACGCACGCATGGCGGCGGCAAAGGCGACGAAGGCGCATGGCGCGCCATCCCCGCTCACACTCTGCACCTCTGGGGCGAAAATCTGAAGCCGCGCTATGACGGCATCCTCGAGAAACACCCCAAGCTCGATCGCGGCAACCACTGCAATCATCTGGGCACCCTAGGCACCGGAAATCACTTCATTGAGGTCTGCCTGGACGAATCGGAGATGGTCTGGTTCATGCTCCACAGCGGCTCGCGCGGAGTGGGAAATCGCATGGGCACTTACTTCATCGAACTCGCCAGGCGCGATATGGGCCGCCTCGCCGCCAACCTGCCGGACAAAGATCTCGCCTATCTCGAAGAGGGAACCGAGCATTTCTTCGACTACGTAGAAGCTGTCGAATGGGCGCAGGATTTTGCGCGTACGAACCGCGACCTGATGATGGACCAGATCATCGCTGCGGTGCGGGAATCGGCTGAAGTGCGGCCATTCGCCGCGCACATGCAAGCGATCAACTGTCACCACAATTATGTGGCGCGCGAACGTCACTATGGGCAAGACATCCTGGTGACGCGAAAAGGCGCGGTGCGCGCCCAAGAAGGCGACCTGGGCATTATTCCCGGCAGCATGGGTGCGCGGTCTTACATCGTGCGCGGCAAAGGAAATCCGGAAAGTTTCATGAGCTGCAGCCATGGAGCGGGGCGCGCCATGTCTCGCGGAGAAGCCAAGCGGCGCTTTACCGTGGAAGATCACCGGCGAATGACAGCAGGCGTGGAATGCCGGAAGGATGCCGACGTGATCGATGAGACGCCCGCCGCCTATAAATCGATCGAGGCGGTAATGGCGGCACAGAGCGATCTGGTGGAAACCGTCCACACCCTGCGGCAAGTTGTCTGCGTGAAAGGATAAGCTGAGTTTCTTGCGAGGCAAGGTGCTGCGCGCGGCTCCAGCACTACGGCAACGTTGCTCAGGTCTTGGAAATGGCCCGCGGCGCGGGGCGCTCTCCTACGCCCTGCTCGCCCGCCGCGGGTTTCGCCGGTTCTGCTGGCTTCTGGCGAATCTCAACTCCACTCGGCGGAAGGAAAATTGTCTGGGCCTGCAGCTTTGCATTAGGCGGTAAAATTACAAAGCTGAAATTCAGCGTCGCCCCACGCTCGAGGGCAGCGTTTTCCTCGAATTTCCATTGCAGCGCTGCGTTCACCGCCGCCTCTCTTAACATCGGATGCCCTTCGACGACTCGAGCGTCTTTCACCGTGCCCGCGTGATCAATCGTCACGCGCACTGTGACCTTGCCATAGACTCTTCCTGCCAGCGTGAGCGTGGGATATTTTGGAGCTACCGCGAGTTTGATGGCGGGTGAGGATTCACCGGCGAAAAGCTGTGGGACAACCATAACGGACGTCAGGAAGGCCAGCGCGGAAGCGGCGAGTTTAGTTCGCATGCTTTGCGTCTCCGCTGGCCGAACATAAGTTGTCCGTCAGGATGCAATTCTTGGGGGCCGTTGAAGCTGCAGCATTCGCTCTTCCTACGGCCGACGGGAGGGATTCCATAAGAGTCTCCATTCCGTGCGGCGCCCGGGAGCGAATTCAAGGCGTGACGCGATTACATACTACGTGTGTTACGCCCCTGGCAAACGAATGTACAACGCAGATTTCTTCTGGAATACATCAGTTTTACGCTGCGGGGCCAGAAGGGCCTCGCTTGAGATTACGTCCAACTCGCCGGGCAACCTGATCTCTGCCCGACCGGCGGGCTCATCTAGGCCGCGCAGCGGCCAAAGCCGGGGGCCCAAGCGCCATTCAAGCCAAAATTCCGTCCATTCGCTGCAATTCCAACGGGCTGAGAAATCAATGCGTTGATTCCCACTGGAACGAATGGTAGCCTTTTTAAGAGATATGGGTGTGTCGGCCCCGCACCTCCCGAGAAGACCACAGGATAGGAGAGACGTTTTGAGCGAAGCCAAGAGGAATTTTTTGTTTACCTCCGAATCGGTGACGGAAGGCCACCCGGATAAAATTGCCGATCAGATTTCCGATGCCGTTCTTGATGAAGTGATGCGGCAAGACCCCAAGGGGCGGGTTGCCTGCGAAACGCTGGTGACTACGGGCCTGGTTGTGGTCTCGGGAGAAATCACCACCACCGCGCACGTCGATTACGACGAACTGATTCGCAAGACCGTCGAGCAAGTCGGCTACGACAACGCTCTCTACGGCTTTGACTCGACCACTTGCGCGGTCATGTGCACCATCAAGCGCCAGTCTCCCGACATTGCCATGGGTGTGGATACGGGCGGCGCCGGCGACCAGGGCTTGATGTTTGGCTATGCCTGCGACGAGACCGAAGAGTTGATGCCCATGCCGATCCAGTTGGCCCACCGCTTGACGCAACGCCTCGCCGAAGTCCGCAAGAGTAAGAAGGTCGATTTCCTCCGTCCTGATGGAAAATCCCAAGTCACCGTTGAGTATCGCGATGGAAAGCCGGCTCGCGTGGACTGCGTGGTCATCTCCACACAGCACAGCGACACGGTTCCGAACGAGGACTTGCGCAATGCCATCATGGAGCATGTGATCAAGCCCATCATTCCGGCGCACATGCTCGACGCAAAAACCAAATTCCACATCAATCCTACGGGCCGCTTCGTGATTGGCGGGCCGATGGGCGACGCGGGTCTGACCGGCCGCAAGATCATTGTGGACACCTACGGCGGCTACAGCCGTCACGGTGGCGGCGCGTTCTCGGGCAAAGATCCGTCAAAGGTGGATCGTTCGGCGTGCTACATGGCGCGCTATATCGCCAAGAACATCGTCGCCGCAGGTCTGGCGTCGCGCGCGGAAGTTCAGTTGGCCTACGCCATCGGCGTGGCCGAGCCCGTCTCCGTGATGGTCGATACCTTCGGCACCGCGACCATTCCCGAAGAAAAGATCACTGCGTTGGTCCGCGAGAACTTCAAGCTGACCCCCAAGGCCATCATCGAAACGCTCGACCTCCGCAAGCCGATCTACAAAGCCACCGCTGCCTACGGGCACTTTGGTCGCAAGGGCGATGGCGGTTTCACCTGGGAGCGCACCGACCGCGCCGAGGCTTTGCGCAAGGCCGCGGGACTGGGCGCGGAAGCCGAGGTCGCGGCTCGCCGCTAGCTCCGGCGGCGCCCTTTTTGCCGCGCGCGCCTTGCTGAAAACTTTATCTCTCAACTGCAGGTGAGTCCCCCTTGCTGGTGGGACGCAACAATACAGTTCAACCGCCCCAGATCGAATCTCAACTTCGAGGAGTGTACGAATGGCTACGGCAGAACTCAAAAAGGGTGATGTGAAAGATATCGGGCTTGCCGACGCAGGTAAGCGCAAGATCGAATGGGCGTTGCAGCAGATGCCTGTGCTGCAGTCCATCCGCAAACGCTTCATCAAGGAGCAGCCGCTCCAAGGTCTGCGCGTTTCGGCTTGTCTCCATGTGACCAGCGAAACAGCCAACCTGATGATCGCCTTGCGCGATGGCGGGGCGGACATTGTTCTTTGCGCGTCGAATCCGCTTTCCACACAAGACGAGGTGGCGGCATCGTTGAACCGCGACTTCTCCATCCCCACTTACGCCATCAAGGGCGAGGACAACAACACCTACTACGATCACATGAAGGCTGCGCTCGAACACAAGCCCCAGTTCACCATGGACGACGGTTGCGACCTCGTGACCATGCTGCTCACCAAACGCCAGGATATCGTCTCCAACGTCATTGCCGGGACCGAAGAAACCACCACCGGCGTCATCCGTCTGCGCGCCATGGCCAAGGACGGCACACTGAAGTATCCGATCATTGCCGTGAACGATGCGATGACCAAGCACTTCTTCGACAACCGCTACGGCACGGGCCAATCCACGCTCGACGGCGTGATTCGCGCTACCAACGTGCTGATCGCCGGCCTCAAAGTCGTGATCGCCGGCTATGGCTGGTGCGGTCGCGGTGCTGCCATGCGCGCCAAGGGCCATGGAGCGGACGTCATCATCACCGAAATTGATCCGGTCAAGGGCATCGAAGCCGTGATGGACGGCTTCCGCGTGATGCCGATGATCGAAGCCGCCAAGGAAGGCGACGTGTTCATCACCGTCACCGGAAACAAGAACGTGATTCGCCGCGAGCATTTTGAAGTGATGAAGAGCGGTGCTATCGTCTGCAACTCCGGCCACTTCAACGTGGAGATCGAAATTCCGGCGCTGGAGGGCTTGTCCACCGGCAAGAAGGAAGTTCGTCCGCTGGTCGATGAATTCCTGCTAAAGGATGGCAAGAAGATTTATCTGATCGCCGATGGGCGCCTCGTGAACCTCGCCACCGCCGAAGGGCACCCGGCCGCGGTGATGGATATGAGCTTCGCCAACCAGGCGCTCGCTGCGGAATACCTGGTGAAAAACCACAAGGACATGAAGCCGCAGGTCTACGTGGTCCCCGAACATCTGGACCGCGAAATCGCCAGGCTCAAGCTCGAGTCCATGGGACACCGTTTGGACAAACTGACCGCGGAGCAGGAGCAGTACCTGGCTTCCTGGCAGGAAGGCACCTAAAACAGCTCATTCCAACGGCAATAATTTGATAGTCTCTTGGGGCACGTTACGGCGTGCCCCTTAGTTTTGGTGCCTACGATGTGGGATTACTGCGGACATTCCCTGGAAACCGCACGGCTGCGTGGCGCGACGTATGCCGACGTGCGTGTGATGCACATGCGCCAGCGCGACTTGACCACGAAAAACGGACAGGTAGGCACGCTGGGGCAGAGTGAATCCATCGGCCTGGGTATTCGCGTAGTGGCCAATGGCGCGTGGGGATTTGCCTCCACCGACCAACTGACGCGCCAGGGCGTCGCGTCGTGTGCGGCGCAAGCTGTAGCCATCGCCAAAGCCTCCGCTTTGGCGAAAAAAGAAACGGTGCGGTTGGCGCCAGAAGGAAGCTACATCGATAGCTGGCAGGGGCCGTGCCAGAAGGATCCCTTCGAGATTCCACTGGAAACGCAATTGGATCTTTTGCTCGCAGCGGATGCTGCTATGCGCAAGATGAAAGGCGTGACCTTGTCGGAAACCGATTTGCAGTTTCGCAAGATTGACTCCTGGTTCGCCTCGAGCAGCGGTTCCAAGATTCATCAGCGGCGCGTACTTTCCGGTTGCGGCATCGCCGCGACTTCCTTCAAGGGCGATGCCATTCAGAAGCGCTCCTATCCCAACAGCTTCGGTGGACAACACATCCTCGGCGGTTATGAACTCGTGGAATCGCTCGAACTGCTGAAGCACGCGCCGGTCATCGCGGAGCAATCCGTTGCCCTGCATGACGCGGCGCAGTGCCCGGAAAAGACCGGCACGCTGATCCTGGGCGGCAGCCAGTTGGGCCTGCAAATTCACGAATCCGTCGGCCATCCCATTGAACTGGATCGCGTGTTGGGCCAAGAAGCGAATTTCGCCGGCACCAGCTTTCTCACGCTCGACAAACTCAATCACCTGCAATACGCCTCGCCGATCGTCAACGTCGTTGCCGACGCGCGCATTTCGCATGGGCCGGGACTCGGTTCGTTTGCCTACGACGACGAGGGCGTCCCGGCGCAGTGCATCGAGGTCATCAAGGACGGCGCATTCCGCGGCTATCTCTCCAGCCGCGAAACTGCTCATCTGGTTGGCCTGAATCGCTCCGGCGGCACCATGCGCACCGAAGGATGGAACCGCCTGCCGATGATTCGCATGACCAATGTCAGCCTGCTCCCCGGCACTTGGACCCCCGCAAATTTAATCGCCGATACGGACGAGGGAGTCTTCATGGAGACGAACCGCTCCTGGTCCATCGATGACCGCCGTTACCAGTTTCAGTTCTCGACCGAGATTGCCTGGGAGATTCGTGGCGGCAAAAAAGTTCGCATGCTGAAAAATCCCAGCTATAGCGGCATCACCACCGAATTCTGGAATTCGTGCGACGCCATTTGCGACGCAGACCACTGGGTCTTGTGGGGCACGCCGAATTGCGGCAAGGGCCAGCCCATGCAGACCATGGGCACGGGGCACGGCGCGGCACCGGCGCGTTTTCGCAACGTAAAAATCGGTACGGCCTTTTCCAACGAATGAGCGCAAAGAGCACAAAACGAGGGTTCGCAGGGCTCGGCAAATCCGCGGCTGTTGCGCAGTTGCGGCCGGAACGCGAATTGCGCGGCATTATTGATACGGTGTTTCGTCTCGCCAAAGCCCGCGGCATCCCGGAAATCGAGGTCCAGGTCGAAGAAGTGATTGACGCCCTCACGCGTTTTGCGAATAACGCCATTCACCAGCATGTTGCCGAGCACGGCGTGGTCGTTTCCATTCGCACGGCGCTAAACGGCCGAACCGCTCGCGTGACCACCAACCGCTTGGACGAAGACGCGTTTCGCGTAGCCCTGGACGATTGCTTGTCGCTCGCTGCCAGCCAGCCGAAAGATCCGCTTCTGTTGGCGATGCCGGGAAAACAGAAATATCGCACCGTAGAGCGATTCGTTCCTGCCACCGCATCGTTCACCGCCGAAGAGCGCGCCCGCGCCGTGAAACGTGCTTGTGAAATTGCCGAGCGTCGCGGCCAGGTTGCGGCCGGCATGTTCTCGACTGGCCAAAGCCAGACGCTGCAAGGAAATTCGCGCGGCCTGTTTGCCTGTTATCGCCAGACGCAAGCGGAATTCTCGGTCACCATGCAACAAGGCTCTGCGACAAGCTGGGCCAAGGCCAATTCTGCGGACGCACGGCAATTCGATCCCCAGGCTCTTGCCGGTACCGCCGGCGAAAGGGCCGACCGCGCCCAGAATCCCATCGAACTCGCGCCCGGGCGCTATACGGTCATTCTTGAGCCGGCTGCCGTGGTCGACCTCGTCGGCTTTCTGTTCTACGACTTTTCCGCCACGGCGGTCCGCGACAAACGTTCCTGCCTTTCCGAGCGCATGGGCCAGCCGCTCTTTGGCAAAAATATCACTCTGATCGATGACGTCTGTCATCCGGAGCAGCTGGGTATGCCCTTCGACGGCGAAGGTTTGCCGCGGCAGCGCGTGCTCCTCGTCGACCGCGGCATCCCCAAGAATCTTGTGTATTCCCGACGCTCCGCAAAGCTCGCGCGCACCAAGCCTACGGGCCACGGCTTTGCTCTCCCCAACGAATTCGGCGAGGCGCCCATGAACCTGGTCTTCGGCGGTGGCAACTCCTCACTGCCGGAGATGATCGCCAGCACCGAGCGGGGCCTGCTGGTCACCCGGCTGTGGTATATCCGCGAGGTTGACCCCTACGAAAAGATCATGACGGGCATGACTCGCGACGGATTATTCCTGGTGGAGAAGGGAAAAGTGGGCCCGGCGGTGCGGAATTTCCGATTCAATCAATCGATTTTAGAGATGCTTCGGAACGTGGAACTCCTCGGGCCGTCGCACCGGGCCACGGCGGAGGAGTCCTTCGAAATGGTCGTTCCGCCCATGAAAATCGCCAATTTCCAATGCAGCGAAGTCACGAAATTCTAAGCTACTTGGCTCTTCCTCCGCCTTCAGGAAACCGATTCATTCCAGAAAAATTCTGCATTGTACTTTGCGCGTCTTGCCGACTATTAAACTACATATGTGTAGTTTTCCCGCAACCAGGTCCAAGCGGCGCCAGCCCAACTGGGGTCACCCGGACCATGATGCTTGCGGCACTGGGTTTATCGCCGGTTTAAGCGGACCTCCGCGCTATGAAATCCTCCAGATGTCCTTGCAGGCGCTTGAACGTCTCTCGCACCGCGGTGGTGTCGACGCCGATGGCGCCAGTGGTGATGGCGCAGGGCTGCTGACCTCGCTCCCAACGGAATTCTTCCGCGCACGGGCTGCCGAAGAGCAGATCACCCTGGGCGAGGTGTTTGGCGTCGGGATGCTCTTTGTGCCCGTATCGCGCCATTCCGATGCTCGAGCGGCCATGGAAGACGCCATCGGGCGTGGCAAATTGCGCTTGGCCGGCTGGCGGCGCGTTCCGGTGAACTCCAACGCCTTAGGCCAGCGGGCCTTTGAGACCATGCCGGAAATCTGGCAGTTCTTCATTGAGCCGTTGCCTACCAAAAACCCCACGGCCAATGCCGCCGACAAGTTTGAGCGCAGCTTGGCGCTTCTTCGCAAGCGTGCGGAAGCCATGTTGCCGGAGCGCAGCTATTTGTGCTCGCTTTCTTCCCGGACCATGGTCTACAAGGGCTTGCTCACTCCCTGGCAATTTCCCCGCTTCTTCGAGGATCTCTGCCGCCCGGAATTTGCCGTAAACTTCGCCATCTTCCACCAGCGCTATTCCACCAACACCGAGCCTTCCTGGCAATTGGCCCAGCCGTTCCGCTACGTCGCCCACAACGGCGAAATTAACACCGTGGTCGGCAATCGCCGCTGGTTGCGCGCCCGCGAGCGCGAAATTCGCAAGCGCATCGGCGTCGGGAAATGGTTTCACTTGCTCGAAGAAAACGTAAGCGATTCCGCCAGTTTCGATAACGCGCTGGAAATCAAGTTGCTCGAAGGCAAAACCGTTGAGGCCTCCATGCTTGCGCTGGTGCCGCCGGCGTTTCTGCACGATCCCTTTCTCTCTGGCGACGTGCGCGGCGCATTGGAAACGTTGTCGCATGAAGCCGAACCGTGGGACGGCCCGGCGGCGCTGGTGTTTAGCGACGGCGTATCCGTGGGCGCAAAACTGGATCGCAACGGGCTGCGACCGATGCGCTACACCGTGACGCACGATGGCTTGGTGATCGCCGGCTCGGAAACCGGCCTTGTCGATATGGACGAATCACGCATCGCGGAGCGTCACCGCTTGGGCCCCGGTGAAATGATTCTCGCGAACCCGGCCAAGGGCGTTCTGCTGCGCTGGCGCGAACTCCTGAAGAGTGTGGCGCAGCAATATCCTCGCAAGGCCGCGTCACACCGAAAGCGCGTGCATCTGGAAACGCCGGCGTGCCGCATTCGCGTGGAGGAACCGAAGCGTCTTGCGGGCGCCGCGGGTTGGTCCGACGATCAGTACAAGATTTTGTTTCGCCCCCTGCTGAGCGGCAAGGAAGCCGACTGGAGCATGGGCGACGACGCGCCTCCGGCATTTCTTTCGGCACTTGCGCGGCCGTTGTGGGATTACTGCAAGCAGCGCTTCGCCCAGGTGACCAATCCTCCCATCGATCCGCTGCGCGAACAGCACGTCATGTCCCTGGAAGTGCCGCTTGGCCACGGCCATTTTCTCGGCGGCCCGCTTATCCGCGTCGTGGAACTCGGTGTTCTTAACGCGTCGCTCGGCACCGCCAAAATTCTCGATTTTAGTTTTCCTGCCAACGAAGGAGTCTCAGGTGCGCGCCGTTGTTTGACTCAGTGCAACACTACCCCTCTGAGTGGCGACGTGCGTCCGGGACTCCTCCTCCTTTCCGACCGCGCAGTTAGCCGCGATCGCGCGGCGGTTCCGGCATTGCTGGCAACCTCGGGTGTATGGAAGGCCATGGTGGCGCAGGGCCTCGCGGATGTGCCCCTGGTTGTCGAGACCGCGCAAGTTTACGACACGCACCACGTCGCCATGTTGATTGCCGCCGGTGCCAGCGCCGTCGTTCCGTATCTCGCGGAAGAATTCGCCGAATTGGAAGAGCCGGGCTCTTTTGAAAAAGTGCGTGCCGCCATGTACGCCGGGTTGCGTAAGGTCATCGCGCGCATGGGAATTTCCACGCTGGCCAGTTACCGCAACAGCCACCTGTTTGAAGTTCTTGGACTGGACGACGACATTTGCCGCGAATATTTTGAAGATGCCGGCTGCTATCCCGGCACGAAAACGCTCGACCTCTTGTTGCAGGATTACCTAAAAATGCAGGCTGCGGCCTATGCCGGGAGCACGGAAGATCTTGCCGACAACGGGTTGTTCCGCTTCCGCAAGGGCGCGGAACTACACGCGAATTCCCCGGAGTTTATCCGGCGCGTGCATGCGCATGTTCGCAAGCCCGGACAAACCGATTTCACCGCCATCGAGCAACTAGCCAAAGCGGAGGGCGCCACATTTTTGCGCGATCTGCTGGAGATGGTTCCCGAGCAGCCGGTCGCGCTTTCCGAAGTTGAGCCACTGGAATTCATTCTGCGCCGTTTCAGCACCCAGGCGATGTCTCTCGGTTCGCTCAGCCCGGAGGCGCACAAGACTCTTTCTATCGCTATGAATCAGATGGGTGGCCGCAGCAACACCGGCGAAGGCGGGGAAGACCCCGATCTTTACGCGCAGGGCGACTCGGCATGCAAGGTCAAGCAGGTGGCTTCCGGCCGTTTCGGCGTCACTACGGAATATCTTGTCCGCGCCGAAGAACTTGAAATCAAGATGGCGCAAGGCTCGAAGCCAGGCGAGGGCGGTCAATTGCCGGCGCGCAAAGTCACGGAATATATCGCGCGCATCCGCCACGCCACGCCGGGCACGCCTCTGATTTCGCCTCCGCCGCACCACGATATCTACAGCATCGAAGATCTGGCCCAACTGATCCACGATTTGCGCGCCGTGAATCCCAACGCTCGTATCGGCGTAAAACTCGTTTCTGGCTCGGGCATCGGCGTGATTGCCGCGGGGGTGGCCAAGGCCGGGGCCAACGTAATTACCGTCAGCGGGCACAACGGCGGCACGGGCTCTTCGCCGCTGACCTCCATCAAGAACACCGGCCTGCCGTGGGAAATCGGTCTGCGTGACACGCACGAAACGCTGCTGCGCGCCGGCCTGCGTTCGCGAGTGTCCCTGCGCGTCGATGGCGGCATGCGCTTTGCCCGCGACATCCTGATTGGCGCAATTCTCGGAGCCGACGAATTCGGCTTTGGCACCGCTGCGCTTGTGGCCATCGGTTGCGTCATGGCGCGCCAGTGTCATCTGAATACCTGCCCGGTTGGAATTGCCACGCAGGACGAAACGCTGCGCATGCGTTTCAGTGGCAAGCCCGCAATGGTGGTTGAATATTTCCGCGCCTTGGGCGAGGAAGTTCGCAAAAACATGTCCGAACTGGGCGTGCGCACACTTACGGAATTACGCGGCTGGTACGATCGCCTGGAAACAAGCTCCGGCCTGGATGCTTTGCTGGTGATCCCGCCGTCGAAAGCTCGCCGCGTCCTGCCGCAGCAGTCCACGGTGTTGGATGGTGGAATGGTCGAAGTCGAGCGCGAGCTGGATCATCCGCGTAGCGCACTGGATGCGCCTGCCGCAATCCAGAATTTCCATCGCAGCATAGGCACACATTTGAGTGGCGAACGCATGCGCCGCCACTTGTCCGACAACGAGTCTCGCCCGGTTACGCGCGAGTTCCACGGCTCAGCTGGGCAAAGTTTTGGAGCCTTTCTCTCGGGCGGCCTTACGCTGAAACTTTGCGGCGAAGCCAACGACTACGTAGGCAAAGGCCTTTCCGGCGGCATGATCGTCATCGGCGCAGGTCACACCGCTTCCAAGCGCGGCGATGTGCTTGCCGGCAATACCGTTTTGTATGGCGCAACGTCTGGCCAATTGTTCATCGCAGGACAGGCTGGCGAGCGCTTTGCCGTGCGCAACAGCGGTGCCGTCTCGGTTGTCGAAGGCCTGGGACAGCATGGCTGCGAATACATGACCGGCGGCATCGTCGCGGTTCTTGGGCCCGTAGGGTTGAACTTTGGTTCGGGAATGACCGGCGGCCTCGCGTATGTGTTGCGCCGCGAAGTGGAGCAGGTGCTCAATCTCGAATTCGTGCAAGCCCATGAACTGGAGGATGACGAAGAGCGCCAATTGCGCGCGTTGCTGGAGGCGCATGTCGCGCACACTGGCAGTCCCGTGGCGTTTCGTTTGCTCCTGCAGAAAGCGCTTTTGCCATTTCTGCGCATTCAGCCTGTTCACTTCCAGGGTACGCTGGAAACCGCGTGGCGCGCTTTCCCCACACAGCCCGTGAATCCGCCGCCGGCAGCCCCGGCCGATCTATTGGCCGTGCCCAAGGGCCCTGTTCCGCACTATGCCTGAGCGGTTCGGGATCTTTAATAAACTTTTAGCCGGTATTGGGTATACTCCTAAACGAGAATCCAACTATGGACTTTGATCAACTAACTACCTTTGTGCAAGTTGCTAAACTCAAGAGTTTTTCCAAGGCCGGCCAAAAAGTATTTCGCTCCCAATCGGCCGTCAGCGCGCAGATCCGCCAGCTCGAGCAGGCCTATCGCGCGAAACTTCTGGATCGCTCGGCGAAGTCCGTCGAACTCACTCCCGCCGGCGAAGTGCTCTTTGAATTCGCGGAACGCTTGTTGCACCTGCGCGACGAATCCATGCAGGTCGTCGCCGACCGCGGCAACGTGGTGCAAGGTCCGGTCAGCTTTGGCGCCAATGAAGCCACCTGCCTTTACCTTTTGCCCGATATTTTCTCGGAGTTCCAGCGGAAGTTTCCCCTGGTGCGCATCAGCATCTACCGCAACTTCAGCCACAAAATTTTGCAACGTCTCGAAGAAGGCACGCTGGACCTCGGCATCGTTACTCTGCCGCTGAAATCGCCCAACCTCAAAATGCACACGATTAATCGCGATCGCCTGCGTTTTATGGTCAGTTCGAAAAACGCGCTAGCGCAGAAAAGCCATGTGACGCTGGAAGAGATCGCCTCCGCGCCCCTGATTTTCCCGAAAACCGGATACACCCGGCAGGTGCTGGACAAACTCTTCCGGCCCTATCGCTCGCGCCTGCGCGTCGCCATGGAACTCCCTAGCATCGGCATGATCAAAACGTTTGTGGCTGCCGACGTGGGTATTTCCATCATCAGCGAGAGCTTCGCACGCGACCAGGTGAAATCCGGCGAAGTCAAACTCCTCAACGTCGATGGCGTGGATCTGTGGCGCGAATTGGCGCTGGTCTACCGCCGCGATCGCAGCCTGCCGCGCGCGGTGCAATCGCTGATCACTATGATCCGCGAAAATCGCAAGCTCCAGGAAACTCACCCCGGCTGAGCCCGCTCGGAATATTCTGATAGGTTGAGGTTGCTTACTTGGCGTTCAGGTCGAGACTAGCGATCGAGCGCGCAATCACGTTTTCCTGTATCTGGATCAGGTCGGTATCGGCAAACGTCATGCCCAGCACGGTGAACACGTCTGCCCCGCGTGAAACCACTACCAGCGTCCCGGACCAATCGTGATTGTCGGCCATGCCGCGATAGCGATACTCGATACCCGGCAGCCCGCTCACCACGGTCTTGCGCTCCGAAATCAGCCGGTAGTTGTCGTACACTTCGTGCAGCCGTTCTTCCACCGTCTTTGCCGCGCTTTCCAGCGGCGCCTTGGTCTTCTCCATCCCTACCACTAGCAGTGTCGATTCGTTCGCTGTGCCCATGGCCACAATTGCGTTCGGCAGCGCCTGCCCTGCGTTTTCGATCACCTGCCAACTGGGCGCCTTGTACATGTGGAAGCCGTGCGAGTGGTTGATGTACATATTGCCTTGAATCTCTTCGCGATTCGCCGGAGGCTCCTCTTTTGGCGGCGGTGGTTGAGCGGCTACGGTGGCCAGGATCGTCTTCGGAGCACTGCCGGATGTTTTCAGCGTCGGCGCCTGGGGATCTGTTGTCCCCGTGGCCGGAGGAATTGCCGGCCTCGTGTTGGCGTTGCTCACGATTGCGGCGGCTCGCTCACGCTTGCTTGGTCCTGCTGGCACAATGTCTTTTGCGCTTGTGTTGGTGACCCCGGGCGTTGCGCTCGTTGATGTGGCTACAGCAGGTTCTGCTTTTGGCTGCGTTTCCGTGTTGGGCTTGGCTGCAGGCTGAGCTTCGCCCTTGGCAGCGTCGCCTTGCGCCGGCGTGTTCGGGATGATCTGTGCGATCTTGTCTTTTTCCACCAACACGTAGCCAAACTCAGTCTTCACTTTGAACATGTTGTCTTCGTACGCCACGATCACGCCATACAGCTTCTTTCCGTCTTTCAGGCGAATTTCGTCGGCGCGACCAGAGCTCGCGACGACGCTCGTCGCGACCAGCGCGAACAGCGCAAGATACAAGTGGCGTTTGCAGAGAGCGCCCATGGGGAGAGTATGCGGCCCTTCGCCGGGAGGGAGCAACAGCTAGCGAACCGCCGGTGTCCGGCATGCTACCTCTGCCAAGGAACATCCCGCGGAACACCCCGGATTACATCCTGTAGCGCAGGCCGTCAGGCTTGAGGGGGTTCCCATGTAGCTCACTCTTCGCGGGCGAGGGTTTTGCCATCGGCGGGAACCATCGGCGTTCACGGCGGCATGTTCCCGAGGGATCACGCCACGGTGATAATCAACTCCCTTGCAACACCGCATCCCAGCCATACCGCCGCCCGGGCGCGCGGTGCTCTTCGCGATTCAGATACTTGCGCCGGCAAGCATCGGCGCCGAACGTCGCATTCTCCCGCCGCTCGCCGGCAAGATTCGCCGCGCTCACACCCACTCGGCAAACTGCCACGCCCTGCGCGGCCAGCTTCGCAAACAACTCCTTTGCCGCGATCAGCAGCTCGTGCTCGTCATTGGTAGGACTCGCCAGCCGGGCGGTCTGTTGCGCACAAGAGTGGTCCACAAACCGCACTCGCACGCCGATGGTGCCTGCCTGCTTGCCTCGCTCCCGCAGCGCAACGCCAATCCGCTCGCTCAGGTATTCGAGCAGGCCGCTGAGAAGGTCGCGATCAACGGTGCCATCCTCGATGGTGGTTTCGCGCGAAATGGAAGCCGACGCCAGCGACGACTTACGTCGATCGAGCCCGCGCGCGCAGTCCCAGATCTGTTCGCCGATCTCGTCACTAAACGCGGCCGCCAGCACCGGTTTCGGAATCCTGCGCAGTTGGCCGATCGTCGTGATGCCTTGCTCCGCCAGTGCGACTGCATACGCGTGTCCGATGCCCTGTAGCTTCTCCACCGGCAACGGCGCCAGAAAGGTTTCCTCTGTTCCCGGCTGCACGATGCGGAGACCGCACGAACGCTCCAGCCGCGAGGCAGTTGACGCCAGCACTTTGCTCCGCGCGGCGCCCACGGACACGTGCAAACCCGTGCGCCCCAGCACCTCCGCCTGCAGCCGCCTCAGCGTGCCTTCAAAGTTTGCGTAGCGTCGCGCGCTTGCGGCAAGATCGAGATAGAAGTCATCGAGCGACGCCGTTTCCACTGCCGGTGTGTACGTTTCCAGGATGTGTCGCACGCGCTCGGCAAACTCTGCGTAGTGCTGGTACTGCCCGGGCACAACAACCGCTGTCGGGCACAGGTGCACCGCATCGACCACATTCGTCCCGGTTTTCGCGCCGTGCAATTGCGCTTCGCAACTCGCCGAAGCCACCACGCCGCGCCCGACCAATACCGGCTTGCCGCGCAGCTTCGGGTTCAGCACCTGTTCGACCGAGGCAAAAAGCTCGTCCATCTTTACATGCACGATGTGCGGCGTCTTCTTCGCAGCGCGCTGTTTATCTAGCTCGCGCCAAATCGCCGCAACCCAGCACCGTTTTCCTGCCGAACTGGGTTCCTGCAGGACAGAATGCGGTTCTCCCCGAACCTGTGCTTCCCTAGGGGTTCGGGGCTTTAGCGGCGACACAGGAGCCGCCAGAACACTGGGCTTTAGCCCCAGAGAATTGCTGCTCTCGAGAATGGCGGGGGTGACGTTTTCGCAAACGCTCATAGCAACTCCTGGCAGGGAAGCAGGTTTTTGCGCTATTTTCAACGGGTGGCATCCGGCTCGGGAGAGCCCGAAGGCAATGGAGTCGAAGCCACCCGTTTCCCGTTTCCTCTACCGCCCCGCACTGTAGGCGAACAAAAAGCGAAAGTCAAGTCCTTTTTCCCCACGCCCCTTTCCCAACAAGCAGCGCTCATCCTCAGCAACTTCGGTAGCCAGGTCTCCGCTCAGGTGACTCGGGGCACTGACGAACGGTCTCGAGCGACTGTCTTGGAGCTGTCCTAAACACGACGCCAAAACGACCGCCTCCTATGAGGTGAAGCACACGATTCATGTCACCACCGAAACGGTCCTGCAGCGCACAAGGTTACGTTGGTTCCGGAGGGAACAGGCTGCGAGATGCAAGTGGTGTCAAACTACAGCGGAGTCGAGCACAACGACGGCGCGGTCTTCAAGGAGCGCGTAGATGGGGCGCTGGTCAAGCCGAAAGACAGCAAACCCACCGAGCCTGCGACGCCTATCACAAAGTAGCTTCCTCAGCACCGCCTGGGTGACCCATGCATTAGCGTGCTAAAGCTGGCTTCGCCTCGCGGTCGAAAATCAGCACCCTCGGCCATCTCACTTCGCCTTGATTTCTTTGATTGACGAAAGCTCCAGCACGGCGCGGTCGCCTGTCTCCACACCGTGCTTATGCGTGAGCTTTCCAGTGGCTTTCACGCGCTTATTCGCCAGCTGCTCGAGCTTCTGCGCATGCTCATAAGCAATCTCGATCGAATGCACCGGCTTCCCGTCCACCGTAATTTCCGGATGGACTTCGATCGACCAGCCGGTGGATTCCCCTCCAATGGCCATCGCGCGCGCCAGTGTGCCCGTTACGGTCATCTTCGTTTGCGCTTGCGGTGCGGCCTGCGCGCAAGCGCACACCAACATCAGCACCAGCACTGTAGCGACTCGCGCAATACGCATAGGGAGTCTCCTCTCGAGGAAAGTCGCACGATTCTACCGCAGTGCGGCGGCGCTGGAAGAAAAAGCGTACAGCGCGACATGCTGTCATTCTGAGGCGCGCGTGGTTTGCGCGCCGAAGGATCTCAACTGAGTAACCCGGCGCAACGGCGTGCGAGAGAAAATTTGTTCCCCCAAGAAAAAGACCGTCGCTTTGATGCCTCGGCCGCGCAAAAAAGCTGCCCGTTGCCCCGAAACTTTTCCAAGGGTACTGGGTTTACCCAAATAACCGGGTGAAGCTGGTCCGCAGATTCGCCCAGGGTGTCCGGCCGCATTCCATTCGGCTCATGCAGGAAAACACAATCGAGAGGCGAAAAACGTCTCTCAAGGAGAATGCAATGAAGTGTCTTATCTCGCGATTGCTTTCGGGGCTAGCCCTGGCCTCAATGATGGTTTTATCCGTCGGCTGCGGCAGTTCCAGCAGTTCAAGTACGCCGACACCGACGCCGACTCCCACTCCCACGGCGCAAAATGGCACTGTGAATGTGATCGTCAGCGACGCTTCCACCGACGACTGGGCCACCATTGGTGTGAAAGTATTGTCGATTACGCTGACGCCGCAAGGGGGCGGCACTGCGGTTACGGTTTACACTGCGCCGAGCCCGGCTCCTTACGTTAACCTGTTGCAGCTGGATCAGCTCGGCGAAATCCTGGGCAACGCAGAAATTTCCGCCGGCACCTACACCGCCGTGACGCTTACCATCAGCGGCAATCCCGGAGACGTTTTGCTGACCACTTCCGCCGATCCCGAACCGGGTTTCGCGGCCGCGCCCAGCACAACGATTCCCTCGGGCCAGATTCAGATTCTTGGCACTTCAGGCAGCGCAGGTAGCCTGACTGTGCCCATAAATCTCACGCTCGATTCTCCACTGGTCGTCAATTCTAATGAGAATACCGCTCTCGATCTGGAGTTCGATCTTTCGCATCCCGCGTTCATCGTGGCGCACGTTCCTCCTGTAAACGGCACCACCCTGTGGGCGGTCAATTTCAACGGACCGATTCGCCGTCGCAACATTCACGACATGCGGCGTCTGATCCTCCGCCACCTCTATGCCACGGTCAGCGCGGTTTCGACGGACAACACCACTCTCACCGTCACCAAGGATTTTCCCGTGCTGCCGCCGGCGAGCCCGGAGACCGCCATCACCTCCACACAGAGTCTCCCGATTCTCGCCGACGCCAACAATGGCACGCTCTTCTATGACGTTGACGGCAAAACCCACACCACCATTCACGATTTCAGCACTGTGGCGTCCACCATCGTCGGCAAGTACATTCGCGTCGCGGCGCGCTATCAGGTCGACGGTTCACTCGTCGCCGTGCGCATGTGGGCAGGCAGCAGTTTCGCCAGCGTCTGGCTGAGCCCTGAAGGTCACGTATTGCACGTTGACACCACCGGCGATGTTCTGACGGTGCTGAATGAATTGGGGTTGCCCGTTCCACTGACCGTCGACGCGAACACGCTGTTTTATTTCCGCACACCGTCGAATGGACAGACCGATAGCAACTCCATTGGCCAGGGCACCGCTTTCCTTGCGAATCTGGTGCGCGGTTTTAAGGTGCATGTCAGCGTCGTCGATCCACTTGCCAGCCAACTCGTAGCACAGAGCGTCGACATCGAAATCGCGCGCTACGGCGGCACCATCTCTGGCACCAACACCACCGGCTTCACATACACGCACGACTTCCGCAACACGGCCGACGATTACACCGTTACATTGCCCTTTATCTCCAGCGGCACCGCCAACGGATCGGATCCGCAGTCCGGTGCAGCGATCAGCGGCTACAAGTGGTGGAATTTCACTTTCCCCACTATCGTCGATAGCGGCAACAGCGCCATCGGTGACTTCGAAGCGGCCACCAACGGCACCGTAACGTTCGGCGGCACTGTGGGCCAGTTCACTGCTGCCGGCGAAACTTGGGCCACCTGGAACGACACGAATGCGCCCAACGCCTGGGCCGCGCCCTCGGCGGTTCTCTTGCCGACCACCGTGCCGCTCGGCGCCGCTGCCACCGGCTATTCCAACGGCTCCCTCACCATGACCGTGCCTGGCGGTACGCAGGCCGTGTCCATTGCCCTCAGCACCACCTCTGGCTCGGGCACACTCGTCTACCAGGTCGACCGCACCGGCAATATCGTCACGATCAGCCCGGTCGATATCACCACCACCGCCGGACAGACTACCATCGCCACCAACCTTGTTGGCGGTACTCCCGTGAAGGTCTACGGAGTTCCGCAGGCCAACGGCAGCATCAAGGCCTGCGTGGTTTTCTATTTCACGGGAATCATGCCCGCTTCCGTAAACTAAGTTCTACTAAACTGGGCAAAACAACCAGTCATTGCGCCGCCCGTAAGTTTCCCCCGGGCGGCGCAATTGTTTCCTCCAGGGAAATCACGCACCCGCACAGCTCAATCAGCGGACGAGCGTTCGGATGACTCGGGGCGTGCTGGTACAATACCTAATTAGATAAAGTGCAAAAGCCTTGGACCCCGTCCTCATTGACGTAATCGGTCGTCTCAGAAAATCCTGGGTTCTGATCTTCTTGAGCTGTTGCGCGACGGGCGTGTTCTGTCTTTGCCTCTTGAGTCCTGTCTCCGCGCAGGATACCCCGCCTCCGGCACAACCTCCTGCTGCGGAACCGCAAACCTCCCAGGACCCTTCTCAGCAACCCTCAGCGGCTCCCTCCGCTGAGAAGAAACCAGAAGAAAAGACCAAAAAATCGGACGAGAAGGAAAACGATAAGGAAAGGGAGCATCACCGCGGCGCCCTTGTCGCGGCACCGTTGCCGCTCGTCAGTCCTGCCATCGGCTCGGGCATCATTCCGGTGCTTGGCTACATTTTCCCCTTTCAGGAAAAAGACAAGGTCTCGCCGCCCTCGGTCGTCGGCGCCGCCGGCCTGATCACCAACAATGGCAGCCGCGGATTTGCTTTAGGCGGGGATCTCTATATGAAGGAGGATCGCTATGAACTGAAAGCGGCATACTTTCATGGCAATATCGACTACAACCTTTACGGTGTCGGCTACGTGAATGGAAATGCCGGCCTCAAACTCCCTCTCGAACAGACCGGTCAGCTGTTCTTCATTGAATTCCTGCGCAATATTGGTTGGAAGGTCTTCGTCGGTGGCCGCTTTGTTACCGGCAACTCGGTAGTCACGATCAGGCCGACCAGCGGCGACACGCCGCCGATCCCGCCCGATGTTGGCCTTACGACGAATCTCCGCGCCATTGGCATGGAAGTTGTTCGCGATACCCGTCCGAACCGT
Organism: Candidatus Acidiferrales bacterium; assembly: GCA_963804635.1. Lineage (GTDB taxonomy): Bacteria > Acidobacteriota > Terriglobia > Acidiferrales > UBA7541 > Acidiferrum. The sequence continues at coordinate 59,237 of CAWDRK010000029.1, forward strand.
TTTTATCCGCTCAAGGGAAGCCTGGCTGACTTTACCGGAGACTTCTTCGCGCAGAGTCTCGGCAGCAAGTATTCGTTTCAGTCCTACAAGGTTACATTCAACAAATACTGGAGCCTTGCCGACAAACAGGTGCTGGCCTACAACGGCTTCTTTTGCGCCACGGGAGGCCAGCCGCCCTTCTACGGCAATTGCATCTACGGGACAAACAGCGAACTGCGCGGCTACACCGCTGGGCGCTACCTGGATCGCTACATGTTTGCAACACAGTTGGAGTATCGCCTGGTTCTTCCGTGGCGTTTAGGCTTGGTTGGCTTTGGCGGCCTCGGCGAGGTGGCGCCCGGTGGCGACGGTTTCCGAACGGATCAGTTCCTGCCTGCCGGAGGCACCGGCATTCGTTTCCTGCTCAGCAAGAAGTTCCATGTGAATCTGCGTACAGACTTTGCGTGGGGCAAAGACAACTTCACCTGGAGCATGGGCGTCGGCGAAGCGTTCTAGCTTAGCCGAGGCTTGCTGTGCCAACCCTTGTACCTGGCCGGGCCTTCAAGGCAATTCATCTGCCTCGTAAGTTAATGACCAGCCGTCTGCCGGGGTCGCACCGCCAGCACGTTCGGGATTGGCCACGGAATGGTGTTCGCGGCGTTCCCCTGAAGCGTGGCCCCGTAGCTGCCGGCCATTTCCTTCTCCACGCCACCTGCTCGGAAATAAATCTGCGCCTCCGGGCCGCCTTCCAGGTGCTGAGCGGCCACGATGCCAATGCCCGCTCCCAATAGTTCCTGATTCAGGTCGTGCATGTTAAAAGGCTCGCGCAAAAAAATGAACAGGATTCTGCCGCCGTCGTCCTCCGCCAGCGCCGCCTCGCTCCACTTCTTGTCCTGCGGAGGCCAGGCATTCACGCCAACCCGTTTGATGAGCCGCAAATTCTGTACCACCGCGCCGTAGTCTTTCAGGATGCTTTCAAAACTGATTCCAGGCGCATCCAGGTCGAAAATACGAAACGCGGCCATGCCGGCGTCGTGTGGATTAAACGCCGCCACCGATTGATAGCTGTTGCGTTTGCCATTGTTCACGTGCTCCCCGTTGCGCATGTATCCGATATGAGATCTGCCGTCGGTGCTGAACATTCCGGCGTTGATCGCGGCCGTAAATTTGCCCTGCAAGCACCACTCCCGCGCGGTGTGCCCCGCAGCCTCGCCCGTCTGGCTGGTCCCCAAAAGCGCCAGCTCCCACTGCTTTGGATCCATGCGCAAAATCATGATGGCAGAGTTGCTGCCGCTGGTCCCGTGTGGCGTCACGTATTTCAGTTCCATCCCCGGCGCCAGCGTCTGCCACTCCGGCACGCCGCGCGCAATCAATGCGCCAAAGGCCAGCAACATGATCACGCTCGCGGTCACCACGAGCGCTTTGCCAGCCCTGCTTCTCAGAAAATGAATCACTCCAATCAACCTGTTTTCAGATTATCCGTCAGGAATGCCGCGTAGTGCGGATTTCCTTGCCGTAGTTGTCGTATTGCGGCCGCCTTCTGCTGGACCCGTGAGGAGGCGGGCGTTTCGTCTAGCATGCGACCAAAAGCGCATCGGGTGCATCTGCTAACCGGTTCTTCGTCAACTCCTTTCGACGAGGACCGGCCCAGGAGTCTTTCCCGCAGTCAGCCTATATCGCTTCCTGCGCCGATTGCATTATCCTAGCGGTATCTGCCCGACGAGATGACGATGATCTCCACCGAAGCATTGGCCGACGATTCGCACGCCAGAGAGCTCGCGAAGCGCTTGCGCCGCATTTTGCCGCTGGTGTTCGGCGGCTTGCTGGCGCTGATGATCGTCGCCGCAATCGTTTCGCTGTATTCCCTGCGGCAACTCGACGATATCGCCCGCCAGGCGCAGCAACGTTTTGCCGCACACAGCCAGGCCATTTCCTCCATCGTCGTCCTGGTCGACGTCTACGACAACCAGATGGATCGCTATCTGTTCCAGCGAAAAAACGCCACCCTTACCGCCACCGTGGCCGACGTCGTCACTCGCGGCACCGCCGTTCACAATGCCGTCCTCAATTACCCTGCGGACATGGATCCCGAAGAACAGGCCTTGCTCAGTCAGATTGAACAGAAGATCCTCGAGCAAGAGAAGTCCTTCAACACCGTCAGCGCCTGGCGCGAGGACGAGCGCGAAAAGCGCGCCCAACAATTCATGCGCGACGAAGTGATTCCTTGCCGCACTTATATCCTGCAGGTTTCCCGCGATATCACCACCATGAACACGCGCCGCTTTGGCGAAGCCACGCAATCGCTGGCTGCCCAGTTCCGCAGTGCGCAGACGCGCCTCGTCTCTATGGTGGCACTCACCCTGGTAGCCGGGATGCTCCTCTCCATCGTGGGAGGCTTTTATATCCTGCGGCTCGAACAACAGGGCCGCTTGCGCTATCAGGCCCTGAAGCACAGTCGCCAGGAACTCGAAGCGCTTTCCGCGCGCCTGGTGGAAGCGCAGGAAGCGGAGCGCCGCTCCATCTCGCGCGAGCTGCATGATGAAGTAGGACAAACTCTTGGAGCGCTTCTCGTGGACCTTGGTCAATTGTCGAAACTTGTCTCCCCGGACGATGGACTGGTTCAGGGACAGATCTCGCGAATCAAATCCGCCGCCGAAACAGCCGTGAAATCCATTCGCGACATTGCGCTTCTGCTGCGGCCTCCCATGCTTGACGATCTTGGACTTGTGCCCGCTCTCGAATGGCAAGGCCGCGAAGTTTCTCGTCGCGGCAACATGGAAGTGGAGGTTCACTCCGAGAACGTTTCCGAGCAACTTCCGGACGAAGTGAAGGTTTGCGTCTATCGCCTGGTGCAGGAAGCCTTGAACAACGCGGCAACCCACGCCGACGCAAAAAACGCGAAAGTTTCCGTGGTGCAGACCGCCGACCAAATCACCGTGGAAATTACAGACGACGGCCGCGGCTTCGATCCACAACGCATGCGCGGCATGGGCATCCTTGGAATGGAAGAGCGGGTGCGGCGGCTCGGCGGTAGCCTCACGATGCAATCCTCGCCCGGGAAGGGAACTACGGTAAAAGCAGAACTGCCAATCCACACTCGACTGCCTCACTAACCCGATGAGAAAAACCCGCATCCTCCTCGCCGACGATCACAAACTCATGCGCAGCGGCCTGAAAGCCCTGATCGAGCAGCAGCCCGATCTTACCGTGGTGGGCGAAGCCGACGATGGCCGTCAGGCCCTGGCCCTTGCCGCCACCTTGAAGCCCGACCTCCTGGTGATGGATATCGGCATGCCCAATCTCAACGGCATTGAAGCTGCGCACCAAATCACCCAGGCAAATCCTGCAACCGCCATCGTGATCTTGAGCATGCATTCCGACGAGAGCTACGTCTTGCGTGCTCTGAAAGCCGGCGCCAAGGGCTACTTGCTTAAGGATTCAGCGGAATCCGATTTGATCCGGGCGGTGCACGCCGTGGCCGGTGGCAAATCCTTCTTCAGTCCGGCCGTCAGCAAAGTGCTTCTCGATGACTACGTGCGCAAACTGCAGCGTTCCGGCACCGAAGATGCCTACGACCTGTTGACTCCGCGCGAGCGCGAAATCCTGCAACTCATCGCCGAAGGCAAATCCAACAAAGACGTGGCGAACCTCCTGAACTTGAGTGTCTACACCGTCGAAACGCACCGCTCCAACATCATGGAAAAACTGAATCTCCGCGGCGTGCCGGAACTCATTCTCTACGCCGTGCGCAAAGGCATCATCTCGTAATGCACACTACCCGATATTGATTCGCCGTTTCTCGACCAGCTGCGATGGCGCCCTCAGAATCCGGATACTCGTCCAACAACCCAAAAGCTCAAAGCTCAGCAGCAGCACGGCGCTCACCTGAAACAACAATGTGAATGCTCCCCGAGCGATCTGGAAGACATTGTCAGGGACTTTTTCAACCCGCTCGCTGATTAGTTCGCCGCACGAGCGAGTTGGCCTGCATTGCGGGCTGCGCACAGGCCGGCTCGCTAACCTGGTGCGTAAAAAAGTCTCGTCCGTGCAACGCCTCTTGCGGCAAAACGAAACAATCAGCGGTGACAGTGCATCCAAATACTGCCCGCCGTTTGCTGAATTCAAGGAGGGGTGCAATGATTTTGATCACCGGCGCCACCGGCAGTGTGGGAACCGAGCTCGTCAAGAAACTCTCTGAGCGTGGAACGCCGGCGCGCGCTTTTGTTCGCAATCGGGCGCAAGCTCAAGCAATTGCCCTTCCCGGAATTGAAATTGTCGAGGGTGATTTCACGAAGCCGGAAACATTCACGCGGGCCCTGGTCGGAATTGATCGTCTGTTCTTGCTGATACCTTCGTCTTCGCAAGTTGAAAAGCAGCAGCGCAGCTTCGTCGATGCGGCCAAGCGCAGCGCCGTGCGCCACATCGTAAAGCTTTCGCAGTTGGGGGCGAACGCGCATTCTCCGGGTCGCTTTCAGCGTTATCACGGCGCGGTCGAGAATCATATTCTCAGGTCAGGCATCGCCTACACGTTCCTGCGCCCCAACTTGTTCATGCAGGCGCTGCTGAATTTCCGGTCGTCGCTTTCGTCGCCGGGCACGCTATTTGCAGCCGCCAGAAACGCCAAGGTCAGTGTCGTCGATGTTCGCGATGTCGCCACCCTCGCCGAACGGGCTCTCACGGAATCCGGTCACGAGGGCAAAACGTACGATATCACCGGTCCCGAAGCTCTCACGCACGCTCAAATGGCCGAGCAACTGTCACAAGCCTTGGGAAAGCCTCTCAAGTACGTCGACGTTCCGCTCGAGGCCTTCCGCGAAGCACTCCTCAGTTTTGGTCTTCCCCCGTGGCAAGCCGAAGGAGTGGTGGAAGACTACGGACAGTACCGTCGCGGTGAGGCGTCTCTGGTCGGCTCAACCATTCGCGACATCACGGGAAGCGATCCAACCGCCTTCTCTTGCTTCGCGTACGATTACGCGGCAAAGTTTCTCGGTAAAGCCGCTGGAAACTCCTAACACCACGACCCACCTCTAACTGCCTAACTCACAGTTACTTACGCTCTACCCAATCGCCGGGCACCAATATCCCCAGCGGCAGGGAGAATCACTGGCACCCCTAAGCGCGTCTGATTCAGGGAGACCATAATCCGCGCAGACTCGCCCTGCGGAAGGGCGGATGCGCACAAGCGTAAGGACGGACACATGACCAGAATTTCGTCATCCATTAAGTCCAGGACGGCCGCACTCGCACTTGGCTTGGTGCTGGGAGTCGCTGGCCTGGGTGTTGCGCGCACGATTCAGAATTCGACAACGGCGCAAAAAGTCGGCGCCGCATCGGAAAAGAATCCTCCCGCGACACTGAAACTCGCGGATCCCAAAGAGGGTCCGAGTTCCACCAGTTATGCACCAATCGTAAAAGAAGTACTTCCTTCCGTCGTGAATATTTCGTCGTCCAAAGTTGTCAAAGCCAGTGACGATGCCATGGACCAGTTGCAGATGGATCCCATGTTCCGCCAGTTCTTCGGCCAGGGCGGCATGGAAGTTCCCAAGGATCGCCGTGAGAAGGCTCTCGGCTCCGGCGTAATCGTCAGCCCGGAAGGCTACATCCTCACCAACAATCACGTGGTGGATGGCGCCACCGACGTCAAGATCACGCTCTCCGATAAGCGCGAATTCAAAGCGCGCATCGTGGGCGCCGATCCGAAGACGGACGTTGCCGTTCTCAAAATTGACGCCGGCAACCTCGCTCCACTCACCATTGGCGATTCTTCCAAGGTTGAAGTGGGCGACGTAGCCATTGCGGTTGGCGACCCCTTCGGTGTCGGACAGACCGTCACCAAGGGCATCATCAGCGCCAAGGGCCGCGGTGGGCTCGGCATTGAAGACTACGAGGATTTCCTGCAAACCGATGCCCCCATTAATCCGGGAAATTCCGGCGGCGCGCTCGTCAATGATCGCGGCGAACTCATCGGCATCAACACGGCCATCATTTCGCACGGCTCCGGCGGAAGCCAGGGTATCGGATTCGCGGTTCCTGCCAATCTTGCTCGCCAGGTACTGGACCAGATTCTCAAGAATGGCAAGGTTGTCCGCGCGTATCTCGGCATCCTGCCGCAAGACGTTACTCCCGGCATGGCCAAAGCCTTCGGTGAAAAAGAAGCCAAGGGCGTCGTCGTTGGCGACGTTACCCCCAGCAGCCCCGCGCAAGAGAACGGCATTCAGCGCGGCGACATCATTCTCGAACTGAACGGCAAGCCTGTTAACGACAGCAATCAACTGCGCAACAGTATTTCCATGATGCCCCCGGGCGCTAGCGTCACGCTGAAGACCCTGCGCAATGGCAGCGAGCGCGATCTCACCGTCAAACTCGGTGAAATGCCCACGGAAACCGCCAAGCTGAATTCCCAGGAAGAGGGCGGCAGCAAAGCCCTCGACGGTGTGGATGTTTCCAACCTCAATCCCGAAACCGCCAAGGAACTGGGCCTGCCGTCCAGCACCACCGGCGTGGTCGTCAACGGCGTCGATCCCTCCAGCAAGATTGCGGAGTCCGGTCTACGCCGCGGCGACGTGATTCAGGAAGTAAACCACCAGTCTGTGAGGAATGTCTCTGAGTTCCAGAGCGCGCTCAAGAAGGGTGGCGACGAGCCTCTATTGCTCGTCAACCGCGGCGGTCGAACGCTCTATATCGCCGCGTAAATTCCTGCGCTTCCGCGGGGGTCGCTGTGCCAGCCATCAAAAGCTGGCACCGCGACGGAAGCGAAGCCCATGCCCCGATGCCGCGTTTGTGTAGCGGCCGCCTTCGGAGACGGGCGCTTTTCGCTGGAAGCAAGCAAAGCCAAGAAAGAAAGAGTAGAAGCAAATGAAAGACCGCAAGATTCGCCTTAAGACCAAAGATGAGACCAACGTGATGACCAAAGACATCCGCCGCCGTCTCGACCTCATCGACAAAGATTTGAATATGAAACTGGAAACCCTCGATTACATCCTCACGGGTTCGAAAGATTATCCCGAAGAGTTTCACCAGCTCTACATCCAACCACTCATGGACTCGGGCCTCTCTCTGGAAGATACTTTCTCGCTGTTAGTCGACGGCGTTCTTCGCCCCAACTGATTTTCCTGCAATCCGGCCGTCCAGTTTCTCACCGGATTGCCCCCCGCCCGAAAGAAAAGCCTCGCCTGGAGCAGTCCAGGTGAGGCTTTTCGTTTTGCCGCAGCCCACATTCATTCCCGCCTGTCCGGCTGGCCAGCTGGTGCTGTCCTCCCACCCGTCCGTGCGGTCCTGTACCGCTGCCGCAACAAGTTATTGCGCATGTAGGCACAGCACCGTCCATCCGTATTGATAGCCCTCAAATAGTTACAGTACTCTCAGTCCTAATGGTGGAGAAGAACGCCGCGCTCGCGATTTTAGGCTCGCTCTACGCTCCTGCCATGGTCCCCGAAAGTCCGGACGTCGCGCCATCGATTCGCATGCTTGTACGAAACGCGTTGTTGCCGGCCATCGCCTTTAAGGGGCGAAGTATGAAGGAGAAAAGAAGCGCTATGATGCCCGCCAAAAAGATACTCGCTCTCACCTGCTTGACCCTGATTGCTCTCGTCCTTTCCTCCTGCAGTGGTATTCCCGGTGGTAACAGCGGTGGAGGCGGTGGCGGGACAACCCCCGGCGCCACTACTTACACGATTGGCGGTTCGGTGACCGGCTTAACGGGCACCGGCTTGATTTTGATCGATAACGGTACGGATCAACTTCCCATCACTCCGGGGACCGGCACGTCGGTGCCGTTCACGTTCAAGACGGCCGTGGCGAAGGGCGGCGCGTACGCCGTTACCGTGGGGACCCAACCAAGCAGCCCGTCGCAGACTTGCACGGTGGCCGGTGGTTCGGGAACGGCCACAGCCAATGTGACTTCAGTGGCTGTGACTTGCACGACGGCGACGGTCACGATCGGCGGGACGGTGACCGGGCTAAGCGGCACAGGATTGGTGTTACAGGATAACGGCGGCGACGCTTTGACGGTCACTGGCACCGGCACCGTGCCGTTCACGTTCAAGACCTCCCTGACCTTGGGTGGTTTGTATAACGTCACGATTCAGACGCAGCCAACGAACCCCACTCAGACCTGCAGTGTAACCAACGGGTCGGGAACCGCGACGGCCAATGTCACCAATGTCAACATCAGTTGCACATCGAAATTCTCTATCGCTGGAACGGTTACTGGCTTGACCGGTTCAGGATTGGTCCTGCAGAACAACGGCCTGGACAATCTAACCGTTACCGGGACCGGAACGGCGCAATTTACCTTTGCGACGCTCGTGCCAGGCGCCTACAGCGTTACAGTCCTCACGCCGCCAACCAATCCTACGCAATCCTGCCAGGTCTCCAATGGCTCCGGAACCGCCACAGCCAATGTCACCAATGTCACCATCGCTTGTTCTTCAGGCTTTCCCGTTGGTGGCACCATCAGCGGATTGACCGGCGCCGGTTTAGTGTTACAGGACAATGGGGGAGACAGTTTGACGGTCGTAGGGACTGGGAGCGTCAAGTTTACGTTCGCATCGTTAGTTACAGGAGCATACGCCGTAACGGTGAAAACCCAGCCCAGCAATCCAGCCCAGAATTGCAGCGTCGGAGCGAACGGCACGGGAACGGCCTCAGCGCCCGTCACGAATGTACAAATCTCTTGTGGCTCAGTCTACACCGTGGGCGGAACTGTATCCGGCCTGCAGGGCTCGGGGTTGACGCTGGAGGATACCATGGGTACCGTTCTAGACCAGCTTCCTGTCACCGGCACTGGTGCGGTTAACTTCACCTTCGCCATTCCCGCGCCCCTCAACTCCACCTACACCGTCAGCGTGATTACCCAGCCGACTAACCCGGCGCAGAATTGTTTTGTCAACAATGGAACCGGAACGGTAACCGGCACTGTCAACACCGTTCAGGTGGTTTGTCAGCAGCCCGCTTGGACGATCAGTGGCACGCAGGTTGGCTTGGTGACCCTCAAATACGACGGCACTCCGCTCGCCGGCGGGTTTACTGAGCTGATTAACAATGGTGGCGACAATATATACGTCAGCGGCAACAACGTTGGCTTTCACTTCCCGACCGGAGTAACGAACAACGGTAAGTACAACGTCAACGTGTTTTTGCAACCGGCCAGCCAAACTCAACCGTGCACCACATTCTACTATTTGGGAGTGGCCACGGCGAACGTCGATAGCGTGATTGTTGACTGCCAGCACAACGACTGGGCATGGATGTTCGGTCCAAATACCGCGGGCACCTATGGCGACTACGGCCTTGGCGTGCTTCCTCCTCCGGCATCACCGGCGGCGGATCTGAACACCCCTGGAGGCAGAGACTTCGCGGCAACCTGGCTGGGTCATGATTCTACGTTCGGAAATGTAAAATGGATGTTTGGCGGGTGGGGCCTGCCTATACAGGGTGCGAATCCGCCATACCTTCCGAATCTTATGGGTGATTTGTGGGTGTTTTTGCCCGGGGCTGGCAGCGGCGGGGAGGCCGGTATTTGGGTTCCGGCGGGTCTACCCAGCACAACAACACTGACTCCCGTGGGTCTGACCTCGGTAGTTGGAAACCTGAATCCGCTTCTAAATCCGGGTTCCTTCAGCAAACTTAATAACAGCACCTTCACATACACGGACAACACCAGCGGCGACAAGATCACCAACTATTCTCCCGCGGTGCCAGGAGCACGTTGGGGAAGCGTCTCTTGGTCCGACGCCAGTGGGAATTTCTATTTGTTTGGCGGCCAGGGCAATGCTGCTCCCGGCTACAGTGGATTGTTGAACGACCTCTGGCAATTCACGCCCGGCAACTACGATGTTTCGGGTCCCAACTATGTAGGCTCTTACTCATTCTTGGGAAGTTGGAAGAACCTGAGCGGTTACGCGTCGGCCAACGTGGCTGGCGTGTACAGCGGCACCACCGTCCCCGGCGGTCGCTGGGGTGCAGCCTATTGCACTGATGCTACCGGCACACTATGGATGTTCGGTGGGCAGGGATATGACTCGAACGGAGCCATCGGACTCTTGAACGACCTCTGGATGTATCAGGGAGGCACGTGGACGTACATACCAGTTCCGTCCAACTCCAATGTTGGGCAAAACAACGGTGTGTACGGCACGCTTGGCACAACGGGCGCTGGAGACTATCCGGGAGGCCGGCAGACTGCGGTGTTGTGGGCCGACAATAACGGGAATCTCTGGTTGTTCGGCGGACTCGGTCTCGATTCCGTTGGAACGCAGAATCCTGGGAATGCCGGAACACTTCCCGACGGCAGCACTCCGCAAGGTGCCCTCCTTAACGACCTGTGGCAATACAACATCGCCACCCAGGAATGGACTTGGATGTCTGGTGGAGGCGCAAGCGGCCTCGCCGAGCAGATTGGCGTCTACGGTTCCCAACAGGTTCCCGCGCCAGGATTCTATCCAGGATCGCGCTGGGGATCCTCAGGGTGGTCTGACATCAATGGCAACCTCTGGTTCTTCGGCGGATGGGGCTATGCCTCGTCCCTCGCGCTGAGCACCGGATTCCTCGACGACATCTGGGAATACCATACCACGGGGATGAACAAGGGTTTGTGGACCTGGTGGAAAGGATCGAGCAACGTTAACGAGGCCGGTCAATATCCAACCTATCTTCCGGTGCAGTACGGCTTGCCGTTTGTCAACATTCAACCCGGCGCCCGACGCGGCGTGGCTCTCTGGCAGCAGGATTCCAGCGACAACGTTTACATGTTTGGCGGCCAGGGTTATGACTCGATTGGAGCCAACGGCTATATGGGCGAAACGTGGACGTATTTGCCCTTCCCCTACTAAACGCTTCACTGAGAAGCTGACTGTAGCAGAGGTCAGGGAATCTCTCACATAGAATGAACAGGGACAGCCGGGACGCGAATCGCCCCGGCTGTCCCTCTTTCTAGCCGATGATCTGTGACTGACCGGCGCTCGTGTTTCCTCTCCAAGTCACTACCGGAATGATGCCCATCTCCGGTTTCTGAGTGATTCTCTGCGGCTCGATTTCGGCTATGCTGTCTCCATATACATTCCGCGGAGCTTCTCCTTGTCAGGTGGTGCGCCACAACCCGATTTGTGCTCGGCTACCCTGACTCCCGGTACGCGCGTCAATTCCTCTCTCGGTCCTTCCAGGCGCAGCGATCTTGTCCCTCTCATTGCAATCGCCCTTTCCACGCTGCTCCTCCACTTCCTTACCGGCAATCGCTACGGCTTCAATCGCGACGAACTGTCTCTCCTCGACGATGCCCGCCACCTCTCCTGGGGCTATGTCGCCTATCCGCCCATCACGCCGCTCTTCGCGCGACTCTCGCTCCTGCTCTTCGGTATTTCGCTCCCGGGCTTCCGTTTTTTCTCCTGGCTTGTGCAGGCCATCGCTGTTGTCCTCACGGGCCTGATGGCTCGTGAACTCGGCGGCTCCCGCCGCGCGCAAATGATCGCCGCTCTCGCCGCGGTCCCATTTTGCCTTGGCGGTGGCGCGCTCATGACCTACATCTCCTTCGACTATCTCTGCTGGGTCCTGGCCGCCTACTTCGTTGTTCGTCTGCTGCAGACCGGCGACCCGCGTTGGTGGCTGGCGATCGGCGCCGCGCTTGGCCTGGGCATGCTCTCCAAGTACACCATGGGCTTCTTCACCCTCGGCATTGTCGGCGCCGTGTTGCTCACGGATGCTCGCCGCTACCTGCGCAGCAAATGGCTGTGGCTCGGCGTTGCCATCTCCATTCTCCTTTTCCTGCCCAATCTGCTTTGGCAGGCCAGCCATCATTTCGTCTCGCTCGATTTTCTGCACTTCATCCACGAACGCGACGTCCGCGAAGGCCAGACCTCTGGTTTTCTCCCCGACCAGGTCGAACTCGCTCTTCTCGCCTTTCCCCTCGCACTCGCCGGGCTCTACGATTTCTTTTCGAAAAATGGCCGCCGCTTTCGCATGTTGGCCTGGATGTACTTCATTCCCCTGGGACTCTTTCTCATCGCCAAGGGGCGCGGCTACTACCTCGCCCCGGCGTATCCCATGCTGTACGCCGCCGGTGCCGTCTTCTTGGATGATTGGTTTGCATCCCTGCAAGCAAGGCGCGCGAAAGTGCTCCGCGTCGCCGTCTTCTCTTTCTTGCTACTCGACGCCGTCATTGCCATCGCCTTGGCGTTGCCCACTGCCCCTGTAGGTTCCCCGTGGTGGCACTTCGCCATCAAGGTCAATGGCACGTTGCGTGAAGAAATTGGCTGGCCTGAATTTACGGAGACCGTCGCAAAAATCCGCGACACCCTGCCCGCCGAAGAGCGCACGCGCCTCGGCATCCTGGCAGGGAATTATGGCGAAGCCGGCGCTCTCAATCTCTATGGTGAACGCTACGGCCTGCCGCGCGCCAGCAGTGGCGTCAATTCCTTTTGGGAACGGGGCTACGGCGATCCGCCTCCGGAAACGCTAATCGTCGTGGGCTTCCCGCGCGACTGGGTGGACTCGCACTTCGCATCCTGCCAGCTTGCCGGTCACCCCTGGAATCGCTATGGCACCGCCAATGAAGAAACCCTCGAGGATCCCGATATGTTCATCTGCCGCGGCCTTCGCCAACCCTGGCCGGCATTCTGGAGGGATTTCCAGTCCTTCCGCTAGCCGCTCTTCTCTTGTTGACGTGCGAGAACGTCTGTTCTTGGGAGAGCTACAGCTCAACCGCGTGCGAAAAAACTCCATTCTTTAGGGAGTCGGAGCTTTTAGCTCCGCCATCAAGTGTGCTCGGCTATCATTGGGCTTTAGCCCCCGAGGTCTCCGAAGTTCTCATCTTCGGAGCCACAAGAGGAAACTAAACTTCCGATGGCCGATTGTTCCGCTTTGCCCAATACCGATATAGCGGCAGCCCCGCCACAATCAACAGCAACCCAATCGTCGAACGTCCGGGCCGCTGAAACCAAATATTGACGGTCAGTGCCAAGGCCCCCACTACAAACAATCCCGGAACCCACGGATAGCCCCAGCAGCGATATGGCCGCGGCAATCCTGGCTCCGTCTTGCGCAAACGAAACAGCGCCATCACCGCCAGCCCGTAGAAAATCCAGCCCGCAAAAATGTAAAGGCTTGTCAATTCTTCAAACGTTCCCGACAGCGCCATCACGCTGGCGAGTGTCCCCTGAAAAATCAAGGCGCGTCCCGGCGTGCGATATTTCGGATGAATTCCATCGGCTATCTTGAAAAATATTCCATCGCGCGCCATCGCGTACGGCACACGCGCGCCGCTCAGAATTGAAGAGTTCATCGACCCCAGCGCGGAAATCACCATGGCCAGCGTAATCCATGTGGCCGTGCCGTGGCCGATCACCCGCGCCAGCACATCGGAGGCCACGTGCTGCGAATTTGCCATTTCGTTGAACGGCAGCACCTTCAGGCATGCCGCACTGAACAATACGTATACTACGGCCACGAACGCCACTCCGCCTACCAGCGCGCGCGGAAAATTCCGTTGCGGGTCCGCCACTTCCGATCCCACCAGATTCAAATCCTCCCAGCCGTCGTACGCCCACAGCGCCGCCGCCAGCGCCGCCAGGAACGCGCTCAGCAGGCCAGCGTTTACTGCCGATGGCCAGATCGGATCCCCCGCGTGCGTCGCGCCTCCCGGCAGCAGAAACGCCACGCCAATCACAATCACCACGCTCACTACCTTGATTGCGGTCAGAAATACCTGCACGCCTCCGCCAAGGCGCACACCCAGATAATTGACTCCTGTCATTGCCACTAGCCAGAACACCGCCAGCGGCTGCGCCCGGGTGAAAACAAAATCGTATGGCGGAATCCATCGCGTTAGTCCGGGAATAGTCAGGTGCACCGTGAAAATTGGCGCAGCCACGGCCGGAACAAAAAACGCCAGAAATCGCATCATGCCGGCCGCAATCGATGCCGTAGACGACGGCCTCCCCACAATCGAGTGCATCCATCCGAACAGATATCCCCACACCGGCCCGAATCCGCGTCGCAGATACGCATACTCCCCGCCGGCTTCCGGAATCGCCGCACCCAATTCCGCATACGACAACGCCCCAAACAGGGAAAGCAATCCGCCCACAATCCATGCCACAAAAACGACGGAGATGCTTCGTCCTTCGCGCGCCATTTCCGCCGGCTTCAGGAATATGCCGGTGCCGATCATTGTGCCCACAACAATGGCCGCCGAAGCCCACGGGCCAAGTCCTCGCACAAGTTCCAGTCGCTTCTCGCTCATAGCGCTCCCATTCGGAGTGCGATGGCGCGCCGCCGCTTTCCCGCCGGCCAAGTGTCTTCCCACGTTGCCATCCGGCAATCAGCCATATTGGTCATCCCACCTGCCCTGAACGCATTCCGTGAAGGAAACAAAGCAAGGGATCTGCTTTCCTCACCTCAATTGCATCCTCAAGCAATACCCGCCCGTTCAGAAAACGCCCGACTAGCAATCGCCCCGGCCGCAAACGTCACGCACGATCCAATCATCCAGTACCACGTAAACGCCACGGTTGTGAACCGCGCGACCAGCAACACCGCCGCCAAGCCCACAATCATGCCGGTCAGTGAGCCGTTGGAATTCGATCGCGCATCGAACGTGCCCAATAAAAACAATCCCAGCAAACATCCGGATGTAAACGATACGATGGTCAGTCCCGCCTCCAGCACCGGTCCCCAGTGCACCAGTCCCAGAAAGATCAGCACTACGCCCCACGCCAGCGTCATCCGCCGCGACAGCTTCATGAATTTTTCGGGATCGCGCGTATGGCCCCTCAGCACCGCAAAATCCATCACGCTGCTGGCGGCCAACGAGTTCAACGATCCGCTGGCGTTCGACATCGCTACCGCCAGAATCGCTGCCAGCAGCAATCCCGCCAGCCCCGTGGGCATTTCCCGCACCAGGAACAGCGGCAGAATGCGATCCGTCGACTGCCCCGCTGCCAGCAATGGCACGTGCCGCGAGAACACAAACAGCAACACGCCCACAAACAAAAAAACCGTGAACTGGAACAGCACGATGAATCCGCTGCTCAACAGCGCCTTCCGGCTGTCTCGTTCGTTGCGCGCCGCCAGCAACCTTTGCACGATCGTCTGATCCGTTCCGTGCGTCGCCATGGTCAGGAACGAACCGCCAATCACGCCGGACCAAAACGTGTACTTGGTCGCCAGATTCCACGAAAAATCCAGGAATTGCAGTTTGTTCCCCGCCTCCTGTGCCACCTGCGTCACTTCTTGCCAACCGCCCGGGATGCGGTGCAGCAACAGAAACAGCGTCACCAGGCTGCCCGAAAGATACAGCAAAAACTGCGCCACATCCGTCCAGATGACCGCCTTCATCCCGCCTTCAAACGTGTAGAAAATTGTCAGCGCAATCACGGTTACCACTGCCAGCCGCTCCGACGTTCCCAGCGCCACGCTGACCACCAACGCGATCGCCGATATGCGCACTCCTTCCGCCAGCGCGCGCGTCACCAGGAAGGTCATCGCCGCAATCGACCGCATGCGCGCCCCGTAGCGCTTCTCGATCAGCGCGTACGCGGTCAGATAATCCCCGCGAAAATAACCGGGCAACAGAATAATCGAGATCAGCACGCGCCCCACAATGTAGCCAAACACCAGCTGCAAAAATGTGAGATTTCCGCCATAAGCGAGCGCCGGCGTGCCAATGATCGTCAGCGTGGACGTTTCCGTGGCTACGATCGAAAAGGCCAGCGCCCACCATGGCGCGCTCTTTCCGCCCAGGAAATAGTCGCGTACATCCTTCTGCTGCCGGCGGAATCGCAATCCCAGCACGGTCACGCCAAGCAGATAGACAATCACGATACCCAGATCGAGCGGGTGAATGTGCATGCGTTATGCCGCGCGACAATTTGTGACCTCGCCGCGAAGTGTTCTGAGAATAGTGGCGGATGCACCGAGCGTCAAGGAAGGTCTCACCGCCCGTCGCGCATCTGGCGCTGTTGCGTTCAACAGCCCTTGTCACGCCACCGCTGCGAAAACTCCTCCACTCGCGTATTCTTGTTTCATGAAACTGGCTCTCGGCTTTGACGGCGGCGGCACCAAAACGCACTGCGTCCTGATCGACACGCAAGGCCGCATCCTCGCGCAAAGCCGCAGCGGCCCTTCCAATCCTATGCGTGTCGGTTTTGGAGGCGCCATGGCCGCGGTGTGCGACGGTGCGCGGCTGGCGTTGCAAAGCGCGGGAGTCTCCATCGATGATCTTGCCGCCATCTGCGCCGGCAATGCTGGTACCGGCCAACCCGAAGCCGCCGAAAGAATGAAAGCCCTGCTTTCCCAGGAATTCCCGCGCGCTCTGGTGCGTATCTGCACCGACCTCGAACTCACTCTCGAAGCCGCCGGCGATGGTCCCGTGGTCGTGCTCCTTGCCGGAACAGGTTCTGCCGCCGTCGGCCGCGATAGCGCCGGTCAGATTGTGCGTATCGGCGGTCACGGCCCGCTGGTCAGCGATGAAGGCAGCGCCTACGACCTAGGCCGCCGCGCGGTGATGACCGCAATGCGCGCGTTCGAGAAAAAGCAGCACGACTCTCCGCTTGGCGATCGCATCCTCGGCGAATTAGACTTCGCCTCTTGGGAGGAGCTGCAAGCCCGCGCCGTCGCTGCTCCTGACGATGTGTTTCCCAGAGTATTTCCCATCGTCGCCGCGGCTGCCGAGACGGGCGACATCGCCGCGCGCCAGCTCCTGCAGATCGCCGCCGCGGATCTTGGGTCGCTGGTCCAGGATCTTGTCGATCGCCTGCAGCTTCGCGATCAAAAATTCCTTTTGGTCAAAAGTGGTGGCATGCTTTGCCGCTCCGCCTATTTCGACCAGCTAATCGATCAGCGCCTGCGCGAAGCCGCACCCAACGCGCAAGTCGCCGCCTTGGCCATTTCGCCCGGTGAGGCTGCGGCGCGCATCGCTCTCCGGCTTTTGTCGACTGCACACGAGGATGGGCAGCATCATGGCGGAGCTTGAACAAGCTCTTCGACTCGCCCGCACCGCTTCTGGCGACGAACTTGCCGCACTGGTCTATCATGCCGATCCCGCAGTCTTGTTGGCGCTGCTCGAGAATCCCTTGTTCGACGCTACGACTCTGGGCCTTCTCCTGGCACGGAAAGACCTGCCCGCCGATCTTCTCCTAGAAATTGGTGCGCGCAAGCCTTTGCTGAAAACCTACGCCGTCAAGCGCGCGCTCCTCTTTCATCCCCGCGCACCTCGCCTCGTCTGCCTGCGGCTTTTGCGCGATCTCTACCTCATGGATCTGGTTCAGTTTGCTCTTACGCCGGCGGTTTCTCCGGAGCTCAAGCGTCACGCGGAAGAGCAGGTCCTCGCGCGCCTGCCGCAGCTTCCGCTCGGCCAGAAAATCACGTTGGCGCGTCGCGGACCCGCCCGTGTCGCAGGAGCACTGCTCGCCGAGGGCCACTCCCAGGTTCTGCCTGTTGCGCTGGACAATCCCTATCTAACCGAAGCGCAAGTCCTGAAGGTGCTGGCGCGCGAAAAAGTCTCCCTTCCGGTCGTTCAGGCGTTGGCCGCTCATCGCAAATGGTCGCACTCGTACAACGTGCGCCTCGCTCTGGTCCGCAATCCTTCCGCGCCTCTCGCCACCGTCCTGGCGTTTCTGCCGGAACTCACCGTCAACGATCTCCGCGACCTCGCGGCCCCCGGCATCGTCCCCGGCAATCTGCGCAATTATCTCCAAGCCGAAGTCCAGCGCCGCATGCGCGCCTCCAAGGGGCCTTTGTCCTCATCCTCTTAGCCGGGAATTTCGCAGCTGTCATCCTGAGGTGCGGGTCGTCTGCGTGCCGAAGGATCTCAGCTTGAACGCATGAGAACTCGATCCGCGCGCCCTCATCGCGTTTCCTTCAACCGCAAAATCATCAACGCCCCCACAAAAAACAACACCGCCGAAAACGAAAATGCCGCCTTCAGCGAGACCGCCGCCCACAAAAAACCCACCACCACGCTCGATAAAAAATCCCCCACCGCATTCACCGCCGCCAGCGTTCCAAACGCCATTCCATGCTGTTCCCTGGGTATCAATTCCGCCGCCAGCGAATCCTCCAACGCCTCTTCCGTTCCCATATACAATCCCGCCAGCACGAAAATCACGCCCAGCAACCACAGCGAACTCGGCGCCGCCATCAAAAAAATGGCCGTCACCCCCGCCAGCGCGTACCCCCCCGCAAGAATCATTTTCCGCCTCGGCACATGGTCGCTGATCCAGCCGCTGGCATACGCTGACCCGGCATACAACACGTTGTGCAGAGTGTAAAGGCCGATGGCGATGCTCGCCGCCCGCGCCGCGCCCTGCGATGGCGTCAGCATTCGCGTGGCATACAGAATCAGCAGCGTGTGCGAAAAATCGCCCGACCCGAAAATCCCCACGCCCAGCAAAAAATCGCGAAACGAACCCGGCAAGGTCTGCAATCCGGTCCAGAACGATTGCTGCTTCCGCGTCGTAATCGGCCTTTCCCGCACCAAAAACCAGAAACTCGCCACCGCAGTCATTCCCGGCACCAGCGTCCACAGAAACACCGTGCGGTACGAATGATGCGTCACCCGCAACAGCCACATCGCTGTCAATGGCCCTGCGACGGCCCCCAAAGTGTCCATCAGGCGTTCCAGACCGAACGCCCGGCCATACGCGGAGGGCGAAACATCCGCGGCGAGCAACGCTTTCCTCGCCGGTGAACGCACCCCGCGCCCCAGCCACGCCGCCGAGCGTCCGATGAGCACATGATACGCATGCGTTGCGAACGCGAACGATGCCGTAGCCAGCGCTGTGACCGCGTACCCGAACACCGCCAGCGGTTTGCGGCGCTTCAATCGATCCGTGTAATAGCCCGCGCTCAGTTTCGCGAAGCTCGAGAGTCCGTCCGCAATTCCTTCAATCGCCCCCAACCAACCCGGGCCCGCGCCAATCATCGCCAGAAACGCGGGCAGCACGGCCGTTGCCGTCTCGTGGCTCCAATCGCTGAACAGGCTGGTCAGTCCCACACCCAGCACGGTGCCGTTCAGCCAGCCCTTGCCTTCGTCACCGCTTTTGTTTTCTTGGGAATTCACAGGCGCCAGTGTACAAGCCTCGGCGCAAATTGAAAAACAGAATGAAGGATTGCTTATCGCCGCGCGGCTCGGTACAAAATCACCCGCACTTTTTCCAGTGTAATCAATCCGCCGTCCACCATCTCATCCAGCCGCGGCAGAATTTGCTCCACGCGTTCTTGCGATTCAATCACTTCCAGAATAACCGGCAAGTCCTGCGAAAGCCGCAGCAGTTTGTCGGTGTGATAGACGCTGGACCCGCCGTATCCGCCTACACCGCGCAGCACCGTCACACCCGAAAACCCTTCCTTGCGCAGCATCTCCACGATCGCCTCGTACAGAAGCTTGCCGTGCCATTTGTCCGATTCGCCGATGTGAATGCGCATCAACGTTCGTTCGCCTTCAAATTTCTGATGTGTCATGGCGCGCTCCTAGAACCGATTCGCTAGGTGGATTCCCGCCACCGAAAGCAATAGCCCAAAAATTACGCTTGTGGCCACATACGTTGTGGCGCGCAACCACTCGCCCGATTCCAGCATTTTCGCCGTCTCCCATCCAAAGCTCGAAAAGGTGGTGTACCCGCCGAAAAATCCCACCGCAATCGCAACGCGCCATTCCGGTGGAACGATCATGCGGTTCAGCGTGGCTTGCCCAATCAGCCCCAGCAGAAAACAGCCAGTCAGATTAATCAGCAACGTGCCATACGGAAAGGTGCTGCCCATCTTGATCTGCACTAGGCCCTGCAGGCCATAGCGCGCCAGCGTCCCCACTGCTCCAAACACGGCAATCAGCAATAATCGCAAGGTTTCTCTCCTCCTCTTGCCGCGAGCCTTGATAACAAAAAACTCCTGGCGCCGCGCGGCGTCCAGGAGTCATCAGTCCCCGCTTCTCGCCGGGACGCTTCTGGCGAACTCCATCGCCATGTCATTTTCCAGCCCAGTGTATCCGCCACCCGCACATCACACAAGCGCGACGTCATGGTTGGAAGCCATCCCGCCACGGTTTCCGCCGGCGCGTTTTTCCTTCTTTCTTCAATGCCGCGCCGGCTTTTCTGGCAGCTGTCAGTTCTCCGTTCTGGCACGCTTTTGGAGACGCGGTGTTGAAGTCCTCTGAGCGATGTTCATGGGCATAGCCATCTTACTTGGTCGTTGCCGGCGGCGGAGGCGGCACGGCTTTTGTGATCACCACAATCTTCTCAAGATGCCCAATATTCTCGCCCACCACCAGATCCGCGCGGATCGTGTCCCCCGGCTTTAGCTCCGCCATTTGTTTTGCATCGGCCACTTTGTACTCCATGGTCATCGCCGGCATCAACCCTGGAATGTCTCCGTGCTTCAGCATAATCATTTGAGTTGGGGCGTCCACGGAAATCACCTCGCCTGACACCGGATAGTGCTTCGCCGTCTCCTTGTGGCATCCCGCACCCAGACAAATGGCGGCAAGCCCGGCAAGCATCAAGATTCTTCCCATACTCTCCTCCTCAATAGTGGAAGTGATACCGCACCTGCGCGTATATCTCGCGCGGATTGTTATAGTGCGTTCCCCCGAAGGTATAGCTATTGTCCAGCAGCACGCGGAGATTCGCTACGTTCAGCACGGTCACGGAAGCATCGAGTCGTTCCCCAAAGTTCTTTCCGAACGCCAGGTCAAACGTCGTGTGTCCTTGCAGATGGCTCGGTGGGGGATTCCCATTCGTGAAGCCGGAGCCATAATACACGTCCGTGGAAGCGTAGGTACGCCATGGCAGGCTAATATTCCCTCCGACGTGCAGCGTATTCCTCTGGTCATGGTCAAGGTAGCCGCAGCCCGCTCCAAAGCTGAAATTCGTCAGTCCTCCGTTGATGTCACCACACCCCAGCGCTACCTGATTCGAGTACGTCACATAGACTTGTCCGCGATTGTAGATTCGCGGCGAGCGAAGCGTCAGCTCCCATGCCTGAATCACGGCACCCTGAATGGTGATGGGAAAGAAAATGTTGGAGTTGTTGAAGTTGTTGTGATCGAAGAAATTCTTGACGTGGTTCCGAAACGTGTCCGCGTCAATAGTCCATCCCCGGAACGGGATCGTCACGCCCACCTGGGCTTCCTCGTCGCGCTCTCCATGCAACGGGATGAATCCCAGGTTCTGATTGTTCGCAAGGTCAAGAAGCGGGCCGGCTATCGTAACCAGGGGCGGCGCCTGATAAAACTGCCCGTACGTTGCTCGAAAAACCCATTTCAGTTTCGGCACCCGCACAGACACACCGAAGCGCGGGCTTGTGGCATTCTCCACCACTCCACCCGAAAAATGCGTTTGCCGCAGGCCGGCATCGAAGGTCAGCCAGGACGCCGCACTGAATTGTTCCTCTGCATAAACCGCGGCGGTTCCCCCGGAAGGAGACACCTGCACCGGATTCAAACTCGCTGCGCTGCCATCATTGTAGATAAGCGAAAAGAGCTGGTCGTCTTGCTGCGCGAACCCATAGACCCCGGCACGAAAATTACTTCGTTTCTGCACCCACGAAATCACCGCTTGCCCGCCTTCATAATGCGATCCGCGCTTCTCCGTAGCCGAGGCCGGCAAGTCTGCTGGGCTGCTCTCATAATCTGCCCGGTTGTAGTGATAAAACGGAGAAACCGTGAGCAGCAGCCCCGGAGTAAACGTGTGCGTCCAGGTGAACGCCAGGAATGCGTCCGTCTCCGTGTTCGTGTCGCGCAGGCCGGCGCTCACAGGATCCTGCGGCGCATACGGCACCTGGTAGAAATCACTTCTTGCCTGCGCTACCAGCCGGAACTGGTTTTCGGAATCGAGATTGTAAATCAGCGACGCGAATCCGCCGTAGCCGTTCACCCCGTCGTGAATCACGTCAGCCGTAGGTGTCTGCAGGCCCAAATTGCTGCTATTTCCGTTGGCGCTGACATAGTAGCCGAGCCGGTCCGTATGTCCCCCGAAATTGATCTGATCGTCGGTCTGCGCGAACTCGCCGGCGCTTAGGATTAGTTGGCCCTCGTTGTTTCGCTCAAACCCGTTCTTTGGCGCCAGGTTGAATACTCCGTAGGTTCTGTCTCCGTAGTCCGCCGTGTAGCTTCCGCGCAAAATCTCCAGGTCATCAATATCTTTGGGGTTGATTTGCGGACCGATGTTGCTGGCGATGGCCGTATTCGGAATGGAAACGCCGTCAATCAGCCAACTCACCTGGTGTCCGCCGCGAACGTGCAGTTGATCGTGAGTGTAGTACGACCCCGGCGTGTAGTTCGTGATCATCGCCAGGCTATTCGACAGCGTTCCTCCAGGCGCGTTCTGTATTTCCTGCAAATCCACGTTGGTTGTCGTTGTCGTGGTTTCCGTCTGTGCTGGTGCCGCAGAAACGGTCACAGTCTCCTTCTGCTCGGCGACCGGCAGTTCCAGGTGGAAGATTGGCGCAGTTCCGGACAGCACCGTGGTCGCTTGCTCCACCGTCGCAAAACCTTCCTTGGACACCGAGATGGAATAGTCTCCCAGCGGAACCGCATCAAACAGGAATTCTCCGCTCGCATCCGTCTGGGTTGTTCGCGCGTAATTTGCGCCCTTCGCTTTTAGAACTACTTGGGCAGCGGCGATGGGCCGGTGCTTCTGGTCGTGCACAACCCCACGAATCGTGCCGTAAAGCGTGGCTCTGGCGCTCACTGCTGTCAGTATTAGCAAACCAATCAGAATCATGATGCGCTGAAACATGAAATGCTCTCCGAAATCATAGGCGGCACGTGGCCGCAGCAGGCCGATTGCGCCGCTAACTGTTGGATTGCCGTGTGAACCAACTACTGGAGAGTGTTTTTGGGGGGAGGGGAAGGAGGTGCAAACACTTGCCGGACTTCGTCGTGCTTCACTCGAGCCGCCAGACTCACGGTCTCGGCCGGCGACGAAATTCTCACTCGCTCCGGCAAGAGGTACACGCCACTGCTCACCAGGGATGCGCCATCCTCGTGGCAGCTAGACAGGCTGCACGCCATCCCTGCGCTCGGCGAATGCTCGCACTCTATCCCGTTCTTCGTCGCGTCGCTTTTCGCTGGGGAGTTCATCTTTCCGTGTCCATGCGCCGCGCACATGTTTCCCGCGCAGCACGCCGTTCCTTGCGCCATCCACGCCGACGCCCACATCGGCGTCCACAGCAGCAATACCGCGATCAGGCACACCCAGGCCCCAACAATTCTTTGCGTAGCGCTAGCGACGTGGAGCGAACGAGTCATAACGCGAGATTCGAGGATACCTGAACCGCTCGCCACTTTCCACATTCTGCCTCATCCGCGCGCCCCATGTCCTGCGCTACCTGCCCGTCGAATTTCCCCTTGACACAATTCCCAAGGCATAGGTAGCCTACCCCTGTGAAATCTATGCCTAAAAATGAGATGCCTTCAGGCGCCCTCATCCTCCTCATCCTCCGCGTGCTCCGTTCCGGCCCTCTGCACGGCTACGCCATCGCCCAACGCATCCATTCGCTCTCCTCGGAAGTCCTGCGTGTGGAAGAAGGCTCCCTGTATCCCGCCCTCCAGAAAATTCTGCTCAAAGGCTGGGTCACCGCCGAGTGGGGCATCTCCGAAACCAACCGCAAAGTCCGTTTCTATCGCCTCACTGCCGAGGGCGCCAAGCAACTCAAAGCGGAGCTCTCCGAATACGATCGTGTGAATGCCGCCATCCAGGCCATTCTGCGCACTGCCTGAAGGAGAAATGCCATGAGTGAATCCTTTCGCCGCCTCCGCTACCTCTTCAACCGCCGCCGCTTCGACCAGGAACTGGCCGACGACATGGAATTCCACCGTGAAATGGCCGCCCGCGAAGGCCGGAGAAATTTCGGAAGCACCTTGCGGCTGCGGGAAGATTCACGCGAGGCCTGGGGTTGGATGTGGATCGATCGTCTCGCGCAGGATTTTCGTTTCGCTGTGCGGATGTTGCGCAAATCGCCAGGATTCACCGCCGCCGCAGTACTCACGCTGGCTCTCGGCATTGGCGCAAACACTGCGGTCTTCTCGCTGGTCAATTCGTTTCTCCTGCGTCCTCTTCCTTACCCGCACTCGGAAAGACTGGTGAAAGTCTGGGAGCAGCTTCGCGTTCTAGGAATTAACCGCTTCGCCGCGCCGGTGGGAGATTTCCTCGACTACCGCAAAGACAATCATGTTTTCGAAGATATGGCCGCCGCCGAGAATGATCATCTCCTTTTGACGACCGATCAACTCTCCCAACGGGTCTTCACGCTGAAAGTCACAGCCAATCTTTTCGGAATGATGGGTCTGCATCCCGCGCTCGGCCGCTCCCTGGTCGATTCCGACAATCAACCCGGCCACGAACGCGTGATTGTTCTGAGCGATGCGGTCTGGCGTGAAAATTTCGGCGCGGACTCTAGCGTCCTGGGCAAGAACGTCACCCTCGATGGCCAAAGCTACGAAGTCGTCGGTGTAATGCCGCGAGGCCTGCGATTTTCCATTGGCCAACCCGACCCGCCCGACGTGTGGGTCCCGCTCTCTCTGGCCCCCGATCCGAATCGCAACACCGGACGTCTCCAGATGGTGGCGCGCTTGCGCGAAGGCGTGACGCTGGCCAGCGCCCAAGCCGACATGGATACGCTGGCCCGCCAGATGGCGCAGGAGTACCACATCGAAATGGGGCCTCACGGCGAGGATCCCGGTTATGGCCTCTGGCTTGTGCCACTCCGCGAAGAACTGGTGGGCGATCTGCGCGAGTCTCTTTTCCTGATGCTCGGCGCCGCCGGGCTGATCCTGCTGATCGCCTGCGCCAATGTTGCCAACCTGATGCTGGCACACGGAGTCAGCCGCGCTCGTGAATTTGCGATTCGCGTTTCGTTGGGCGCCAGCCGCGGCAGGCTGCTGCGTCTGCTCACCATCGAAGCGGCATGCTTGGCCGCGATTGGAGGCCTCGTCGGATTCGCCGTGGCTGCTGCGCTTTCACGCTTGCTCTTGCACTGGAGCCCCTTTGACCTGGCCAGGCTGCTTGGCGTAACGATCGATTTCCGTTTGTTGGCATTTGCTTTCTCGGCAGCGTTCGTTTCCTTGCTGTTCTCTGGCCTGCTGCCGGCACTGCTCATGCTGCGCAAAGGAAACACCGTGGGCATGCAAACGCGCTCGCATCACGTGGTGGGCGACCGCGCGGGACGAAAGCCGCGCCAGGCCTTGGTGATCAGCGAGACGGCCCTCTCCGTTGCGCTGGTGATCTGTGCCGGATTGTTGCTGCACAGCTTCGTACTGCTGCGCCAGGCCCCATTGGGATTCGATCCCAGCCAGACCCTGACCGCATGGATCGAGCTGCCAACCTCGTATCAAACTCCTGTGCAGGAATCCTCGCTTTACGAAGCGCTCCTGGCGCGCGTTAAGGCTATTCCTGAGGTGCAAAGCGTGGCCACAACCACCATGCTGCCGGTTGAAGAGCAAGGCCGCCACAATCCCTTCAGCATTGAAGGACGAGCGTGGCAGCCAACGGGGCACGACCAGGTTCCGCAGTTCGCGAATAACCAGGCCGTCAGCGCCGACTATTTCCGAACCCTGCACATTCTCTTGAAGCGTGGGCGCTTGCTCACCGCGGAAGATCGCGACGGCACGCAGCCCGTCGCCGTCATCAACGAAACGCTGGTGCGCGGATTTTGGCCCCACGAGGATCCCATCGGCAGACACATCCTCATGGGCGCCCCCCGGCCCGGAGCCCCTTGGCTCACCATCGTTGGCGTGGTTGGCGATGTTCGCAGCAGCGGCGCGAACGCAGCACCCGCGCCGGAGTTGTACACTTCGCTGCTGCAAACGCCGAGCCCCTCGATGGCCTTGCTTCTCCGCATGCGCACGCCTGAGGCCGAGAAACTTGTCCCTCAACTGCGCTCCGAAGTGGCAGCGATCGATCGCGGCGTCGCTCTCTACGCCGTGCAGACGTACGACGACATCTTTGCGCAGACGCTTGGACCTCGCCGCTACGAAATGCTGCTGCTTTCCAGCTTTGCCTGCTTGGCTTTGCTCCTGGCCGCGATCGGCATCTACGGCGTGATCTCTTATTCCGTGAGCCAGCGTTCTCAGGAAATGGGCCTGCGCATGGCTTTCGGCGCCACTCCGGAAGACTTGAGCAAGCTCGTGCTTCGCCAGGCGCTCCTGCTCTCGACCATCGGCCTGCTCCCGGGAATGGCCCTGGGCCTCGCTTCCCACAAGCTTCTGGCCGCAGCTCTGTTCGGCATCAGCTTCGTCGATCTTCCCGTCTATGCAGCGGTAGTCCTCACGATCCTAACCGTGTCTCTATTGGCAGCCTACTTGCCAGCCCGCCGAGCAGCCCGCCTAGACCCCATGACCACGTTACGCGCCGAATAACTTCTAACACTTGCTGACGCGTTTTCAGTTCGCGCTGGCGATGAAATTATTTTGGAGACCAGCTTCGCGATGGGGCCCACTCATCAATACCGCGGAAACCTGCCTGAAGATAATCGGGTTCTCGCGGGCACCTGGGAGGATGCGGGGAGCGGTACAACTGAGTGCACCCGGCTGATTTCGCAGGCATTCGTCTCTTTGCGCACAGTGGGCTGTAACCTGCGCCTCTCTTGACTTGCCGTTTCTCACGCCGCAAACTCAGTTCATGCCACACACTTATCTGCTATTCGATTTCGCTACCGACGAAGAAAAAGCTCAGCTCGCTCGCCACAAATTGGAAACCTGGAAGCAAGCCTTCCGCCTCGACAAAAAGCTTCTCTATAAATTTGACCGGGCAACTTCCGGCGACGGCGCCGAGCGACCCGCAGAGGAAGAAAAGCCTGCTAAACCTGCCAAGGAAGCCAAAGCCAAAGGCGCCGCAAAATCCAAATCGAAGTCCAAAGCCAAATCCGAAGACGCGGAAGCCTCCGATAAGGAAACTACCTCACCAGAGCCCGTAAAATTGCTGATTCGCCTCGATTTCTCCAGTCACGAAAAGCTTTCCGAGCAGCGTTGGATCGATCGCATCCCCACGGAAGATCCCTTCCAGGCCGCCTCTCCCAAACTCATCAAGCCAAACGACGCGGAATTCGCCGAAACCGAGAAGCAATTTGAGGATTTGGCCTAGTACCTGCGTTTTGCACATCCCCTAATGGCCCTATTGTCCATTGGTCCGGCAGCTCCGGTATAATAAGAACTCGCGGCCAAAATCTCTCCATTCCAACTCGAGGGCAGACTGAATGGCGGTACAAACTCGCGTCAAAGTGGCCAGGATGGAATCCACGAAGAATCACGGTCTCGACCGTGACACCTTGGTCCGCATGTACCGCAACATGTTCCTCTCGCGCCGCCTCGACGACCGCGAAATGCAGCTCAAGCGGCAAAACAAAATCTATTTTCAGATCTCCAGTGCCGGCCATGAGGCCGTCACCACCGCCACGGCCTTGCTCTTGCGTCCGGGGGTAGACTGGGTCTACCCCTATTACCGCGACCGGGCGCTGTGCCTCATGCTCGGCGTGACCCCGCTCGAAACCCTCCTGCAAGCGGTTGGTGCCAAAGATGACCCCAGTTCCGGTGGACGTCAGATGCCCTCTCATTGGGGACACAATCGCTGGAACATCGTCAGTCGTTCTTCTTGCACCGGCACGCAATTTGTCCAGGCCGTGGGCGCGGCCGAGGCCACGCTCTATTACGAGCGCCACGCGAAGGCTCTGGAGCAGGCCAGGAAAGCTCCGCTGGGCGAACATGTTAATCATCAGCCCGATGAGATTGTCTACGTCTCTTCCGGAGACGGCGCCACCAGCGAAGGCGAATTCTGGGAATCCCTCAACGTCGCCTGCGCCAAAAAGCTTCCGCTCTTCTATCTCATCGAAGACAACGGCTACGCCATTTCCGTTCCCGTGGAAGTTCAGACCGCCGGAGGCAGCATTTCGCGGCTCGTCAAGGGTTTCCCTGGCCTGCACCTCGCCGAATGCGATGGCACCGATCCGTTGGGAAGTTACGCCGTCTGCAAGGAAGCCATTGCCTACGTTCGTGAACGCCATGGTCCAGCGCTGGTCCATGCGCACGTCACGCGTCCTTATTCGCACTCGCTCTCCGATGACGAGAAGCTCTACAAGTCTGCCGAGGAACGCGAAGCCGAAGCTCGCCGCGACCCGCTTTCGAAATTCTCTCTATTTCTCGTTCGCGAAGGCCTCATGGATCAAAAGGAGATCGAGGCCCTCGAAGCGGAAGTCGATCGCGAAGTCCGCGAAGCCAGCGACCAGGCCCTTGCCGCCGAACCTCCCGAAATTTCGTCCATCTACGATCACGTCTATTCTGCGGAAATCAATCCCACTTCTTCCATTTTTGTCGCCGAGCCCAAATTTCAAGGTGGCGCCAAGACCATGGTCGAAATGGTCGCCGCCACGCTACACGATGAAATGGCACGCGACGACCGCATCACCGTCTTTGGTGAGGATGTTGCCGACGCTAGCCGTGAAGAAAATCTTCGCGAAGTAAAAGGGAAGGGTGGCGTCTTTAAAGCCACTGCCGGCCTGCAGCGCAAATACGGCGCCGACCGCGTTTTCAACACGCCGCTTGCCGAAGCCAGCATCGTTGGCCGTGCGATCGGCATGGCCACTCGCGGATTGAAACCCGTCGCGGAAATCCAGTTCTTCGATTACATCTGGCCCGCCATGATGCAGATTCGCGATGAACTCTGCGTGATGCGCTGGCGCTCCAACGGCAACTTCAAATGTCCCGCGGTGGTTCGCGTTGCCATCGGCGGCTATCTCACCGGCGGTGCCGTGTACCACAGCCAGAGCGGCGAATCCATCTTCACGCATTGTCCTGGCTTGCGCGTGGTTATGCCGTCCACCGCTCTCGATGTCGCCGGCCTTCTTCGCACCGCCATTCGCTGCGACGATCCGGTCATGTTCCTCGAGCACAAGCATCTCTACCGCCAGCCCTACAACCGCTCCGAATACCCCGGCCCGGATTTCACCGTCCCCTTCGGCAAAGCTCGCCTTGTCCGGGAAGGCGCGCACGTCAGCATCATTACCTTTGGTGCCGTCGTACATCGCGCCGAAGTGGCCGCCGCCGCCCTTGAGCGCGAAGGCATCTCCGTCGAGATTATCGATCTGCGCTCCCTCTCTCCCTGCGATTGGGAAGCCATCTCCGCCACTGTCCGCAAAACGCATCGCGTTGTCGTCGCCTATGAAGACATGCTCAGCTGGGGCTACGGCGCCGAAATCGCAGCCCGCATCGCCGAAGAACTTTTCGACCAACTGGATGCCCCGGTGAAGCGTGTCGCCGCCACCGACACCTTCTGCGCCTATCAGCCCAAGCTAGAAGACGCCATCCTTCCCCAAACCGACACCATCGCCGCCGCCGTCCGCAGCCTGCTCTCGTACTGAACCGGGTCCCCAACTAATTGGAGATTCGTGACGCATTTTCTTTAGAGCGGTCGGACCTTTAGCTCCGACATTACGGCAGGAAAACTGGGCTGCAGCCCCTGAGCACTGCGATCTCCGTAGTGTTCCGGAGCGCCTTTTTAGGGTTCCCGAAAATGCGGCCATCTCAAATCAAAATGCTTGCGCAACTTTCTGTTCGCCCCCTACATCTCCAGCCAACATAGCAAAGTGCAATTAACACTCTGCCGTGCGAAAACTGGCCCGTCACATTCCTACTTCTCCGAAACATTTTTTCGCCCTTTCTCGTATTTAAGATTAGAATCACCTTGAATACTGCTTCGCGGGGGTCTTTCATGCTTTGCCCTAACTGCCAAAAAGAAATCGCTGACGCCTCCAGATTCTGCTACAACTGCGGCGCCAATCTAACCGGCGCTCCGGCCCCGGCCCCAGGTGTGGTTGCTGCAAAGCGCCTCATGCGTTCGTGCAGGGACAAGAAAATCGCGGGCGTTTGCGCCGGCCTCGCCGAATATTTTGATCTCGATCCGACGCTGGTGCGCGTTCTCTGGCTCCTGGCCATCTTTTTCGCCGGCACCGGCTTCCTCGTCTACATTATCCTGTGGATTGTTCTGCCCTGCGCGCCAGCGACTCAGGCCATCAGTGTCCCCGGCTCCGCAGCCCACGTCTGACGACATCTCTGAATTATCGACGTGCCCGCGCGTCTTCACGGTTCGCGCAATCCCTCTTCCTTGTTTTTGGTGTTAGTGGGCCTGTGGGTGCCCCACGTACCGGTTTGTACCTGGGGGCTTGGTCGACCTCCGTCTTGTAGCGGCAGGCAGGCGCTCTGGCCTTTGCCTTTTCTTTCGCTTGTTTTCTCTTGGTTTCTTTTGCTGCTTCTCTCACCCCTCTACTCTTTGCTTCGTTTCACGCTGCTCCGCTTCTTCCCGCCCTCTCCCCACACCATATGATCCATCGAGAGCAACCCCGCTCCCACCGTCGCCAGCGCAAAACACGCCGCTGCCACCACCAGCGGAAACTCGTAGTCTCGCACCGCCATCACTCCATGAGCACTATGCACTTTCCAGATTGCTACACCCATTTCGATCGTGAGCAGCAGCGCCAGCGGTCGCGTGAACAGCCCCAAGAACAACAGTAGCGCCCCGAAGGATTCCAGTATCCCGGCCACGCTCACAAAATATCCCGGCAACCCGTGCTGCACGAAAAACTCATGCAGCTCTGGCCCGGCATGTGCCAATTTGGGATAGCCGTGGTAAATAAATATCAACGCCAGCGCTAACCGCAACACCAGCAGCCCCAAAGGTTGCAACCCATCCAGAAATTTCATTTTGGTTCTCCCTGTCCCTCTTACCTTATTCGCTATCCTCCTGGCTTTCCAGCTGCTCTCGCGTGTCCTGTGTCACGTAGGCCAATTCATGCAATCCGTTAAACTTGTCGATACTTTCTGTGAGGGAATGTATATGAAACCTGTGCGTACGATCGGTATCGTAAACGGCGGCGGCGACGCTCCCGGACTCAACGACGTCATTCGCGCCGTTGTTCGCTCCGCTATCAACGAGCACGCTATACGCGTTATCGGCATCCGCAACGGCTTTGATGGGCTCATCTGGCCCGAGGGCGCCAAGGAACTCACGGAAGAATCCGTAAGCGGCATTTTGCCTCGTGGCGGCACAATTCTTGGCACCACCAATCGCGGCAACTTTTGCCTACAAGTCCATGGAGAACGGCAAGGAAGTCGTTCGCGATTACTCTTCCTTGTGTATGGAGAACGCCCGGCGTCTCGGTGTCGACGCCATGATCGTCACCGGCGGCGACGGCACGCAGCACATTGCGCGCGATTTCTTTAACAAGGGTGTCAACGTTGTCGGCGTCCCCAAAACCATCGACAACGATCTCGACGCCACCGAAGTCACCTTTGGTTTTGACACCGCTTTGGTCATCGCCACCGAAGCCATCGACCGTCTTCACACTACTGCCGAAAGTCATCATCGCGTCATGCTCATTGAAGTCATGGGCCGCGACGCCGGCTGGATTGCTCTTCACGCCGGTATTGCTGGGGGCGCGCACATCATCCTGGTTCCCGAGCTTCCCTTCAAATTCGAAGCCATCTGCGACGCGGTTCGCGCCCGCGAACTTCGCGGCAAGCGCTTTAGTCTCGTCGTTGTCGCCGAAGGCGTCAAACTGCCCGCTAGCGATCCCTCGGGCAAGCCCATTCCTCCCGTCGGGCCGGGTGGCGTGGCCAACAGCATCGCCTTCACTCTGCGCGAGATGCTCCAGAAGGAAATTCGCGTTACCGTTCTTGGCCACGTCCAGCGTGGTGGTTCCCCTACCCCGTTCGACCGCATCCTCGGCACGCGCTTCGGCGTCGCTGCCACCGATTTGGTTGCCAATGGACAATTTGGCCGTATGGTCTGCCTCAAGGCTGGTAAAATGGCTTCAGTATCCCTTGACGAGGCACTCGAAAAAATGAAGTTTATCGACCCTTCCAGCGAGATCGTTCACGCCGCGCGCTCCGTCGGAATCACTTTCGGTGATAGCGCATGAAGCGAAAGCTTCTCGTGGCGGTGCCGCTGCTTTGTCTAGTGGCTCTGCTCGCTTGGCTCTTCCGGCCCAAACGCGAATTTCTCGGCGAGGCCTACATCGGCGAACGCACCATCACTCTTTGGAGCAGCGTCGCTCAAGTCCGCGAGCAGACCGGCGTTTTGCTCTATGGCGACCGCGTCGAAGTCCTTGCCCGCCGCAACGACAGTGTCAAAGTCCGCACGGCCGCCGGTCTCACCGGCTGGGTGGATGGCCGTTACCTGATTGAGCCGGACCTGTGGCAGCGCAGCGAAAAGCTTCTCGAGCAAACTCGCGTTATGCCTATGCAGGCTCGCGGGCGCACGAAAGTTCCCACGAATCTGCGCGTCCTGCCAGGCCGCACTGAGCCGCGCCTGTACCAATTTTCGCGCGGCATGCCCGTTGAGATTGTGGGTCGTGCCGTTTCCGATTGGGTTCAGGTCGCAGACGAAAAAGAATCCCCCAACGAGCCGCAGGAAAGCAAAAAAGAGGATTGGTATCTGGTGCGCGCCATCGCTACGCGCCCTCCCGGCGAAGGCGCTATTCGCAACTCTGCGGCGAACACCACCACCCAGCCAGGAGATCAGACCGTTCCGATCGCCGGATGGGTTGTGGCTCGCTTCGTCTCTTTGGATCTTCCGGACCCCGTTCGCGACGGCACCACTTCCGCCAATATTCATCCTATCGCCTGGTTCGAGCTGAATCGCGTTACCGATGACGACGGCGAGCATCCGCAATACCTCATTGCGGGCGCTCGTGGCCCCGAAGGCCAGCCCTGCGATTTCACCACGCTCCGCGTGCTCACCTGGAATCGCAAGAAATCCCGCTACGAAACTGCCTTCATTGAAAACAACCTTTGCGGCGCTCTTCCCATCCGCACCGGCAAAAGCCCCAAAAACGAGCCCGAGTTTCGCTTTCGTGTAATGGACGACCCCAAAGAAGAGCGCGTCTATCACCTCATTCAAACCGTAGTCCGCCGCGTCAGGGACGATTCCTCGCCCAAAAAATCCGCACCCCAAAAGTCCCCCCGCCATTAGCGGTGTTGCGGCCGCCTTCCGATGCGGTCGCCCTCGTGTTTGGTTCGGGCGCGCATGCCCCAGGTACGGGTTTTGTACCCGGGCTATCGCGTTTCTCTTCGCGATTGTATGTGAGATGAGGGCTTGCGTCTTCCGTGTAGCGCTAGCTTTTATGCCGGCCGACGTCATCTCCACGCTCTGAAGTACTGCTCTGAGCCGAGAACGCCTCCCAATCCCCATCTCACCGCTGTCGTGCTATCCTCGTCCCGCTGAGAACTCATGACCCTTCACATTAACGAATACGAGGTTCGTCAACTGCTCACTATGCCGATGGCCATCGAAGCCGTCGAAGACATCTCCCGCAAACAAGCCGCCGGCACCGTTATCGTCCACCCGCGCCGTCGCTTTGAGCTTCCTGGCGGCGGTTTCTTCCACTATATGGCCGCCATGGACACCGCCGCCGGTTTCGTGGCCATGAAACAATACACCTATGTGAAGGGCAACCTGCGCTTTCTCGTTCCTCTCTACAGCACCTCCAGCGGCGAATTACTTGCACTCATTGAAGCGGACTATCTCGGGCGTCAGCGCACCGGCGCGGCATCCGGCGTCGCCACCAAGTATCTTTCCCAAAAAGGCGCGCATTCCGCTGCCATCATCGGCACGGGCGGTCAAGCGAGAACCCAGTTGGAAGCCATCAACGCGGTTCGTCTTCTCGATTCCGTCTATGTTTATGGCCGCGACCCGCAGCGGCGCAATAAATTCTGTGAGGAAATGTCCGAGCGTCTCAGCATTAACGTCTATTCCATGGAGTCCGCGGCCGATGCCGTGCGCACCGCCGAAATCGTTTCCACCGCTACCACCTCTTCGCATCCCGTGCTGACCGGAGAGGATATGCCAAACGGCATTCACATCAACGCCATTGGCGCCAATCATGCCCATAAGCAGGAACTCGACGCCACCGCTGTCGCCAAAGCAAACCTCATTTTCGTTGACTCCCTCGCGCAATCCAAACAGGAAGCCGGCGACCTCATCATCGGCTTCCAGCAGCACCCTGAGCGCTGGAACGAAGTCCACGAACTAGCTGAGCTCGTTTCCGGCAAAGTTCCCGGCCGCAAATCCGACTCGCAAATCACGCTCTTCAAATCCAACGGCATCGCTGCGTGGGATCTTGCCGTCGCCCAAAAAGTTTTTGCCCTCGCTCAACAGCACCACCTCGGCCGCGACTTACCTCTGTTTGCTTCTCAGGAATGACGCGATGACTTCGCACGCGTTCACATCAAGCTCGTGAATTAGCCTTTCGCAGTTGCCCCACGCCGTTCAGAAAGCGAAGCCCTTGACACCGCTGGCCCACCGTTCTACAGTATCGAACGATCGTTCGATAATCGCTCCTATGGCTATTTCCGTCCCCAATTCCCGCGACACTGAAGCCAAACTCGACCACATCCTCTGCCATTCCGCTCGCATCTTCGCCGAAAAGGGCTTTGAAGGCGCCTCCATCCGCGACATTAGCCGCGCCACCGGCATCTCCTTATCCGGCCTCTACTACTATTTCGACAGTAAGCAGAAGCTGCTCTATCTAATTCAAAATAATACCTTTACATTCATCTTGGCACGTCTCCAGTCCCGCCTGCCAAGTGCCTTGCATCCCGCCGCTCGTCTCCGCATCTTGGTCGCCAACCATATTGAGTACTTCCTGTCGCATCCCAGCGAAATGAAGGTGCTTTCCCACGAGGAAGACGCCCTAGACGAACCGCTTCACGGCGAGGTGGCCGCCATCAAGCGCAAATACTACGCCTTGGCGCGCAAGGTTTTCGACGATCTGGCCGCCGCTGGCCTAGCTGCGGGCCTGAATCCCCGCGTTGCCGTCCTCTGCCTGTTCGGCATGATGAACTGGGTCTACAAGTGGCATAACCCGGAGGTCGACCCCGGCTCCGAGGAGCTAACCGACCACATTGTCCGCATCTTCCTCCGCGGTGTCCTTCCATCGGAGTCCGCCGCGAAGGATGCCGTCCCGGACGCAACGTTAGTCGTCCCGTGACCGCAGCCAAGCAACGCTTTCAGTAGCACCGGCTTCAGCCTGTGAAGATTCAGATGGAAAGAGCAGGAGAGAACATATGGCAACCACTACCAGCATCGCAACCAAAGAACTCATCAAATACCGCGTTGAAGACGGCATCGCCGTCTTTGAAATGGACGATCCGCCCGCCAACACCTATTCCTACGACATGATGCAGCAGCTGGACTCCGCCATCCTCAAGGCCCGCATGGACGAGTCCGTCCACGTCATCGTCATCCGCGGCGCCGGCGAGAAGTTTTTCTCCGCGGGCGCCAGCATCCCCATGCTCACCAAGGCCGACCCGCAGTTCAAATACTATTTCTGCCTCCACGCCAACGAAACGCTTTGCCGCCTCGAGCAAACTCCCAAACTCGTCATTGCTGCCCTCAACGGCCACACCGTCGGCGGCGGCCTGGAAATCGCCCTGGCCTGTGACATCCGCATCGCCAAAAAAGAAGGCGGCAAGATCGGCCTCCCGGAAGTGAATCTCGGCGTTCTTCCCGGCACCGGCGGCACGCAACGCTTCGCCCGCGCCATTGGTCGCGCCCGCGCCCTCGAACTCATGGCGACCGGCCGCACCTTCAGCTTTGAAGAAGCCCTCGAGATGGATCTCATCAACTACATCTACGAAAAAGAAACCTTCTGGCAGGACGTAATGGACTATGCCCGCCAGTTCTGCCCGCCCAATAAGGCTTCCCGCGCCGTCGGCCGCATCAAGCGCTCCGTCGTCACCGGCATCGAAATCCCCTTCGCCGAAGCCCTGGGTCTCGAGCGCGAATTGCAGCAACTCCTCTTCACCAGCGAGGACGCCAAGGAAGGCCTTGCCGCTTACGTAGAAAAGCGCGCCGCCAATTTCAAAGGGAAGTAGAATCTAAGTTCGGAGTTCGAGCGCAACTCGAATGAAAACACTTCCAGACTATCTTCGAAAAGGCATGAAGCTCGTCATCGTGGGCTGCAACCCCACGGAGTCTTCTGTCCGCGCTGGCCACTATTACGCCGGACGCGGCAATCAATTCTGGCCCACGCTGTACGAAAGCGGCGTGGTTCCCGAACCGTTTGACTATCCCGACGACCGGCGCATCATCGAGTTTGGTATCGGCCTGACCGACCTCGTCAAGCGCCCCACCAAAGCCGTCGAAGAACTCACAAGGCAAGACTACGCCGAGGGCCGCATCGTGCTCGGCCAGAAGCTCGAGGAATTTTCTCCCCGCGTCGTGGCCTTTAATGGCAAGTTCACCTACGAGCAGTTCGCTCAGCGCAAATGCAATTTCGGCTTGCAGAAGGGCCTTCTCTACGGCGCCCAGGTTTTCGTCGTGCCTTCAACCGGCAACCAGAACTCGCGCAGCAAGTCCGACCGCATCCGGCTCTTTAAGAAGCTTGCCCAGCTGATTGAAGAAATTGAGAAAGCCCGCGAATCGCATCACCCGTAAAAACGCAGCGCCAAGGAAATTTCATGAGCCAGGCTCCGCAAACTTCATCGCCCGTCCTTCTCGAAAACAGGCAGGGCCCCATCGTCACTTTGGTGATGAATCGCCCCACCCGTCTGAACGCCCTCAATAAAGATCTCTCCAATGCTCTCAACGACGCCCTCGCTCGCATCGCCAACGATCCCACCATCAATGTCGTCGTTCTCACCGGCGCCGGTCGCGCTTTTTGTGCGGGTGGCGATCTCGGCGAAATCGGCAAGGGACGTGAGCGCGGCGATACTTCCGAACTTGGCCCTATCCTTCGTTCCGGCATGCAAGCCGTCCTGAAGATCCGCTCCATGCCGCAACCCGTCATCGCCGCGGTGAATGGTCCTGCTGCGGGTGCCGGAATGAATCTCGCCCTCGCTGCGGATATTCGTATCGCCACCGAAGAATCCGTATTTGGCCAGAATTTCGCCAATGTCGGCCTGTTCCCCGATTACGGCGGAACCTTCTTCCTCCCGCAACTCGTTGGGCCTTCCATCGCTTCAGAGATGTTTTATACCGGCGAAATGATTGACGCCAAGACCGCTCACCGCCTCGGCCTCTTGAACCACGTTTTCCCTTTTGACCGCTTTGAGAATGAGGTCCGGGCGCTCGCCCAGAAAATCGCCTCCGGACCGCAAATCGCCATCCGTGCCGTTAAACACACGCTGTTCGCTCGCGACAATGAAGCTCTGACGCAGGCCCTGGAGCGCGAGGTTGAATACCAGCTCAGATGTTTTCATTCCGAGGATTGCATGGAAGGCATTCGCGCCTTCCACGACAAGCGGCCTCCCAAGTTCGAAGGCCGCTGACCCGCTCCTGGGTTGTGTAGCGGCCGCCTTCCGTGGCGTGCCCTTGGGTTTGTAGCGCCGGCTCGTCGCGCTCGAGCGGCTGCTCTTCGGTACAAAATTTTTAGGAGGCAAACACTCATGCCGGCAACACGTCTTTCCACTTTCGATGACTGGGTCGATCTCTTCCGCGTCTGGCAAAAAGACATTGGGGTCGCCTACCCGGAAATCACCAACTATCAATTTGAGGCCAAATTCGGTCCCACTCGTTCCAACGAAGTTGAATTCGGCGCCTATCGCGGCCGCCCCAAATGGGAGCGCGTGATGCAAATCCCCGACCAGCGCATGCGCGACGCCCTTCTCAATCTCATCGTCTACCAGGGCGATACCGAATTCGCCTCCGTCGAGCAGCAGCGCCGCCTGTTCGAAACTTCTCCCAGTGAACACGATCGCCAATCTCTTTGCCGCGTCGTCACCGAAGAAATGCGCCACGGCTGGCAGATGTGCTACCTGCTCATGAATCATTTTGGCTATTCCGGCCGCGTCGAAGCTCAGAAAATGCTGGAGCGCCGCGCTTTCGATCAGAAGCGCCTGCTCGGGGCCTTCAATCAGGACGTCAACAATTGGCTCGACTTCTTCGTTTACACCGACTTCGTTGATCGCGACGGCAAGTATCAGCTCACCATGCTCAGCTATTCCGGATTCGCGCCGCTCGCCCAATCCATGATTCCCATGCTCAAGGAAGAATCCTTCCATCTCGGCACCGGCCAGGACGGCATCAAGCGCATCGTCAAAGCTGGCGTCATCCCCACGAACATCATTCAGAAATATGTGAACAAGTGGATTCCTGTCAGTCTCGACCTTTTCGGCGTCGATCATTCCAGCTCCGCCCACTGGTTTTACGTTTGGGGCCTCAAAGGGCGTTACGACGAGCCCACCGCCAAGGCCGAAGCCGACCTCGCTCGCATGAACGAGCACAGCCGCGAACTCTACCGCCAGGAATGCGTCAAGCTCGTCGACATGATCAACAAAAATGTTCCCGCCGGCCACACGCTACTCTACGTGCCCGATGTCAAGTTCAACCGCTTCATCGGTGAGCACGCCAGAAAGCCCTATAGCGTTACCGGCGAACTGCTCGGCGAACAAGCCTACGCCGAGCATCTCAAAGAAATGCTGCCGCAGCCGGAAGATTTGGCTCTGGTCGAGGATATTCAGTCCCTCGAAAAACAGTGGATCTCCGCCAAGGGTTCCATCCAATAGTTCGGTACAATGTCGTGGCGCAACTTCGCCCAGGCAAGCTACTCGGTCTGCTCTTCGGTGGCATCGTCGTCGGCATCATGCTCTTCATGATGTTTGCCATCCTGGGCGGCCTCTTCGCCGGCAACCAGTAGCTGGTTACGGTCTTTTCTTTGGGAGCGACCATGAACGATCTAGAAATCACCGCACGCGAAGTCAAACAACGCCTCGACCGCGGCGATAAACTCCTGCTCGTCGATGTCCGCGAGCCCCACGAACACGCCCTCTGCCGCATCGAAGGCGCGGTGCTCATCCCCATGGGCACAATCCCCGCCAATCTGCAGAAGCTCGATACGGACGACGATGTCATCTGCTTCTGCCATCACGGCATGCGCAGCCTCGACGTCGCCAATTGGCTCCGCCACCAGGGTGTGAAATCCGCCAAGTCCATGGCCGGCGGCATCGATCGCTGGTCGCTAGAGATCGATCCCAAAGTCCCGCGCTATTGATTGGTCGCCCCGGTAGCTCGCCCCTTCACGGACGAGGCATTTCCAAGAGCCGCGCAGCCCATTCATTCGGGAAATATTTTTAGGGTGCGACGGCTCGCCGCGCGTGTCATCCTGAGGCCCGTAGTCTAGGCCGAAGGATCTCAACTTCAACTGAGCTGCCCACCTCAAGGAGGTCACTCACAAATGTCCAACGCGAAAATCACCTTCTACCAGAAGCCCACATGAAGCACCTGCCGCAAAGCAAGAGGTCTCTTGCTCGAACTTGAACTCGACTTCGCTCCCCGCGATCTCGACAGACAGTCCCTCTCCGAGTCCGAACTCGATCGACTCATCGGCAAACGCGATCACAAGGAATTCCTCAATCCGCGCAACGAACTTTTCCGCGCGCGCCAAATGGCCAAACATCCTCCTACTCGCGCCGAAGCCCTCAAGCTCATGGCCAAGCACCGCAATCTCATCCGCAGGCCGTTGCTAATTCGCGGCTCGCAAATCATCATCGGCTTCGATGACCCCGCATACCGCAAACTGGCAACCTGATTTGCCCGAATCCTGTAGCGCGCCCCTTGAGGGGCGGGGCTTTTCCGACCCAGGTGCACCCTGGGCGGGTCCGTGTTGCGTGCGGCGTCGAGCCGCCGCTTTTTGCCACCACGCAATTCCGCTTTTCTTGGCGTCCTGATCCCTGATCGCTGTTCTCCGATCTCTGATCCCTGATATCTGATCCCTGCCCCCCGCCCCACCTGTTCTACAATATCCTGCAATGAAACCTCTCTCCGATCGCATCATCATCCAGCAGGGCGACCTCACCGAAATGGACGTCGACGCCATCGTCAACGCCGCCAACAACGATCTCATTCTCGGCGGCGGCGTGGCCGGCGCCATTCGCCGAAAGGGCGGCGAAGAAATCCAGCACGAGTGCGACGAGTTTGGCAGCATTCCCGTCGGTTATGCGGCTATCACGACCGGTGGCAAACTCAAAGCGCGCTACGTCATTCACGCCGCCAGCATGAGCCTTAGCGGCACCGCCACCACTCCCAAATCGCTCGCCACTTCCACCGCGCATTCTCTTCGTCTCGCTGCCGACCGAAAACTCAAATCCATCGCCTTTCCCGCGGTCGGTACCGGAGTCTCAGGATTCCCCATGGACGAGTGCGCGCGCATCATGCTCTCTGAAACCGTCAAGCACCTCAAAGCCGGCTCCTCCCTCGAGACCGTTTACTTTGTCCTCTTCGATTCCGCCGCTTGCGACGTCTTCCAGCTGATCTGGCAGCAGCTACAAAAAGATCTCGCCTCGGGAGCCGTCTCGGCGTGACCCCTCTCGCTTCTCTCCTCGCCGAGCGTATCCGTCGTTTCGGGCCCATCACTTTCGCCGAGTACATGCGCGAGTGCCTCTACCACCCCGTCCACGGTTATTACAGCCGCGGTGAAGCGAAGTGTTTCGCCGACTACTACACCAGCGTCGACGTTCACCCCATCTTCGGCCGTTTGTTGGCCCGCCAATTTGCCGAGATGTGGCAGCAACTGGACCGTCCCGCCGAATTTCTCCTCGTTGAAGCTGGCGCAGGCGTCGGCCGTCTCGCCGGCGAGATCCTCGAATTTGCTCAAGAGAAACTTCCGGAGTTCTATCATGCCCTTCGCTACATTGCGGTCGAGCGCTCGCCTTCGCGTTGCGACCAGCTCACCGCACGCCTTGCTCGCTTCATCCCGGAAGGGAAGTGCCGCCCGTCCATTGAAATTCCCGCTCGCATTCCCGCCGGCTGCGTTTTTTCCAACGAGCTTCTCGACGCGCTTCCCGTCCACCGCGTCCTTCAGCAACAGAACTCTCTCGACGAAATTTTTGTCACTTGTGATGGCACTCGTTTCTCCGAACTCCCCATGCCGCTTTCTATCTGCGCCATCTCCGAGTATTTTGCGGCGCAACAAAGCTCCTTCGCGAATGGCCAACACGCGGAAGCCGGCCTCGAAGCCTGCGATTGGATCACCGAAATCGCTGGCCGCCTGGATCGCGGCTTCGTCCTCACCATCGACTACGGCCACGAAGCTGCCGACCTGTTCGATTCTCACCACATGGCAGGCACAGTTCTCGCCTACGCCAATCACCGCGCCAACGAAGACTTCTACGCTGCCCCCGGTGAACAAGACCTAACCGCGCACGTCAATTTCACCGCTCTACGCCTGTGGGGCCAGCGCCGTGGTCTCGAGACTTTAGGGCTGGTCACGCAAACCGCTTTTCTTCTCGCGCTAGGGAAGGGAAACGATTTCGCCGACCTCTACGATGACGGCATGGACGGTAGCGCTCGACTTCGCGCCCGCCTCCAACTGAAAACCCTGATCTTCCCCGAAGGCATGGGCGAACGCTTCCAAGTCCTAGTCCAACAAAAGGCCGTTCCCACCGCCCATCTAACCGGCCTAGCTCCCCTCTAACTACCGCGTTTGCCTCTTCATTCCTTCACGTAGCGCTGGCTTTTATGCTAGCCCCGGGGGTTACGCGTGACATTGAGGGCCTGACCGGACGTTGCCGTGCGGGTTCTGCGCTTCCGTGCAGCTCCCATGCATCGTTGACGCGCAGCCGCGGACCTCGTGTACAATGTCCGCCTTTGGAGGACACCGATGCGCACTCTCAACCCATCGCGCCGCAACTTCCTTCGTCTCGCCTCGGCTGCGGGTTTCTGGCTCACGTATCCGCATTTTTCTTTCGCCACTCGACAATCCGCTGCCAGCGAACCCAAGGCCAAGCTCCTCACTCCCGATGAATCCCTGCGCCAGCTTCTCGCCGGCAATCAACGCTTCGTGAAAGGCCAGATCCTCAACCCCCGCCGTAGCCCTGCGGATTTCACTCCGCTTGCCAAGGCCCAATATCCGGAAGCCGTCATCGTCACCTGCTCCGATTCCCGCGTTTCGCCGGAAATCCTGTT
Source organism: Candidatus Acidiferrales bacterium (assembly GCA_963804635.1). Classification (GTDB taxonomy): domain Bacteria; phylum Acidobacteriota; class Terriglobia; order Acidiferrales; family UBA7541; genus Acidiferrum. The sequence goes on from CAWDRK010000029.1 coordinate 101,095, forward strand.
TGACGTCGGCGTCGGCGATCTCTTCGTTGTCCGTGTTGCTGGAAATGTGATCGACGGCACAGGGGTGACCGTCAAAGGCAGCACTGAGTACGCCGTCGCCGAACTCAACGTCCCTCTCGTCCTCGTTCTCGGCCATTCCAACTGCGGCGCCGTCAAAGCTGCCATCCAGCACATCAATGCCAAGGATTCTCTCCCGGGCGCCATCAACGGCTTGGTCGAACTCATCAAGCCCGCCGTCACCCAAAGTAACGGCCAGCCCGGCGATCCCCTGGAAAACGCTATCATTCAAAATGTCAAAAATGGAGTCGCGCGGCTCGAAACCCTGCAGCCGATTCTCGCCCCGCGCGTAAAAGAAGGCAAACTAAAGGTAGTCGGGGCCGTCTACGACCTGAAATCCGGCACCGTGACCCTCACCACTTAGCAGTGCTCGTTCTTACTCGCCGTTCGGTGCACCGAAGCGCTGGCGGCAATCCCTTTAGAATCAGCACGTCCAGAAAGTCTCGTAAGTGCTCATTCTAAAGCCTTTAATGAAATCCGTAAGGCTCTTATAATCCGTACGTACACAAAAAAGGCGCTGGGGTAGCGAGGGTCATCCTATAAGTGACATTACTCTGCCTTCAACTTCTTCAACATCTCTACCGCGTTGCTGTTCTTGGCATTCATCTGTAGTGATTTCTCGTAGTTCTTGATTGCCAATTCCTTCTCTCCGTTCGCCATATACGCTTCGCCCAGGCTGTCATAGGTATTCGACGAGTCCGGATGCAGCGCAACGTTCAACAGAAAAATCCGGATGGCGTCTGCCACTTTCCTTTGCGCCAGTGCTTCATAACCCATCCCATTGATTGCATCCTCGGAAATTTCCCCTTGCTGCAGAGCCGGCCGAAATTCCGCGATTGCCGCTTCAGCCCCCTTTTCGCGCGCCGCTTTTGCGAATCGCATTGCGGGCGAATCGTAACGGTCATATTTCAGCCAGTCGAAAGCCGGCTGTTCTCCTCCGATCGCTATCGACACAACCTCGCTCGCGATCGACAATCCATTCGCTCCGTTCATAAACATGGCCACGCCGATCTTCTGCTTCGGAAAGGCCACCACATAGCACTTGAAGGACCCGTTGTCGCCCCAATGCCACAGTGATTCGCCCGGCATGGTCTCTTGTATGCCGATTCCTAGCCCCCAAAACACGCTCTTCGACAGCTCCTTCGGCGCGCGTTCCGTGCAATTCGTGCACGCCGCATCCACGGCAATCTGCGGCCGCTCCATTTCCCGCAAGGTTTTCTCCTTCAGGCCGGTCCCATTCAATAGCGCCTCAACAAACAGCGCGTAGTCGCCGGCCGTTGTGTGTAGGCTGGCAGCTGCGTTCGCCTCATTCGGTTTCTGTTTCTCATTCCGTTGTCCACTTGCGTCATGCCCTGTGGCTGTGCGCGCATCGAAGTCTGGCCGCCACACATAACTGCTGCTCTGCATTCCCAAGGGCTGAAACACAGCTTCGGTCATGTACTCGTTCAACGGTTTTCCAGTCACTTGCTCCACCACTTTCGCCAGATACACAAATCCTTCACCCGAATAACTGAATCGCTCTCCCGGTGGGAAGTGAATCGTCAGCGGATTCCCGTCCCCTCTCCAGTTCGGAAATCCTGTCCGGTGGCTTAACACAATCCGTGCCGTGATTTTCTCCAGCCGTGGGTCTCCCCCGATGTACGCCGTAGGCAGGTATCGCGTCAGCGGCGTGTCCAGATCCAGCCGTCCTTGATCCACCAGTTTCAGCACGCCATAGGCAAAGACCGGTTTGCTCAGCGAAGCCGCTTCAAAAATTGTATCCTCGGTCACGGCCTGCCCGGTTTTCGCGTCGCGCACGCCGAATCCATGCACCCAGTATGTTTTTCCGTCTCGAATCAATGCCAGCGAAAGTCCCGGGACGGAACTCTCCTTCAGCAATTCCGGTATGCGCTTCTGCAAAGCGGCAATGGTTGCCGGATCCGGCTTCTTTAAAGCTGATTCGCTTGTTGCCGCGGGGGCCTGTGCGTGCAACGAGCAGGGAGCTAAAATCGCCGCCAGCGTCGCAACCACTAGTGCAAAACCCCGGAATCTCCGCATGGTCCACCCTTCCCTTGGGAACAGCACCCGCAAAGGGCCCGCTCGCACACCTTGGCCTTCGTCCGCTAATACGCATAGAGAAGGAGATTAGTTCCGATTCAAGCTCGCAGCATTTGCTCCATCACGATAGCCCGAAAGCAAGAAGGGAGCGTGCCAATGCAAGTTGCCCCTGATCTCGAGCCGTTGGTTAACAAGCGCCTTGCGGGTGGCCGCTATGCCAAAGGCCGAAGATGTATTCCGTTGCGCGCGCGAAGCTCAGGATGCCGAGGAAAGCCGGACTGACGAAGAGCGGCACCGGGCGGCGTCTTACGTTGAAGAAGGTTTCGCGCCGGCCGAGCGCGGCAAGCTTACCGCCGGAACTCAGGGGCGACGGGGAATCCAGATCTCAAAAGACAATAGGCTTCGAGATCGCCCGCCCCAAAAAATGCGCACGTAACGCTCTTACGCCACTCGCCAAGAGCGACATTTTTGAAACCCGGTCTTACATAGCAGATGACAATGTGGAGGTTGCTGACCGCGTGGAACGAGCGCTCTTCAGCGCCTGTGAGTTCCTGGCCGAATCTCCCCTGCGCTGCCATTTTCGGCGCGACATTACACCTCTTCCGCTCCGTTTCTGGACGCTGACCCGCGCTCCGAACTACACTGTCGTTGACCGGCCCGAGACGGCTCCCTTACAGGTGACGGTCCTGCATGGAAAGAGAAATATCCGACGGATTCTGACTAAACGCCCCGTGCATTGCGCCACTTCCTTACGGCGAGGGCTTCTTGAAGGTTGGCTTATCGCCTGACGCTGGTGCCGGCACATCCGCTTGTTTTTTCTGCTGCTGCGCGGAATCTTTATTCGACGGTGTAATTGGCGGCATTCCCGCTTCCGTATAGGGCTTCTTCACCAGCGCTTCGACGACGTCCTGGGCCCCGCCGGTATTATCGTTGGTTGCCCGAGCCTTGCTGTACTCGTTCAGTGCGCGTTCCCGCTGCCCCAGCAAGTCAAAAATCTTACCCAGGTAAATGTGGCTCCAAACTTCTGTCCACTTCTCCGAAGGCTCCGGCACCGTCGCCAGTGCCTCGCGAAACGCATTGGCTGACGCCTGATAATTCTTCTGATAGAAGAACGCTTCGCCCATCCGGAAATTTGCAAGCGAGCGGTTTGGCTGAATCGATAGCGCCTTCTGATACTGCAGAATCGCATCGTAGTACTTACCCGCTTCTGCCAATTCCTCACCGCGTGCGATGGCGGCCCGGGCGCGCAAATTTGGCGTGCTCTTCAGCACGTAATTGTTCGGATCAACCTTGATCCCGCCCGGCTTTGGGCGTCCAAACGTTTCCACCATGAAGTCGGAATCCGTTCCCGTAACATCGATCCACTTGGTTTCCGGATTTCCTTCCGTATCGATGCGTATTTGCATCGGCATATGGAAGGTGTCCAGCGGTTGGTGGACTTTCCCAACCACGCGGAAGCCCTTTCGTGTGCGGTAAACCACGTATTCCAGCGAAAATTCCGGGATCCCCGTGGAGTTCAGCCACTGCGCAAAATATCCTGCCAGGTTTGGCGGTCCTTCATTCGGTTTTGCCGCTGCGTTTGCCGTGGCGACCGCCAAGCCCTCGAAATCCTGGATCGTTGCCGTTTTGCCCTGGTACTTCGCATAGAAGCCATGCAGCAACGACCTGAATGGCACATCGCCCATCTGCACCCGCAGCATATGGAACAGCATCGCGCCCTTGTTCAGCACCACCGATCGGTACTCGCTCGAATAGGGAGCCAACCGTGCCGCTTGTGCCACCGGCACCGATCCTTCATACATCAGCGCACCCACCGCGAAGTCATCAATTGTTCTCAGCCCCGCCTCTTTTCCAAACGCCTGTTCCGCATACAACTCCTCGCAGTACCGCGCCAATCCATCGGTAATCCACACATCCCCCGCCGACGCCGGAAGCACCCGGATTCCCCACCATTGCTCCGCCGTCAGCCGGCTCATCTCGCGATCGCTGCCCTTTGGATCCCAGGCCCGCTGGCTCAGCATGATCACTCCGGGCGCCGCGAAATCCCGCAGCGTTCCATTGGGCAATTGGATTACCGTCATGTTCGGATCGGGCAGCGACCCGAATAAATCCGAAAAGACGATCTCCTGATGCGCCACAACGTTGGCGAATTCCTGCGCCCTTCCCGAATACTCTCGCGGCGCATAGACCGCCACGTCGATTCCTTCCGCTTGTTTTGGATTCAACTGCAGCGGACCCGCCACAAACGACCCGCTGGCCTCAGCCTGGTCGCAATGGAACGTGTACATCAGCCGGTTTCCCTCCGCGGGTGACTTCGGCTTCATTGGCTGAGGGGACTCGGCTTTACCCGTGCCTGCCACCGCCATGGTGTCCGGCACATTCAGCTTGAACGTCGCGGTATACCGGTTCGAGGGATAATTGGTCAGAGGAAACCACCGCGAAGGCAGCAGCAAATATACCCAGTCTTTTCCCACCGAGGCCACGCGCACGTTCGGCACCGGGCTGTTCTCTTCGTTGGCCAGGAACCCGCCGTAGGTGAACGTCAGCGTTACGGTTTTCCCTGCACCGACTGGCTGCGGCAACGTCACATACACGAATAATGGATTGTCGTTTTCTCGCTGAAACTGCAGTTGCTTCCCGTCCGGTCCCTTCACTTCCTTCACATCCAGGTTTTCATGCAGCTCCACGCGCACGTTTTGCGACACTTCCTGCGCCCGGAACTCCACCTTCGCTATCGCGTTGATGCCTTGCGACGCCGTATCGACGTAGGTCGAAACTTCGTATTTCTCGGCCAGGAAGCTGGGGGCTCGCGGCTCCTGTGCCGTTGTCCGTACTCCGGCAAGGGCCGCCAACAGCAGCATGGCCGGCATCAGCCCAGCCCATACCTTTCCACGTCGCGTCATCGCATTCCTTTCGGGAGCACCTTCGTGGGAACTATATATAGGATAACAATGGCTCATGAAGCGTTGCCAGCGCCTCCTCCGAGCAAACCGGCAATCAGCTCCGCTGCCCGCTCCACCGCCCCCGGGGGGCCTAGCCGCCTTCTCACCTCTTCCAATCCTTCGCGTTGGCTTGCGCGCGCGTTGGGGTCCTGGAGAAGCCTTAGCGTCTCCCCGGCCACCTTTTCCGGGGTGAAGTCGTCCTGCACCAGTTCCGGGACAACCTCCTTCTCGGCGATTAGGTTGACCATCGCAAAATACGGCGCTCGCACCAGCGGCTTTGCCAATGTCGCCGTCAACGGCGACACCCGATACACCACCACCATGGGCACATTCAGCAGCGCCGCCTCCACCGTCGCCGTCCCACTGGATACAATTGAGGCGTCCGCAGCTGCCAGCGCATTGTACGTCTCCCCTTCGACAATGCGCAGCGTCAACCCGCCCGGCCAGCCGCCCCTGATTTGTTCCGCGATTTTAGGATGTGCCGCCGCCACTGCAAATTGCGCCGGCTTTTTCCCGTTGATTCGCGCACATGTTTCCTGCAAGACCGGCAGATGGTGCGTCAACTCGCCACTTCGGCTTCCGGGCAAGATCGTTACCAGGGTTCGCGCCGCATCCAGTCCGTGCGCTTCGCAGAATTGTTTGCGGTCTTTCGTGGCCTGCACTGCTCCCACCAGCGGATGGCCGATGAAATCAGCCGCCACCCCGGCTTCGCGAAAGAACTTTTCTTCAAACGGAAAGATACACAGTGCTTTCACGAACCGCCGCCGGATCAACTTGGCGCGCCATGGCCGCCAGGCCCAGAATTGCGGACAAATGTAGTAAACATTGCGAACTTCACGCGACTGCAGTTTGCGCGCCAGCCGCAGATGAAACCCAGGAAAATCCGTCAAAATTGCCAGTGCCGGTTTTCGTTTCTCAGCTTCTAGAACCATTCGCTCCATGGCTCGGCGCAGGGAAGGCAGGTGCTTCACAATTTCCGTGATGCCTACGACCGCTACTTCGGAATAATCCGTGATGATTTCCACGCCGGCTTCGCGCATTTGCGGCCCGCCCATCCCGAAGAGTTGAACGTCCAGCCGAGCTTGCAGTGCTTTGGCCAGGCGGGCAGCATACATGTCGCCGGATGTTTCCCCGGCTGAAAGAAGAATGGGAATGGATGGCATTGTGAGATGGACGCCTAGTCACTGGCTGGCAACGGCGTCGGGAAAGGCGTGGTTCCTGCAGCACGATGATTTCCGTTGGCATCGTGCAGTTCCTGCTCCTTATATTGCAGCTGGTACAGGCGATAATAAATTCCCCGTTGTGCCAACAAATCCTGGTGCGCGCCCTGTTCCCGCAAGCGTCCCTTGTGGAATACCAGGATTCGGTCGGCGTGTTGAATGGTGCTCAGGCGGTGGGCGATTACCAGCGCGGTTCGTCCCGACAGTAAGCGGTCCAGCGCCTCGCGAATCTGCAACTCGGTCTTTGTGTCCACGCTCGACGTCGCCTCATCCAGAATCAGGAATCGCGGATTGTGCGCCAGCGCTCGCGCAAAACTGATCAACTGCCGCTGTCCCACAGATAATGTCGACCCGCGCTCGTTCACTTCGCTTGCCAGGCCTTCCGGCAGCGCTTTCAAATACTCGCCCAAGCCAACCTCTTGCAACGCATGCTGGACCGTTTCGGCAGCGATCCCCGGCGTTCCCAGGCGCACGTTGGATTCCAGCGTGCCGGTAAAGAGAAAAGGATCCTGCAGCACGATGCCGAAGTTCTTGCGCAGCTCTTGCATATTGAGCAGTCGTATGTCCACACCGTCCAGCAGAATCTGCCCGCGCTGGATATCGTAGAAGCGCAGCAACAACGAAATCAGTGTCGTTTTCCCCGCGCCCGTGTGGCCCACAATCGCGAAGTTCTGCCCGGGTTCCACGCGGAAGGAAACATCGCGCAGCACCCAATCTTCATCCTTCGGTTCTTGCACATTCCGGTAAGAGAACCAAACATTGCGGAATTCGATTTCCCCGCGCGGTGCCACCTGTATCTGCGCGTTCGGATTCGTGTCGATGGTGATCGGCTCATCCAGCAGCTTGAAGATCCGCTCGGAAGCAGCCATCGCCGATTGCAGGATGTTGAATTTTTCGCTCAAGTCCTGGATTGGCCGGAAGAAACGTTGCGCGAACATGGTGAACTCGATCAGAACGCCCAGTGAAAGCGTGTGGCTCAAAATCCGGTTTCCACCGGACCAGTAGATGAGCGCGATGGTCGCAAAGCTCAGGAACTCTACTGCGGGATAAAACAGCGCATACGCCAGAATCGCGTCGCGCCACGCCAGCATGTTGTCCTTGTTGCGCTTCGAAAACTCTTCGCGCGCTTTCATTTCGCGGTTAAACAGCTGCACCACGCTCATCCCGGAAATGTATTCTTGCAGGAACGAATTGATTCGCGCGATGGCCGTTCGGATCTTCCGGTTTGCTTCGCGCACGTATTTGCGGAAGATCAGCGTCACCACCAGGATGAAGGGCAGCACCAGCATGGTGTCGAATGCCAGTCGCTTGTCCAGCCAGAACAGCAGCCCCGCCATCACCGCCAGCAGGAAAAAATCATTGATCATCGTCACGACGCCGGCGGCGAACAGGTCGTTCAACGCGTCCACGTCGGTCGTCACCCGGGTCATCAACCGGCCCACGGGATTGCGGTCGAAATAACTCATCGGCAGGCGCTGCAGGTGGCCGAAGATTTCCGTGCGCATGTCGTACATGGTTTGCTGCCCGACGCGCTGCATGATGCGGATTTGAATGTATTGCGCCAGAAAATCAAAAATCAGCACGCCCAGGTACACAACGCTGATCAGGATGACGCCGCGCCAGGCTGTGGTCATCGGAATGCTGCCGCTGGCGCCAGGCACCAGGAATCGATCGATTACACGCTGAAATAGAATCGGCGGCGCCAGTTCCAGCGGCGTCACTATCGCCACCAGCGCCAGCGCCAGGATCACCCGCCAGCGGTACGGCCGCAGGTACTCGAGCAGCCGCTTCATCAGCCGCGAGTCGTACGCTTTGCCGAGTGCCTCTTCTTCGTGACCGTTGCTCATGCCCGCTCGAGTTCTTCTTCCAGCAGCTGCTTGTGGTACAAATCCGCGTAGTATCCGCCGAGTTCCAGTAATTCATCGTGCGTGCCATGCTCGATGATTTCGCCGTTCTTCAGCACCACGATGTGGTCCGCATCCCGCACGGTCGAGGTGCGATGCGCAATCAGAATTGTGGTCCGCCCGTGCATCACGCCGCGCAGGCGCCCCAGGATTCTCTCTTCCGTCTGCGTATCCACAGCGGAAAGAGAATCGTCAAGAATCAAAATCCTCGGGTCGCGCACCACCGCGCGTGCGATCGCCGAGCGCTGCTTCTGTCCGCCCGACAGCGTGATTCCGCGCTCTCCCACCATGGTTTCGTATTTTCTTGCGAATGCCTCAACATCACCATGCAAATCGGCGATGTCTGCCGCTCCACTCACGCGTGCCGGTTCGTGGCGGGGCAATCCAAACGAGATGTTTTCTCCCACCGTTTCGCTGAACAAATAGGTATCCTGCGGCACGTAGCCAATCGATCGCCGCAATGTTTCCAGCGGCCACTCGCGGATGGGATGGCCGTCGATCAGGATTTCGCCCTCGGGCGCTTCCCACAAGCGCGCGACCAGCGCCGCCAGCGTTGTCTTGCCGCTTCCCGTCGGTCCCACAATTGCCAAGGTCGATCCTGCGGGTATCTTCAGGTTGATGTTTTTCAGAACCGGGCGGGATTCCTTGCCGTGTCCGTTGGTGCCGCTGGCGCCGTTACCGGAAATGTTGGTGGGATAAGCAAACGTCAAATCTCGGAACTCGATGTTTCCTTCAATCCTTGTTCCCTTGGCCAGTTTTGCGCCGCGGTCATCGATCTGCGGTTTCGCGGCTAAGATATAGTTCAAGCGCCCCATGGAAGCTGCGCCGCGTTGAAAAATGTTCGTTACCCAGCCCAGCGCGATCATGGGCCACACCAGAAATCCCAGGTAGGTATTGAAGGTGATCAGCGCGCCCAGCGACATCTGTCCATGCAGGAACCGGTAACCGCCTTGCCACAGCACAATCAGGAAAGTGGTGCCGATCATGGCCTGCAACGACGGCATGAACATACTCCACGTGCGGATCAGTTGCACGTTTCGCGCAACGTACTCGCGATTGGGTCCGTCGAATCCCTTCATCTCCGCGCTTTCCTGCGCGTACGCGCGGATTACCCGAACGCCGGACAGATTCTCTTGTACTCTCGCCGAAAGGGTTGCCAGCGATTCCTGAATCTTTTCGTACAGCCGGTGAATGACTTGTCCGAAGTACCACACGGCCACCGCCACGACCGGCACCGGCAGCAGCACCCACAGAGTGAGCGAAGGCGACAACCGCACCATCAACGCGATCGCCAGCACCATAGTCACGATGGTGGTGCCGCTGTACATGATTCCCGGGCCCAGCACCATGCGTACCGCATTCAGGTCGTTCGTGGCGCGCGACATCAACTCGCCGGTGCGATTGCGCACGTAAAACTCCGGTTCCATCACCAGCAGCTTGTCCAGCAAATCGCTGCGAATATCAAATTCGATGTCCCGGGAAATCCCGATCAGAATCCACCGCGTGGCGAACGACATCACGCCCTTCAGCGCGATGCACACCACCATGACGAGGCAATAAAAACCCAGCGTTCGCCGGCTGTCCGGTTGGTAGTACGGCACGAGACTGCCCAGCCAGTCGGATCCCACCGAACCCGCGGCGCCGTGCATCGGATGGGAAAATGGTCTTGGACTTCCCGCCAACGTGTCGGTGATGATGCCGGTGGCCAGCGGCACGACGTTGCCGATGATGCCCATCAGCGCCAGGGTGAGGAGCCCCAACGCGATCGCTCCCTTGTACCGCCCCAGATACGGTACCAGCCCGCGGAGGTTCTCCCAGGTCGATTTCTTCGACTGGTTTGCCGCTCCTTTTCGCAGGGCTGTTGCCGCTGTGCTCATCGCAGATTTGCCCTCGGTTTGTCGAGCGTTGCGGCTTCGCCCAGGAAATGTTGGTACGAAGGGTCCATGGACTGATAGCGCTTTGTTGCCGGATTCCATCGGACAGCGATCGGCAGAGTTCGTTCGCTGGACCCGGCTTTGACCGGCGTGAAGTAAAGCGACATGCCTTTTTCCTGGCTTTCTTCATACTGCAGCTTCCAGCCGGTTACAGCTTGCAGCGGCGTCAGCGCCAGGTATCCCTTGAGATTTTTCAGGTACTCGTCGGCGCGCACCAGTTCCGTCCACTTGCCGTCATCATTTTCCGCAACCACGGCGCGTGTTACCACCGTTCCCGCTACCACGCTTTTCGGCGTATTGGGGACCACGTTCGCCGCGAGCAATTCTTGCTTCCCATTTTTTGCCAGATCGCCGTAGAGGAGTACTTGGGCATCACTTCCCAGAAGTTTTTTCGCAACCTCCTGAGCTTCGTCGGGGATCGCCGGCGCCTCGGGCTTGTTCTCCGCCTGGGGCTTCTTCTCAGCTTCTGCGGCGGGCCTGGGTGGTTGTGAACCGCATCCAACCAGCATTAGGACGAGCACCACAACAGCAAAAAGGGAGCGGAACATTCAGGTCCTTTCTCAAATAGACGTATGCCGCGCGCGGGTGTAACCAGAAAATTCGACTGTGACGCGGTTCTTTACAACTCTTTACAAGCTCGGCGCCGCCAAGGTTATTTCTACCACTCGTCCCGGCTGGCCGTCCTTCTCCCTGGTGCAAACCACTTCCATCACTTGCGGTACATCGGGGCCGGCCCAGTCGAAGGCGTAATACCACAATTCTAACGGCTGGCCGTCCTTCGTGCTAGGACTCCGCGAATCCGGCTCGCCGTAGAGTTGCATGACACTCTGCGAGTGGTCCAGAATGCGCAATCCCAGCCCGGTTTTCCAACGGCTTGGGAGAGTCGCTGCGTCGCAATGCGCTACCTTTGACGCTTCGAGGCGTGCCACGCGAATCACCTGCACGTTCTTGCTGCTATCGACATCCACGGTGAGGCGTTCTTGACGGCAGGGATCCTCCCAGGAAATCTGGCCATCTTGCGTCGCGGAACTCTTGAAATTCGGGTACAGGCGAAAGAGCCGGACGGTTGTATCTTTGCCCGGGCGCAGTCCGGCCAGTGTCAATTCGTTCGATTTCTTAGCCGCGGTTGCTTTGGGCGTGAGCTGCTGCCGGGCCGCACCGCGGAAGGGGTGGGCTACAGTAGCGCTCGCGATCATGGGTAGCAGGCACAACACCCACAGCGCCGGCTCGCGGCCGCTACACGATCGACGCAAGGCGGGCAATCGCGTCGACCGATTACCGTTGCGCCACAATAGCATCGAGCCGCGCCTCAAAATTGTCCTCTCCCTCGCTCAACAATTCGCTGCGTTCCGCCGGCAACGCCGCTTCGATCGCTTCCACCCAGCTGAATAGTTTTTGGATGTTCTCCCGGGTCTTTGCGTGATATTGCTTCAGGTTTTCGCCGCTGCTCATCCAGCTTCGGAAGGTCTTCTCCAGCGGATGATCCGAAATTTCAAAGGGATTTTTTGCCGCGCCCGGCGCCAGCAGCCCCGCGTGGCCCGTGAAGAGGTGCTCAAATCCAAGGTCTGCCAGGAAGTTGCCGGTGCTTGCGGCGATGCCGTCGTCATAGAGCCGCCCATGGCACCGCAGCTCCAGCGGGAGCGGTGCCTGCTTCCACTTCAGCGTTTCGATGTCAAAGTTCCACAGATCCCACTTGGCGTCCACGATATAGGCGGTGTCTGAGGCCAGGTTCAGCGCCGCCAGCGCTGCCACTTCGGCGGCACCAAATTTGCCAGTCTTCAGGTCCCACTCGGCGATGGGTGTTTCCGTGCTATCGAGGGGTTGCACAATCAAGCGCTCGAATCCCGGGCCCGCCTCCGTAACAGGAGCGGTAGTCAGGAATCGCGCGAATTGCGCGATCATCGTTTCTTCATTGAAATCGCGCGTCCAGACGCGCAGGTAAGCCCGGTTCGCCATAGGCAATCCCAGGAATTATACAAGGCTACGGCGCATCGGCGCCAACCGTACATGGGGTTTCTAAAGCGCTGCCGCTTGGTCCTTTGCCCGTACCCCAGCCAGCGGTTGTCATCATGCAGGGCGCGTTACTAGCGCCTGAAAGATCTCGGCCGAGGTAGGAAAAAAAATTGCAGGTTCAGGTGCTTCGGCGGGGAAACGACTCGCGGCTCAGCATGACCGGAATTGAGCGAACCGTCGCGGTTTGCAAACTAATCTGGCGAGGAATCCGGGCCGCTACGACTTTGCCGGGGTCTTTCCGCTATCGAATCCCATGGCAATTTGCTGCAGCCGTTCGCGCAGAGTGTCGCCGAAACGGGAGAAGATTTCCGACGAAGCTTCGCGCAGACGTTCTTCGGCGGTTGCCGCGATCTTCGCAATCACGTCTCGAGATTGATGATCGAGTGTCGCCACGGTTGCCACCATCCATGAATTGGAAATATTTTCCAGTCGGTCCCGGTAGCCCACGGCGGATTCGTCGCTGATTTTGCCAAACGTCTCGCGCAATTCGCCGCGTTTTGCTTCGCTCATCGTTCTCCAGGACTCGAGTAAGGCCGCAAAACTTGTGCTGACTTCTTCTTGCGCCTGATTCAGGCTTTTCTCGACTGCCCCGGTGATCCCGGCGTGGAATCGCCGCAGGAATTCTTCCTGCTCGGCGGCCACGCGCTGGGTGATCTGTTCCCGCGTAGCCTCCAGGCGTTCACGCGAGAGTTCCACGGTTTTATTCATCAGCTCCGTGAATCCTTCCAGTTCCTGCCGGGCGTTTCGCTGAATCTCATCGGTAAACGCGGCCGAGGTGGTGTCCGCGGCCTCGGCAAAGAGCAGCCTGACGCGTTCAAAGGCATCCTGTACCGTCTCGTCGATTTTCTGGTTGGTTTGCCCGATGTAGGCCTGGCCCGACTGGCTCAACTCCGTGGCGAATAGGCTGGAAAGCTCCGCGGCCTTTTCCCGCAGCTGACTTCCCGATTGATCCATAAGCTTCTCGGTCATGTTTTGCAGCTGGGTTTGGGATTTCTTTTCGTACCACTCCGCCGACTTGAACATCTCCTCCAGGGCATGGTGCTTTAAATCCGCGGTGCGATTCTCCAGTTCTTCCAGATTCCGAGTCGTAATGGTTTGGGCGGATTCGCTCAGCAACTGCTCCACGCTTCCCAGGTTTTCGCGGAACCGCGCCATCGACTCTGCGAATGCGTCATCCGCCGACGCGCGGATGCGGTCTTGCTGCATGGTCATCGCGGCATCCAGTAGCGACCGTCCCCCGGCCAGGCGGTGCACGGCTTCCTCGGCTTGCCGCACGTGCGGACTCACCAGCGAGGCAATTTGTTCCTCGAATTTTTCCAACGCCTGGCTGTTGGCCGTCTCGAAGCTACTCTGAATGCGCTGGTGGATTTCCGCAAACAGATTGTCCGACTGCCGGTGCAACTCATTGCGGTGCAATGTCAGCACGTCGTCCAATTGAGATTGGAATCCGCTGATGGCTTGCTGCTGCACCATCTCGACGCGGCCTGCAAATTGTTCCAGGCGCTCAGTTGTCTGGTTGGCCCGCGCCAGGGTGTCTTCCAGTTGCTTCGACTGGACTTCCAACGCCGCCTGAACCTCGGCGCTCTGCTTCTGTCCTGCTTCCTGAATTTTCTGGTGGAGATCGCGGGCTTTTTCTTGCAGCTGCTCCTCGGCTTTCTGGTGCTGCTCGCGCAGAGAGGCCTCCGCTTGGCTCAGCAGATTGGCTTTTGCAGGTTCCAGATCCTTGGCCAGTTGCTCACGCAACGAATTCTGCGCTTCCACCAGCGAGCCAGTAACGCGTTCGTGGATCTGCTGCAATCCCGCGGTCAACGCCGCATGCTGATTTCCCGCGGATTCTTCCCGCTTGCGCGCTTCCTCTTCCGCGCGGCGAGCGGTGGCCTCAATTCTCTCGGTAACCTGCGATTCCGTCACTTCTGCCTGCGTGCGCAACTTTGCCGCAGCCTCTTCCGCCTGATTGCGCAGCGTCTGCAGCGCCTCTTGCGCGTTCGACAATTGCTTTTCGTGTTGATCACGCTGCAGCGCGCCTTCTCTCGCCAGGTGCGCCGTCAATTCGTGGGTCAACTGTTCCAATTGCGGCGCCAGCCATCGGGGCAATTCTATCTTCATTGCTTCAGCAGCGGATTCTTGTGCGACCCGCGCGCGAGTGGCCGACTCACCCTGGATGGTTTCGATGGCGTGCGCCGTTTCGCGTGCAACTTCTTCGCGAAACGCGGCGTATTTCTGATCCCACTGTTCAAAACTGACTCGACGTTCCGCGGATACTGCTTGCACCGCCGATTCCCGCGCTGCCGCTTGAATCTGTTGTTTCGCTTCGGCCAGTAACCGGGCCACTTGCCGCGCCAGTTGCAGGGAGGCGTCGGTGGCGCTCGCCGGGGCAGGGAAGACCCGCAAATTATCGGGCGCTCCGCCGGGGACTTCGTTTTCGCCAGGTGCTGGCGGCAAGTCGCCGCCCGTTGCGCTCAGCAATTCGCCAGGAATTTCAGACGAAAGTGTCGCGCCCAGCGGCGGCTGTCCTTCGGGCGGAAACGAAAACCAGTCTTCCGGAGGAAAAGCGATGCCCCAGGCATTGCCGGCGGTCTCCAATTCCAGCGCCACCTGGAAGAGTTGCCGTACCGTGCGTGGCCGTTGGATCCAAGCCACCTTGCCGCGCACGCGCCTGGGCGCTTGCCCGGGCTCCGGGTGCGGCACTTCCAGATTTACCCACATATTTTTCAGGACATAGTGCTTGGATTGGTAGCGGCATCCATGGCAGTTGATGATCAGGGTGGAGGTGCGCTCGTTGAACGGCCGGCCAAGGGCGTCGACACCGGTCACATTCAGCGGCACGGCTTGCACGATGCGCGTGCTGCGACGCTTGCGCAGATCGGAAGTGGCGTTGATTGCGCTTTCGTTCACCATATCTGCCGGATTATCGGCCGCTTGCAAAGACAGTTCTGGGCCTTCGTTTTCTCTCTGCATGATTTCCTGGGATTCTGTCCAACTCGCATATTTCGCGCATCAGGACTTTTTCACCGGCTCGCTGACTTGACCTTCCGGGAGGCGCTTTCCTGTCAGAAACGTCCAAATCTCTTTCGCCACCCAAATCGGTCCGACCATCAGATACACAGCGCCCTGGAAAAACGCCGGATTGTTTCCCTCAATGCGATGCCCCAGAAAAAGCAGCACCCAGCCACCGAGAAAACAACCGATTCCCCAGCGCCAGCGAAGCAGCGCAAGGAGAATAAGCCCTGCAAAAATCAGCGGAATGCCAATTCCGTGCAGTACCTTGTTCCAGACTGAACTGTGTTCATGGTCATACTGAGCCATGTAGTGCGCCAACCCGGGCATAGCGCACCTCCTAACCGCTACCGCGGAAACAGCAGCGTTTTGGCGGGGACATCCACCGCGGGAACAGAACTGTATCCTGAATTGCGGTGCTTGCCTAGAGGTAGAATCATTCTGTACGTACTAGCTCCGTGGTCCCATCAGTTCCATCCCCGCTTTCCTGCGAAAAAGCTCCGGCCGCATGCCACCAAGCCTTTCCGTGAAGCTTTTAGCGGCAAATTCGCGCTCGCTCTGATTTCTTTCCCTACAATTCCCGCCGCCCTTCCATGGCTTTCAACATGGTTACTTCGTCGGCGTACTCCAAATCCGCGCCGACCGGGATTCCCACGCCGATGCGCGTCACGCGGACTCCGAGCGGCTTCAGCAATTTTGACAGATAGATCGCGGTGGCCTCTCCTTCGGCAGTCGGATTCGTGGCGATGATGATTTCCTCCACTGCGCCGCCTTTCAACCGCTCGATCAGGCTCTTGATGTGCAACTGGTCCGGGCCTCGCCCTTGCAACGGCGAAAGCGAGCCGCCTAGCACGTGGTACATCCCGCCATAGGTCCGGGTTTTTTCAATTGCCAGAATGTTATGCGGTTCTTCGACCACACAAATCGTTTGTTTATTCCGGGTTGGCCCCACGCAGTACAGGCACGGATCTGTGTCAGTGATGTTGTAGCAGGTGGTGCAAGTGCGAATCTTCTCTTTTGCGTCGCGGATGGCTTCGGCGAGCGCGAGGGCTTCTTCCGGTGTGGCACGCAACAGGTGAAACGCCAAGCGTTGCGCGGTTTTCTGTCCGATGCCGGGCAGATGTTTCAATTCATCGATGAGTCGTTCAACAGGAGCGGCAAAATCAGGCATGCCCCTTGTGTAGCACAAGCGCAGTCATCGACGCAAATTTCCGGGGCACGCGAGCTGGCTTTTTGAGGAAGGCGACCGTCAATTCTCCGATGCCGGGAGTGGAATTCTCAGCGTGATCTCCGTGCCGGCCTTTGCCTTTGAGGTAATGTCGATCGTGCCTCGCAGCAATCCCACGCGTTCGCGCATGCTCACGAGGCCTAGTCCGTCGCCTCGGCTAGCCTCATTCGGATCGAAGCCCGCACCTTCATCGCGAATCTTTAATTGGATCTCTTCAGGATGTCCGAGCAATTGCACTTTAAACCGCTCTACACCGCTGTGCTTCACGGCGTTGCGCAATGCTTCCTGCAACACCCGGAAAAGGCACAAAGAAACATCCGGCGGCAACCGGCCGGGAACGTCGCTGTGGTGGAAGTCGATGGTCACCTTCTGATGGTTCGCCAATTCGTCGCAGAACCCGCGCATTGCCGGGACGATGCCGAGAAGTTCCAGTTTTGGCGAGTGTAATTCGCGGGTAAGCGCGGAAACGTCGGAGGAAATCGCCGAGGCCTGCTGGCACAACTCTTGCACTCTCTGGCGCAGCTCCGTTTGTGAGTCCGGCGGCCAGTCCGCGAGTCTCTGCAGTTCGATGTTCAGAAGTGCAAGCCGCTGGTTGATGTCGTCGTGCAGGTCGCGCGCAATTCGCCGGCGTTCCTGCTCCTGGGCCTCGATCAGCTTTCCGCTGACGGTTGCCAGCGCCCGCTCCACTTCCTTGCGCGGCGTGACATTCGCCACCATGCCGACGACGCGCACGGTGCGGCCCTGAGGATCGAACGAAGCTGTACCATTTTCCTCCAGCCAGATGAATTTTCCGCTCGGGCTGACAATGCGATAGTTGGTCTGATAGCTTGCCTTGTTGGGGTTGAGCTCCGCGATCATCTTTACAAAATTTGCGCGGTCTTGCGGGAAGACTCGCGCAAACCATCCCTGGCCGGTGCGCTGCCCGGGCTCGGAGGAAAATCCCAGGACGTCGGCCGATTCCGCGGAGAGCACCACTTTGTCCGTGATGGCATCCCATTCGAAGGCGTACATTTTTCCCGCCTGCGCCGCCAGTCGCAAACGCTCTTCGCTTTCGCGCAGCGCCTGTTCGGCGCGCTTCCGGTCCGTCAGGTCGACAAAACTCACAAGAAACGAATCGCCGAAGACCGAGAGGTGAAACTCGATGTCGCGGAAAACTCCATCCTTGCAGCGCACGCGCGCTTCCATGCACTCGATGCGCTCGGGATCGTAAACAACCCGCTCGGCGAGCGCCGCCCATTCGGCCTTGACCTTTTCGCGATACCATTCGTCGGGATAGGCGACCGGCCACCAGTCATCCACGCCGGGCAGGTCTTCCACCTTGTAGCCGAACAAGCGCACGAAGCGCTCGTTGGCCAATTCGATTTGCTGGGTTTTTCGATCGGAGACAATCATGGCCACCGGCGCATTGCGCACCAATTGCCGCTCGCGCGCTTCGTTTTGGCGAAGCGCGGGCTCTTCTGGATTCACCTGGACAAAGCTGTCTGCCACCAGCCCACTCCTGACCTGGGTGTCTTCCGGGCGGAAGAGCGCTTCTGGCGGGCTCCGGCGCTGGGGAAATCTTACACCCAGCGGGGCAATGCGGGGAATGCGAATGGAGCTGCCGATCGTCGCGGCGCGAGTGCAGCCATAGACGGAGTTTTACGGCGTTCGCTTTAGCCGTAACTCCAGATTTAGTTTGAGAGGGGCCTTGCGGAAATTCAGAACAGTCCGGGAATCTTCAATCCCTGCAAACCAGGCAGGCCGCCGGCCATGCTCTTCATCTGGTTGGCAAGTTCTTCGTCGACGCGTCGCGACGCTTCATTGACCGCTGCGCGCACCAGATCCTGCAACATTTCGTGATCCTTGCCGGCGAACACTTCCTTCTCAATCTTAACTTCCAGCACCTGCTTCTGGCCGTTCATCTTGACGGTCACCATTCCGCCGCCGGCCGAAGCTTCCACCGCCACCGAGTTTACCTGCCGCTGCAGATCTTCCTGCACCTGCCGAAGTCTCGAGAGCATCTGTTGGAGCGCGTTTACTTCCATGTTCTTTAAGGCCGCACCTTGCGATGTGACCCTACTCCTCTGTTTGCCGCTTCACTTCTGAAATTCTTCCCCCAAAGCGTTGCAGCATGGACTTCACCATCGGATCGTTTTCAAACTGGGCCCGAAGTTCCTGCGTGCTCGTTCCACCATTTGATGCGAGGCGCGAAGAATTTTCTTCCTTCGCTCCACCACTTTCGAGTCTAGCACAGACGCGAACCGCGCGCCCTAGTACCTTGCCCGATACGCCACGGATCTTCTCCAGCGTCTCGCGCCCTTCCATCAATCCCGCGAACGTGCTTTTGTCGGGGCGAAAACAAATGCGCAACTCGCTGCCTTCCAACTCCCATCGCGCGGCGTGTTCCAGAAGTTCAGCAACGAACTTTTGCTGTGCTTGCAGGGCGGCTTTGATTTCCGCCACTTGTTCGGAAGTGATTCCAATCGCTGCTGTTTCCGTTTTTGTTTCGCGCGCCGGCGGCGCTACGGCTTCAACCGGTTTCAGCGCGGGTGCGGCTGCGGTTGCCGCTGCTCCCCGGGGAAGCGGACTGGGCATCGCGGCGGCTCTTGGTTCCACGCTAACGGGAGCCGGCGCCACGAATGAACCTACCGAGCTGGCGGAAACGGTGCGAGAAGGGAGTGGATGCGGCGGCGAACTTTGCATGGTTGTTTTCGGCGTGGATCTTCCCCCGCCTGATCCGCCGGTTGCTCCGCCACGCGCTTCGGTCAACAATTCTTCCAACGGCGCCAGCCGCGCCGCGTTTACCAAGCGCAACAGGCCCATTTCCAGGTGCACCCGCGGATCCGGCTTTCTTCGCAAATCGTCATCGGTCTGCAGCAAAATCTGGAAGAAGCGCGTGAGATCTTCTTCGGTGAAAAGCGCCGCGGCTTTTTCCAGGCCCGGGCGCTGGTCCGGTGTTGCCGCGATCAAATCCGAGTCGGCGCCGCAGACGCGGGCGATCAGCAGATTGCGCATGTGGCGAATGGCTTCCCGGCAGAAGTGCTGCAGGTTGCGCCCCTCTTTCTGGAACGTGTGCACCAAGCCCAGGGCGCGCTCGGCAGATTGTTCCGCGATTGCTTCGACCAGTTCCCGCAACGCGTCTTCCGGCACCACACCGAGCAACTCGCGCACGGCCTGATCGGTGATATTGTCGCCGCAGTACGCGCGCGCCTGCTCCAGCAGCGACAGGGCATCGCGCATGCTGCCTTCGGCCATGCGGCCAATGACGGAAAGCGCGCCGCCGTCAATTTTCAAATTTTCTTTTTCCGCGATGAACTTCAGGCGATCGGTGATTTCGTTGAAGGTGAGCGCGCGAAAATGAAAATGCTGCGAACGCGAGCGGATGGTATCTTCCAGATCTTCGGGCTGCGTCGTGGCCATCACGAAAATCACGCGGTCGGGCGGTTCTTCCAGGGTTTTCAGAAGGGCATTGGAGGCTTCGCCCGTCAGCATGTGCGCTTCGTCGAGGATCACAACCTTGCTGCGCGCTGCCGCCGGAGCATAGCGAACCATCTCGCGCAGTTCGCGGATCTGGTCGATGCCGCGATTCGAAGCCGCGTCAATCTCGATCACATCCAGCGAGGTGCCGGCCGCAATTTCTTTGCAAGCGTCGCACACACCGCAGGGCTCCGCCGTGGGGCCGTTCACGCAGTTCATGGCCTTGGCCAGAATGCGCGCGGCCGTAGTCTTTCCCACGCCTCGCGCGCCAGAGAAGATGTAGGCGTGCGCCACGCGGTTATTCTTGATGGCGTTCGCCAGTGTGTTGGTGACGTGCTCTTGTCCAACGAGATCCGCGAACGTCTGCGGCCGCCATTTTCGTGCGATCACTTGGTAGGTCATACGTGTCTTGCATTCTCACCAGCCGCGCGGAAAAAGTCAAAACTCTTTGCAGCGCGAAAGCTTGAGAACGATCTCAACCAAATCTGCTTGGCAAATTTGTTCTGCAGGGAAACGTGAAGGCCAATCAACCGAATCCTGATAACTGATTACTTTCAACAAATCGAGGAACTTCGGAATCTCCGCGGCACACTCGGCTTACCCGGTACCGTTGCTCCCTTCCGGGCCTGGCGGGGTTCGCGGGACCTCGTTGCACGAAGTCCGAAGTTCCACGACTTGGCAGTCAGCGATTCACGACTGCAAACAAAAGCTTAGCACACCGCTCGAGGCACCTCCAATTTCCACTTCTGCTTGGCCGCCCCGGTGCCCGAAACTTGTGAAACGAATTGACTGAACAAATCGAGCCCATCTCCCGATTAACGGGGTGGTCTCAATGGGTCCAGGCAACACTCAGCTCGAACGCACTTTGCATTGAAAATAAAGCTAAAATCGCATGGTACGAAGCCCGGGCGTCATCGGAGTCGATCACTTTTCCAAACCTTGCTGCTCAAATTGCCGACGGCAATTCCTTGGTCTTCTGTAAGCTGCCGCCATTGTCAGAGCTTGCAGTCGGGACGGAATTGGCGATAGCGTGCACGACTTCTCTAGCATTGCGCAAACTATTTCCTGCGGGTCCGTCATTGGAGCCATAACTACCAAGCTATCCTACCTTTTTCACTCCGGGGATTTTCCACGAACCAATCAGAATGGTCGGATCTTCCTCCTTTGGCCAGTACAAGCGCATCATCAAAACGAAATCATCTTTCGGCGCAGGGAGCCAATTCGATTCCTTGTCTTTGCCTGGCGAGTCGGCTTGAATGCAAATGTCGGCAGAGCCGTCCGCATTGGTCTTGAACTTATTGCGTTGGCTGACGTTGTAGCGATTGAGGGGATTGTCGACGAAGAAATACTTTGCGTTGTACATGGTCACCGACCAGAAGCCATCGACAGGCGGCATCAGGCCCTTATCGAAATAGCAGAACATATTTGTTGCTGCCGTTATATTTTTGAACGATTTCCGGACCTTCGGAAGTCGGATAGACGGCGTCCTCGGGGCGATTCGCACCGCGGCCGTACCAGGTGACCGTCGCGCGTTGAAGATAATTGGTGCCGTACAGTCCGGTCTTGGTAGTAAACACCCAAGCATTTTCGAGCTTTGCATCTCCCGCGGCGATTCCTTCTTTGAACCATGCGGCGATCTTGTCCTGCGCTGGTTTGGGAGCCTTGGCGATTCCAGCGACAACGCCAGGTTCGAGTTTGGAGGAGTCGAAATCCTGGCCCGGAACGATTCCAATTTTTGCCAGCTTCGCAACGATCGGTGGGTCATCCGCAGTTGGCGGATTTGTCTTCAAGAGTTCGCGAAAAGTTCGAAGTACGCCGGTGGTTTGCGCTGGGCCAACGGGGGATTTGATTTCGTCGCGTCGCTCCTAAAAGGAACAGGGAGGACAACTATGATCGGCGAAATGGTCTTGGTCGTGAGGCTACGCGTAGAGAGCGCGAGGAAACTCCTTCGAGACCATCTGATTGAACCGTTCGGGCGTAATAAGGATGAGGACACTTTCGTGAGCGCGACCGTTCTGGAGGATATTGGCGATCCCGGGCAACTTCTGGTCTACCAGATGTCAAAACCCGACCGCCGCAACTACGAAAAGTTGGTCTTCGATCTCCGCGTGGAACGAACAGCGCAGTTGCTGGAGCCTCCGGCTCGTGGAACCGTAGCGCTGGGGGACCAGACCACTAGCGCCCAAGAACAAAGAAGAAAAATCAAGACCATCACCTTTGAAAACCGCCGGGGTGAAGACTCGTCCGTGCCAGCCTTGAAGCCTTGCCAGACTCAGCACACCGGCAAAACATCTTGCGTGGATAGCGGTATCGTGGTTTAGACTTTTGCTCGGGTTGGAGTTCCTCCCCAACCTCCGTGCTTCTGCCCAGGGCAGAAGCACGGTCCGCGCGCCAGCGCTGCGTCCCTCCCAGTCGGGACGACTGCCCCACGTCACGGGAGAATCCTGCACGTCCGTGCAGGCAGGAGGATGTTTATGAAAGTTGTGGTATCGCTGATTTTGGCAATTGTGCTGGTGTGCCCCGTCGCGCCGCCGGCCTGTGCGGAGGCGCACCAGGTTTCGCAGGGCACCGAAATTCATCTGACATTGCTGACTCCTATCAACAGTTCGACCGCTCAGCAGGGCGATGCCATTACCGCCGTCACTTCGGAACCCGTGGTGCTGAGCGGCCAGACGATTCTTCCGGCCGGCACACGGCTTCACGGCACCATTGGTTTCGTCCAGAAGGCCAAGCTATTCTCGATGTTCAAGGGGCAGGCGTATGTGAATGTCAGCTTCAAGACGCTGGAAGTGGATAGCCGGCTGATTCCGATTCAGACGTCGCTGCTGGCGGTTGGCCGGCCGCGCGTTGACTCCGGCAGCAGCACGGCGCGAAAGGATGTGAGGATCACCGAGGGCGAAGTCATTCAGGAAAAGCATGACTACAAAGGTGACGCGATTGGACTTGCTATCGGTGGCGGCACTGGCTCGACGATTGGATTGATTGCGGGCAGCTTGGGACGCGGCATGGGCATCGGTTTCGCCGCGGGTGCCATCTACGTGGTGGCGCGCAAGGGTAAGGAAATCAACATGCCGGCCCAGACGGCCATGCTCGTTCGACTGGACAGCACGGTGACGGTCCCGTTTGTGGCCGCGAGCAATGCGTCCGGCGACACGAACACAAACTCCAGGTAAGCAAGCTTCGCCAACCTCATTCCGGCACGCGCTCGCTCAAGGAAACTCGTGCGGGCGCGTTGCGGTGTTCCGGCGGAAAATCTCATCCCTAAAAGGAATGAGCTACAGGACAGCAATGGGATGCACATTTTCCCGAGGGAAGGGCGCCGCGAGTTTCGTTAGGGTCAACTCACAGCGCCCGAGTGGGTTCTGGCAGGCCGTTAGAGGAATTCCCGGCGTGGTAAACACCGGGTCGCAAACAGAGCATGATCTGGGGTTTGAACGATCAAGTTGTCTCGCGGGCCTTGAAGCAACTTCTGCCAGGATCAAGTGCAGGAGGGATGCCATGACCGGGAGATTAGAAAACGCTGGAAGAACAACGTTTAGCTGGGTCGATTCATTTGTGGCGTGAGTCATGGCGGGAATTGCCGTGCCATTCCGGAACAGCCGCTGTGGAAATCACAATCCGTCGCATCCTGTTTTTCCCCTTTGTTTTTCTACCTTTTTCTCGTATCTGGTTTTCTTATCCGATTCATTTGTTTTTCCTCTTCTGGGTTTGAGTTTTTCCATTTGACGCTACGGAGACCCACGCGCTACCTTTACATCCGAAAGGCCCGGCATGCCGACCCCATCTTTGCCGCCAATTTTTCCACCAACTCAATTTGAGGAGATTCATGTCGAACGATCTGCGTAATTTTCTAGCGCTGAGTTATGAAGAGCTCGAAGATCTAAACCTGAAAGCCAAAGAACAACGTAAAACCCGCACTCCCATCCACAAAATTCAAGAGCAGCGTCTGAAGTACCTGAGCGATGAAAAGCGCATCAAAGCAGTCACAGTCCTGTTCACCGACCTGGAAGGCCGGCTGCACATGTTGGACTATGACAAGAAATTCTTGGTCAAGAGCTATGACAATCTGACCTTTGACGGTTCCTCCATCCGCGGGTTTACCGCACAGCGCGAGAGCGATCTCCGGCTGGGCATGGATTGGGCCTCTTTCTATTGGGCGCCCGCGGATATTTTCGGCAATGGCAAAGTCCTGGTTTTCGGAGACGTGATCGACAAGGACGGTACGCCGTACAGCGCCGACATCCGTGGCGTTTTGAAAGGCTACGCGGACTCGCTGTACAAGAAGGAAAACTACACGCTGAATGCCGCAAACGAAATCGAAGGGTTCCTGTTCAAGGATCCGGAAGCGGAACGGCACTACCACGAGACGCAGAAGTTCGCGTACGTCAACACCGGCGGATACTACCACTCGCTGCCGGGGGATCCTCTGCGCACGTTTATCGATACGACCGCCGAAGTGCAGCGCGCCATGGGCTTCCAGAACGAAAAGGACCACCCGGAAGTGGCGCCCTCGCAGTTTGAAATCAACTATAGCTACACCGACGTGGTTGGCGCCGCCGACCAGATCCAGCTCTACAAGCTGATCTGTCGCCAGGTGGCCAACAAAATGGGTCTGACCGCCAGCTTCCTGCCGAAGCCAGTCGTTGGGGTGAACGGCAGCGGCATGCACACCAACCTGTCCATTTCCAAGGATGGCAAGAATCTCTTCTGGGATCCCAAGGGCGAAGAGAAACTCAGCAAACTCGGTTGGGCGTTCGTCGATCGCATCCTGACGCACGGCAACGATCTTTGTTTGCTGATGAACTCCAGCGTTAACTCCTATCGTCGCCTGGACCCGCATTTCGAGGCGCCGAATCAGCTGAAAGCTTCCGCAGTTGACCGCGGCTCCATGATCCGCATCCCCATCGGCAATGAACGCAGCATGCGCGTGGAGTTCCGCTCCGTAGCGCCTGACGCCAACCCGTATTTGGTGATGTACTCCATCTTCCGTACTGGCCTGGAAGGAGATACCGCCAAACTGAAGAACCTTCGGCAAGCCGAACGCTACCTGCCGGACAATATCTATACGGCACTGGAGAATTTCGAGAAGGCCGAATGGACCACCAAACTGCTTGGCGGGGACGTCAAGTCGCGCTTTGCGGACCTGAAGAGGGCTTCGGCAGACCGTTGCGCGCGGTCCCTCGGGACGTTTGTGAAAGCGCCTGAGGTACAATACCACCACGAGGTCTATAACCAGTTCCTTTGGAACCTTTTCTAGATCTTTCTGAGCTGCTCAACCGTTTTTGCCCCACCTCTGGTCGCTGAATTGCTCCAGGGTGGGGCTTTTTTTGCTTCAAAATCGCGGACCCACTGCGTCCAACTGAATTTTTTTGAATAAGTACCATTGACTCCTTCGATGCATGGTTCTATCGTTTTCCTTGCCCTTCCCTAGGTTCGAATCTTTTGCCTGTGAGGTCCCCAAATGTCCGCAGAAACTTTGAGCCCGCTGTCGCCAGCGATGGACGAGTTAGAACAGCGCTGGGCGAGGCTTCGTTCCCACAAGCGGGCCGTCGCCAGCCTCCGCTTTCTGGTGGAATGGCAAGACGGGAACGTCCCGCGCAGAGCCAATGGCGTTACCGTGGACGTCAGTCAATCGGGCTGTATGGCGGTCGTAGGAGCGGATCTGCCCCTTCGTCGGCGTGTGCGAATTATTCGTCCGGAAAACGGTAAGGCAGCGGATGGTGAAGTTGTGTGGCGTGGTCACGAGGCCTGGGATATCGGCATCGCGTTATCCGCGCCGGATCCCTCGTTTTGGGGCGTGCCCTTCTGACGCGCACATCGTGTTTGCCAGACTCTTTTGGTGAGCTTTCGTAGTTGATTCCGACAAATAGACTTTTGAGCTCGGCAGGGTTCTCCCCCACCGTTGTGGACGGAGTTTTGTCCCGTTCGATTGTGCTAACTTCTCCTGATCTCATTGGCTGGGGATGCTGTGGCCAAAAGGAGCGCCCGCGATGTCCGTTCTGGCTATCTTTACGTATGACGTGAAACCGGGCCGAGTGCAGGACTTCCTCAGCAAGCTCAAACAAGCCGCCGATGCGAAATTCAATAGCCCGGTGATGCCGAAATCCGTGCGGCTTTTCCGCAACACCGTTCCCGGGCCAGACACGGGTTCCGTATTGCTGGTGATCGAATACCAGGACATGGCGGCCTATGGCGCCCGAACGACATTTGAAAACGCAAACGCGGAATGGCGAGCGCTGTTCGCCTCGCACCCCCATTCGCCGGAGACGCTGGTTTCGGTGCAGTTGCTGACGGAATTATGACCGGGGGTAGCGACTGTAGCTCAGGCCTTCAGGCCTGGGGCTTCCGTTAGCGTCGCCACATAGGTATCGATAAGGCACCCGTGCGATCGTTAGGTTGTTTGCCGCCGATCGGAACACCCTGACCCCGGGAGGGGTGAGCTACCGGACATGAGGAGCGACGCTTTATTGACTTTGGGAGTTGGGGTCGAAGACGATCGAAACTTCCACTTCTGATTCGGTGCTTTCGGGAGCGAACAGCCATTGCTTGACGGCCTTCTGCGCGCAATTGGCAAGAATCGGGTTTCCGCCAGCGACAGTCGAATCCCTGACGGTTCCGTTTGCGTTAACGAACACACGCAGTTTCACCACGCCGCCGATGCCACGCTGCTTCAGGATTGCAGGGTATTGCGCAGCTACTTTCTTTAGAATTTTGCGCGTGTTGGTGGTGTCCTGTGACAAAAGCGCGCCGGTGCAGAGCAGGCACAACAGGCCACACGTCAGGCTTCGAGCCATCTTATTGTGATTTCTGTTTCCGGTCATAGAGCAACCATATCGCCCGGGCGGGGGGCGTCCTGGAAAATGGCAACCTGTTCTGAGGAAAAATGTGGCACGGACAAGGCCAGTCCGAGAGCAATCTCAGCGAGATCTCCAAAGCGGCAATACTCAGCGTGTGCGGTGGCAATATGCTGATAATAAGGGTGTTAGTGTGGTGTGTTTTGCCAGCCCAAGGCGTCTGATGTCGCCTTGTTCCGCTCAATCGTCAGCAGTCTCACGCGGCCTCTTGGCTTGAGACGGAGGCACCCGTCAGGCTGAGAAGACCGCCAGGTGAGAGACTCTAAAACTTCCGGTGCGTCTGTTGTCCGCCAAATTCAAGCCACATGAATCGCCATGGCGGTGACGGACGCGGGAGGGAATATGTGCGTGATGGTGCCACCTAGCACGGCGACCTCAGAGGAACGTGGGACGACCGCTGCGCGATTCGCGAATGTGTTGCAGGCATGGATGTCCGAAGCGGCAAGCTCACGAGCCGAGGCGGATGCGGCGAACCCTCCCGCTAGAGAGATAGTGGCTTCGCGAGGCTGCTCGGTTCCGGGATTTACTACCGTCAGCAGCAAGTCTTTGCCGCGAAGGGATGCCGAACCGTTTAAGCCAAAGAAGGTTGCGGATTGGCCGTCGCGATCGTACTGCACGTCCGGCGCGGAGAAGACGGAACGCACCAGTTCGCTACCCTGATGGCCGGAGTAAAGATCGAAGACGTGGCCTACGGGGGTGACAACAAAACGGTCCTCGTGCGCCAGGTACAAGCTGTTGAGGCAATTGATGAGTTGCGCGCAATTGCCCATGGCCACTTGCGACGCGTGGCGATTCAAGATATCGAGGGTCATGCCGCTGAAGACGGCGTCGCGTTGCGTCGGCGTTTGCTCCAGAAGATCGCCGGGCGTGGCTTCGCTTCCGGGGCGATACCAGGGTCCCCACTCATCGACGACGAGTTTGACGTGGCGGTCCTTATCGAATTCACCCATGGCCTGCCAATGCGACTCGATCATCGGTTCCAGCCG
The DNA here is from genome assembly GCA_963804635.1 of Candidatus Acidiferrales bacterium. Taxonomy (GTDB): domain Bacteria; phylum Acidobacteriota; class Terriglobia; order Acidiferrales; family UBA7541; genus Acidiferrum. The sequence continues at coordinate 128,723 of CAWDRK010000029.1, forward strand.
CTGGCCTTCGCGCAGAAGTTCATACCAGTCGGTGACATCGAACTGCAGGGCATCGCCTTTGCCCTTGTCCCAGTCGGTGGTTTTCCCGCGGCTGAGATTCCAGGCGTAGTGATGCAGGCCGATGCCGTAGATGCTGTTCAGCTGCTCTTTTCCTTTGCGAAGGATTTCCTCGAAAAAACCTTTTGTCCAGGTGAGATCGTCGCCGTTTGGCCCGGAGGCGATGAAGTCGAGGGGCTTGCCGTAGCCCGGGACCCATGCGGTGTAGCGGCGAAACTCCACCGCATATTCCTGCGCGGTGAAATTACCCCCACAGCCCCAGGACTCATTGCCGACGCCCCAATAGCGGACATTGAATGGTTCAGGCGAACCGGCTTTTGCTCGTTCGTCGGCGAGCGTGGTGCTGCCGGTCGGGGAATTGCAATACTCGACCCAGCGATAGAACTCTTGCGCCGGAAGGGAACGCACGTTCGCAGCCAGGTACGGCTGCGCAGCGATCTGCTTGCACAAACGCGCGAATTCGCTGGTGCCGAATTCGTTGGGTTCATATCTGTGTTTCGCAGGGGACTGGTCGCTAAAGGCCCAGAAGTTCGTACGGCGCGGGCGCTTGTCGACGGGACCGATGCCGTCGCGCCAGTCGTAGCTGTCGGCGAAGCAGCCGCCGGGATAGCGGATCACCGGAGCTTTTATTTTCTTCATGTGCTCGATCAAATCGCGGCGAAGACCATCGATGTTGGGAACCTTGGAATTGGGGCCGACCCAGATGCCGTCGTAAATCACTCCTCCGAGGTGCTCGGTGAAGTGGCCATAGATGTTGGGAGAAATGGTGCCCTGCTTTTCTCCCAACAGGATTTCAATCTTGGCGTCAGAGGAGCTTGCTGCCAGGGAAGGGAAGCGCGAGAAACAAACCGCGGCCGTGCCTTTAAGCGTGGATTGCAGAAATTCGCGGCGAGTCTTCAAGGGAGCCTCCTGTGTAACCGGAGATTGTGTCACGGTTGCGGAACGGCGGGTGAGGCAAAATACCTATTGCCAAGCCATAGGAGTTGTGGCACCTTCCCTATGGCGAAACCATAGGAGCGTTATGGGCGACAAAGCAGATGTTTGGCAGGGCACGCTGGCGTTGATGATCCTGAAGACATTGCAGGCCATGGGCGCGTTACACGGGTACGGGATTGCCCGGCGCATCGAGCAGATCAGCGGTGACATCCTTTCTGTGAATTACGGCACGCTATATCCAGCGCTGTTGAAACTCGAACAGGAGGGCTACGTGGCCTCGGAGTGGGGGGTTTCCGACAACAACCGGCGCGCGAAGTACTACAAGCTGACGCGCGCGGGCCGCAAGCAATTGGAAAAAGAGGCTCGTGATTGGGAACAGACCACCGCGATCCTGGCGAAGTTTCTGTCGGCCGCGGAGCCATCGTGATGCGCGGGTTGCGGGCATGGCTGTTGCGGCTGGGCGGGCTATTTCAGAAGCAGCGGCACGATAGCGAACTCGCGGATGAGCTGGCTTCGCACCTCGCGATGCACATCGAAGACAACGTGCGGGCGGGCATGCCGGCGGAAGAGGCCCGGCGCGCGGCATTGCTGAAACTTGGCGGTATGGAACAAACCAAAGAAAGCTACCGCGAACGCGACGGGCTGCCGGTACTGGAATCGTTACTGCAGGACTTGCGTTTTGCCTTGCGGATGTTGCAGAAGAACCCTGGTTTTACCGCGGTGTCGGTTCTCACCCTGGCGCTCGGCATCGGCGCAAACACCGCTATCTTCAGCGTGATGAATGCGGTGCTGCTAAGGCCGCTGGCGATGGAAGACCCCGCTCGCGTGGTGTACCTTCAGGAACAGTGGCGAGACCTTTTCCCCGGTCTCTCGGTTGGGAACTTCACCGATCTTCAGCAACAAAGCACTGCGTTCTCAAAACTTTGCGCGTCCAATAACGCGAGCTTCAACCTGGCAACTAGCCAAGCGCCCGAACGTGTGGAGGGCGAACTAGCCACAGGCGACTACTTCGCTACATTCCAGGTTCAGCCAATTGCCGGACGTGTGTTCACGACCGATGACGACAAGCCCGGGCGTGGGGAGGTGGTCGTAATCAGCGAACGGCTATGGCGCACGCATCTTCACTCCGTCTCGTCGATTGTGGGTCAACCGCTGCATGTAAACGGCGCGCCATACATCGTTGTCGGCGTCATGCCAAAGACATTCGATCCGCTCTTGAATAACAGCGACATCTGGATTCCCGTAGCGTTCACGGCGCAACAGCTGGCCGATCATGACAACCACTATCTGAGTGTCCTGGGCAGGCTCAAGCCGGGCGTGTCGCTCGAGCAGGCGCAGGCGGAACTCGGTGTGATCGCGGCACGGCTGCAGCAGAAATACCCGATTGACGACAAGGAGCGAGGCTTTCGCGCAATGCCGCTGACGACGGCGCTGCTAGGAGATCAGCAACTGGTCTTGCGGATGATGCTGGCTGCCGTGGGATTCTTGCTATTGATTGCGTGCGCGAACGTTGCGAATTTACAGTTGGCCAGGTCGCGCACGCGGCAAAAGGAAATTGCCCTGCGCGCCGCATTGGGAGCTTCGCCGCAACGCATCGTGCGGCAACTGCTTGCGGAAAACGTTTTGCTTGCGCTGCTCGGCGGCGTGGTCGGCGTTTCCCTCGCTTATTCGGGAGTGTCGTGGATCGTCACGCATGGGCCGGCAGAAGTGCCGCGCCTTGGAGAGACCAGCATCGATGCAACAACATTGGTGTTCGCGTGCGCCGTCACTCTGTTTTCGAGTTTTATTTTCGGGCTTGCGCCGGCGCTACGCTCCGCTTCAACCCGGCTCAGCGAAGCTTTCAAGAATGGTACAGGCACTTGCAGTGGCAGCCGCGATGGCCTTCGAAGTGTTCTGGTGATCGGTGAAGTTGCCTTGGCGTTGATGCTCATGGCGGGAGCGGGATTATTGATTCGCAGCGCGCTGCTGGTGGCGCATCTCGATCCGGGATTCGATTCGACAAACCTGATTGTCGGGCGCGTCGGGCTTTCCGACGCTGGTTATCACGACCCCACCGTAGCGCGGCAGGCATTCGAGCGCATGATCTCGGCGATGGGTGCTTTGCCGGGCGCGCAGTCGGCTGCGGCGGTTTCGCGCGCGCCACTGGCGGGCGGAGGCAGCAGCAATGGTCTCCTGCCGGAAGGCAAGGCTCTGGATCCGACGAACCTCGTTAACGCGCAACTGCAAATCGTTTCGCCCAGTTACCTATCGACGGTGCGGATACCGTTGAGGGCCGGCCGCGACTTCACCTCTCAGGACACGCGCGACAAGACGCTGGTGACAATCGTAAATGAAACCCTGACTCGCACCATATGGCCGGGGCAAAACCCCATCGGCAAGCGCTTCGCGTGCTGCGAGGTGGGACCCAAGGGACGCATGGATCCCATGTGGCACGAAGTCGTTGGCGTGGTGGCAGACGTGCGCGCCTGGGGCTTAGATCGCCAGATTGAGCCGCAGTTCTATCTACCGATGGCACAAATGCCGCCGAGCGCGTGGGATTGGGTTGGACGCACCATGGACCTGGTGGTGCGGACGCAGGGTAGCGCGATTCCTGTTCGCGAACTGCAAACCACGGTGGCATCGGTTGCGCCCGGAATACCCATCTACCAGGTCTCCAGCATGCAGCAAAAAATCTCCGGCACGCTCGAACGGTCACACTTCGACACGTTCCTGCTGGCTATTTTTGCCGCCACAGCCTTGTTGCTGTCATCGGCGGGAATTTATGGAGTTCTGTCCTACACCGTCGCACAGCGTACCCGTGACATCGGGATCCGCATGACGCTGGGCGCGACGCGCACGCAAGTGATGCGCGAGATCCTTGGCTACGGCTTGCGGCTGACATGCTTGGGATTACTGATCGGGCTTGGGGGCGCAATGGCTGGCACCCGCGTGCTCTCGTCGTTGCTTTATGGTGTGGGCTCCACGGACGCGATCACATTTTCGGCTGTTTCCGTGTTGCTCGCGGCTGTTGCGCTGCTGGCGTGCTATGTGCCAGCGCGGCGCGCGACGCTCGTCGACCCGATGATTGCGCTGAGGTACGAGTGAGGTACACATGAGGAGCCTGCGATCGTGGCTGTTGCGCCTGCGCAACTTGTTTCGGAGAGACAAACTCGAGCGCGAACTTGGCGACGAACTCGCCTCGCACCTCGCGATGCACATCGAGGATAACGTGCGTGCGGGCATGCCGGCGGAAGAAGCACGGCGCGCGGCATTGCTGAAACTTGGCGGCATGGAACAGACGAAAGAATCGTATCGAGCGCGCCGTGGGTTGCCGCTGCTGGAGACGCTTTGGCAGGATTTGCGATTTGGCGCGCGCGTTCTGAGGAAAAATCCCGGATTCACGGCGGTTGCTGTGATCACGCTCGCTCTAGGGATTGGGGCGAACACGGCGATCTTCAGCATCGTGAACGCGGTGATTTTACGGCCACTGCCGTACAAGGATTCCTCGCGAATCGTGGTGTTTCATACCAAGACCGCGATGTTTCCCGCCTTTACGCTGAATCTTTCTTGGCCCGCAGTCCAGGAAATTCGTACCCAGGCCACCTCACTCCAGGAAGCGGCGGCTTGGTGGGAAACGGAAAAAACGCTGACCGGGGCGAGCCAACCGGCGGTGCTGAAGGTTGGCAGTGTGTCCGACGGATTTTTTGAACTGCTCCGGGCCCAGGCGGAGCAAGGGCGGCTGTTGCGCGACGAGGACCAGAAGCCAGATGAGAACCCGGTGGTCGTGATCAGCGACACCCTCTGGCGCACGCGTTTCGCAAAGGATCCCGCGGTAATCGGGCGGCCGATGACCCTGGACAATCGGGTCTACACAGTTGTTGGCGTGGCCCAGAAGGGATTTGCGTTTCCAGAGAGCGCGGAAGTTTGGATGCCACTCGCGTTGACCGCGGACGTCCAGCAGAATCCGACATTCTTTATGTTGGGAGTGTTCGGGAGATTGCGGAATGGCGCCAAGCTGGAAACGCTGCAGGCGGAGCTGGGCATCATCGCGCCGCGTCTGGAGAGCCGGCTAGCCAAAGCAAAACCGGAGCTAGCTGGCGACTACAAGCTTTTTGCGGAAACGCTACTCGACGACCGAGTGGAGGACGCGCGCCAGAGCTACCTGGTTTTGTTGGCGGCTGCTACGTTTGTGCTGCTGATCGCTTGCGCCAATCTGACGAGCCTATTCCTGGCGCGCGGTTGGGGCAGGCACCGCGAAATGGCCATGCGGGCCGCACTAGGTGCCTCGTCCTGGAGGCTGCACCGGCAAGCGCTGGTGGAAAGCTGCTTGCTGGCGTCGCTGGGCGGCGTGGCAGGAATCGTGTTGGCCGTGGCTGGCGTGCACCTTTTTCGGGCGGTCGCACCAAGCGACACAGCGCGCTTAAACGAAGTTTCCGCCGATGCGACTTTGCTGTGGCTTGCGCTCGGAAGCTCACTCTTATGCGGAATCGTGTGCGGCTTTGCGCCTGCGCGGCGCGCGGCACGGATGACACCGAATGATCTTCTAAAGGATGGAAGCGGAGGCAGCACTAAAGGCAGCTCAGGTTTCGGCAATGCGCTTGTCGTCGTTGAGGTGGCGCTGGCATTCATCCTGCTGATTGGCGCGACGCTGCTCATGCAGACACTGGCTCACTTGCTGCACCAGAATCCCGGCTTCCATACGGATCACCTGCTTACGTTCGATTTGCCCCAGCCGCAGACTCTGAGCGAAAAAGAAAAAGATGAGAACAAAACCGGACAGATTGCCCGGTTGCAGGAAATATTGGCGGAGGTGCGGCAACTTTCGGGAGTCGCCGATGTGGTGGCGGCAGACCCCGGAGTTCTGAACGGCTCGCGAGCTTCCCACGCGGGCCTGAAGTTGGAAGGCGCGCTTCCGGAAAATGAGCAGATCACTCAGGGAGTGGTATTGCGGCAGGTCTCACCCGGCTATTTCCGGATGCTGGGCGTTCCGCTGGTGCGCGGCCGAGAATTCGAAGAGCGAGACTCGGCGAGCGTGCAAAAAGTAGTCCTCGTGAATGAATCGATGGCCAAGAAATTCTGGGGCAGCCTGGACGTGGTCGGAAAGCGCATGAGTATTTCGAGAGACGCGAAGGGCAACCCTGAATGGAGTGAAATCGTTGGTGTGGTGGCGGACCTTCGAGACCTGGACGTGCAGAGCGAGCCGGAGCCGGAATATTACCCCGCGCTGTTTCAGTGGGGAACGGGTTCGCAGCACCTGATCGTGCGCACGCAGGTGAATCCCGATGCGATGGCGGACACGATTTCACGGCGCATCTGGGCAAACTTTCCGGATCAGCCACTGACCAATGTAAGCACGCTGACGAGGACCGTCGCGGACTCCGTAGGAGACCAGCGCATGCACATGTCGCTGCTGGGCGTGTTTGCCGGGATCGGGTTGGCGCTGGCGCTGATTGGCGTTTATGGCGTGGTGTCCTATTCCGTGGCGCGGCGAACGAAGGAGTTTGGCGTGCGCATGGCGCTCGGCGCGGGGTGGTCGGAAGTGCTGCGAATGGTTTTGTGGCAAGGGCTGCGACTGGTGGCGCTGGGCAGTGCCATCGGCGTTTTGGGAGCGCTGGCGGCGACCCGCGTGATTGCAAGCGAATTGTATGGAGTAACGCCGAGCGATCCGTGGACTTTTGCCGGAGCCGTGGTGCTGATCCTGGTGGTCGGAGGCTTGGCGTGCTGCATTCCCGCGCGGCGCGCGACAAAAGTGGATCCGCTTGAGGCGCTGCGGTACGAGTGAGGTGTAACGATGAAGATGGTTCGCTCCCTGCTTCACCGCGTGGGCAGTTTGTTCCGCAAAGAGCAACTCGAGCGCGACTTGAGCGACGAACTCGCCGCGCACCTGGATAAGTAAGACCCTGTCGCGCCGTTGCCGATGAACTCCACCTGATAGGCTGCAGGGCAGGACTGCTGGTAGGCGGTGGAGTGGAGCAGCCGCACGAAAACGATAGTGCCCTCTGCGAGTTTGTGTTGCAGGGCGATGTGCCTGCCGGTGAGATCATTTCCGGCCAGCTGCGATTTTTCGACAAAAAACATTTCATCTTCATCCCAGCCGGAAACTTCAACGCGGTAGCAACCGCTCAATAGGGGAGTGTCCAGAGCCGCCATGTTTACCTCCGCAGAAGCAAGAGCGGTTGCGCAACCAATAGCGGATTGAAAAAAAAGAGTTTGTGGCCGGGGAAACTAGCAGGATGTGCGAAGGGCAGACAAACAAAAGCGGGAGTGTTCCGGACCGGGACAACGCGATTGGCGCGACAGAAACGCTCAGAAGAGCAAGCGCAGAACGAAGGTTTGCACGTAAGGGAAAACCTCACGAAAAACCAACAGTCCAACGAGCAGGCCTGCCATGCCGTAATTGTTGCCGCGGATCCAGTCGAGATAACGCTGCGCGCGGTTCTCTCCCATCAGCAGCATGATGGCGGTGCTGCCGTCGAGAGGCGGAACGGGCAGAAGATTGAACGTGCCAAGAAGCAGATTCAACATGAACGTGATTTCGAGAACGAGCAAGACAAGACTGGGAGAACCGGTCACCGGGTCGCTGTGAAAAAGATGGAAAATACGGCCGGCATGAATGCCCAAGGCCGCGAGCAGCATCAGCGAAAAGTTGGCGGCGGGTCCGCCGAGAGCCATCCAAGCGGAGCGGTGAGGATGGCGACGCTCCCAGAGTGGGTCGTAGGGTGCGCTGGCCCAGCCGATCATTCCGCCGGAGAACAGGAAACTGAGGAGGGGAACGACGACCATGCCGAAAGGAGACCTGCGAATGTGGGGAATCGGATTGAGGGAGACTTGTCCGCCGAGAGCGGCGGTGGTGTCTCCGCCCAGCTTCGCGACGAACGCGTGTGCAGCTTCGTGGCACGTAGTAGAGAAAAGGAAAACCACATAGGAGATGAAACCGGTCATGAGCATTGCTGGGGAGAGATCAGGCATAGACCTGTCAGGTTAGGGTTTCGGCGAGAGGAAAGCAAGCCGAGCGGGCGACGGGCGTCGACGAGGCGAGGCCAAGGACGCCGTGGGATACGGATGAAGAAGATCTTATGATTTTTTGATCTGGCGTTCTTGTATTTCCGATGTACAAGCTGTAATTGCCCATGGCGCGGAAAGCTCGGGCGGGTGGTTCGCGCTGTGGGCTTTGTCTTTTCTATCCCAGAAAATACAGAGTGGCTGGCGAAATAAGCGGACTGGCGCTGCGCTCAATTAGGAGGATTTTGCCGCGTCCGGAATCTTGTTAGCGAACCAGGAGCGTGTCTCCGGAAAAAAGAACGGAAATCGGCCGGAAATGAAGAATTCTGGGGAGCGACAGAAGCTGGCTGAAGAAAGAGAAGACCATCGTCAGGAAGCGAGCCCAACTTTGGCGAAGCAGAAGCCCCGCTCCCAGGGCGATCAGCCGGACAGCGTAAATCAGCATGGCGGTGCCGATGAAACGGCCAAACCCGTGGAGAGCGTACGCCGAGAGCGAAGAGAGCGACCACGCAATCCACGAAGAAACTGGAAATAACCGGAAAGCCTGACACCGAGGGGGCGCATAACACCTCCGCGGAAATCTGTGGCACTAGGGCACCCCATTGGACAGGGTTGAAAATGATCTACGCGATGGCGCGCGGGGACCCCGAAGACCAGCGGGGAAATCAGTGGAGAGCTCTTTTATACTCGTCCAATTTGCGGTATCTTATCCAGCACTACGTGTGTTGGCCGCCTACTTGATTCGCGCTTAGGATATTGGAGCCGAGGCCTGAGGATGATAGCGTGTGTCCTAAGCGCGACCGGCCGGATCGAAACAAATCCTCTTCGACTTAAGGACGTGGACAGGCCAGAACCAGGACCTGGAGAAGTACTCATGCGCGTGAAAGTGTGCGGCGTTTGCCGCACCGACCTGCACGTCATCGAGGGCGAACTTCCGCCGGTAAAATCGCCGCTGATTCCCGGCCATCAAGTTGTGGGAACGATCGAAAAACTTGGGGCGCAGGCAAAACGCTTCCCTGTGGGTAAGCGCGTGGGCATCGCCTGGCTGCATAAAACGGATGGCATTTGCGCATACTGCCATCGCGGCGAGGAGAATCTCTGTGACGCGCCCCAGTTCACGGGATACACCGTCGACGGCGGCTATGCGGAGTACGCGGTTGCGCCCGAGGATTTCATTTACGCGATTCCTGACGAGTTTACCGATGAGCAAGTGGCGCCGCTGATGTGCGCGGGAATCATCGGCTACCGGTGTCTCCGGATGAGCGCGATTTCCGCGGGAGAGAAGCTGGGGTTTTATGGTTTCGGGGCCGCGGCCCACATTGCAATTCAGGTAGCGCGCCATTGGGGAGTGGAGGTGTACGCTTCGACTCGCGATGAGCGCCACCAAAAGCTGGCCATGGAGCTGGGAGCAAAATGGGCGGGCGGAACGTTGGCAGGCGCCTCCCCAGGAGCTGGACGCGGCGATCGTGTTTGCTCCAGCGGGCGAAATTGTGCCGGCGGCATTGAAAGCTTTGCGCAAGGGTGGGCGACTGATTCTTGGTGGAATCCACATGAGCACGATTCCGGCGTTTTCATATGACTTGCTGTATGAAGAGCGAATGATTCGCAGCGTCGCGAACAACACGCGCCAGGACGGCGAAGAGTTCTTGCGGATTGCGGCACAGATTCCGATTCGCACGCGGGTGCAGGTGTTTGGACTGGCGGAAGCGAATGTGGCCCTAAACACTCTGAAAAACGACGCGATCTCGGGGGCTGCGGTTTTGCGTGTGGAAGCTTAGCGGCCAGGCGGGGAAATGAAGAAAGAAATGCGCACGGCAATCGTTTGTTTGGTGGGTCTACTCGCGACGGGGTGTTCGGCGGGCAGCATGCCCGGAAGTGCCAGCCCAACGGCAGCAAAACAGTCCGTTGGAGAAACCCTCAGTCCCATGGGCCAGCAGCAATTGCACAGCATTGTCGACAGCGGCCGGTTGACCGATTTGCAGTGGCCGGATTTCTCTGATTATGGGAAGTGGGTGAAAGAATTCTACGATACCCCGAGCGATGGGCTGGCCTGGACTCGAGGAGGGAAACCCACTGCTCAGGCGCGGGAATTGACTGCCATTCTGGACGACGCGGGAGAAAAGGGACTGGACAGCAAGGATTACGACGGCGGGCGCTGGGCCGGGAGGATTAAGTTACTGGATGGCGCGACGGCGCCGGATGAATCGGCGCTGGTGAAGTTTGATGTTGCGCTGACGGTTTCCGCGATGCGGTACATCTCTGATCTGCACTTGGGACTGGTGGATCCAAAGACGCTGCATCGCGATTTTGATCCCGTGGTCCACAAGTACGACTTGGCGGAGTTCTTGCGCCAGGGGATCATGCCCGCTTCCAGCGTGAAGGAGGTTTTGCAAGAAGTGGAGCCGCCATTTCCCGGTTATCGACGAACCATTGGCGCGCTTCACAAATACCTGCAACTGGCGAAAGAAGAAGTGCCGGATCCGCTGCCCACGATGAAGAAACCGATCGATCCGGGACAGAATTACGAAGCTTTGGGAAAACTGGCTGCGCGACTGAAGTTTCTAGGAGATCTGCCGGAGATCGCGAGTTTGCCGCAGGATTCGCAGGTGTATCAGGGAGAAGTCGTCGAAGCCGTGAAGCGCTTCCAGAAAAGGCACGGGTTGGAGACCGACGGCAGGCTTGGCCAACAGACAATTGACGAATTGAATCGCCCGATGAGCTTCCGCGTGCGGCAATTGCAACTCACGCTGGAGCGCTGGCGTTGGCTGCCTCATAATTTTCCGCAGCCCCCGGTTGTTGTGAATATTCCTGAGTTCCTGCTGCGCGCCTATGACAAAGATGGCAACCCGGTGCTGATGATGCCCGTGGTCGTAGGAAAAGCGATGCGCACCGAGACGCCGGTGATGGAACAGGACATGAAATATGTGGTCTTTTGGCCGTACTGGAATGTTCCGCCCAGTATTCTGCGCAACGAGATGGTGCCCAAGATCGCGAAAGACCCGGAATACCTGAAGACGAACAACTACGAGGTGGTCACGTATTCCGGGCAATTAGTGACGGATGGCGTGGTGAGCGAGGACGTTCTGGCGCAGTTGCGCGCAGGAAAACTGATGGTACGGCAAAAGCCTGGCCCGAAAAACGCTCTCGGCTTGATCAAGTTTATTTTTCCGAATAGCAACAACGTATATCTGCATTCCACGCCCTCGCAGGGCCTGTTCGCGAAGAGCCGGCGAGATTTCAGTCACGGGTGTATCCGCGTGGAAAATCCGGCGGCGCTTGCGGAATGGGTTTTGCGCAACAATCCGGGCTGGACACGCGAGCGAATCGACGCCGCGTTCAAGGCGCAAAAGGAACAGCAGGTGAATCTGACGAACACCATTCCTGTGCTGATCGTGTACGGAACGGCGGTGGTTCCGGAGAACAATACACCGGAATTTTTCTCGGATATTTACGGCTTTGACCAGAAATTGGAGAAACTGATCGCCGCAGCTTATGGAAGTAAGGAAATAAGGAAGTAAGAAAACGCTCGCTTTTAGTTCTGTGAGGAAGTGCAGCCATAACACCACGTGCGCACGCGGCCTGTGTCCACGTGCACGAAGCCCGAGCGGGGATAGTAGCCCACCCCGCCTCGTGCGAGAAGCAAGGCGGCATTGCGCAACGTGCGAGTGTCAACGCCGGGTATACGGATATCGATGGCCTGTGCTCGCATGTGCAGGCTGGTCTTGGCTACTCCCGAAGAGCGGGCCCGGAGGAATTCGTTGCTCCAGGAAGTTCGGTAGCCGCAGATAACCTGAATCTCTGCTCCGGGATGACCGACAGACGCTGCCAGATCGGACAGGATGTCAAATACGCGCGGATCGTAGTGCTTTACTTCTCCTGTGCGATGATCGCGAAGGAAATGATCGAGTTGCTCCTCGGCTTCGGGAAAAAGGGTATCGCCGCGCCGGTAAATGATGTCGATGCGCTCACCCGTGTGGGTATGGTAGAGGCGCAGGCGATGAATACTGGCATCGGAGGAATCGGCGGGCGATGTTCCGCGGGGCGATGACGCCCCAGCGAACAGGCAGGCAAAAAGAGAAAGCAGAGCAAAGGTCAAACGCAACATTCCTCCAAGGAGTGGCTTGCGAGGCCAGAAGCATCGCACACTACCAGTCTACAGGATTCAGACGCAGACGACGAATCGACGGGACCGTAACCGACCGTAACCGGGAGGGCTGTGCCGAATGGTGGCCAGGAGCAAGCAGTGAGCACGATGAAAGGGGGCTGATTTTGTGTGATTTGCCGTCACAAGCTGCGGTATATCACGCAGGGAACGTTCAAGCGGCAGGACCAAGCGCGTTGGTCATCACAATTCTGGCAAGCTGCAAGTTATTGTTATATGAATAGTTAGGCGCGCAGCGGCCAGTTCTGGCTCTTTTGGTTGGTTCGCGGCAACCCAGGTGCATTTAACCGCAACGGAATTCGGGCTCCCGAACCGGCAGTTTGCTCGCTTTCGGTCCCCGGGGTCCGCTGGGGTCAGCAGTTTTCCTGGCACTTGGACCTGGCTACACGGAAGCACCGGCAACTGCCAAATCGGGGAAAAAGTATGACGGTGAAAATCACAAATCGCTCCCACCGAGTCGCCTATATCGTCGGCTTACTTCTATTGGCTGTGGCGCTCACAACCGCGCTGGTTCTGGCGGCAGAGCAAGACTCGCGGAGCGAGAAGCAAGCGCTCCGGCAGACCATTCTAAAGGGGAGTCATTTGCCGCCACAGGGGCCAATCGGATGGGAATGCATCTAGCCAGTTCGGGACGATCTTCAAGAATAATACCGCTCAGTCTTGCCGTGGCTTTCTTCGTTGCGGTGCTGACGCTGCGCGCGGATATCCATCCCGTGCCGCTGGAAAAGAATGCCACGTCGGCGCAGTGCCTGGAATGCCATGCGGAAAAAGCGAAAGGGAAATTCGTTCACACTGCGGTCTCGGCGGGATGCACGAGCTGCCATGAAGTGCGCGTCAACAAGGATGTAACGCGCGTGAAGCTGGTGACGACCACGCCGTATAGCCTGTGCTTGACCTGCCACGCCGACAAGAACGCCGCCGACATCAAGGGCACAGTCCACAAACCGGCGGTACGGGATTGCCTGAAGTGCCACGATCCACATTCATCCGACAACAAGTTTCAGTTGGTGAAAGCGACCGCCGGGGATCAGAAAGAGAATCTCTGCCTGGGCTGCCACACCACGGGTTTGAATGTGCCGGAAAAGGGAAGCCGTCACACCGCGCTGGACATGGGTTGCGAGACTTGCCATGTGACGCACAAAACCGGCGAGCGCGGCAACCCGGAATTTGATTATCACTTGACGAAGGCCGCCGCCGGCTCTTTGCGTGGATTGCCATGATCCCAAAGACGCTGGCCTGCAGAAGGCGCACAACGATCAGCCGTTCGGCTCGGCAAACTGCATCGAGTGCCATGACCCTCACCAGTCGAAACTGCCGAAGCTCATGGCGAAATATCCGCATCCGCCGTTTGCGGAGAAGCAATGCGAAGTGTGCCACGCGCCTGCGAAGGACGGGAAAGTGGTGCTGACACAGGCGGACGCCAAATCCGTTTGCGTAACCTGCCACGACGACAAGGCCAAACAAATTGCGAGCGCGAAAGTGCCGCATCCCGGCGCGATGGGCGATTGCACCGATTGCCATTCGCCTCACGCCAGCAAGAAACCAGGGTTGCCCAAGACAGATGGCGTATCCACTTGCCTGGCCTGCCATGCGGACATCGCGGAGCTCGAGAAAAAGCCCGTTCACCACCAACCGGCGTTTGTGGAGGGTTGCGGAACCTGCCACGAACCACATGGCGGGGACAATGAGAAGTTGCTGAGAGCGAAAGGAAACGCGCTTTGCCTGGAGTGCCACGGGCCGGACTCGGTTCCGCAGCAAGACCAGGCCACTGGCACCTTCAAGATCTTCGCCGGGAAAGTGGAACTGCCCGACGACTACTACAAGAAAAACCGCGTTGTGGTGCTGCCATTGAAATACGGCAGAGGACATCCGACGGCGGGACATCCGGTCTCGGATGTCGCGGATCCCACCGACGTAACAAAAATTCGGGCGACTCTGACGTGCCTGTCGTGTCACCAACCGCACGCGTCGGCGAAGGCGGGTTTGCTGGTGAACGATCAGGCAAACAACATGGCGTTCTGCGGGAGTTGCCACAAGGATCTGAAGACCAGGTGACGACGGAACGAGTGAGGAGATTGAAGATGTTTAGAACGCGCACAAACTGGATGCAGGCCGGACGAACAATCGCGGCGATCGCGCTAGTGCTGGGGTTTGTGTGGGCGCCACGAACCGGCTTGTATGCCGCCCAAAAAAAGAAGAAGTCCACGGCCTCCGCGGAAGACAGCAAACCGAAGGTTATTGATTATTCCAACATCGTCTGGCCGAACCCGCCGGCGATTCCGCGAGTTCGCTATCAGGCCTGGTACGCGTCGGACAGAGTGCAGCGCAACATGAAGGGAAACGTCAGCAAGAAGTCCGGTTGGATGGACCGGCTGGCGGGAACGCAGACGGAGCAGGAAGTCTACAAGCTGCCATTTTCACTTTTGGAGCCGTATGGATCGGCGGTGGACTCGAAGGGAAGCCTGTACGTGGCCGACCAAAAGGTCGGAGCCATTTTCATTTTCAATACGGATACGCGAGCGGTGGAATTGATCAAGAACGGCGTGCATGCGCACTTTGTGCGGATCATCGGATTGGCGATGGACGACAATGACCGGTTATTCGTATCCGATCCCGGGCTGCGGCATGTTCTGGTGTTCAACAAAGAGCACAAGGCCGAAGACGTCATTAGCGAAGGAATGGTCAGTCCCGGTGGATTGGCGATTGATACGCAGAACCGGCTGCTGTATGTGACGGACCTGGAGCTGGACCAGGTGCTGGTGTATGACGCGGATAGTTTCAAGTTGATTCGCAAGATGGGCACGGCGGGGCACAAACACGAACTGACGGAACCGGGTGATTTCGCGAAGCCAGCGGGCGTGGCCGTTGACCGCGAGGGAAACGTGTATGTGGCGGACACCTGGAACAACCGCATCCAGATTTTTGATGCGGATGGCAAACTGATCAGCACGTTTGGGCAAGAAGGTGATGGCCCTGGCTACTTCGGTAGACCTAAGGGCGTCGCTGTCGACAGCGACGGGCACATCTGGGTGGCGGACGGCATGCAGGATCGCGTGCAGGTGTTTAACCGCGAAGGTCAGCTGCTGATTGCCCTGGGGGGACATGGGCTGCTTCCAGGCCAGTTCCAAGGACTCGTCGGCATCAGCATTGACAAGAACAATCGGGTTTTTACGACGGAAATATTCCCCGGGCGCGCGCAACAATTCCTCTATGTCACCGATGCGCAAGCCGAGGAGTTGAAGAAGCAAGCGAGGCGGAACGGTTGAAGGGCACAATTGTCAGGGCGGCCCGGAACCTGCAACGCCAACTGCCCCTGCGACTCCGGCGGCAGCGCCACATCAACGGTAATAGACGGTTGCTCCTCGACGCGGCAGCGATGTGATCGCGTTGTCTTCTTAGCCACCGGAAAAGTGACTAGCAACCAACGCCGCACGGAAGCAATTTATGGGAATTGCGGGGCCCTCCCCGTCGCACATCACATCCCCCTTGTGACCTACAACACATTAGATTCACAGCACTTACTTGAGTGATTTTTCATCACGCTGCGGTATATCGCGCAGAAAAGCCTTTGCTCAGCGGGTCTCGAAGTGTCGCACATCACATCACCCTAGTGCCTAACCTCCATGCTGCAAATGCTTTAGGTCACAGGTGTAACACGTTGTCACATGGTGTCGGTTCGGCACACCGTTTGCACTTAGACACACCAGAAGATAGGCCCGCACTTGGCCTGAGATATTCGAAGTGGACGAAACGCGCAGCTAGACAAATGGAGGTCTTAGACTTTATGAAGAGAGTAATTCTGTTAGGGGTATTCGCACTGTTGAGCGCGGGATTGGCGATGGGGCAGTCTTGGACGCCCCAAGGCGATGTCCTCGGCGCCCACAACAACGGCGGCCGCGGATGCGCGGGCTGCCATCAACCGCACAGCGGCGCGCGTGGTTCGGGCCAAGCGCACTATGCGCCGGACACTGGCAACTATGCCCTATGGGGACAGGATGCCAGCCCGCTGTATGGCGCAACGATCGCATTCGGTGATGGCGGCTCCTACACCGAAGTATTGCCGTCAACGCTGACCTCGAACTCGCCGGAAGTGGGCGGTATCCTTCTTTGCCTCAGTTGCCACGACGGCAACGTGACGCCGAACAATATGATGACCAATCAACTGTACGAACAGAAAGTTGGTCTTCTGACGAACCCTGCCTACGGCAGCAGCCCAATTCCGACCTTGCTCGGGAACGACGGGACCACCGGCGTAGGCTCCTCAACGGGCGGCAACTACAACAACGATCACCCGGTAGGGGTGAACGCCAACATCAGCCAGAGCGCAGCGAATGGTCTGGTATTCAGCGGCGGTGCCTTCACGGTCACACCGGGAAGCAATTACGACAAGTTCGTCAAGAACTATGGCTGGCCAGCCTTGGCGCCTGGAACCTGGAGCAATCCCTACGGCGTGAACGGCGCGGGGAAGCCCTATGTGCTTTGCACCACCTGCCACGACCAGCACGTGATGAACGTGTACGCATCGACAGCGAAGAGCCCCATCGCAGGGGATGGCGGCGGGAAATACTATGCCACCTACTTCTTCATCAATGGCCCGTACAACCCAAACATTCAGCGCGCGAACAACAACCTGAATGCTCCTTCGACCACCCAGTTCTGCCGCCAGTGCCACTTTGGCGAGTCGAACGAAGCGAACAACCAGTTTGGCGTAACGACCGTCTTCCAATGAGATAGTTGAATAACGGGGGAGAGAAGCAATTCTCTCCCCTTATTTTTTTAGAGTTGTTGAATCGAGGGAGAACATGAAGTACCTGGTAGTTTTCGCTCTACTACTGGCCGCCGCAGTCACTGCAAGTTCCCAGGTGGCGTCGCACGCGCCGACGGGCGCAGCCCAGCCAAAAGCCAAGACAGAGTCGCCGACGCAAGTCAGTGACAAACCGGTTGCCCGAGTGAATGGCGCCGTGCTGACAGACCGCGACCTGCTGCGAGAGATGTACCAGATTTTTCCCTATGCCAAACAGCACAGCGGATTTCCCAAAGCGCAAGAAGCCTCAATTCGCCAGGGCGCTTTGGAAATGATTATTTTTGAAGAATTGGTTTATCAGGATGCCATCCGACTGAAGCTGACGGTACCGCCGGAAAAACTGAAGCGCGCGGAAGCAGACTTTCGTAAGCAATTCAGCAGCGCGGAGGATTATCAACAGTTTGTGCAAGCGGAGATGGGCGGCTCAAAAGTGACGGTGCGCCAAAAGATCGAGCGGTCGCTGCTGATTGAGCAGGCCCTGAAACTAGAAGTGCAAGACAAGTCGGCGGTGAGTGCGGCTGACGCGAAGGCCTACTACGAAAACAACCCCTCGAAGTATCAGCTGGCCGAGTCATTCAACTTCCAGTCGATCTCGATACTTCCACCGCAGAAGGCCACGTTGGATCAATTGAAAGAGGGAAAGAAGCACGCAGAGGATGCCCTTACTCAGGCCAAAGCTACCAAGAGTTACCAGGAGTTCGGGCTTCTGGCAGAGAAGCTCTCCGAAGATGATTACCGCGTGAACATGGGAGATCACAAGGCAGTGGGCAAAGACAAACTGCCCCCGCAAGTGATCGTCGCGCTGCAGGCGATGAAGCCCGGCCAGGTGAGCGACCTGATTCAAATCGATCAGGCGTTCACCATCATCCGCTTGAATGCGCATACTCCGGCGCGCGAATTGGCCTACGACGAAGTAAAAGCGCAGCTGCGCACGGATTTGCAAAAGAGCAGGTACGAGACGTTGCGCGCGAATCTGGATAAGCAATTGCGCGCAAAGGCGAAAGTAGAAATTCTCTAGCATGCCCGGAGCAGCCGCGCACGCTCGAAACCACCTTCTGAAGAATTGGCCCGTCAGGAACCCCGTGGTGTTTCCCTCCCTTCCGGTCCTGAAATTCCGCGGAGAGTTGTGCGGCCAGATCCCTTATCGAGTTGATGCGTTATTCAGCACCGAGCCGTGCGTGAGATGCCCCAACGATTTATCTTTGTGCCGCTCTCCATTCGCCGCATGTATCTCTAAGTTATGTGATGTCTATGATTTAGGTGAATGTGACCGACGAACAGATTGGCATGTCTTGTGCACTCACGTAGGGTGTCTGCCGGCAAGGAAATCGCTACGGAGAAGGGAAGAATGATTTGAGATGGGCTGCCATTTGCGTGGGTTGTCTAATGCTTCTCGCCGCTGTGCCTCGAGCGTCCGCACAGGTGCAACTTGGCGATGACCTCCGAATGAACGCTAGCGGGTTGCTGACGTTCGGCTACACCGGAAGCTATGGCAACGTGATTGGGTCGAACCACGGATTGAATTTCGGAGCGGATGGCAATCTCAACGGGTCGTACCACGATCCGAATTTCTTGAATTTTACGGTTTCTCCCTATTACAACCAGTCGCGAGCCGACTCCGACTTCCAGTCGCTGACCGACAGCAGCGGAGTGACCGGGACCGTGAATTTCTTTTCGGGCAGCCATTTTCCGGGGTACGCGAGCTATCGCTATGACCGCGACAGCACGGGAACGTTCGGGGTGGCCGGACAGCCGAATTTCACGACGATCGGGAACGGGCAAGGGTTCAGCGTGGGGTGGAGCGAGTTGCTCCCGCAATGGCCGACATTGTCGGTGAATTACACCCAAGGCAGCGGCAACGGTACGATTTACGGCACGAACCAGGAAACCGGATCGAATACACAAACGATCAACGCCCACTCCACGTACATGCTGGGCGGCTTCCGCTTGATCGGGTATTACGACCATACGAAATACGACACGACTTTTCCGGAATTTCTGACCGGAGTGCAGGGAACGGACTTCTCGAACTCCCGCGTGAACGATTTTGGATTTAGCGGAACACACGATTTGCCGTGGCACGGCGCATTCTCTGCAAGCTACAACTACACCGACGTAAAAAGTGATTTTGGATCAACCCTGGGGCAGAATGCGAATGACTCGAGCTATACAACCAACTCCGAGACTGCTTATGTCAGTCTCCATCCGACGCTCAAAGTGGGATTGTTCGCAGACGAAAGTTACATCAGCAACTTGTCGGGGTATTTCTATCAGGCCCTGGTTAACACCGGCAGCGGAGCGCCTCCCGTAGACCTCGGAACGGGATCGCATTCGATGACGTTTGGCGGCGGCGCCAACTACCAGTTCACAAAAGACCTTTCGGGCGTAGCCCAGGCAACCTATTACGATCAAGCGTACCTGGGAAACAGCTACAGGGGCACGTACGTGAGCGGCACGTTAAATTACGGGCGGCGCTTGTGGGACCTGTTCACCTTTTCCGGTTCGGTGATCGAAAGCTCCAACGGGCTGGGTACCAACGGCTTGGGATTCATCGCGAATGTAAATTACTATCACCGCTTCGGGTTGTGGGAAACGTCGGGTGCGTTCAGTTACGCACAGAACGTGCAATCGTACCTGATCACCTACACAACGTCGTATTACAACTACAACGGAAACATACACCGGCGGTTCTGGCGCACGGCGCAGTGGACGGCGGCGTTTAACGGGAGCCATAATGGATTCACGAATCAGCCCGGAACAAGCAACCATACCGAGGTTTACTCCAGCAGTCTTGCCACCAGGCTAATGAGCATCGGGGGGAATTATTCGAAAGCCGACGGAACATCGGTGCTGACCAGCAACGGCCTTCAACCGGTGCCGCTAACGCCCGGGCTGACGCCGGCATATTTGATCGTCTACAATGGCACCAGTTACGGCGCGGGATTTTCCTTGACCCCGACATCGCGCTTGACTCTCTCTGCAACCTACTCGCACACGGACAGTGGTACGCTGAGCAGCACGATCCAATCGACCAACAAGACCCAGATACTCGCGTCGCAACTGCAGTACCGCTTCCGGAGGGTCAGCCTGTTGGCGGGATATACGCAATTTTCGCAGGGGATCAGCGCCTCGGGCCTTCCTGCGGCCCGGGATTCTTCCTTTTTTGTGGGCGTGTCGAGATGGATCAACTTCTTCTAGGAAGCGCGCGCAAAGTGCGTTGGATATTGCTGGCGGCATGCGCTGGCCAGCATGCTTCCGGCGATGTCTGCCTCGGCGAAAAAAGACGACAAGAAAGATGTGAAGGGCCCAGCGATTCCAGACCTGCTACTGGATGGTGGCCGGAAGCTGAGCTACGAGCGCAGTTTCAGCTCCGAGCAAGAGGTCAAGCCGAAGAAAGGCTTCTGGACAAAAGTGGTGGATGTGGTGGTGGGAGCGCCGACCTACCACAGCATGGTCCGGCCCTACAGCATCACCACGGATTCGCGGGGGCGAATCATCGTCACGGATCCAGGCGCGCACGGCGTGCACATCTTCGATTTCGCGAAAGAGAAATACAAGTTCATTTCACGGCTGGAGAACGGCAAGGATCCGTTGAAATCGCCGCAGTGCGTGGCCGTGGACGCTCAGGACAACATCTATGTGACGGACTCCGAAGCCGGCAAAATTTTTGTTTTTGACGCAAACGGGAAGTTCGAACGAACCATTGGCAGCTTGAAATACGGAGAAGGATTCTTCAAGCGCCCGACGGGCATCGCGGTCGACTCAGCGGCGCAAAGAATCTACGTGAGTGACACGCTGCGCAACCAGATTTTCCTGATGGATATGCAAGGCAGCGTGTTGAAAAAGATCGGGCAGAACGGCACCGGCAACGGAGAGTTCAACTTTCCCACGGAATTGCACCTGGATGGGCCCAATCTGCTGGTCGTGGATGCCATGAACTTCCGCGTGCAGGTGCTGGACCGCGCGGGAGAGTTTCAATACGCCATCGGAAAAATCGGCGATGAAGTGGGCGGGATGTTCCGGCCAAAGGGAATCGGGATGGATTCCGAGGGGCATCTGTACATCGTCGACGGAATGTGGAGCGTGGTGCAGGTGTTCAATCGCGAAGGCCAACTGCTCTACTACTTTGGACAACTGGGGACCGGACCGGGGGCGTTTCAGTTGCCGGCGGGATTGCGCATCGACGGTAACGATCGAATTTATGTGGTGGATTCGCTCAATAAGCGAGTGCAGGTGTATCACTACGTTGCATTGCCAGCGCAAGTACATCCAGGAGGAGGGGCGGCACAGTGAAAAAAAGACTGGTGCTTGCCCTTTTGTGTGCTGTCGCGCTTGGCCAAAGGTCGAACGCGCAGTTGCAACCTCCCATTCAGAGCGATGCCCTGGGCATGCACAATCTCAGCCCGGGTAGTGGTTCGTCGGTGACGGTGCAGGGCAGCCTTGGTTGCACGTTTTGCCATGCGCCGCACAGCGGAATCGGGGGTAACACGCCGCTATGGAATCAGACGCTGTCCACCCAGAGCTACACGCCATATACGAGCACCACCTATCAACAACAGGGCAGCACGCAGCCAACGCTGGGCAAGTCGACGAGCCTGTGCTTGAGTTGCCACGATGGCACCGTGGCGGTGGGACAGACCGCGGTTTTTGGGAAGATCCCGGCGACCGGTTCCATGAACAACATGGACATTCTGGGAACCAACCTCACCACTTCGCACCCGTTCAGCCTGATTCTGCCGATGAAAGACTCCGCGGACCTCGTGGCAACCTTGGTGGCGCAAAAGAAAACGGCCGACGCGACAGGAAAAATCAAACTGATCAACGGAAATGTGGAATGCATCAGCTGCCACAATCCGCACGCGCAGGCGGTCGATCCCATCGCGCAGAAATTTCTGGTGAAGGACAGTTCCAACGGACAAATGTGCCTGGCTTGCCATGATCCTAACCGCGTAATGAACGGGCAGGTGAACCTGTTGGCCGGATGGACGGGTAGCATCCACGCAGTGGCCTCAAACCAAGTAGCGCTTGCTGCGAATGTGGGGAGCTACACCACCGTGGCGCTGAATGCCTGCACGTCGTGCCATATGCAACACAACGCAGGCGGACCGGCCCGGCTGCTGAGGCCGGCAACACCGGCAACGCCGGGAGTGGACGCCACGACCCAGGCGTGCATTACGTGTCACGCTGGCGGCTCGAATGTTGCCCCGGCTGCGCCGAATGTGTACGCGGAGTTTTCCAAAATTTCGCATCCGTTTCCTGCAGGGAACAACGGTCATGACGAAGCGGAAGCGGTGACTGTGAACAACAACCGGCACGCGACGTGTGTCGATTGTCACAGCCCCCACGCGTCGAATCCGTTGACTACCTTTACCACGCCACCTGCGCTTCGGCCGCCGCAAACGGGAGTGAGTGGCGTGAGCGGGTTGGATGGTGTGACGGTATTGCGGCCGGCGATCAATCAGTTTGAGAATTGCCTGCGGTGCCACGGACTCGGGCCCGGAAAACAAGTGCTGATCAAGTACGGATACCTGCCGACGAGACTGGTGTTTACCGGAGATCCTCTAAACTTGGTGCCGCAATTCAGTGCGACGGCGACCTCCAGCCATCCAGTGGCGCACGACCGCAGCAGCCCGTTACCGCAACCGAGTTTGCTGATGAACATGACGAACATAAACGGGACGTCATCGCCGCGGCTGGTGGGATCGCGGATTTTCTGCACCGACTGCCACAATAGCGACGACAACCGGGAATTCGGCGGCGTTGGGGCTGGCCCCGTGGGCCCACACGGTTCGATCTACCCGCACATATTGGAACGAAATTATCAGACAAGCCAGGCAGCGATTCCCGGCGGGACGGTCACCAACACATATCCAACGCCGGACTTGAGCCCGCAGGGGCCGTACGCGATGTGCGCCAAATGTCACGACTTGAACAGGATTATGGCCAACACCAGCTGGCCGCAGCACAACAGCCACGTATCACAGGATGGATTCGCCTGCTCGGTGTGCCACACGGCTCATGGAATGTCGCCCGGCACGGCGAGCGTGACCGGTGAGCGGCTGGTGAATTTTGACATCAATGTGGTTGGACAGAATCTGGGTGCACCGATTTCCTACAACCGCGGCGCAAACAGCTGCGTCCTGATGTGCCACAACGCAGCACACAATCCGGACGGGACGGTGAAGGCAAACATGGTGGCCAGCCCGCGCGGAACTCGAGCTCCCATCAAATAGGAACTCCGGAACAACAGATGCAGCCTGAAGTGGTAAACGGACCAGGTGCCATGCTGCCTACAGCGCAATATAAGGATAGTTTGTGGTTCTGCGCAAGCTTCGTTCAGAATGAATGACGTGAAAGACTCGCTGCGATAGATAAGCGGGACACGAGATTCAATCATGCACACGATCTTCATCGCGTTTGTCTCGTTTGTGGCTTATGCCACGGGAGTTGTAACGGTGCGGCGTTGGCGCGCGAAAGGGCCGAGCGGAGCGGTGCATCCGCTGGAAACGTTGCTCGCTCTGGCAGTGGTGGCGAGCAGCGTGTTTTCGCGGAGGCCGCACTATTCCGCTCGATATGTTGCGTTGTGTGCCCTGGGAATGTTTTTTGTTGGCGCGGTGATGGGGAGCGCGATGCTCCTTCGAAAGAAACATGCTGCAGCGGGCACACGAGAATATGACGAGGAGCGGGTGGCGCCCGGCAAGATCAGTTTGTGGAAGCGTTGGCTGAACGCTTCGCGGGCCGTGGTGGATTACGAATTTCGGCTGATGCTGCTGGTTTGCTACTTGTTGATCATCGGTCCTTTCGCTCTTGTGTTTCGGTTGAGAAGGGGGAAGGGCACCGGCGCTCAGTCGGGAGCGGCATGGGTGCTGCGCGGCGATGTGTCTGGAATCGAAGCAGCCCGGAGACCCTTCTAGATGAACATTCTCGGGATTTCCTGCTACTACCACGATGCGGCGGCGGCCCTGCTGCGCGACGGAGTGCTGGTGGCCGCGGCGCAGGAGGAGCGCTTCAGCCGCATCAAGAATGATCCGTCGTTCCCTTTGCGCGCCATCCAGTTTTGCCTCGCAACCGGCGGAATCAAGCCACAGGAACTGGATTATGTAGTGCTCCACGAAAAGCCCATGCTGAAGCTGGAGCGATTTCTTACCTCCACGCTGGCGTATTGGCCGAAAGCCGGCAGTTTGTTCCAGGACGGCAGCATCAGCTGGATGAAGCAGAAGCTGTGGATCAGGGCGCGAGTCACAGAGGAACTGGGCATTCCGCGGGAAAAGATTTTGTTTGTCGAGCATCACATGTCGCACGCCGCGAGCGCCTTCTTCTGCTCGCCGTTCGAGGATGCGGCGGTGTTGACGGTGGACGGTGTCGGGGAGTGGGCGACGGCCACCATGGGCGTGGCCAGGAGTTCGCCGTGCGAAATCAAACTTACGCACGAAATGCGCTTTCCCGATTCGTTGGGATTGTTGTACTCGACGTTTACCGCATTTTTGGGCTTCGAAGTGAACGAAGGCGAATATAAAGTGATGGGTATGGCGCCGTACGGTGAGCCACGCTATCTGGAGCACCTGAATAAAGTGGCGCATCCTTTTGAGGATGGCAGTTTGCGGCTGGAACCCAGCTATTTCTCTTACCAGTATTCCTCGCAACACAGCTTTTCGCGCCGATTCGTCGATTTATTCGGAACTCCGCGCGATCCAAAGCTGGAATTCGTTACCGGCCGCGCGGATACCGGGCGAGGGCCGGAGGAATTGATGCGGCGGAACCAGCACTATGCCGACGTGGCGGCAAGCGTGCAGCAGTTCACCGAGCAAGCGCTCGTCAAAATGGCCGCGCATCTGCAACGCACGACTGCTGCCAGGAATTTGTGCCTGGCTGGCGGAGTGGCGCTGAACAGCGTCGCCAACACGAAATTGCTGCGGAGCGCTGGATTCGAGCGAATCTTTATTCAACCGGCCGCGGGAGACGCAGGAGCGGCGCTGGGTGCGGCACAATATGCGTGGCATGTGCTGCTGGGGAAGCCTCGCTCCTTCGTCATGGAACATGCGTATTGGGGGCAAGAGTTCAGTGAATCAGAAATCGGCACGGCGCTTCGAGGCACGGTTGCACAGCACATGCAAACCGAGAGCGAACTGATTGCACGTGCGGTCGAAGACCTGACGGCGGGGAAAGTGTTGGGCTGGTTTCAAGGCCGGTTTGAATGGGGTCCGCGTGCACTGGGGAATCGCAGTATTCTGGCGGACCCGCGTCGCGAAGAGATGAAAAAGGTAGTAAACCGTAAGATCAAATTTCGCGAGCCGTTTCGGCCGTTCGCCCCGGTATTGCCGGAAGATTGCGTGCCCCGATGGTTTGAAGCGCCGGCGGGTCTGGAGCAACAGCATCCCCCGCGATTTATGCTGATGGTGGTGCCCTGGAAGGAAGACGCGGGAAAACAGGTGCCTGCCGTGAATCATCTGGGAACGGGGCGATTGCAGTCGCTGCGGCGCGAATGGAATCCTCGTTACTATTCGCTGGTGGAAAGTTTTGCCCAGGCGACCGGAGTTCCCGTGCTGATGAATACGAGTTTCAACGTGCGCGGCGAGCCGATTGTTGGCAGCCCGCAGGATGCGCTGCGAACCTTCCAGAAAAGTGGACTCGACGTCCTATACGCAGGAAACTATAGGCTGGAAAAGGAAACGGTATGAGCTTTCTGGTGAAGCTGACACAGCGTTCCTCGACGGTGGGCGAGGTCTTCGCGTTTTTGTGGCAGAGAAAATTGTGGTGGCTGTTACCGCTGGCGGTATTGCTGTTTTTGATCGGGATATTGTTCGCCCTTGCGCAGCTTTCCTCCGTTGCCCCGTGGATGTATCCGCTCTAGTTCTTTTCCTGGTCATTCCGGGCGAAATGCCTGTTTGGCCGCAAACGAAGAAGAAGAGGGATCCCGCACTCCGAGACTGCGTTTGGAATGACAAAAACAGGCATGTGCTCGCGAACTGCGACTCCGTGCCTTCCCAAAGACAAATTCCTGATTGCAGCCTGTTAGCGGATTCGCGTGCCGTCGGGTAAGAACACGGGGAAATCGTCGCTGGGCCTGGCGAGGATGAACTGCTGGGCTGAGGCATTGCGGTCGAAATCAAACAGGGCAAAACCAAACTTGGAATGAAGGATGCGATCGCTGGGAGCCTGCGCGATGGCCCATTGATATTCGCTGAGCGTGTCGGGGAAAGTCTCCGTGGAACTGATCGCCTTCAACGTTAGATTCTGAATCTGTTCCGTATGATTCAACTGGCTCGTAAACGGTGGCCGCTGCATGCGCTGAATCATCTCGGAGTCGATACGGGAACGATCGTGGCCGGTGAGCGCCAGCAGTTGCTCGCACTCTGATTCGGAAAGGGGATTAGCGCTCAGCGCCGAGGTGCGAACCGCGGCCGGCAAATTGTCGACCATCTGGGTGAACGCCGTGCGCGCCAGGAGGTAATTGCCCGTCGGGTTCAGATGCACATGCTCGTACAAGAGCTCAGAGCCGATCACGCCATAGGAACTCTCACCCGCCAAAGCTGACTGCGCATCGAGGAGTTCGACTTGTTTGCCGGAGGAATTGGCGACCGAACGGATGATGTCGTTGATCCTGGTGTCGGCGCGAAAGCGAAGCGTGTCCAGATCCTGCGCCCGAACGAAATGCTCCTTGGCGGAGGCGTAGTCCCCGAGCGCCCAGAGGCAGCGGGCGATGCGGAACTGCATTTCGGCGTACTGGTCGTCGATTTGCGCGGCCGCGGCGTACGATTTGAGCGCGTCCGAGAAGGACCGCGCGTTTTCCTGTGCGATGCCTTGTTGGAAGAGCGAAGACCATTCGCGCAGTGTCTCGGGCGCAAGCCCCTGGCGATGCAACGAAGCGAACGGAGGGCTGTCCTTCAAGTTCGTTGCTACGGTGCTAAGCAGAACGCGAGCGCCTGAGGCTTGCGCCGCGTCCACGATATCGCGAAGATTGCTGGCAAAATTTGCATAGGTGCGTTGCAGGGCCGGGGAATCCGCGCGCACCTGCTTGTCCAGAAACATTTCCATGCCCTTCCAGTCCGTGCGCGGCTGGTTGACCTTCGTCAGCAACTGTCCGATGCGCGTGGAGCGCACGAAAATGCTGGTGCGAATCGCCGGAAGACTCAGGGAAGAACCGGTCAGAGCGGTGCCGGGCCCGTAAGGACCGACGACCTCGTTGTTGCCGGCATAAATGATGAACAGATCGGGCTGGTAGTGTGCCAGTTCGCGAGCAATTGGCAGCATGACGTGCGAATCGATCGCGACGATACCCGTGTTAATCACTTCAAATTTTGTATCTGGGAACCGCTCCCGCAGCATCACTTCCAGATAGCGGCTGAAACCATACGCTGGATCAGGGTCGCCCATGGCCGCGGATTCGCCCAGAACGAAAATCCGGTAGGCGTCTGGAGTTTTCATCTTGGGAATCGTGTAGAACTGCGGTGCCTTGATCATGCCCGGAGGGAAGAACGGCGCGGCAAAGAAGAGGTTGTAGCAGGAAGAGGGATGGCCGCCGACGGTGCAATCATTCATGAGTTCGGTGGAATAGCCAATATTGAAGAGGCGAAGCCCGCCTTCGGTAAGAGCCAGAAGGAGTAGCGGAATGAAAATCGCCGTGGCTATGCGCGGTAGCCAATACCTCCAGCGCGTGGCTGGTTCCGGCGGAGCGTCAGAAATGGGTGGCTCCTTCATTGTGCGCGATTACTTTTTGGCATCGGCGATGAGCTGCTGAACTTTTTCCTTGTTCTCGTAATTTGGATTTGCGGACAGGAGCTTTTGCCATGCGGCAATGGCACCTGCGCCGTCGTGCTTTCCCTGCCAGAGAACGATTCCAAGATTAAAGAGCGTGTTGGCCTTGGTGGGCTCATACGCGAGGGACTTCTTGAATTCGGTGATCGCGCCGTCGGCATTGCCGGTGTACCAGATTGCCGTAGCCATGTCCGTGCGCACGCTGGTATTGGCGGGCTGGACGTTCAGAGCTCGCTGGTAGTATTCAATTGCCGCCGGGTATTGCTGTGCATCGTAATAAATATCGCCAAGGTTCTCGAGCAGCGCGGCATTGTTGGGATCCGTTTTCAGTTGAGCAAGCAACGGAGCTGCCTGTGTTTCTGCCGTTTGCTGTAGCTGCAGAGGTGGCGGGGCCGGAAGGGCAGCTTGAGATGCGTTGACCTGATTAGGGATCGCTGCCTGAGTGGCGGCGACCTGCGTGTTTTCCGAGGGCGCCTGAACTCTTCGGATGAACCAGCCGCCAGCGAGTCCGAGCAACAGGCACACGATCGCGATACCGTAAGCCTGTCCGCTGGTCCATTTTTCGTTCGATACGGTGGTAATTTCCGCCAAGGGCTTGCTCCTTTTGCGCAAAAATCTTATGGTGCTGGGGTTGAGCCGGACTTGCCGCCGGCCGGCTGGCTCTTGGCCTCAGCAATCATTTGTTCCACGGTCGACTTGCGATCCAGGTGTGGATTGCTGCGCAGCAGTTCCTGCCAGGTAGCGATGGCTCCCGGCCGCGTCGTCCTTGCCCTTCCACTTCATCATCCCCAGATTGAACAGTGCGTTCGCATTCTTCGGGTCCGTCTTCAGCACCTGTTGCAGTTGCTCGAGAGCTCCATCCACGTCTCCGCCGTAATAAAGACTGGAGGCGAGTTGCGTACGGGCGCCGAGATTCTTGGGGTCAGACTCGAGCGCCTTGCGATAATACTCGGCTGACTGCACAAATTGGTGTGCGGAACTATACAGCGCGCCAAGTTGACATGAGTGCCGTCGCGTCCGTCGGGTTGGCTTTGAGCTTCTCCAGCAGCGGCACGGCCTTCCTGTCAGCCATTGCCTTCATCTGCTCCATTGTCATGGGAGGATGTGCGCCCGGTGTTTTCGATGTGGCGGCGGCAACAGGCTTAGCCGTATTGGCCGCGCCGTCTCCAAACAGGAGGTAGCCCGCAGCCAGACCCACGATGAGAGAGACGACGGCCAGGAGGGAAACATGACGAGTCTGCCACTTGGCGGTCGCGATGTGCGGGTTGCGATTGACTTTCCTGGACCATGGTGGGGCTACTCCTCAGTTCGACTAACAGCTCTAGTATCAGTCGCTTACGGTGCTGCCAGGGCCAAGTTGCGTAGCAACGCTCAGGGAAACAGGAGCGTACCGTGAGGTACGCACAGGGCGCGGTGCCAATCGTCACAGCCGATTGTGACGTACGTCACACCGCTCATACGCTGAGAAAATTCCACCGAGCTCCCCCGCTATCCTATTCCGTATCCTGGCTACTGTCGGTGCGGTTCGCTTTCCGCGTTTTGGCGATGCGCCGGGGCTTTGCGCTACAATTGTTTCGGATTCTATGGACACACGAGCCATCACGAGACGACTGATCCTGGTTAGCATACTGCTTTGTCTGGGATCGCTCGGAAGAGCGGCGGAATCCCCGGCGGCCAACGATCCCGGTTTCTTGAGCGTACCGCAATCTTCCGCGGGTTTCGGACTGGCGGCGCCACATTTTGCGATTGGCGATTTTGATGGCGACCAGAAGCCAGATTTGGCCACGGTTCAGGTTGACCCTTACACCCAGCGAGACGCCCGGTATTCGATTCACCTGCAACTTAGCCTTGGAACGCAGTTCTGCGATTGGGCTTACCGCGCCATTCGGCGGCTTGCTGCTTTCTGCCAGGGACGTAAATGGCGACAGTGCCATCGATCTGGTGGTGACCACGGCTGTAGGACCACAAACTAGTGACCGTGCTTGTGAATGACGGGCACGGCAACTTTTCAGTTGCCAAAGAGGGCGCATTCCCGGAGTTAAGCGCGGCAAAGCGACTGTAATCTGAATGCGCCGTCCGCGCCTAGCTCGACACCAACCTCGATGCTGCAGTCACGTTGTCCGTTTGGGGAAGATGGCGAAGACACAGCGGCATTTGATTCGCCCGCACCCACGGAGAGGTTTCGTTTCGCTAGAGCAGCAAGATTCTCCGCGCTGGCGAGTTGGCGCCACCTCGGGGCGTTCACCGCCAACGCGCTCAACCCTTCCTTAGCTATCCATTACAGATTCGCAACAAAACCAAACGCCCACTGGCCTATCGTTCGCAGCACAAACATGGCGGTCGTAAATGTGTATCGGCCTCGTCGAGCCGAGCGCCGGGACGCCCGGCACAGCGGGATTCCTAAAATATTTCAAAAAACGTGAGGGTACAGTAATGCAGCGATTCAGCAAGATGATCTGCGCCGTCGCTTTGCTTGTGGGAAGTACCGGCACATTAGCCCACGCACAGAAGGCGCTGACCTGGGACGAAGTGCGCGCGCGGTTTGAAAGCGAGAATCCGACGCTTCAGGCGGACAAGCTGAATATCGACGAATCGAAGGCGCAGGAAATCACGGCGTTTCTGCGGCCCAATCCGAGTGTCTCTCTGGCGGTGGATGGGACGCAAATCGCTCCTTACAAAGGAGTGTGGCGGCCGTTCTCCGGCACATTTGAAACGCCTGGCGTCAGCTATCTGCACGAGCGGCAGCACAAAAGGGAATTGCGGCTCGAAAGCGCGGAAAAGGGCACTCTGATTGCCCAGTCGAGTCATGCTGATCTGGACAGGACTCTGCTTTTCAACTTGCGCGGCGCATTTGTCTCCACGTTACAGGCCAAAGCCGTGCTGCAACTGGCAAAAGACAACCTGGCTTACTACGACAACGTCCTCGCGATCAGCAGAGATCGTTTCAACGCTGGCGACATCGCGCAACTCGATCTTGACCGGCTGGAGCTTCAGCGCGTGCAGTATGAGTCGGACGTGCAGGTCGCCGAGGTCAATCTACGCACCGCGAAAATTCAGTTGCTCACGCTGCTAGACGATCGTACTCCGATCGAGCAATTCGACGTAACGGGCCGATTCGATTTCAACGACCAACTCATGCCGCAGGACGAGTTCAGGAAGATCGCCCTGGACACGAGGCCGGATCTGAAAGCCGCAGTCGAAGCCGTGGACAAAGCGCAAACGGATCACAAACTCGCGGTTGCCAACGGTTCAACCGATCCGACCTTGAGCGCTTGGTATACGCACAACTCATCCACCAACAACCCGTTTGGCGTCAATACGCTCGGCGTCAGTGTCGGGATCCCGCTACGTATTTTCGACCGCAATCAGGGGGAAAAACTGCGTACCCAGTTGGACATTGAGCGCAATGAAAAGCTGATGGAAGCGACGCGGACTTTTGTGTTCAGCGATGTCGACTCTGCGTACGCCATGGTGAATAGCAACTTGATCCTCTTACAGCCGTACAAAAAGAAATATTTGCAACAAGCGGTGCGGGTCCGCGACACCGTTTTCTTTGCGTATCAGCATGGCGGGGCATCACTGCTGGATTTTTTGAATGCGCAAAATGACTATCGCGCTGTCGAACTCAGCTACGTCAACTTGATCGGGGCCTACTTGACGTCTGCAGCGCAGCTGAACATGGCGATTGGACGAGAGGTGATCCAATGAAAAGCAGACTGCGTAGCCTGATGCTGGCGGCAGGCATGGGTTTCGCCTCAGGCTTGCTGCTGGTTGGTTGCAAGGAAAGCAAAGAGAATCCCCAGGCCGAGGCGCCGCCTCCGGCTGTTGTCGAGCCGGAAATGGATGCAAACAATTTCAAGGTTGATCACCCGGAGCAGTTTCAACTGGCGACGGCCACGGAGTACAAGGCTCCGCCCAGCCTGAATGTGACGGGCGTGGTGAACCCGGACATAGCGCGGGCGGTGCCGGTGATCTCGCTGGCTACGGGCAGAGTCGTGGAAATCAAGGCCCGGCTGGGAGACGAGGTAAAGAAAGGCCAGTTATTGCTGAGGGTACGGAGCCCCGATGTGTCGAGTGCTTACCAGGTATATTTAAAGGCGGAGAATGACGAGCGGCTGGCGCGTCTACAGCTCGAACGGGCGCAGATTCTCTACGAAAAGGGAGCGATCGCAAAGGGTGCGCTGGAACAAGCCGAAGATACCGAACAGGATGCCAAGGTCGATCTAAACGCAGCAATCGAGCAGTTGCATGTTTTGGGCGTGGACAAGGAGCATCCGTCGGGAATCGTCGACATTACCGCGCCGATTTCCGGAGTAATCACCGACCAGCAAGTAACCACTGCCGCCGGAGTGCAGGGTTTGCCAGGCCCGAATCCCTTCACGATTTCCGATCTCTCGTACGTGTGGATTATGTGCGATGTTTACGAGAATGATCTCGACGCCGTGCACATCGGCGAGTTTGCTGACATCCGTCTGAACGCCTATCCCGACAAGGTTCTGAAGGGCCGCATCGACAACATCTTTCCGATTCTCGATCCCAGCCTGCGCACCGCCAAGGTGCGTCTGGAAGTGGCGAACCCGGGAAAGATCATGCGCGTGGGAATGTTCGTGACCGCCACCTTTTACGGAAAGAAGCCGGAAGCGCACGCGGCAGTGCCGGCCAGTGCTGTTTTGCACCTGCACGATCTGGACTGGGTGTACGTCCCGCTTGCTGGCGGTAACTTCCGCCGCGTTAAAGTCGTCGCCGGGAAAATGCTGCCAGACAAGACGCAGGAAATCATCTCCGGAATCCAGCCAGGAACAAAAGTGGTTCAGACGGCGCTCGTGTTCGAGAACACCGTGGAGCAATAGATGATCGAGAAAATTGTCAATTTTTCTCTGGAAAACAGGTTTTTTGTTCTCGGCGGCGCGATTTTACTTCTCGGCTGGGGTGCAATTTCGTTCCATCAACTTCCGGTAGAGGCCTATCCAGACGTGGCCAACAATTACGTTGAAATCATTACGCAATGGCCGGGAATTTCCGCGGAACAGATTGAGCAGCAGGTGACCATTCCGCTCGAAATCGTAATGAATGGCGTCCCTCACGTGGTTCATTTGCGCTCGTTTTCGTTATTTGGGCTATCAGACCTGAAACTCATTTTCGATGATGAGGAGCAGAACGCCTGGAACCGCGAGAGGGTTCTAGAAAGGCTTTCGCAAGTGACCTTGCCGCCCGGCGTCGCGCCGCAGATGGGTACGGACTGGAGCCCGGTCGGCCAAATCTATTTCTTCACACTGAAGAGCACGAATCCAAATTTCGACGTGATGGAACTGAAGTCCATCGAGGATTGGGTGGTGGAGAAGAATTTCAAGGCCGTTCCCGATATCGTCGATGTGGCGAGTTTCGGCGGCCCAACGCGCGAATATCAGGTGCGCGTAGATCCCAACAAACTGATCGCCTACGGGCTCAGCCTCGCTCAGGTCGAGCAGCAACTCACGAATAACAATGGCAATGCGGGCGGCAGTTTCATCGAGGCGGGGCTGCAGCAAATCAATATCCGCGAAGTGGGCCTGGTGAGGAACGTTCAGGATATCGAAAACACGGTGATCCTGACGAAGACCGGGACGCCGCTGCGTGTGAAGGATATCGCGGTGGTGTCGCAAGGGCCGAAGATTCGGCTTGGCCAGTTTGCCCGGGCGATTCATCGCCAAGATGGCAAGATCATTGACAACGACGACGTGGTGTCCGGTATCGTGCTGTTGCGCAAAGGGGCAAATGCGGATGAGGCGCTCGCCGGAATCCATGCGAAGGTTAAAGAGCTGAACGACCAAATCTTGCCGCCGGGAGTGAAGGTCGTTCCGTTTATTGATCGCAGCGACCTGGTGCACTACACGACGCACACCGTGCTGCACAATCTTACGGAAGGCATCATCCTTGTGGTGATCGTGCTCTTTCTGTTTCTGGGAAACGTTCGCGGAGCGTTCATCGTTGCGTTGACCGTTCCGTTTGCGCTGTTGTTTGCCGCAACGTGCCTGAAGCTCAAAGGCATTCCCGCGAACCTGCTCTCGCTCGGCGCATTGGATTTCGGAATGGTTGTGGATGGCGCGGTTGTGATGGTGGAGAACATCGTGCGCCACTTGAGTCATCCTGAGTCCTCCGGCAAGACAACCCTGGAACGCATTCGGGACGCGGCTCACGAAGTGCAGCGCCCGGTGTTTTACGCAATTGGAATCATCATCACCGCGTATTTACCGATTTTCACGCTGCAGCGCGTCGAAGGGCGCCTATTCCACCCCATGGCCTGGACCGTAGCGTTTGCGCTGCTTGGCGCGCTGCTATTTTCGATACTCATCGCGCCGGTATTGTCCAGCGTGCTGTTTAACAAGGGCGTTCGGGAATGGCACAACCCGGTGATGGAGTTTTTGAAGAGGCGATATCGCGTCGCGGTGCGATGGGCCATCGAACATCGCTGGGTCACCGTAGGCGGAGCGCTTGTCGGTTTGGTGGCCACAATCTATCTGGCATTGGGTGGAGTCATCGGCTCTGAATTCCTGCCGCATCTGGATGAAGGCGCACTGTGGGTGCGCGGCACTCTCGCTCCGAGCACCGGACCCACCGAAGGCATTCGCCTGATGAACCAAGCTCGAATCGTGCTCTGCTCCTTTCCAGAGGTCCCGCAATGCACCAGCCAGACGGGGCGCCCTGATGACGGCACGGATACGACGAGCTTTTTCAACACGGAGTACTTCGTCGATTTGAAGCCAAAGGAACAATGGCGGCCGGTCTTTAAGCAAGATAAAGATAAGCTGATTGCCGCAATGCAGCGCGAACTCGACAAAATTCCCGGCGTGCTGTGGGGCTTCTCGCAACCGATCGCAGACAACATGGAGGAAGCCGTTAGTGGAGTAAAAGGCGAGCTAGCGGTGAAGATTTACGGCGACGATTTGAAACTTCTGGAGGCGCAAGCCGATCAGATCGCCAACATCATGCGACGGATCAGGGGAATCGAGGATCTGGGCGTGTTTCAAGTTCTGGGTCAACCCAATCTGGAGATTTCCGTGGACCGAGCGCAAGCCGCCCGCTATCAAATCAACGTCGCGGATGTGCAAGATGCGGTCGAGACCGCGGTAGGCGGAACTGCGCTGACGCAGGTGCTGAAGGGCGAAGCAAGATACGACCTGACCATGCGGTATCTTCCGGAGTACCGCAGTACGAAGGAAGCCATCGAGGGTATTCGTTTATTGTCGCCGTCCGGGGAACGCGTCTCGCTGGCGCAGTTGTGCAGGATCGAGCCGCGCGATGGCGCTTCCGAGATCTACCGCGAAGAAAATCAGCGCTATATCGCCATCAAGTACAGTGTGCGCGGAAGGGATCTTGGCGGCGCCGTGGAGGAGGCCATCCAGAAAGTGGACGCAGGGGTCAAACTTCCGCGCGGCTACCACATTGACTGGGCTGGGGAGTACGAAAGTCAAAAGCGGGCCGAGGCGCGGCTGATGGTCATCGTGCCGCTGACGGTGCTGGTGATTTTCGGCATACTCTACACCATGTTTCGCTCCTTCAAATGGGCTTTGCTCCTGCTCACGAACGTGGCCATGGCCCCCATCGGAGGGTTACTGGCGCTGCTGATCACCGGTACGCACTTCAGCGTTTCGAGTGGCGTGGGCTTCCTTGCGCTGTTCGGCGTGTCCGTGCAGGTGGGCGTCATTATGCTCGAATACATCAATCAGCTGCGCGCACGAGGACACTCGATCGAAGATTCCGCTGTGGAAGGCGCCATTCTGCGCCTCCGCCCGATTATGATGACCATGCTTGTGGCGACTCTCGGACTACTCCCTGCTGCCCTTTCCCGTGGAATTGGGTCGGACTCGCAGCGGCCGTTTGCCATCGTCATCGTCGGGGGCCTCATCGGCGCCCTGCTGCTCAGCATTTTCTTGTTGCCGACCCTGTATGTGTGGTGGGCGAAGGACGGAGACAAGCTTCCGGTGCCAGAAGCCGACTTTGAAGAGGCTGTATAGCCAGAAACACGACTTGCCGTGTCGCATATACCGCAATGTGACGAACGTCACGCGCATTCCTACCCGGCAGGCCCTACCATTTTCCTAGCACCTTTGTGCCTTGTTCCGGAGAACCCATGAAACGTTTTACCTCGATTGTCGACGGCAATGAAGCCGCCGCAGCAGTCGCTTATCGCCTAAGCGAAGTGATCGCCATCTATCCTATTACGCCATCGTCCCCCATGGGGGAGTGGTCGGATCAGTGGAACTCAGAGAAAAAGAAGAACATCTGGGGCGCCATCCCCGATGTGATGGAGATGCAAAGTGAAGGGGGAGCCGCGGGCGCGCTCCACGGCGCGCTGCAGGCCGGGGCGCTGGGAACGACGTTTACGGCTTCGCAAGGCCTGCTGCTCATGATCCCGAATATGTACAAGATTGCGGGTGAGCTGACCGCGGCGGTGATCCACGTCGCAGCCCGTACGGTTGCCACGCACGCGTTGTCCATCTTCGGAGACCATAGCGATGTGATGGCCACACGCGCCACAGGTTTCGCCCTGCTGTCCTCAAACTCGGTGCAGGAAGCCAGCGATTTGGCAACCATCGCGCATGCGGCGACGCTGGAGGCGCGGGTTCCGTTTTTGCACTTCTTTGACGGCTTCCGCACTTCGCACGAAGTGAACATGATCGCGCCGATGAGCGATGACGATCTTCGCGCGGTGGTGGATGACAAGTTTGTGCGGCAGCATCGCGAGCGCGCCATGTCTCCCGACCGGCCTATTCTGCGCGGCACGGCGCAAAATCCCGACGTGTTTTTCCAGGCGCGCGAGGCGTGCAACCCGTTCTACCGCGCTTGCCCCACGATTGTGCAGGACGTGATGGATCGATTCGCGAAGCAAACCGGGCGCCAATACCGGCTGTTCGACTACTACGGTCCAGCGGACGCCGAGCGGCTGGTCATCCTGATGGGATCCGGGGCGGGCGCCGCGGAAGAAGTTGTGGACGTTCTGCGGGAGTGTGGCGAGAAAGTTGGCTTGCTGAAGGTACGATTGTTCCGGCCATTTGCGGCGGCAGCGTTCCTCAGCGCAATTCCGAGCAGCGTGAAGTCGATCGCGGTGTTGGACCGTACCAAAGAACCGGGCAGCCTGGGCGAGCCGCTATACCAGGATGTTCTGACCGCGTATATGGAACGGCACACGGAGAACGGTGCAATGAGCATTCCGCGCATCATTGGCGGGCGATATGGACTTTCCTCCAAGGAATTTACGCCCGCGATGGTGAAGGCGGTCTTCGATGAACTGAAGAAGTCACAACCGAAAAACCACTTCACCGTGGGCATTCAGGATGACGTTACGCATACCAGCCTGGATTATGACACGGACTTTTCAACGGAAGATCCGCGAACGGTTCGCGCGCTGTTCTACGGATTGGGATCCGACGGCACGGTGGGCGCAAACAAGAACTCCATCAAGATTATCGGAAAGGGAACCGACAATTTCGCGCAAGGCTACTTCGTATATGACTCAAAGAAAGCCGGCGCTGTTACCGTATCGCATCTGCGATTCGGAACCGAGCCGATTCGCTCAACCTACTTGATTACTAAGGCCAACTTCGTCGCGTGTCACCAGTTCCAGTTTATGGATCGCATCGATGTGCTGGCGGCGGCAGAACCTGGAGCGACATTTTTGTTGAATGCGCCATTTGGTCCCGAGGAAATCTGGAATCACATTCCGCGGCAGACGCAGGAAACCATCATTCGCAAGAAGTTGCGATTCTATGTGATCGATGGATATGCAGTAGCCCGCACGGCCGGCATGGGAAGCCGCATCAATACCATTATGCAGACGTGCTTCTTCGCGATTAGCGGCGTGTTGCCGCGGGAAGACGCGATCAAGGCCATCAAGAAGGCCATCCAAGACACTTACGGAAAGCGCGGAGACGCCGTGGTGCAGAAGAACTACGCCGCGGTGGATCAGGCGCTGGCGCATCTGCATGAAGTGAAGGTCCCGGCTAAGGTAACGGCGGGATTTGACATGCTTCCGCCGGTTTCACAACAAGCGCCCCAGTTTGTACGCGCCGTGCTTGGCACAATTATCACTGGCAATGGAGATAGTTTGCCGGTGAGCGCCATGCCAGTGGATGGAACTTTCCCGACCGGAACGGCCATGTGGGAAAAGCGCAATATCGCCAAGGAAATTCCAGTGTGGGACGAGGCGATTTGCATCCAGTGCGGCAAGTGCGTGCTGGTATGCCCTCACGCCGTGATTCGCGCGAAGGTGTACGACTCTTCCTTGCTGCACAACGCTCCGGAAACGTTCAAGTCATCCAAGCCGCGCTGGCGCGAGTTTGAAACTCTGAAGTACTCGCTGCAAGTGGCGCCCGAAGATTGCACCGGGTGCAAACTGTGTGTGGAAATCTGCCCGGTAAAGAGCAAGAGTGAAGTGAAACACAAAGCGCTGAATATGGCACCTCAGGATCCCCTGCGGAAGCTGGAGATGGCCAACTGGGATTTCTTCCTAGCGCTGCCGGAATTGGATCGCAACAAGTTGTCTCACGCGCAAGTAAAGGATTCGCAGCTACTCGAGCCACTCTTTGAGTTCTCGGGAGCGTGTTCCGGTTGCGGAGAGACACCGTATATCAAGCTGCTGACGCAAATGTTTGGCGACCGCCTGATGATCGCCAATGCCACGGGCTGTTCTTCGATTTACGGCGGCAATCTGCCCACCACACCGTACACACACAACAAGGACGGACGCGGGCCGACGTGGTCGAATTCGCTGTTCGAAGACAACGCGGAGTTTGGTCTGGGCATGCGGCTTGCGGTCGATCAACAAAATCAATATGCGCGCGATTTGCTCACTCGCTGCAACGGCTCGCTGGGCGATGAACTCGTCAAGGGACTGCTGGAAGCGGATCAGCGCAAGGAGTTAGGCATCGAAGAGCAACGGAAACGCGTCATCGAGCTCAAGAAGAAACTGCTTGGTCTCAGCTCACGCGAGGCGCAATCGCTGCTCCCCATTGCCGACGCGCTGGTGAAAAAGAGCGTGTGGCTGCTGGGAGGAGACGGTTGGGCATACGACATCGGGTTCGGCGGCCTGGACCACGTGCTGGGCGCGGGACGCAACGTCAACGTGCTGGTCTTGGACACGGAAGTGTATTCCAACACGGGCGGGCAAATGTCCAAGGCTACGCCGCGCGGCGCGGTGGCAAAGTTCGCGACTGGCGGAAAACGCACCGGGAAGAAAGACCTGGCCATGGAAGCCGTCAGTTACGGATATGTGTATGTGGCTCGGGTGGCGATCGGCGGCAGCGACACGCATACGTTGAAAGCGTTCGCGGAAGCCGAGGCACATGATGGACCGTCGTTGATCATTGCTTACAGCCACTGCATCGCGCATGGATACGACATGTCGATGGGCCTGGATCAACAAAAGAAAGCCGTGCTGTCGGGTTATTGGCCATTGATGCGATACAACCCCGCGTTGCGCGCTGAGGGCAAGAACCCCTTCCAGCTCGATTCGAAGGCCCCAAGCATTCCATTAAAGGACTACACTTACCAGGAAGCGCGATACACTATGCTGGTGCGCAGCGATCCGGCAGCCGCGCGCGAATTGCTCACGATGGCCCAGGACGACGTGGAACGCCAGTGGCGTGTGTATACCAATCGCGCCGCGATGGCGGGCCGCGCTGATACCCCGCACATTGCTCCTCCCGAAAAAGAAACCAGCGCCGAAACCGTGAAGAAAACAGGAGAAGAAGAATGAGCGACCTGTCAACCAGATACCTCGGCCTGAATCTGAAATCGCCCCTGCTGGCTTCGGCTTCGCCCCTTTGCGAATCTGTCGACAACATCCGGCGCCTGGAAGATCACGGCCTTGCCGCCGTGGTCCTGCCTTCGCTGTTCGAAGAACAACTTGAACTGGAAAGCCAAAGCGTGGACAGCGATCTGGCGCGAGGCGCGGAAAGTTTCCCGGAATCCGCCAATTTCTTTCCCGACCTGCAGACCTACAATCTGGGGCCCGACGGCTACCTGGAGCTGATCCGCCAAGCGAAAGAAGCGGTACAAATACCAATCATCGCCAGCATCAATGGCATTTCCGGCGGAGGCTGGCTGCAATATGCGCGCCTGATGGAAGAAGCAGGTGCTGACGCGATTGAATTGAATATTTATTCCATTGCGACGGACCCAGCGGTGAGCGGTTCAGAAATCGAGAAGACGTACATCGACTTGGTAAGGCAGGTGAAGCGAAGCGTTCGCATCCCTCTGGCCGTGAAGCTTTCGCCATTTTTCAGTGCCCCTGCCAACATGGGGGTGCGATTCGACGAAGCGCACGCGGATGGCATCGTGCTCTTCAATCGCTTCTATCAGCCGGATTTCGACATCGAGACTCTGGAGGTCGCTCCTTGTCTGAGTTTGAGCCGGCCGGAGGATCTATTACTCCGGCTGCACTGGACGGCAATTCTATTCGGACACGTGAAGGCTGATTTGGGCATCACCGGTGGAGTGCACAACGCGCGCGACGTAATCAAGAGCATATTGGCGGGCGCCAAGGTCACGTTTATGACCTCGGCGCTGTTGCGCAACGGTGTGCATCACGCCGCTTACGTGCTGAAGGAACTCAACCGGTGGCTGGACGAACATGAATATGTGTCCGTGCAGCAGATGTGCGGCAGCATGAGTCACGGATCGGTGCCGAATCCCACGGCGTACGAACGTGGAAACTACATGAAGGTGCTGAGCTCGTACACGCTGCGCGCAAATGTCTTCAATGACTGAATGCCGGGCCACCTGCCGGATCACTTGACCGGGGCTGGCGAAAAGATTTCATCCACCAGAGTCCGAGCGGTCGCGACTTGTTGCTCGATGAGAGCCAAGCACTGTTCCACCGGACAGTTCGCCGCCTGCGGAATACACTGGCTGAGCGTGCTCCACACTTGTTCCAACGAGCCGGCGGCAGCGTCGGTAAGTTCGTAGCCGTAGCCCGGAAGGACTGCCCGCATTCATCACAATTGCACCGCGAACTTTCTGGTGAACGACTACCTGACGCTGTTGCCGCGAGACCAGGTGGTGGCGGAAATTTTGGAAACCGTGCTGCCCGACCGGGCGGTAATGGCGGCGTGCCGGCGCCTGAAGAGCCAGGGCTACGTTTTTGCGCTGGATGACTATTGCGATTCCGCGGAAACACGGGCCTTTCTGGATTTTGCGGACTTTGTGAAGATCGACGTGCTGACCACGAGCTTTGAAGAGCAAAAGCGTGTCGTCTCGTTGTGCCACCAGCGGGGAATCCCGGTCATTGCGGAGAAAGTAGAGACCGACCAGCAATTTCAGACTTGCAAGAGCCTGGGCTATGCGTTTTTTCAGGGATATTTTTTCTGCCGTCCGCAAATGGTGAAACGGCGGAGCGTTGCGGCCAACAAGGTGGTATACCTGGAACTGCTGCGTGCGGCAAACGAAAGCGAATTCGATTTGCGGAAGATCGCCAGCATCTTCAAGCGCGATGTATCGCTTAGCTACCGGCTGCTACG
This sequence comes from Candidatus Acidiferrales bacterium, assembly GCA_963804635.1. GTDB lineage: Bacteria > Acidobacteriota > Terriglobia > Acidiferrales > UBA7541 > Acidiferrum. The sequence goes on from CAWDRK010000029.1 coordinate 169,914, forward strand.
CTTCCTGAATTCTCCTCTTTTTGGGTTGCATACGGACATTCGCTCCATCCCTCACGCTCTTTCGCTGCTGGGGGAACGAGCCATGCGCAAGTGGATCTCCCTGGTTAGCATCGCGTCGCTGGGCGATGAGGCCGCTGACGGGCTGCTGAAGCTTCCGCTGCTGCGCGCCATGTTCTGCGAATTGATTGGAAAACAGATGGGCATGCGTCGCGAAGTGGACGAGTTGTTTCTGTTAGGTCTGCTGTCGGTGATGGACGCGCTCCTGAACATGCGCATGTCGGACGTGCTCGCTGAGATTCCCGTGGGGCAGGAAATCAAGAAAGCGTTGCTGGGATTTCCCAGCCGCTATCGGCCTATTTTTGAAGTGGTGCTGGACTACGAGTCCGGCACGTGGGAGCAATTGGCGAATTCGTCGCGCGCCATCGGGGTGAATGAGAACTTGCTGCCGGACCTGTACCTTCGGTCGGTGGAATGGGTCAGTGCGGTTCTCGCGCATGAGCCGGCATTGCCTCAGCCGGAATTGTTGGAATCCTGAGCGCGCGCGGCGGCAAACACCTGTTCTGCCAGGTGAAAGGCATGATTCGCTGCAGGCGCGCCGCAATAAATCGCCGATTGCAGCAGCACTTCTTTAATCTGTGTACGAGTAATGCCATTTCTCAGAGCCGCCTGCAAGTGCAATTGCAATTCTTCGGAGCGGTTCAGCGCCACCATCATGGCGATTGTAATTAAGCTGCGTGTCTTGCGATCGAGTTCGGGGCGCGTCCAGATTTCGCCCCAGGCGTAGCGTGTGATCAGATCCTGGAATTCCGCGGTGAAGTCATTTTGCGTTGCTATCACGCGGTCCACATGGGCGTCTCCCAGCACCGCGCGGCGCATTTTCATGCCTTCTTCATGACGTTTTTTTTCATCCATCGTGCGGGTCTCCCTTAAGCTCCCAGATATTCCAAGACCGTGCGATTGAAGTCGTCGCGCGCTTCCACATTGGACAGATGAGCGGCGGGAAGTTCGGCGTAGCGAGCGCCAGGGATGCGTTCGGCCAGAAAGTGACCGTCCGCGGGGGTTGCCACCGGGTCATATGAGCCGGCTAGCACCAGCGCGGGAACTTGCACTGCGGCAAGTTTTTCATGCACGTCCATGTCGCGAACGGCGGCACAATTCGCGATATATCCCTCGGGATTGGCGGATTCCAGCATGGCCACAGCGGAAGCCGTCTCCACTGGATGAGCTGCGCGATAGGCAGGAGTCAGCCAGCGCTCGATTACCGTGGAAGCCACCGCTTTCATGCCGCCGGTCTGGACGGCGCTGATGCGCGCGTTCCAGGTTTCTGGCGTACCAAATTTGGCGGCCGTGTTGCAGAGAACAATGTTGTGAAATCGCTTTGGGGCATTGCTGCCAAGAAACATTCCGACCATTCCGCCCATCGAGAGGCCACAGAAATGAGCGCAATCGAGCTCCAGAGCGTCGAGGAGATGCACCAGATCCCAGCTCAACTGCGCCATCGAGTAAGGCCCGGGCGTAACGCTGGAGGCGCCAAAGCCGCGCGAATCGTAGCGTAGCACGCGGAAATGCTTCGAGAAGTCCGCGATTTGCGGATCCCACATACGCAGATTAGTGCCCAGCGAATTGCAGAAAACGAGAATCGGAGCGTGCTCCAGGCCGTCCCACTCGTAGTAAATCTGCACGTCCTCGAATTTGGCGAAGGGCATCGCGGTCTCCTTTCCCGGCTAGCGGCGAGCAGCGAAGTTCGCGGCCTGACCGAGCACGCGGGTGGTAAATTCTTCAGCGCTTCCCAGGTAGTTGCGCACGTCAAAGAGACTCTCGAGATCCGCCGGAGCTAGGTGTCCGTGCCAGCCGGGCTCCTGCGATAAAACGTCTTGGAGGTGGCGTTTTTCCGCGAGCGCTTTCTTGCACGCGGCTTCCACCAGCATGTGGGCTGGCATTTTACCCATGCGGTCGCCCAGGGCCATGCTGACGGCTTCCGCGAAAATGAGCCCGCGCGTGACTTCCAGATTCTCTCGCATGCGAGCCGTGTCGACTTCCAGTCCGGGCAACATCTTCGCGAGGTGGTGTAAACCTCCGCCCACAAGGCAGACCAGTTCGGGCAGCGTTTCCCATTCGGCATGCCAGCCGCCGAGCCCGCGCTCTTCTTCCTGTACCATGGCGCCCAGCAAGGTGCTGAGGAATCCGGGAACACGTTGCGCGGCTGCCAGAACGACGGCACAGGTGACCGGATTGCGCTTGTGCGGCATCGTGGAAGAGCCGCCGCGGCCTTCGCCGGCCGGCTCGAACAGTTCCGCCACTTCCGTTTGCGTGTGCAGAGAAATATCGCGGGCGATTTTTCCGAGCGTCCCCATACACAGACCAAGTGTGGTTGCCACTTCGGCGATGCGGTCGCGATGGGCATGCCAGGGAGCCGGAGGCAGCTCCAGCTTGAGCTCAACGGCAAGCGCTTTGGCAACAGCGGGACCAGTGCTGCCAAGCGCGGCGAGCGTACCAACGGCGCCGCCGAACTGCAGTGTGAAAACGCGCGGGCGTATTTCCGCGAGTCGAATACGATGACGGAGAACGGCATCCAGCCATCCGGCAACGACAAATCCAAACGTGGTGGGAAGCGCTTGTTGCATCCAGGTGCGCGCCACCATGGGAGTTGCGCGATGTTTTTCCGCGAGGCTGACGAGAGTGCTGGTGAGCCGCTGCAAATCCTGTTCCAACAATTCCAGTGCGCGGCGAAGTTGCAGCATGACGCCCGTGTCGATGGCATCCTGGCTGGTGGCTCCCCAATGAACAAATCGCGCCGCGTCCTTATCGTCCTTGGCGACAGCTTCGGTGAGCTTTTTGACGATGGGGATGGCCAGATTGCCAGCTTGCGCCGCGTCTTGCGCTATGAGGTTCAAGTCGAAATTGTCCGCACGGCATTTTGCGGCGATGGCACGGGCGCTGGCTTCAGGAATGATTCCGGCTGCAGCTTCGGCGCGGGCCAAGGCAGCCTCGAACTGCAAGATGGCCTGCACGCGCTCGGCATCGGAAAAAACCTGATCCAGCGACGCGCTGCGGAACAACGGATCCAGAATGCTCACAGAATCTCTCCAGCGGTGGAGACCCTTCATACGCGTTCCATAATTACGGCGATGCCTTGGCCCACGCCGATGCACATTGTACACAGGGCATACTGTCCACGGATGCGCTGCAACTGATAGAGAGCTGTGGTTATGAGACGCGCACCGCTGGCGCCGAGGGGATGGCCGATGGCAATAGCGCCGCCGTTGGGATTGACGTGCGGAGCGTCGTCGGGAACCCCCAGTTCCCGAAGAACGGCGAGACCTTGTGAGGCAAAAGCCTCGTTAAGTTCGATCACATCCATTTGGTTAATCGCGAGTTGCGCTTTGGCCAGCACCTTGCCCGTTGCCGGGACCGGACCCATTCCCATGATGCGAGGCGCAACGCCCGCGGCAGCAGCGGCAATGATTCGTGCTTTGGGCGTGAGACCAAATCTCTTGACGGCGGCTTCCGACGCAATCAAGAGCGCGCAGGAACCATCGTTCACGCCAGAGGCGTTCCCGGCGGTTACGGTGCCTTCGGGTTTTACAATGCCCTTTAGTTTGGCGAGTGCTTCCATGGTGGTATCCGGCCGCGGATGTTCGTCCGCCGTGACCAGAACCGGTTCACCTTTTTTTTGCGGGATGGGCACGCCAACGATCTCTTCCGCCAGACGCCCAGCCTTCACTGCTGCGGCGGTGCGTTGCTGGCTGCGGAAAGCAAAGGCATCCTGATCCGCGCGTGACACTTTGTACTCTTCGGCGACGATTTCCGCGGTTTCCGGCATGGAGTCGGTACCGTATTTTGCCTTCATGGCGGGATTCACGAATCGCCAGCCAATGGTCGTGTCTTCTATTTTCATGCTGCGCGAGAATGCCGCGTCCGCCTTGCCCATCACAAACGGGGCGCGCGACATGCTTTCCACGCCGCCGGCGATAACGAGATCCAATTCGCCGCTCTTTATGGCCCGAGAGGCCACGGCGACCGCATCCATACTTGATCCGCAGAGGCGATTCACGGTGGAACCGGGAATTTCCTTGGGAAGTCCGGCGAGCAGGAGCGCCATGCGGCCGACATTGCGATTGTCTTCGCCAGCTTGATTGGCACAGCCGAAAATGACGTCGTCGAGCGCGTTCCAGTCGATGGTGGGGTTGCGTTCCAGGAGCGCTTTGATGGGTATCGCCGCAAGGTCATCGGCTCTGACGGAGGCCAGCGAGCCTCCGTAGCGACCGATGGGCGTGCGAATCGCGGCACAAATATAAGCAATGGTCATGGAATTATCGTTTTCCCTCGAACACAGTCTACCGTAAACGCACTCAAGAGGAGCAAATGCGATGCCTTGGAAGGGAAGAGTGGGGTAGACTCGGCAGAGCCAATTGGCAACGCGAAACGAGATAGAAAATGCTGACACATCGAAAAGAGATTCTGATTGAGTGGGGCGACTGCGACCCGTTTGGAATTGTGTTTTTCCCGCGTTACTTTGAATATTTCGATGGCTGCACCAATGCGCTGTTTCATAAGGCGCTGGGATTCTCGAAGGCGGAAATGCTGAAGCGCTTCCAGATCGCCGGTATTCCGTTGGTGCAGGCAAGCTGCAATTTTTTCGTGACCTCGTCGTTTGGGGATGTTGTCAGCGTCGAGTCTTGCGTCACGAATTGGGGCACCAGCAGTTTTAGCGTGCAGCACAGGCTCTTCCGCGGCGAGACGCTGGCGGTGGAAGGTTTGGAAAAGCGCGTGTGGACGGTGCGCGCACCCGGCGATCCGACGAAAGCGAAGAGCCATCCGATTCCGAAGGAAGTCATCGAGAAATTCCAGTAGTGGGAGCGACGGAGCGGACTAGTAGCCAGGACTGTGAGCGCGGATTGATTTGTTTTTGGAGTAGCGAACCCCAAGGCCAACCCCTGCTTAAAACGAACGCGCAAGGATGGGGCACCCGAAGAGAGCTCTGCACGGCAAGCGGGCGCCCGCCGGAAATGGCGGCGGTGCGCGGAGCGATGAGTAGTAACTCATACGCTATGATAATCAGCATGGAATACCGTCGTTGCGCAAAGCCCGAGTACAATTGGCGCAGGTGGAATCGCTCACAGGGCTGCCTTCGCGATTGCTCTGGCGAGCGCTGAACTGTCCCCCAAAACTGAATGAAAGTGAGTGAGACCCCTATTGGTGCGTCCCGAGACCGCTACGACCCTGCGTAAAGCAGCAATCTCCGTCGTTTTAGTGTTTGGCGCGAGCATCCCGCTGGTTACGTGCAACGTGTCCACTACCAGCCATGCGGCGAACGACCCGACTGCCATCCAGCATACGGTGTTCATTATCAAAGAAAACCGCTCATTCGATAACTACTTTGGCGGATTCCCAAACGCCGATGGCGCCACGACCGGGCTTACCTCGACGGGAAAAACCGTAGCACTGAGCCCGACGCCCGACTGCTATCAGGGAAATATCTGTAATAGCTCGGCTTGCGCGATGCAAGCGTGCGACAGCGGCAAGATGGACAAGTTCGATTTGACGACCGGTGGGAGTCTGGAGGCTTACAGCCAGTTGGCGGAAAAGGATATTCCCAACTACTGGGCGTATGCGCACCGCTTCACGCTGGCGGACCGGTACTTCACTTCCGTTCACGGGCCCAGCTTTCCGAACCACCTCTTTACGGTTGCCGCGCAATCTGCCGGAGTATTCGACAATGAAAACAACGCCACTTCCGGGACGGATTGCACCGGGGCGCTCTCCGGGACGGTGCCAGTGATGGATGACAACGGCAACGTAACGCAGCAATCGCCGTGCTTCGACATCCAAACCTTGCCGGACGAACTGGAGAAAGCCGGCATCAGCTGGAAATACTACGCGTCGGGAGGCGGCATTCTGAGCACGATCCGGCACCTGGTGAATGGTCCGCTGCTGAAGAAACGGACCGCTGACAATCCGCAATTTTTGATCGATCTGGCCCACGGAAATCTTCCGGCAGTGAGTTGGATTCTGCCTCCCGGAGGCGCTGGCGAGCATCCGCCCGAGAGTTCCTGCGCCGGCGAGAACTGGACCGTAAGTATTTTGAATGCGTTGATGCAAGGTCCAGAATGGCAATCGACGGTGGTGTTCATCACTTGGGACGATTTTGGCGGTTTTTACGATCACGTTCCGCCGCCACAGGTTGACCGGCTCGGTTTCGGTCCACGCGCGCCGTTACTGATTATTTCTCCGTTTGCCAAGCGGGGATATGTTTCGCACACGGTTTACGAACAGTCGTCCATCCTGAAATTCATCGAGACACGCTATCATCTGCTGCCGCTGGCAGCCCGAGATCGTGCCGCCAGCGATATGCTGGACAGCTTCGACTTCAGCCAAGCGCCGCAAGCACCGTTGGTTCTTGCGCCACGCGCGTGTCCAGCCGAGCCAAGAGGCCTGCTCATGCCGAAAGCTTATACCTCCTACGACAACGACTGAGCGGCGCGATGCTCGGACCCAGCTGAAAAACTAAAGGTAAGAGTTCGAGGGTATTCTCTGGTTGATCCCGAGCGGACCCCAAGACCCACCCTTGCATAAAACAACGGCGCAAGGACGGGGCGCCCAAAACCGTTTCACCCGTCAAGCGTTCCGAAATGGAAAAAGTGTCCGAGTTGAAAAGCTGCGAGTCCGGATCGTGGCAGAGAATCATAAAGACGACGTGCTGGTTCCGACGCAAATCCTGAAAACACAAAGAAAACAGCCAGGAAGACGCGTATGAAACCGTAAAGAGGACGCTGCGGGGGCGGACGGCGAGACGAATGATCGGAGATGGCGCTGGTACGCGAGTTGCTAGGTAGGATGGGGCCCAATTGTCGAGGTTGGAGCCTTGGGAAGAGTGGCAGGAAAGGCGAGAATGCCTGGCATCCGAGTGCTGGTGGTGGACGATTCCGTGGTGGTGCGGAGAGTGCTCTGCGAAGCGCTGACTGCGGATTCGACGATCGAGATTGCCGGAACCGCCGCGGACGGAAGTATCGCTCTGTCGAAGATCCCCATACTGAAACCGGACCTGATCACGCTGGATGTGGAGATGCCCGGAATGTCTGGGCTGGAGACACTGGCGGAAATTCGGAAACTGTACCCCAAGCTTCCGGTGATCATGTTCAGCACGCTGACCGAGCGTGGAGCTGCGATCACGCTGGACGCGCTGGCGCTGGGAGCGAGCGACTATGTAGCGAAACCATCCAACACCGGCAGCGTGGAACAAACACGGCTTCGCATTCAAACGGAGCTAGTGTCCAAGGTGAAGGGGCTGTGCCTGAGACGGAGCGAATTGAAGGCCGGGATGGTGCCGCAGATCTGTCCGGAGGCCAAGACCAGCAGCGTGGCCAGGCTTGGACGGACCGGGGTGATCGACATCGTTGCAATAGGCACCTCGACCGGGGGACCGAATGCGCTAGCCGGAATGTTGCCGGCGATTCCGCAAGCGTTTCCTGTGCCCATCGTGATCGTGCAGCATATGCCGCCGCTGTTTACGAGACTGCTGGCGGAACGCCTGAACAAGCAATGCGCGATTGAGATTCATGAGGGAGAGCAAGGAGCAGTGCTGAAGCCGGGCGAGGCCTGGATTGCGCCCGGAGATTTCCATATGACGGTCTTGCGGACGGAGGGAGTTACGAAACTGGCCCTGCAGCAAGAGGCTCCCGAGAATTCGTGCCGACCGGCGGTAGACGTGCTGTTCCGTTCGGTGGCGCGCCTTTACGGCGTAAACACCCTGGCGGTGGTGTTGACCGGCATGGGATCAGATGGAGTGAAAGGGTCGCAAACGATTAAGAAATTTGGCGGCCAAGTGATCGTGCAGGACGAGGCCAGTTCGGTGGTTTGGGGCATGCCAGGGCAGGTGGCGGGCGCAGGACTTGCCGAGGGGATTTATCCGCTGGCGAGCATGGCGAAGGAAATTGACCGGCGGGTGACCAGTGGGCGTCTGTTTACGGGCCGAGAGTTCCCGGCGCAAAGGGCGGCGCGCGAGACAGTAAGAAATGCCGAAGGAATAGCAGCGCCAGGGTCAGAGAAAGCTGATCGATCGAAATGAGAATGAGATAAACAATGTCAGTCGAAACGCTACCACCCAAGGCCAGCACGGCGGCGAACCCAAAAGAGGAGCATCAGGATCCGGTGTATTTGCGGATTCGCGACATGGTCTATCAGACCTGCGGGATCTATCACTCCGAAGAGAAGCTGTATCTGCTGACAGCTGCGTGTAAGCGAAGAATGGAGAAGGTAAAGTCCGCCGGGCCGCGAGAGTATCTGGATTTGTTGACAGGTTCCGGATATCGTGACGTGGAAACCCGCGAACTGTTGAATGAAATCACGATTGGCGAGACCTGCCTGTTCCGCAGCCAGCCGCAGTTGAATGCCTTACACAACGTGATTCTGCCGGAAATTGTGGCGGAACGCACCAAGATCGGCTTGAAGAAACTGAAGATCTGGAGCGCGGGCTGCTCCATGGGCGAGGAGCCATACACGCTGGCGATGTTCCTCGAGGAAGAGAAAGCGAAATTATTGAAGGGCTGGAACTTCGAGATCCAGGCTACGGATTTGAATGACAGATCCATCGAAACGGCGCGCGCCGGGATCTACGGCGATTACGCGCTGCGAAACACGACGGACGCTTTCAAGAGAAAGTACTTTGCCCCGTCGGAGGGAAACAAGCTGAAGGTGCGCGACGAAGTTAGGGCGCACATCACGTTTTCGCGGCTGAACCTGAATGACGACAGCCGGGGATGTTGTTTATGGAGGGCATGGATCTGATTTTCTGCTGCAACGTGCTGATTTATTTTGAACATGGTGAGTTAACGATGGCCATTCGTTTGAACCCCGATCTCTTGCCTGACCTGCTTGCTTCGATGCAGCAAAGCCAGCAAAACCAATCCATCGCCACGACGAAAATGGGAAGCGGGCGAAGCGTGAACCAGCTTGCCGACAACCCGGCAGCGGCGGCGGCGCTGGTGCGCAATCACGACCAGGCAAATCAAGACGCGCAATACTTAGAGAACCTGACCACGCTGCAGGGGCGCTATCAGGTTGCTGATTCGGCGTTGGGAAACGTCACTCAAGTGTTGACACGCGCGGTTAGTCTGGGCGCGGAAGGCGCGAATGGCACGATGAGCGCTGCAGATCGCCAGTCCATCGCCGAGGAAGTGCAGGGCCTGCTGAGCCAGACCGTGGGCCTGGCCAACTCTACTTACCAGGGCGCATATCTCTTCGGAGGGACGCAAGTAAATACGCAGCCGTTCACGCTGAATGCAGGGACGAACACGGTGACGTACCAGGGAAACGCGGCAAGCACGTCGGTGGAACTATCGGACGGAAATTCCATAACCGCGAACCTGCCGGGCAGCCAAATTTTCCAGAATGCTGGCGGAAGCGTGATGGGCGCGTTGCAGGATTTATATACCTCGCTGCAAACTGGCAACAACGTTCCTGGGGCAGTCACGGAAATTCAGACCGCGCTGACGCAGGTGGACGGCCAGCGTGTGTTTTACGGAAACGCGTTGAACTAGATCAATCAGAGCGAATCCTTTCTGAACCAGGAGCAATTGAACCTAAGCGCGCAGGAGAATGGATTGGCGGGCGCCGACATGGCCACCGTGGCGACAGACTTCGCGCAGGCGCAAGTTGCCAGTCAGGCGACCATTAACGCGGTGGCAAAGGTTCTAAGCCTGCCCACGCTGCTGGATTACCTGAAATAGTTTCCGTTATGTGCAAGAATCGTCTCCAGCAATTTCAAGGCAGGCGATCGGAGAAGCTCTGCGCGTGACCACCAGGCAGGTTATGTCGTCGTGCTGCACGGCTGTTCCCACGAAGTCGTCCAGATTTTTCATGATGGCTGCCAGGGTGCTGGACGCGCGTTCTCCCTTGCGCATTTGCAAAGAGGAGAGCAAACGCGATTCGCCAAATTGCTCTCCCCGCTGGTTGCGCGCTTCCGTTACGCCATCGGTATAAATCACCAGCAACTCATCGGGCTGCAGAAACGTCGAACCCGCGTCATATTTTTCGTTCAGTTCAATGCCCAGTGGGATGCACTCTGACTTGAGGCGCTCCACGGTACCATCGAGCCGCAGCAGCAGCGGCGGATTATGGCCAGCGGATAAGTAAGAGAGCTGGCCGAAGGAGGGATCCAGTTCGGCGAGGAACGCGGTCGTGAAGCGGCGGCCATTCAAGTTGTTGCGGCAGGCCAGGCGATTCAGGTCCGTGACCAACTCCGAAAGGGAACTGTGCGCGCCCGCGAGAGCACGAAGACTGGCCTGGAAATTGGCCATGAGCATCGCGGCGGGAACGCTCTTGCCGGCTACATCCGCGACGGCGATTAAAAGCGGGCCGTCGCCCGGGCGGCGAAAGGCGTCGTAATAATCTCCCGCGACGGTATTGGCGGGACGGGTGGCGAAGGCCATGTCGACTCCGGGAACCTCGGGAGGCACTCGGGGAACCAGCCAACGTTGGATTTCACGCGCGATCTCGATGTCCCGCTTCATGGTGACATGGTCGCCCAACACCATGACTAACAGAATGACCATGCCCAGAAACGCCACGAGCAACTCGATTTCTCTGCTGAGGAACAAAAAGGAAAATCCAACGAGAGAAAGAGTTGCGAGGATCAAATTGAACAAGAGGTAGACGCGGCGCGGAGGGGACAACTTGCTGAGGATCCCCATGAACACGAAACCGACAATCTTGAATGGCTGCTTCCAGGATTTCTGCGCTTCCACCGCACGCCAGTCGACATCCTGTTTGTAAAGGCTCGAGCTGGCGTGCGCTTCGAATTTGAACCGCGTCCAGAGCTCGTGGATTTCCATACCGGCGGTGAGTCTGCGCCAACCTTCCAGAGATCGCCAGGTGGCGAAGTGGAAGCAATTTCGTACACGCCGTGTAACGCGCCGCAGTTCCCTGTGGGAAGAGTCAATCGCAATTTGCACGCGAGCTGAGGTGGGCGAATTCACACCTCAGAATACGAGCCAAGGCCTAGCCAGCAGATACACTGCTTCCAGTATTTCTTGTTGAATGAAGGGTGATACAGCACAAAAGGGGGTGGGTTCCCCGAGGGCGACCATTATCGGAGAACCCAAATTAAGGCTTCCTCAAAAAGGCGTTACTGGGAAACGCGAACGCTGACCGCGATGTTGCTGCCGGCATCTTCACGGTAGGTCACGTCAGCATTAGCGCCGACCTTCAGTTTGCCATCAACGGTGGTGTTCTTGTCGATCATGAAAGTCATGGTCTTCGGAGAAGTCTGTTGCATTTGATTTCCGGGATTGGTGGAGCCGGATCCGACGTTCAGGGTGAAGGAACTCTTCTCAACCGATGCGATCCTGCCGGATACAGACTGCGTCTGGGCTTCCTGTGACTGAGCGGAACTCTGCTTGGCGGCATTGGCGGCGGGAACGGCGAAAGTTGCAGCGGCGAGAGCCAAGCTGGCCAAAGCGGAAGAAACAATTCTCATTTCCTTTTTCATTAGTGAAGCCTCCTGAAAGGTTTTTTGACTGGTACTTTGCTTAGAGCATAACGAGCGCCATTGTGCAGTCGGCGCGCAAGGGATTCGCTATTTCCTTTGGAATCGCACGCTTGCGAACGAGAGAAAACCTATGGGTAGTTTTGTAGCGCGGGTACTGTAGCCGGAAAACTCTTCCGGATTCACTCCTACTCTTCCTACAGGAAAATGCTGAGGCACATCAGATCGATCGACTCGCGGGAAGGAGGTAATTGAATTAGCTTTGGACTAATTGGACAGCGGCACCGGCAATTTCGTAGCGGCGGGAACGGTATCCTTGCGCGCACCCTTCATCTCGCTGTTGGTGGCAGCCGACGGCTGTTCCGCGGACTCGCGGAAGGAAGGATTCAAAGAGGCGGTGAGATCGTAGTTCTTGCCGCGGTCACTGATGGCGGTGATCAAAAGCTCGTAACGAAAACCTTCGGGATGGTTTCTGCTTCGCAACAGTGCAAATATGCCGCGTACTTCGGAGTCAGCGTGAAGGACGGTGACCTTGCCGGAGACGACCGGGGAAACAACGACGCCGCGAAATTCCGCGCCGTCGCGGTCCACGGCCGAATCGATGGACTCCAGAATCTTGACGCGGAGGATGGTGCCGCTAGGGAGGATGTCGACATCGTTGCCGGTGCCGGGATTCAAGCGAGCTTGCAGGTGAAACGTCAGCACGGTCCCCGAAGCAACATGGATCGGCTCCAGTGGCAAACTCTGAGAGAGGACAGGCTTGGCGAGCATCGCCGTGACACACAAGACCATGACCGAGGGGATGCGCATGGGCTGGGACCTACCTTCTACAAAAAAATCAATACCATTTGCATGGTAGATTGGCGGAAAGAGAGCGTCAACGCCAATGCGAATAGGAAGAAGGAATTGTTTAGTTGGATAGCAGAAAAATAATCGATGGCGGCGACCCCGGCGTCGCGACTGTAGTTTTTACGCTTCGCATGGCCATCGCCTGGAATAAATGTTACTTCCTGCGCCCATCCGTGTAACAAAAGCTCACCGTCACCGAGTGTTCATGCCTCCCGTGCTCCCAGCTCCAGTCGACAGTGATCTCTAGTGCATGACCCGAATTCCAGCGCCGAACAAATCTTCTTTTGCACGAAGGCGGAGACCAAGGCGAGGCATTATATGCTTCACATCTTGAAGACTATGCAATAGAGATATGTCGAACCCGCAGGACTTCTCACCTAGTTCCAAGCCTAATCTGTGCGGAAAATAGCATCCATGCGGGATGCGAATGAATTATAGGAGGCTGGGATGATGATGCGATGGGGCGCGACGACGGTGGCCGCGATGATGGCGACGGCGGGATTGTGGGCTCAAGGGAAAAAAGTGCAGGATGCCGCGGAGAGCAAGGAATTGAACACCGAAGCTTATGTGGAACTGTTGCGAGAAGACGTGCAGGCAAAGCGCCAGGAAGTGATCAAAGAAGGAATGCAGTTGGAAAAACAGGCCGCTGCCTTCTGGCCGGTTTACGACGAATACGCCGGGGAACAAAAGAAGTTGGGCGACCGGAAGCTGGCCATCACCCAAGACTACGCCAAGAATTTTATGACCACGGACGATGCGAAGGCCCATGAGTTGGCGCAACGAGTGATGGCGCTCGACGAACCGCGAACGGCACGCGGAAGAAATACTATGAGGCCATGAAGAGGGTCCTGCCGACGGTGCTGGTGGCGTGATTCTTCCAACTGGACAATCAGGTGCAGATGCTAATTGAACTGCAGATCGCGTCAAATCTCCCAATCATTGAAGAGTCGCCCAGCAAAGCAATAGACCGAAAGTGAATGACGCGCCGGTTACGGGAACTCTGGAGTGTGCGATAGGGAATTGGTGAATGAGCTTTGCCGCGGAGGTTCGGGCGAGCTCTGATTGGACGAGGTGATTGGCCGGAGCAATTCTTCCACAGCAGGCAGACGGCTCCGATCCGTGCGGGTCGGAGCCGTTTTTATTTGGCAAGTGGAACTTTCGGCGAGAAACTTCCGTAACGGATTGCAGACGGACGGGATGTACACTCTGAGCTTGTTCATTTGCGGGAGGATGTGTTCATGAAGATTGCGCGAGGACTTCTTTTCCTGTTGTTGTGGCCGGTGCTGGCTGGTGCGCAGACGAAACACACGCCGACGTTGGATGAAACGGTGAGCCTGAAGACGATCAATACGGCAAGAATTTCACCGGACGGGAAATTCGTGGCGTACCAAGTGCGGCAAGCGAACTGGAAGGACAATGAGTTCGTGACGCAGATCTGGATCGTGAATGTGGCAACAGGCGCCAGTTTCCAACTGACGCGCGGAAAAAAATCGGCTGGGCAGCAGGAATGGTCGACGGATGGTCGGTGGCTGGCGTTCGTGACGGAACGGGAACCGGCGGCTATCGAGCCACTGACCATCGAAAAGAAGGAAGAGAAAAAGGAAGAAAAACCGCAGAAGCCAGAAGAAAAGAAAGAACAGGCAAAAGAGCAAGGCAAGGAGGGCGAGGGCGGCGAAAAACAAGCGGATCGCCAGATCTGGTTGATTTCTCCGGAAGGCGGAGAAGCGTGGCAGTTGACGAAATCGGAAACGGATGTGGACGGGTTCCGGTGGTCGAAGGACAGCAAATCGATTGCATTCACGGCGAACTCTCCGGAGTCGAAGGTCAGCAAAGACCGCAAAGATAAATACAGCGACTACGACGTGTACGAGAAGGATTACCAGCAGAGCCAGCTGTGGCTGGTGGACGTGGCGGCCGCGTCGAAGGAGCTTTTGCCAACGAAGGCCAAGCAGCTCACCAACGATTCCAGCTTGAACATCAATTCCTTTGCGTGGTCGCCGGATTCCGCGCGCATTGCGTTCAGCGCGACCAAGAACCCGTTACTGGCGTTCAGCGGCGAGGAAGATATCTATTTGCTGGACCTGAACTCGAATAATTCCGTAAAGAAGATTGTGGCCTTGCCCGGGCCCGATAGTTCACCGATGTTTTCCCCGGATGGCAGGCAACTGGCTTTTGGCACCTCGCTAGGTCAGCAATATTTCTACTACACCAATGGACATATCGCTGTGGTGGATCTGGCGGCGGTGCTAGCGAAACCCGCGACGAACGCGGCGGATGTGCGCGACCTGACGGGCAAGTTCGATGAGGATGCGCAGCCGATCGATTGGGGACCGGACGGAATCTATTTTGCGGCGGAGCAGAAAATCAATGCGCACGTGTTTCGCGTAAACCCCGGAACGCTGGAGATTCAGAGGATCACATCGCCAGACACGCTGCTGATTGAAGATGGATCGTTCACTAGGGATTTCCGGATCGCCGCGTTCATCACAGAAGACGCGACACACATGACGGAATTGTATGTGTCGGCGACGCAACCGTTTGCTCCGCGGAAGCTGACCGATATCAGCGCGCAGGTCAAGGACTGGAAGTTGGGCACAGTGGAAGTGGTGTCGTGGAAGAGCCAGGACGGAGCGGCGATTGAAGGAATCCTGCACAAGCCGGCGGATTATGACGCCTCGCGAAAATATCCTTTGCTTGTGGTGATTCATGGAGGGCCGACGGGAACATCGGAGCCGACTCTGTCGCCGGATGGCTATGCGTATCCGGTGCAGGTATTTCTTTCGAAGGGCGCAGTGGTGTTGGAGCCGAATTACCGAGGCAGCGCGGGATACGGCGCGGAGTTTCGCGCGCTGAACGTGCGCAACCTGGGCGTAGGGGATATGTGGGATGTGATGAGCGGAGTGGATGCGATGATCGCGAAAGGGATTGCCGATCCGAACAAGTTGGGCGCGATGGGCTGGTCGGAAGGCGGATATATCTCCGCGTTTCTGACCACGCACACAGACCGGTTCAAGGCGATTTCGGTGGGTGCGGGAATCAGCGACTGGATGACCTATTACGTCAACACGGACATCACGCCATTTACGCGCCAGTATTTGCATGCAACGCCCTGGGACGATCCCGAAGTGTATGCGAAGACTTCGCCAATTACGACCATCAAGCAAGCCAAGACGCCGACGCTGATCCAGCAGGGGAGCAACGACAAGCGCGTGCCGGTGCCGGACAGTTTTGAGTTGTACCGCGGGTTACAGGATCAAGGAGTGCCGGCGCGATTGATTCTTTACACCGGTTTTGGCCATGGGGTGAACAAGCCGAAATCGCGACGCGCGTTGCTGCAGGCGAATCTGGACTGGTTCAATTTTTATATTTGGGGCGAGGCCATTCCGAAGGACTCGCCGTTGTATGGGGCCAGCGAATTGCAGATCGCGAAGTAAGGGATGGACCGCGATTGAAAAAGCCTTGAGGCCCGAAGGCTTGAGCTACAAGGTGCCATCCAAGCGCGCTTTTTCGTCGGGATGGAGAGGCCGATGCTCGCCCTTCGGCAACGCGCCTAGCTGTTGCGGGCCGATGGCAACGCGAATTAGGCGAAGGACTCCGATGCCGAGGGCGTCGAACATGCGGCGGATCTGGCGGTTCTTGCCTTCGTCCAAGACCAATTCAACCCAGGAATTCTTTTCGCCTGCGCGTAGAAGACTGGCGCGCTTGGCGCGAAGAGTTTCGCCTTTCGCCGTTTCCATGCCGCGAAGTAAGCAATCGATCAGCGGCTGACCCGCAAGCACGTTGATTTGGACATGATAGGTTTTGTCGAGATGGGTCGCGGGATCGGTGATGCGTGCAGCCCATTCGGAGTCGTTGGTGAGCAGAAGCAGGCCCTCGCTGGCTTTGTCGAGTCGTCCCACGGGAGCAAGCCAGCGCAAATCTTTGGGCAAGAGCGAATAAACGGTGTCACGGCCTTTTTCGTCGGAAACGGTGGTGACAATGCCGCGGGGTTTGTTGAGCAGGAGATAGAGTTTTTCGGCCGCGGCGATGCGGCGACCTTCGACCTGGATGCGATCAACGCCGAGACGCACGGGAGTCGAGGGATTTGTGGGACGAGTGCCGTTTAGAGTGACCTTGCCCTGGCGAATCAGATCGAACGCCTGGGAACGCGAACAGAAGCCGAGTTTGGAGAGAGCGCGGGCCAGGCCAACTCGTTTTGACGCCGCGGAGAAAGGGCGAATTTTGTTTGAAGGGCGCACGTGAATGAAAGAGAGTTTAGCGCGGAATCGGCGGTTGCAACCCGAGAGACCAACCCAAAGGGGGCGCCGGCCTCAGAAGGCGGCCGCTACATCGGCAGCGAAGAACCGCAGAGAGGCTGGCATAAAAGACCAGCGCTACATTCAGGAATAAACAGCGAACCCCATTTAGTGCGAGATCGAAGGGGCGATTAGCTTTTCTTTTCGGCCGGGGGCGGTTCGGGATGCTTCACTTCGCCGTAGCGTTGGGCGAGCCAGGCGCGAACTTCCTTGGGATCGTACTTGAAAGGGCCATTGCCGCCCTTGTAGGAAATCTGGCCATTTTCATCGATGATGTAGAGCCGCTCAGGCCACGCGGCGTAGGCGTCGTTGGCAGCGTTGGTCATTTCATCGATACCGAACGGCACAGGATACTTGAAGCGCTTGGTGAAATCATTGGCAATGGCCACGCGGTCGTTGAGATTCTTGGGCTGCACGTAGCAAACGTCGTCCTTATCTTTAGCATTGGATTTCATGCGCCACTCGTCGAGGGGATGAGCTTCGCGAATGTAGATGGTGAGGAAATCGACGTGATCCTTGTAGTCGTCATAGAGTTGAACGACGTCGCCAACCTGGCGGCGAAAAGGCGGTCAAGTGAAACTGCCAAAGACCAGGACCAGCGGTCGGCCAGCGGTTTTTTCGCGGATGTGAAAGCTGCTAGAGCCATCGAGCGCGACGAGGCGGGCGTCAGGAGCGTTGTCGCCGACTTTCAGGTTGCCGCGATGCATGTGGGGCAGAGCATAGCGGACCATGTAGAAGGCATCTTTGGGGCCGCCAGCCATGAAACAGAAAAGGATGTAGACACCCACCAGAAGAGCGGCTAGGGCGATGACTGTCCATTTCAGTATTGGGTTCAAACGTTTTCCTTTTAGTGAGCTTCCCCGGCAATCAGTTTATCGCGGAGTTGTTGGTAACGCGCAAGAGCTTTTTCGATGACGACGAGAGCGGCGTAGGCGGGCTTGATGTCCTCAACCTGAACCTGCTTGCCCTCGAGTTGCTTGTAATCCTGGAAGAAGCGGCGCAGCACGAGCAGGCGATGACTCGGGAGGTCGCGCGCTTCCAGATAGTCGCTGGATCATGGTCATCACGCCGATGGCGCGTGCCTTAATGAGCGCGAGAGGTTGCACCGGTTCCTGGCAGAGGACCAGGACGTCGAGGGGATCGTTATCTTCCGCGTAGGTTTGGGGAATGAAGCCGTAGTTTGCAGGATAGAAGACCGCGGAGTGAATGATGCGGTCGACGCGGAGCAGGCCGGTAGTTTTGTCGAGTTCGTATTTCACATTGGCGCCCAGGGGAATTTCGATCAGAGCCTGAAAATCGCGCGGTAATTCTTTGCCGGGAGAGACATCATGCCATGGATGCATCAAGAAGGTGGTCCTCGCTCTGGAATGGAATGCCAACCATTATCGCCTGAGAGCGTACGGAAACCTAAGAGGAGTGTTCAAGTCGGAGCGAGCGGCGGCGTTGAGCGAAAAGCCTCATCGCTAAAGGGATGAGCTACAGGTTAGGCAGGACTAAAGATCGAGGTCAGGCGGCCTTCTTGGACCAGCCACCGATGATGGCGCCCATTAGCACCAGGCCAGCGAGGGGATAAAATTCGTTAATGGCGAAGAGGGTTCTGGGGCGCATCTCGAACATGTAATTCATGAAAGAGATAGGGCCGATGAAGCCAATCCACATAAGGACGCCGACGGAAGCGCCACGTCCGGCGGTATTGGCATTGCGCCAGATGCAGAGTTGCGCCAGGGAGTAGGCGATCAACAGTTCCAGAAGAAACGAAACAATATACGGAATGACGGGGCTGACGCTCTGAGCCTGCTCAACGGTTATGTGCTCGAGGGCCATCCAAGGCTTGTTGAAGAGCACACCGTACCAGAGCGCTCCCAGAATCCAATAGGCGACAGCCGCGACAACCACGGCCACGTAGTTTGTGCGCATGGGAAATCCTCCGATGAATGGGCAGAGTCTGTATCGGACCAGGGGCTAAGTCAAGTATTGGGCAGGAGGGATAGCAGATGTCAGGGACAGAGATCAGGAACCGCGGAAGGCGGCGAGCAGTTGCCGTTTCGAGCGCGACGCCTGGGGGAGATATCAGAGATCGGATATCTGCATCAGGAACCTGTGAAAACACGATGTCCGTCGATGAGTAGTGGTAATCGGCAACTCACAACTGATTCCTGATCCCGGATATCGAGTCTCCTTCAGGCACGGGCTTTGTCGATTAGCTCCTCGAAAATGCCTTTGGATTTGAGGATTAGCTCGATGGCTTCGCGGACGGCGCCGCGGCCTGCAAGGGCTTTGGTGGTGTAGTGCGCGATTTTCTTTACTTCGGGAACGGCATCACCTACGGCGACGGCCAGGCCTACGCGGCGCATCAGAGGGATGTCCGGAAGGTCATCGCCAATGAAGGCGACGGCGGAATCGGGGACGCCGGCTTTCCTGAGGATTTCCTCGTAGGCGGGCATTTTCAGGGCAATTTTCATGTACACAAAATCCATTTTCATCTCGTGGGCGCGGCGAAGAAGCGCAGGGCTTTCGCGGCCAGTGATGCAACCGGTGCGCAGACCGGCGGTGTGAGCGAGGGTGAGACCCTGTCCGTCGTGGGCGTCGAACGTCTTGATTTCCAGAGCGCTGCCGTCGGGCTGGGAGAGCAGAGTGACGCTACCGTTGGTCATGGTGCCGTCAACATCCATGAGGATGATCTTGATTTGCGCGGCGCGCTTTTTTAGGGCCGGTGAGATCTTGAGGGTGCGAGACAATGGGGCCTCCGTGTGGTGGCGAATCTGTAATTCTAGCAGGGATAATGAGATATCAGGAATCAGCGAGGGTCATAAAGAATGGGCTTGACCCTGACGTAACGTCAGGCTGGAAGCTGCTTGAGGAGGAAGCCGTGAAAACCGGAACCAAGGATGTTTACCGCGCGAAGGAATTTGCAGAGCTGGCGGGAGTGACGGTACGGGCGCTGCATCATTACGACCGGCTGGGCCTGTTGCGGCCGAAACAGCGGTCCGAGGCGGGCTACCGGCTCTACAGCATGCGAGACTTCGCGAGGCTGGAACAGCTCGTGGTACTGAAGTTTCTGGGCATCCCTCTGAAACAGATCCGCGCGTTGTTGGAGTCCGAAGCAAACCTGGCCGGGGCGCTGCAGCGGCAATTAAATGTGCTGGCTGAGAAGCGCCTCGAGTTGGACCGGGCGATTCGGGCGATCGGCAACGCGCAGCGGTCTCTCCAGTCGCGGAACGAGCCGGACTGGAAACTGTTTCAACTCATCGTGCAGGAGATCGAAATGCAAAAACAAATGGAATGGAAGGGAAAGTACTTTAGTCCGGCGGCGAAGCTGAAAGTGGCTGCCCGAAGGAACGAGCTATCCGCCGAATTCCTGGAGAAGGCGAACAAGGAATGGGCGGAATTTCACGCGGATGTCGAGGCGTCGTTGGGTGAAGACCCTGCGGGGCCGAAAGGGCGGGCACTGGCGGCTCGCTGGAAAAAGCTGATCGAGGATTTCACGGGCGGTGATCCGGAAATCCTAGAGGGGCTGAAAGCGATGATGGCGGACCGGGCCAACTGGCCAGCGGAAGCACAAGCGGCGTCGCGCGCGACACCGGAAGGGGAGGAGTTCATCAAGAAAGCGGCGCGAGCGGCGAAATACAGCCTGGTTCCGTAAAGAAATAGACTAAGGTAAAAGAGCATTGCCCTCGCGGAAAGTGCTTCGCGAGGGCAATGCTATAAATCTGGTCCAGAACTAAATGAGTTCAAGGGTCCAGAGGTCGTGGAGGTGGACGACGCCGACGACTTTCTGCGAGCCAGGGTCGACAACCACCACGGAAGTGATTTTTTTCTTTTCCATGAGGTTGAGCGCTTCGCTGGCAAGCAGTTGCGGAGCGATGGTTTGCGGTGTGCGCACCATGCAGTCGCCCGCAGTCATAGAGAGCGTGGCACCGCCGTGCTTTTCCATGAGGCGGCGGAGGTCGCCATCGGTGAGGATGCCGGCGAGTTTGCCGTCGGGGGTGAGAACCGTGGTCATGCCGAGCTTCTTGGCGGACATTTCGTGGAATGTGGCGGGCATGGGCGTACCGGGAGATACATGGGGCATGGCGTCGCCGGAGTGCATCAAGTGTTCGACGCGGAGGAGTTTGTGGCCGAGGCGGCCAGCGGGATGGAGGGCGGCGAAATCGTCGGGCTGGAAGCCGCGACGCTCAAGAAGGGAAATGGCGAGGGCGTCACCCAAGGCCATCGCGACGGTGGTGCTGGCAGTGGGAGCGAGGTTAAGGGAGCAAGCTTCTTCTTTGACGCTGACGTCGAGAACAATATCGCTTGCGCCGGCAAGAGTGGATTTGGGATTGCCGGTGAGGGTGACGATGGGCATTTCCAGACGCTTGAGAGTTTCGAGGAGATTCAGGATTTCCTGGGTTTCGCCGCCGTAGGTAATGGCGAGCAGGGCGTCACCGCGAGCGAGCATACCCAGATCGCCGTGGAGCGCTTCGGCCGGGTGAAGGAAAAAGGAAGGCGTGCCGGTGCTGGAGAAAGTGGCAGAAATCTTGCGGCCAACCAGGCCTGACTTGCCCATACCTGTGACGACGACGCGGCCGGTGCAGGAGAAAAGCAGGTCGACGGCGCGGTCGAAGGAAGAGTCGAGGCGCGCGAGCAGGTCGTGGAGAGCTTGGGCCTCGATGTGAAGGACGCGACGTGCGGAGTCGAGGCTCATGGATGTACCCGTGAATCGTGTCTCGTGACTCGTGATTCGTGATTGATGATTCGTAGGAGGCGGACGAACAACGATCGGGATCTGACGGAAACGATGAATTCAGGAATCACGAAGGACTCCAGCGACGAACTAGAGTGGAGAGTTCCTTGAGGCGAGAGAGCAGTTGGGGAAGTTGCGCCAGGGGCAGGGCATTGGGACCGTCGGAGAGGGCAGCGGCAGGATTGTCGTGTGTTTCGAGGAACAGGCCATCGACGCCGGCGGCGACGCCGGCGCGAGCGAGTGGTTCGATGAATTCAGGCTGGCCGCCACTGGCGTGGCCCTGTCCACCCGGAAGTTGAACGGAGTGAGTGACATCGTAGACAACGGGATAGCCGAACTTGGCGAGGACGGGAAATGCCCGCATGTCGACGACGAGGTTATTGTAGCCGAAGCTTGCGCCGCGCTCGGTGAGAATGATTTTGGCGTTGCCGGAGGAAGCGATTTTTTCGGCGACGTTGCCCATGTCCCAGGGAGAAAGGAATTGCGCTTTCTTCACGTTGACGATGCGCCCGGTTTTGGCGGCGGCAAGGAGGAGGTCGGTCTGGCGCGCGAGGAAAGCGGGGACTTGCAGAATGTCCGCGACTTCGGCGGCGGGAGCGGCCTGGGAGGCGTCGTGGATGTCGGTGAGGATCGGGAGGCGCAGATCGGATTTGATCTTGCCGAGGATGCGCAGGCCTTCGGCCAATCCCGGGCCGCGAAAGGCTTTTACCGAGGAGCGATTGGCTTTGTCGTAAGAGGCTTTAAAGATGTAGGGTATGCCAGCGTCGGAGGCAATTCTGGCGATGCGTTCGGCCATGGTGCGGGCATGAGATTCGCATTCGATGACGCAGGGACCGGCAATGAGAAAGAGCGGATTGCCAGCGCCGAGGCGCAAAGGGCCGAGAGAGATTTCGCGAGTGGCAGTCATCGATCAGAACGAAGATATCACAAGCAAGCTAGGGGCGTTCGAGATGCAGAATGCGGAATCGGCGCTTGCCGGCGATGCGATACACCGAGAAATCGGTTTGGTTCACGGTGAGAATAGTCGCCCGACCAACTGCCAGAGCTCCGAATTTTGATCGAACCACCACAATAGCATGGATAGGAATTGTCCACTCCGACTAACGAATTGCCGCTTTGATTATGGCGACCCGTTCCACTAGACTTCCTGGCTCGACTGAGACCAGTTCGAAGCCGAAGTCTCGGTAAGTCTCTTCGTGAATTTTCTCAAAACGCACGGTTTCCTCAAAGCTGATTCGTCGCGCTTCGGTAGGCGTGATGAAGCCAAGGTTGCGAATGAAGAAGGCTCGGTTTTGGTAGATTGCTTCTTTTTCGACACGCTCCAGTTCCCTGGCAAGAAACGGCGAAAAAGGGTACCCGAGGTAGACTGCCAACGCCGCAGTACACACGGCGCAACGGTCGTGAAACTGAACCTCATCTGGTTGATAAGACGCTCGAATCTGACGATCCCTTTGCAGATTAGCGATTGCATCAACAAACGAGGGATGCATCCAGGATTGAGCCGTTCCTTGGGCTTGCGCGGCGGCAATGACGTCAGTAGCCGCCTCTTCGACTACGCTAAACCCGTCGAGTTCTAACTGACGGATGATCGCTGTCTTTCCTGCACCCGGCGCGCCGGTGATGATGAACCTTCTCATGTGGTTTCCTTCTTCAGGAAGAAGCGTCCTGAGTCGGAAATATGTTCAGAAATTCATCTGACCTTGCCCAAGATCTGAAAAAACCGCTGGCTAGCAGAAAAGCTAGCGCGGCATGGAGGAGTGAAGAAAAGGCACCCGCTTCGGAAAGTGGCGCTACACGGGCGGTTACCACAGAGCGCTAGGCGGAGGGTTGGGGGGCGGCACGAAAGACTGGGGCTGGCGGCTGGGGTTCGCCGACCGCGGCTGCGGCGATGGGACGCGCCTTCTCAAGTTTGTGCTCCAGGGAGGCGCCAATGAACGCCGCGAACAGCGGATGGGGCTCGAGAGGCTTGGACTTGAATTCGGGATGAAATTGGCAGCCGAGAAACCAGGGGTGATCCGGCACTTCCACAATTTCAACGTAGTTTTCGTCCGGGGTGCGGCCAGTGATTCTTAGACCAGCAGCGACGAGAGTCTTCTCAAATTCGCGATTAAATTCATAGCGGTGGCGGTGGCGTTCGCTAATTTCGGTTTTGCCATAGGCTTTGTGGGCGCAGGAGCCGGGTTCGAGGAGGCAGGGCCAAGCGCCAAGGCGCATGGTGCCGCCCATTTCGTCAACGCCAAGGAGTTCGCGAAGCTTGTAAATGACGCGATAAGGAGTCTGCGGGTCGAACTCGGTGCTGTCTGCGTGGTTAAGGCCGGCGAGGTCGCGGGCGTATTCGATGGTGGCGCATTGCATTCCCAGACAGATTCCGAAGAAGGGGATCTTGTTTTCGCGGGCGTAGCGAATGGTGTGGACCATGCCCTGAATGCCCCGCTTGCCGAATCCGCCGGGGACCAGGATGCCATCGTAGCCGCGGAGAACTTTCCCAGCGGTCTCCAGACTGTCAATTTCCTCAGATTCAATCCAGTCGATGACGGTCTTGTGATTGTGGGCCAGTCCGCCATGGAGAAGCGCTTCACGCAAACTCTTGTAGGCGTCTTCGAGCTGAACATACTTGCCGACAATGCCGATGCGCACTTCGCCTTTGGGATGATGCAGGCGCTGCAACATGTCCAGCCATGGCTGCATGTTGGCGGGACGCTCCTCGAGGCGGAGCAGGCGCGTGATCTGCGCGTCGAGGCCTTCCTTGCTGAGCTCCACAGGGACTTCGTAGATGGTTTTCACATCTTCCATAGAGATGACGCAAGATTCGTTGATATTGCAGAAAAGGGCGATCTTGCGCTTGAGATCAACCGAAATGTGGCGATCGCTGCGGCAGAGAAGAATGTCGGGCTGAATCCCGATGCCCAGCATTTCCTTGACACTGTGCTGCGTGGGCTTGGTCTTGAGTTCACCGGCGGCGGCGATGTAGGGGACAAGGGTAACGTGAACGAAGAGGGTATTTTCGGGGCCGAGTTCGAGGCGCATCTGGCGAATGGCTTCGAGGAAGGGGAGGGATTCGATGTCGCCGACGGTGCCGCCGATTTCGACGATGACGACGTCGACACCTTCAGAGACGCGTTTGATGCAGCGCTTGATTTCGTCGGTGACGTGGGGAATAACCTGGACAGTTTTGCCGAGGTAATCACCGCGGCGTTCCTTGGAAAGGATGGTTTCGTAGATACGGCCGGTGGTCCAGTTATTGTCGCGCGTGAGCTTGGCGTGGGTGAAGCGTTCGTAGTGGCCAAGATCGAGGTCAGTTTCCGCTCCGTCTTCGGTAACGAAAACTTCGCCGTGCTGGTAGGGGCTCATGGTGCCGGGATCGACATTCAGGTACGGATCGCATTTTTGAATGGTGATCTTGAAACCACGACTTTCGAGGAGACAACCGATGGAGGAAGCAGCAACGCCCTTACCGAGAGAGGAAACAACACCGCCAGTAACAAAAATATATTTTGGCGCCATCCGGGTTCTCGCCTCCGCGGGAGCGGATTTGAGCTTGTTAGACCTCCGCAGGATTGACGTACATACAATTATGTTCGGAAGGTCGCAGTCTGTCAATGCAAAGTCTTGCGCGTGGAGAATCGGAGATTTTTCTGGATGGAATGCAACGTAGGTGAGCGGCGCGGGTTTGAGAGCGGTAGGAAGTGCGGTATGTTCTGTGTGTGGGCTTCGTTCGCTCGAGCGACGAAGGCCCGATTGATGTGCAATTGTCCAATCGGAAAAATGGGCCCGCGAAGTTGAGGGGCGGTGAGGGCATGAGGCAAAGCGAATTCGTGAAAGCAAGGTGGCTGGCAGGTTGGCTGG
This sequence comes from Candidatus Acidiferrales bacterium, assembly GCA_963804635.1. Lineage (GTDB taxonomy): Bacteria > Acidobacteriota > Terriglobia > Acidiferrales > UBA7541 > Acidiferrum. The sequence continues at coordinate 195,112 of CAWDRK010000029.1, forward strand.
CGGTAGCCGCACACATGGCAGGAAGCAGCGCGAGCCCCATGAGAGGCCAGGAAAAAACGGCTGCGGCGACGGAGCAACCGCGGACCTACGACATGCGCCGCGAGGTGACGCTGGTCGGTAAAGTGATCAGTTGCAGCGCGCCTGCTGTCGTGGCGCCGCTAGGGCCGCATGTGACGTTGCAAACGCCGTCCGGCACCGTCGATGTGCACCTGGGCAACGCGCGACTATTAGAAGCAAAGCATTTGGCCATCGAGAGCGGAGACACGCTCCGAATCATCGGTGAAGAGGTGGCGCTGGGAAACGAAAAGCAATTCGTGGCGCGTATTGTGCAGAAAGGAACGCAAGCGGTGGTGGTGCGAACGGCAGGCGGCTTGCCGCTTTCGCCGGCGGCGTCGGAGGATGCGGCCAAGCCGAGCGCGCCGGGAGGTGCGCGATGAAGCGCCTGCTCGCGTTGTCGACAATCGGTGGCGCGATGATCCTGAGCGGTTGTGGCGGATCCGGGAAGACGCCGCCGCCTCCCACTGGGGGCTTTTCTGTCGCCAGCCTGAAAGGACAATATGGGTTTTCAATGAGCGGACTGGACTTGAGTGGAGCGTATCTGGCGCGCGCCGGAAGCTTTGCAGCCGATGGGAACGGGAAGATCACGGCGGCGTTCGAGGATGTGGTCGATCTGGGAGCTACGCCGACAGCGTCGACCATTGCGTTTACCGGAGGCACGTACGAAATTCAGGCGAATGGGCGCGGCGTAATGATCCTGCAAAACCCAAATGGAGGAGGATTGCAGCTGAATTTCATCATGAACTCCACCAGCCAGGGCGAACTGCTACAAACGGATTTGAGTGCGGCGTCGCGAGGAGGATTCAATCTGCAAACGCCAGCGAACTTCACTGCGGCGGCGGTAAGTGGAAATTACGTTTTCGATTTGTCGGGTGTTTCATTTTCTGCAACCAATACGGTGGCGCCCATTACGACGATCGGGCAGGTGGCCGCAGACGGAAACGGAAATATCACCAGCGGCACCATTGATGTGAAGGACGGAAACACTGACACCGCTTCGGGAGCGATCACGCTGACGCCGGGAACGTATCAAATGGATTTGACGAATGGGAATGGGGCGAATTTTGGGCGTGGCACGATGGTGTTCAATGGGCACACGTTCGCGTTTTACATCGTCAATAGCGGGACAGTGCTTCTGTTGGAAGAGGATACGTTGGGTGGTTCGCAGGGGAGCGCGTTGCAGCAATCCGGAACGATTCCGACGGCGAATGCGGGTTTTACCGGAAGCTTTGTGTACCTGGTGGGCGGCTCATCGGTACTGGGCACGGCAGGAGCGCTGGCGCGAGCGGCGCGTTTCACGGCGGACGGGCAAGGGGGGATAAGCGCAGTTTCTTTGGATGATAACAACAATGGGAGCATCAACAACATCGCTCCGGGAACGAACCTATCGAACGCGACGTATGCAATCGACACGGCACATGCGGGGAGCGGGCGCGGCACGTTTACGTTCAAGGATTCTGGGCTGGGCACGTTCAGCAACGTGTTTTACCTGATTTCGCCGACGCAAGGAGTAGTGCAGGACATCAGTCCCGGACTGATCACCGTTGGCCCGATGCTGGCGCAGAGCGGCGCGCCATTTACAAACGCGAGCCTTGCGGGGAACTACGCGTTGAGCTGGGATGGCTCGCAATTGGGTGTGACCACGTCGATTCCGTTCCAAGAAGACCTGGTGGGGCAATATGTATTGTCGAATGCCTCGAGCAATAACATCAGCGGAGTGGCGGACTATACGGAACTGGGATTGAGCAACAGCACGTTTCTGAGTGACATTGCGCTTACGGGGAACCTGAAGATTTCGGGAGATGGAACGAGCAGGAACACTCTGCAAGTGGTGACCGGAGGGTCGTCTTCGACAACATTTGATTTTCAGGGGTATGTGGCGAATTCCAGTACCATGTTCATCGTGAGCACGGATAGCAGCAGGGTGGTTTCCGGAGTTGTGACGCAGCAGACGCCATAGGGCACCGACGGGAAGCGAAGAAAGGAGAGATCCCTCGCTTCGCTCGGGATGACAAAATGCTGGCGGCGTAAAGCCGCCTCTACAGAGCCCGGCGGCAGGACCGCTCTTTATTTCTGAAGAAGTTTCTCGACGCGGGTTACATCTTCGGGAACATCGACGCTAGCGGCGTCATGTTCTACCTCGGATACGCGAATCCTCCAGCCATTTTCCAGCCAACGAAGCTGTTCAAGTTGCTCGATTTTCTCCAGTTCACCCTGGGGAAGAGTGGGGTACTCGAGCAGGGCATCGCGTTGGAAGACGTATAGCCCAAGGTGCTTCCAGTACTTCACATGGACTTTTTGCTGGGTGTCGCGCACCCAAGGGATAGGCGCGCGGGAAAAGTAAAGGGCATTGGAGTCGAAATCGAGAACGGTCTTGACGACATTGGGATCCATGATGTCAGGGACGTGACGAATCGGAGTGGCGACGGTGGCGATCTGAGCCGGGGGATCCTCGAGGAGCGCTGCGACCGCGGTATCAATGGCGACGGGATCGATGAGAGGTTCATCGCCCTGAACGTTGACGAAGACATCGCCCGGTTCATGCGCCGCGACTTCGGCGATGCGCTCGGTTCCGGTGCGATGGTCGGAGCGGGTCATGCGAGCTTCCCCGCCAAAGGCTTGCACGGCGTCAACAATGCGTTGATCGTCAGTGGCGACGAGAACCCTATGGACCGTCTGCGCGAGCTTGGCTTGTTCGTAGACGCGCTGCACCATGGGCTTGCCTGCGAGCATTACCAAGGGTTTGCCCGGCAGGCGCGTGGCTGCATAGCGCGAAGGAATCACGACAACGACTTGTGGATCGCTCATAAAAAGAACCTCGTTCCGGGTTGTCCTGAGGCGATGCTAGCACATACAGCAAAGAGCGGATTGCCTGGCTGAGCCGGTGCAGAAACAATCGAAGAGGGTCGAAGAGGGAGCTTGCCTTCCCGAAAGCGGGTGCTATGATGTAGGCTCCGCGCGGCCCTCTCGGGGAACCCGGGAGTGATGGGGGCGCTGTGAAACGCGATTGTTCAGGAATTCGCGTGTTACCCGGTCTGGTGTCTTTCCGCGTGGTTGTCTGCCTGATGCTGTTAGCCCTCCCAATTCTGCTGGCTGCGCAGGACCCCGCCAATGAGCCCACGAATGCAGGAGCTCCGCCGCCGCCAAAGCTTGTCGATACGGCACACGACACACCGGCGGTAAAGATCGTACCAGGCAAAGTAATCCGGACGGATGTGGATCTGGCGCTGGTGAACGTGACAGTGACGGACCCGTACAACCGGCTGGTGACGGGCCTCGAGCAAGACAACTTCCGGGTGTCAGAGGACGGGACTGAACAGGAAATCGTGTCGTTCTCCTCAGAGGATGTGCCGATATCGATTGGGGTGATTTTTGACTTCAGTGGAAGCATGTCCAACAAGGTGGACAAGGCCAGGGAAGCGGCGCTGCAGTTTTTTAAGACGGCGAATCCGCAGGATGAATTCTTCCTGGTGAGTTTTAACGAGCGGGCGGAACTGACCAGCACGTTTACGAATAGCGTAGAAGACCTGCAAAGCCGGATGATGCTGACCGCGCCGAAGGGCCGGACCGCTCTATTGGACGCTATCTATTTAGGATTGAGCCAGATGCGGGGTGCACATAACGCCAAACGTGCCTTGCTCATTCTTTCCGATGGAGGAGATAATCATAGCAGGTACAACGAAAACGATATCAAGCGGTTGGTGAAGGAAGCCGATACCCAGCTCTATGCCATCGGCCTATTTGACCCGCTCGGGTATCGCAATCGAACGATGGAGGAGCTCAACGGGCCGTCGTTGCTCGCGGATATCACGGAATTGACGGGTGGCCGCGTGTTTGCCGTCGAGCATCTAAATGATCTACCGGACATTGCGTCCAAGATCGGCATGGAGCTGCGTAACCAATATGTTCTGGGATACCGACCAAGCAATCACACACACGACGCCCGCTGGCGAAAGATCAAGGTCAAGCTGCGCGCGCCCAAAGGACTGCCGCCCCTTACGGTTTACTCGAAAACCGGCTACTACGCGCCCGCGCACTGAGTTGCGGTGCGCAGTGCGCAAGGCTGTGTCCCTGTTCGCTACTTTCCTGCTTCAGATGGTTCTGGGTGCGGGCGCGCTATTTGCGCAGATCCCGGTGCAGAATGCGCCGCCACCGCCGCCTCCAGATCAGCAGGGCACCGGGAATACGCAGTCTGGAAGTCACATCAAGGTGGATGTGAACCTGGTGGTTTTGCACACGACGGTGCAGGATGACCGCGGGAAATTCGTGGAAGGATTGGCGCAGGATAATTTTCGGGTTTACGAAGATAAGGTGGAGCAGAAGCTCTCGGTCTTCAAGCGGGAAGACATCCCGGTAAGCATGGGGCTGGTAATCGACAACAGCGGAAGCATGCGGGATAAGCGGCCGCGTGTGAATGAAGCGGCACTTACGCTGGTGCAGAACAGCAACCCTCAAGATGAGGCGTTCGTCGTCAACTTCAACGACGATTTCTACCTGGACCTGGATAAGGACTTCAGCAACAGCATCCCGGAGTTAAAAGAAGCTTTGGAGCGCATTGACGCACGAGGAAGCACGGCGTTGTATGATGCCATCATCGGTTCCATCGATCACCTGAAAAAAGGGAAGAAAGAAAAGAAGGTGCTGCTGATCGTGACCGATGGCGAAGACAACACCAGCCGAAACTCGTTGGAAAAAACCATTCGCGAGATCCAGAAGACCGACACGGTGATTTATACCATCGGGCTGCTGAGCCAGGAGAGCAAGAGAAGCGCGAAGAACGCGAAGAAAGCGCTGACGGAGATTGCGCTGGCGTCGGGCGGGCTGGCTTATTTCCCGGAGAACGTGGAAGACGTGCACTCGATTTGCGAGCAAGTGGCGCACGATATCCGGCACCAGTACACGCTGGGTTATTACCCGTCAAATGCGACGAAGGACGGAACATTCCGCAGCGTGCACGTGGATGTCATTCCACCGCACGGCAAAGGCAAGCTGGTGGCACGGACGCGCAATGGGTACTATGCGCCCGGGCCGGCGCGGGCCGCTGCGGCAACTGGGAAATAGAAATAGAGAAGTAAGGGACTAATGAAGTAACGAGGCACGACGAACTTGTCAGAGTTTTGCGACGGGCACCGCGGTTGGTGCCCGTTTTTGTTTGGGCGAAGATCTAACAGAGGGAACTGAGAAAACTGGTGCCGTGAGGGATGGCGGCGCCGAAGATTTCAGCGATGGTCTGGCCCATGTCGGCGAGGGTGTCGCGGACGCCGAGATTTGAGCCCGGACTGTGGGACGGGGTGAAGGCGAGAATGGGGACGTACTCGCGGGAGTGGTCGGTGGTTTCCCAGCGCGGATCTGGATCGCAACCGTGGTCGGCGGTGATGATCAGCAGGTCGTGTGCGCTCAGCCGTGGCAGATAGGCGGCGAGGCCGGCATCGAATTCCTCCAGGGAGCGGGCAAATCCTTCCACGTCCTTGCGGTGGCCAAAGAGCATGTCGAAATCGACGAGGTTGATGAAGATCAAGCCGGTAGGGCGCTCGCGGGTGGCAAGGGTGAGCTTGTCCATGCCATCGGAATTGGATTTTGTGGTGACGTAGTCGCTGACCCCACGGGAATTGTAGATGTCATGAATTTTGCCGATGCCGAAAACCGGAATGTTGCGCTGCTGCAGGACGTCGAGCAGCATGGGCTTAGGCGGGTCCACGGCGTAGTCGTGGCGGCGCGGAGTGCGCGCAAAGTTTCCTGGCGCGCCGGTGAAGGGTCGGGCGATGACGCGGCCAACGCGGTGCTTGCCATCGAGTAATTTTCGGGCAATTTCACACATGCGATAGAGCTCGGGGACAGGAATGACGTCTTCATGCGCGGCAATCTGGAAAACGCTGTCGCCGGAGGTGTACACGATGGGTTTGCCGGTGCGCACATGTTCTTCGCCAAGCTCTTTGAGGATTTCGGTTCCCGAGGCGGGCTTATTGCCGAGGGTTTTGCGACCGATGTGCGTCTCGAATACCGTGATGATCTCGGGAGGAAAGCCGTGCTTGTAGACGGGAAATGCCTGATCGAGCCAGACGCCCGCCATTTCCCAGTGGCCAGTGGTGGTGTCCTTGCCGGGCGAGCGAGTTGCACCCTTGCCGAAGGAGGCGCGGGGCGAGGCGGCTGGATTCAAATGCGTCAGGGGGGCGATGTTGGCGAGGCCGAGTTCGACGAGGGTGGGGATACGCAATGGGCGTGACTCAGCGATGTGGCCAAGCGTCGTCCGGCCGGTATCGTCGTAATCGGCGGCATCGGGGAGCGCGCCAATGCCGACGCTGTCGAGCACGACCCAGATTACACGGTCAATCGCGGTCATAGGGAAAGTCCCAGCGTACTTTGCGAACTTTAGCACATGCGGGCGGGTGAGCGTGGCGTAGTAGCTGGTCAGTCGGAGAGACGCCGGGGAAGGAAGGGGAGGGATTCCTCACTCCGTTCGGAATGACGTAGGGGGTTTTTCGCGCCCAAATCTCGAGCAGTGGTCCCGAAACCATCCAGGAGCAGTAGCCAGTGTGCACCGAGGAATTTGACGCAGGGGCTGTGGAGGCCTAGTATCGCTGCAAACGCGCAAGGGTGAACTTTTTTCACGATTTTTGCGTATGAACAGAGTGGAGGGGTCTGTCATGTCTGAGCGACGAGAACGCGTGGGAAGCGGGTCGGTGGTATTCCCGCTGCTGCTGATCGGGTTCGGTGGACTGATGCTGATGTGGCGCTGGATGCCGAACTTTCATCCCTGGCATGTGTTGTTCCGCTACTGGCCCTTGTTTTTGATCCTGATTGGAGCCGGGATGATTCTGGATCGCACGCGGCAACATCAGGTGCAGGCGCAGGGAGAACTGCGGCCGTTTCCGATTGGGACAGCTGTGGGAACGCTGCTGTTTCTGTTGCTGATTGGTTATCTGCTGTATCACGACCACTCCTACTACCCCCGCGAATTGAGTGCGGATACAACTCGGTCGCATGAGTCGCGCACGGTGGAGTTGCAGGGAGCGAAGGCGGTTCGCATGTCGGTGCAGATGCCGGCGGGCGAATTGCGAATTGAGGGCGGGGCGCCGCAGTTGTTCAACGGGGACTTCTTTCATGCGGGTTCGTGGTCGGCGCCGGACGTGGACTACACCGTGGAGGACGGCGTTGGGACTTTGCGCGTGGAGCAGAACGGGGGAGGAACGCACATCGGGAATTCGGACAATACCTGGAACCTGAAGGTGACCGACAGCACGCCATTGGAGTTGAAGATTGATATGGGGGCGGGGCGTGGAGATTTTCGATTGGCGAAGGTCGATCTGACGCGGTTGGAAGTGAATATTGGCGCCGGGCAGGTGAATGTGGATTTGACCGGAGAACGCGCGAAGGATTTGGAAGCGACGATTCAGGGCGGAGTTGGGCAAGCGGTTGTGAAATTGCCGAAAAATATTGGTGTGGTGGCGACGGTGCACGGTGGGTTGGGATCGGTGGACGTGCATGGATTGACGAAAGAGGATGAGAGATATGTGAACGCGGCGTACGGGAAATCGCCGCAGACATTGCAGTTGACGGTTGAGGGCGGGATTGGACAGATCAAGCTGGAGCAAGAATAGCTAGGATGAAGAACCTCGACACAATGGCCGTATATTGCCCCCGATAGGCGTCTTACTAGACCTTGACAGAGGAAAGTGAAGCATAGGAGCTTTGCTGAATCCCTGGGTTTCAGGGGAACAGCGCTTGCCGGCCTTTGCCTCCCCGAATATAACGATTTCTAGATCCTCCCTTCTGTTTAGTTCCACGTTCCGGGCAGCTCTTGCGTTTCTTCTATAAGCTGTTCCAGGACTCGGCCAGGAAAGTGCACCCGCGCCGCCGGTGCCGACTACTCCTTAGGGGCAGGCTGATTTGCGGTGGGGGACGCTCCTTGCCGATTGCTTCCAGCTGCCGCAGTGGCGGTCCAGGCAAGTAACTGACGCTTCTTTGTTTCCGCGGTTTGCAATGCCAAGATTTGACGTGAACGGACGAGTTTGCCCGAGTGCAAGAGGAGACGTATAATTTGAGGTTTAGGCAGTGTGCGAAAAGCGCGCTGACTGAGCTTCCCTTTGGCCACAAGCGAAACGACGCATCCGATTGTGCAAGAACAAGAAGTGCTACTGGTGCGCGGAGCGCGCGTCCATAACCTGAAGAACGTCACGGTAGAAATCCCACATAACGCGATGACGGTGGTAACCGGGGTAAGCGGATCCGGGAAATCGTCGCTGGCGTTTGACACCGTGTATGCCGAGGGGCAACGGAGGTACGTGGAGTCGCTTTCGGCATACGCGCGGCAGTTTCTGGAGCGGATGGAAAAGCCGGATGTGGACGAAATCTCCGGAATCGCGCCAGCGGTGGCGATCCGGCAAAAGAACTCCACGCGAAATCCGCGGTCGACGGTGGCGACTTCCACGGAAATCTACGACTACCTGCGGCTGCTGTTTGCGCGATGCGGGCAGACGTTTTGCATCAAGTGCGGAAGCGAAGTGCGCAGGGACTCGCCAGAAGATATCGCAAACAAGGTGCTGGCGCTTGCGCCGGGACGCAGGTTCTATGTGATGTACTTGTTGCATGTAGCGAGCGCGGAGCCAGCGGCGACCGGGAAACGCACCTCGAAAAAGAAAGCCGGGCCTGCAGCAGAGGCGCTGCGGCTGACGCTGCTGGAACTGCAGAAACGCGGGTTCAACCGGCTGTTTCAGGACGGACGGGTGCATGAATTTTCCTCGCCGGAAACGCTGCTGGATGTAAATTTCGCGAAGCCGGTGTATGTGCTGGTCGACCGGCTGTCGGTGAATACAGAAGCGAGATCGAGGCTGGTGGATTCCATTGAAATTTGCTATCGGGAAGGCGGCGGGGAAGCGATTCTGGAATTCATCGGGGATGATGCCGGAAACGCGGCCGAGCGGCTGACGTTCAACGAAAGATTTGAGTGCAAGAATGATGGAACGTTGTACCAGGAGCCGGAGCCGCGACTGTTCTCGTTCAATAATCCGTATGGGGCGTGCCCGCGGTGCCAGGGGTTCGGCAATACCATTGATTTCGACTTGAACCTGGTGGTGCCTGATCCAAGCAAATCGCTGGATGACGGCGCTATTGAGCCGTGGACCAAGCCGCGCTATCGCGTGCTGATGCAGGAAGCGCGCAAGTTTGCTAAGACCCGCAACATACCTACAAATGTGCCGTGGAGGCAACTTACCGCCGAGCAACGACGGCTGATTCTGGAAGGCGACCCGGAGAATGACTACGAGGGAGTAAAAGGTTTTTTCAATTGGCTGGAGCGCAAGAAATACAAGCTGCATGTGCGGGTATTTCTGAGCCGCTACCGTGGGTACGCGACTTGTCCGGAATGCGCTGGGACGAGACTGAGAGCGGAAGCGCGCGCGGTGCGCATCACCGGCAAATCCATCACGGATTTGTGCAAGCTGACGGTGAAACAGGCGCGGGCGTTCTTCGGGGATTTACAGCTCACGGAGTCGCAGGCCAAGATTGCGGACAAGATACTGGAGGAGATTCGCTCGCGGCTGCAATTCCTGGATGAAGTGGGACTGGACTACCTGACGCTGGACCGTTTGACGTCAACGCTGTCAGGTGGAGAGTCGCAACGGATTCAGCTGGCTACTTCGCTGGGATCGCATCTGGTTGGTGCGCTGTATGTGCTGGATGAGCCTTCGATTGGGCTGCACCCGCGCGACACGCACCGCTTGATCGAGATTTTGAGATCGCTGCGTGACCTGGGAAATACAGTGCTGGTGGTGGAACATGATCCAGACACGATTGAGAGCGCCGACCGGATTCTGGATCTCGGGCCCGGAGCCGGGGAGCTTGGGGGGAAGTTGTTGTTTGCGGGGACCTACGCGGAAATTCTGAAGGATCCGAAATCGGTCACGGGCCGCTACCTGAGCGGCGAATTGAAGATTCCGGTTCCGGCAACCCGGCACAAGCCGGCAGGGAAATTCCTGAAGCTTGGCGGGGCCACGTTGCACAACCTGCAAAATGTGGACCTGATCTTGCCGCTGGGGATGTTGACGGTGGTTACGGGAGTCAGCGGCTCAGGCAAATCGACACTGGTGCACAATGTTTTGTATCGCGCCTTGGCAGCCAAGAGGACTGGCGCAAGCATCAAGGAATTCTGCGACCGGCTGGAAGGTGACGAGCACATCACGGACCTGGTGATTGTGGACCAATCGCCAATCGGGCGAACGCCGCGGTCGAATCCAGCCACATATCTGAAGGCCTTCGACGCGATTCGGGAAGTTTTTGCTGACACCCCGGACGCGAAGAGGCGCGGGTACTCCGCGGGACATTTTTCGTTCAACGTGCCGGGAGGACGCTGCGAAACATGCCAGGGCGACGGAACAGTCACGGTGGAGATGCAGTTCCTTGCGGACGTGGAACTGGTTTGCGAGGAGTGCCGAGGGCAGCGATTCAAGAGCGGCGTGCTGGACGTGCGCTACCACGGAAAAAACATTCACGACGTGCTGGAAATGACGGTGCGGGAGGCGCTTGCGTTCTTTGTGAACGTGCCGAAGGTAGTGTCGAAGCTCAGGATTTTGAACGAGATCGGATTGGGATACTTGCGACTGGGACAATCGGCGACGACGCTGTCGGGCGGCGAGGCGCAACGCTTGAAGCTGGCGTCGCACCTTACGCGCACGGAAAATCGCGGCATCCTTTATATTCTCGACGAACCAACAACGGGGCTGCATTTTGACGACATTGCCAAGCTGCTCGCGGCGTTCCGCAAATTGCTGGAGTCTGGCGGTTCGCTGCTGGTGATCGAGCACAATCTGGACGTCATCAAGTCGGCTGACTGGCTGATCGATATGGGGCCTGAAGGCGGCGATCAGGGGGGCAAGATCATTGCCACGGGAACGCCGGAACAAGTGGCGCGCAACACACAATCGCACACGGGGAAATATCTGGCACGCGTGCTGGCGAATGGAAACGGCTATGCAAAGCGGCTGGGCAATGGCGCATCCAAATCTGCAGAGGCCCCGAAGGGAACGCCATACGGAGCGAATGGCCTAAGAACGGAGCCATGATGGGGCGTGGTTCTAAATCGCAAGAGCTCACCATAGCATCAGGTGCCATCGCTGTCGGCCTGTTATCGCTGGTGGTGCGAGCCGATTTTGCGTTGAGAGCAGAATCGCCGCACGAGCGATGGCAACAGGCACAGACTGCGCAGGGCAAAACGCAAAAGTTGAAGAACCCGCTGAACGATTTACTGGAAGAAGCACAAGCGGCGATGGACAAGAATGACTACGAAGCCGCGATCCCGCCGCTACAGAAATTCCTGGCCGAGCAGCCAGATGTGGCCTACGCGCACTTCCAGCTTGCCTATGCGTACACAGCACTGAAGCGTCCGACGGAAGCGCGGGCGGAATACGAGCGATGCATTGCGCTGGACCCCAAAATGGCCGAGGCACAGTTGAACCTGGGGATTCTACTACTGAATGCAGACCCGAAGGCGGCGATCGGGCCGTTGAGCAAGGCGGTAGAGCTGCGGCCTTCGCAGAGCCGGCCGCGATATTTGCTGGGCATCGCGCAAGAGCGCTCCGGGGATCTCGCGGGAGCGGCGCAGTCGTTTGAAGGAGTTACGCATCTCGACCCGAAGGATGCTGAGGCTATGACGCACCTCGGCGGAGTGACGCTGCGGCTGGGGAAAGCTGCTGAGGCCGAAGCGAAATTCCGCCAGGCGTTGGAAATTGAGCCAAAATTGCCCGCAGCTCTGCAGGGGTTAGCACAGAGTCTGGAGCTGCAGAGAAAGCCCGAAACGGCGGAGGCGTACCGAAATTATCTGGCGGTGCAGCCCAGCGATGCCGCCGCGGAACAGCACGTGATTCATTCGTTGCTGGAGCAGAAGAACTACGATGCGGCGCTTGCCGAGCTGGACAAATTGCCCAAGGTGAATCCTCCCAGCCTGGAAACGCTGAAGCTGCGCACGGACATCCTGGTCGGACAAAAAAAGACCGACGAAGCGATTGCCGTATTGCAGCAAGCCATTCAACTGGCTCCCAACGATGCGCAATTGCACGGAGGCCTGGGGCGGCTGTACATGGACAAAAGGGACTATGCGAGCGCGGAGCAGGAACTGAGGGCAGCGCTGAACCTGGACCGCAACAACCTTATCTACTGGAAAGATCTCAGCTCCACGTACTATCTGGCAGGGAATTATCCGGCAGCTTTGACGGCGATGGATCTGATTGACAAGCAGGAGGTGCCGGGCGCGGGAGCATGGTTCATCCGGGCGCTCTGTTACGATAAACTGAACCAGGTACAATCCGCCCTCGAGGCTTACCGAAAATTTCTGGAACTCGATCAGAACCGGAATCCCGACCAAGTGTGGCAGGCCACTGAGCGAATTCATGTTCTCGAAAAGACAATGCAAAAAAAGAAGTAATGGGAGAGCCGGGCGGGGATTCCTCGGCACATGCGCGTTCTTGCTTTTGTTGATGGTGTGCGTACCGCTGGCGGCGGTAGAGCGGCTGCAGGATTTACAGGAGCGTTTCGACAAGGAAACGCATGCAGGCAGCAAGGTGAAAATCCTGGATAAGCTAGGTGCAGCGCAATTCGCCGTGGCTGCAAACGCGGCGAAAACGGACGATTACAGCACGGTTGGGCTGACTTTTGAGAAATACCGGGACAACGTGCGCAGCTGTTTTGACCTTCTTATGAAACAGGAGCCCGATGCGGAGAAGCACAGCGAGGCTTACCGGCGTTTGGAACTGCAGACCCGACGAGCGCTGAGGGAGGTTGACGAGGTGCTGAACATCGTGCCGCTCGAAGTGCAACCGCCGCTGCAACTCGTGAGACAGGACTTGCTAAGCATCGACGACAAGCTGATTCAACTCTTGTTTCCGCGACACACCAAGGATATGGGGCCAATGCCACCCCCTCCGGAGAAGAACCCATGATGACTCGAAAACCGGCGATCTGGATTGCAGCGCTGTCCTTGCTGGCTTTTGCGTGTGCACCACCGGTCTTCGCGCAACGGCCGGAGAAGGACTATCTTTCGGGCGTCGAAGCGGACAAGATTCGAGATGCGGAAACGCCCAATGAACGGATCAAACTGTTTTTGGATTTCGCGCAAGACCGATTGAAAAAGTTTCAGTACGAGTTGGAACACCCTTCACCTAATAAGCACACGGAGATGCTGAACTACCTGATGAACTCGTATATTGGTTGCGTAGACGACGCCGCAGACATTATTCAGGTTGGATTGGAACATCAGGACAGCATTCGCGAGGGAGTGGACCTGATGGCCAGCCGGACGAAGGAGTATCTGCCGATCCTGGAGAAAATAAAAGCGGAAGGACCGGAGCTGGAGTTGTACAAAGACAATCTCGACGACGCCATCGAGGGCACGCAGGACGCCATGAACGACGCGGAGAAGGCCAAGAAGAAAGCCGCGCCCCCCCCAGTGAGGCGCAAGAATTGAGCCCGCGCCGGCGCAACGCAACCAGAGTCCCCGGCGGAGAAGCGATGTTCCAGCGCATGTTCACGCGGATCGGATGCGAGGAACGTCCGCCACACTTTCATGTGGAGTTTTATCCCTACAGCAGCCTGGTGATTACGATACGGCGCCGCGAAGAAGTGCTGTATGTGCGGTTTTCAGATCTGTTGCGGCGGGCACCGGTGAGCGTGCTGGAGGGCGCCGCGGCTTTGTTGCTGGCGCGCGTCTACCGCAGGAGGACGCCGCGGACGCTGGTGCGTCCGTACCTGGAGTACGCGCGGTCGGATCGAACACGCAGCCGAATCAGCCAGATGCGCAGCCGGCGGGTACGCCTGGCACACACGGCACCCCAGGGAGAGCAGTATGACCTGGTGACGTTGTTTGAGGAGCTCAATCAGAGGTACTTCGCGGGGGTGCTGCAACGACCGCACATCGGATGGAGCACGCGAAGCTGGCGGCGGCAATTCGGTTGTTACGACCCGGGCCCGAATCAGATCCTGCTGAATCGGCGAATGGACCGCGCGGGAATTCCGCAATTTGTGGTGGAGTACGTGCTCTATCACGAGATGCTGCATGTGAAGCATCCGACGAGGCGTTCCGGGTGCAGCCTGATTTCGCATTCGCCGGAGTTTCGAGCGGAAGAAAAGCGGTTTGAGCACTTTGAACCGGCAAGGAAGTTTTTGGACCGGTTGGCCCGCTAGCAGATTGCGCTGGGAACGGGGCACCGGAGATCCTTCGGTGCGCAAACGACGCGCGCCTCAGAATGACAACGCGTTCCCGTGCTTCCGCTTATTTGTGTAATCGGAAAACAGCCCGCTTCGTAAAGCCGCGGTTACAAAGACCAAGCAACAGCTTCATCGCTAAGGGATGAGCTGCAAGGTATGCAAGCCTGTCGTGAGCATTTGGGCATTCGCGGGAAGTAAGGCGCGAAGGCTACTGTTTCTTTTCTCTATCGATTTCCTGATTTAGTTTTTCGATTTTCTTGCGGACCTTATCTGCATCTTCCGCATGAGGATAGAGATCGAGGTATCGCTGGTAGGCCTTCACCGCAGGCTTCTTCTTTCCTTTTTTCTCGTAGCATTCGCCTAAATAGCGAAACGGCATGGCATAACCGGGTTTCGCCACCACGGCGTCTTCGAACCGATCGATGGCGGCGTCGACATCGCCCTTGTGCATATAGTATTTGCCGACTTCGATGTCTTTTTCCGCGCGCAAGGGATCCCAGGTAGGCTGGTCTGGCGCCGATGTCGTAGCGGTGTCGGTATTGGGCTTGGGCTTGGACTTAGGCGCATCCGGCGGTTTGGGAGAAGAAGTGTCGGGCGGCACAGGATCCTGCGTGAAAGCGGGCGTAGCTTGGAAGCACAGCCCGCTGCCGGCAAGAAGCAATCCGAGACATGATGGCCTGAGGTGTTTCAACTAGAGGATTTCTCCTTCCCCTGCGATTCACTCACAGGCGGGAGAAGTTGCCTGAACTATTTTGCGATCAATTCGTCGACGAGGGCCTGGGCTCCATAGAGTTTTTTCAGGCATTCGGTCATGGCAGCGGTATGAACCGCGACAGTACGGTTTTGATAGGAGTCGTAGACGAAATCGCCGACCAGGGACTCGATATCGCCATCGAAGACGAGTCCAACGATGTCCCCATTACGATTGACAACCGGGGAGCCGGAGTTTCCTCCGATGATGTCGTTGGTAGTGACGAAGTTGAAGGGAGCGGCGAGATCCAGCTTGTCTTTGCCGTCGATGTAGCGCTTCGGCAGATCGAAAGGCTCCTTGTTATCAAAGCTGGCGGCGCGATCGTACAAGCCGTAGAGGGTGGTCTTGTAGGGAGCGACGGTGCCGTTCATCGGATAGCCCTTCACCTGGCCATAGGAAAGTCGCAGGGTAAAGGTCGCATCGGGATAGGCATTTTTGCCGAAGACGGCGAAACGCGCTTTGCCGAGTTTTTCGCCGGCGCGCTGCTGTTCGCTCTGCACGTTCTTCTCGAACCAGGCGATTTGCTCGCGACGAATGGGGTCAATTTTTCGCGCCATCACGATCAGGGAGTCGGTGGATGAGTCGATTGCCGCCTGACCACCGTCGACGAGGGCTTTGCGAACGGCAGGGTCCGCTAGTTTGCTGCCGCTGATGAGTTCCGTCGCGGCCTGTTGTGGCGTGCGGCCACTCAGGACAGCCTTAACCCACGGGTCATCGGGGCCCATTCCGGCGACGTCTGCTTGCAGGGCACTGCTCATCCGGACGATTTCCATTTCCGGATAGAAAGGGGCAGGAGAGAACAAGCGATGCTTCAGGGATTCCAGTTGGGATTCGTGAAAGCCAGGGAGGCGCTCGCCATCGGGCTTCTTGATTTCGGCGACGTAGGTGGCGATGTTGATGGCGAGTTGCGCGAGTTGGGAGTCGACGGCGCGGTAGAACTGTTCCTTAATGCGAGATTTCGCTTTGTCGATGGCTTTGGCGTCCAAGTCCCAAGCGTCGCCATACTCATTTTTCCATTCCGGATTAGCGGCTACCTTGGCCTTGAAGTCTTCTTCGTCCGTGCGCTTTTTGTCCATCAGGCTCTTGCCCTGCAGGCCCTCTTCACGGCCTTCAAAGACTTTTCGGCTGTTTTCCAGGCCAAAGATGAGGGTCATAGCCTGTCGCGTCTGTTCGGGACCCCGCGCTGAGTAATCCTTCAGGGTGGCGATACGGCGCTTGAGGCTCTGAATGATTAGCGGAGTCGACGTATCGCGATCGAATTCCAGTTCGGCGTAGGTGCTGAGGCGTTGCGTGGCGCCCGGGTGACCAGAGACGAAGACCAGTTCGCCGTCACCGGCGCCCTTGGGATTCCAAGTGAGGTAATCTTTGCTGTCGATGGGCTTCCCGTTTTCGTAAACGCGGAAGAGCGCCATATCGAGGTCGTAACGCGGGTAGGTGAAATTGTCGGGATCGCCGCCATAGAATGCCGCCTGTTCTTCGACGGCAAAGACGAGACGGACATCGGTGTACTTCTTGTAACAGTAAAGCCAATATTCGCCGCCGGCATAAAGAGTGACGACGTCGGACCGCAGGCCCGTCTTGTTGGTACTCTCGTTCTCGATGGCGGCGATGGCGGCCTTGCGTTTCGCGAACTCTTCCTCAGTGGTTTTGGCGTCCTTAGTGGAAGCGTTGACCTTGCCGGTGACGTTTTCCATGGATACGAGGACATTGACTTCGAGGTCCGGCGATTTCATTTCCTGATCGGGAGTGGCGGCGTAGAAACCATCACGGACAAAGTCGTGTCCGGCGGTAGAGTTTTTCTGCAGTTGGCCGAGGGCGACGTGGTGGTTGGTCAGAAGCAGACCATGGGGACTGACGAAGGAACCGGAGCCACCGTCATTGAGGCGGACGGAAGACAAACGCAGATGATCGAGCCATTGCTGGGTGGGAGTGAAATTGTAGTTTTGCTGGAGGAGCTTGATAGGAGGGTTGTCAAAGGTCCACATACCCTCATCGGCGAAACCGGCCGGAGCCAGAAGGGCAGCGGTCAGCAGCGCCGCGGAAAACTGGCGCACGACAAAGCTGATTTTCACAGAATATTCCTCGTTTCGATCGGAGTGTAAGGTCCCTGTGCAATACGCGGTGGGGAAGCCCTGACAAGTATATACGAATTAAGTGCGCTAGAGGATTCGACACGCTCTGGCGCATCTCCTTTACGAGTTCAGATTGTCCGTTTTCTATTGCGGAGGCGATGAATGTGCCACAAATGTTGGCTTGATGCCGGATCCATCCCTCGTTTGGCCTGCGTGGCGGCGCGGAATCGCACGGAACCGGGAGTTCCTGTACAATCCTAGCCAAGCGCGAATGAAACAGTTGCTCGTTTCAGGGGAAACGGGGTAGGAATTCATGAACAGGCTCCGCCGGATTTATCTTGTTTTGCGGGACGCGGGGCACTGCGCGGCTCTGCTAGGAACCGTGCTTTTTCTGTTTATAAACCCGGGAACAGGCGCGCAAGAAACCGGGACTGGCACCGGAAGCGGCGCGCCAGCGTCGTCAAGTGCAAAGAGCCCGCAAGGAACTGCGGCGCCTGAAGCGCCAGCGAAGCCACAAAGCGACACAAAATCTGAAATTTCGACGCAGGATACTGGGACGACGTTCAAATTGAGAGTGAACCTGGTTCAGGTGCACGTCACAGTGCGAGATGGAAAAGGGAATCCGATCCCAAATCTGAAGCGCGAGGATTTCCAGATATTCGACCAGGGGAAGCTCCAGCCGATCACCGTGTTTGCGGTGGAGACACGGGAGTCGCGGAAGGAAAAGGCGCTGGCGGCGGCAAAGACGCAAGCAGATGCGAGCGGTCCAGATGAACCGAAGACAGTGTTGCCGGACCGGTTTGTGGCCATGGAGTTTGACGACATTCACCTGTCGATGGAAGACGCGGTGTATACGAGGAAATCCGCGGAGCAGTTTCTCGATAGCCTGGCGCCCACGGATCGCGTGGCCATTTTCACGACTTCCGGGGAGTGGGCACAGGACTTCACGAGCGATATCGCGCTGCTAAAACAGAAGTTGCTGGGGATCATACCGCGACCAAAGGTCGGGCACACCTCGACGAACGATTGTCCGGATGTTTCGCCGTACATGGCGGACCTGGTGCAGAATCGCAACGACCAAGTGGCGTTTCAAACGATCGTGAAGGATGCGTGGTTGTGCGCCTATGCCAACGATCCCTTGATGTACAACGCCGCCGTGCAACTGGCGCAGTCGACGGTTCCGCGAGTGTCGATGGGAGCCGAAGCGGACAACAATTACACTTATCGAACGCTTCAGGACACCCTGCGGAGGTTGGCAGCGATGCCGGGAGAGCGAGTGATGCTGCTGGTCTCGCCTGGATTCATCATGGGATTACAGACGAGCGACCTATTGCTGGTTGTCGATCAAGCCAATCACGCGAACATCGTGATCAACACACTGGATGCGCGAGGATTGTATACCCCGGATATGGGGGATATTGCGAGTACGCGCACTGGCATAGCGCAAATGGCGTCATATCGGATAGCCGCTCAATCTGAGCAAGCCTACGTGCTGGCGGACTTTGCTTACGGAACGGGGGGAGCTTTTTTCCAGAATTCGAACGACATTGCCGGCGGCATGAAGATGATCGGGTCGGCGCCGGAAGTTTCCTATGTGCTCGGTTTCTCTCCACAAAATGAAAAAATGGACGGCGCATTCCACAACATCAAGGTGAAAATGACGGGCAAGGAGAAATATACGATCCAGGCGCGGCGGGGATACTACGCGCCGCGAAAACTGAACGATCCGAAGGAGCAGGAGAAGCAAGAAATTCAGGAGGCAATCTTCTCGCGGGACGAGATCATGGACCTGCCGTTGGAATTGCAGACGCAGTACTTCAAGAAGGACGCGGCCGAAGCGCAGTTGAGTGTGGTATCGCGACTGCAGGTAAAGGGAATGCATTTCCGGGCGGCCGATGGACGCCACAACGACAATTTGACGTTTGCCACGGCCATTTTTGACGACAATGGAAATTTCGTGACCGGCGGCGAGAAAGTCCTGCAAATGCACCTGCTGGATCCTACCTACGAGAAGGTGCTGCGCACAGGACTGGTCCTGAAATCGAGTTTTGACCTGAAGCCGGGCAAATATATGGTGCGGCAGGTGGTGCGGGATTCCGAGGGATCGCAGATGGCGGCGCGCAATGGCGCCGTGGACATTCCTTTCTAACCGTGCGAAGTCTCTTCCGCTTCCCGGTATTTCAATAGTTGTTCTCCAAGGTTCGGTTGAGATCCTTCAGCGCGCAAACGGCGCACCTTTCAGGATGAATGCCTGGCTGCGCCTGATCACAGCGCAGTGAAAGGCGCAACTCGCGCGAGAGTCTGGCCTCGCCTAGCCCAGGTTTTCCAGTGACGATTTGATGAGGAAGCGCGTTCCGTCGTAGGGATTTCCCGCGCCTTCCCATTCCATCGAGCAGTAACCTCGGTAGTGACTGGCCTTTAGAATCGCAAAAGTCTTCTTCAGGTCGACGCGGACGACCTTGCCATTGTCGCCAGCCTCGGAATCTTTTACATGGCAGATGTTATAGGCGAGAGGGAAAAGAGCGGCGACCGCGTCGTAGTTGAACTGCTCATTGCCGGATTGCATGGAATTGCAGAAATCCGGGAGCGCGCGAAGGTAGGGGCTATTCACTTTCTTGATGATTTTTACGAGGAAGAAGGCATCTTCACTGGCGAGGTTATCGTTTTCGAGGTTCAGCAGGATATTTTTCGACGCTGCGTAGTCCACTAATTTTCGGAGTTGTTCGGCGACAACGGCGACGTCCGGCTTGGCATTTTCCGCCTGAGCGATGGAAGTGCGAAGGCTGGGTGAGCCAATGATCACGGCGACATCGACCCATTTTTTGCCATTGTCGACAGCCTTCTGACGCACGGCGGGGTCTGCGTCGTAGTAACTGAAAGAATTGTCGACAGGAATGTTGACAACGTGTACGCCGGATTTTTCAATGGTATCGCGGAAGCTGTGGAGATAAGCAGCGTCGGTGGAAGGGAAGTGCATGCTGAGCGGCTCGACGCCCGGAACAGCAAACTCTTTTTTCACTTTTGCGGCGAACTCGCGAAGGTCTATGCCGGGCTGCTTCTTGTTGCGATCCTCGTTGGTGGGGCTGTCGATGTAGGCGCGGAAAGGCCAAGTGGCGACGGCCAAGCGGTCTCTTGCGGTTGTCGGAAATTTCAGATCCGGGGCGACTACTGAACTGGCAGAGCTTTGGAAGAGTTCGGTTATTGCTGGCCACCTTCCGAAGGTGAGAGCTGCAGCGGTGGCGACAGCAGAATTCTGAAGCATCGTGCGACGCGTGATTCGTTTCATGGTGTCCTTTTTTAGAGCGATGCTGTGAACCCGGAAAGCCACCGAACTGTATTGCTAGAGATCCTTCGAGGCACAAACGACGCGTCTCACAGGATGCCAGACCGTCGTCGTGCGCAAGGGGCAAGCGACATTCTACCCGGTGAGAAATTCCAAATCGAGTATAAACGCGAAGTTCACAGGCGCGGCGCAAGGAAACGGCCGCTTCGCGGCAGCCGTTTCGCAGCGCTCACGGTTTGAGAGATTTCAGCCTTTCCAAGGTTCGTCGGCGCTGCCACCGTAAATCGAAGGAACCTTGGAGCCCATGGGCCGCAGGTACGCGGCAAGTTGGCCGCGATGGTGGATGGAATGATTGTTGACGAAGCCAAGATAGAAGACCGCGGGCATGGTGAACACACCGGCAAAATCGACGGGTGTTGCCAACTGTTCGGGAGTCATGGCGCGAACGCGATTGGCGGCCCGCAAGAAGTTCGTTTCGTACCAGGAGACTAGATCGGCGATGTCCTTGGGCTCCTGTTTGAAGCGCGGCGCCATATCGAATTTGCGATCGGCGATTTCGTCGAGCATCTGCACGTCGCAGGAAGCGAGGTGCCAGGCAAGTTCCCAAGCGCTGCGTGATTTGGGGTCGAGACGAAAGTCGCGGTTCGAGTCCGGAACCGCGGAGAGGACTTTCTTCGTTGTTTGCAGTTCTCTCTCTAATCCCTGAATCATTAATTCTCGCTGAGCAACCGCAAAATCGGGTGTAAGAGCAGGTTGTGGTGCGCTCATGAATCCTCCTAAAGTCTGGAGTTCTTTCCCTTCAACTCCTGGCCACCGGGATTCTACACCCTTGCAGGGAGCAGGGCACAAAGGGTTGCTGCAGCGGCGACGAGACGAGATATTAGCGGGAATGCCTGCTGGAAGGAGCCCGAACATGTCCAATTCGCGTTGAAGTGCCGGTGGCCTTAAAATAGAGGTAAGGGACGCAGGCGGCGTTCCGGAAACCCCCTAACGCATGGAACCCCGTGAAAAAGCGTTGCAGCTACCCGAAAAACCAGGGGTGTATCTGTTCAAGGACGCTGGCGGAGTGGTGGTGTATGTGGGGAAGGCGCGGTCGCTGCGCAGTCGCGTGCGCTCGTACTTCCTGGAATCGCGCTGGATGGACGCCAAGACTGGATCGCTGGCGCGCGAGATTGCGGACCTGGAAACAGTGGTCGTCGACAACGAGCGGGAAGCGCTGGCGCTGGAACACAATTTCATCAAGCAGTACAAGCCGAAGTTCAACGTGGTCTTGCGGGACGACAAGACCTATCCCTACATCAAATTTACGGCTTCGGAAAAATATCCGCGTGTGTATTTCACGAGGCGAGTGAAGAAGGACGGATCGCTGTACTTCGGGCCGTATTTTCCGGCCGGCTTGGCGCGGCGCATTTTGCATTTCATCCACAAGCGATTCTTGGTGCCGTCGTGTTTTGTGGATTTGACGAAGTGCCATCCACGCCCGTGTCTGCAGTACTACATCAAACGCTGCCTGGGGCCGTGTGTCCCGGGGCTGACAACCGATGAGCGTTACGCGGAAGCTGCGCACGATGTGCGGCTGTTCCTGGAAGGGCGCCGGCACGACCTGATCAAGAGCTTAGAAGAACGCATGATGGCCGCAGCAGAGAAAGAGCTGTTCGAGCAAGCGGCGGCGTATCGCGACCTGCTGCGTACGCTGGAAGATATTGAAGAGCGGCAACGCATTGCGGCGGCGCAGGGGGACGATACGGACGTGCTGGGCTATTACGCGGAACCGCCGCTGGTGGCGGCAAACCTTTTTCATTTGCGTGGTGGACGCGTGGTGGACCGCCGCGAATTCTACTGGGAAGATGTGGAACTGTTCGACCCGCATGAGTTCGTACCGTCGTTGCTGAAGCAGTTGTACCTGGAGGCGGAGTATCTGCCCAAGATGATTCATGTGCCGATCGAGTTTGAAGAGCGTGAATTGCTGGAAGAAACGCTGAGCGAACGGGCCGGACACAAGGTGGAGATTTACACGCCGCAACGGGGTAGCAAGCGTGCGTTTCTGGATCTGGTGGAAAATAACGCGAAACACTCGTTCGAGCAGCGCTTTCGCGTGCTGAAGCCAACATCGAAGGCAATCAGTGAAGCGCTGCAAAATACGCTGAGCCTGCCGGAGGATCCGAAGCGCATCGAGAGCTTCGACATTTCTCATATCCAGGGGACGGACACAGTCGCGTCGATGGTGGTGTGGGAAAACGGGCGGATGAAGAAATCGGACTATCGGAAGTTCATCATTCGCGGGGACGAGGGAAGTGGACTGGCGCAGGGCAACCGGCAGAACGACGATTTCGCGAGCATGTTTGAGGCGGTAACGAGACGCTATCGGCGTTTGCAGGAAGAAAAGAAACCCATGCCCGGCCTGATTTTGATCGATGGCGGTCTGGGGCAGTTGCATGCGGCGGCGCAAGCTCTGGAAGCTTTGCAGATCATCAACCAGCCCATGGCCAGCATCGCCAAGAAGGAAGAGATTCTGTACGTGCTGGGGCAAGAGGATGAGCCGATCATCCTGGAACGGCATTCTCCCGTGCTGCACGTGATCCAGCAGATACGCGATGAGACGCACAGGTTCGCGGTAAGCTTTCACCGGCAGAGGAGAGGAGCGCGACAAACGAAAACGGCGTTGCTGGATATCCCGGGGATTGGGAGGGTGACCGCGCAGCGGCTCCTGCAGCGCTTTGGCAGCGTTGCCAACCTGCAAAGGGCAAGCCAAGAAGAACTTAGCAGGATGGTGTCAAAGAAGAGTGCGGAGAAGATACGACAATATTTTGCGGAACAAAGCGGGGGGCAGCTAACCGTTCTGAACAACAATGGTGGTTAAGGTGTATTGCGGCCCTCTTTCTCCTATGCTACGGTTCCTGTGGAGGTTACCGACATGCCAGACAACGTAGGATCCAAAGTCACGTACTTTCTTGTGGGGCTGGGCGTTGGCGCCCTGATGGGCGTTTTGTTTGCTCCGAAGTCCGGGGAAGAGACGCGCGATTTTCTCGCCAAGCGAGCTGATGACGGGCGGGAATTTGCACAAAAGAAGGCCCGGGAGTTGCGCGAACGGGCGGATGAATTGATCGAGCGCGGCAAAGATGTGGCCACGCGCAAGCGGGATTCGTTGACAGCGGCTGTGGAGGCAGGACGGGAAGCGTTTCTGCGCGAATCGAAGTCGTAAATTCGAGCAGGAGGGCCGAGGCGGTTTCCGCGAAGTTCGCGGAGAGGCGGGGTGTGTATGCAATTCTGGATGGAGTTTTTCAGCATCGTGGCCGCAATTGCACTGGTCGTGCAGGTAGGCATCCTGATCGCCCTGTTCCTGCAGTTGAAGCGCACAACGGAATCAATCAACCGGGTAGTGAACGATCTGCACGCGCGGATGGGACCAATCCTGACGCGAACACAATTGTTGCTGGATGACACGCAACCGAAAATCGCAACCCTGGTGGAAGACGCTTCACACATCGTGTATCTGGCGCGCGGACAGGCGCAAAAGGTCGACCGAATCATGACCGACGCGACGGACCGTTTGCGCGGACAATTGGTGCGCGCGGATCGCATCCTGACGGGTGCGCTAGAAGCGGTGGAGGATGTGGGAGTAAACGTGAAGCGCGGTTTCTGGGGGCCGGTACAGAAGGCCTCGGCGATTGTGCAGGGAATCAAGGTTGGGTTGGATGTGCTACGCGCGCGGCGAGGAAGTGCGCCGGCGCGGGAATCGGTGGAGCAGGAAGACGAATTGTTTATTTAATGCAGGTCTTGCGAATCTCATGCGCACGCCTCGGGATGTTCTACCCGTGAGCATTCTGCGCGGGTGATAAAGTCTTACGAAACTGGTCCGCGCGTCACTTTCTGAACACTGCGCGCTAGTCTGGCACTCACTGGCCCTCTGTGTAAGCCCCTCATCGGCAGGAATACTAGGGAACACTATCTTTCAGGTGTCTAAATTCATAGCGCAGAGGTGGCTGCAATTAGCGATGACACCCCATCGTTTCGGCCCAGCCTATCGGAACCAACAAGCCGTGCGGCGATGCTGGTCTTCCTCGCAGTCCTGGCCATTCCGATTGGAACATGATTGTTCTCCGGAGGTCACAGGCGATTGCCGTCCATCGCGTTGAGATATGGTTAGACAAGAGTAAAGAGCTTGCTGTAGGCGAGGCGACTTTTCAAGAGGCGAGGCAACTTGAGGAATACCCCAAGAATACCCAATACAGTGAAGGAAATTGTGACGAGGCGGAGTGCGACTACGTGATTTTCCTGGCGAACAGCGCGGCTAACCGATTTGATTTTATCCACGTAGACCGCTCTACGCTATTTGATCCAGCCGCCAGCTAGGACTACGTCACCGGAGTAAATTGCCGCGGCTTGGCCAGGGGTAATGGCGCGCTGCGGGGAGTCGAAAGTGATGTGCGCGCCATTGCCGGGAAGCGCTTCGACGGTGGCGGGCGCCGGATCGTGCTTGTGGCGGATTTTCACCTGGGCACGCAGAGGCGCGGTGGGCTCTGCGATGGAAATCCAATTCACATTTTCAGTTTCGCAGGAAGTGCTGCGCAGGGAATCGTCTTCGCCGACGATGATGCGATTCTTCTCGGGATCGATGGCGAGGACATAGACGGGCTTGCCGGTTGCAAAGCCCAGGCCTTTGCGCTGGCCAATAGTGTAATTGTGCACGCCCGTGTGGCGGCCAAGGACCGTGCCATCTTCCGTCACGATATCGCCTTCCGCCTCACTGATGGGCTTGCCGACTTCGCGCGCGTAGGCATGGATGAATTGCACATAGTTGCCATTGGGCACGAAGCAGAGTTCCATGCTTTCGGGCTTTTCCGCTACCGGCAAACTGACTTCGCGAGCCAGGGCGCGAACCTCTTCTTTGGTGAGTTCCCCGAGAGGGAACTCGCTGCGAGAGAGTTGCTCCTGCGTCAGTCCCCAAAGGAAATACGACTGGTCCTTGGAATCATCGCGGGCGCGAAGGAGTTCGTAGCGGCCGGTCCGTTCATTGCGATGGATGCGGGCGTAGTGTCCAGTGGCGAGACGTTCGGCGCCGATCTGACGAGCCATGAGAAGCAGCGGCTCAAACTTCACGTCGGTATTGCAATTCGTGCAGGCGATGGGCGTGCGTCCAGCAAGATATTGTTCGATGAAGGGACGAACAACGCGCTGCTCGAAGTGGTCTTCAAAATTCACAACGTAGTGCGGGAAGTTCAACTGTTGCGCGACACGCTTGGCGTCGTAGACGTCATCGAGCGAGCAGCAACGGTGTTGCGCGGGACCCTCCCCCTGAAGTTCGGGCAGGCGGCGCTGATTCCAAAGCTGCATGGTCAGACCGACGATGGGGCGCCCCTGTCGAAGCAGGACGGCCGCGACGGTGGACGAGTCCACGCCCCCGGACATGGCGACGGCCACAAGACCAGGCTGAACCGGAGAGGCGGCAGGGAGCGAATCGAGCTGGAGTTGCGTCGACATGCAGCTTCTATTTTACAGGGAATGGCTCAAGAACGCGCGGCCGCCCCTTTTCTGTAGGTCGGAGAGAGCTCACGGAGTTGCGCGACAACGGCAGGAACGATTTCGAGGGCGGCGTCGATATCGACTGCGGTGGTGTGCCGACCAAGACTGAAGCGAATGCTGGCGCGTGCTTCGGAAGCGGGCAGCCCGATGGCGGTAAGAACGTGCGAAGGCTCGACAGCGCCGGAGGAGCAGGCAGCGCCGGTAGAGCAAGCGAGGCCTTTGAGATCGAGGGCGATGATGAGAGCTTCGCCTTCAATGCCGGGGAAGGTGATGTTGGCCGTATTGGGAGTACGCGGGGTGTTGGCGGCGTTGGCGCGGGAGTCGGGAATTCGAGAGAGAAGGCTGTGCTCCAGCTGGTCGCGGAGAGTGGAAATGCGCTGCGCGTCTGAATCCAAAGAAATGCGCGCGAGTTCCGCAGCTTTGCCGAGGCCGACGATGCCGGCGACATTTTCGGTGCCGGGGCGGAAGCCGCGTTGATGGTGGCCACCGTGCAGGAATTGGCGAACACGAGCGCCACCTTTGATAAACAGGGCGCCAATACCCTTGGGCGCGTAAAGCTTGTGACCGGAGAGCGAGAGCAGGTCGAGATGGAGCGCCTTTACATCAACTGGGATCTTTCCGACCGATTGCACGGCGTCGGTGTGGAAGTAGACGTCGGCTTCGGCGGCGATGCGGCCAATTTCCGCAAGAGGCTGGACAGTGCCAAGCTCGTTGTTGGCGTGCATGACGGTGACGAGGACGGTTTCCGGGCGGACGGCATTGCGCAGTTCGTCGAGACTGATGAGGCCATCGCGGTTAACGGGAAGGTAGGTAACGGCGACACCTTGTTTTTCAAGAGCCTGGCAGGTGTTGAGGACCGCTTCGTGTTCAATGGAGGAAGTGATGACGTGCTTGGCGGTGGGGGCCGCGACGGCGTTGACTACTCCAAAGATGGCATGATTGTCTGCCTCGGTGCCGCCGCTGGTGAAGACAATTTCCTGTGGGCGGGCGCTCAGCAGAGTGGCGACCTGTTCGCGAGCGGTTTCGACGGCCGAGCGGGCGCGCTGGCCAAAGGTGTGGATGGAGGAAGCATTGCCAAAATCGGTGGAGAAGAAGGGAAGCATGGCGTCGAGGACGGCCGGGTCGACGGCGGTGGTGGCGTTGTGGTCGAGATAGATGCGGTTCACAGAAACACCTGGTTTCAGGATAAAAGCTATGAGGTGAAGAAGCAATGAAGCAATGAAGAGAAGGACCGAACCGCCGTAGACTCGGCTCATCCGCGGGATGGAAGGCGATGGCGCAGCGAAAGAACTGCTGCCGCGCGACGCCGCGGCAGGTCGTGAAACCGCCGATCAGCTTGCGAGAGGCGGTGGATCACGCGGCCCAGGGGGATCGCGCGATCGATCTGGAAATTGAAGGGCGCGGAGAAGTGGCGGATCTGGCGCTCAGCGTGCGCAACCTGATCGTGCAGTTGCGGCAGAATGCCTGAGCGGTTCTCGTGAAATCAACTTATGCGCATCCAGATCCTTTTCACCCAGCTTCATGCCTGCGTGGGCCGCGGCCGATCCTGAGGTGAGTCCAATGAAGTCGCCGTCACGCAAAACCGAAGGCTGGCCCGCGCTACGCCTTGCGTTTCGTGATCATGCGCCATAGAAATGGATGCCGCAACGACGGTCGCTCGGTACGGGAAGTGGTTTCCAGCCTTACGCGTTGGGGTCGTGCTGGCAGGCAGTGCCGCGACAGTGTGGGATTCTAACCAGCTGAACTACGTCCCCCACCGTGGAATCAACAACTTAGCCTAAACCGCTGCAAAGAAAGCCGTTGCAGGATTTGCATACAGTGCACTGATCGCCTACGGTGCTTGCAATGGCGGTTGTTCCTGCCAAAACCGCTAATAGATCTCTGTGCGCTCATGCCAAAATATCTGAACACACTCACTACCAAAGACAGCAACCCGGACTGGGATCGAAGGGCTTTCAAATGGATAGTGATGCTCTTGACGGAATATAGTGAAATCACTATAATGCGTCGATGACTGATGAGCCGCCTTTAAGGCCGGTTGTTTGGGTAGGGTCGAGCCGCAAGGATTTGCGGAAATTCCCTGATCCTGTCCAGGATCAAGTGGGCTACGCGATCTATGTGGCGCAACGGGGCGGCAAGCATCGCGACGCCAAGGTGCTAACCGGATTTGGTGGGGCAGGGGTGCTTGAAGTGGTCGAGGATTTTCGCGGTGACACATTACGCGCCGTGTACACATTAAAGTACTCGGATGGCGTTTATGTGCTGCATGCGTTTCAGAAGAAATCGAAAAGCGGGCGTGAGACGCCCCGCCGCGACATGGAACTTATCGAGCAGCGGCTGCGAGAGGCCGAGAAAATAGCCAAAGGGAGAAAGTCATGAGCAAGAAGTCTCACGAGATTGGAAGCGGGAACGTATTTAAGGACCTTGGAATTCCAAATGCCGAGGAGCATTTGGTCAAGGCGCAACTCGTCTTCAAAATTGACACGATTATGAAGGACCGTGGTCTCAAGCAGGCTGAAGCCGCTGACCTCCTGGGCGTCAAACAGCCCGACGTATCCAAGATGCTGAGGGGGGATTTTCGGCAGTTCTCGGTGGAACGATTACTGCGCTTTCTGGTTGCGCTCGATCATGACGTGGAGATTATCGTCAAGCCGCATCGCGGGAAAAACGACGCGGCGGCCTTGCATATCTCCTGAGAACAGAGCGGACGCTGATTTAGGTTGGCTTTTCAGTTTGGCCAGGCGAGCATCTAATTGATTTTCCGGGGGCCTTGGTCGCGTCAGGGTATGCCACCTCGCGTTAGAGGTGATTGGTGAAGTGCTTGGTCTGGAGATTGACGAACACTTAGCTGATGACTTCTCAACCGTCCTCGTCCGACAGAAGGTTCGCATGTGCAAAATGGAGGATTATCTCAAGACGGACAACGCCTACCGAGATATCGATCTCCACTCTTCTGTCGTCATGATGCTCAAGGAGTTCATCGGCTTACGTACGGTAGGCTTTTTGTTCGCCTTTCGGAATGGAAAGCCGCTCTCGAACTCCAACATCTTGAACCGCCATTTGCATCCAACCCTAGACAAGTTGGGTTGGAGCGACCCAAGAACAGGGGACGACACCGCTGGAAACCATGCCTTCCGCAGATTCCGCAATACCTTTCTGCGAAAGAATCATGTCCGAGACGATCTGATTCAATTCTGGCTTGGTCACGCTGGGAAGAGCATGACGGACGACTATTCGGCGGTCAGAGACGATCTGAAGTACCGCAAAATGGTCGCGGAACAAGTGGGGATTGGATTTGAACTTCCGCTTCAAACAGCCTCAATTGTACCGAATGTACCGAAAAGCGGATTTGCAGTCGAAGTTGAGGTGGCTGTAAACTATTAAGAAGTCAGTTAGATACGACAGTGCGCCCGTAGCTCAGCTGGATAGAGCATCTGGCTTCGAACCAGAGGGCCGGGGGTTCGAGTCCCTCCGGGCGCGCCATCTCATTGAATCGAAAAGAGTAGAGAGAATCGCTCTTCACCGTTGACCCTCTGGCAGAAAAACAGAGGGTCGAATCTCCCCTGGAGTACCACTTTACTGTCTTGCATCAAGCAGGTGCAGCCATTTCCAAAACAATCTCGTTTTCGATTTTCGGTACATGCATTCTTGCGCTGGCAAGCAAATGCGCCTACTCATGCGCGGTTTCTCGTCAACTATTCCAACGAAGAATTACTCCACCTTGAAAACCAAGCACAGCTCTGATTGCTAGCCCAACTTTCTCAGTTGGGCGCTTTTGAGCCGGTTAAGTGCCTTGGAATCAGTGGAGGCTAGCAAAAGGTCTCCACCACAAATAGCTTCCTACCGGATGGTTGGTGCCTCGATTTCATAACTCTGTTTTTGTCCGACCAGACGCGGTGGCGGTTGACTCGGCAACTGCAATTTCAACTTCTCGAACAGCAGTTTTGTGTCTGGAGACGGAGTCGTTAGCCTCAACCTGAATCACTCCTCCATTCGACTTCAACAAGAAGTGATGTGTCGTAGTGGTTTGAGAAAAGCCGATGCCTTTTTCTCCGCGCTCATTCATCTGAGTATGTGCGGCGTGCATCGGGCACTCCTCCGGCTTCCGATTCTGGGTCGATTGAGAAGCAACACTTAACGCCAGTAAGAGAATCAGTTTCATGGTGTCTCCCGTTTGCGAATGCCGCGAGACGGAAATCGTGTCCGGCTCTTGGGGTGAGCGAGTGTTTCCAGCAATCGAGCCTGTTTACCGCGAGGAGTCTTCGACAGCCGACGGTCCCACGCCTTCAGGGTTGAACGTAACTCTCGACGCCAATTCTGCAAATCGCGCAGTTTGACTTCGAGAAGTGCCAACTTTTCAGCGGCCAGCTTCCGAACTCAATGGCAAGGAGCACCCCCGGCATTTCGCTCGCGGAAGATGTCCGCCAGTTCACCGACCGAGAACCCCATAGACAGCCCGGCTCTTATCGTACGCATCCGAGCCAAACTGTCCGGCGGAAATATGCGGTATCCAGCTGATGTTCGGGCCGCTGGTGGCAGAAGCCATCGCCGCTCATAGAAACGGACGGTGTCTGCACTTACTCCGCAGAGGCGCGCCAATTCGCCGCAATACAGGGGGTCGAGTTGTGGAATCCTTGGAACTCACGGGATCAGCCTAAAGCCTGGAATTGGTTCCAGGGTCAAGCCAATTCTCAGGCTTATTTTCGTTTCGATTCGAAGAATTCGTTAGCCGCGCGCTGAGTCTCTTCATGACTCTGCTCTTTGACCTGTTGGTTGATTCCCCACTCGTGGCCGAAAGGATCGACGATCTTTCCGTAGCGTCCTCCCCAAAACATGTCCTGCACGGGCATGCTCACGCGCGCACCAGCAGCTACCGCACGCTCGACGACTCCGTCGGCATTGTTAACCAGTAGCGTGATGCGTACACCCGTTCCTCCGAGCGTCTCCGGTGACTTACAGGTTCCGCCTTCGCTCGCTGGAAACTCATCGCAGACAAAGAACTTGTGTCCGTCCAAAGTCAATTCGCCATGCATGAGCTTCTCGCTGCCCGGTTTCAACATGCGGTCTACCTCTTCTGCGCCAAAGACACTCTTGTAAAAATCGAGCGCGGCGGGTCCGTCATGCACAATCAATTCCGGGATGAACTGGTCCTCTCGATGCATGGTTTCCTCCACTAACGTATTCGCACGAGAATGATCGTACTCTTTCGGCTAAGTGAGTTCTAGTGCTTGGCCGATCCCGTGAGGAGTGGCCCTGGTCTTATGATGGCGTACTCGGAAGTAATTCACATGCCTGGTAACAGCGTATCGTAGATTTGAAATCCGGCGCGAAGCTGGCCAGACTGAACATCCCAGTGAAGGTGGCTACTCTTTAAAATACCGTCCGCTGCGTAGCCACTCCCGAACTTCCTCTTCCACCGAGAAGCAGTCGGCGGGGTTTCCTGTGTACCGCGCGTCCAAATGGTAGGCCTGCTCCTCGAATGGAACACCTGCCCACAAACCCTGGTCATTTAATGTTCGCAAGTAGGCCTCCAAGACTCGCTCCGGTCCGATAAGAGCTAATTGTGTGATATGGACCAGCGTGTGAAATACGGCTCGCGGCGGTGGCTCGTCGTTAAAGACCGCAACGTCAAAGAACGGCATCCCCGTCATGTGAGCCGGGTCAGGGATTATGGAGGGGCCGGTCGCAAGAAACTTTTCGTAGAATGGCGGGTAGGGAATAGATTCACCTGTCTGCGGCAGCTTCACGATTCTGACTTGGTCCACGAGCTCCGCTGCAAAGCACGGTTTTAGCTGCGTTTGTTGAGCATCGCTGAGTGGAATGCCGTAAGGTAGAAACTTCTCTCGCTGCTGCTTCCACCATGAAACTGCCTCAGCAACCAGAGCGGCCAACTCAACCGGCGTGAATCTTGCAGATTCCACGATGTCCACCCCGGTACTGCCTCGATGATGCGACAGCCAAGGACCCGTTTCAATCGTAGAGTGTTCAATACCCTCTGCGCTTGATAACAGCGAAACCGGAAACTTGGGTACTACCTAGGCTCCCAATCCGCGCGGTCGGGTTAGGGATTCTCAGCATACTTCTGGTATCGGCGTACCCGCTCAGGCAATTCCATCCATTGCTGCGGCGTCGCGGAGCGCAAAATGTTTATTGGGCCTTGTTTTATGTCTGCTCTTGATCCCGCTGGCCAAGGCGGACAGCTATCAACCGAGCTCGGTGTATTTACTTGGCCTCGACCTATACGGCCCTATTCAGTTGTTCAGTAGGCTAGACATCGGTGCGGGTGGTTTCTTCGAGAGCGCCTTTGGCACTGCTTTGCCGCTGGAAGGCGGAATCGTCGGCTACACGAACGGCGCGATGCCAGGGCTCACATTCGAAAACAGCCTCAATCTTTACCTGGGGGCACTTTCCGGCGGAGCTCGTCGAAAAAGTTCAGCAGGACGGTGACACTGTCGGTGGACCTCACTTGCGTCCCGCCTGGATTCAGAACCACCGCGAAACGTTTCCCGTCGGGCGCCAAGTCGTAGGGGTAATTACCGCCCAGAGACGGCAAGTTCTCCCGGGCCCAAACCTGGGGTTTTCCGGCGGCAAAGGAATCGCCTTTGGCGGTGCAGTTGGTCACCATGATGAGCCAATCCGGCGTAAGGAAAAAAAGCTTGCGTCCATCGCGCGACCAGAGGGGGTATGAGCCGCCGCCGGTTGAGATCTGTGACTTGCCTCCCGGTCCTGGGAAGGGTCGCACGTACACCTCCTCTTTCCCCGACTCATCCGAGGAATACACTAACCAATGGCCATCAGGCGAGAACGCCGGATCCCACTCGGAAAATGATGTACGTAGAAATACCTCCGCCTTTCCGAGCCGCGGATGGTCCCGGTCGCCTTCCATCGGTGCTGTCCAGATCTCCGCACGGAAGCCGGAACCTTCCTGAGAATAAGAGTAAGCGAGCCTTTTGCCGCCCGGCGAGAACGAATGCGGGGACTGAAAGGTTTTTAGGTCCGCCTCGGTCAGCCGTTGCGCCTCGCCCACGCCGTCAGCGCGGATCCAATAGATGCCCGAACCTGCCCAGTCCCACGATTCGAAAACAATGTTTCTGCCGTCCGGGGTCCACACGGGGAAATTGTTCCGGCCCGGCAGGTTTGTGAGACGCGACACAGTGTCGCGCTCGAGGTCTTTCACCCAGATGTCCGCTCGCACCGAAGCAGATGCCAACTCAAATGCCAAGCGCTTACCGTCGGGTGAAAAACGTGGATTCTCATACAACCCCGGGGGCACCTGTAACGCCTTGGTCTGGCCCGTGCTCTCTAGCCACCATATCGAATAGGGAAACGGAATTGGCACTTTCGAGCTGACGTACACGATAGTTCCGTTTTGGGAAAAGTCGAAATCGCCCCCCCCACTAACGTTGCTGTTGACCTCTTCGAGCACAGGCTGTGGGGCTCCGGTCACTTCCAGCCGACGGACGTCAAACGGAGCGGCCCACAGTGTATTCTGGTGCAGGTAGACCAAATGTCCGCTTGGCAGGTAGCGGCCGAAGGAAGCGCCACCATGAAGGGTTTTCCGCTCGCCAGTCTTGAAGGTAAAGACGACGATTTCTCCGTCGTCATACCCGCCACTGCCGTAGGCGGTGAATAGGACCGCCTGGCTGCCAGGCAGGACCTGCGGCCAAGCGTGCGCGGTTTCGTCTTTGTCCTTGCTTAGCTGGGTTACCTGCGCGGGTGCACCTCCGCCTGAAGGAACTCGCACCAGGCCGGAAGAGCCCCCACTGAATGCCGCTATAATGTTGCCATCGTCACCCCAACTTGCACCGCTGCTGAATCCGGGCGCGTCGATTAAAGTCACAGGCGCGCCGCCCTGTACCGGCAACTTCTTGAGCTTGTGATCAGCAAAGAAGGCAATCCACTGACCATCAGGCGAAAAGAAGGGCCGGGAAGCGTGGTCGGCACCGGGCAGTGGCACAAACTGACTCTGATCCAGACTGCGCATGGCCAGGCGCCAGTTGCGGTCCGGCTCGTCCTCGGAAACCACGATGTGAGTACCGTCTGGGGACAGTGCCAGTTGAGCGCCAAAGAACCGATCAATTCCTGCGCCAACTGGCAGTTCGGCACTGAGCTGCATCGGCGCGTATGTCTTACGTGAGAAAAACCACCAGCCACCCACGACCAGTCCGACAATCACAATTGTTGTACCAACGGCCGCCCACAGAAACCGGGTGGATTTCTTGGCGGGCTTTACCTCGGCTTCCGCCTCACCAGAGCGGGCTCCTGAGTCCAGTGCCATTGGCAAGGTGACGGGGAAGATGAACCGATAGCCGCGGCGCGGTAGGGTTTCAACATAGCGCGGGACATCCGCGGAATCTCCCAGCACTGCCCTGAGCTTAGCGACCGCGACGTTTACGGCGTGGTCGAAATCGCCAAAGGAATCTTCCGGCCAGATACGACGCTTCAGTTCCTCCCGGGTAACCACCTCGCCCGGATGCTCCATCAAAGCTATCAAAATTTTTAGGGGTTGGTCCTGCAGCTTGATCCGTGTGCCCGCTTTCCGCAGCTCGCCGGACCGTGTGTCCAACTCGAAGACCGCGAATCGGATTCTGAAACCATCTTCGGGCTCGCCCATCAAGCACCTCGGAACCGCCCCCGCTACCCCAGCGCGCCCAACTCAGCGTGGAGACGTCTGAAGCTAAGTGGCTGAATTATCCAATCATTAGCAGTTGACGAAGTCAATGCAAACAGACGACGCACGGTGAATTGAGGTACCCGTTCGTCCGCTCGAACCTCGTCCCCAGCCGCTCCTGCGGCAGAGGCGAGCGCCGTGCGTCATTTACTTCTCTTTGCAGGCAATGCCATATTTGGCCTTATCTCCATATCCGGTCTGAACGCTCAAGAGTTCGGCAAACCATCTGTTAGTCCAACGATGCCCTTCGAACTGGTCTCGGGTTTTCTCGTGGTCGTAAACGGGGAGATCGGAAATTTGCACGGTTTGAAGTTCATCTTGGATACCGGTGCGTCCCATAGCTTGATTGATCGGAAAGTGGCCGATACACTGCGGTTGCGACGACGCTCCGGAGAAGTCATCAGTTTTGGCCGCCGCATTTCGGTAGAGTGGACGGACATTCCGGAGCTCCGGGTTGGACCCTTGCGAGCTGAGGCGATCCGGATCATGGTCGTAAAGCTAGCCAAATATTCCGAGTTAGCGGAACGCTCGGACGGAATTATTGGACTCGATCTGCTAAGTAAGAGTAAGAGGTTCTCCATCGACTACGATAGAAGAACTGTTTCTTTCCAACTGGAAGAAGATGGAACTCCTGAACATTCCCCCTCCGTATGCTTTGTCGTTCCCCTTGTCATTCAGGGAGTTCCAGTGCATCTCGTAGTCGATACCGGATTGCAGGCCATCCTCCTTTATAAGCATCGCCTTCGCAAGCGATTGCCGAAGATGAGAATTGAGGGAGAATCTACCAACGCAGCGATAGGGCGTTTACGAGCCACACAGGTAAGACTGCCGGGGGTGCAAATCGTGGGCGCGCAAGTGGCAACCACGGTTTTTTTGATTGACGGTCCCGACGAAGATGCATTGCCTGGAGTCGATGGCTATCTGGGTCCGGCGGCCTTGCAGGCAAAGCGCGTCGAGTTCGATTTCGATGCGGGGGAGTTGCGTTGGCAGTGATCTCCAGCCTCGGTCGACTGTTGACCTTGCGATCCCTCGGGATGGCACTGGCCAACGCCTCGCCCACCAACCGCCGATGAACCCCCAGCTTCCTCGCCACACCCAGCAGAGCAACACCGAATTGCAGGGTTGCTAGGGCGGCAAAGACTTTTCCAAATAACATCAGAATACTGGTCCAATTACATCTGCGATTGAAGAAAACGTGCGGCCAGGGACGCTGGATTGTTGCCATTTGACGGCGATGTCCTTCGTTGTCATCTCTCTACCCTTGCTTCATCCTAGAAATATCCCATCGTCAATAGTGAACAACGCATCGACTCGCTTTTCACTCGAATGGAGCGTCCACAACCTTGCTATTGGCCAGCAATTTCAGTCCAACTTCAGTCCAACTCAAGAGCGAGATAAATGGCGCGTTCCCCTGTAAGCGACACCAGAAGCAGCACTTAGAATTTTTGACTGCTTTCCTTCGAACCAGGGGGCCGCAGGTTCGAGTCCTGCCGGGCGCGCCATCTCATTGAATCGAAAAGAGTAGGAAGAATCGCTCTTCAACGTTGACACTCTGGCAGAAAGCAACGGTCGAATCTTCCCCGGGCGCGCCACTTTACGCTGGCAGTCTCTGCCTCGTGCAGTCGTCGAGTGCATCCAAGTGCAGGGAGTTCGTGTCGCGAAAGAATCCGGTTTTGATTAGCAAAAGTTTGGTCGCGTAGATCAAGGAGAAGCGGCATTTCCGCTCAGGAAGACAACCGTCGAGGCAACCGGCTTGCTCCGGCTAAGCGGCGCGTCGCTGATATCGGTGGTGTCATCCCCCACCTGAGGAATCGCTACCACGCACCCCTGTTCCGGCGGTTCCACTGCCCTGGCCTCAGGGGCGTCTTTGCCCAAGGATAAATGCTTACGTGACGGCTGATAGTAGACAAAATAGTTCTGCAGTGTTCGACGCAACGATCTCTCATTCCACACGATCACATGGTCCAGGCACTCGCGTCGGATCGAGCCCAACATCTTCGATTAGGTGTTCAACATCACATATGAGTATGACGTTGATCACTGACAAATACGAAGCGGGCGCATTAGGTGAGGAGGACACCTGAAAACAGGAAAAGAAGAATCCATGCATCTCTGTTTTCGAGCTTGAACCGACATCAAAACGTGCGGAAGGAGATTCGATATGCCCGAAAGCAAATCTGGTAAACCACCGATCAAAGTGGACCTTTGGAAGTGCGAAGACCTTAAGGCTCTCATCAGGAAAGAGATCCAGGCGCACGTCAAAGACGTAGAAATAGGGAAGAAATTGGAAAAGGCGCTTGGCGATAGCATAGTCTACGGGGATGGCGGCGGTGGTGGGCACGTAGGTGTCGCCTAATCGCGCGTAGGCTACCCGCACTGATTTCGGCTATCTCGCCTGAGTACTGGCCGGCGGGGTGAAAACACCGCCAAGAGAGGCGCGGTTTCTACGGCGGCAGTGCCTGTGTGGGAACAATCATCTTTTCTCCGAGGCCAACTTGCGCGACATCATTGAGGCGATACATTTACGGCCCAAGCATTGCGTTTGGGAGTTGACAGCGCGCTGCAATATGCACTGTCTTCATTGTGCATCCGATCTGGGCAGTGGACGCACGCGAGGGGATGAGTTGTCCGCGGCAGAATCCCAGCGCCTCTGCCACGAGCTGAAAGAACTCGAATGTGAAAACGTCGTCCTGTCGGGCGGAGAAGCAATTCTGTGCGAAGGCTGGGAAGCAATCGCCCGGGAGTTGGTTGGCCTCAAGATCAACGTTTCGCTGATCTCCAATGGATTACTTATAGATGAACGAATGGCTGACCGCATCCATCAGGCTGGTTTGTGCCGCGTAGCATTGAGCCTTGACGGGCTGGAGTCGACGCACAACTATGTCCGATGTAATCCACGGTCGTTCAAGTGCGTGCTCCGTGCATTTTCCCTTCTCAAAGCTCGTGGTCTGCAAGTGAACATCGTGACCCACATCAACCGCCTGAACCTGGGGGAATTGGGCCAACTGGAAGACACAATGGAGGGCCTCGGCGTGGATGTTTGGCGGCTGCAACTGGGCTCTCCCGTGGGGAGAATGGCGCATCACGCTGAGTTGTACATCGCTCCCGAACAGCTACCAGAGATTGCCGATTTCATTGTTGGCGCGAAGAGGCGCGGGAAGGTTTACATCAGCGTCGGTGACAACATCGGGTACTTCTCGCGACAAGAGACCGAGCTCCGCTGCGGGACGGAGCCGGCTCTCTTCGGTTTCTGGTGTGGCTGCTCCGCGGGCTGCCTCACCGTCGGTATTGAAGCCAATGGGAACGTCAGAGGTTGCCTTTCTCTTCAGTCCGACCGGTTCATCGAGGGCAATGTTCGGTCGGAGTCCCTCAGATCGATTTGGCTGAGGTCCGGCAGCTTCCCGTATACGCGCAGCTTTTGTCCTGAGGATCTGCACGGATATTGCAAGGGGTGCGAATACGGTGAGATCTGCCGCGGCGGTTGCACCTTTATGGCTTTCGGCGCGACGGGTTCGCCACACAACAACCCTTACTGCTTGTATCGCGTGGAAAACGCTCTGAATCACCACGTTTGTCGACCGTGCCATGAGAGCGATCGTCCTATTTCCGCCTGCGGCTGATCCAGCGCATCCCCCCCTCGGTATCGCCGCCCTCGCCGGGTTCCTGGCCGGAAAGGGGGAGGACGTTTCGCTCCTGGACCTCAACGTCCGTGCCTACAACGAACTGCTGTCAGCGGCCTTTCTGACGCGGTGCGCTGAGCAACTTCAACATCAGATCGAGCGACTGGAAGGCCGTCACAGGCTGGCGGCGCAAGATCTCGCGGCGTACAACGCGGTTGCAAAAAACCTGCCGTCGGGCGCCTATCTGATTGAGCGCATCGACGAGGCGCGGCAACGGCTCCGAGACCCTGCGATCTACCTCAGCCGGCGCACATACGCCAGCGTGACTTCCATCATCCGTCGAGCGTTGCAGTTCATCTCAGCCGCTCACTTTCCCGCGAGTTGGAGCGCGGGCGGCTTCTCGATGAGCCATCAAGCGACGAAGAGCACCGATGTCATTGCTGCCATCGACGACCAGCGCCAGAATCTGTTCATTCCTTTTTTCGAGTCAGCTTTGCCCGAAATCGTTGCCCGGCGTCCGCAGGTGGTCGGCATCTCGCTCAACTACTACGGCCAGATGATTCCTGCGATGACGTTGGCCGCGATGGTCAAGAAAGTTCTTCCAGAAACGTTCCTGGTCGTCGGTGGCGGTCTGGTGTGCTTCTTCGAGCGGCGCTGGGAAGTGCTGGCCTCCTTCCGTACTTTCGTGGACGGGTGGATTCCGTTCGAAGGCGAAAAGCCTCTCCTTGACCTGATACAGACATTGGACCGAGGCAACAACCTTGGGGAGGTGCCCGGTCTGTTGCGCTTCCAACAAGACTCTCCCGTATACCATCCGCCCGGGCCTCCTCCTGAAGTCTCCGAACTTCCTCCGCCGAGCTTCGATGGCCTTCCGCTCAATGAGTACCTGGCGCCCGAGATCATTCTTCCCATCCTTGCATCGCGCGGGTGCTATTGGGGTAGGTGCGCGTTCTGTTCCCACGGGCGGTTATATCGGGAACGTTTCCGGAACCGGCCCACTGCCGACATTGTCAATACTGTTAACTACCTGTCAAGGAAATACCGTGCAAACTGTTTCTACTTCGTCGATGAAGCAATTCCACCGCGAGCTGCACTGCAATTTGCAAATGTCGTGGCCACTGAAGGCCTGACATACCGATGGTTCACGGAGGCGCGTTTCGAACGCTATTTCGACGCCGGACGACTGGAAAAATTGTATGAAGGGGGATGCCGTATGCTGATCTTCGGTTTGGAATCCAGCGTAGCTCGCGTCCTCAACTTGATGGACAAGGGTATCAGTCCGGAGTTGGCTGCCGAAATCATTAACGGCTGCGCAGCGGCGGGAATCCGAACGTTTGTCATGTTTTTCGCAGGGTTTCCCACCGAAACCCTGGCCGAAGCCGAGCGTACCGTGCAATTCGTCGAGGAGCATCGCAATCGGATCAGTCACGTTGCCAGCGGCCAATTCGTTCTCGAGCAGCAATCCCCCGTGTTCCGCAATCCCAAATGTTTCGGCATCACGGACGTGTTTCCGTATTCCGATAACGACTTGAAGACTTGGTATCAATACCGCGTTCGAGAGGGCATGACGTTATCCGAAGCAGCGGAGTTCGCAACAGCGATCGAACAGCGCCCCACTCTAAGGTCGCCCGACTTCTATTTGCTTTCACGGAGCCACCTTGTGTTCCTGCCTCTGGAGCAAGAGCCGATGCAGAGTGTAGTTCAGAAACGGCCGGTGAATTTGTCTCAGCCGGCGAGGCTGATTCCTCGACGTCGGCCCGGATTGGTCCCGCAACTCCTGGCTTTCAATCTCGACGCGGTGCGACAACGCCTGAACGAACCCTCACCCACCGACGAGCCGATTGAGGAGAATCCCACTCATTACGTTCTCTGCTCGGACCGGGAAGCGCTGATCGAAGTCGGTTCCGACGGGATCAGCTTGCTCAAAGCCTGCAACGGGCGGTTTAGCTTGCAAGACATCCTCGCGGCGGTAGGCGA
The DNA here is from genome assembly GCA_963804635.1 of Candidatus Acidiferrales bacterium. Classification (GTDB taxonomy): domain Bacteria; phylum Acidobacteriota; class Terriglobia; order Acidiferrales; family UBA7541; genus Acidiferrum. The sequence continues at coordinate 235,259 of CAWDRK010000029.1, forward strand.
GGCGAGCCGGGAGACTACGACGCGTTTCCTGAGAGAACTCGAGAGCCGGCAATTCATTGAATGGGAAGTGCGGACATGAAGGTCGCACTAGTATTTCCGCCGCTGGCGGATGCCACACAACCATACTCTAGCCTCCCCGCCCTTGCGGGTTTTCTCCGCAGCCGTGAGCGTCACGAGGCAGTGCTGCATGACGCCAACGTTGAATTTTTGCGCCACGTGCTCACTGGCACACGCCTGGAAGCGGCAGCATCGAGGATCGCAAACTCGCTGCGCATTTTGGAAGGCAATTCCGAGCCCCACGGCAGGGATGTCGACGAGTACACACGATTGATGAGCGCTTTCCTCAAGGCCCCTGTGGTAACGGAAGACATCGATCACGCCGTTGCAGAGTTGACACGCCGCCAGACGTTCTTCGACCTGGCACGGCTTGACCGGGAGAAGCGCGTGATTCAGGACGCTATGGAAGTGTTGAGCGCCAGTTATTTTCCTCAGAGCTTCAGGGCACTTGAATTGTCGGATAGGTTCTCGTGGAACGCGTCGGAGATTGACCTCCTGGCGCGCGACTACCTCGCTAACCCATTCTTGGCGTTTCTGGAGGATGTGTCTATACCCAGTCTGGAGAGGGCCGTGCCTGGGGCGATCGGAATCTCCATCACGTATCGCAGCCAGATATTGGCTGCGGTGAGCCTGGCCTTATTGGTGAAGCGCAGGATGCCACAAGTGCCGGTCATTCTTGGCGGCAACATACCGAGCATCTGGTACACCGAATTGGCCAGGTGCCCAGAGGTTTTTGACTGGTGCGACTACCTCATCGCCTTCGAGGGTGAGAGCGCCCTCGACGCGCTTCTATCGGCCCTGGAGTGCGGTAAACCATTAGACGGTGTTCCCAATCTCGCGTTTCGACGCGAACACAGCGTGCGCAAAGGCCCGTTGTTAGTGGAGGATGTCAACGCGCTGCCGACGCCCGATTACCGCGGACTTCCGCTCCAACTCTACCTCGCTCCGCAACCCGTGTTTCTTCTTAATACGTCTCGCGGGTGTTACTGGTCTAAGTGCGAATTCTGCTCGGTATCGCCCTCCATGCGCAACCGCTTTCGCATGAGGCGCCCGGATCTCGTCCTTCGCGACATCACCGTGTTGCAGGAGAGACACTCGGCCCAGTGCATCTCATTCGGAGACGACTGCGTTCCCCCTCGTATTCTTAAGGCACTCGCGCAAGGACTTTGCGAGAATGGGACTGAGATTTCCTGGCAATGCGAAGTTCGCTTCGAGCGGGAGCTGACGTCGGCTCTGCTTGAGAATCTCCGCAGGGCGGGTTGCCGGAATCTCATCTTTGGCCTCGAGTCGTATTCTCCGCGCGTCTTGGAATTGATGAATAAGGGTGTCTGTCACTCCGAAATCCAGCGCATTCTGGACGACTGCCGCCGACACGCGATCGCGTTCAACTTGCAGTTATTCTTTGGATTTCCCGGCGAGACCGAAGAGGAAGCCCGCGTCACAGTCGAGTTCGTTTCCGGACAGCTCCACGGCGCGGCGACGCTTTCTTTCGGCGATTTTAAGCTGCAGCGCGGTTCATCTGTCGCCCGGTACCCTGATGCCTTTGGCATCCATCCTCACCGGCAGGAACCTCTCGCCGTTAACCTCGCCTATGAGCCCGTCCCCGAGCACTCCTCCGAGATGGTACGCAAACTTCGAACGGAAGTCCTCAACCGAACCAAGTTTCACCGTTTCCCGCTTGGCATCGATGCGCACACGCTGATTTTTTTGCACCAGTCCGGCGTTGGCGCCATGGCCAGGCTGTATTGTGCTCCCGCGGAGGCAACCTCGAGGCCTCGGATGGTGTTTCCCGCCAGCCCGGACGCGAAGCTTGTAAGGAGGCCCAGGCAGACGATTGCCGATTTTCGGGACTGGCAGGACGACAGCACGCGGAGAGTCCTGTTGTATGACTACGAGTCGGATCGAATCGTTGAACTCTCGGAACTCGCTCAGCTGGTTGTGGCAGAGCAACTTGAACAGCCCAAGTCTGCTGGCGAGCTAATTGATCAACTCGTGGCCGCAACGGGCGATCCCCTAACTAGGTCGCGGCTGACTCTAAATGTAAACGAGATTCTGCGGGAACTACTCTGTCGAGGGATGCTAGTCGTAGCTGTACCCAACGATGAGACGCTGGCGATGAACAATTGAGGATGTGTGGTGCACGACGATTTGGCGAACTTGTGGCTCGCTAAACTTGAGAGCATATTTAAAATGGATAACATCCAAGATGTTGCATTTATGAAATTCAGCCGTCATTGAGTTTTGGCGAAGGACAACGCTTCTTAAAATGAATAACATGTCGAGAGGCCTGTAACATTGTGTTACCTGAGGGATGGAGAACAATTGAACGAGAAGACGGAGTTTTCGGTAGGCACAAGCCACGCCTGCCGAGAATCCCGACGACAGCTAGATCCCAAGAAAAACCAGCCATAGTTTCAAATTGCTCCCCAACTATTATTATTTTCACTTTGTGAAAATACACGGGGCGTTTGTAATCTCCGAAAATTCCGCCAAATGCTTCTTGCACCCCATCTTCCACCCGCTTGATCCCCAGCGAGTGCCAGAGACTCGCGTCGAAGAGACATACGTGTGATCCTGAGTCTACCCAGCACTCAATGGATTTGCTCGGAGGCGCATGCCTATGAATCAAACGGACGTTGATGATTGGAGCCCAGTGAAAGGTTTCTGTCGGAAAAGCTGGATGCGGCTCTGGAGTCGGCCAAACCTTGCAAGTCAACTTCAGCAACTGAATACTCGCGCTGACCAATCTGGCGGCACACGCGTAATCACGGGCTCTTTTTCGCCTGCTTCTTCTGCAGCTTTGACTGCATCATCGTAAGATTTTCCGTAAGCGACGACACGCGATTCATCTTCCGAGAAGGCGACCCAAGTGCCAGGTTCTGCTTCTCGTAGGACCTTGATTCGAGATTCCGGGCTCATGACAGGCATTCGGTTGCCCCCTCTTTCTATTACACTCTAAGACCAACTTGCCGTCAGAATCCCGAACCGCCGCGGAGATCGTTGCCTGATGCACATCCAGCCCAATATACTTGGCGTCATTCATGAGGGTGCTCCTTGTAGGTGACGATCCGAACGATCAAAACCTACACCAAAAAGGGGCGCCCTTTTATAATGCGTTACACGCTGATCGCTAGGTTGGTGCGCCCTCAGTAGGCTTCTTGAATGTCGCGCTGGAATCATGGGCGAAATAACAATTCGCCAGCCACAGGCAGAAAGCAACGGTCGAATCTCCCCCAGACGTGCCACTTTACGCTGACTGAATCCAGTAGGGAATCCAGCGTCTGGTTCTGGAGATTGTGCTGGTGCCGTCGAGGGCGGAGTCCCTATGTAACAAGCTCGAACCTTTTTCATGCCAGCTCATGGGATGTGGTGCGAACAGCGTTTAAGCCATCTGAAAACACACGCGCCGGTCAACTCCGTTACCAAACAAGTGGGTCCCGGTACGGACAAGTTCAAGAAGGGCAATAAGGGTCCGAAAGTGTACAATCTCAGGACGTTAAGGAATGAGTCTCCAGGAACCCCACTATGTCTGCTCGGCTTGATCTACTCAAAGATGCGGTTGCAGTTGCCGTGGAGAACTATAAGGACAACGTTCGGATATTCGCGGGTCTGGATGACAAAGCACAAAAGATGGGTGCCATTGCTGGTATCTTCTTAGGAGCATTGCTCGCCATCATTAAGCCAGATGCGGTCAGTACACTCCAGAGCGCAATCGGACCCAGGGGCTTATGGACTCTTACCAGCGTCATCTTGCTACTAATGGCATGCATCGTGCTTTGCTTATTGTGTATGTGGGTCGGCAGGATTCCGCCGCCTCTTAGTTTGGGACACATGGTGCGGCTGACTGCCGATTTGCTTCGACTCCAAGAAGCTGGTTTCAACGACAGTATACAAGAAGGATACAACGGCGAAAAACTCGCTATCTGGACAAAGTGCATTCAAGCGCAAGAGAAAGTCGCGACAAGGAAAATGAGGCTAGTATTTGCGGCTCAACTCGTGCTCGCGATTGCGATCCTACTGATCGCCTTTATGCTGCTCCATCTGATTCACTCAGTGCACGTAATGGACGTTCCGGTAGTGGTACAGTTTGACTGAGAGGGCCATTCACCTTGACCAGAATGCTCAAACCCATCCTTGCTCTTGCGGCTCAACCCAACGTTCCCACTCGGTAGCAATTGTGATATATTTTGCCCATGGCAGAACAAACCAGTGGAGACCCCACTCCCCAAACATCGAGAGTCGAGGATGGGTGTCTACATTTCGATCAAGAAGCCAACAAGCACTGTGGTCGACCTCGCCTTGATGGAAGAATGTACTGTGATGACCATAAATCCGACAGCGGCGGTGATCGTGAGTGGTCAGTTCTCCCTCGCCAATGACTGACGAAACTAACCAGAACGCTGTTCCTGAACCATCGAAACCCGGGCAAGGGTGTCTCCACGTCGATACAAACGGTAAGCACTGCGAACTGCCTCGCGTTCAAGGAAGACTGTATTGCGAGAAGCACAAATCCGACGGCGGTGGCGGTGGCGGATGGTCGCGCGGTGTTTGTTACCAGAAGGTTGATTAGAGAGCCGAGGACTTCAAGCGGTAACCACCACGATTTCTGCAGCACGTGTCCCTGGCGAATTGATACGGTGGAAGTGAAACGATCGGATCTGCGAAGCGCGCAGCCACCAAGAACGCAAACATCAGATGATTTAATTGGAAGTTTCCCCAAGGTTGACCGAAGACCGCAGCAATCGACTCGCTTTTCACTCGAACGGAGCGTCCACAACCTTGCTATTGGCCATTTCAGTCCAACTTCAGTCCAACTCAAGAGTGAGATAAATGGCGCGTTCCCCTGTAAGCGACACCAGAAGCAGCACTTAGAATTTTTGACTGCTTTCCTTCGAACCAGAAGTAGGAATCACGAACTCCATTGCCTTACCCTTACCCAGTCTGCCCATGTCCTTGCTTTCCAGGGTGTGCATGATTCGGTGCGATTCCTCTGCGAGCACCTAGAGCAGAGAGCAGGTTGATGTTGTCCCAGCCGTATTGCTCCTTAACTTCTTCATAATCGTCCGAAGCGCGCGCCCAGTAAGCATTTCCAGCATCTCATCCGGTGGGATGTTTTCCTGACAGCAGGTGGCCACGTCGCCAGACAGAGCTTTTTCAACCCCCAGTGATCTGATTTCTTTCTCCCAGAACTTCGGGTGCGTTTTGCATTGCGTGTTCTCCTTCGTTGGCAAACTTTGAATCAACTTCTGTGTGTGTTAAGTGGTTAAATTCATGCCGCGCCACCCACCTGATAGAAATAACAGCACACAAAAAGCGAAACGTTTCATTAGACAATGGGTTACTCTTTCGCATAACATACACGTGTAATTAGCGCGGCTCCGAATCAAACGCAGAGAGATTTACGGGCGAAAATCTTGTCGGATCCACTGAGAAACTTACCCGGTACCATGGGAACTCCCAGCCCACGCGTGCCAGAAGGAAGACTGTGTGCGTGTAATCCTGTTTGATGTTGACCATGGCTTCTGCGCTTTTATCCAAACTCCCTCCGGCCACACCATCCTCATCGATTGCGGTAAGGCTCCGACCTTCTCTCCCACAGAATATCTGCTGCGGAACGGAATCCGCGCACCGCTGACAAAATTGATAATCTCGCATCCACACGATGACCATATTGAGGATTTTCCAAGGGTCTCATCGCGGCTAAATCCAACGATGCTTTTGGCGCAGAACCTTAACTGGAACCTGATCAAGGAAAGTAATGGCGGAACGTCTACTCACCAGAGTCTTGACGCATACGTTGCTGGCAAGGGCGCGAAATTCACGGGCGGTTGGGTACCCGACCCTAATTACGGAATGATGTTGCAATCGTTTTGGATTGAGCCGAATCGTGCGCAACAAATCAGCAGTTCGATAAATTCAGCCGTAAACAATTGCAGCATTGTGACGGTTGCGTCGTTCACCGGCACGAAATACACGCCGAAATTTGTGTTCGGCGGCGATATGGAAGAGGCCGGATGGAACGAATTGCTTGCGACCAGACAGGATTTCCGAACCGCAGTTAGTGGAACTTGGTTCAATTTCGTCTCACATCACGGCCACTCTTCAGGTTTTTCGACAAAACTCTACGATGCGATGGGCAAGCCGGCCCTGAATCTTATTTCCGTACGCCATAACGATGAATCAAGGGACGGACGTTACAGCGAAGACGACTTCGCGATGGGTTGGCCCCTTGGGGGTGAGCAGCGAAAAATGCTTTCTACCACTTGCGATGGCAGTATTTTCATTGATGTTGACGCCGAAGGTTTTCCCAACGTGCATACACACTATCTGCCAGACAATTTGGAGCAACCCAAATCGGCTGTGGGTGTAAGGCTCCCGGACGTCATGCGGCGCATTGGATTCTAAGGTGGACTTATCAAAGCTCAAGCTTGACGTCTACGACTTCCTTGGAATCATCCTGCCGGGGCTTGTTGGCGTTGCAGAGGGTTGGATTCTCTTACGCGGATGGGACGCATTTATTCAGTCAATGAGTCATATCAGCGGCACCAGCTTGACGCTGCTGCTTGTATTCGCGTTCGGGGTCGGTCATCTGGTGCAGGAACTTGCTGATACTGCTATTCGATGGGCCAAGGGGTCAAGGTACCTTTGCCGAGCACGCGATAATTATTGGCGGGGAGAAGAATCCGAACCCGTCAAAAAGGCATTAAGGAAAGAACTGGGGCACGAACCCGCAAATGTGGACGAAGCCTATGATTTTTGCCTGACAAAAGTCCGGGGTCATTTTGACAAGCGAGACATTTTCTTAGCCACTTCCGACCTCAGCAGATCATTCGTTGCAATGAGTTTCCTCGCCGTCATTCCAGCGGCCAAAATCGCCTTCTGGGACATTGCAAAACCGCTAACCAAATCGTTGGAGATTGCCGGAATGGAAATCGCACTGCTTGCCGTCTTTGTGACCCTCTCGTGGCGTCGGATGATGCGGTTTCGTAGCCTTGCGGATATTACGGTCTTCCGCGTGTACCCGGCTGTCGCATCGGAGCGCAACTCTGAGTCGAAACACGCAAGTCATGATGGGTAAGAAGTAGACGCAATTTGAGAGTGGGAAAATGACCCAAATCAGTGACAAGAAGAGGAAAATGAAGTCTAGCCGGTCATGCGAACTGAATGTAACAATGTTACATTGGTCGAGAACTTGCCACCGTATCAATTCGCCAGGGACACGTTTTAATTCGGGAGGAATGTATGCGCAGTAAGAAACGCGAAGCCAACGCAAAACCGAAAACAGGACCGAAGGCGCATAAGCGGAGACTCTCAGGGCGCAAGGTCGAGATAGACCTACAAATCCGGTCCGAGCACCCCAGCGTTCCCGCACCCGCAGCTGTGGACGAAATTCGCGCCTTTGCACCGGATATCGCCAGGCGACTCAAAACCAAGTACGGCCAGACGAAAGTCGTAGTCGAACGGCAAAAGACCTTTCCAGTCGACCCACTGAGCATTTTGATTACTATCGGTATCTACGTTGGCCTCAAAGTCGCCGACAAGCTCATCGAAAAGATCACCGAGGACGTCTACAAGATGGTTAAGGAAAAGCTACGCGACCGAACCGTGACAAAGGCCGGAAACCATCGCAGCTCACAAAGCAAGCATCCTTGATCTCCACATACACAAGATGAGTTCCGCTCCCGAAATCTATTCTCGACCTTCGTTCCGTTGCCTTGTGTCAGTAGGTTTCCCCTTGCATCGGCGAATGGAGGACCTGTTTTCCAAAACAGACGAGCGGAGCGGCCGCAGCTGGTCCAACGTAGTGAAACAGATCGAGGACCGCTATCGGATGGCAACCGAAAGCCCCCGGTTCAATGACCCAGACTACATGACCAAGTACATGCAGGAAGAGTTTGCGCGTTTTGCCCACAGGTTCACGGAAGAGTCCCCGGGGCTCGGAACGGTTCTCAGCAAAATCGCCGAAGAGATTTCCCCACTGAGTAACAACGAAATCGACGATGCGTTTCGCGACTTAAATCTCAGGGCAATGGTCTTGGCCCGGGAGTGCGCAACTGAATGGGGAGGACAGCATTCTGTGTTGCGCGCCTCCGCGATGAGCCCCGCACGTTTGAATCTTGACGTTTTGTCTTCGCAGATTGTACCCTCCCCGTTCTGCACCTGGACCGACGGGCAGACGATTCATGTCCCGACGGGAGTGGGCCCCAGGCCTCTTCTCGACTTTCTTTGTCTTAAGTTCTTCCTGCTTCACGAATACCTCTCGCACCATTTCCCGGTGTGGGAAGATGGTGCGGGGCTTCTTTCTGAAGGTTACCTCTTCCCTGTTGGGCGCTGGTGGCACACGGCCCGGGCCGAATTCGCCATCACGACCTCGCTTGTCGACATTGACTGGCAGCATCATTGGCAGCACCAAGCCTATCCACAATCTGCACAGTACTGGCGCGAATTTCATTCTTGGGTAGATTGGATGGAGAGCTCGCTGTCCGAGACCAAGGCTCTGCTGGATCTTGCTCGAGATGGCCGCATTCGACGAGGATCCGAACAGGCGCCTACAAGATGCATTCCTGGGGTATTTCGAGACAGTCACAAAGAGGAAGGATGCCGGTTTTGTTTGGGATATTATTAATGGTCCCTCTGCGGACATCCAAGTTGTTTACAAAGAAATGCAAAAAGGTCTCCGCTCGCGGATGCCTGCTAACCAAAAGAAAAGACTTGAGTTGAAGCCGTAGGTGAGAGATGGATTGACATTTTCTGGACTTATTCTACATTTCTAGAATAAGATGTAAGACTAACTATGCGCCATGGAAGCATTCGCCTAGCGGTGATCGGCAGCGTGTTTAGGCTGCGACGTTTCACTGTGCCTGCGCTCTGCCAGGATTCCGGCCTCGGGCGCAAGCAGGTCTACCGCATCCTTGGTGAACTTGAGAAGCAAAACTACCTCACAAAAATCACTTTAACGCAAGAGAAGCGTAAAGCGGAACGTCCGCTAAGCATCTACAGTCTGGTTGAAGATGCAGCGTTTAAGGCTAAACTTATGGACGAGTTTGCGCCTTCCCTTCGATTGGCACGAGCCCTTGAGAACCGACCCGAGCCCGATTCTCTTCTGCGAGCCCGTGCGACTCTCGACGCCGTTGGGAAGGAGATCGAGGCTCTCGGTGAGGAACCCGCGAGTCTTCCTTTGACAGAAGAGGCCACACGCAAGCTTCATAAGTTCGAGCAGAAACTGGACGGCGTCGCAGAAGACCTTGAGATTGTTCTCCTCCGCATGGGGCTAGTTCAGAACAAGCAGCTTCCAACCGTTATCGAAACGGAACTGCAACGCCTCGAAAAGGGCCGGACGCTACTCAAGCAAGTCCGCGCGCGCTTTGAGAGGGCCACAGAGAGCCGGGGCATTGTTGCTGACTACCTTGCTTCGTCACGAGTGGAACTGCACTCGCGGGGCCAGGGAGGAGGAAGGTTCCCGTTATTGGTGATGCGGGGGCGGTGGCGCAGCTAGTTGCGGCCTTGCATGACGATGATCCTCTGTCACAAAGTTTTGCCGTCAAGTCTCTCGAGAAGATCGGGGGCCCTGCGGTGGAGCCGCTGATCGCAGCCCTGAGCGACGATCATATGAGTGTGCGAGCACAAGTCGCCGAGATTCTCGGCAATATTGGCGATGCGAGGGCGGTTGAGCCGCTGATCGTAGCCTTGCGCGATCGTTATCCTGGTGTACGAATAGTCGCGGCCGAGTCACTCGGTAAGATTGGCGGCGGCAGGACGGTGAGGCCGCTGACGGAAGCCCTGCTCGACGATGACATAAGGGTACAAGAAACAGCTGGCGAGGCCCTTATCAGGCTAGGCGGGCCTGACGTGGAAGGGCTGATTGATACCTTGGGCGGCGACTACTTGCGCTTGCGCGAAATGGCGGCAAGGCGCCTGGGGCGGATTGCTGATCTACGTGCGGTAGAGCCGCTGATCGCTGCCTTGCGCGACAAGCATCCGAGTCTACGAGCGTCAGCCGCCGAGGCCTTGGGCAAGATTGGCGATACGAGGGCGGTAGAGCCGCTGATCGCTGCCTTGCACGGCGATGATGCGAGTGTACGAGCGTCAGCTGGCGGAGCGTTGGGTCAGATTGGCGATGCGAGGGCGGTGGAGGCACTGATCGCTGCCTGGCGAAACGGACAAAGCTTTGCCGTCGAGTCTCAGCGAGGATCGGCGGCTTTGCGGTGGAGGCGCTGATCGCTGCCTTGCGCGACAAGGATGCGAGTTTACGAGCGTCAGCCGCCGGGTCTTGGGCAAGATTGGTGATGTCAGGGCGGTGGAGCCGCTAATCGCAGCCTTGCGCGACGATTACCCGAATGTGCGGGCGATAGCCGTCGAGGCGTTGGGTCAGATTGGCGATGCGAGGGTAGTGGAACCGCTGATCGCAGCCTTGCGCGACAAGCATGCGAATGTACGAGTGCCAGCCGCCGAGGCCTTAGGCAAGATTGGGAAACGAGGGCGGCGGAGGCGCTGATCGCTGTCTCGCGAAACGATGATCCTTTGTTACAAAGTCCTGCCGTCGAGTCTCTCGAGAAGATCGGGAAACCCGCGGTGGAGCCGCTGATCGCTGCCTTGCATGGCGATGATGCGAGTGTACGAGCGTCAGCCGCCGGGGTCTTGGGCAAGATTGGTGATGTGAGGGCGGTGGAGCCGCTGATCGCTGCCTTGCACGGCGATGATGCGAGTGTACGAGTGTTAGCCGCCCAGGCCTTGGGCAAGATTGGTGATGTGGTGGCGTAGAGCTGCTGATCGCGACCCTTACCCACGACGACGAGACAGCGCGAATAGCGGCCCAGGCACTGGCCAGCATAGGCGCACCCGCCGCGAAACGATTAACGGCAGCCTTGGGAAACAATGATCTTACTGTGCAGAGGACTGCTGCTGAAATTCTCGGTGCAATTGGACTACATGCTGTTGATCTGTTGATCTTAGCACTTCATGATGACAGCTCAACGATACGCACATTAGCAGCTGTGTCGAAGCATAGGTGTACTTGCTGTTGCGCTTCTGGTAGCGGCACTACGCGACAGCGATGTGAGAGTCAGTACTAATTCGGCGTGGATTCTATCACAGATAGGCGAACGAGCTGTGATGCTACTCATAACGACTTTGCGCGACACTAATATGAATGTGAGAACTAGTTCGGCTTGGGTTCTTGGGGAAATTGCTGACCACTGCGCTGTGGAGCTGCTGATTGCAGCTTTGCGCGACAAACATGCAAATGTTCGGACAAAAGCAGCTCAGGCTCTGGCTAGGATCGGTGACAAGCGAGCTGTTGAGCTGCTGATTGCAGCTTTGCGCGACAAAAAACCGACTGTGCGGGTGGCAGCGATTGAAGCGTTGGGCGAAATGCGTGATCTGCGGGTAACGGAGTCGCTGTTGATCACTGCTTTGCACGACGACGATCTAAATGTGCGCGACAAAGCTACGAAAATGCTCGCGAATAAGGGCGGCTCCGCAGGCGGACTCACTGTGCTCGCTGAGCTGCATCTTTCACACGGCTGAACATAAGTCCAACTAACTCCGTATGGTCAAAGAACTCAAACGAGTTGAAATAACGTAACTTGCAGCTTTCCACAGGCTCACCTCGAATGGACTTCTCCGGCTGAAAAACAGCGTCTACGATCTCGCTTTCAATGGGTGGTAGATCAGGGGGAATCCTGAGAGGTCAGATCAAGGGTCAACTGCTGCTTTCAGAAGGTGAAAAGGCGACATTGGCTGAGATTGCTCAGCGGCTCGGACGGAAAGCTTTGGAAGAATTGGCGGCTGTGGCGAAGCTGGATACGCTACTGGCTTGGTACCGAAGCTCATCGTCAACACATTCGACGGATCGAAGTTTCGCTAACGAGTCGGTCGACTGCGAATGGATGAGGAAGCAGAACGGTTAGTCGTGCACATGGCGAAAGAAAATCTCAGCTGGGGCTACGATCGAATCGTGGGTGCTTTGGCAAATCTAGGTTTCCTGCTGCTCGATCAAACGGTGGGCAACATTCTCCGTTGGCATGGCTTCTCTCCTGCTCCGAGGAGAAAACAGGCTATCTGCTGGAAAGACTTTATCCGTTCACACATGGAAGTTCTGGTTGGGACGGATTTTTTCACGGTGGAAGTTCTTACTCTGAAGGGGTTGGTTACTTACTATGTTCTGTTTTTTATTCACTTGGAGAGTCGGCGGGTGAGCTTGGCAGGAATGACGCTCTACCGAGCGGATGGGAACAGCAAGCACGGAATGCAACATGGAGGAGAGGGGATTTCTGAGAGGCTGCTGCTACTGTTGCATGACCGGGATACGAAGTTCTATGCGTCATTTCGTGAACTGATCGTATAAGGATGTTTGCGGTCTGGCCAAGCAAAGGGTCTACGAGCTTGATTTATCATGAATCTGCGCTCGAAGTGAGGTTCGTGCGTCGGCAGCGGTGCCGACGAGTTTTTTGACCAAACGGGGAAAGGTCCGCATGCAAACTGGCCCCGTTTGCTCATGACTTCATTTTATGCGTGAAGCTGCATGGCTGACTGTGATAATAAGTGCTGCGCACTGATTATGAACGAAAATCAGAGTAAATCTCCGGGCTTTCTCGACAGCATCATTATCATTCTTGTTTCAGCTGCTCTTGTCATTTTTCTCCTGTGGGCGACCTCACGCACAATGGGTCTCGACGCTTTCGAAAATCTCCAGGTTGGCTTCAGAAGTCGTATAACGCGATCTGGACTTCAATAGCACGGGTGCAGCCGGAATCGGGCTTGCGATCGTCAAAGTGCTGACACGCAAACAGGAAGATCCATGTCCCAATTACCTCCTATTGATCGGAATAGCCACCGCAACGATGCTGCTTCTCATTTTCATTCTGCCCAAGACCTTCAGACAGCGAAACGATGGCAAAGTTTGAAGTGACGTGAAATAGCAGAAGTGCGTTGAGGACTACGAACACAGCCCTGAAAAGACCGACGTCAGAGATGTTGACATCCACAAATTACCTAGCGTTATGCTCGACGAATGGTGGGGATCCTCGCCGAATGTCTTGCAGCTTTTCATAATCCGACTTGAATATCCGGGAAAAGTGGTCAATGCCACTTGTAGCCCCACCGACTCGTTTGTTCACGTAATGAACAACGACGCGAACCAGAGAGACAGGTGGATCGCGAAAGGCATGAGCAAGAATCCAGAGTGGAACGATAATATCGTTACATGCTTAGGCATGACAAACACAGGGGACCTGCGATATATGCGATTTGTGGTGCAGTACAAGGAACCGAAGACGGTGTGCTCGGATGTTGATTAGTTCCAGGGTGATATTGCTCGACGCTCGGTCATTGAAAAATGCGGCTCTTTGTGGTCCTTGTGTTTAATCGTGACACGACATTGTTTGGAAGTGGCTGATCATCCGACTGTCGAAGGCGGCCTTCGGTGGTGTGTGTCAAATAGGGACGTACCTCAGGGTGCTCCTCCATCCACTGATTCGAGACTCCGACTCCGTCTTTAAGCCTCGCGAGATGTTCGGTATTTGCCGTGGTGCCTCCAAGTCGGTGGGCTCTGCAGTATTCAATCTACGCTCGCGCTTGAATGCCCAGCCATAATAAGACCAGCTAGAAGAATCGAAGAGAGGTTCCTTACTGGGCAACAGGGCAGGTTGGCTCTACCGCTTTGATGAAGGCCATCGCGAATCTATCCGGCGCATCATCTCCGCCGCCAAGTCGATGCTGTCCCTGAATGCCATCTCTCGGGCTGGCGATGGCTTGCCGTCCAACGCCGACAGTTTCCGGCACGCAAAGATTGCGGCAATAACGCCGAGAGTTCGTTTGCGGCCTTCGTCAATTTCGTTTGCCATCTCGAGTTCTGCACAAGGATTTGTGGCAGAGAAGGGAATCAAATCTTACGCCGCTATCGCAACAACTTGAAACAGGTTGCGCGCGGTCAGCGCCCGGGCCGTTTGTGGCATAATTCAGCACCGGAGGATTCACTTTGAACCAGCAATCGGTCTAGGTCCCCTTACGGCTCGGTTGAAGTGCGAAGCTTCGTGGCGCGATGAATATCCTGCTTGGCAGGATTGGGCGGATGAGACGATATGGCTGCGAGCGACGCCCTGTCTCCGAAGACTTAGGAGTTAACCCGTTGGGAATTCTCTAACTGTCGAACAACTTCCAACGCGGGGTAACTTAGCGATGCCTGTTCGAGGTGTAGGGTTGTACGGTCGACACGCGTGCTTAGTGTAAGCCGGGGGTGACAAAACAGATGCGCATTATCGATACGGCGTTCAACACGCAATCCAGTATTCCTTGCCTGTTCTCGCAAGGTGTGTGTGTTGTGATCCGATATTACAACTTCAGTAATACAAGTACATTGCCAGAAAAGCGCATGGAGCTGGCGGAGGCACACTTGCTGGCGGCGAATGCAATCCAGATCGCGGTCATCTTCCAACAACGTCAGAATCAGGTCGCGGATTTCAGCGAATTGAAGGGCGCCGCCGCTGGTCGTCGGGCCTACCGCTATGCCCAGGACACTATCGGCCAACCGGCCGGCTCCGCGATCTACTACGGCGTCGATTTCGACGCCAGCAGCAACGAAATCAAAGACAATATTGAGCCCTACTTTGAAGGTGTAAAGCGGGCTTTCGTCGAAGAGAGTTGGGGAAAGCCAGAATACCGCGTTGGAGCTTACGGATCGGGATTGGTCGGTACGACGCTCACCGCAAGAGGCCTAATTGAGTTTACTTGGTTGGCGATGTCGCGTGGTTTTCGAGGTACCCAAGAAGCATTGGCTGCCGGTGAGTACACCTGGCTCAGCGCGCTCACGAAACGTCACTCTGCGGACTCCAAGTTGATTTCAACGACCCTAACCGAGATCGCGCCGATTTTGGCGCGTTCAACATCGGTGATTGATTGAACGAAAACGATCTGCCCAAAGCGCAAACCGCCGATGATTTCGAATTGAGTGCCAGGGCCCTCGCGCAGGCGCAATCCTTTCTGGCGATTACCCTGTGCCGCGTGGCGACCGTCGCAACTGGATTGTGCGGTCCGGTGTCGCGCTCGATGATCATTGGGCACGCGTCGATGTTGAAGGTGACGAACAGATCGCAACTTGAGTAAACTTCGTGTTTCAGAGACGTCGCGCATTCGAGAATTGGCAATGTGAAGAACGATTCTACGCAATGTAAAACTGATCCTTCAACTGGGTCGGAAGCTGAGTTTGATAGTGTGAGAGTTGGCCCACGCGCCACCGCCTCCGGCGACGACCGGGACTTTGCCATCCTTCGTCCGTTCGACGTCGATCGAGACGCTAGCTTCACGATTGAAGTGACCGGCGACCTTTTTCTGGAGCTGGCCGACGGCGGAGGCGATTTGGAAGATGGTATCGGCAGCTCCTCGCTTTCGGACTCGCCTATTTCGATTTTGGCTTTGGGGGTAAGACTCAAAACGAGGCTGTGAGCACGGGACCACTCCTTCCCCGCAGAGAGGTCGATAGAGACGCCGTGTGCTTCTGCAGCACACTATGGTCAAAAAACTCAAACGAGTTGAAATAGCGTAACTTGCAGCTTTCTACAGACTCACCTCGAATCCTCGAATGGACTTCTGCGACTGAAAAACAGCTCGACAATCTCGCCGGTGAGGACTTTAGATCGGCGTGGAGCTGCTGTCCGCTTGCTGCTTAGGCCTTGTGTGCCAAGCGGGACTGGATTCCCCCCAGAACGCGGGCGGTGGGAGCATTCCCCGATAGCAAGTCGGTGCTCATGTTGGCGGCAGCAAGACTGCGACACGTCGCCGGTACGAACTGGGGCATGCGCCGGTTTCTGGACATGACCTTTCGGAAAGAGCGAAGCGGCATGAACACCCGCGAAAAAACTTTCGGCTCCCCATTGGGGGGAGCCGAGCACAACCAGATCTGCGCCTCAACAAGTGTGCGAAAAACTCTGGACACTACCTCTGACTCTCCTGCTACGTTTTTTTTCAACTGCCAGATGTGACGATCCTTCTCGCTTTCGGGCGCTTCCCCGAAAGGCCTGCCTTCGGTCGACTCGGCACCCACACTTGCCCTGAGAGAAAGGTTCTTGGCTTGCTATTGCAGCTAGCAGCTGATCATTCAGTTCGGCTACCTTCGGTATCTCCATCTTGGTGTTGGGGTGATTGATGTTGAAAGCATCGTCGATTCCGTCCTCGTACGAGCTAATTTGAGGCGTCTTGCAATCCACCTAAGCGATGTTTTTGCCACGCACGCATTTGTTACCATCTGCTTCGCGCGTTCTGCAAACGCTCGAAGCGCGACAGCTCGGTCATACGCAGAGAAGCGGAGCTCACGTTTCAGATCAACGCAGGCAGCGAGTTGCTGCACAAATGATTTACTATACAACCAAGGAAATTGCTCAGAAAGAGGGGCAAACTCGGATCGGCGACCCTCCTATCGTCCTTTCATTACCTTCCGCCTTAACGATACCGTGATCCTTGCGCTGGACTGGCCAGAGGAACTGAGCCAAGACGACGCTTATGTGCAAGCTGCCCGAAGCTTATTCTATTCGTCCGTCACACCTGCTCTGACCGAGGTGTTCAATCGTTGGCCTAGGAATCTGGACGATTCCGCCGGAATACCTCAACTTCAGGAGGGCATTTCAGGATCGAAGGTCACGCCAGTAAACGATCCTTCCTCTGTCTCATCGCCTGCCCGCCCTGTCGCCTAGATTGCTCTGGACAAATTACTACGCAAGAAGCGCTGGTATCAAGGCGATTTGTCTGGGCCGCACCCGCTATTCCACCCAGCGCCAAAGACACTACGACGTTCCGTACATCTTTAGGGTCAAAAGGCGTCGGCTTCTCAGCCAAGTATTCTCTCAGACTTGCACGGTGCAACAAACAAAGCCAGAATAACCAGCGATGTGCGATGATTTGCCTTACAACTAACTAACTGCGGACGGCTCTTGATGACACCAGACATTTCATCCTTCTATAACCATTTGGATAAACGAACTCAAGCAGCAACGCGGAGTCCAAATGTCGGCTGGGCATCATGCAATGCGAACTGTGGGGGAGACCCGTGCTCGTAATCATAAGCGACCTGCACCTTACGGATGGTACTTCGGGAGAAACTATTCGCGACAGCGCATTCGCGGACTTTAGCGAGCGTCTCCGTGACCTGGCCTACGATGCTTCCTGGAGAAACGATGGGAAGTACCGGCCACTTGAGGAAATAGATGTTGTTCTGCTCGGGGACATCCTTGACGTAATCCGCTCGACCAAATGGCTAGCGATTAAAGAACGCCCGTGGTCTAGCCCGCAAAGTCAGGAATTTGTCGACAAAGTTCTGGAAATCAATTCCGCAATTCTCGACCACAACAAGGTATCGCTGGGGATTCTAAAAAGCCTCACAAGTGGCTCGTCTCTTTCTCTGCCACCCGCCACCGAGAGTGGCAAGCCCGCATTTACGGCTCGGGACAAGCCGGGCTCCGCAGATCGAATACCCATCAAGGTACGCTTGCACTATCTCGTAGGCAATCACGATTGGTTTTACCATTTGCCGGGCGGTGCCTACGACCAGATGCGCAGCAATGTGGTTGACGTCTTAGGACTCAACAATAATCCGGCAAACCCCTTCCCACACGATCCGAGCGAATCGAGCGAATTGATGACTCTTTACGGCGCGCATCGCATTTTTGCTCGCCACGGCGACACGCCGCGCCTCTGGCTTTGAACGCCACGCTCCCGCGCCGATTCCGTTCTAAGGTGACGAGTACAAAGACC
Source organism: Candidatus Acidiferrales bacterium (assembly GCA_963804635.1). Classification (GTDB taxonomy): domain Bacteria; phylum Acidobacteriota; class Terriglobia; order Acidiferrales; family UBA7541; genus Acidiferrum. Next base: position 253,058 of record CAWDRK010000029.1, read on the forward strand.
CCCGCGCAAGACGCGCCTCGCAAGCGCGGCAACTTTCCGCGCAGGTTTCAGGACCAGTTTGTCAGGCCCCAGGCTATCAAGTTGGTGAACCCTGACCCGCTTGCGAAGATGTTGTTGTCATCGGAGGAGGCGATTGGTACATATTCATGTTCTTGGCCGCTTACTACTCCGATTACGCGAGGAGCATTTCCGTTCCAAGTTCCGAAAACCGGTCCGCCCGAGTCGCCCGGTGTAATATCGGCGGTGTTGCTCTCCAGTTCCTCACCGCCATTGGAATCGCCGTCCTCATCATGATAGTCGATGCTGCCCTGCCAGGACGGCACCTCACCGCCGCCGACCGCGGTTGGATACCCGAGTACGGTCCAGTAGTTCTGCTTCTCCCAATCGGATGACCAGCCGTTGTAGCCGAACCAGCCAGCTATCTCCCCTACAGGATTGTACAACTTGAGGAGCGCCCAGTCGTACCCGCTCACATTGTTGCCGTTGTTAATGGCTGACACATCGGAAACATTGGACTCAACGCCACTACCGAAAAGTGAAGTTCCGTTGTAATAGGCAGGTACAAATCGCATCCACCAAGAACCTGCGGCGGCGCTGGCCCAGGGAACCAGGTGGGCGGCGGTGATTACAAGATTCTTCCCCACGAGGGCTCCGCTGCCTTGAAAGCCGTCGCTGTTATAGAGCTTGCCCACACAACCCCAGGGATAGCTCGCGTCTTCATAGATTTGGCGATCGTCATTGCCGAAGACGTACAAGGGCTCGACACTGCGGCCGTTGAACCTGCGCATGCGCGGCCTCGTTGGGAGGGAACCTCCTCGCGGGATAAACAACTGGTTGAGCCATGCAGGCCGGTTACCATCAAAACTGACACTGCGGTCGATTGCCTGGCAAACGTGCGAAGGATCGTAGCGGGTAGCGGTCTTCCCGAGCCTGTGGGCAGCCTCTTCGCCGGTATCTGACACTTTGATTTGCCAAATGGTGCGTTTTCCAATCGTCTCCATTTTCGTTACTTCGGGCCTCGGTTCTTCGCTGTCGGCGGTTGAAATATATACCGCCCTCGTGCTGCTGAGCCGACGCAGCTCGGAAGGCATCTCCAAACTCGCGAGGATCGGATTTCTGCGTACAAGTTCACGCGGTAGCATCGGTCGTTCACGCGTGCCCCAAAAGTGATCCATTTTCACACCATGGCTTGCCATCGTTCGCTCCCTTTCTAGACAAAGCGTTGGGTTCAGCTCTTCCGTGCGCAGGCTGTCGCGCTTTCGGAAAGCAACTACCGACCCAATTGCATTTCCCGAGCCAGAATGAAGCCAGGATTTCCAGGAGGGCAAAGGCTTTGTTTGCTTTGGACTAGACTTGCGATGACCTCATTGATTCCGTGGTTAGGACGGTGCCGCGACTAGCCGTTCGGATAGTCCCGTGCGTTTCGGATAGGGCTGGATTGTTTTCCGGCTGGTGCTGCAAGGAGGGGTTTTTGGCTAGAGAGACTCTGACTCAGTCTCCTAATTCGTTATTTTGAGAACGGCGAAGAATGCCTCCCGTATGGTCTGCGTTGGGCTATCGATCCCTGGAAGAATTCGAAAGAAGGGCTGAATGCCAGGACGAATCTTGAAGCGCAACGATGGTGTTTTTTGAGAACAAAGAGAACAGCGGGAAGATTTCGAAAGGACTACTGGGGAAAGGGACTCAAATGCCGTCCCCTTCCCCAGACCCCTTCTCCTGCTAGGAGATGCGAGAATCCTTCTATGAAAGCGGAAACTGTGTCCAAATAATTTGTGCCATCCAAGGGGTTCACACCAGCCATTTCAGTCCAACTTCAGTCCAACTCAAGAGCGAGATAAATGGCGCGTTCCCCTGTAAGTGACACCAGCAGCGGCACTTAGAGATTTGTACTATATATCTTCGAACCAGAGGGTCGGGAGTTCGAGTCTCTCCGGGCGCGCCATATTTCTCAATAACTTACGCTCAACACAATTTGCGAGAATCTGCGGAGTGTCCGTATAATGTCCGCGAAAGCGTCTCACCCTCGCCTCCGACTACGCCCCGTCCACATATTGCCGATTGCGCTTTTTTGTCCGTATCCGCTTGTCACGCGCGTTATCTGCCGCTCGCAGATGTAGCCCCATCTTCAGATAAGATTTGCAGCAGTTGAGAGCCGTCAACTTGGCTTCTAGCGTTCGCTGCAGGATCCAATGAATCCGGAGACCCATGCGCCACGCGCCTTGATAACCTCCGCGTGAATGATCGGCTCAGCCTGCCCACGGTAGTGCTCGCCGGTGAGATTACGCGATTGTTCATTATCGCGACCGTAAGCTCCGAAAATCGCTGCGGTTTTCGACCACCCTACATCCATCCGTAAGCTCTCGGCCAGCATTCCGGTCTCTCAAAATCTTTGACTAGGATGTCGGCCTCAGAAACTTGATAGACGGCGCCGCTGCCGAGCATCGGCCGGCTGATCACTCTTCATCCTCCGGTGGCTTGTGTCCGTTGCCACTGGCATCGATCATCTTCGGTGGGCGCGGAACATCGATGATGACTACCTTGATTCCAAACTGCGCTGCTTCAGCCGATCGCGTGGCGCGTAGCTTCCGCGGAGTTTGAAGGCGGTGTCGAGCGCCTGATGACGAATGCCCAGCGCTGCCACGTTCACGCGCTTCTTTTCCTCGTTGAAGAACTTGGTTTCCTGCGCCTCAAGCAGAGGAACTAAATAATTCTCAATGAGGAACTGGTCCGTGAGCCCTATTTCATCCATCAGATCGGCCGCACGCCCTTTGATTGCCTTGAGCGCTTGATAGCCTGATTGATCGGCATTTTTCTTTGAGTACCCGGCTTCGATGGCGGCTTGCTTGAGAGTCTTGCCTTTGGCATAGGCTTTCAGGAACGCATGTTGTCGAGAAGAGAGGTCTTTTTTTGGCTTATCCGATTTCTCTGCTGCCATGATTCGCTAAGGGTATCACTTCTTGCTAGGTTTAGGCGCGATCACCACAGGCTGACCGTCCACGCTTCCAGCGGATCCACCGGCGGCTTCGCTCGATGAAGTCGAGTACTGCACGACGATCCAGAGATTCGCCATGGATTATATTGTGATCGCCATCACTGACAAGGACAGATCAAGGGACTAGCGTTCGTCCTCTTGCTAATCTGGGTGCGAAAACCCATTGTTCAGGGCCTTCGACGGCCCACTGGACTCTTGATCTGAAGTAATAGAGAGGAAGTGGATTCCAAATGAGACTCCTACAATCAGGGTTCACATATTGCATTTTCTTAGGAATCGCTGCCACGATGATGGCACCATTGCCCACGTATGCGGATGGCGTTCCGCCAGCTATCATTTCCGCAAGCGTCGAAGGTGGGCCATCAATCTCCACTGTCGGAACTGTCGCTGGTTCGGGGTGTACCCCCGGAGTCCTGTGCCAAAATAGCTCCGTCAGTGTCTCTTACGCGGACGGTAACGCCTCGGTTTCTGGAAGTGCGTCGATGTCGTGCAACTTTCCTTGTGCAATCGGCGAACCGCCATTTTCAGGTGGACAGGCCGGCGCGACCTTCTATTTTTCCGTGGTCGGCTCGAAATCCGAAACTGTGCCCATTATTTTTACTGGAAACGGCGATGCTGTTGTTACCGGAGGAGGCGATGCCGGCTACGCGCGGGTTGACGTCACTATTCCGGGTCGCAACTACATTGCGGACTTCTCAGCAGGGGGCGAGGAGCCTTGCGGTGCGACCTGTTACCCGCCCTTTTCATTCGCCACACATCTCAATGTGATCCCTAATAGGGTCTACGTAACCAGTGTGTCTGGCTTCGGGCGTGATCTAGATTCTTATGACGAAGGAATGAGCTTCTCCGCCGAGCTGAACGTCCAAATCGATCCGGCCTTCGCTGACGCAAGCGATTTCAAGCTAGAAACCAGTTCGCTTCCTGTTGGCAATGTGCCCGAGCCTCGCAGCCTCATCATGCTTGGAGCTGGTTTGACTGGGCTACTGCTCGCCGCGAAGTATGGAAGGTATTGATCTGAATATTCACTGGGAGATTCAAAATGTTTCAGTTTCAGTTTGAGTTTGCTTGTCCATGGACCGGCGAACCGAAGCAACAGAAAAGAAGACTTACAGTGAGACTCGTAAGATCAGGCTTCGCATGGTTCATTTTTTCGGCGATCGCCGCGATGCTGGTGGTACCGTTCACCACGTATGCCGATGGCGTTCCGCCAGCAATAATTTCCGGTTACGTCGCAGGTGGACCACCAATCTCAACCGTGGGAACTGTCATCGGTACAGCGTGCGGCCCAGAAGGCAAGTGCCAAAGTACCTCTGTGCATGTTTCTTACGCGGCAGGCAGCGCTTCCGTTTCCGGAGCTTCCTCGATGGGATGCAACGGCATCGATGGATGTAATGATCAACCAACAGATTACCCTAGTCAGGGCCATGTGACTTTCTACTTTTCCGTGGTCGGCAAGCAATCCGAAACTGTGCCTCTCATCCTTACGGGAGACGGGGGTGGTTATGTGTACTCGACTGGCTTCGGGGATGCTTTGGCGTCAGTCAAGACTCCGAGTGGCGACTATTCTTCTGACTGGCCGGGCGCCGGGTGCGATCCCCTCTTGTGCACCAAATCCTTTTCATTCTCCACAGTTTATGATGCCATCCCCAATCACGTTTACGTAGCCAGTGTCTCTAGCGGTGGCACGGGTCTTGGATACCCGGGGGAGTTTCTGCAATTCTACGCCGACCTGAACGTCCAAATCGATCCGGCCTTCGCCGATGCGAGCGATTTCAAACTCGAGTTTAGTCAGGCACCCGAGCCTGGAAGCCTCTTGCTGCTTGGAACCGGGTTGCTTGCGCTAGTGGGTTTCAACCTGAAGCGGTTGGCAGCGTAGACTGGATGTAACGAGTCCCGACCAACACCCTAGCGATGACCATGAAGGTTTAGTTTAGTTGCTACTTGCCTTCTCATCACGCAGCTTACTGCAGCTTGAAAGGGCTGGGATGAATTTTGTCCAACAATATTGCCTTGATTGGTCCACCGACTGTGCAAGCAGCGTCCGGAACTAATTTCGTTATTTTGGCCGCGGAATTGATGAGGTCTACTGCTGCTGCGAGCGCTTCTTGGTGGGTGACACCAGCGACTGTTGTTGGACCGGTCCTTCTGAAACGGTTGAAGTCCTTGAGGAATTGCGGCCCCAACAATTGCCTGCCGTTGGCACTTAGTACTTTGGAATCGACACACCCGGTATCGCCGAAGGCCTGAATTTTCTTTCCGTCGGTTTGGGCGAATCTTTGCCACATCTGGTTACAAACGGAATAGTGCTTCGTGTGCGGAGTGTCTTGGCAGATTCTGAACGAGCCGATTATTGAGACATCCTTGTTCGCGTCGTAATGACCAAACGTCAGTTGAAGTATTATCCCTTCCGGGCCAGTTTCAGGTGGAGCGGGCAAGGCCTGTAGTAGGCTCAGCAGTTGGGGCGCGAAACTTGTAAAAGTTTCCGCCCGAATGTCGCCGTCTCGGGCGTCCAAGAAATCCCTGGCCAGCATGCCGATACTCAACTTTGGTGGATGAGTCTTGGCATAGGTGCAAGGATCTTCGGTGGGCAGGCCCTGGATTTCGCTGAATCCAGTGTTGGCAACCACCGCCCTGGGGTGTTTCACTAGCGGGATGATTTTTTCTGCATAGTCACAATAGCTCATCTCACTTGTCATGTATCTGCTGTCAGCCGCGACGACCAGCCCGTCTTTGGAGGGGACATAGACTATCAAGGTCCCATGGGTGCTCACAAGTCGCCACGAAGTGAATGGTTTTGGCGTAACAGTTTCATTCGGAAATAAAAAAATGAGGATAACAAGAACCCAGAACATTCCCGTTGGAAGTCGCTTAGTTTGGCGCGCGATGTTCATCGGAACTGAGTTTACAACGGTCTACTTCAGTGGGGTTAGCGGAGCTGCCGATGTTGATACACGTACGGTTTCGGAGTGTGTCGGTGTCGAGGGCGCTTGATAGCCGACGGCCTGTTCTGGTGCTGCGCCAAAGAGTTCGGGGTGGAGGTAGTGGCCCTGTTCCTGTTGTGGCTTGTCTTCTTCGACCTTGATCCGGTGGGCGTTCGCATAAGCGTCCTGCCGGATGCCGGTCACCTGCCAGGAGACTTCCACATTCGGCTTGCTGGTACGAATGACAAAGAGATTCTGCTCTACCTTTTTGGCCACGATGGCCTGAGCGAACTGGCCTACTACCGTTAGTTGGTAGCGGAAATCACGATTCAGGGCTTCAAAGTATTCTGGTAATACCACCGTGGCCATACCGTTTTTATCGGTGACCACATTCCCGTTGTAGACATTCATCATGTCCGGTGATTCGACGAAGGAGTGGTAGAGATACTTGTTCGCCGGATCAAGCGGATGGTCGATCTTGAACGAGCCACTACCTTTGCTGACGCTGCCCCCGATAGAAACATTCCCGCTAAAGTTTGCATTGCCGTTTACGTCTAGCGTGTATTGAGGCGTCGTCGTGCCGATGCCAACGTTTGTGCTAGATGATGCACCGTTTAAGCCACTGATGCTGCCCAACACCAGAGCGTTACTCTCACCGACCACGGCGTTAGCGCCAATAGCAGTGGCACTTGTGAGGGCGTCAACGCTAGTGTTGCAGTTAAATCCGATACAAGTGAGGAGTGAGCCCGTGGAGTTGCCGGTTAGGGCGGAAAACCCGGTGGCAGTGTTTAGGTAGCCTGTTGTGTTGCTGTAGAGCGCGCTGCTACCGCTGCCGGTGTTATCGTAGCCTGTGGTGTTGGAGAAAAGTGCTGCTAACCCGGTGGCGGTGTTGTTGTGGCCCGTGATGTTGGAGTTGCCCATGTTGTTGTAGAGGGCCAGGTAGCCGGTGGCGGTGTTGGCGTCGCCTGTGATGTTGTTGTAAAGCGCTTCGTCCCCGCTGGCGGTGTTGCCGTAACCCGTGGTGTTGTGGTAGAGCGCGTTGTCCCCGCTGGCTGTGTTGGCGTTGCCCGTTGTGTTGGATGCGAGCGCCTGGTAGCCGCAGCCGGTGTTGCCGTTGGCCGTGGTATAGGCATTCCCCGAAAACCCGAGAAACGAGTTCTGGTTTGCGTACGAGCCGAAAGCAAACGGAGTGCCGCCGATGTCGAAGGCGGTAGTTGCATTGACCACTCCGCTGTTAACCGCGCCAGTCGCATTGACGCTCATTGCGTTGACCACTCCACCAGTAATCCCGGTTGCGGAGACGTTAGTCGCGGTGACGTTTCCGATGACGGTCTGGCTTGCGGTGAATGTGTTGGCGGCGCTCAATTGCGGAACCTTGGTAGTGTCCAAGTTAATCGTCACGTTGCTGCCGGTAACACTACTCGTTAGGCCCGTGCCCGGATTCACCGACGTGATCGTGCCGGGGAAGGTCTGCCCAGCAGCGAAATTCACGGGTCCAGTAAAGTTTCCTGTGCCATGTACATCGAGCGTATAGAGGGGAGCGGTGGTGCCAATGCCTACGTTCGTGTTGGAAGTTGCACCATTCACGCCGTTGATGCTGCCAAGTACCAGAGCATTACTTTCGGCCACGTCCGCGTAAGCGCCGATGGCCGTGGCATTGCTGAGGCTAGGCTGGGTAGAATCCGATCCGGCGGCGTAACCCAACGCCGTGTTGTAGTTGCCCGTTGTGTTGAAGTTGAGCGCCGAGTAGCCGTTGGCAGTGTTGTTGCCGCCCGTGGTGTTGAGGTGAAGCGCGTTAACGCCGCTGGCGGTGTTGGAGTAGCCCGTGTTGTTGGATGAAAGCGCATTGAAACCGCTGGCGGCGTTATAGCCACCCGTGGTGTTGGAGAAAAGCGCGTTGACGCCGCTGGCGGTGTTGTTGTAGCCCGTGGTGTTGAGGTGGAGTGCGTTGACACCGCTGGCGGTGTTGCTGTTGCCCGTGTTGTTAGAGTACAGCGCCTCATAGCCGCTGGCGGTGTTGCTGTAGCCGATAGTGTTGAAAAAGAGCGCGCTGACGCCGCTGGCGGTGTTGTAACTGCCCGTCATCGTGGAGTTCCCCGCAAACCCGAGGAATGAGTTATGGTTTGCGTACGAGCCGAACGCAAACGGAGTGCCGCCGACGTCGAAGCTTGTCGTGGCATTGACCACGCTGCCCTGCACTTCGCTGCTCGCCGTAACATTTCCTGTCACGCTCTGGTTGCCGACGAAGATGTTGGCCGCGGCCAGTCGCGGGATTTTGGTGGTGTCGAGATTCAGAGTGATGCTGCCTGTGGTGCCGCCGCCAGTGAGGTCTGTCCCTGCAGTTACGCCTGTGATCGTTCCTATCGGTGCGTTAACGCACGTCCAGGCGCCGCCGATAAATTCCAGCACTTGATTCGCGGCGCAGGTCTTCAGGCCAATGGTTGTGGAGCCACCGAGTGCCACAACGCCGCCGCCGGTCATACCGCCGCCTGGGGTCAAGGTCAGGGAAGGATGCTGCAACATCGTGTTGGTAATACCAGCAGCTGCCACGCTCAGATTCAACGTACCGCTGGTGCCGCCGCCTGACAATCCGCTCCCTGCCGCGGTAGTGATGCCGGTGATCGTGCCCACGCCGGGAAACGTTTGGCCCGAAGCGAAAGTAATTCGGCCATTGTTGCCGATCGAGAGGCCCGTCTCCGCTGGCGTCCCCGTCCCCGAGGCAAACAGTAGGTTCAATTTTCCGGAAGGCGAAGCGGTGTTGTTTCCCAGAGCCTCGGCCTGCCAGCGGAAATGCTCGCTCACTGCTGCTGGTGTCCCCGAGGTGTTCCACGCAGAAGCCAGCAGATCGAAGGGCTGGGAATTGAATCCCAGTGTGGGAGTGGCCGTACCCGTTGCTGGAAGCTCCAGGAAGCCGCGGAAAATCCCGCTGCCGCTCACGTCCAGCTTCGCGGCGGGAGCGGTGTTGCCAACGCCCACATTCGTGCCGTTATCGAAAATCAGCGATTTGGTGATGTCGGCCGCAGCATCAAACTTGGCCAGGAGGTTCACCGTTCCACCGGCCGTCGTCACCGGAATTGTACCAACAGCTGGTGCCACCGCGCTCGAACTGCTTCCGCTTGTCACGCTCGCGGTTGATTCGCTCGTCGGGCCCGAACTGCTTCCGTTCGTCGCGATCGAGGGCACTCCGGCAAGCACGAAGGCCGAGGCTGGCAGTCCTCCCAGCGTGTCTGCATCGGCAGCCTTCAAGGCATAGGGAGCACTGACAAGCAGGACGCGAGGAAGTTCTGGTTCGTGCTCCGGCTGTATGCCGAGCCAGCGTGCTTCTCCGCTGCGGAACATTTCCTCCGGCAGACCTGCGGCAGTGTTGGCGCCAAGCAACACTGCGCAGACACCCTTCGCATCCAACTCCACATTTTGCGTTTCCATCCAGAGCGGAGAATCTCCCGACTGCTGCGCATAGAGACTGAAGGTCACGCCGACGGGGCCTTTGAGTGGCTCGCCCTGGTGATCGAGGAGTACGCCTGAGAATTTGATGAGACGAGGAACCGGCGAGGCGGAGGTGCCGTTCGCCGCTGCCGAAGCTTGAGTTTGTTGCGCGAAGGATGGGCCAGTGAAGGCAAGGATCAGTGACAGGGAGAAGCAACAAGCAAACAGTCTGCGCATGGGCGTACCTCCTAAGCATTGGTTTCCAGGGGCCGACAGGAGAGATGGGCAGACTAGTGCTTACCGGAGGGTGCGTCAAGAATTATCACGAGGGGGCGCATTGTGAAAACTGGAGTCACCATTTCTGGGACTAATTTCTCTCGGGCGGGTTGCCCAAGAACCACCCACTCTCTTGAAACGTCCTGCGACAGCCTTCCGTTCGGCTGCGTATATCGTTTTGATGGTCGTTGCATGGACGGCTTTATTTCATGCCATCTTCTTGAGAAAGCGAATCAAGCCATATTACCGGAAAAAGGGTTCCTCACGACGCTACGAGCGGGTAGACGGTGAATACAAAACTTGGGAACTCAGTGAATGCTCACAGCAGTTTTACAAAGGCCAAAATCCCGCGCCACGAATGAATCTCGAATTCTTCATTGGCCTTCGGAACAAAATCGAGCATCGCTTCCTGCCGGAACTGGACATCGAGATTTTTGGCGAATGTCAGGCGATGCTGATGAACTTTGAAACGCTCCTCTCCGCAGAATTCGGTACCAAACAGGCGTTGGTCGGCGGACTTCCATATGCGCTCCAATTCTCGAAGACCCTAGCGCCTACCCAACTGGTGGCAATGAGGGGAGCAGCAAAGCAACACCTCCAATCGGTGCGCAAATTTGTGACGAGTTTCAAGTCTTCGCTATCAGAGGACATCCAGTCTGACGCCTCGTATAGCTTCAAGGTGTTCCTTGTGCCGAAAGTGGGCGTCCATGCGAAATCCTCCGACTTGGCGGTTGAGTTTGTGAAATACGACCCAAGCAAACCCGAGGAGATGAAGCAGTACGACAAAGTTGTCGCGTTGATTAAACCAAAACAGGTCTCCGTCGCAAATTTTGGCGCGCTCAAAGCCAGTCAGGTGGTCCAACAGGTCGCGGCCCAACTGGGTCGCAAATTCAATATGGACTCGCACCGGAAATGCTGGAGGCACTTTAACACTAGGCCTGCGGGGGGCAGTGCGGCTCCCGAGGCATGCGACAATCGCTATTGTTACTACGATGTTCTTCACAAGGACTACATTTACACCCCAGCTTGGGTTCAGTTTCTTACAGAAAAGTTGGCGGATGCGGCGACCTATGCAATTGTGGTCGAGGGCGTAACGCCGCCCGTCGCTGCTGCGGGATGAATACTCCGGCCCGACACACCAAGCAGCACTCCTGACGGACCAAGGGCGGGTTCGCGCCTGCCTTCCGAAAACCGCGACCATGGCAAAATGAAGACCACGCATGAATGCCGCAAGCTCCGAGCGCACAACTCCAACCGAGCAGATTTCCGGGCTCATCGAGCGCGTCACGTTTCACAACGATGAGAGCGGCTTCTGCGTTTTGCGCGTAAAAGTGAAGGGGCAGAGGGATGACGTGACGGTCGTGGGCTCTCTGCCTTCAGTGACCGCCGGGGAATGGCTGGTCGCGGATGGCTGGTGGGTCAGGGACAAGGAACACGGCCTGCAATTCAAAGCCGCTACCCTGAAGACCGTGCCGCCGACCACCGCCGAGGGGATCGAGCGGTATCTTGGCAGCGGACTTGTGAAGGGCATCGGCCCGATCCTCGCCAAGAAACTCGTGGGGCATTTCGGAGCCGACGTTCTCGCCGTCATCGAAAGCCGCCCGTCCGAATTGCATTTGGTGCACGGGATCGGCCCCAAGCGCCGGGAGCGGATTGCGCAGGCATGGCAAGAGGCGAAGCAAATTCGGGAGATCATGCTGTTTTTGCACAGCCACGGTGTGAGCACCAGCCGGGCGGTTCGCATCTTCAAGACCTATGGGGAACAGGCAATCGAAAAAGTGCGCAGCAATCCCTACGCACTGGCGAAAGACATTTACGGGATTGGCTTCGCGACCGCCGACCAGATTGCGCAAAAGGTCGGGATTCCGAAGGACTCGATCAACCGTGCAAAGGCAGGCATCGACCACACGTTGCTGGAGGCAACATCGGACGGGCACTGTGCCCTGCCTTTGGCAAAGCTGAAGCTGGCGGCGGTGAAGCTGCTGGAGGTGCCGGAAGCAACGGTCGAGCAGGCTCTTTCCCAGATGCTCGCGGGCGGCTCCCTGCTGCTCGAAGAGATCGAGGGCGAGCCGCTGGTGTTCATGCCCCATCTCAGAAAAGCGGAAGAGGGGATTGCGCTGAGGATCAGGCGTCTGACAGAAGGGCAACCACTCTATCCGCCTATCGACTTTGAGAAAGCTGTTGCGTGGTGCCAAGAGCGAACGAGCAAGACGCTTGCGCCCAGCCAGCGCGAGGCGCTGAAGACGGTTCTCACGAAGCGGGTGGTCGTGATCACGGGCGGTCCCGGCGTCGGCAAGACCACACTCGTCAATTCCATCCTGATGATCCTGTGCGCCAAGGGCGTGAAGTGCCTGCTCTGCGCCCCCACGGGGCGGGCGGCGAAACGCCTGACCGAGACAACTGGCATGGATGCGAAAACGATCCATCGCCTGCTGGAGATCGACCCCGCGACCGGGCGTTTCAGCAAGGAGGAAGCACATCCGCTTTCCTGTGGCTTGTTGGTCGTCGATGAGACATCCATGGTGGATGTGCCGCTGATGCACTCGCTGTTAAGGGCGGTGCCGAACCAAGCCGGGCTGATTCTGGTCGGCGACGTGGACCAGCTTCCCTCGGTCGGGCCGGGCACGGTGCTGCATGATCTGATTGAGAGCGGCGTCGTGCCAACCGTTCGCCTAATGGAAGTCTTCAGGCAGGCGGCGAATAGCCAGATCATTACCAGTGCCCACCGCATCCGTCGCGGACAGATGCCGGACGTGCGCGGAGCGGGACGAGACTCCGATTTTCATTTCATTGAACGAAACGAGCCGGAGAAGATCGCCGCCACGCTCGTCAAGCTGGTGAAGGAACGAATTCCGCAAAGCTTCGGGTTCGATCCCATCCGAGATATTCAGGTTCTTTGCCCTATGAACCGAGGAACGCTGGGCGTGCGAGAACTGAACACGGCCCTACAGGAGGCATTGAATCCAGTGCAGGCGGGAGAGGCTGTGGTCGAGCGGTTCGGATGGCGGTTCCGGATGCGCGACAAGGTGATCCAGACCGAGAACGACTACGACAAGGATGTCTTCAACGGCGACATCGGAACCATAGAGCGCATCGACCCCGCCGAGCATGAGGTCGCGATACGCTTCGACGAGCGCAGCGTGAAGTACGACTTCGGGGAACTGGACGAGGTTTCGCTTGCCTACGCCGTCACCATCCACAAATCCCAAGGGTCGGAGTTTCCGGCCGTGGTGATCCCGATTGCCACGCAACATTACATGCTGCTGCAACGGAATCTCATCTACACGGGACTGACGCGGGGGAAGAAGCTGGTTGTGCTGATCGGGCAAAAGAAGGCAATGAGCATCGCGGTGCACAATGACCGACCGCAGAGGCGGTACTCGGGGTTGCTGGCGAGCCTGCGAAACGGCGGTCAACAGGAGGTGGGACCATCGCCAAGCCCGAGCCCCTGACCGGGAAGGCGATACCGAAGCCTAGCCAGCCACCACGATGACCCGCCAGTGTGGCCCAAAAGGTCGTGGCGACCCCCGCACCAGTATGCCCCACCGGAGCCATGCGGCGAGGGTCGCCCCCGCCCGTAATCGCTCGTGGATGCAGCGGTGGGGCGATCCGCATACAAGCTAGCCTGACTTTACCAGTTGCGGGCGTTTTTCCGCTTTTTTGTGATGTTTTTCGTTGTTAAGCCGTGTGTTTCCATTGCCGCGTTCTAAAAAAACGGTTGAGTGGAGACCAAGTGTCTTCCCTTTGCCCCCGCACTTCTGGCAAGCTGCCGTCAGCATGTTTCTGCGCAGCAACAATCGCAAAAAAGACGGCAAGGATCATCGCTACTTCAGCATCGTAGAAAACCATCGCACGGCTTCGGCCAAAACGGTGCAGCGAACCGTTCTCTATCTCGGCGAGATCAACGATCAACAACAAGCCGCATGGCGCAAGACGTTGTCGGTGTTTGATGAGCAGCAGCAAGAGTATGAGAACTTGTGTTTGTTCCCTGACGATCGCGAGATTCCCGCCGATGCGGTCGATACTCTGCAAGTGAAACTGAGCGGTCTCGAGCTGCGGTGCCCTCGCCTGTTCGGCAGTTGCTGGCTGGCGTGCGAGTTGTGGCGCCAACTGGGCCTCGATGAGTTTTGGGACTCTCGTCTTGCCGGATCGCGCGAAGATGTGCCTTGGGAAAAAGTATTGCAACTACTGGTGGTGAGTCAGTTGCTGGATCCGGGCAGCGAGTTTCGTGTACATCACCAGTGGTATCTGACTACCGCCATGGATGCGCTGCTCGGGACCGATTTCACCGTAGCGGAGAAAAACCGCTTGTATCGCTGCCTGGATCGCGTGCTGGAGCATAAGCAGGAACTGTTTCTTTGGCTACGCCAGAAGTGGGCCGATCTATTCCAGGCGGAATTCGAAGTGCTGCTCTACGACCTGACCAGCACGTACTTTGAAGGTGCGATGGAACAGAACCCCAAAGCCAAGTACGGTCACAGCCGAGACAAACGGACAGACTGTTTGCAGTTAGTGATTGCGCTGGTGATCACCACCGATGGTTTTCCGTTGGCCTACGAAGTGATGGATGGCAATACCAGTGACCGCACCACACTGCGCGGGTTTCTGGACAAGATCGAGAAGACCTACGGAAAAGCAAAACGCATGTGGGTGATGGACAGAGGTGTTCCCACGGAAGAGATTTTGCAGGAGATGAGGGACCCGGCACGCGAGATTTTCTATCTGGTAGGAACAGCGAAAGGCAAGATCCAGCAGTATGAAAAGAAGTGGCTAGATCTGCCGTGGCAGCAGGTCCGAGATTCGGTGGACGTGAAACTGTTTGAGCAGGACGGCGAACTCTATGTGTTAGCCAAGAGTGCAGGAAGGCAAGCCAAAGAGACCGCTATGCGTCGCAAGCGTCTGGCCCGTTTGCTCAAAAAGCTTCGTGCCATGCGCCGAAACCTTCCTTCCCGCGACCAGTTGTTGATGCGCGTGGGCGCCGCAAAAGCAGCCGCGGGTCGTGCGTTCCATTTCGTGAACATGGAAGTGCCCGGGGAAGACCAGCCACTGACCCGGGAGACGTTCCAGTTTCGTGTGGACAAGAAAAAGCTCCAGGAGGCGGAATGGCGCGACGGGCACTACCTGTTGCGCTCCAACCTTACCGCCGGAGATCCCAGCGTCCTGTGGACGCGCTACGTGCAGTTGACGCAGATCGAAGCGGTATTCAAGTCTCTCAAGAGTGAACTCTCTATCCGCCCGATCCGCCATCAACTGGAGCATCGCGCTGACGCGCACATTCTGATCGCCTTTCTCGCCTACTGCCTGCAAGTGACGCTGAAACAGCGCCTGTTGCTGCACGCCCCCGGGTTGACCCCAGCGGCGGTACTAGAAAAGTTAGCCGAAATTAAAATGATTGATGTTTGGATTCCTACCGTCGATCAACGATGGTTGATTCTGCCCCGCTACACACAACCGTCTCCAGACACAAAACTGCTGATCGAGAAGTTGAAATTGCAGTTGCCGAGTCAACCGCCACCGCGTCTGGTCGGGCAAAAACAGAGCTATGAAATCGAGGCACCAACCATTCGGTAGGAAGCTATTTGTAGTGGAGACCTTTTGCTAGCCTCCACTGATTCCAAGGCACTTAACCGGCTCAAAAGTGCCCAACTGAGAAAGTTGGGCTAGGCTTTGGGTGCTGCGACCTTCACGCCAAATGTCGCTTGCCTACGCCGTCACCATCCACAAATCCCAAGGGTCGGAGTTTCCGGCCGTGGTGATCCCGATTGCCACGCAACATTACATGCTGCTGCAACGGAATCTCATCTACACGGGACTGACGCGGGGGAAGAAGCTGGTTGTGCTGATCGGGCAAAAGAAGGCAATGAGCATCGCGGTGCACAATGACCGACCGCAGAGGCGGTACTCGGGGTTGCTGGCGAGCCTGCGAAACGGCGGTCAACAGGAGGTGGGACCATCGCCAAGCCCGAGCCCCTGACCGGGAAGGCGATACCGAAGCCTAGCCAGCCACCACGATGACCCGCCAGTGTGGCCCAAAAGGTCGTGGCGACCCCCGCACCAGTATGCCCCACCGGAGCCATGCGGCGAGGGTCGCCCCCGCCCGTAATCGCTCGTGGATGCAGCGGTGGGGCGATCCGCATACAAGCTAGGCTTTGGGTGCTGCGACCTTCACGCCAAATGCCCAGTTCATGCTACTCCCTTGATATAACGCACAAAATCGCGCCCCTTCGGTAAGAGCGCATATGGAATCTCGTTCGGGCCAAGCTGGGTGTTTCTCCGCTCCAGTTGGATTATGAGGCCATAGCTGTGGAGCTTCGCGCAGATGCTTTGTAGTGCTCCATCGCTCATACCCTCCAGTCGTGGCCGGTGTTCACGCCAGATACGATTTATTTCATCAACACCAATATTGTCGCCGTACTGACTGAGAATAGGAGTTTGCACGTTTTCGATGTCTCGCAAAACATAAACGTCATTGTCATCAAGAGCCATTGCAACTCGCATCATCTCTTCTGTGTAGTCCGGAGAACGAGTCGGGCCTTGCTCAGCCGCGTATGCCAGAATCTTGGCAATCCGAGCTATGCGTTCCTTGGCGCGGAGGTCTTCGGACTTCTTTAGCCCGTCAAGAACCAGCGGCATATAATCCTTGTCGTAAAAAGTTTTCTGCTCTTCGCTCAATCCATCCACGTCATTCCGTAGCCGCTTCACTTCGTTCTTCAGTACGGCAACCATGTAATCGCGATTTTCTTCGCGATGCCTGCTCAACCATTTGGAAATGAGTCCCGGAAACGGCCCGAGAACCGCGCTCACGGGCGGAAGTAATGCGGCGACTTCGGCCAAGTTCTTGGCCAGCCCGATTGGTTCTTGCCGCTCATCACTCGCAATCAGGTTCTCGGCTTGCGAAATGGGGTCGTCTACAGCCATACGATGCAAGATACCCCTCGCAGTTGGACTCAGCAAGTGAATGATATGCTTGGGCGATGAATTGCGTTCGACCCATCCAGTAGAGATAAAAGCTGGAGCGAAGTGCGTGACTTCGAAAAGGAGCGAAGCCTAAAGGTAACGACATATGCAAAACATCCCAGAAGAAGAACTAATGGAAAAAGAGGCGGCTCTTGTAGCGGAAGTCGAGCGATTATTGCCCGGCTTCGTAAAGTCCTGCCGTGACAAGGCTGAGGTCGTGATTATCCATCAGGACGCTTTTGCCGCAGACTATCAAGACCACGAGTATGCGCTTTTGGGAAAGGCGATAAAGTTCGCGGGTCTCCACGGAAGGGAAATCCGCATCATCGGGAAAAACAGGGAAACGCTCAAAGGATCGAACAGACCCGAATTGCTTCAATGAAAGAATGCGGTCAAGCTAACCTAGGCGTTAGGTAGACAAAATAAGGAGAGCATCTTGGCCCCCAAAATTCTCATGGTTCTTAGTGCGGGCATTATCTTTACGCTCGGAGTCGTCCACCTCGTTTATACGTTCCGGGGGCCAATGCTCACGCCCCGTGACCCAGCATTGCAAATCAGCATGAGCCAGATTTCACCTGTCATTACAAGAGAGACAACAATGTGGCGGTGTTGGGTGGGCTTCAATGCCAGCCACAGCATGGGACTTATTTTGTTCGGCTTGGTTTTTGGTTATCTCGCATTGGCTCACGGCCAACTCCTCTTTCAGTCACCGTTTTTGCTCGTTGTCGGGCTGGCAATGCTTGGTGGTTTTGTTGTGCTCTGCAAGGTTTATTTTTTCAGTATGCCTCTCATAGGCATCTGCATTTCTTTTGCCTGCTATGTCGCCAGCGTTGCGCTATCGCGGGCCTAACAATGGGCTCCTGACGTAGACAGGCTAGCCTACCGACTCGTTCCACCACGCCCGCCGTAGAAAGTCACCTTTCCCATCCACCACATTCGCCACGTAGCGTCCTTGGCTGAGGAACTGCATCACCTTCTTGCCGGACCGTGCCATCTGTGCCCACCGGGATTTGGTCGCCGGGTTCTGCTCCAGCCCTCGAATTTCGTTCCCGTCGAACACGAAATCCACCTGCCGCAGTCTGCGCTTGGAAGTACGGCGAACAGGAAAACGCTCGGTCCCGAGTTCGACGGATTTGGCGTTCTCCACGAAGTCCTGACGCCAAACTTCGATTAGTGCCTGCTCCAAGGGTGCCATCGAAACCCGCCTCTGGGGTGGATTATATGCACATGCGCTTTGTCGAATCCATGCACGAGACGTCCTCGCTCGTTGACTTGCGTTATGCACGCAACCTAATATCTGCCGAATGGCGGAAGCGCCTTCACTGATTGGCCAAACGGTTTCGCACTACCGCATTCTCGAAAGAATCGGCGGGGGCGGGATGGGTGTGGTCTACAAGGCTGAGGACACTGAGCTTGGTCGTCTTGTTGCCCTCAAATTCCTCACAGATGATCTCGCCAAGGACGCCCAAGCCCTCGAACGCTTCCGCCGCGAGGCCCGTGCTGCTTCCGCACTCAACCATCCCAACATCTGCACTATCTACGAAATCGGCGAGCATGACGGCAGACGATTCATAGTGATGGAGTATTTGGAAGGCAAGACTCTAAAACACGCAATCGTTGGTCGGCCCTTGGAATTGGAGAGGACATTAGAGGTTGCGATACAGGTAGCCGAGGGGCTGAACGCCGCCCACGCTGGGGGCATCATCCACCGAGACATCAAGCCCGCCAATATCTTCGTCACCAAGCGCGGTCATGCCAAGGTTCTGGATTTCGGGTTGGCTAAGGTCAGTACACCAAAAAGCGCGACTGGCAACGAGCCAACACTTGCCACTGCGGAGGTTGACCCTGACCAACTGACGAGTCCGGGCACGGCTTTAGGAACCGTCGCTTACATGTCGCCGGAGCAGGTGCGGGCGAAGGAACTGGACGCACGAACGGATTTGTTTTCGTTTGGGGCGGTTCTTTACGAGATGGCGACAGGGACATTACCGTTCCGTGGCGAAAGCACAGGAGTCATTTTTGAGTCGATCCTGAATCGTACCCCGGTTCCCCCGTTACGCCTGAACCCTGATGTGCCAGCCGAACTGGAGCGCATCATCAGCAAGTGTCTGGAAAAGGATCGCAACCTCCGCTACCAGCATGCCTCCGATGTCCGCACCGATCTGCAACGGCTTAAGCGCGATGCCGAGCCCACCCGAATAGTCGCCACGCAAGCATCACCTGACAAGACGCTCAAACGTGGCAAGCTCTGGGGTGTTCTAGCTGCCTGTATCGCAGTCATCGGGCTGGGGGTAGTTGGTACTTGGTATCTGCGATCTGGCAGAACAGGGAAGATCGATTCTCTTGCCGTGCTGCCCTTCACCAATGGGGGTGGAGATGCCAATACCGACTATCTCAGCGACGGGATCACGGAATCATTGATCGACAACCTCGCACATGTACCCCAGTTAAAGGTGAAGTCTCGCAACTCTGTCTTTCACTACAAAGGGAAGGATGTGGATGTGCAAAAGGTCGGCAATGATTTGGGCGTGTCGGCGCTGGTGAGCGGGCGGGTGGTGCAACGTGGTGCCAGCATCGAAGTCAGTGCTGAGCTTACCGATGTTCGGGATAACACCGAAATCTGGGGGCAGCACTACAGCGGCAAGAACGCAGACATCATCTCGTTGCAGCAGCAGATTGCTGGCGACCTCGCGGAGAAGTTGCGTTCCAAGCTCAGTACTTCAGAAAAGCAGCAGGTCACCAAGCAAGGCACGCAAAATCCAGAAGCCTACGAGTTGTATTTGAAGGGGCGTTACTCGTGGAACAAACGCACTCCTTCGGACATTGCCACCGCAATCTCCTATTTCAATCAAGCCATCGCTAAAGACCCCGGCTACGCTCTGGCATATTCGGGTTTGGCCGATGCCTATAACGTACTGCCTAGATATGGTGGCATTCCCAGCGAAGACTATCTGAAGTCGAACGCCGCCGCCCGCAAGGCGCTGGAATTGGACGCGACCTTGGCTCGTGCCCATGCCGTTCTGGGCGGTAACGAGATGCAATACGGCTGGGACTTTGCCGGAGGAGAGGCTGAGTTCAAGAAGGCTTTGGAACTCGATCCTAACGATGCCACGGCTCACCAATGGTACGCGGAGAATATCGGCATGATTGGGGGCAGGGAGCAGGAGGCCCTTGCTGAACTCAATCGTGCGCACCAGCTCGATCCGCTGTCACCGATCATCAGCACGGAGGTCGGATTCATTCACATCTTGGCGCGACGGTATGACGAGGCCATTGTGGTGTGCAAGAAGGTGGCAAATGAGAACCCGACATTCGCCCTTGTGCACAAAGATTGCTTAGCCCGGGCTTATTGGGGGAAACGCATGTATCCGCAGGGCATTGAAGAATGGAAGGCCTACGGCGAGCTTTCCGGTGAACGGAACGAATCCGAATTCGCTTCTGCGATGGAAAAAGGCTTTCGTTCAGCGGGCTGGAAGGGCGCTCTCACCAAAGGCATTGAGACCCTGCAAGCGCAACGCAACACTGGGTACTCGTCTGCGTACGTCATTGCTACCCTGTACGCCGAATTGGGAGATAAAGATCAGGCCTTCCGGTGGCTCAACGCTGCTTATCAGGAGCGCGATAGGTGGCTGCTGGGTTTGAAGACCGACTTCTTACTCGACCCTATACGTTCCGACCCACGTTTTGCTGAATTGGTGCGGAAGGCGGGATTGCCGGAGTAGCCAAGTCTATCCGAACTTTTCTCGCCTCTGAAAAGACGCCGACCCTGACATTCCAATCCTGAAGCAAGCCAAAGCCGAGTACGCGAAGCTGCAATAGCTGGCGGTTGCTCGGAAAATGCTGCCCAGACTCTCATGGAGGATCAAATGCTTATGCGCTCCGCAACTCAGCACGTCTTGGTGGTAACTTGCTCTGTGTTCCTGCTGGGGAGTTTGTGTTCCCCAAGGAGGAGGTTCCCATGGGGTCTGAGCAGAATGTGCAGTCACAGGAGCAAGCGACACGCAAAACCATTGACAGCTTCAGCGAAGCGTTTAATCGGCACGACGCTGACGGGCTAGCAAACTTCTTGACAGAGGATACAGTGTTCGAGGACACGTCACCCGCTCCGGACGGCCGACGCATTGAGGGAAAGTGATCGTCAGCGGAAGCCGGGCGACAGTGCTGTGGGTCTATCGCAAGATGCGCAACGGTCAGCCGTGGCATCTGCGTGGCGTTGACGTTTTTACCGTACGAGATGGGAAAGTAGCCGCGAAGCTTGCCTATGTGAAAGGCTGAGGGCCGCCGGACGGCAGCGTGCGCGTCACCTGAAATGGGCACTGGATCAACGGCGGTTCGGTGCTCAATTCCCAAGCTCAATATCGTAGCGCCCTCTTGTTTTGGGTCGAGTTCGCGGGTGTAAACTCCCCCCAGTTGTGCGGGCGAGGCTGGAGGTGCACGGGTAAGGCTAAGAGAAAACACGTCTCTCCAGAAGCTCTGGATGCGAGCCTGCTGCCCAAGCAGCGCAAGCCTATTCCACACGCATTCGTGCTTGATGCGATTTCCACACTATCGCCGTACACGCGTCCGATGTTTGGCTGCCTTGCAATCTATGTAAAAGACAAAATCGTGTTGATCCTACGGGACAAGCCTAAAAGCACTGCGGATAACGGAGTATGGCTCGCCACTACCCAAGAACACCACCAGAGCTTGAGGCGTGAGTTCCCGAACATGCGATCCATTCAAGTATTGGGCAAACGCGTAACGGGTTGGCAGGTCTTGCCAGTCGATGCCCCTGACTTTGAATCAGCGGCGCTGCGGGCATGCGAGCTTGTGCTGGCTGGCGATCCTCGGATCGGCAAAATTCCGGGCGCACGAACGTCGAAGTCCGGATCAAAAGCGGCTGGAAGAGCGTCGAAGCAGATTAAAACCTCGAAGAAACACGGGAGCACAATTAACTTCGACACGGTGCCGAAGATCGGCGTGGCGTTGCTCGGGGTGAAAGAGAGCACAGCCTATGGGTCACCCGCGCTCAAGGTTCGCGGAAAACTCTTGGCGTGTGTGCCTGTTCATCGTTCGGCTGAGCCGGGTTCGCTTATGGTTTGTGTGAACTTCGACGAGCGCGTCGAACTGCTCGCAGCCGCTCCCGACGTTTACTACGTCACCGACCACTATCTCGGCTACAGCGCGGTGCTGGTTCGCCTGTCCCGCATCACACCCGACGTCCTGCGGGACTTGCTCGGTATGGCTCACAAGTTCGTGAGCGCCGACGCGGCACGCCGTTCGCCATCGCCACACCGTCGCAAGCCTGTCTGACTCCGGCTCTGAAGCAAGCCAAAGCCGAGTACGCGAAGCTTCAATAGTCCTGAGGCAGCCGAGAGGAGCACCTCGCGTTGTCAGCGAACGGATTGTGCCCAACCGATCTACCGTGCTGCTCACTCGACGCTACTGTTGCGGCTGTGGATTATCTTTTGGCTTCTCTGCTTCCTTCGCCGCTTTATTTCGGCGAGCAGCTTCGGCAACACTTACATCGGATGTCGCCGTTACGTCAGCGTTCTGTAACTGTACGGACTGCGCCTGACCCTGAGGTGCGGCAGTAGGCACAGTCGAGCCGGGGACCAACTCTGCAATCAGATTGATTGTGCCACCGGAGAAGTTCATCTCACGTACCCAATCTTGAAAGCCCGGCTTCCTGACGGTCACGGAGTGCTTACCTGATGGAGCGTTTACCGTGGATGGAGTATTCCCGATGAAATTTTGGTCTACATAAATGTCAGCCCCGACAGGCGTGGAGCTAATGGTCAGGTTGCTCGTAGTGGTGGCAATGCTAGGTTGGGTTGAGCCCGCTTCCGCCTGTTGAAACTTTGCCGGGTCAAGCTTCATTTCTCCATTGATAAAGGTTGGAACATCAGTTCCCTTTGGAAACGTAATATCCTTTCCGTGCATAAGCAGGAAAAGGGGAGCCGCTGGCCAAAACACGATAGCCGCCGCTACGATTCCGACTGTCATTCCTCCAGTATGCCCCCCTCCCTTGCCTTCTTTGACTGCACGGAGAGCAGCCTTCTGACCGTCAACAAGGCGAACTGAATCCATAACAATTTCAAGTTTTCCACCACGAGCCATCCGTCTCTTCGGCATGGCTTCTGTCACGGTACCCAAGGCAACTCCGCCCTTCGGGATGACCACTACGTCCCCAACCATGACATCATCAAGAACCTCAAATTCCACACGGTCATTTACATGTGCGTCTGCTGACGAGACTGTCTGTGAAAGCCGCAGCTTTACCGGAGTTCCGTCTTCCAGCACGAAAGGCGTGCGCACAGCGGAGGCAGGTTGCTGACCCTCGGCGACTGAAAACGTTGCGGTTTGGTAGACCAACAAGAGGGAACACAAGACACGAACAGAAGTGCTACTCATCAAATGGCTCCTTAAGCTCGATGGGCGTTGACTTGGATGGTGGCCTAAGTGATGGTCGCCTGTGGTCTGGGGGTTACCTCTATGGTACGACGGTACTGCGATGCCTCAAAGGTAACGGTAAAATGATTGTCATCTATTACTCTTCTTCGGGCGCATCGGGCCACGAACTCTGATTCTGCGTTAGGTCGCGGGGTGAAAGGCAACTGACGGAATTCATTTTCTCAGGCAGCATGACAGCACGGCTTGCCCTTCATCGCTTCCCACCCCTCATGAAGAATCAGGGGTAACAACGTCAAGGCAGCGACCGGATCAGCCCATCTCACTCCCCATATCGCATTGACGCCGAGACCTGCCAAGGAAATCAAGGCCAGATAGCCGCAGATCGCAGACTCGGCGGCGTCGGCTCTCAACGCTGCGCTGCCCGTGGTGGCGGAGAGCCGCCGTTTTTGTCTGGCGAGCCAAGGCATGACCACTGCGGCAAGGATGAGCAGCACGATTCCGATGGGACTCGGCCGGGCTTCAACGTGTCCTAGCAGCGTCAGGATAGAAGCGAGGGCAACAAACGCTGCGAGAACGAAAAGCAAACCGCCTGCGATTCTGGCCGCTTGCTGTTCCGCATGGTCTCCGCGAGATGGCGAATAGAAACGCCAGAGCACAATTGCCGCAGAGAGCAGTTCGACGGCGCTATCACCCCCAAAGCCGAGGAGCGCAGGGCTGTGGGCAATCCAAGCCGCCCCCAATGACACCGCTGCTTCTACGCCCATCCAGATAAGCGTAAGAACCTGAATCCGGATTATGCGCCGTGTAGTCTCTGTAGCGAGCGTTTTCGGCAATGCAGCCATAGGAGCGTTATGCATTCGGGGTCGAGGGTCTACCAGCAAGTCGGTGTAGAGCATCGTCCCATCCCAACGGGAGTTGGGAACCTTTGACCGTCCAGCGCACGAAGTTCGTCTTGTCCATGTGGGGAGTGAGGGCGTTCATGATGCGGACATGGGGCGGGTGCTGGACGAAGGTCGGCAGCGCGTCTTCGTTCTTCCACACGGAAAGCGTCCAGAATCGTTTCGAGAACGGATGGGCAAGCAGGGAATAGCCAAGTAGACCGTTCGCCATTCCCAATTGCTTCATGATCTGCACTGTGTAAACGACGAAGGGAAGGAGCCGCCAAAAGCTTTTTATCGGGAGATACGAGAGCAGCGCAACGAAATCACCACTAGGGTCGGGAGAGCCAAATGTCCGCGATGGGATTGCAGGCATGATTCCGGGATTCTATCGCATTCGGTCTTGGAGATATGGAACTTTGCGTACAGCTTACGGACAATTGAGGAGCAGGGAAAAGCAGCGAAAACGCCCCTAAGGCGGAGTCAATAAATAAAGGTAGCAACTAGTCTAGTGCGTTGAGGGGTGAATGGTGTAATTCCATTCGCCATGAAACTTGTTCGGTTTCAGGTTCACTCGCTTAATTTCCTCATCCGTCACCTTCCGACCGGTCGGGTATTTCCGACGATCCAGACGGCAGGTCACTTGGAGCCCTTTGGCGGTCGTCGTGCGAGAGATCAGATTCACGATCGTCTCATAATCCCGAAGCGGCTCGCCGCGCCAATTCGAGGAGATGAAAGAGAACAACCGGTGTTCCACCTTGTTCCATTTGCTGGTGCCAGGCGGAAAGTGACAGACGGAAATCGAAAGGCCCGTTTCATCCGCGAACTTCTGCAACTCCAATTTCCAGAGCCGCAACCGTGAGCCATTGCTACCCCCGCCATCCGCCGTGATCAGCAACGCTCGCGCCAGCGAATACAAGGATCTGCCTTCGCTACGCCACCATCCTCGGATGGATGCGACCGCGAATGCTCCCGTGTCATGATCCGTCCCCACGTTCACGAACCCCGTATTGCGCGCCAGGTCGTAAATGCCATACGGATAGGCGCGGGGAACGTCAGGAGAAGGAAAGTCGTGCCCGTTTACTTTGACCGGCTTCTTTGCGGGAAGCCACTGTTGGCCGCTATTATCATAGTTTCCGAGCAGTTCCTTCTTCTTGGTGTCCACCGATATAACCGGCATCCCCGTCGCCAAGGCCCGCTTCACCTGGGCGTTGATATGACGGAATTGCGCGTCGCGGTCGGGATGATCCGCACCTTCCTCCGTCTTCCGGTTGCTTTGTAGGCTGTAGTTCTGATCGCGCAGAAGCTGTGCCACTTTTTCATGACTGACCGGATGCTTCTGCCGCGTCAGTTGAGCGGCCAGATTCCGAGTGCTTTTGCAGATCCAGCGCAAGGGAGATTCGGGATCGCCGCGCGTTTCCGGTTCAATCAGACGATCCAACGAGACGAGAAGCTTGGGATCGCGCTCCACAATGTTCTTCCGGCCCGCGCCCGATCGGCGAATACGTCCCGGTAGCGTGTTTCCATCAGCGATCTCGCGTATCCCCTTGGCAATGGCTTTTCGTGAAAGCCCACAGGCTCGTCGAATCCTCGAAACTCCTCCGTATCCCAAGGCGAGAGCTTCGCTGGCAGCCATAAGTCGCCGACTCCGTTCGTCAAGGAGTGGCCACACGTCGGAGAACTTTCGCCGCAGAGAAATCTCATCCTTCTCCATGCCGACGCAAGTATATCTCTATCCGCATCTAGTTGCTACCTTTATTTATTGACGCTGCCTAAGCAACGCCACGCAAAGCATTTAGATTTCCCACCCCAACGGCTT
>CAWDRK010000030.1:0-113369 GCA_963804635.1 Candidatus Acidiferrales bacterium
GTCGTACTGCTCCCAGTGGAGGGTGGGATCGGACTGGATGATGATGTGCTTGTGAGCGTTCTGCTCCAGTTCATCGATGAGCATGGACTCGCGCGTTTTCAGGGCTTTGGCGATTTCCGGATGCACGCGAAGGGTGAGATTCGGGCCTTCGTGTTCGGGAGTGACAGCCATCTTGCGCGCTTCGGACTGAATTTCGTAGCAAAGCGTTGGAATGGACTTGACCATGCCGGAGCCGGTGCAATACGGGCAGGGCTGGCAGAGCACGCGCTCGAGCGCTTGTTTAGTGCGCTTGCGGGTGATGCAGACGAGTCCGAATTCGTTGAAGGAAAGAGCCTTGGAGGGCGCCTTGTCCTGTTCAAGAGCAAACTGCAGCGCGGCGAGGACTTTTTCGCGGTTGCGGCGCTCTTCCATGTCGATGAAGTCGACGACGATGATGCCGCCGAGATCGCGCAGGCGGATTTGCCGGACGATTTCCTTGACGGCTTCGAGGTTGGTCTTGACGATGGTGTCCTCGAGGCGCGTGGAACCTTTGCCGACAAACTTGCCGGTGTTGACGTCGATGGCGACGAGAGCCTCGGTGTGGTTGATGACGATATAGCCGCCGGACTTGAGCCAGACCTTGGCGCGGAGAGCCTTGTCGAGTTCGTGCTGGATGCCAAACTCTTCGAAGATGGGTTGTTCCTTGGTATACAGCTTCACGCGGTTGACAAGGCGCGGCTGGAAGCGGCTGACGAATTCGACGACCTTGCCGAACTCCTCCTCGGAGTCGATCCAGATGGCGGTGAAATCGTCGCTGACGTAATCGCGCAGAATACGTTCGACGAGATTCAAATCACGGTGGAGCAGGGCGGGAGGCTTGCGGTCTTCGCTCTTCTCCTTGATCTCATTCCAGGTTTTGCCGAGGAATTCGATGTCGGTGCGGATTTCGTCGTCGGTGGCGCCACCCGCGGCGGTGCGAACGATGAAGCCACCGGGATAGCTGCCGCGCGCTTCGCCAACCAGGCGGCGTAGACGCGAGCGATTGTCGGCGCTGGCAATTTTGCGGGAAACACCGATGTGATCGATGGTCGGCATGTAAACCAGGAAGCGGCCCGGCAGAGCGACGTGGCTGGTGATGCGCGCGCCCTTCTTGCCGAGAGGTTCCTTGGCGATCTGGACGACTACGTCCTGACCCGGCTTGAGCATCTCGGAGATGAGTTGCGGACGGCGCATCGGAGCATGTCCACCCTGATGCCCGCGATGTGGGCCGTGGCTATGGCCAGGGCCGCCGCGCCGCTCGAAGCGTCCACGGCCGCGATCTGGACCGCGATCCGGGCCACGATCACCACCGCGATCTCTTCCGCGAGGCCGGTCGAAGCGCCCACGCCCGCCGCGGTCGCCGCCACGATCCCGTCCGCCGCGTTGCGGCCTCTGGAATCGAGAACGAGGATTGCTACCAATGCGCGCGGAATCACGGCGAATAAATTCTTCGCGCGGAGCGTTGGGGTCGCGTGGAGTGCGCGTTTCTCCGGGAAGAAGAACGACATCTTCCTCGATGATGGATTCCGTGGTTTCACCCTGGGCGGAAAGGGAAGCGTAGGATTCGGATTCGACGCGGGTGATGAATTCCTCAGAACCTTGGCTGGAGTGCTGCTCGGATTCATGTTCGGAGTCGTGTTCGGAGTCGTGTCCAGACTCCTGCCCGGATTCACGGTCCGCGTGCAGATCGGATTCGGAAGCTTCGATGGCTTCTTGATGTTCGCGGTCGGCTTCGTCTTCGGCATCTTCGCGAGCACGCTCGGATTCTTCGTGCTCGGCGTCTTCGCGATCTTCTTCATCGTGGAGGTGGTCTTCCGCCTCGTGAGCTTCTTCTTCCTCTTCGTCGAAGGTTGCGCCACCAACCAAAGTATCGGCCTCAGCGCGCGCCTGGGTTTCCTCATGCTTGGCTTCGACCAGGCTGGCGGAAAGAGCGGCGAGTTGCTCCTCATCAAGAGACGGTGAGCCATTGTGAGTGGTTTGCGCCGCGGCTTCCTGATGATGTTCTTCAACAGGAGCGGAGATCGGCTCGGCGGTTTCGGAAGAAGCTGCGGCAGCAACTTCCTCGGAAGGAGTGGCCTCCGCGCCTTCGGATTCGGCGTCGGCGAGTACCCAGTGGGGCAGGCTGCCGGAGAAACGGCGGCGCACACCGGGGCCGCCTTGCGGCAATCCAACAGCGGCGCGCCCAGTCGGCTGCTCAAAATCAGGCTGGCGCTCTTCGGGCTCCTGTTCGCGCACCGGTTCTACGGGAGGAGGCACGGGACGGCCGCGATATTTGGCGAGGGATTCGCCCGGGAGAACGATATCGTCCTCGGCCTTGTCCACCGGAGCGCTGGGGACACGATCGTTGGGGCGGCGGTTGTCGTAGCTGCGAGAATCGCGGTCACCCTGCGGCGATGCATATTTTGAGGGAGGCAGATTGCGTCCGCCCTGGCCGTGATGGTGTCCACCACCACCGCCACTACCTCCGCTACCTCCGGGACGACGACGGCCCCAACGGCCACGACGTCCGCGACCGCGGTCGCCACCACGGTCCCCACCGCGATCGCCACGATCACCGCCGCGCTCTGGACCGCGATCGCTGCCGCCACGAGGCGGATAGCTGCGGGTGGGATTGTAGCTGGGAGCAAAATTCTGCGGGGCCGAAGCGTTCGATTCCGGTTGACGCTCATCGGCGTCGGAAACTTCCGAATCCTGATGCTGCTCGGCGGCGGCCGCAGCTGCGGCTTCTTCGCGTTCGCGGAATTCCGCGGCGCGATATTCTTCTTGCGGGGTCTCATCGGCAGGCGCGTGATCGGCGTGCGTCTCATCGAGGTGCACATCGTCGTGAACGCCGGAGGTTGCGAGGGATTCACCGGGCAACAATTCGATGGTGGAGGGCGCATTTCCGCCGGCAATAGCGGGGAGCGGCGCTTCTCCAGGGACATGGACGTGATCGTGGCCATGATCGTAGTCTTCAAGGTTTTCGAAGACATCGCTGACGTACAGGAAGGCGTCGCCATCCAGGCCGATGTCGACGAAAGCCGACTGCATGCCGGGGAGGACGCGAGTAACCTTGCCTTTGTAGATGCTGCCAACGAGCGCGAACTCTTTTTCACGCTCGATATAGATTTCGACTAGCTGACCTTCTTCCAAAATCGCGACTCTACGCTCGTGAGAGCTCGCGGATATAACCAATTCTTTCGACATGAATACTCCTTAAGGAGCATCGCCGCAGGACCCACTGGAAAGGAAGTGGTCCAAGGCAAGGCGCCGTTCCGCAACGAGGCGGAACACGCGGGCGACAACAATAGTGTTGCGGCATTGCGTTCGAAGCCGGAGGGAGTGGCCGCTGAGCGGCACCCGTGAAACAGGAACCCCATGCTATCGAGGCTAGGCCGTTGCCGGGAGGTTCCCGGGGTAACGGCGAACGATGCTATCCTCACTCTGAAAATCCTTCTGATTGACTGCAAAGATGTTCCGGCTCTTGCCGGATCCATCGAGCCGGCACCACCCCCCTGAACTAGGGGCGCGCACGGCACTGACAATGGCTAGTTGACAAACCGGCGGAGCCGGACGTTCATCACCAGGCCGATCGCCAGGAAAACAAACAGCGTGGCCGAACCGCCGTAAGACATCAGGGGTAACGGAATGCCGGTAACCGGCATGGCCCCGATGACCATGGCCACATTGACCAAAACGTGAAACCCTAGCGCAGCTGTCACGCCCATGACGAGAAACATTCCCGCGCGATCCTTAGCACGCTGGGCATTCTGCACCAGACGCAACAGTAACGCCATGTACAGCCCAAGAGCAAGCAGCACACCTTTGAATCCCTGTTCTTCCGCCCAGGCCGACATGATGAAATCGGAATACCGGACCGGAATGTACCCCAGTTGATTCTGGGTGCCGTTGCCAAAGCCCTTCCCCCAGAAACCGCCCGAGCCCACAGCGATCTTGGACTGCAAGACCTGGTAGCCGGAACCCTTGGCGTCTTCCTCAGGATGCAAAAACGAAGTGACCCTTTCCTTCTGGTATGGCTTCATGAAGTGCCAACCAACGGGCAGCATCAAGAGGCCAATAAGAACAATAGCCGCCGCATGTTTCCATTGCAGCCCGGCGAGAAACGCGCCAACGATCAGCATAGGCATAAGCACAAGGGCGGTGCCGAGATCGGGCTGCTTCAAAATGAGAACGAGCGGTACTCCAACGAGCAGTCCTGCCTTAATCAAATCCTGCAAGGAAAGCTCATCGGTGCGCACTTCCGCAAAGAAGCGTGCCAACACTATGATTATAATCAATTTGACCAATTCTGACACCTGAAAGAATTCGCCCAGGATGGGAATCCAGCGTTGCGCGCCAAAGCGGCGATGACCGAATATGAGCACGGCCGTCAGGGCCACGATTCCAACAATGTATAGAATTGGTGCTTGATCGAGAATGACGTGATAGTCCAGGCGAGAGAAAATGAACATCAACACCGCGCCGATGACGATCCAGCGAATCTGGCGCGTGTGCATGCCAGCCAAAGCGCTGCCGTGCGTGGCCGAATAGATCTCAATCACGCCAAGAGCGCAGATGGCGGCGACGATGGCGATCAGCCACCAATCGTAATCGCGTGTTCCGAGTGTATCTTTCATTACAACTTCATCCTAACAAACCAAGAAATGCTCACTCTGGCCGGGCTTTCTTCTTTTCGCTTGGCGGCACGATCTCCGCCGTTTCTTCCGGCTTCAATATCGCCTTGGGAGCTTCCGCCGCCGCGCTTGCGCCATTCTTTTGCAACTGCTGCGGCTGATTTTCCGCGGTCACCTGGCCCTGCGTCTTCTTATTCTTCTTGTCGTAGTACGCCTTAACGATATCGCGGACGACAGGTCCTGAAGTGGTGCCGCCGTGCTCCGACGTGTCTTCCACAACGGCGGCGACCACAATTTCCGGGTTGCGTCGCGGTGCAAACCCCACGAACCATCCGTCATTCTTGCCTTTTCCCAACCCAAGGCGGCTAGCGGCGCCGTAGCTCATCAGCTGCGCGGTACCGGACTTCCCGCAAAACTCGATCCCTTGCAGTTTCACGGCCTGGCCCGTTCCCCCAGCTTCGTTGATTACCCCATACATTCCTTGCGTCACTTGCTCAACGGTGTCTTCTGCCAGCTCCACGTGCTTCTCGCCGACGTTCGGGGCGTCTTTCAGCAGATGCGGTTGCTTGAAATCGCCGCTGGACGCTATGCCTCCGATCACGTAAGCGACTTGCAGCGGCGTGACCATGACGGAACCCTGGCCGATGGAAACCGAAATTGTGGAACCCGGATACCACTTGTGATGATAGACGCGCTGAACCCACTCCTCCGAGGGCACCAGCCCCGGTTCTTCCGATGGCAAGTCAATTCCACTTTTCGCGCCCAGACCCAGCATCTTGGCGTATTTGGCAATGCGATCGATGCCCATGCGCATGCCTACGTTGTAGAAGAACACGTCGCAGGAGCGCACGATGGCGCTGTGCAGA
This sequence comes from Candidatus Acidiferrales bacterium, assembly GCA_963804635.1. GTDB lineage: Bacteria > Acidobacteriota > Terriglobia > Acidiferrales > UBA7541 > Acidiferrum. The sequence continues at coordinate 5,498 of CAWDRK010000030.1, forward strand.
TTCACCGAACCATGGGCGCTCTTTCCATAAACCCAGCACTTGTGCATCTGGCCATAAAAAACGCCGAAGCCGGGGCAAAACGCAGTGAAGTTTTCTGGCGGCACCTTCGATTCGAGCATCGCCGTGGCCATGATGATCTTGAATACCGAGCCGGGTGCCAGTTGCGCCTGCGTTACACGATTCAAGAGCGGGTGGGCCGGATCCTCGTTCAATCTCTGCCATTCTTCCTTCGATACTCGTATCGCAAAATCATTGGGGTCGGGCGCCGGATGGCTCGCAAACGCCAGGACTTCGCCGGTCTGCGGATTGAGCGCGACAATCGCGCCCTTCTTGTCCCCCAGCCCCGCTTCCGCAACCTCCTGCAGGTCTTTGTCAATGGTCAGCTGAATCTGTTTTCCTGGGATGGCTTCCTGTTGCTCCAGGCGGCCCACTTCCTTGCCAACACTGTTGACGATCACGCGACGCATGCCGTCGGTGCCGACCAGCAGATCGTTGTACTGGCGTTCCAGTCCGGTCTTGCCGGCAAAGTCGCCGGGACGAAACTTGCCGTTGCTGGATTCAATTTGTTCTTCGCTGACTTCCCCGACGTAGCCACTGGCGTGGGCCATGAAACCGCCGGGAAGGTAGCGACGACGGTGAACCATGAGCATTTCGAGAAGCGGAATATCGGCGCGGTGCGACTCGATGAAGGCGACGTCGGCGGGGGTGGCTTCGGGCTTGATGACGATAGGCTGGAATTTCGGGAGCGCCTGGGTATTGACGAGCTGCTCCTTCAAATCATCGAGAGAGAGCCCCAAACCGTCGGCAATGGCGGGGAGATTCTTGGAGACGGCCGCCTCATCGTCGCGAAGGAGAAGAACGCTGAAGGAAGGGTAGTTGTCAACCAGAACGCGGCCATCGCGATCGAGCATGCGTCCGCGCGGCGCAATGATAGGAATGGAACGCACGCGGTTGCGCTCTGCCATCACACCGTATTTGTCGGAATCAATGACCTGGAGTTTCCAGAAGCCCAGAAGCAGAAGGGTGATTATGCCCACGATTACGTAGGAGGCGGCAGCCAGCCGAACCTGCGGCAAGCGATTATCGTTGCGGAACCAGTACGACACGAAAACCCTGTGCGCGGGCCCATTGTAATTCAGGGCTGAGTGGAACCCGCCCGCGCCACAACCTTTTTTACAGCGAGTAAACTCGAAATCTTCGGTACGCGAGGCACATGTGCGGGCCCGGCACTCACGAAATTCCCGAATTGCCGCTTAACTTCCGCCACCGTCATTTTGCGGAAGCCTAATTCAAAGTAGCACTTGCACTGAGCAGGCGCAACTCGTCCTAAAGTACAGGTAGCGGAGTAAGCAAGGTTGGCGGTGGCACTCGCAAAGCGAGATATTTCTTAGAGAAAGCGCGTAGCCAGGAGGCTTTCAGCGGGTTTCGTGCGAGAAGGTTCGTATCGTTTTATGCACAGTACCAAACGATAGCTCCTTGTCAGCGCACCTTCTTTGCGTTTGGATAGAGGTGTTGTTCAACCCATTTGAGCCAGCAGGTGTGGGATGAAAATTTTCGCGCTTTGCTCGGCCGCAGTGTTTTTTCTCGTCTCTCCTTCGCTCGGTAAGGCGCAGAACACCGGCCGCATTGACTGCCCGCGTGACGATGGATACGTCTATCTATACAGTTCCATCGTAACGATGGATGTTCGCGCCACGCTTCAGTGCAACGAAGTGGTCCAGATCACTGGGCGCTACGACAATTATTACAGCGTGCGAAACGCCAAGGGAAACACCGGCTACGTTCCGGTGGCCAGCATCGTGGTGCTGAAGGACCAGCCCGGCACCGGCCTTCCGGCGCCCACATCTGAGCCACCGGCGCGAGAACGCACGCCCTATGATGCGCGTCCGCGCGAAACCCATGCTCCGGCACCGCCACCCGTTGCGGGTTTCACGCTGTTAAACGACACACCTGTGCACCTAAAGCTGACCAAGACCATTTCATCCGCCACGGCGCATGCCGGCGATGGCCTCGAATTCGAAGTTCTTGACGATGTCCTGGTGCAAGGCATAGCGGTGTTGACGAAGGGCTCGATTGCCAGCGGCGTGATCTCTGAAGCCGAACCCAAAAAGCGTTTTGGCCGCGGCGGCAGGCTTGTTTTCTCCATCACATCCGTTCGTCTGGCCGACGGCGAAAAGGCCACGGTGCGCTGCTACCAGGAGATTTCCGGCTCCTCGAACACTTCGTCGGGCGATGCGGTGGTGCCGTTGGCTTCCGGCAAAGACGCTACGGTTCCTCAGGACACGAAATTTAGCGCCTTGATCGATGGCGACTTTCCTTTGAAACGCGAATCGTTCGTGACTCCGAAGGATGTCACCGCTCCCCCCGCGGCTCCCGCGCAAGCGCCCCAGTAGCGGCACATCCTATTTTAAGTGGGATCAGCAGCCGCGGAGAAAATCCAGCTGCTCTGCGTAGTTCTTTCGCATTTCGCGGTTGTGCGCGAATCAAAGTACAATTCTTAGTTCTCGATGACTTCGCTTTCCAACAAGCCGTTGCGTCTCGCGCTGGTGGGTATGTCTGGCGCGGGAAAATCGTATTGGACGACACGGTTGGCAGCCGAGAACATCCCTGCCATTTCTTGCGACAGCCAGATCGAGTCACGCCTTGCGCACAAACTGCAAGAAGGCGGATTCCAGGGGATTAACGGCGTGGCTGCCTGGATGGGTTGGCCAGACAGCCCGGAATATGCGGAGCGAGAGTCGCAGTACCTGTCGGAGGAAATCGCTTCCTTGGACGAAGTGCTGACGAGCCTGGAAAAGGATGCGCGACGCGAATTGGTGTTAGACACCACCGGCAGCGTGATTTACACCGGCAACAATCTGCTGTTTCGGCTGCGGAAGTTAATGACGGTGGTGTACCTGGCGGCCTCGAACGAGGAGCACGAGCTTTTGATTCAACGTTATTTGCAGGATCCCAAGCCGGTGTTGTGGCGCGGGGCGTTTCAACCGCGCAACGGAGAGGCGCCGCACGACACCGTGGCGCGCTGTTACCCGGCACTGCTGGCGGCGCGGCGGCAAGGCTACCAAGCGCTGGCTCACTGCACCATTGCCGTGGCGGAACTGCGGGAGCTTCCTGAAAAATCAGAGGCCAACGGGAAAACGGCGGGGGCAGCGTTCTTGGAAAAAGTACAGCAACAATTAAAGCGTGCTTAGCAGCGCGAACCTTCCGCGGAGATTCTTCACGCAACCTGCTCCGATGGCCTCAAAATAATGGCTACGCCTTACGGGATGAAACTTTGCCGCGAACACGCCCAAGCCGGGTTATGACTGAAGAGCAGCAATGAGATACCGAAGCACCGGAGGGAAAGCGCCGCTCACCTCGTTACGAGGCGCAGTGCTGCGCGGACTCGCGCCCGACGGTGGGTTGTATATGCCAGCGGAGATTGCGCGGCATATGCCCGAGGAATTGGAAGAGTTCCGTCGATTGCCCTTCACGGAAGTGTGTTTCCGCGTGGTGCGTCCGTTCGCGACACCGGATGTACCGGAAGAAGTGCTGTGGCAGATCGTGTCGGAAGCGATTAACTTCCCGGTGAAGCTGGTTTCGCTTTCGCCGGCGCTGCACATTCTGGAGTTGTTTCACGGACCCACGCTGGCGTTCAAGGATTTTGGCGCGCGATTCATGGCGCGGTTGATGGGCTATTTCGTGCGCGGCGAGTCGCGGCAATTAACCGTACTGGTGGCCACTTCCGGCGATACGGGCAGTGCCGTGGCGCACGGCTTTCTGCGGGTGCCGGGGATTCGCGTGGTGATTCTGTACCCTTCGAAGCGCATCAGCGAGGCCCAGGAAAAACAATTCACAACACTGGGAGAAAACATTACCGCGCTGGAAGTGGCGGGCACGTTTGACGATTGCCAGCGGCTGGTAAAGCAAGCGTTTGCAGATGAGATGTTGAACCAGCGCGCGTTTCTCACTTCGGCGAATTCCATCAATGTGGGGCGGTTGTTGCCGCAGATGTTCTACCACGTGGCCGCGTACCGGCAGTTGCCGGTGGCGTCGGTGCCACTGATCGTGTCGGTGCCCAGCGGAAATTTCGGGAACTTGACGGCGGGGATTTTTGCGAAACGTATTGGATTGCCGGTGGCCAGGTTCATCGCGGCCACGAATGCGAACGACGCCGTGCCGCGTTATTTGCTTTCCGGCGAGTACCAGCCGCGTCCTGCGCAGGCTACCTATTCCAACGCCATGGACGTGGGCAACCCGAACAATTTTCCGCGGCTGCTGGACTTGTGCCGCAACCGCATTGAGTATGTGCGACGCGAAATCTGGGGGCACAGCGCCACGGACGGAGAAACGCTGAAGCAGATGCACGCGGTGTGGGACCGCTACCGGTACATTTCCGATCCGCACACGGCGGTGGGAATACTTGGCTGGGAAGCGTATCGCAAGGAACATCCGGAGCCCTCGCAAGGGTTGGTGCTGGCCACCGCGCATCCGGCGAAGTTCGCGGAAATTGTGCAAGAGGGAATTGGGATTGCGCCCCCGCTGCCGTCGCGCCTGGCGGAATATTTGCAGCGGAAGAAGCTGTCGCGACCGATGAGCAGCAAATATGAGGACTTCAAGCAGTTTCTGCTGAGCCATTGAGGGGCGGTTTGTGGCGGGGCCGCTCGTGGAATCGGCCTCATCTCCGAATGAAGGGGGTGAACGACAAGATGGGGCGCGCTACTGGTTGCGGCGTAGGCGATCCAGGGCGATATAGAGGAAGGTGCCGAGGACGGCGTTGACGGCGGCGGCGATGGCCAGGTGCATGTTGAACCAAGGCTCGGGCTGGGCCATAAGCACACGGCGGGTGAGCACGAGTATGGCTTGGTGAAGCACAAAGAAAGCAACGGTGAGGGAGAAGCGGGCCGCGGGATGTTCGGTGTCGAGGCGAGCGCCAATGGACGAGGCGAGAAAGCCGATGATGGTCTTGGCAATGCCGTAAAAGCCGAGAGGCACGGTGGGACCGCTCAATGCATCTTGCGCGAGGCCAATGACCATGCCGAGGAGCAAGCCGGTGGAAGGATTGCGGCGGCTCAAGCCAAAATAAATGGTGATGAGCAGCGGCAAGTCGAGGATGTCGAGTTTGGGGATGTACACCGGGAACGAGGCCTGCAAGATGAGTGTGACGATGGCCACACCGGCGACGGCGCCCGGAAAAAACTTGTGCACCTCAATGTGCGTATCGCCGCTGCGGAGTTCGTACGTGTCGTTCATGGCTTCACCGGCGCAGGGGATTTGGGAGCCGAGGCATCGGCGCCGGGAGCCGGGGAACTGCTTGACCCAGACGCTGGCGCGTTGCCATCGGTCGGAAACTCAAGCGGCTGCAGGGAAAGCAAAACAATGACGTCTTCGAGCCGATTCAGTTTCGCCGCTGGCCGGAGCAGAATGGTTTTGAAGGGAATGCCAGGCTTAATTTCCTGAACGATTCCGACAGGGATGTCACGGGGGAAGATTTTATCCATGCCGCTGGTTACGACTTTTTCGCCGACATTCACTTTGTCGTCGTTGGCGACATATTTCATGCTCAGCAGCGGTTCACCCGTACCGACAACCGGACTCTGGATGCGGGACTCGATGAGCATGGCGCCCGCTCCTCCGTCCTTGTCAGTGAGAAGGAGAACCTGGGCGTTGTCGCGATAGGCCTCGATGACTTTTCCGACTGCGCCATCGGGAGTGATGACCGCCATATCGCGGCGAATCCCGTCGCGCTCTCCGCGATCGATCTCAACGGTGCGGCTGGCCGTGCCGGCGCTGGCTCCAATGACGCGAGCGCCCAGCATGGGCACGTCCTTGTGCGAATTTCGGAAACTAAGAAGCTCCGCCAGACGGTCGGATTCGGCGGCTTTGGCTTGCAGTTGCGTGATGGCCAGCTTCAACGCGTCATTTTCCACGCGCAACGCTTCATTTTCACGCGAAGTCGCCTGCAGCGCGAAATAGTGCCGCCACACGCCGCGAACTTTGTCGAAACCCCAGGCGCCGGAGCGTTCAAACGGCGAAACGGCAGTGATGGCCCACACGCGGATGAGCCGGCCATGCGAATCGCGCTTGATTTGAACCGCGAGCAGCAGCAACTGCGCCAGTAATACCGCCGCTAGCAGCGAGAGCGATTTGTGTCTTGAAGGAATGGCAACCATTGGAAAAATTCTCAGTAACAGTTTTGAGTAATCAGCTCTAAATTCTAAGTAAAACTCATGAAAATCGAAATTTGAAACTCGCAAATGCCGCCAACCATCACGGCTCAGTCAAGCCCGTCAGGCCGCGAGTGCGATTCAAAATTTCAATCAAAACTCGCGGCTAACTGAAGACCCACAACTAAAGAACTGACGACTGCTTCAGTCGATGCAGACCTGGCGCAAAAGTTTAAAGTCGCTGAGCATCTTGCCGGTGCCGAGCACCACCGACGCCAGCGGATCATCGGCGATGGAAACCGGCAAGCCGGTCTCTTCGCGGATACGCTTGTCGAGATTCTTCAGCAACGCGCCGCCGCCGGTCAGAACGATACCGCGATCGCTGATGTCCGCGGAAAGTTCGGGCGGCGTGCGTTCCAGTGCTACGCGCACGGCATTCAATATAGTGGCGACGCATTCGCTGAGGGCTTCGCGAATTTCGCTGTCGTCGATGGTCACAGTGCGAGGCACGCCTTCAATGAGGTTGCGGCCCTTCACTTCCATGGTCAACGGTTTTTCCAGCGGATAGGCCGAGCCAATTTCCATCTTGATCTGTTCGGCGGTGCGTTCGCCGACCAGCAAGTTGTACTTGCGCTTCAGGTATTGCATCACGGCCTCGTCCATTTCGTTTCCGGCGACGCGGACGGAACGCGAATAAACAATGCCGCTCATGGAGATGACCGCGATATCGGTGGTGCCGCCGCCGATGTCGACGACCATGTTTCCCGAAGGCTCTTCAATCGGCAATCCCGCGCCAATGGCGGCGGCCATGGCTTGTTCGACGAGATACACTTCGCTGGCGCGCGCGCGATAGGCCGAGTCCTGCACCGCGCGCTTTTCCACCGGAGTGATTTCGCTGGGCACGCCGATGACAATCCGCGGATGCACGAGGACGCGGCGATTGTGCGCCTTCTGGATGAAATACGTAAGCATCTTCTCGGTGACTTTGAAGTCGGCGATGACGCCGTCTTTCATCGGCTTGATGGCGACGACGTTGCCGGGCGTGCGGCCCAGCATGTCCTTGGCTTCGCGACCGACCGCGACCACTTCGCCGTTGGATTTGTTGATGGCCACAATCGAGGGCTCGTTTACGACAATGCCTTTGCCGTGCGAGAACACCAGCGTGTTGGCGGTGCCCAAATCGATGGCTAGGTCGGAAGAAAACAAGCTGAAGACCGACCTGAGGTTGTAACCGTTCTTATTCATTCCCACTTCCCCCCGCGGAGAAACTCCTGAAGAAGTCAGACTCCGCGTACAAACTCACTGTGTGCAATCTTCCATTGTCGCCGGAATCGTTGCTGCACGCAAAACGGCAGGCGACTGCCCGCAAGGCGCTACTTCGGAACAACGATGGAAACCTGCTGTTTTGCGGTTCCACCGCGTCGGTTCGAGCCAATAACGACAATAGTGTGCTGGCCGGGCTCCAACGGTTCGGTGAAATGGCGGAACGTGCCATCGGGCGCGATGTTGGCCACGGACTGCCCGTTGATGATGAGGGCAGCGCCGCTTTCCGTACGGCCGATAATTTCCGCGACGCGTCCATGAATCTGGGTGCTGGTGATTTCCAGAACCATCTCCTGAGTTTTGCCCTGGGCCACGAGACTGAACTTGAACATCTCGCTAAATTCGCTGGTTTCTTTTTTTGCGTTGGAAGCGGTGACATTCCAGAAATAGTCGCCGGGTTCCAAACCGGAGATTTCGGCGCTGGTACCGGAGGTGTCCACTTTCTTGGCGAGCTTCGTAAACATCGTTGTGGAGCTGATACGCAGCGTGTAGACGACCGCATCATCGACGGGCTGCCATTCAAAGCGAATGGCCGCGGCCTTGGGATTCTCCGAAATGATGGGAGCCAGATTCAGAGGAGCGACCAGTGCCGGAGGCGCCAGCACGTTTGATTTTTGCGTTGCCCCGCCGGTGGGGAAACTCGCTTTCTCCCACTGCGTCAGTTCAATCTTTTCCTGGCCACGCTGCACTTCCGCCGAACCGGTTGCCACCACGATTTCATGTTCATTCTTGGTTGGATCGTTCCTGATGGACGCGCGGCTGTTCTGTCGGACCGACGCAGTGGCATCTTCCACGCTCACCTGGGCCTTGGAATCGGGCGAAGTCCAGCTGGGCGTGGCGAGATCGACCTGACCGGTATTGATGCGAACAGCGGTGTTGGAACGATCGCGAGTCACGTTATTTTCTTCGACGGTTACCAGCGATTCAGCCTTCACAGTGTATTCGGTGCCGTCGGCGAAGGTGATACGTGCCGCGCCATCCGAGGCCGTTTGGATCAGATCGCCTTTATCCAGCGCGGTATGATAATCAGCTTCCACCCAGGTGACGGAATTTACTTTTTTCACCTGGACGCGGCCATCCAGGTTCACGAATTTTGCTTGCGTCTGGGTGATCGGAGCGTTCTCGGTTTCGGGGTTGCCGATCGCCTTGTTCAGTTTGTTGGTGGCAATGGCGGTCCAGTCGGGCATGGCGACGTAGAGTCCCGCGATGATAATCACGAACAGCAGCACCAGATAGACAGCCACGGTTTTGTAGGTGACGGTATGCCAGTACACTTCGACGCGATGAATTTTGGGCGCAGCCGGTGGCGCCGGTGGTGGTCCGACGGGTCGGCGAGGTTCGATGGGCGTTTGCGTCGTCACAATGGTAAGAGCGGTGAATGCTCCAATTTCGCAATCTAACACAGTGATTTGCGGGTGCGGAGAGTCCCGAGGTACCGCGTAGTCAATCAACAAATAGCGAACCCGCCGCATTTTCGCGGACCGGGTCGATGTGGACTAGTGAGAGGCGCCGACGGGGTTGCCGCGCTGGAAAAACCGTTGTTTGTCGAAGGCGGGATCAACAGCCACATCAAAGAACCCGACCATCATCTCGTCGGAGGTTTGTTCGCCCCAGCGGACTTCGGCATCGGGATCAGGGTTGTGGGGATTGCCGGAAGAGTTGTCGAATCGCGCGACGGCCTGAAGCAAGGTGCCGGCTTTTAAGGGCAAAGGCTTGGCCAGCCGGTAGCTCATTTGCCAATGGAAATGGTAATGGACGCGGAGCAGCGGCTCGATGGAGTGCTCCGGACGGATGATGTTGTATTCAAAGCTCTTGCCGCGCAGGTGCAGGTGAGGAAAGAAGCTTAGCAGGAGCGCATCATTCGGCAGGGTACCGCGAGCTTCCACACGATAGTCGGGCGCACCGGGAGGGATCACGAAGTGGTCATTGGTCAGCTGCAAGGTCAAGACGCGCTGCTGAGGCTGGTGCTTGGAGAAGACCAGGCCGATACGGCTGAGATCCTGACCGGCCTTTCCGTTCGTGGTGTAGTGCATCTGGAACACGAGGTCGGAACCGGCGGGAATGAATTTGGCCATGCCCGCAAGCCAGTTGTCGGGTGTGCTGCCGGGCGCGTAGACAAGCAGGATGTCGCTGTCGGTCCACATGGCATCGCGCTGGTCTTCAGGTGTGGTGAGCATGGATGCGGTGAAGGGCTTGCCAACAGGTGCGTGACGCAACCAGGGTGAATCCGGGGGCCGCACATAGACGACCGCGTGGTGAACGTTTTGCGGCAAGCCGGGCAGGATTTCCGACGACTGCACCCAGCGCGCTTCGGTGAAGTGTGTTGGCACGATCTCATAGGTGTAGTCAACCTCGCCCTCGGCCGGGATCGCGACAGGTTGCGGCATTTTTACTTCCAGGTCAGGGGCGGAAATCGTCCAACGGTCGGACCACTGGCGTGGCGGCGGTGCGTCTGCCGGATTTCCTGCGGGAGCGTTGGCGTTGGCCCACGCGGCAAGCACGGCGATTTGAGAATCGCTGAGCGAAGGGTCGTTGGAAAAATTGCCAACGCCCTTTTCGGCGAACCACGGCGGCATGGTGTGGTTTTGCGTGGCGGTGCGCAGGGCCTGCGCATAACGTTGTGTTTCCTGGTAACTCTGGAAGGCCATTGGCGCGATGCCGCCCGCGCGATGACAGACCTGGCAGTGATCCTGCAGCAGCGGCAAAACGTCGCGATAGAAGGTCGGCGCGGTTGGCATGTCTTTCGTTTGGGGGATGCCGTCGGTTAGGCAGCAGGACAAGCGGGCCGCCAACAAGACGAGCGTCGGTATGCGGAACGATCGATGGAACATGCAATTCATCTGGCTACGCTGGCCCGACTCCGACGATCTGGATGTGGAATAGTGCCTGGGCACAGGCGGGCATGAGCGGCAACAGATCCTTCATGCCATTCGATTTCGCGCGAGGCATTCCTGCCCGCGATGTTCTGTTGGTATTTGATATTGCGATCGCTGGTTAGCAGCACGTCCCACTGGCGGTCAGCAAGCGCGAGGAGTTCACCATTCTTCTTTGAGCCATAACCTGCGCGACGCACTGGTTCGCGGTCCGGCCCCAGTGCGTCGATCGTCCCTTTCAATTCAACCGGGAGGCACTCCTCGATCAGAATTCTCATTTTCCGAAAGGTGCCAGAATCAGCGCCTTGGCTTCTTCCAATGCGGCGATGGCAAACTCCCGACGGACGCCAGGGTATTGCTTCAGGAATTCGTCCAGGGTTTCGTCCCCTTCCCGGTAGTCAAGGAGTGTCTGGAAAGGGACACGCGTGCCTCGAAAGACGGGTTCTCCGCCCAGGAGTTCCGGATGTTGCACAATCACGCTCGCAGAATTTGAAGCCATTGCGAACCTTCCCCGGCCAACCCGATTATCTCACCCCTTCGCAAGCAGGACTCCGAGAATTGCCAATACTTTTCGCCAACGCCGGTCGAATTGAGCAGAGCTGCGTTGACGAACCGCCTACGGGCCGCCGTAGTAGCCATCGCGGGTTTGCACCACCAAGTCCTTGTTATACGTGCTGAGTTGAATCTTGTGATAGCCGGCTTCGGCGCCTTTATCGGGAGTGTAGCCCAGGCGATACTGGTTGCGTAGCTCTTCTTCAATTTCCGCATAGATCTTTTCGACGGTTTCTTTCTTGGAGACCTTGAACAGTCGACCGCCGGTCTTCTTGGAAATTTCTTCCAGAATTTTCTTCCCGTCGACATGTTCCGGCTGGGGATACCTGCCGCCCCGGCCTCCGTGTCCACCTGGTCCCATGCCAAAACTGGGGTGGTTGCCGAAGCCCTCTTCATCCGCATACAAAATGGAATAGACAATGGTGTCGGAGCGTTGCGCGGTTTCGATGGCATAGGCCAGGGTTTCCTGGCTGCCGTGATCGACGCCATCGGAAAGAATGATCAATGCCTTGCGGCCCTGCTGCTTGCTCATGAGTTCGTCGGATGCGAGGAAGATCGCGTCGTAAAGGTGCGTGCCGCCGCCTCGCCGCCCGCCACCGCCGCGGCCGTTCCCTCCACCACCGCCCGGGTCGCCGCCGCTTCCTCCGCTTGGGCCACTGCCGCCTCTTCCGCGCGCGCTCGAGTTGCGGTGTGTCCAGGGACTGCAGCGCCGCCTGAATCTTGGGCCGCGAATCGGTGAAGTCCTGCAGAAGCGTCACATCAAAGTCGAAGTTGACGACAAAAGCCAGGTCTTTCTTTTCGCGTAGCAGATTGTCGAGAAAGCTGTAGCTGGCGCTTCGCTCCTGATCCAGAACGCGCCGCTGGCTCAGGCTGGTATCGACGAGCAGCCCCAGGCGCAGAGGCAGATCGGTTTCCTTGGCGAAATAGTTGATGGTTTGCGGGCGGCCATCCTCCGTCAGAGCGAAGGCCTCCTGGTTCAGGTCCGCGACGATCTTGCCGTGCTTATCTCGGACGGTGGCGATGACGTTGACGGTCTTCACGTCAACGGCGATTTTTGGCGCCTGCTGGCCGTGCGTGTCGCCGCCCAGAAGCATGAAAAGCGCAAGGCAGCCAAGCGGGAAGAGCCGGGCGAAACGAGCGGACAGAGATAAATTGTGTTGAGAAGGGAGGTACTTCATTCAACTCCGAAGTCGACTGGCCAAAGATTGGATTCGTCCCCAAGCGAATCACGAAACCACGTCGCTGCAGATTGGACGCAGAATCAACGCATGGGGTTGCGTGTCGTGGTGAGGCGGGACTACGCGTGGGCTGCCGAGGATTTCAGCAGGATGTCTAGGTCGTCGGGATGGATGGCGCACAGCAGGGCATCCTCGCGGTCAATGTGCCCGTGATGGATCAGATTAACTAGCGTCTCTTCCAGGGTGAACGAGCCGCGTTTCTTGGTCAGCGGAATCTCTTGATGGAGATGCTGCAGCGCGTTGCGCCGGATGTGGTGCCGCGCGGCGTAGCCGATCATCAGCAATTCCGCGGCAGGAATGCGGCCGCCAGACTTGCTGGGCAGAAGCATTTGCGTGTGCACCGCGGCCAGGGCCATGGCCAGTTCCTGACGGATGGAATTCTGGCGCTCCAGCGGGAAAGAGTCGGAGATGCGGGCCACTGTTGAAGCCATGTCGGTGGTATGAAGCGTGGAAAAAACGAGATGGCCGGTTTCCGCGGCGGCTACGGCGATGCGCATGGTTTCCGGGTCACGCATTTCGCCCACAACGATCACGTCGGGAGCCTGACGCAGCGCGGCGCGCAAAGCGGTGGGGAAATCCGGCGCATCGGAGCCGATTTCCACCTGCTCGATCACGCTGCGAATGTGAGTGTGTTCGTATTCGATGGGATCTTCGATCATCACGATGTGGCGCGCTTCCCGCAAATTGATTTCGTGGATCAGCGCGGCGAGCGTGGTGGATTTTCCCGAGCCGGCCGGGCCGCCGATCAACACCAGCCCGCGAGGCAGACGCGCCAGGTTCGCGACGGGCGCGGGCAGATGCAAATCCTGAAAGGAAGGGATCTTGGAGGGCAGAGCGCGGATAGTCGCTGCCGCGCGGCCGCGTTCGCGATGCAGATTGATGCGGAACCGGCCAACGCCGGGAATGCGGTAGGAAGAATCCGCGATCAGTGATTCCCTGTAGACGCGCAGCGCGTGGGCAGAGAGCGCAGGGACGACAGCAGCTTCGACGTCGGCGCCATCGAGCGCGTCGGATTCGATTTTGCGGAGTTCACCCTGAACACGAATGCAAGGCGGCGCGTTTTCTACCAGCAGCAGATCGCTGCCGGCACGCGACACGAGCGCGGTGAGCCAGTGGTCGAGCCGGGCCGTGGCCGAGGAATCTGCCGAGGCCGACTCCGGGCCATCATTCATTTCTCGAACCAGGCGATTCAGTTCCGCGGAATTATCCATAGCCGCCTCGGAACATTAGATGCAACGAAAGGCAGTTTGATGGAAGGGGCCGCGAAAGTCCAGCGGTGAAGGGGCCGCGGAGTGCGTTCAGCCGGTCAAAAAACGCCTGCGGAGGTAACCGCAAATTGCGCAAATTAACTCAGCTGGACAAGCACCTGACCGAGCGCTATTATCCGCGTCACGCCAGTCTCCTGAACGTCAAAAAGCCCGATCCCGCGCACTGGCAATTCGGCATCGTCGACCGCAAAGAAAGCAAATCGTTCAGCCGTTCCCGGAGTGTGAATCATGCATCGCCGTACGCCTTCCCTGCTTTTTGCTGTATTCGCGCCTTTTACCATGTGGGAATCGGCGGAGTTTCCTTGGGCTCAAGGAAATCCGGCGTTGCACAACAAATCACGTGCACATCCATTACTTTCGTCCGGACGGATCCACGCTGCTCGAGTATACGGACTGGATCGAAGTCGGCTTGGCCGGCAACCTCCGCGATTGGACGTTCACCGATCACACCGGTGCAACCATTACTGGCTCGCAGGTGAATTACAACGGCCAGCGGGCTGGCTACACCGCCAGCCCCATCGAGGCGATTAATTATTGCTCCGTGCACGATAACCAGACGCTGTTCGATGCCGTGCAGCTGAAATCGGCGGCGACTGACGATATCCATGCGCGCGCACGCCGTCAGGTTGTCGCGATGAGCCTGGTCGCGTTGGGGCGTGCCATTCTTCCTGGCCGGCGACGACCTGCTTCGCTCCAAAGATATGGATGGCAGCAGCTTCGATTCGGGCGACTGGTTCAACAAGCTGGACTTCAGCTGCCAGTCCGACAACTGGGGCACCGGTTTGCCGATTGCCAGCCAGAACCAAAGCAATTGGCCGCTTGCAGCCGCTGCTCGCCCATCCGGCGCTCACTCCGCTGCCTGCGGACATTGCGCATTCGCGCGACGCTTATCGCGAACTGCTGCAAATTCGCGGATCCTCTGATTTGTTCCACATGCCGACCCAGGCGGAGGGTTGTGCCCGCACTGACCACCGCTGTCTTCGTGACCGGCAAGCCCTAACGCGCTAAATTAGGTTCCAGCAATTCGGGAAGAATCTCGGAAGGGCTCGTGGTGGACGACGAATCGAAATGCCCGGTGAGCGGGAAGCGGAAATACGCAACCGAAGGTGAAGCGCTGGCCACAGCCGCGTACCAGATTTCCACCGCCAACGCACCAAAGGAACTGCGCGCTTATCTGTGCTCCTGGTGTGACGCCTGGCATATAACGAAAAATGCAGGAAGGGCCGGGAAAGACCGTCGAAGACTCCTGTAAACATATCCGGGAAGAACAGGATCGCCATGCCGTTGCACCCACGGCAAGCTACGGGAATTGCGTTGTTGGCAGGAGCGCCGCCGGGCGACCAAGGTCAACCGCTGGAAGAGGTTGTGGCTTCAACTTGCCGAAAGTGTGCGCGGCGAGAAATAACATGAGAGGCGGCGGCCAGAAATGGATGAGGCCGGATGTCTCGTTACGGAAGTTGAACCGGGAATGTTGAAGATGTTGCGAACGGGCTGGTGCAATTGCGGATCATTTATGTGCTACTGAAAGAATTGCTTTTCTGCGAGGACAGCTTCCAGCGCAGGCAAGAGATCGCTTGCGGCGTGTGCTTTAACAACGTAGCCCCATGCGCCCAATTTCAGGGCTTCCCGCACCACGTCCGCAGAAGATTCTTGAGTCAGGAAAATGATTTTCGATTCCGGTACCAGCTTACGAATTTGCCGGGCAGCTTCGATTCCATTCAGACTTGGGAGGCCGATGTCCAACAGAATCAAATCCGGTCGCAACTCTGCTGCCTTCTGAACCGCTTGCAGTCCGTCAGCCACTTCGCAGATGATGCGCAAATCGCGCCTTGTGGCCAGCGTCTCGGCGATGAATTGCCGAAACGGGGCGAAATCCTCTACGACGAGAATGCGCACGGATGACACTAAGGCACGAGCCTTTCCTCAAGCGAACTGCCCACTCTTCATATTTGGGGTGGGGGACAAAGCATCCCATCGCTTTAAACTATCATTTTCGCACAGGAAAAAGTGTCAATTCGAAGAAACAGCGTCGGTCGCCAAAGCGGTAAATCCTGGAGTGAAACATCGAATATGCTCGAGACGCAGCAATTTTGGATCTCTCCGGCCTGCGTATATAGGGGTGCCTTCGCGCAGCAGAACACCGCATTCAATGTCACTTCTCCCGACGGCCGCTTTGCATTTTTTTGATCGGTGGCTCAAGTTCGAACGGGCCTATTGCCACAGCTGGGCGTTCCACGGCGGACGGCAGCGGCAACTTCACGAATGTGGGCGTGAACGAAAACAATGGAGGCGGCATTTCCCCGTTGCCAAACGGCACGGTCACCGGCCGTTGCACTGCAAACACGAATCAGTTTGGTGGAGGAACGCTCACCAGGAGGACTCCAAGACAGGAACCTTTCCGTTCATTTTCTACCTGGCTTCGCCGACACAGGCCGTCTTTCACAACGAATTTACAACCAGCAAGAAATTTCTTGCTGTGCCCATCCAGCGGCAGCCTGGCCATTAACGATGATGGCGCGCCGGCCAACACGTGCAGCGCCAATGCGCAAACGAGTCCCGCCAGTGCCTTCAAGTTCACGGTGTACGTTGCCAATCAGAACACCTTGCTGCTTGCGGGTGCGGATACCGTTCGCGCCGCGGCTGGAACCATGACGCGGCAGCCCGGACGTATAAACTCCGTCCGCTTCGAATGCAGTCGACTTGGGGCCGGGCGTCAGCCGTTCGGCGCGCGTGCCGCGAATGCATTTGGGGCTTTCAGACACAATCGACTATAATGTTAAGTTTGGTCATACAATTGGGAGAACACAGGAAATGGCTGGCGCATTCGAGAACCAGAAAACCGGCGTCCGGATACTTTTCGGCGTCATCATCGGCATTCTTGCCCTTAGCATGCTCCTTTATCTCGTGCCGCAGGGGAGCAACACGGCGGAATCCGCCACAGACGTAGTGGCGCGAGTCGGCGACCAGTCGGTCACACTGGCCGACATCCAGCAGCAATTGACGCAGATCCGCCAGCAGAACCAGGTGCCTCCGCAATTGGAAGGTCTGTATGCGCGGCAGATCCTCAGTCAACTGGTTTTCCAAAAGGAAATTGAGTACGAAGCGAAGCGCCTGGGCATCACCGTGAGCGATAAGGAACGCGCCGACCGTATCAAGCAGTACGTGCCGGCGGCGTTCAACGGCGACACCTTCGTGGGGATGGACGCTTACGCGCGTGAAGTGCGCCAGCGGTTCCAGTTGACCGTGCCGGTGTTCGAGGAAGAAGTGCGGGACAGTCTGGTGCTCGAGAAATTCCGCAAGCTGATTACCGATGGCATCAGCGTAAGCCCGGCCGAAATCGAGCAGGAGTTCCACGACCAGAACGAAAAGGTGAAGCTGGACTACGTGCTGATCAAGCCGGAAGACCTCGCGAGCAAAGTTGCCGTGGATGAGAACGAAATCAAGAGCTATTACGACCAGAACAAAGCAAAGTACCAGATCCCCGAAAAGCGCGTGGTGCGTTACGCCCTGGTGGACCTGGCGCAGATTCGGCAGAACACCCAAGTGACCGACGACGAACTGAAGGCCGCGTACCAGGACAATATTCAGCAATACCAGGTTCCCAATCGTTTTCACGCGCAACATATCCTGCTCTTGACCACGGGAAAGACGGACGCGGAAATCCCCGAAGTCAAGAAACAGGCCGAGGATATCCTGGCGCAGACCAAGAAGAAGGGCGCGAACTTCGAGGACTTGGCCAAGAAATACTCGGAGGACCCGGGATCGAAGGCCAAAGGCGGAGACTTGGGCTGGCTGGTACAGGGACAGACGGTGCCGGAGTTTGAAAAGGCCGCGTTCGAGTTGAACAAGGGAGAGATTTCCGGCCTGGTTCGCACCCAATATGGGTTCCATATCATCAAGCTGATCGATAAAGAGAGCGCGCACACCAAGTCCTTCGACGAAGTGAAGGATTCCCTGAAAACGCCATTGCTGCTGCAAAAGGCCGACCAACAGGCCGGGGTGGTGGCGGACAAGATTTCCGCGGACATTCGACAATCCAACAAGATGTCCCTGGACGACATCGCGCAGAAGTACCACCTGCCAGTCTCGGAGACAGCGGCCCTCGGCCCGAACGACCCGATTTTGGCGCTGGGAACCTCCAAGGAAACGCGCGAACAGGTCTCGAACCTGCGGCCGGGAGAGTTGAGCCTGCCGGTGCGCACGGATCGCGGCTACGTGGTCCTTTCCCTGAAGCAGGTGATACCCACCCACCAGGGCACGCTCGAGGAAGTGAAAGACAAGATTGTGGCGGACTTGAAGGAGCAAAAGGCGGCCCAGCAGACGGTCGCCAAGTCCAAGGAACTGGAAAAGCGCGTGAAGGGCGGCGAAAAGTTTGACGCGGCCGCCAAAGCGCTGGGACTGGATCCCAAAGTCTCTGATCCTTTGGCGCGGACTGGTTCGATCCCCGGCGTAGGCAGCGGAAAACAGCTGGGCGGTGCGTTCGCATTGAAGGCGGGAGAACTGGGAACCCCCGTAAACCTCGGCACCAATTGGGTGGTCTATCAGGTCGTCGAGAGGACCGAAGCCAATCCGACGGATTTTGAGAAACAGAAGAAGACCATCACCGACCAATTGCTGCAATCGAAGCGGCAGTTGGCTTGGGAAGCCTTCCGAACAGCGCTAGAAGCACGCATGAAGCAAGACGGGAAGTTGAAGCTGATGCCAGAAAAGTTGCGAGGATTCGGCGAGTTTAACGGCTCTAATCTATAGATAACAAACAGCTTAAAAAAATAGGGCACAGCCCCTTGCCTTGCGGCACACCGGCTATTAGCCTATATGTGTCCGGTTTGGGGGCTGTCAACAAGGTTTGCCGCCTGCGCGCTCTCGCAGCCCGCTCTGGCAGGCAGATTCCTCAAGCCAGAAAACCAGAACAAGCCAAACACACATGGCAGTCTCAAGAGGGATCACCTATGGCAGGACGCTCTTCGACCGTGCGAAATGACTATCGCTGCAGCATTGAGAGGAATCAGACCGGCAAATACTGCGTGCGAATCCGGGCGCAATATCCTCGTCACGCCTGGAACATTGGCGTCTTCTACCTGGCCTCGTCCTTCGACCGTGCGATGAAGAAGCTGGAAGAGTCTCTCAAGTTTCTCCAGCGGAACGAAGAGAAACTGTGGTTCTGGGGCGTGGACCGGGCGGAGGACCTGGGATTCTCCGCGGAATTCCTAAAAGAAGCCGGTTTGCAGCTCGACCGGCGTAACGAGTTTCCACGCAAAGCCGCGAATCTCTCCTTGGAACCTGAACGCGACGTACCGGCCTTTGTGCTTGGCCCAGTTCGCCGGGGACTAGCCGAAGCGGTGGAATTTGCGCGCGTACAGCCTGCAGGCGACTGACCTTACACGCTGGTTAGCTCTTCCTCTAGCGGCAGGTTCGCTGCCGTCAATCCTTCTTGACTTCAGAATAGTTCTCCTACATTATTTGCCCATTCCAAACGGACTACCCGCATGGCACTCGTTCGTGGTCCTTCACTCCCCGCCTTGTAGCACACCCGCCTGTGTGCCGGTAAAGGACCAGAGGTGCTCGGGTGAAAGGACCTCTCAAAAATGAAAGCATCTCGCAAACCTATTTTATTGAGTGTGTTGGTGGCGTTCCTGCTGGTGGCCGGCAGCATTTGCGTGCGCGTGGCCGCAGCACAACAGACGACCACGGACCAGGGCGATACCAGCACCACCAAGGCAAAGAAAAAGAAGAAGAGCACAGCGGAGGACACCTCCGGCACGGATTCAAGCGCGTCTTCCTCGAAATCGAAGAACACGACCAAGAAGAGCGCGGATGCTACAGATCAGCCGGCAACCGATAGCACCACGGCGAAGAAATCCACGAAGTCCAAGAAGGCCGACACCGCGGATTCCTCGGCCGCGACAACCGACTCAAACACGGCGAAGAAGTCCAGCAAGTCGAAGAAGGCGGATACGGCAGACGCTTCGACCGCCGCCGGCGATACCTCGACGGCCAAGAAGTCGACCAAGTCCAAAAAGGCGGACACTGCCGACGCTTCGGCAACAACCAGCGACGCTGCGGCTACGACCAAGTCCAAGTCAAAGAAGGCCGCTGCAGATACCAGCGCGTCTGCCGGCACCGCTGCAGGTACAACCGCTGCGGCTGGCACCACTGCTGCCGGTGCAGCAGCTGCCACCAGCAAGACCACTACGGCACCTGTGACTAAAACTGCTGCTGCGGCCACCACTCCGGCCACAGCTCCCGCATCCACGCCTGCCGCTGCACCTGCGCCGGCCAGCAAACCAGCAGTCACCCAACAGGCACCACCCGCGAACAGCGCGGGCATGGTGTGGGTCAACACCGATTCCGGCGTCTACCACAAGCCAGGAACCCGGTACTACGGCAAGACCAAGCAGGGAAAGTACATGAGCGAAGCAGACGCGCAGAAGGCCGGATATCGCGCGGCGCAAAAAGAGTAGCAAGGAACCTCAGCTCGTCAATCTAAGGAGAAAAGGAAAATGAAGAGAAACGCTAGTCGCATTCTGCTTGCCGCGTTGGTCGTGATGCTCTGCGTGGGGGTCGCTGTATCGCACCCGCAGACGCAGAAGAGCACCGCACCGGCTTCTAGCACCGCCGCCAGCAACCTGGTGGACATCAATAGCGCCACGAAAGACCAGCTCGACGCCCTACCGGGCATCGGCGCGGCGTATTCCCAGAAAATCATCGATGGCCGGCCGTACGCAAAGAAGACCGACCTGGTCAAGAAGAAGATCATTCCGCAAGCCACCTACGACAAGATTAAGGACATGATTATCGCGAAGCAGAAGTAGCAAGGCATTTAGAGGAGGGAGCGGTCGTCTTCCGCCCGGCCGCTCCTTCCTTTTTTTGGTCGGAACTTCCGGAGATTCGAGACAAAAAGGAGAATTTATGGGACTGATGGAAGAAGTACTGGCCATGGCGGGAAGCAGTGGAGCACAGCAAGGGCCGCACGCTACAGCGCTTACCGCGATTATGGCCTATATCAACAGCCCGCAAGTCGGGGGGATCGCCGGCCTGCAGAGCATGTTTCAGCAAGGTGGATTGGGGAATATTGTTAGTTCGTGGATCGCAAGCGGGCAGAACCTTCCCGTGTCCGCCAGCCAGTTGCAGAATGTGCTCCACGGCGGGGCCTTGCAGCAGGCAGCGCAACAGGCGGGTATGGATCCGAGTCAGCTGACGGGAATGATGAGCAGCTTGTTGCCTCACTTGGTAGACAAGCTTTCGCCGAACGGGCAGGTGCCCGATGCTAGCGCGTTGCAAAAGATGATGCAGGGTTTGGGAGCGTCGGCGTAGTCAGAGTTGCAGCGAAGGCGTGCCCGGCAGCCGTTGCGCTTCCAGCATTACTTGTCGCGGAGAATCACTTCGCCTCGGCCTACCATTTGGTCATTCAACCACAGCCGGTACTTGTAGGAGCCAGGCTTGGTTCCGGCTACCGGCGGACCACTGAGCAAACGCATGCCGGCGGGCGCCTGAAAAATATTAGAGGAAAATGGCGAGCGGTTGGGGTCGAACTCCACGCGGAGGTTGCCTGCGTCAGAGATCCAGCTGACCTGATCGCCGGGATCCAGCACCACTACTTGGGGAATCAAGCCAACCAGTACTGGGCGTTCCGCCATTTTTTCCTGCCTTCCTTGCCAGTTTCGTTCCTTCGCACCATAACACAACACTCTCGCAGCTTCCTATTCTTCGGCAGTGATGCTGGGCAGCGCACGGCCGATTGCATCAAGGGAACCTGCCTTTTCGTTCCGCGGAATACTATGTCGGGCGACCTACATAGGCTGGAGGTCGCTGGTAAATACACTTGAGTAGGTATATATAGATAAAACGCAACCAGGGAGTGAGGGAGGTCTTCGGCGCTTCCAGTTCCGCATCGTTCTGCTCAAGGTCGCAACAAAGGATCGGCATGCTCAAGAGAAACCTCAGAGTCGTTCGTGACGGCGAACGCACCAGCCCCCAAGGAAAGCCCGTTTGCAACCGAATTTTGCTCGCGCTCCCCGAAAGTGAATACCGCTCAATTCGCCCGCATCTGGAGTTTTTGTCCCTGCCTCACCACCGGTCTCTTTACGAACCGAATCGAAAAATCGATTTCCTGTATTTTCCCAATCGCGGCTTGATTTCTCTGGTCATTGTCATGGAAGGCGGCAAAACCGTGGAGGTTGGTGTTCTGGGCAGGGAAGGATTCGCCGGCGTTCCCGCTGTGTTCGGGTTGACGAGAAGTTCGGTGCGCGAGGTGGTGCAAATCGCGGGAGACGGTTTCAAGATCAAAGCGAACGCCTTTCGGCAGGCGCTGCGTTCTTGGCCTCTGCTGCAAGCTTCGCTGGGCCGCTATGCCGTGGTGCTGGCGATGCAGATCTCGCAGACCGCCGCTTGCAACCGTTTGCACGACATCGAACGCCGGTTGTCGCGGTGGCTGTTGATGGCGCAGGACCGTGTGGACGACGGAGTTGTGCCTATCACACACGACTTTCTTGCCACCATGCTGGGAACGGACCGGCCGAGCGTCAGCGTGGCGGCTGCTAGCCTGCAACGGAAAGAAATCATCGACTACACACGAGGCACAGTGAGGATTCTGAACCGCAAGAACCTGGAAGCATCCGCTTGCGAGTGCTATCAGACGATTCAGCAGTTCAATGGCGAGATTGATTTGCGGTAGCTGATTCGCGGGCGATCTATCAGCAGGCTCGACGAAGAAAAGCACTAACGAAGCTGAAATAAGGGTTTGCTGTAAGCGTTTCCAGTACGCAGACCTGGGTCATCATGGTGGCACCATTCGACATTCTGCGAGTTCTCAACGATGGCGCGTCGCTTTGGATGGAGGCGGCACAAACGCTGGAGCAGGGCAAAGCGCGGGTGCCACAGCTCGCAGCAACTCTGCCCGGCTCCTATGTGATCTTCAGTCAGAAGACGGGCAACAAAATTGTGCTAACGCCTGATGGCGACGTCAGTGCCACGAAACCCCAGGGGATCGGAGGAGCTTCGCAGAATCCGCCCGACTCGTTATTGGTCTCAAGCGCAAATAACCGCTCGTGCTGCTTGCGAAAATGCGCGCTTTTCGGCAACTTGACCGTTACAACGGGGGCCCGTAGACTGAAGGCAGTGGTTTCCTGGCGCTGAGCAACGCTCGACTCTTGCGCGTGACCACGTACTTTAGCGTGATCAAAACGCGCAGGAGTGAAGTTGCATGGCCTCTGTTGCTGGACCCTTATCGATACCTCTGCCCAATGGGGCACGCATCGGACTAATCTCTTCTTTACCATTTGCTCTGTTTCATCTCGCTGCATTCAGTGTGCTGTTCGTGCAGTTCAAGTGGCGCTACGTGCTTGCCTGCTTCCTTTGCTATGGAATTCGCATGTTTTTCGTGACCGCAGGCTACCACCGCTATTTTTCGCATCGTTCCTTCAAGACCAGCCGGTGGTTCCAGTTTGTGATTGCCTTTCTGGCCATGTCGTCCTCGCAAAAAGGAGTGCTGTGGTGGGCAGCGCATCACCGCCACCATCACCGCTATTCCGATCAGGAAGAAGACCTGCATTCGCCCACGCTGTTTGGTTTCTGGTGGTCGCACGTGGGCTGGATTCTTTCGGATCAATACAACGAGACGCGCTTTGACTACATTGGCGACTTCGCCAAATACCCGGAGTTGCGCTGGTTGAACAAATATTATCTGCTGCCGGTGTCGGCGCTGGGCATCGCAATGTTCCTGATTGGCGGCTGGGGCCTGTTTGCATGGGGATTCTGTCTGAGCACCGTATTGCTGTGGCATGGCACGTTTACCATTAACTCGCTGTCGCACATTTTCGGCAACCGGCGCTTCCCGACCGCAGACACCAGCAAGAACAACTGGCTTCTGGCGCTGGTTACGCTCGGCGAAGGCTGGCACAACAATCACCACTACTACATGGCCAGCGCGCGCCAGGGATTCTACTGGTGGGAAGTGGATATCACCTATTACGGTTTGAAGGCCTGCTCCTGGTTGGGCATGGTTCGCGAATTGCGCAAGGTGCCGGATAAGGTGCTGGCCGAGGGCCAGGCCCTGGATTCAGCCGCTACCTGAGCAGTTTCCTGCCCGACAATCCACCCATCCAATTTGACCGTTGCGCCGGGGAGTGCCGTGGAGGAAACTGGTATTCCCGTGGTGTTCCTGTACTCGTCCTGAAGCACGATGCGCGGGCCGTTTTCTTAGCGCTCCATAGGACGGTTCATTGCTGGTTTCGAAAAGGGGTATATCTATGACCAAACCTATTGGCGAATTGAATCCTCCTCCGCGTTTGATGATGACTCCCGGACCTTCCTCGATTGACCCGCGGGTGTATCGCGCGCTCGCGACACCGCTGGTCGGGCATCTCGACCCATGGTTCCGCGGATGCATGGAAGAAACACAGGAATTGCTGCGTTACGTTTTTCAGACAGAAAATCGCATCACGTTTCCGTTGTCGGCGTCGGGCTCCGGAGGCATCGAAGCTTCGGTGCTGAACTCGCTGGAACCGGGCGACGAGGCGATTTGCTGTGTAAATGGATTATTTTCCGAGCGCATGCACGTCATCGCGCAGCACACTCCCGCGAAGATCCACCTCGTCGAAGCGCCCTACGGGAAAGCAGTGGACCCGGAAGACGTGCGTAAGGTTGCGAAAGGCCGCAAGATCAAGATGATCGGGCTGGCGCACGGCGAAACTTCTTCGGGCGTGGTCACCCAGATCGATCCGTTCCGCAAAGTCGCGGATGAGTGCGGCGCCCTGCTGGTTGTCGACGCCGTGGCCACGCTGGCCGGCATTCCGTTACGTGTGGACCAGGAAAAGATCGACATCTGCTTTAGCGGTTCCCAGAAGGCCATCAGCGCACCGCCGGGCATGTCTCCCATCACCGTGAGCGCGCGCGCGGAAGAAGTGTTTCGCACCCGGAAAACCAAGGTGCAAAGCTGGTATTTCGATCTTTCCACGGCCATGAATTACTGGGGCAAAGAACGCCTCTATCACCACACCCCGCCGATTTCGCTGATCTATGCGCTGCGCGAAGCGTTGCGGATCGTGCAAGAAGAAGGGCTGGAAGCTCGCTGGGAACGCCACAAGCAGAACCAGCACGCATTAATTGCCGGCGTAGAAGCGATGGGATTGAAGATGTTCGTGGAAAAGCCTGAGGATCGGCTGCCCACCGTGACCGCCGTGAAGATACCCGCTGGCGTTGACGACCTGAAGGCACGTAATCAACTGCTGGACGAGTTCAACATCGAAATCGCCGGCGGCATCGGCGCAACGAAGGGACAGATCTGGCGGATGGGCTTGATGGGCTTCTGCAGCCAAAAGCAGTTTGTCCTGCAACTGTTGGCGGCACTTGATAAGGTGCTCGTCGACCAGGGACACAGCCACGCACCGGGCGGCGGTGTGGGCGCAGCGGTCCGCTCCTATACCCAGGCGGAAGTGCCAGCCGGCGCGGCGCGGTAGGCGCACACGACCAATCACAATTTGACGTGCGCTCCGGATGAATCGGAGTGCCGTTAGCTCTTATGCGCAAGATCACACGATCCAAGTCTAAGCTGAGGGCTTCAGAACCGGTTGAGCCAGCGGGGCGTGGCGAGCGCTTCGGTAGGGATATGAATCTCCGCACTGTGTTCGACGAGAAGCGAGAAAATCCGCAGGCGCTCGAAAAGGCGCCCCGGGATTTCAGCTAAGAGTCTGATTGCAGAAGGCCGAATGTGATGGTTTTTGTCGGGCCGCGGCATTGACACGCGAGCGTGGGGATTGGACACTAACGGTGTTTGATTTTGCGCCAAACGAGGAATCCCGTGCCTTCATTGCCAGTGCTTGCCAATTCCGGCGCCATGAACCAGTTCATCGGCCCGTTTGAAGTGACCTCCAAACTTACCGCTCACGTCTACAGCTGCAGCTTCTCGCACATCTGGAACGCCATTGCCACGCGGCACAGCGACACCATCGACGCCAAATTCGTCGTGGATGGCGAAGGCCATATCGTTGGCCTGGCGCACATGGCTTTCGTGGAATTCCGCCGAAAGGCGGGCCGGGATTTGACGGATCGTGAAGCCAGTTATGTGGCCGCGGAATATCTCCGCGAGCGGCTGGAAGAAGAGGATGTGCGGCCGCTGTACGACGTTCCGCACGAGGAAGTGATGCGGTTGATCGAACGGCTTGGAATCAAATAGATCAGCTTATCGGTGAAGTTGCAACGCGAACGGCGTGCCCCCTCAGGGGATGGTAAATACCGCGAAGCTAGTGAGCGACTTCATCCTCGGCGCGGAAGGCGGCCAGCATGGGATGGTGCAATCCATCGCGCCGGATGAAATAAATAACCAAAAGAAAGAGCAGCGAACCCGCCACCATCACGGCGGTTGCGGCCTGCATGCCTACTTGCAAGTCACTCATGTCGGAAATCCTGCCGATCAGCTGGGGGCCAAGCGCGCCAAGAAGTTGCGTGGCGAACATGTAGACGCCAATCGCAGTGGCGTGGGCGCGTTGCGGAGTGAGATCGTGTATCACCGCCGTAACCGGGCCGTGATACCACGACATGAAGAAACAAGCGACGAAGAATCCTCCCAGGAAAATCCACTTCTCCTCGGCCTGGATCGCCAAAAGCAGAAACGGCGCGGCGATTAAAAATCCTCCCGCAATCACGATCAGGCGTCCATAAGGGAAGCGCTTGCGCAGGCGATCCGCGAGATATCCGCCGGTCAGGGCTCCGGGAACCAAGGCGAGTAGCGGGATAACGGAGAGAAAAATCGCCGCTTCTTTCGTGCTGAGGTCTTTGTAACTTCTGGCGTAGTCGTAACCCCACGCAACCAGGGAAACGCTGGAAAAAGTGATGCAGGTGCCCGCTGCGATCATCGCCACGTAAGCCGGCACACTGAGAAGTTCGCGCAGCGCCACGACCTCCGAGCGCGGGCGCCGCGCTGGCTCCTTCAGCTTCAATGAGAGAAGACCAGGGAGGATGCCTAGAGCGCCCACAATGATGAAGGCATGTTGCCAGCTATGGTGCTCTCCCATGATGCCGCCCAGGGCGACCCCGGCTGCGCCTCCAAGCAGCATTCCGGAAGCGAAGATCGCTTGCGCGAGCGCGCGATTTTCCCCGGGGAAGGAATCTGAAATCATAGCTTGGGCGGCGGGAGCGTAGGCCGCTTCACCGACACCGACCATGGCGCGCGCGACAAACAACAACAGGAACGTGGAAGCGAGGCCGCTGGCCATGGCCGCGAGGCTCCAAAAGAGGACACCCGCGGCTATGATTTTGCGTTGACTGAAGCGGTCGGCAAGGAATCCGGAAGGGATGCTGGCGAGCGCAAGTACCACGAGGAGCCCAGTGGATAAGGAACCTAGTTGCGCGTCGCTCACACCAAAATGCACCCGCAGAAGCGGAAGCAACGGATTGAGGACCTGACGATCCGCGAAGTTGACAAAATTGATTAAAGCAAGTACAGCAAGAAGGCGTGCCTGCGCAGACGTGAACGGAATATTTCGTGGTGGCATGCCGTTTTGGCTTCCCCTGACGCGGATGACCTGACAACATGCGGGCTGGGCTTATCCCGATGTCAGCTGAACCGGGTGAATTATATAACGCGAATGACACAAACCAACCGAAACACTACGACGAGTGACCGTCTCACAACGGTGCTGTCCTATGGCGTGTTGATCCTGCTCGGCTATCTGGTTTTTGTAATCGTCGCGCCGTTCATCCGGCCGCTGGCATGGTCGGCGGTCATGGCGATTTTCTTTTATCCACTTTATCTGCAGGTCGAGAAGCACATGCACCCCACCTATGCGGCATTGCTGAGCACCCTGGCCGTGACCCTGCTGCTGATCGTGCCGGTGTTGCTGATTTTGCTTTACGCCTCCAAGGAAGCGATTGACAGCTCAGCGCGAATCCAGGGCATGATCAACGGCGGCGCTGCCGCTCTGCCTACGCATTTCATCGACTGGCTACAAGCGCGCTTGCCCGACTCGCTGCAGAATATTGATCTAATGGGCCCGCTGCGCCAGGGGGCCGAGAGAATCGCGTCATACCTGGCATCGAGCCTGGGAGGAATGCTGAGGAATCTTCTTTCATTTTTTGTGAGCCTGTTCATCGTCTTGTTTGCACTGTTCTTCATGTTTCGAGATGGCAGGGCGATTCTGCGCGCGGCTCGCCACCTGATACCGTTCGATCCAGAGATTCAGGAGAGCATGCTGGGGGAATCGCGGGATCTGATTTTTGCAAGCGTTGCGGTTGCGTTGCTGATCGCAGCAATTCAAGGAACTCTAGGCGGGATGGCGTTTGGTTTGACGGGACTGCCTGCGCCGGTGTTCATGGGCGTATTGATCGCGTTCTTTTCCATCGTGCCGGTGGTAGGCTCCGCGCTGATCTGGTTTCCGGCCGCGGTCTGGCTGGCGCTTAGCGGGCATTGGGGAAAGGCCATCGTTGTTGCGGCGATTTGCGGAGGCGTGGCGGGAGTAGCTGACAATCTCGTTCGTCCGCTGCTGTTGCGCAATCGGACCAGGCTGAACGATTTGCTTTTGTTCATCAGCATTCTCGGGGGCCTGGATGCCTTCGGCTTGCTCGGACTGGTGGCTGGCCCGACCATCGTGGCTGCGGCTTTGGGCGTATTTCGCGTGTACATGGAGAACCGCGAACGTCTCGAAAAAGCCACAGTGTAACTGGTTGACCTACCGATGAGTCGAATTAGGGGCACGAGACATCTGTCTATGCTAGAGTACGCCGTCGAATGAGTGTGATCGATCAAAAGTCGGAGAAGCGGCTGAGCGAACTCGCCGCGCCCAAGTTGCGCTGGCGCTGCGAGCTGTCGCGCATCCCCTTCGAAACCACCGCGCAGGCACCGCGACGCGAAGGTTTCGTGGGGCAAGAGCGCGCCTTGCGTGCGCTCAAGATGGGCGTGGAACTTTCCGCGCCGGGATACAACGTGTTTGTGTGCGGCCTGGCGGGAACCAGTCGCGGCGGCACCATCGCCCACATGATCGAGCAGCTTCATCCGGAGACCAAGCCCTCTCTCGATCGCTGCTACGTCAACAATTTCAAAATACCCGACCGGCCGCGCCTGCTCTCGCTGCCGCGCGGCTCTGCCAACGTTTTCAAGAAAGACATGCAAGCGGGTATCGACTTTTTGCGGCGGCGCATTCCGCAGGTTTTTGAGGGCGAACCGTTCCAGCGGCAGAAAGGGCGAATCGTTGAACGCTTTTCGGTGCGCGAAAAAGAGCTAATGGACGACTTCACGCGGCGCATCGCGCGCGAACAGTTTGCGTTGGGCCACATGCAGGTAGGCGCGGTGGCGCTGCCGGAAATCTTCCCGGTGCTCGAAGGGCAAATGGTGCCGATCGAGGATATCTCCAAGATGGTGCATGAAGGGAAGCTCGAAACGGTTGTGGCCGAAGATATTGAGCGCAAGTATGAACAGTTTCGGTCGGAATTCACGGTCGTCTACCGGAAGACGTTGACGCTTTCGCGGGAACTGGCCAGCGAACTGAGTTACCTGGAGCAGGAAGCAGCTTCCGTGCTCGTGGATGGCGTGATCGAGGAACTGAAAGAGAAATATCCCGGAACGGGCGTGTCGGAGTATCTGGAGGAAGTGCGCCATCACCTGCTGGATAATCTGGGGCCATTCAAAGAGCGCGAAGGCGAGGAAGAGCAGCCGCAGGAATCTCCGGAAAGCCTGCTGAAGCAGCCGGGACCGGAGCGGGATCCATTCCGGGTGTACGGAGTGAACGTCATTCTGGCGCACAACAGCGACGATACTTCGCCGGTGATTTTTGAAACCACGCCGACACACGCAAATCTATTCGGAACGATTCAGCGCGCCTACGACGCGCGTGGCGGCTGGACCAGCGACTTCATGGATTTGCGCGGAGGTTCGCTGCTGCGGGCCGATGGCGGATTCCTGATCATGTATTCGGTGGAAGCGCTGTCGGAACCCGGAGTGTGGCGTGCTTTGAAGCGCACGCTGAACCACAACCGGTTGGAGATCCAGCCGCTGGAAATGTTTTATCCGTTCACCAGCACGGCGCTCAAACCGGAACCGGTGGATATCAACGTGAAGGTAATTCTGATCGGCGACCGCGACCTGTACGAACTGCTGTACGAATACGAAGAAGACTTCCGCAAGATTTTCAAGGTGCGTGTGGAGTTCGATGAAGAGATGCCCCTGAGCGACATCGTCATCGAAGAATATGCGGGGCGGCTGCGCGCGTTGAGCGAGAAAGAAAACCTGTTTCCATTCGATCGGGGGGCGTTCGCCGCGATCCTGGAATACGGTGTCAGAAGGGCAGGCCGCCGCAACAAAGTGACCGCGCGATTCGTGGACATTGCCGATCTGGCGCGTGAGGCGCACTACGCTTCCGCGGCAGCCGGGGAAAATGTGGTGCGCGCGGCTCACGTGCGCGCCGCGATTGCGTCGAAGATCGAGCGGCACAATTTGATCGAGACGCGCATTCGCGAAATGGTGGAAGAGGGTACGTTGCTGGTGGACATGCACGGCTCGTGCATCGGCCAGGTGAACGGTCTGAGCGTGCTGGAAATCGGCGGCTATTCTTTCGGCAAGCCGGTGCGAATTACGGCCAGCGCGGCGCTGGGCAAGTCTGGCCTGATCAATATTGAGCGCGAGTCCAACCTGAGCGGGCGGTTCCACGACAAGGGCGTGCACATCATCGCGGGATACCTGCGCAGCATCTTCGCGAAAGACAAGCCACTTTCTCTGGCTGCCAGCATCTGCTTCGAGCAATCCTATTCCGGCGTTGACGGAGATAGCGCCAGTTCCACGGAGATTTACGCGCTGCTCTCCGCGCTTTCGGACCTGCCGTTGCGGCAAGACCTTGCTGTGACTGGTTCGATGAACCAGCGTGGGGATATTCAGGCTATCGGCGGGGTTAACGAAAAAATCGAGGGATTTTTCGACACTTGCCGCATCTATGGATTAACCGGTACGCAGGGAGTGCTCATTCCTGCAGCAAATGTCGAAGATCTAATGTTGCGCGAAGATGTGCTGGACGCGGTGGCGGGCGGAAATTTCCATATCTGGCCGGTATCCCGCGTGGAGCAGGGAATTGAACTGCTCACGGGAATCCCTGCTGGGCAACGCAACGGGGAACTGGGATTTGAGCCGGGCACGGTGTTCGGCAAGGTGGACGCGCGACTGCGTGAAATGGCGCGCACCATGAAAGAATTTGAGTAAGATTGGGGCAGGCAGCCGTCCATCGAATTACGTTTCACTGTGCCGCAGGGGCTTTCGGAGCAGCATACGCTTTGCGGTGATCCACGCGATAATCCGGCGGCTTATTTTTCAAGGCGCCACCCGGCAGATCCACGTTCACGTCAATGCTGTGGACAGCGCCGTCGGCTTGCGGGGCAAACGACAGGCTGTACTCATTGCGAATGAGTTGCGCCACTTGCTTGTATATGGACTGAAAGGCTTTGGCATTCTGCGGAAAATAAGCGCGGCCTCCGGTAGCCTCGGCCAAGGCGCGCAGGCGAGCGTCCGCTTCTTCAAATGCCCGCTGTGTCTGCTGCACCTGCTTCTGATTGCCAGCCTTGCCGTTGCGCATAGGCCCGCTGACGGAAACTCCCAGAATTCTTACGTCGCCGGTCCGCAGGCGAGCTTGAACCGCTTCGATAGCTGTTTGCGGGGAAGTGTCCACTCCGGTGGAAAGCAGGACGATCGTTTTCTTTCCCGAAACGCGAGCCAGCCAGTCCAATACCGTGTTCAGGCTCGAGGAAAGATTCAGCTGGCCGAATCCGAGATTGAAGCGAATGCTGGTGAGCGCGTCCTGCGCCACCCGCTTTTCCGCGGTGAAGTCCAGCACCACCACGGGCGCCTCGGAGTAACGGCCGATGGCCACGCGATCTTCCCCCGATAGACCATTCAAAAAGGTGTCTGCTGCAAAAAGATGCGTATCCTGCAGGAAATAGACAGCGGGACCGGCTTCCACCAGCAGAAAAATCTGCCCGGGTTCTTCGACTGGGGCAAATTCGGAGATCGGTTGCTCCACGCCGTTGTCAAAGACGTGAAAGCCTTCGCGCTTCAGGCCCTGGACAAAATTCCCCTTTGCGTCCGTGACGATTACGCCGACATTCACGCGGTCCACATTCACCTGAATCGTCTGGCCCTGGGAGGCGGGAACCTCCTGTGCGCCGCTAAGGGTTGCGGAAAGAACGAATGCAAGGCTAGCGCACAACGTGAATTTGCAGTCCGGCGAGAATTTCATGGCGGCGGTGTCAGTTCACCCACTCGTCGAAGTGAACGCCCTTCTCATCTTTCCACGAAGCGCCGATCATGGTGTGCAAGTGCCGCGGGAAGACCTGCGGATTCATTGTGTCCAAGGCCTCGGAAAGTTTCTTTTGCGATGCCGCAGCATCGGCAGTCTTGGCGTTGGCAGCGGCTTTCTGCGCCTCAACCAGCCAGCGCGCTTTCACGCCGGGCCAATCCACCTTTTGAACATCGAAGTAGGAAAAGCCATTCACCTTTTGGGGAAACTGGCTTCTGGCAGCAAGAAAGTTTTGTGGCGGTGGGGGATCCGCGTTCCCAACCGACGGTGCTAGCAAAGCGTGGAGAGGCTCGCTCTTCGATGAGCCAAGCAGCAAGTTTGGCGTCATCGCGAGATGGTAGAAGTTCCACTGAGCGGCGCCGGTCGAGCTTTGCCCGCCGTGCAGCGAAATTGTGACGTAAGTGATGCTGCCCTCGTTGCGCTCGGAAGCGACCTGATCGCCGATCAACGTGCGGAGCAGTTTCAAGGCCTCGGGTTTGTTGCGGATGCCAAGCACTCGCACCTGCTGGGTGCCATCGAGCGTCGGACTGTTCTCTAGGGAAGCGATTTCTCCGGTTGTCAGACCAAGCGCGTCCAGGACGGGCATGCCGAGACGTGTCTGCGCAGCGGCTTCGAGGGGAGCGACGAACTGCGCGGAACTCGGGCCACTTTGCAGCAAAGCATTCTTGAGCAAACTGTAGATGCCCAGAAAATTGATCTGCGACTCGTGGTAGAAAACCGTCCCGGAAGACAGCAAACTCATGGAAGCAGGAGCCGTTTGGCCGTCGGGCCAAATGTCGAATAGCGAACCCTGCGTTGGCTCGCCGAGAACGGCGCCTTGCAGGCGAGTC
The DNA here is from genome assembly GCA_963804635.1 of Candidatus Acidiferrales bacterium. Taxonomy (GTDB): domain Bacteria; phylum Acidobacteriota; class Terriglobia; order Acidiferrales; family UBA7541; genus Acidiferrum. The sequence continues at coordinate 37,997 of CAWDRK010000030.1, forward strand.
TTCGCGCCCTCGAGAGTAACCTGCCCGGCGACGGAGTGAATGGACTCAAGCTTCAGCGCCTGCACCACGGTGGCCGCCTGCTTTGCCGAAGCGGTACTGCTGCTATCAGCGCTGACGAGCTTCTTGAGATCCGGAACGCGGACGAAAAACTCCAGGATCCCGCCGCCTAATAGCGGTTTGGCTTCACGATACGCGGCCGATTCCGCGACCGAAGGGCCGCTGCTCGTGCCATTCAAGCGATTCAGAATGAGTTCGAAGACGGTCTTCTCCTGGGCGCTTACGGCGAACTTGCCGGTTTCTGCCCAATAGTTGACGCCGGATTTGCGTTCGATCTTCAGCGCAGGCACGCCGGCAACGGTGACTTCGGAGATTTTAGGAATGTCGGATTCCGAAGTGCGCATGCGCAGCATGGCTTTGGAGAGCAGCGCCTCCTTGGCGGTGCGATCGTACACGAAGAACAGACCCTTCCAGGCAGGCGCGCCCGTCGCTGGAGTTTTCGCTGCGGGGAGATCGTCCGGGCGGCTGAGGTAGCCGAGCACAAAGGGATTGTCGAGCAGAGAAGCATACTGGGTGAGTTCGTCGCGAGTGAGGGCAGGCTTGTCCTTTTGTTTGTTGTTGTCGGACATGAGCGCATCCACGATCGCGGAGCGCAGCGGCAGACAATCCGGGTCATCCCAAAAGCTAAGGAGCGCGTTTGTTTGGTGCATGTCGCCCTTGGGTGTGCCGCGCCAGATCAGGTAGAAACTGGTTTGCGCAGGCAGTTGCGGGGGCTCCAGCGGAGCCTGGGCGAAACAGCAACGGGGCAAAACAAGGACGAGCACGAGCGACAAGAACGTGGTCGCACGGGTAAGTAGCGCGCGCATGAGCATGACTTGGAGTCCTCCCGTCAGCTGGGTCGACGGCCAACGCTATTAGGAGCACCCTCATCCCTGCAGGGTGAGCTACAGGAAATCGTAGCCTGCGCGACAAAAACACAAAAGCCCCGTTCCCGTCGCAGTTTCCAGAAACGGGAACAGGGCTTTTGGGCTTGCTCAGCGGCACGATGGCCGCATTTCTGCCTGCGGAGGCGGAAACTTACTTGGTTGCAGGAGGAGCAGCAGCTGCGGGGCTGCTGGTATCCTTCGGCGTCGCCAGATATCCTGAAATCTGGTTCTTTCCGACGTCGAACACCACGATTTCGTAAGGAGCTAGTTTTGCGCTGCCCTTCACATAGAACTGCACGGGCTCGCCGGCAGTCTTATCCTTCTTCTGGATGGACTTGTCGTCGGCAAGAACGGTCATCGTATATTGCGACTTCTTCTGGTCGGTCTTGTTCAGGGCCATCTGCACGGGACCTACGCGCTGCGGGGTCTTGGACTTCTGTAACGTAAATTCAAAGTAGTTGCGGTCGCCCTTGCGCTTGAGTTCCTCCAGGTCGTCGTGGTTGCGAGCAATCAAACCGCTCATCACCCCCATGTCGCCGGTGGCGCGATCGAGCTTGGATTTGGTCGCTTCCAGGTCGGTCTTGGTGGCTTCGATATCTTTTTTCGCCCCGGTTACGTCGGTGGCGACGGCGCCGATCTTGGCCTCGCTCTCTTTTTGCGCTTCCGAAATCGCCGCCGAGAGTTTCTGGTCCGAAGCAGCTTGCTGTTTGCGGATGGATTCCGCACGGCTGCGAGCTTCGGCCAGTTCGGCCTGCGTCATGCCGACCTTCTGGCTGGTGACTTCCACCTGCCCCTTAATATCGGCGAGTCGCGCGTTAGCTTGCTCAAGTTGCGCGGTCAGGATCTTGTTCTGCTCATCGGCCTTGGAGAGTTCCTGCTCCAGGCGGGTTTGTATGGAATGGCCCGCGTAGGCAATCACACCCAGGGCCACGAACAGCACTGCGAACAGCACCGGAATCCACCGCGGTGTCCCCAGATTCTCGTAATGATAGGACTCCTGCGGAGTCGGCACGTTTGGAGAAATACTCATTCTCCCTCCTCACAAATGGTTGTCATCTCGACGGTGAGATGACCTACGAATTATCCACTCTGTGCCGAGACAAGTCCAATCCTTGTCACCGTCCGGTGTCCCGATGCTTACGGCTGCCTCGGCCTTGGGTGCGCTCCGGCCAACGGACGAAAATCGAAGTGCTCAGGCCGCCGCGAGGGGTGAACTCGCCCTTCACAACACACCATTCCGGCTGCGTGGCCTTTACGATGTCACGGAGCATCTTATTGACGGCATTTTCATAGAAGATGCCCAGGTTGCGATAGGCCAGCAAGTACATTTTCAACGATTTCAGTTCCATGCACGCCTTGCGGGGCTTGTATTCGATGGTGATCACGCCGTAGTCGGGCAGCCCGGTCTTCGGGCAGACCGACGAATACTCGGGAAAACGCGTGGTGATGACGTAGCCCGGAAACTGGTTGGGCCAAGTCTCCAATGGCGGCAATTTGGCGTCGATGCCCGCTTTTGCGTGTGCATCCGTATAATTCGGCATACCGGATCCTCTAGGACTATTGTACCCAAAGAACAGTACCTTCTTAACGCTTGCCTGTCGGAAGGCTTTCGCCTATTCTGAGGGCGCCCAGGAGCGCAAGAAAGCAGATGATCTGCCCCATCTGTAAACAAAACGGGGCGCGCCGATCGCGCCGCACCTCCCTTGCCGATTACCTCGTAAGTGCGCTGGGGATTTTGCCGTGGCGGTGTCGCGAATGCCACGCACGATTTCACGCCCGCCTGATGCCTATTAGCGACACGCTGCACGCGCATTGTCCGCATTGCGGAAATATGGAACTGCAGCGGATTTCGCCGGAGTATGTGGACTCGTCGTTTGCGCCGGTTTGGGGATTGCTGGGGATTCCCTCATATCGCTGTGAACCTTGCCGCCACAAATATTTTTCCGTGTTGCCGATGCGGCGAGTGCACGAAACTGCCTATACCTCCTCCTCTGCCGACTAATATTTCCTTTATTCCCTTCAGTGCATTTCGCGGCGACCACCTGCTGTCTTGGTGTCTTACATCTTGCAGCTGATGAACTCGCTTTCCCGGATCATGCCTCTCTCGTCGGTCACACCCGCGTAGCCACACTTGGCGTCGGTGGCATCCTCCGCCAGCGCGTCGTAGGATTTGCCGCCACTGGAAACGGTCAGCCGCAGCTTCCAGCCGGGCACGACCTCCGTCGCGCGGCTATACATGGCCTGGGTGACGGTGGGGAAGTCGGAAGGGCCCCATTTCGTTCCGGTCTCGGTAAAGTAGCCTTCCGCGAACAGAGCGTCCCAGTTGCCAAAAGTCCCGTGTTTCTTTTTGTAATCCTGTTCCGCATTGTTCAAGGCGCGGAGAAAATTCAGCGCAAAACTGCGGCGCTGCAGTTCCCGACCGGTCACCGCTGGAGCTGTGCTCTTCTGAGGCCCGGCCACGGCCACAAACGACGAACCCATCGCCGCGATCAAAAACAAGCGCACCACTTTTCGCACGGAAATCATGGTTCCTCCCGCAAGGCAGACGCCAGTCTAATACAGTGGACGAGAATTAGCGCAGCGGCCACGCAGCCGGACGCGCTAAGATTCATGGCCTCCGTTCCCTACATTCTCTAGCCCATGCTGTGCGCGGTGCTTGCGTTGGAGTATGATGCGTCCCGGACTTGTCGTTTCCCTGGGTACGGCCGTGGAGGTGGCTATGAATTCGCCGGCTCTGTCCACAGAAGCAGCGCGACTTGCGGCGCTGGACCGCTATGCAATCCTCGACACGGACCCCGAGGAATCTTTCGACGATCTGGTGATTCTCGCTTCTTATATTTGCAAGACGCCCATCGCCTTGCTGTCTTTGCTCGACGATCATCGCCAGTGGTTCAAATCCACCGTCGGCGTGCAGGTTCGCGAAACGCCGCTGGAAATGTCTATTTGTGCGCATGCGATCAAGCAGCAAGATTTATTCATCGTTCCCGACACTCTGCAAGATGCGCGTTTCCGGGAGAATCCAATGGTTGTTGGCGAACCACACATCCGGTTCTATGCCGGTGCGCCGCTGATCAACGAAGATGGATTCGCGTTGGGCACTCTTTGCGTCTTAGATCGCCAGCCTCGCGAACTGGACCCGGAGCAGAAGCAGGCCCTGAAATCTCTGCGACAGCTCGCTCTGAAGCAGATGGAATTACGCAGGAACCTGCAACTATTGAAGGGCGCGTTGAATGACCGGACGCGCGAGGAGCATGCCCGAGAACTGGAACTAAAACGCCTGGAAGAAAAACTGGTGCGCGTGCTGGGCCTGAAAATCTGAGCATCTGAATCAGGCTTGCCGATACAGTCGCGCCGGTGGCAGCGAAGAAAAAATGGGCCGCAGACAATGCGTCGCGGCCCATTTTTCGCTTTTGTGCCAGGTTCCTAAGCGGCTACATGCTGGCAGCAGGCTCCCTGTTTTCCTGCGCAGCAGTCCTTTCCCGCATTGCCATTGGCGGCAGTAGCATCGTTGCCGCAACAGGATTTCCCTGCTTTCGCGTCGCAGCACGGCTTCCCATCCTTTACGGCGCACAGCTTGGCGTCTTTGTCTTTGCAGCAGGTCATAGCCTTCTTGCTGTTCTTGGTATCTTTGGAACAGCAAGACATTTGGTTGGCGTCTTTTGCTTGGCAGCAGGCCGGTGCCTGCTGCTCGTGATTTGCGGCACTGGCGCTGCCTGCGGTGTGGTTCTGGTGCGAGCAGCAGCAAGAGTGCTTTGCCGCATCCTTGCCGGGATCCTGCGGCGCAGCGGTCTGCGGCGCGGATTGGCTAGGTGCTTGTTGTCCGGCCACAGGGAGCCATACGGCCATTGCGAAACCTAGAATGACTGCGATTATGCGGAATTTCATGTTTCACCTCAGAGTTTTGATTCATCTCAATCGATCGTAAAATGGGAAGCACGTCCCACGCGGACACACGAGGAAGAGATCCTTGAACAGGGAAGGAAGTTCTCAGTTGCGCAGCACGGTGTGCCGGGAAGGGATGGAAGAGGGCGGAGAAGCAACCGAAAAAAGAGTTCCGAAAGCGCTACGAGGGCTGGCGGAGAGCGCAATCGGGACGGAAACAAACATCTTCGCGACGGGTGGGTTCACGGAATTGCGAGGCGAAGGCATGCCTTGCGAATCGCGCGAAACCGTACAGCAGCGAAGATCGGGAGTCGATCGCATCGAGCAATTGGACCACCGGGAGGGCTGAGTGACTGGAGTTTGCGATTTCTTGCCGGGGCAGCAGATGTGGCGCGTAAGGGAAGGTTCAGGAGAGGCAGGTGAAGCTCCTGCCTGCACCACAGCTGCTGCCCGAGGGCGCATGCCAGAACACGCGGTCGCTGGTTGGTTGACGGACCATCCCAGCAGCGTGACGATCAAGACCACTCCGAGGGATCGCCTGGCCATTACGGGTAAGATTATGGGAGGGGAACTGCCTGGCTGGCTGTGACCGTGGTCACATAGGCATGTTCTGTGGATATCCGTTGCTCGTTCCCGGGAGGCACCTTTTTTTCATGAGCCATCGAATCAGATTCCTTTGCGTCACGCTATTCCTGCTCGGATATTCCATGGCAGCACCCAATCGACTGTTCGCCCAGGTTCGCAAATCTTGTGGAGCTGGCCTCACGTTGAAGCTGAGCGCCGGCGTAACGCCACAGGGCAGCCTGATTCTGGCGGAGATTGCCAGCGCCAAGCCGCTCCCGGAACTGACTGCGGAATGGGACGGAAAGCCCACGCCCCTTTGGAAGGAGGGGACGGCAACGAAAACGCTGCGTGGGTTATTGGGCGTGGATCTGGAAAAGCCGCCGGGAAAATACGATTGGACGATCTCCTGGAATGGGCCGCAAGGAGAAGCGGTGACGTGCAGCGCGTCTGTGACGGTTCGCAAAGGGCAGTTTCGCACCGAGAGCCTGAAGGTCGATAAGCAATTTGTGCAGCCGGATGCTCAGCAACAGAAACGCGCCGAAGAGGACCAGAAAAAAATGAAGGCCATCTACGACACCGTGACGCCGGAGCGGTTGTGGGAAGGGAAGTTTCGCTTGCCGTTGAAGGACGTAACCACCGGCGGCAATTTCGGGCGTCGTCGCATTCTGAACGGCCAGCCCCGCTCGCCGCACGCGGGCGTGGATTTTCCTGCGGCGACCGGCACGCCAGTGTTTGCGGCCCAGTCGGGCAAAGTGGTACTGGCGGAGGAATTGTATTATTCCGGGAACACCGTGGTGATAGATCATGGCTACGGGATCTACACTCTGTACTGCCATCTGTCGGAGATCGGCGCAAAGGCCGGGCAGGACGTGGCCGCGAGCAGCGAGATCGGGAAGGTCGGCGCAACCGGCCGGGTCACCGGTCCGCATCTTCATTGGGGACTGACGATTGAGCACGCGCGCGTGAACGGCATGGACATCGTCCAGCGAATGCCCTGACCACTGCGTCTCAGTTGGCACTCCTTACTTCAGGACCGTGCGCGCACGCCGAGTTTTTGCGACTCAGCTGTGACATATTGGTTGACGAAACAACGGGAAGTTACAGACTATTCATGATAAATCCGCCGCGCCTCGGACATCCTGGTTGTATTGCGTTTGGATCCCCTTGCACCAGCAATCGGGATCGCCGCCGCTCATCCCCTTGTTGTCAATGACGAGATGCATGTTTTCAAACTGGATTCCCGAGTTTCTGCTGGCGAACCGGGAGCAGTGTGGAGCGGCCAAGTGCGATGATCGGTAGGCTCGCCAATAGACGGACACTGCGGGAGAGAACGCTCGGGCTCCTTGTGGTTGCATGCGCCTGGCTGCTTTGCAGTGCTTCCGTGCTGGCTCAGGACAATGTTCCTACCGAAGGGCCTGGAGCGCCGCAGAGTCAGCCGCCCACGCCGGGAGACGATCCACTCACCACCATGTTTCACCATGCGGAGTGGGATCGCTTGTGGCTCTCGGGCCAGGCGAATTTCATCTCGCAGTACCATCCCACCTTTACCTCGCCTTACGAAGGGAAGAACAGCCTTTCTCCGCAAGCGCAAGACGCCACTTCGCGCGTGCTGACGCTATTCACCGGATGGCGCGCCACCAGCACGACCGAGTTCCTCTGCGATGTTCAGGAAACCGGGGGCCACGGCCTGGGGGAAGCTCTTGGGGTGGCCGGATTCTTCAACCTCGACGTGGTACGAAACCCTCTGCTCAGCAAGGCTCCCTATGTTGCGCGGCTGATGTGGCACCAGATCATTCCACTTACCCACGAAGAAGTGCCGGTTGACCGAGATCCATTCAACCTGTTCCGCGAATTGCCGGAGCGCCGGCTGGAGTTACGCTTCGGAAAGTTCAGCTTGGCCGATTTCTTTGACCTCAACACCTTTGGCTCCGATACCAATCTCCAGTTCATGAACTGGACCGTCGACAATAACGGTGCCTACGACTACGCCGCCGACACGCGCGGGTTTACCTTCGCCGCTTTGTTGGAATATCACGCTCCCCACATGGTGGTGCGTTTTGCCGAAGGATTGATGCCCAAGGTGGCCAACGGCATCAACCTCGATGCGGATATGAGCCGTGCGCGCGCCGAAAACATCGAACTGGAGCTGGATGGCCGCGTTTTCGGAGAGAAGCCGGGCCTCGTGCGGTTTCTGAGCTACGTGAACCACGCCAACATGGGTATTTACGGCCAGGCGGTGGACAATTTCCTTCTGGGCAAAACCCCAACTCCTGAGATCACCAATCATCCTCTCTGGACTACCATCAAGTACGGATTCGGGATCAATTTCGAACAGCCCATCAACGACTGGATCGGAGTTTTCGGGCGTTGGGGCTGGGACGAGGGACAACACGAATCGTTCGCTTACACGGAAGTGGATCAGACTTGGCAGTTAGGCGTAGGAGCAAACGGGTTACGCTGGCACCGCAAGTACGACCGCGCAGGACTGGTTTTTGTCAGCAACGGAATTAGCAAGGACCATCAGAAATATCTGGCCTACGGTGGATATGGCTTTCTACTCGGCGACGGCAAACTGAATTATGGCCGCGAAAATATTCTGGAATCCTATTACACGCTGCATCTGTGGAGAGGGATTTTCCCGGCGGCTGGCCTGCAGTACATGGTAAATCCCGGATACAACCGGGATCGCGGGCCGGTGATCGTGCCCACCTTGCGATTGAACCTGGAATTCTGAACTCTAGCCGGCCACGCGCAAAACTAATGCAACTGCGCCACCTGGGCTTGTGATTCGGCAATGCGCGCGCGCGTGCTTTTCACGATGCTGGCAAAGCGCCGCGTAAGTTCGCGGATGCGATCGGGCTTGTGCAGCAACAAGGCTTCGCGCGGGATCAGCTCTTTGCCGATGCTCAGCGCCGTGGCTCCTGCCAACAGGTAATGCGCGGCATTTTGCTGATTGATTCCGCCGCCGGCCATAATCGGTATATCCGGGAAGGGGCGTCGCAAGGCGCGAATGTATGCGTCTCCGCCAACCAGCGAACACGGAAAAATCTTCACGAAATCCGCCCCCGCCTTCCACGCCGTAAGAACCTCGGTCGGGGTCATGGCGCCCGCCATCATGATGACATGCGGATGCTTGGCCACAAAATCGACGGTGTGGGTATCTAGAGCCGGGCTGCCGATGAACTGCGCGCCTGCCGCGATGCAGCTTCGAGCTGTCTCCAGGTCCAGAACCGTGCCGGCCCCTACGATTATCCCAGGCACACGTTTCACTACATCCTTGATGACATCAATCGCGCCGGGGACCGTCATGGTAACTTCGATCAGCGGGATGCCACCGTGAGAAACTTCTTCGACCGCAAAGCGCGCATCTTCCGCGGAAGAAGTGCGAATCACCGGCACCAGCCCCACTTCTTCGACGCGTGCGCGTAGTTCCTGCTTTTGCATCGCCGAATCACTTTCCGAGGCCCGGCCCTGCAGATCCGTCCCCACGGGAAATTGGCGCGAACTGCCCTGGGAGCATTATAGTGAGCGGAGCAAGAATTTCCACTGGCCATGATTAACACGTTGCGCCGGTGAGAGTGTTAGACTCACCAGAGAGAAAGGACAAAAACCATGGCCAAGAAAAGGGCAAAACCCGCCGCTCGCAAGAGAAATGCAAAGCCGAAACCGAAGGCGAAAGCCAAACTGAAAAAGGCTGCCGCTGCGAAAACCAAATCGATGAAGAAGCCACTCGCGGCCGGCAAGAAGAAGCGCGGCACCAGAATTCCCGGAAGAGCCGACTCCGTCGAAGTCGTTTCCTACGGGCGGCGCGGGCTGGGCGCCAGGTCCGCCGGACAGGCGGGCGACACGCAAGGTATTTCCGCAGCGGTCCGGACGGACTCGGAGAGCGTGGAAGAGCTGCTTGAGGAAGGGCAGTCCTTCGAAGCGGAAGTTGTGGCTGGCGTCGAGAATGCTCCGGAAGCAGACGAGGGCGAGGTGCGCACGAAAGAAGTGCCGGAAGACGACGTGCCCGAGGAATATCGAGAGCAGGAATAGCGCTGCGTTCTTTCGGAGCTGCCTGAGGAGATCGCAATGCGCATTGGGGTGATTTCCGATACTCACGGATTGCTGCGCCCCGAAGCGGAGAAGACGCTCCGCGGAGTTGATCTGATCCTGCACGCGGGCGATGTGGGCGACCCGCAGATTCTGGAACGACTGAAAACCATTGCGCCGGTTTTTGCCGTTCGCGGGAATGTGGATACCGAACCCTGGGCCAAGGAATTGCCTGAAACCACCGTGGTGCAGACGGAGAGCGCTTCTTTCTACATGTTGCATAACCTTCGCGCGCTGGACTTGCGCCCGGAAGCTGCCGGATTCCAGGCCGTGATCAGCGGGCACACTCATCAAGCGGAACGATGGGAACGCGGCGGAGTGCTGTATTTGAATCCTGGCAGCGCCGGCCCCAGGCGATTTCAGCTACCCGTAACGCTGGCTCTTCTGGATTTGGGCGTGACACCGTGGAAAGTGGAGTTGATCAATCTGGCGCAATATGAATGAGCAGAGGCCGATGAACGGGGGCCAGCCTGACGATTTACAGTGGCATTTCATGCCGTTTCGCGACGGTCCCGTCGCTGAGGATTTTGCAAGTCCAGTGAACTCCGCTAGTTCATTCAATCCGCGCCAGTGGCCAGGGGAATGCCCCACAATAGATGAGTGTGCGGTGGCTGCGGTTCGAGTCAGCGCCAGGTGCCTCTGGTATGGTTCCGCACACGAAGGAAGGGGGACCATGAGGTTATATCGAAGCATTGCAACTCTCGCCTGGAGGATCGCTGGGCTTACATCTCGGTATTTTGGCGCCTGCCGGTTGGCTTCTTGCCACAGCATTACCGGGTGCCGCCGGTCGGCAGTTGCGGAGGCCGGAACGTGGTTGCGTGAGCTTTCTGGCCGCCGTGACCGTGGCGCCGAGCGTCTTGATGATCGCGGGTGCCCGGCGCGGGCACAAAGAGTATCAGGGCCTTGGCAAGTCATTGACAACATTTGCAGTTAGCTCACATTTAGGGACGCTGGTGTTGTGGTTCTGGGACATCATTCCCATCGCGGCCGCCCATACTTAACTACAACCGTTCTTCCTTGCGTTGTCCGTGAATCGCGGGCCGCCGCAGTTCTTCTTGCCGCCCCTGATTTTGCCGGTGCTTGATGCTGCACAAAAACCAACAAAATCTTCAGTTTTTGGTGATAGGTACTAGCGTACTGAAATGCAAGGGAGTATTTTAGTACGGCTCAGCTATTGTCCCGATCCGAAGCGCGGGCCAAACTATCCGCAGAACGATTGCTTCGACGTGTCTTCGTCAGGTAACCGCGGGTTCGAATGATGCACCCCGCGAACACCCTGCATTGAAGATCGCCGAGCACAGTTAGTCGTGGGCGGACCGAAAATCTGGAGCCGCAGGAAGGTCCCCATGGGCGTACTACATTTTCGATACCGCGAGCGCAGACGAACATTGCGCGTGGCGCTGGCGCTGCCGGTCCTGGTGCACGGCCAGAACGAAATGGGCGAGAAATTCTGTTATCGCGCGATGACTCGTTCCGTGAACCAACAGGGCGCTCTTCTGTTGATGGATGAATTGCTGGTGGCCGGTCAAACGCTGCTGCTCGTCAACGAAAACACGAATCGCTCCACGGAAACCCGCGTCGTGCATGTGAAAAAAGAGCGCGACGGCAAGATGCTGGTGGGTCTGGAATTCGCCAACCCCGATACAAACTTCTGGAAGATGACGTTTCCTGTTCCTGGCGCGCGACCTATGCGCCGGCCCGCAAACAACAACACCAAAGCAATGGCCTAGGGATCACCACCGCACCCCTCGCGCCGAGCGTTCGATGTGTGCGGTTTGGCTCTGCCACGAAGTTCCTCACACCAGCCGTGCTGTCAATAGGTTCGCCCAAAAAAAATGCACCGTGACGCGGCGCGCCACGGTGCAGGAAAAAATACGATCGCGTGTTAGTCGCGTGAAGCCACGATGCGAATCGCGTCGTTGACTTCGTGGATGGCGCGGTCAATGTGCCCGAAAGCGCGCTGTTGCAGCCCCTGCGCGAAGCCGTTGTCTTCCTCATGCGAAATGTCCTGGCGCGCTTTGTCGAGAAGTTCCTTAGCGCGATGCAAACGGCCGGTACGGTCCAGTCCGGCGTCCACTGGCGGGTGGTCGTTGAGGTCCTTGCCGTCGTCAATCGAAGCCCGCTTGATTTCATTGATAGCTTCGTCGATCTGGTGAATGGCTTCCTTTTCCTCCTCGCGAAGCGCGCCGCCGTCCGGGCGCTCCAGATGGGCGCGCGCGTGGCGCAGATCCGTTAGCGCGTGAAGATAAGCCGGGTGCTTGCCCTGCGCCCCGGCGTTCCCGCAGGCCAGTGCGAAAGCGAAGGCAAAAAACAGGACGGGGAACACAAATCTAGCGATAGATTTCATTAGCGTGGGTTCTCCTTGAATCGTCGTGAATGCGTGCCGTTTACGCCGCGAGGACTGAGGTCGCAGCGGACCACTTCGAGCACTTACAAGAATAAACCCGCGAAAGCACAAAAAGTTGCGGCGCGCGAAAGGCTTTGCGCGGGTGCTTATTGATGATTTGGAGACACCGAAAGGGCTAGCGTTTGTATTTCTTTTTGGATCTGCCGCGCCTTTTTGCCATCTTCGAACGTGGTGTGGCTTTCCTCGTCCCGGCGGCAGCCTTTGCCGAGGCCAGATCTTCCCGCGTCCTGCGCGGAAGTCTTGCCACCACAAGGTGGTACGAAGTTCGCAGCAACGTTTCGACTTCGGCCGCGCTCACGACGTTGGGTGTTTCAATCGCAATCCACTTGGCCCGCGCCAGGTACGGTGCAGGAATGATGCCCGGGCGCTCGGTTAGCTCCACAAAACTCTCCGCTGAGGCTTTCAGCGAGAGCCAGTTGTAACCTGGCACCAAGGGCGTAACCGCGAACATCTTTCCGGCTACTTTGAAGACCAGGTCATCTCCCCACTGGATTTGTTCGGTTGTTCCCGCAAACGATAAACAGATTTCACGTAGTTGATCAACATTCATGGTGTGCAGAACTCCAAAGGCTTCAGCCGCTGCCGTGAATCAGTTCCCGGCGTAGCGACGGAAGAACGAATCGCTGTTCCACTTCGGCGCCGCCGGCGTATTTGCGGTTTCAATCAAGAGCCGACGCACGATCTCCTCGTACAGCGCCGCGGATTGCAGGTCCACAGGTTGGTTCACATCATCCGAGGGCGCGTGATACCGCGTCGTCAGCCACTCTTTGAAAATCTTCTCCTCCGGAGTGCCTTTTTCGTAGCCGACATCCATCATGATGGAGGGCACACCCTTCTTCACGAAACTGTATTGATCGCTGCGGATGAAAATGTTGCGCAAGGGCTGTGGATCGGCCTGCGGCTTTACTCCCAGAGATTCCGCGACCTTTGCGGCGCGCGTCCCCAGGTCGGATTCCTCCAGTCCCTGGATGGTAAGAATCTTCAGCGGCACGATCGGGAGAAACATATCCACATTGATGTCCGCGATAATCGATTTGATCGGCACCGTGGGGTGTGTGGCAAAGTATTTTGAACCCAGCAGGCCCTTTTCTTCCGCGGTCACCAGGACAAACAGAATCGAGCGGCCCAATTTCTCGGGATGTGCCTTCAATTGTGCGGCGACGTCCAGAGCCAGCGCCGAGCCGGAACCGTCGTCCATAGCGCCGTTGTAGATGCGGTCGCCATTCACCGGCGCACCGATGCCTACATGGTCGATGTGCGCGGAGAGCACCACATATTCACTTTTCATCATGGGGTCGGAACCCGGCAGCTTGGCTACGACGTTGGCCGATTCCAGTTTTTTCGTCTGAATGTCCGCCTTGGCATCCAGCGAAACCTTCAACGGGAAATGAGGCAGCGGACTGCGGTCTTTGGCGAGAGCCGCGATCTCCGCAAATGTGTGGCCCGAGCCCGCAAACAGCGCCTCGGCGGCAGCGGGATTGAATGCCACGCCAACTTGCAGCCCGGCGGTCTCATCGAACTCCGGGTCCGCCAGATCCATCGACGGATGATTGCGATTCAGCGAAATTCGTGACCACGGCACGTCCATCGACGCCGGGTTGAGAACGCTCACGATGCCGATCACGCCCGCGGCCTTCAACGATTTCCAGCGTTCCGCCATGGTCTGGTAGTGCGACGCCAACGCCGTGGGAATATCCGACGGCGAGCCGGCGATATACACCACGACTTTGCCTTTCAGGTCCAGCCCAGCCAGTTCATCCAGATTTTTCTCGGGGATTTTCAGGCCGTAGCCCACGAACACCATGGGAGCGGTGAGCTGTGCAGAGGCATGTGTCGAGCGCGTACTGAAATACGCATCGCTTTCGAACGAAAGCTTTGTGCTTGTGCCTCCGCCGACTAGCGCGAGCGAGGACTTGGATTCGTCGACCTGATACTGATTAAACTGGATGGGTTGGTAGAAGCCTTTGGTGCCGGCGGGCTCGAGTCCGGCTTTCTGGAATTGTTCGACGGCGAAGGCTTGCGCTTTGCGAAGCCCTTCGCTTCCGGTATCGCGGCCTTCCAGTGCATCGTCGGCGAGAACTTTGACGTCGGACCACCAGCTGTTGCCGTCGAAATGACTGGCGGATGATTGTTGCGCCGGCGTGACGGCCGCGGCAAGAAAGAACGCGACGAGTGTGACAGCCTTGCGAGACATGAGCGTTGCCTCCAGGATTGTGAATCAGACGTGAGAGCATACCAGACTTTTTGTGCTATAGCAGAGCCATGGAATTCAAGGGGTAAGAGATTTGCCTTAAGGAGGCGTAGATGAACCCGGCAGACGCCATTGACAAAACGAAAACTGCAGCCGTTTTGCTGCCCGGCGACGGAGAACGCATTAACGTGATCGGCGATTCGCAAACCATCAAGCTGGACGGCCAGATGACCAACGGCCTATTTAGCATGATCGAACAAAATAACAAGGAAGGCGCGGGAGTGCCGCTGCATGTGCATACGCGGGAGGATGAGACCTTCTACGTGTGCGAGGGCGAAGTCACGTTCCAGGTGGGCGAGATCGAAATCCTGGCGCCTACCGGCACGACAGTATATCTGCCGCGGGGAGTTCCTCATGGCTTTCGCGTCAACAAACCGACGCGCGCGTTGCTGAGTGTCTATCCGGCGGGAGCAGAACAAATGTTTCGTAGACTAGGCGAGTTACCGGCAGGCCCTCCAAACATGGAAGAAGTAACCCGGATTTGCGCCGAGTACGGTATCTACTTCCCCTAGCGGGATCTCTTGGAGGTTCGAAACTCTACTTGCCTTTCTCGTACGGGTAACCCTTTTCCGCCCAGTCCACTTCAAAACTGGTGGGCAGTATAAGCACACGAAGCCTCGCAAACCCCAGTTCGCGCAGCGCCGTGAGCGCGGGACGAACGTTTGGGCAGCGCTCCATCGGGCAACATCCGCAATAAATAACCACGTTTGTAGTCTTTGGCAGCGTGGCGGCCCATGCCTTCATCTCGTTCAATCCATCGGGGTTTCCACCGGTTCCGTGAAATTGCGCGCCCTTAATATGTCCGGCGGTGTACAGCCGTTGAAAGCCGACAAAAATCACGGTCGGAGCAGTTTTCGGGTCGTTGAGTTCTCGGATCAGGTTGGGGGCCTCGACAGATTCTGCTTTGGTCCACGGATCGGCTGAATTCTGTGCGTGGCGAATGGGAAGAAGAAAAACTGTGCAAGCCAACACGCCGATTGCCGCAAGAATGGGAACGCGGGAGACAGTGCGAGAGTTCATGATGCGAAAACCTCCGAGGCCAAAGCTGGAAGTTATTCTAACGCGAATCTCAAACAAGAGCGGGGCGCAATGGCAATGCTATAGTACGGGCCGCGCGAAATCCGGAATTATGAGGAGAACCATGGTCGATCGGCGACGTTTTTTGAATGTTTGCGCGGGACTTGGTGTGGGCGGAACGCTGTTCCCGGGAGTGCTGTGGGCACAAGCCCAGGCGCAAGAAAAGAAAAAGATCACCAAAGAACTGATCGAAAATGCTGCGCTGGTGGCCGATGTGCCGATTTCCGACGCGCAAAAGGAAATGATGCTGTCGGGATTGAACGATCAGCTCGATGGCTATGAGGTCATTCACGCTCTGCACATGCCGAACTCCGTGGACATGGCGCTGGTGTTTGACCCCTTGCTGCCGGGAATGAAAGTGGACACCGCGAAGAGGTCCATGCGCATGTCAGCGGCGCCAGTCGGAGCGGCAAGGGGAGTACCGAAGAATCTCGAAACTTTGGCCTTCGCAAGCGTCCGGGAATGGGGAGAGCTAGTGCGCACGAAAAAAGTGAGTTCCGCTGCGCTGGCGGACATGTACCTGGCGAGATTGAAGAGGTACGACCCAACGCTGAAGTTTGTCGTGACGCTCACCGAAGAACGCGCGCGTGCGCAAGCCAAAGAGATGGATCGCGAGATCGCCGCGGGCAAATATCGCGGGCCGCTGCACGGCTTACCCTGGGGCGCAAAAGATCTGCTGTCGGTGAAAGGCTACCCTACCACATGGGGAGCCGGCGGTTTTGAAAAACAGGCAATTGAGGAAGACGCGACGGTTGTGCAGAGGCTCGACGCCGCAGGCGCTGTGCTGGTGGCGAAGCTCACTCTTGGCGCGCTCGCAATGGGCGATGAGTGGTATGGAGGCAAGACCCGCAACCCGTGGAATCCCGCGCAAGGATCGAGTGGTTCGTCGGCGGGCCCGGCGTCAGCTACTGCAGCGGGCTGCGTGGCTTTCAGCATCGGCAGCGAAACGCTGGGATCCATTGCATCGCCTTCCGCGCGATGTGGCTGCACGGGCTTGCGGCCAACGTTTGGCTTTGTTCCAAGGACCGGCGCCATGGCGCTCTCCTGGAGCATGGACAAGCTCGGGCCGATCTGCCGCGAAGCGGAGGATTGCGCCATCGTTCTTAGCGCGATTTACGGACCCGACGGAAAGGATCGCACCGTGAAGGACGCGGCTTTCAACTGGAATGCGGACGTGGATTGGAAGAAGTTTCGTGTGGGTTACCTGAAGGCAGACTTCGAGCCTCAGAAAGAACAGCCGCAACATGTGCCGGCGCCGGAGCGTCCGGCGGCCACGCCCGAAGAACAGAAGAAACGCGAGGAGCAGAAGAAATTGCGCGAGCTGCAGCAACAGCAGCGTGTGTACACTCGGAAATACAACGACGCAGCGCTGGCGAAATTGCGCGAAATGGGCGTCGATCTCATCCCCGTGGAGATGCCCAAACTCCCGTACGACGCGATGGTGGCGATGTTGAGCGCGGAAGCCGCGGCGGCGTTCGATGAATTGACGCGCTCGGGCCGCGACAAACTGCTAACGGCTCAGGGTGAAGGCGATTGGCCCAATCAGTTCCGCACCGCGCGATTAATCCCGGCAGTGGAATATGTGCAAGCGGCGCGTGCGCGCATGCTGGCGATGCAAGCGCTTGCCAAGGCCTTTGACAATTTCGACGTGATTGTCGCGACCACGAACAGCCAACAACTGGTGGTCACAAACTTGACCGGTCACCCCTCCGTGATCTTGCCAAACGGTTTTCGTGGCGACGATGCGCCCCGTATTCCGCCCGGCAGCGGCATGGACGAAGACAACATCGGCGGGCCGGGAACGCCCGTGAGCCTGACGTTCCTGGGACAGCTATATGGCGAAGCGAAGCTGCTGGCATTTGCGCGCGCCTACCAGGAAGCGACGGGCTTCCAGAAAACGCATCCGCAGACGTTCCTAGCATCGTAGCCGCGACCTGCCGCGTTCGACACGATCTGAATTTGGTTATAAGCCGGGCACGTTAAAGGCGTTTGCGAGAGGTTTCAGTTCGGTCTCCACCGTAGACCACCGGGTATTGGTGGTGGTGTTCAACAGCGTGCTGGCCGTGATTTTGTCGAGCTGCCGGGCAGTGTCCGGGCAATTTTGCAGCTACGGTTCGGCCTTGGTGCCGTTCTTGAAGGTCTGGTACATGGAATTTGTCTGCTTCTATATTCGGCGCCAGGGTCTTGGCGTCTTTCTCCTGCGTGGTCTTCCCGATGGCGCTTTTGGGGAGGGCACGATTGAAGCTGCAACGGAATTTCTTGGCATCATATTTCAAATTCTTCATGTGCTGCTGGACGTCTTTATCGCTCAGGCGGGTTTGCGCCGAAAGGCTCGCCGCGCAGGTCAGTGAACCACGGGTAACGCAGTGAAGAGCATCGCGGAACGTGTGAATCGGTTCATGGAAGAAGGTCTCCTTGGAGAGGAATCTGTCGGGGCGGGCGGCAACAAACGAATTGTACTGCGCACATCCCGGTTCAGGCACATCGAAACGGCGCGAGCTACGGCGTCGCAGGTGTCCCTCGCGTAAAACGCAGCGGCTTGTCGTAACCTTCCGCATAAATCAGCAGCGCCGCATCCTTCCATTCAAAGCGCTTCGCGGCGGCCAGCGCTTTCAAGTATTCCATCTCCTGCGAACTGACGGCATGGTCGACGCAAGCCATGCGCGTGGAAGCGAGCATTCCGAATTTGATCGTGTCGCCGGAAACTTCCGCCGAGCCGGTGAAGCGGTTGCACGATGCATTCCCTGCCACCCTGCCGGCTTCCGGGAATGCCAGTGTTGCCTTCACATTCGGCAGCGCAAGCGTACCTGCCAGGTCCTGAAGGACCCACTCTGTCCCTGTGAGCGATACGGGCGGCTTGGATGCATTGCTCGTCGCATTGTACGTGGAGTTGCATGCCATCATGAGAAACGCCAGGCATGCTATCCCAGCGAAGGAGTTGGCTAGCTTCAAGGTTTCCTCCTGCGCAACCGGAGTCTAATATCCCTCAGGAGGCAGAGATACGCGAGTTGGCCCCGTGCAGCGGAACACGTGCATTGCGAGCGACTCAGGAATGCGCCGAATCCAGCGAAGCATGCATTGTATTCCGGGAATGACTGGCTCCGGGCGGACCTGTATTCTAACTGTGAATTCTCTTGATTCCACCACAAATTTGAATGGGTCCTGCGATTCACGCGAATTCTGGGCCGGGGATGCTACTTCTGCAGGTCCTTGCGGGTACGCTGCAATTTCAGCGATGTGCTCCGCAGCGTTTCCGGAATGTTCTTGTTCATCGTGAGCTTCTTCAAGTCCATCGCATTCAACATCGGCAGCATGTGCAGCGTCACGTCCAACGGCGTCTTGGGATTGTTCATCAGGTTGCGCACCACGGTGTAATTCTTCCGGAAATTGCGATTCGTTGCAATCAAGCGAAGGATCTCGTCCGTCAAGCTGGTCATTGACGCGAACGCTTCGACTTCCTGGTCGGTCAGACGCGGCGACTGCAGCACCGCGCGTTGCACAACCTTATTCGAATCGCGGATCAGCGTGCGGCGCGCTTCCGAGCCGCCCTTGATGGCAAATTGCACGCGCTGCGATACGTTCATCCGGCTGATCTGCTGCAGCAACGTCTGCCGTTTCACGGGATCCGGTTCGGCTTCTACGGCCGCTTCCGCGATCCGTGCTTCATCGAACGCTGTGCCGTGAAGTTCGTGCAGCAAGGCCTTGTGCTCGGCGGTCAGGTGCGGCGAATGCTCCAGCGCGCTCGCCAGCCCGGGTGAAGCCGAAATTCGCTCCAGGTCCTCCATCAGCGCTTGCACCTGCGGAGCCGGCAAATGTGCCACCAGCAGCGCCAGATGTTCGCCGCCGCAATGCTTGTTGGCGATCATCGCTTCCGCAATTCCGGGAGTTTTGGCCAGATGTCTTCCGCAGTAAGTAAAAAATGCCGGCAGAACCGTTTCGCGGCTCAAAGCCTGCACGAATACCTCCGGAGGATCCATCAGCAGTGCTTCTCCGGCTTTGGCGGCCACCAGTTCATCCGCATCCTGCGCCAGCACCGCGAGGATCTCCACGCGGTCCTCGACGGCAAGGTGCGCGCCGGAACTGCACACGGCCAACTTTCGTTCGCGCAGCGCGCGTCCGTGGCGTAAGTCATCCAATATTTCGGGGCTGAGCGTTTCCACAGCTTGCCTGCTTCAGGTCTTTTCGACCTGGGATCATTGTACCGAAGGTGGTGCCTCGCCCCCGCGGCGACATTGCCCGCGCGTTCAATTCCAGCAACACCATGCTGGAATAGGTGGCGGCAACCTCGCGTGATTCCCTGGCGGCCGCAACTTGCTGAGGGACCGCTAGGGATTGCTTGGTGGCTCGATTCGTGGAATATCGCCGCCAGGCGTAGACGCCGCCCGCGATCAGTCCCGCAAGCACAACCAAGATGCCGAGAAGTATTACGAGCGGAAACCATCGGGGAACCGCAGGAATGCGCTTGCTATCCTGGCGTTCGGCGACGGACTGCAGTTGCGCGCCGTGCGCCAGATCGTACTCTCCGAGGAGCACTTCCTCGTCCAGTCCAAGGTAGCGTGCCACCGATCGCACGAAACCGCGATTGAAAACGCCGCCTGGTAGTTTCTCCCACTCCTCATTCTCCAGTGCTTCCAGAAAACGCGGCCCAATACGCGTCGCCGAGGTGATTTCTTCGAAGGTCACCTCGCGCAATTCGCGTTCCCGCTTCAGACGTTCGCCGAAACTTCCCCTGGCCATGCTTTCGTCCTGTGCCACTTGCAATCTTTGAGTGTATCAGCGGAGGAACTTCGCACCAATGCGCAAGGCTCGCCCGCCATGTTCAAACGCAGCGAGATACCTTGCACTGCCGCAGGGATGGCACAAAAGCAGTCCAAGTCTGGAATGGATAGGCCGGGGCGGAGTCCCTGGCTCCGCACTATAGTTTCCGCTGCCTCACGCTGTCAAACAATCGCCACTTGCGCCATTGAATCGCTGCTAATGCAGGGTGTAGGCTTCCCATAGCTTCCCGGGAGGTCTGCTTTTGCGAAACTTTGGCTGCCTCCTGCTTGCTTGCCTCGCGGCTGCTGTGGCTGTTCCCATTCCTTCCCAAGCACAAAAGCCACCGGTCGAATCCCCGAAAATTTATGCCGCGAAGACTGTCTATTTTGATGATCGCAGCAACTCCGACGCGGTAGCCAACGAGGCGCTGGCGCAACTCAAGAAGTGGGGACGCTTTCAAATCGTTCAAGACCGGCAGCAGGCCGACCTGATCTTCTTGTTGTCCGAGTCTGCCTACCGAGGTGGCTACATCGTTCCCGCCCCCGGAAGCGCTGACTCTGCCGATTCAAAGCCTCGCGTCAAGATGGACCCGGTTCCCAGTCCCGGATGGCATGCTCCCGTTCGCGTCGCCTTTCTGACGGTGATCGATCCGCGCACGGGCGAAAGCCTCTGGAGTGACTCCCACGTGTGGGGCGGCGTGCTCACGGGAAAGAACAGTGCCGGGGAACGATTGGTCAAGGAACTGCAAAGTCTGATGAAGAAGTGATCGCTGTTAGCGCGCGTGATTCTGCACCCAACTGGCGAACGCGTGCCACGCGGCGGTTTGGCCGATGGCATCACAACTCGGTTGCAGGATGATCACGGACGCGCCAGCACAAAGCGTGACGCGATGAATCTTCCGCGTGGACCGCAGGTCGTAGCTCGCCAGAGCCAGAAAGAAAAAGTAAGTGAAGAGCGCTGCCATCTGCAACTTTCGATTGACGATAGCGAAGGGCCAGCGCGACACCGCGGCAATCAAAAGCGCCGTCGTTGCTGTATACATCAGCCGCTTGTGTGCCGCAGGATCGCGCCGGGGGCGAAAAGCGAACGCCAGCAGCGTCGCGAAAATCACCATTCCCATCATCGGGACAATATAGAAGGCCTGCACATCCCGTCCGGGGGGCCCCGCAGCCCGCACCAGCGAATCGGTGGCTGCCAACACGCCTAGGAGCACCATGAGGCATCCCAGAAGGAACCCCGCGATTCCCAAGCGGCGATGGATGTCCACTCGCCCGGCTGCAACCAACGAAGTCTGCGTGATCAGCAACAGCATCCAGCAGGAAAATGCTGCTCCGTGTATGTGAACAATGCGGCTGGGCAGGCGTGCGTGAAATACTCCGGCCAGATAATAAGTCTGTGCAAAGCCCACGAAGACGGTCGCCAGCATCAGCAGCGACAGGCCCGAGAAAAACAAGTGGTCGAAGCGGCGGCCCGGCACGCTGACGGTACTCTTCGCGGGGTTATCCGCTGGTGCTATGGCGGTAGCCATCGTCCCTTTCTTAGTACGATTTTTTCCGAAGTGTCTGGAGGCTTATGGAGTGGCGAGAAGTGTAGGCCAACCGGCGGCGGGGTTGCCAGCGAAAACTGGCCATTGACCGTCCACGGCATTAAGAATTCATTTTAGCGGGAACCTCTACTCGCTCCATTTCGTGATATAACCTCACCCCATGAATGACAAATGGGGAAGACGCTGGTTCAAGATCGGCGCTGTTTGGTTGCTGATCATCGGTGCGGTTCACTCCCTCTCTCTGGTCAAACAACAGGTTCCCGCCAACGACACTGAGAGACAGATCCTGGAGCTGATGACCGGCTACAACTTCAATCTTATGGGATCGCTGCGCAGCATGTCGGAGCTCATGCGCGGCTTTAGTGTGGCGTTCATGCTGGCGCCCCTGGCTTTTGGCGCGCTCGATCTATTGCTGTCCCGCGAACGAGCCGGCCTGTTGAAACGTGTGGCGCTAGTCCAGGTCATCTGGCTGGCTGCGATGACCGTGGTCTCTCTGCGCTATTTTTTCCTGTTGCCGCTGTCGTTCCTGGTGATCGCCCTGCTCATCTTCGCTTTGGCGTGGCTCAAGTTGCCAGCCGACGCCGCAGCGTAACATTCGGGCTCGTTCCTTCCGCGCCCTGCCGCTCCTCGCTCTGTTTCCGCCGTCCCGCAAATCTCCTCTAACTCTTGCCGGTTCACATCCATCCGCATGCCCGCATCCCCTTTCTTTTGATATACATCCGCAAGACACGCCTCCGCCAAGTTATTTCCAGGGTTTCGCGAAGCGGCGCCCGTTCTCTCCCACCGTTTGTTTTTGATCTCTTCCGCACCCCTTTATTTCCTGCATACCGCCTTACTGCTTGTCGTTCCATGGCTTGCGCACCCTTGTCCAAAAATTCCGGGGGGCCTACAAGCCGCAGCAATTTCCGTCAACGCTGTGCTCAGCTCAACTGCGCACTGGTTCGCACATCATGTGCTCTTCACCGGTCACGGTCGGCGAACCACGAGCCCCGAACAGGCAGTTCACGAATTTCAAGCTACAATTCCCGACCCACGCGCCGGTTTTCCATCATGGCAAGATGGAAACGCCTGTACCAAGACAATGTTGCGTGGGATTTTACGGGGTGCCTATACTGGCCCAGACGAGTTCGTTTCAGGATAGGTGTCGACGCGCCGCTCTGCTCTTCGGTTGCCGGCGCGGGTCTTTGTCTTCCGGGGGATAAGCTCCAGTGAGCGCTGAGGAGATCAAACAGTTTCCAAGTGTTGAGCGGCGCCGCAATCCGGGCGCGCCGTCCGAACAGAGGGAAGCGGGCGAAGTGGCGGTCTTCCAGGAGTTGGGGAAGGCGCTCACGTCCTCCCTGCAACTCGATCAGGTTCTCCGCACCATCATGGAGAAAATCGACGAATTCCTGCGCCCGGAAAACTGGTCGCTGTTGCTGCTCGACGAGTCCAAGCAGGAACTCTACTTCGAGCTGGCCGTAGGCAAAGCTTCGCAGGCCCTCAAGGATGTGCGCATCAAACTAGGCCAGGGAATTGGCGGCTGGGTGGCGCAGCACGGCGAAGTCGTCATCGTTCCTGACACCTCCAAGGACACGCGTTTCTTCGGCAAGGTTGACGAAAAAACCAAGATGGAAACGCGCTCTATCGTCGCCGTGCCCGTTAAATTCCGCGACACCTGTCTCGGTGTGATTGAGCTGATCAACTGCGTCGGCCCGGAAGGTTTCGACCCGCGTGACTTGAAGTTGTTGGAAGCGCTTTCAGACTTTGCCGCCATCGCGCTGGAAAACGCACGGCACGTCAAGCGCATTCACGAACTGACCATCAAGGACGACTGCACCTCGCTGTACAATGCCCGCCACATGGGCTTTATCCTTGATACGGAAATCTACCGCTCGCAACGCTATAACTACGAATTCTCCATCGTGTTTATCGACCTCGACCACTTCAAGCTGGTCAACGATACTCACGGACACCTGGTCGGCTCGCGTTTGCTTTCCGAAATGGGCGACGCGCTGAAAACCAATTGCCGCCTGATTGATTTCGCTTTTCGCTATGGCGGCGACGAGTTCGTGATTCTCCTGCCGCAGACCTCGAAAGAGAACGCCATCTACGTGGCCAAGCGTCTGCACAAGCTCATTCGCGAAACGGTCTGGTTAACGAAGGAAAACCTGAATATCAAAATCACGCCCAGCGTCGGCGTGGCTTCCTACCCCGCGGATTCCAAAACCAAGGAAGGCTTGCTGCACCTCGCCGACGAAGCCATGTACCTGGTGAAAAATACCAATCGCGACAGTGTCGCGGCCGCCAATCTCGGTATCCTCCCGGAGAACTCCGGCGAGGAAGAAGCCACCGGCGAAGCGGCCGCTCAGTAGACCCGCCTGCTTTCCGGCACGCGCTATACAGTCCTCGAAAATTCTGATTAACTAAAATCATGAAGAGAAGCGAAGCCGCGCGTTACGCTCGCTGGTCCGCGCTTCTGGCCTTTGTGCTGGCCGCGTCCACCGGCGGGGTGTATTTGAAGAGGCAATATACCGCGCACGTAGAGAAGAAGAACGCTCCTCCCGCACCGCCGCGCGACGTTGAGCGGCAATCCAGCGGAATCACCTTCTCCAAGGGCGACGGCACGCGCACCATCTTCACGGTGCAGGCTTCGAAGTCCACGGACTTCAAGGGCCAGGACGCCAGCCTGCTCGAAGACGTGCACATCACCGTGTTTGGCAAGAATGGCGATCGCCACGACGTAATCCACACGCAGAGTTGCCAGTACGCCAAGGCCGATGGCGGCGTGCAGTGCAATGGTGAAGTGCAGATGGAATTGCAAAGCGCTGCGGACGCCGAACGGCTACGCCAGCAATCCTCCGCCGTCCCCAACATCATTCGCGTCGAAACCCGGGGCGTGACGTTTGAAAAGGCCACGGGCCGCGCGCAAACCGTTCAGCCGGTGAAGTTCACGTTCCCCAATGGCAGCGGCGACGGCGTCGGCGCGGTGTATTCCTCGGAAGAAGGGCAGTTGCGGTTGATTCGCGACGTGCATCTGAAAATGGACGCCTCTTCCATGTCCAAAGGCACTACGAAGCCGAGCACCACTGCGTCCGAGGTCGACATTCAGAGCAGCAGCCTCGAATTTGGCAAGACCACGCACAGTATCCTTCTCTTTGGCCCGGTCACGGCTACCACGTCGGCTCAGCAACTCACCGCGGGTGAACTGTTCGTTGCCTTGGATCCTGCCTTCCGCGCGCAGTCCCTGATCGCCAGGCCCGGCACGCTAGGACAGACTCCGGAAGTGGTTTCGCGCGGTGCTGGCGGCGCCAGCACCACATTGCACGCGGATAAATTGACCGCGGAGTTGTCGCCGGAAGGTTGGGTGACGACGGTTCTGGCCGACGGAAATGTGGACAGCGTCGCTCCGAACGGCGGTCTGCAAGCCGAACACGGCGAACTGGAGATGTGGCCGCGGGTGAATCAGGCGAAACTGCTGACGGCGCGCGGAAATGTGCGGCTACAGAGCCGCGATCCAAAAACGGGTCTGCAGCGCAACTTGAAGACCGAGATTTTGCAACTGAACTTCACGGGCGGCCAATTGGGACAGCCGAATCGCGTGGAACACAGCGAGACGCTGGCGCGTGGAACCATCGAATGGAACGATGCCGTCGCAAGCCGCTCCAAGCTAACAGCCGACAAGCTGGCACTGGACTTTGGCGCAACAGGGAAAGCGCAGCAACTTGTCGCGACCGGGGCAGTACAAACCGAACGCCAGCTAAAGGGCAAGCCGCTGCAGACGGCCGATTCCAAAAACGGGCTCATTCAGATGGAGCCCACCGGCGAATGGTCGAAGATCACGATGCAGGGCAACGTGCACTTGAAGGAGGGTGATCGCAGCGGGGAAGCGCAGCAGGCGGTTTTCACGAAAGCGAACCAGCAGGCGGTGCTCACCGGTCAGGCACTGGCGCGCGACTCCAGCAGCGAGACGCACGCGACGAAGATCACATTTAACCAAGCCAGTGGAGAAATCTTTGCCGAAGGAAACGTTCGCTCCACCGACCTTTCCGCAAAGACCAACACCGTGCAACTGGCGCCCGTGCCCAGCAATCTCTCCTCGGAGCACATGGAAGCAAACTCGAAAACGGGACGCGCGCTGTACACCGGCCACGCCCGCATGTGGCAGGGTGCGTCGGTGCTGGAAGCGGAATCAATCGAATTGCTGCGCGACACCCGGGTGGTGAACGCCGTTGGCACTGTACGTGCTGTCTTCCCGCAGGCCTCGAACGAGCAATCCCAGCCGAAAAAACAGCCGAGTCTTTGGCACGTCTCGGCGGGAACGCTAGCCTATTGGGACCTGGAGAATCGCGCCAAACTGGAAGAGAACGTGGTTGTGCAATCCGTTGACCAACGTATGCGCGCACCAGTGCTGGACCTCTTTTTCACACGGGCGCCCGCCGGAAAACAAGGAGCGCCGGGAGCGGCGCAGATCAGCCGTGCCGTCGGGACCGGGGGCGTGATGGTTGAGGAGGGAGACCGACGAGCGACCGCGGAACGGGGCGTGTATACGGCGGAGGACGACAAATTCGTGCTAAGCGGCGGAAATCCCACGCTTTACGACGCTCAGGAAGGGACCACTACGGGGCGTCAATTGACCTTCCATATTGCGGATGATACGATCATCGTCGACTCGGCAGAGGGGATGCGCACGCTGACCAAACACCGAGTTCAATAGTAACTGGATTCGCGACCGATCCGCGTGATTTGGAATGCCAACACTCCAGGGCGTCGAACTGAGCAAGTCCTACCGGGGACGCAAGGTTGTCGACAACGTACAGATAGAAATAGGGCAAGGTGAAGTTGTAGGGCTGTTGGGGCCCAATGGTGCCGGCAAGACCACCACTTTCTACATGATTGTAGGGCTGGCAAGGCCTGATTCCGGCCAGGTTCTGCTGAACGGGGAAGAGATTACCGACTTGCCCATGTACCTGAGGGCGCGCAGCGGCATTAGCTACCTTCCTCAGGAGCCCTCGGTGTTCCGGCAACTTACCAGCGAAGAGAACCTGCTGGCGGTACTGGAGACTCTGCCACTTACGCCGGAGCAACAGCGCGACCGCCTGGAAGAATTGCTGGCGCAGATGGGGCTGGAGACGGTACGGCAGAGCAAGGCCTACATGCTCTCTGGGGGAGAGCGACGGAGGCTGGAAATCGCGCGCTCGCTGACGTTGCAGCCGTCGTTCATCCTGCTCGACGAGCCGTTTTCCGGGATCGATCCGCTGACCGTCAGGGATTTGCAGGAACTGATCCGGGAGTTGAGCCGGTCCGGGATTGGCGTGCTGATCACCGATCATAACGTCCGGGAAACTCTGAGCGTGACGGACCGCGCGTACATTGTGAATCGTGGGAGAATTATGGCGAAGGGCACGCCGAAGGATTTGAGCAACAATCCGGAAGTCCGCCGGGTCTATCTCGGCGATACCTTCCGCTTGAATTAGGTTTATCCTAGGTAGTGAGAACGGGAGCCCATGGCCTGGCAGGGACTCAAATTAAATCTCAAGGTGACGCAGAAGCAGATTCTGACGCCCGGCCTTGTGCAGATGGTAAGCGTCCTGGCTCTGAACCGCCTGGAGCTTCGCGAAATGATCAACCAGGAGATGATTGCCAATCCCGTCCTCGAAGAACTCTCTGAAGAGCCGACCGTAAGCGACAACTACAGCGACGAAACTTTCCTGAAAGCCGAAACCGAAAAAGTTCCAGAAAAGCCGGAGCCCAACCCGTTCGATGAATTCGACGTTGGCGCCTTTTTCAATCAGTACCTCGACACCGGCGGCGATGGCGGGAAGTCTCAGGAACGCGAAATCAGTGAACGCCCCTCGTTTGAAAAGTTTCTTTCCTCCCCGGCCGGGCTAACCGATCATCTTAACTGGCAACTCAGCGTGACGATTTGCTCGGAGGCGGTGCGCGAAATTGTCGAAAACATCATTGGGAACCTGGACGAAAACGGTTACCTTACCGCTTCGGTGGAAGAACTGGCGCAGGACGGCAAATATTCACAGGACGATCTGGAAGACGCGATTGCCGTGGTGCAAGACTTCGATCCGATCGGAGTGGGAGCGCGGGATCTGCGGGAGTGCCTGCTGCTGCAACTGAAAGCGTTTGATCCGCAGAACACTCTGGCGTGCCAGATTGTTTCCGAGCACCTGAAGCAGGTGCAGTCGAATCAACTGAAGGAAATTGCACGCGCGCTGAATCGCCCGACGGACATCGTGAAGCATGCCATCGACACGATCAAGAAGCTCGACCCGCGTCCGGGCCTGCGCTACAACAAAACGGAACCCCGTTTGGTGGAACCCGATGTTTATTTCCGCAAGGTCGATGACCAGTGGCAGGTTTTCCTGAATGAAGACGACATGCCCCAGTTGCGCCTGAGCCCTACGTATCGCCGGCTGCTGGTGCGCGACGCGGCCGATAAAGAAGTCCGCAATTATGTGAAGGAACGCTTCACCGCGGCCATTCAGTTGATGAAGAACATCGAGCAACGCAAACACACCATCCTGCGGGTTTGCCAGTCGATTATCGCCAGGCAAGGCGAATTCCTGGACAAAGGTCCGGATACCCTGAAGCCCATGATGATCAAGGAAGTTGCGGAAGAAGTGGGCGTGCATCCCTCGACCGTCAGTCGCGCCGTGGCCAGCAAATACGCGCATACGCCACAAGGCGTGATCGAGTTGCGTTCGTTCTTCAGCGAAGCAGTGAATGGTCCTGAGGGCGGAGGAATGTCGCTGCTGACCTTGAAGCGACTGGTCAAGAAAATGATCGATGAAGAAGACTCCTCGCGGCCGCTGACTGACGAACAAATTGCCAAGAAGCTGGACGATGGCGGCATCCATGTAACACGCCGCACCGTAGCGAAGTACCGCGAAGACATGCGCATTCCGAGCACGCATCAACGGCGCGTGAAGAGCTGAGTTCCCCAGCTACTGTGAAGCGCGCCCTCCGCACACGAAAATCCAGAAAACAGGGGAGACAACTCGTCATCCTTACGGGGCTTTCCGGCTCGGGAAAGAGCACGGTGCTGAAGGCTTTCGAGGACATGGGCTTTTACTGCGTGGACAATCTCCCCGTCGAGCTAATCCCCATCTTCGCGGAGCTGCACGCGGCTGGTGAAGGCGACTTTGCCCGGGCCGCGCTGCTCGTGGATGCCAGAGAAGGCTTGCAACTGGAAAAGCTGCCGGGCTTGCTGCGGCATCTGCGCCGCGAACATCCCATCACGCTGGTGTTTATCGAAGCGAACGAAGATGCGTTGCTGCGTCGCTATAGCGAGACGCGGCGGCCGCATCCTCTCGGCAAGGATTTTTCCGTGCGCGAGAGCCTGCATCATGAACGCGTGCTGATGGACCCCATCCGCAAGCTGGCGGACGTGGTGATCGACTCGTCGCAGTTTAATGTGCACGAGTTGCGGCAATTCGTGAACCAGCGCTTCCGCAGCGAGAGCAAGCGGCCCATGCTGGTTTCGCTGGTAAGCTTCGGCTTCAAATTTGGCGTGCCGACCGACGCCGATTTGATGTTCGACGTGCGCTTCCTGCCGAATCCGCATTTTGTGCCGAAGCTGCGGCCGTTTACCGGCAAGGATCCGCAAGTGCGGCGCTACATCCGGTCGTTTCCCCAGACCGGAGAATTCCTTCGCCGCATGCAGGGGCTGCTGACCTACCTGATTCCACACTACATCGAAGAAGGGAAGAGTTATCTGACGATCGCCTTCGGATGCACGGGCGGAAAGCACCGCTCGGTAATGATGGCGGAGTCCATGAGGCAGTCGCTGGAAAAACGCCGCTACGCCACGCGCGTCGTCCATCGTGACATCAACAAGTAGGAACGCCGCGTTCGTTTCGATTGCCTTACGCTCGCTCAGACGGAATTGTTTGTCTGGGGCTGGATTCTGCCGGGCTACAAATTGCCTATCGGCTATTGCGGCATTCCTCGTAGCGGCTTCTATTTTCTCGGCTCCCCCGGCTACCGGTGGCCAACAGATCGCTACGACCATGCAGCCAGACACCGGCATTATCAATCTTGACGTGGTTGTACGCCGCAATGCGGTGCCTGTACCAGCGGACTTGCACAGCGAGACTCACTGTTTTGGATAACAACGCGCCGCAAAACCAGCGGTCGCTAGACGCGGATGTAAAAGCCTCGGCTGCCCTGCGGAAATATTCGCAGCGGTAGGAGCGACCTGGGAGGCGAGCAAACTCGGAGGCCTGAACATAAAGAAATGTCTGCAACCTCGAGAAATAGCCCGCGGAAAAATCGCGTTCGCGGATACCAACGGGAAGCCGACCTAAAGAGTGTCTTGGGAAGGCCGATGACACCGAGGAAGAAACAGGCAAGTGCACTCGGTGGGACCGTCGGGTAGGGGACCAGGCATCCGGTGACAGATTTGCAGAGATAACGTCGGGAGAATCCCGGTAGCAGCAGGGGCTGGTAGCAACCTGCGGGGGGAGGAGGAAAAAGAAAAAGGGAGAGGAGAGAAAAGAAAAAGGGAAGACTCCACGAACGAGGCCAAAAGCCGAAGTCGAGGAGAGCCACACGGGATTGGCGCATGAGTCCGTAGGAGCGATGAACGAGGAGTAATGTCCTCGGAGGAGGCGGTACACGTCTCCCTGATGGAGGTAACGCCAACATCAGGCAAAGGGACTCTGGGCACTTGGTGGTTCCTACGACGGGCGCGGGCTCGGCTTGATAAAACCGAGCATATCAACCGCAGCCAGGGCCAGGGACGAAGGTATGAGCAAACTCTTCGACGACGGGGCGTACGCGCACCAGCGCTTGAACCTCAGGACGAAGGGGAAGGCTCATGGACGAAATACCAAGGCTTCAAACCGGACCTGAGAAATTCGGTCGTCCGGCATTATAGGGGGGCCTCGGGAAACGCAGCCATGGTGGAATTGTGAACCCGCCTCGCAGACCGAAAGGGCGAGGACGGTAACCCTCCACCTTCACGGCCGGCGCGCCCGAGCTCTATCCCAACCTCGTAGCTGCTTCTATTTTCTCGGCTCCCCCGGCTACCGGTGGCCAACAGATCGCTACGACCATGCAGCCAGACACCCATATCAATCTTGACTGGTTGTGACCCCGGTGCACCCTACCAGCGGACTTGCACAGCGAGACTTCACTGTTTTGGATAACAACGCGCCGCAAAACCAGCGGTCGCGAGACCCGAGCGAAACCCTGCTAGTGATTGATGAGCCGCTTGCCAGCCTGTCGGCGCATTTGTGCATGCGTTAGCCATTTCCAGAAGGCGCAATCCCGAATGACCTCAGGACTGTGACAAGGCCAAGGCCGACCAACAGCCCCGCGAACAAGCCCAGAATGACAAGTTGCGTTCGATTCAGCCCAACAGGCTTTAGCGGGAGGCTCGGGGGTTCGAGGACGCGAAAGAGCCAGCTGGAATTGAGGTGTGAATTCAGCCCTCCTTGGATGAACTGAGATGCCAGATCGGCGTTGACCTGCTGCGCGACATCGCTGTCTGGGTAATCGAACTTGACAACGACGCTAAACACATCGCGACTCGGGGACGACGTAACCGGCAGCAGTGCGACGGTAATGTTCTTTCTCATCTTCTCGAGTACCCCGTCGAGGGGCATCCGGTTGCGTTGACCTGGGTACAGATTTCGTTCCTGAATGATCGCGGTCAGAGACTTCCGGCTCAAGACATTTTGCGTCAAGCTGTCTGTCAGATATCGCACGGATCCGCCGGCGGGTGTGTTTGCATCGCCGGGCGTTAAAATGAGGGTCACTTCTGACTGGTACTGGACCGGTATCACGAAAGAAGCCGCGACTGCCATGAGTACTCCGGCCACCGAACATGCAAACGTGACCGTGCCAAAACCCCACATTGTCATTTGCATTTTCAAAGCTCCCCAGAGGACATCAAAGGCGTCGCGCACCGATGGTGTTGCATCCTCAAGCAGAGCGTCCAACTCGGCGCCGTAACGCTTGCGCCACGCTGACGGATAGAGCCGCACGAGAAATTTGATGATGGGCTTCATGCGTTCTTTAGCCTCCGCAGGCCAGCGCGTACAACGCGATCGAGGTTCGCGAGTTGATCGCGAAGATACTCGCGGCCGGCGACGGTGATTGTATAGGGCTGGCGGCGATCTTTTGCATCGACCGGGCGGATCCAGCCGCGTTCTTCGAGACGAGTGATGGCGCCGTATAGCGTGCCAGGCCCGAGCCGTACGCCAGCGAAGCGCTCAATGTCTTCCATCATGGCGTAGCCGTGCTTATTGCCTCCGGCCAGGCTTGACAGGACAAGAAGGGCCGGGTCAGACATGACTATTACGTCTCACGTAGTATATCGTATGGCGTAATACGCCGGGGGTCAAGGCGAAGTCAGCGAGTTCGCTTTTTGCGATGCTCGGATGCCGGTTTATGGCCTATGGCAATTAAGCGCTCGGCGTTGGGGCCGTAGGCGTCGCCTTCGAGATTCCCGCACAGCTTCACAGCGGCGAATCCTACGCGCTCCATGCCATCGCGCAGCTCTTGACCAGAATAAATGGTGTGATGGAATTTGAAGCTCTTGGCGCGGCCGTTCCGTATGAGGAGCCATTCATTGCGAACGCGGGTCCAATCATCAAAAATCTCGTGTCGTTCCACCATCAGGGTGCCGTCCGGCAGAACAGTAGATATGGTGGGCTGAAGAATTTTAGCAAGGCGTTCTTTGCCCAACACCTCGATCAAACAAGTTCCACCCCGCTGCAGCGACGTGAACATGTTCTCTAAGACGGTCATATCGTCCTGCCTGTCGTCGAAATAGCCGAAGGATGTAAACATGCTGAGCACCAGGTCAAAGGTGCTGGGGCGCACGAAATCGCGCATGTCTTTTTGGACCCATTCGATCTCGACGTGTGCGGCTTTGGCTTTTGCCCGCGCCTTTTTCAGGAGGTACGAGGTTTTGTCAACGCCGGTAACCCGGAATCTCTTTTTTGCCAGCGCGATGCTGCATCGGCCGGGACCGCAGCACAGGTCCAGGACGGACTTGCCTGCGGGCTTGGTGAGCGCGAGCGCCTGAGCTACTTGCTCCTCCGCGTCGGCGAAGCGCTTCTCTGAAAACATGAACGGGTAAAGCTCGCGCCAGAACGATTCGTCGTCGAACCACTCTGTTTTGCGTTTTGCCGTTTTCATGGCATCTGGCGAAATAGACTACCATAGCGGCGGCACATCGCATCTGCGCAGCCCGGGCAACTTGACACACTACCGCGCAGCCGAATAGCGTACCAAGAGGGATTACGCGGGCATTCCCGGGGGCGGAGTGGTGGGTTCCATGGTTTCGCCACAATTGAAGCGGCTGTTGGGATACGTGAAGCCTTACCGCGTGTCCATGAGCATGGGAATTGCGCTGCTGCTGGTGGTGGGATTGGCCGAAGCCATCATCGGGCTGATGATCAAGCCGATTATCGATCGCGTGCTGAATCCCGCGGCTCCCGATTCCAACGTTCTTTTGTTTACCGTGCCCCACGGCGGTCCCGCAATTTACCTGAATCGCTTTTTCCCGCACAGCATCCACAACGTCTGGGCGGTTGTTTGCATCTCGCTCCTGGTGGTTTTTTTCCTAAAGTCCGTGGCGGAGTTTGGCGGCAGCACGCTGATTCAATTCGTGGGACATCGCGCGCTCACCGATCTGCGGAACAAGGTCTACGAAAAAATTATTCGCCAGCCGATAGGATTTTTCCAGAGCCAGCCAACCGGGCGAGTCATGTCGGGAGTGATCAACGACGTGGAACGGGCGCGCCCCGCGCTTTCCGAGTATTTGGCGGACGTGTTTCGTCAGAGTTTTTCGTTCGTCGCGTTTATTGCCGTGCTCCTGTACATCGATTGGAAGATGACCCTGGGCTGCGCGCTTTTTCTGCCGCTTGTGGTTTGGCCGGTCGGGAAATTGGGGCGCAAGATCCGGCGTTCGGTGGAGAGCAGCCAGAACAAGCTGGGGGAACTGAATCAGATTCTGCAGGAAACCGTGGCAGGGAATCGCATTGTGAAGGCCTTCGGCATGGAGGATTTCGAAGTCAAGAAATTCCAGGATGCGGCCAGACGCCTGCTCCGCGAAACCATGCGCTGGGTCCGGGCGCAGGTTGTGACTTCGCCGCTGATGGATTTGCTTTTGCCGGTGGTGATTTCCTTGCTGCTGCTCCATGCACGAGACAAAATCCGGCTGCAACAAATGACCGTGGGACTATTTTTCAGCTTCGTCTATTGCTTGATCAAGTCCTACGAACCCATCAAGCGCATGGGTGCGGTATACCAGCAGTTTCAACAGGCGCAAGGCGCCACAACACAGGTCTTCGCGTACCTGGATCTGAAGCAGGAGGAGCAGGACGCGCCCGGCGCGACGCCCTTACCGCGATTCTCGCGCGAAATCGAATTTCAAAACGTGGGCTTTTCCTACGACACTACACCGGTGCTGCGGGACGTCAGTTTTCAGGCCCGCAAAGGAGAGCTGGTGGCCTTCGTGGGGTCAAGCGGGGCGGGGAAGACGACGCTTGTCAACCTGATTCCGCGGTTTTACGCGGCCAGCTGCGGCACGATTCGAGTCGACGGCACGGACATTCACGACGTTACCCTGCGGTCGTTGCGCGGCCAGATTGCCATGGTCACGCAGGAAAATATTTTGTTTCACGACACGGTGCGGAACAATATTTGCTACGGCATGAGCAATGTTCCACAGGAGCACTTGATCCAAGCAGCCCAGGCGGCCCTGGCTCACGATTTCATCATCGAGCTGCCGCAGGGCTACGACACGCTGATCGGCGAGCGTGGCACGCGGCTCAGCGGCGGCCAACGCCAGCGCATCGCCATCGCGCGAGCGATCCTGAAGGATTCACCTATATTGATTCTCGATGAAGCGACCTCCGAGCTGGATTCCGAGTCTGAACTGTTTGTGCAACGCGCGCTGAGCAACCTGATGGTGGGACGCACGACCTTTGTGATTGCACATCGCTTGGGTACAATTCGCAAAGCCGATAAAATTCTGGTGTTGGAAGATGGCGCGATTCGCGAGTGCGGCACGCACGCCGATCTTCTGGCATTGGGCGGGATCTATGCCCGCCTGCACGATTTGCAGTTTATGGATGAAGAGCTGCTCGCTCCGGCAGAGAAGCAAAACAATGCTGCACCGAATGCGAGCAAAAAGATATGAGCGCCAAGACAAGCACCGAAGAACGAACCGCGGCGAAGGGAAAAGCGGAGTGCCGCTCCATGACCGGCTATGCCACAGTGCGCACGGAACACGGCGGCTGGTCCATTCGCCTGAGCGTGAAGAGCGTCAATCACCGTTTTCTGGATGTGAAGTTGCGCATACCGGAATCGCTGGAGCCTTATGAATTGCGGTTGCGGCAAACGGTCCGCGACCGCATTCACCGCGGCCACGTGGATATACACGTCAACGTGGAACCCGGCAAGGCCGCGCCGGTTCATGTCAATAAAGAATTGCTGCAGGCGTACTTGCGTGCCGCGGATGAGCTCCGCCAGCAGACCGGGGCTAAATCCGAGCTGGACCTGGTGTCGCTGCTGCGCCTGC
Source organism: Candidatus Acidiferrales bacterium (assembly GCA_963804635.1). Taxonomy (GTDB): domain Bacteria; phylum Acidobacteriota; class Terriglobia; order Acidiferrales; family UBA7541; genus Acidiferrum. Next base: position 73,025 of record CAWDRK010000030.1, read on the forward strand.
CCGGCGTGATCGCTGGTCTCGCGCCGGCACTCCCTGATTCCGATGAAGAGCAGGAAGAATTCGGTAAGGTGCTTGACCACCTGTTGCGCGAGGCCCTGGCCAGATTGGATGAGATGCGTCTGGCTGAAGGCCGTCACCTGGTGGAAGAGCTGCGCGCGCGGCTGGCTCGCATCGCATCGCTGGCCGATGAAGTGCGAGGGCTGGTCGAGACACTGCGCCCCGCATTCGTCCGGCGACTGGAAACGCGCTTGAAGGAACTGTTGGGCGGCACGATTGTGGACCCAGCGCGGGTGACGCAAGAGGCCGCGCTATTGGCGGAACGCAGCGACATCAGCGAAGAATTAGACCGCCTGCGCAGCCACTTGCAGCAGTTTGCCAAGCTGGTGGACAATGCCGGCGAACTCGGCAAGAAACTTGATTTTCTGCTCCAGGAAATGCACCGCGAAGCCAATACCATGCTTTCTAAAACACCCGGCGTGGAGAGCGAAGCGCTGGCGATTACCGGCCTTTCTCTCGAAATCAAAGCCGAAATCGAGAAATTGCGAGAACAGGTGCAGAACATCGAATGAGCGAGCCAATAAAGGTTTCGCCGCTGGTGTTGATCGTGTCGGGGCCCTCGGGCTCCGGAAAATCGACCTTGGTTCAGAAGATTCTGGAGCTGCCCGGAACCGTGTCCTCGGTGTCATATACCACTAGGCCTCGGCGGACGACTGAAGCCAGTGGAAAGTGTTATGATTTCGTCACCGAGGCAGAGTTTGCCTCCATGGTATCCCGGGGCGAGTTTCTGGAGTACGCCCGTGTCTTCGGCAAGCATTCATACGGCACGCCGAAGAAATGGCTGGACGAATCCCAGGCGCGCGGGCTTGACCTGGTCCTTGAGATTGATGTGCAAGGTGCGGCGCAAGTGAAGGAAAAATTGCCGCAGTCGGTGGCGATTTTCATCCTGCCGCCTTCGCGCGAAGAACTCGAACGGCGCTTACGCAGCCGCGGCCAGGATACCGACGAAGAGATTGCGCGGCGGCTGGCCAGGGCGCGCGATGAAATTGTGGCCAGCGAAAAGTTTTATGATTTTTGTGTGGTGAACGACGATGTGGAACGTGCGGGTCGTGAGGCTCAGGCCATTGTAGTGGCGCTGCGCTGCACGAGCGAACGGCGCCGCGATCGCGTGAACCAATTGTTAGCATCGTTTGGAGGGTAAGACACTGATGACCGTGCAAACCAAAGCTCCGCAGAGCCAGTTTGCGTATGTGGTGCTGGCGGCTCGTCGCGCCCGGCAGATTATGGCCGGCGCGCCGCCGTTAGTCGAAAACCTGCGTACGCAGAAGGCGACTCGTATCGCCTGCGATGAGGTCAACCACGGCCTGATCGAGTACGACTTCACCGAGCCGGGTTCGGAAGAAGAAAAGGACAGCAAGCGCCGCAAATAGGGCGCCTGCGAGGCATCCATGCGTATCACCCTCGGCGTTACCGGTGGAGTCGCGGCCTATAAGTCCGCGGAACTGGTCCGCCGCCTTCAGCAAGAGGGTCACTCCGTTCAGGTTGTCATGACGCGTGCCGCGCGCGAGTTCATCACTCCGCTCACCTTCGCGGCGCTCAGCGGTCAGAAAGTAATCAGCGATCTATTCGCGGGCTCCGCAGGTGGAGACGGCAATCTGGAAAGCGCGATTGAACACATCGCGGTGGCCCAGCGCACCGATCTTCTGCTGGTGGCACCGGCGACCGCGGATATGCTGGCAAAATTTGCACGCGGGCTTGCGGACGATTTTCTGTCGACCTTGTATCTGGCGTCGACCGCGCCGGTAATCGTGGCGCCGGCGATGAACGTAAACATGTGGCAGCACGCGGCGACGCAGGAAAACCTGGCAAGGCTGCGCACTCGCGGGGTACACGTCGTGGAGCCCGGGGAAGGCTATCTGGCCTGCGGGATGACCGGCCCTGGGCGATTGGCGGGGCAGGAAGAGATTTTGAAAGCGGTGCAGGAAGTTCTGCAGGCGAAGCAGGATCTGGCGGGAGAGACTCTGCTGGTCACAGCAGGACCGACCTGCGAGGACATTGACCCGGTTCGCTTTCTCACCAATCGTTCGTCAGGCAAAATGGGCTATGCCATTGCGGAAGCCGCGGCGCGGCGCGGGGCGAAGGTCGTGCTGGTAAGCGGACCGACGGCGCTGGAATGCCCCGAAAGCGTTGCGCGAGTGGCGGTGCGCTCGACGGAAGAGATGCGGCACGCCGTGCAGGAGCACTTTGCTGCAAGCACAGTCGCGATTTTTGCGGCCGCTGTTGCTGATTACCGAGTTGCTGATCCCTCACCCAGCAAAATTAAACGCGGCCAAGAAGCGTTGACCATTCGACTGGAGCCGAATCCCGATATCCTGGCGACCATGGCACGCGAAAAGGGCGACCGGCTCGTAATCGGGTTTGCCGCCGAAACTGAGAATGTGGCGGAGAACGCGCGACACAAGCTGGCCTCGAAGAACGCGGACGTGATTGTGGCCAACGATGTTACCGCGGAGGGTGCGGGTTTTGACGTGGACACCAACATCGTGACGCTGTTCTCGCGCGACGGCCGCGATCTGCCGCTGCCGCGCATGAGCAAGGCGGAAGTGGCGCAACGCATCCTGGACGAAGCGCTGCGGCTACGTGGCGTTCTACGCAGCACCCCAGCTGCTCAACGCGCAGGTGATTGACCGAACCATGACCGAGCGCATGCCCGAGTCCCTGCAGAAGAAAATCGAAGCTCGTCTTCGCTACCACGAAGATCTCGGCATCCGTCTGTTTTACCGAGAACGCGCCACGGCGCATCGGAATTCCGATGTCAGCTACGCTGCGCCGACCATGCTGCCTTCACCCATCCCTATGATCGAGGAGAGTTCTTTGCCGAAAAGTGCGCCGAAGCCAAAGCTCGAGCCGCAGAAAACATCCACGCCGCTGCGCGACATTCTGCCGCCGCCTACAGGTCCGTCTCTGTTTGAGTCGGTAGATAAAGTGCAGGACGACACGCTGCTGAAGATTCGTGAAGACATCGGCGATTGCACTCGCTGCAAACTGCACAAAGGCCGCCACAAAATTGTGTTTGGCGACGGAAACCCCACGGCCGAACTAGTGTTCATTGGAGAAGGCCCTGGCGCCGATGAAGACATGCAAGGTTTGCCGTTCGTTGGCCGCGCTGGGAAACTACTTACACAGATGATTGAAGCGATGGGCTTGCAGCGCAAAGATGTGTACATCTGCAACGTGGTGAAGTGCCGGCCACCGGAGAACCGCGCGCCCGAGCCCGACGAAGTGACCACTTGCTCGCCTTATCTGCTGCGCCAGATTGATGTGATTCAGCCGAAGGTGATTGTGTGCCTGGGCGCCGTGGCGGCGAAGACGCTGCTGGAAACCACCAGAGGCATTTCGCAATTTCGCGGGGAATGGCTGCAATGGCGCGGACGCAAACTCATGGCCACCTATCATCCCGCGTATTTGCTGAGGAATCCCAATGCCAAGGGAGAAGTCTGGAAAGATCTGCAGAAAGTCATGGCGGAACTGGGCCTGCAAGTTCCCAAGAAAACCAAATCGTAGAATCGCGAGATGGGAATCCTCCTGGGGTTGGCGACTGCGCTGTGTTGGGGAAGCGCGGACCTTTTCGCGCGATTTGCCACGCGCAAGCTCGGCACTTTCCGCACCATGCTGTACATGCAAGCGTGCGGTTGCTTGCTGCTGACGCTAGTGATGCCGCAGCTCGGCGGCTGGGGGCATCTTGCGGATGGTTCGGGCTGGCGGCCGTGGGCATGGGGCATCTCAGCAGGCTGTCTGAATACCGTTTCGACGCTTGCGCTCTATCGTTCCTTTGAAATCGGCAAGATGTCGATTGTTGCGCCGCTCTCAGCGAGTTATCCGGTCCTCACACTGGCGCTCTCCGTCTTCACGGGCGAGCGGCTCACGCTGGGGCGTCTCGCTGGAATCCTATTGACTATCGTTGGAGTTGTGCTGGTGGCCAGCGGTGAAAAAATCCCCGAGGATGCAAATCTACTAGAGGAGAAAGCACATCCCGGCAAGAAAAACCTGGGTGTGGGTTGGGCGCTTCTTTCTGCCATGGGCTTCGGCGTGATGTTCTGGTTGCTGGGCGTGCGAGTTGTGCCGGCGCTGGGTGCTGCTCCGTCGGTCTGGACCATCCGCGCCACAAGTGTTTGCGCAACGTTGCTCGTGATCCTGCTCGCTCGCCGTTCCATGGCGCCGCCTTCGAAAACAGATGTGCCCTGGATATTTGCGGTGGGCTTACTCGATACCAGCGCTTACGTATTCAACAACTACGGCATGCAGCACGAGCAGGTTTCTGTCGTTAGCGTGCTGGCTTCGCTTTATGGCGCGGTGACCGTGGCTTTGGCGGCGATTCTCCTGCGCGAGCACATTTCGCGCTCGCAGTGGCTGGGCATCACTGCGATATTCGCGGGCGTTGTGCTGATCAGCCGTTGAAGCTGCGCGAGTCTTGCACAAGCACGCCACGCGATTTTTTTGCAATTCGCGTGTACTGCTACACTACACGCAGGATGTCCACTCCTTACTGCAATGTTGCTCTGCCGGTGCCACTGCGCACGACGTTCACCTACGCCGTTCCAGAAGCGTTGCGCGGGCAAGTCTTGCCCGGCAGCCGCGTGCTGGCGCCCTTCCGAAAAAAGTCGCTCGTCGGAGTGGTCGTGGAAATGGTCGAAACGCCGCCCCCAGGCACGAAGATCCGCGAAATCCGCAAGGTCCTTGATCTTCTTCCGGCGCTCCCACCCAAGCTCATTGAGCTCGGCCACTGGATTGCCAGCTATTACCTCGCGCCCATTGGAGAAGTGTTTCGCGCCATGCTGCCGCCGGTCACGGACTTGTCGCTGCGTCGCGAAATCGTATTGACCGAAGCCGGACGAACCCTCGTCGTTGATTTGCAAGCCGGGAGAGCGCTGACAGACCTCTCCACGCAGCAGGTGGATTTCCTGCGCCAGCTTAGCGAGAAAAAAGGCCGCGCACTTCTGGGTTCCTCCGCGAAACTCGGCATCGCGCCGGAAGATTTGCGGAGGCTACAACGGCGGGGCTTGCTGGAAATTCGCGAAAGCATGCAGGGCCGGAAGCGCAAGACGCAGCGAATCGTAGCGTGGAACGGGCCGCAGGATGCTTGCAGGCAACTTGGCGAGAAGGAAGAGCGGGTGCGCTTGCTGCTCACAACGGAGCGCGGGCCGCTACCTTTGGCCAAGCTGCTAAAATTGGCGGAAGTCTCGCGGGCCGTCGTCGAGCGCATGTTGCGCGATGCCTGGCTGGATAGCTGGCAGGAAGCGATCGACCCGGCCGAGGATCCGTTCGACTCCGGATATATTCCGCCGGCGCATTTGCTGAACGAAGCACAGGAACGGGCCTTCGGCGCCGTTCGTTCGCGCTTCGAGCTCGGTGAATTTGGTGTGCTGCTATTGCACGGCGTCACCGGCAGCGGAAAAACGGAAGTGTATCTGCGCAGCGTGCAGGAAGCGCTGGCACGAGGGAAAACCGCCGTGGTGCTGGTGCCGGAAATCGCGCTGACGTTGTGGATCGGCCGGCAGTGCCGCGCATGGTTTGGCGCGCATTTCGAAGGTGTCGCGGTGCTGCATTCGGCGCTCAGCGACGTTGAGCGCACGCGGGAATGGTGGCGAGTGCGCAACGGTCAGGCGCGAGTGGTGGTGGGCACTCGTTCGGCGATTTTCGCACCGGTGGAAAATCTCGGGCTGATCATTGTCGATGAGGAGCAGGAGAACAGCTACAAGCAGGAGGAAAATCCGCGATATCACGGCCGCGACGTGGCCGTCGTGCGCGCCAAGCTGGAAAGTGCCGCGGCGCTTCTGGGGTCCGCGACTCCCTCGCTGGAAACGTATCACAACGCAGTGAATGGCAAATACGAGTTGCTGACGATCGCGGCGCGTGTGGAAAATCGCTCGCTCGCTGCGGTGGAGATTGTCGACTTGCGCCAGGATTTTGCGCAGACCTTTCAAACCAGCCCCATCTCCAAAGCGCTTCACGACGGCATCGCGGAGTGCCTGGAGTTCCACACGCAGGCGCTCGTGCTCATCAACCGGCGCGGCTATTCCTGGTCCGTGCTGTGCCGAAGTTGCGGCGCTTCTGTGCAGTGCGTCAATTGCAGCATTTCGATGACTCACCACAAAAGCCGCAACCGCCTGGAATGCCACTACTGCGGCTCGATTCAACCGGTGCCGAAGACTTGTCCCAAGTGCAATTCGAAGTATGTCTACTTTTTTGGCGAGGGTTCGGAGCATCTGGAGGAGCGTCTGCGCTCGGAGTTTCCAGGCGCGCGGATTGCCCGGCTTGATCGAGACACGGCGCGCACCAAGCAGCAGTATCAGGAAACTCTTGGTGCGTTTGCCGGCAGTGCTCTGGACATCCTCGTGGGCACCCAGATGCTCGCGAAGGGTCACGATTTCCAGCGCGTCACGCTGGTCGGCGTGGTCTCGGCGGATTCCTCGCTGAGTCTTCCGGATTTTCGAGCGGCGGAACGCACGTTTCAGTTGCTTACGCAGGTTGCAGGACGCGCCGGCCGCGGTGAATTGCCTGGGCGCGTGCTTATCCAGACGTTTTATCCGGAGCATTATGCGATCCAGGACGCGGTGCACCAGGACTATCTGTCGTTTTACGAGCGAGAGTTAAACTTTCGCAGGCTCATGGGCTATCCGCCGTTCAGCTCGCTGGCGAATGTGATTGTGCGCGACAAAAATCCGGAGAATGCCATTCGCTGGTCGCGGCGTTTGAGCGAATATCTCTCTCCGAATGACGGCAAGGGTGTGCGCGTGTTGGGACCTGCCTCGGCACCGCTGGCCCGGCTGAAGAAGGAGCATCGCTACCAGTTTCTGCTGAAATCGCCGAAGCGGTCCCTGCTCACGAAGCTTTTGAGTGGCGCGCTTTCGTTTTGTGACGCGAACGAGATTCCGCAGACCGCCGTGCTTGTCGATATGGACCCGCTGTCCTTGCTCTAGTAGCGCTCCCCCGCAATCGTAAATGATTGCTGGATTTCACCCTGGTGATGCTGCGATGCGGGCCGCAAACGGCGCGGCCCTCGGGATGACAGTGTGTCGAGGTGTCGAACAACCGACGAGCATGCACCCATGAGAAGCTTAGGTGCGTCTCTTTCGAGGCTCGCGCGTCTGCTGGCGGCTCCAAAAAAAATAACCGGGCAATCCGAGCAGCATCAGGCCCAAGGCCGCCAGCAGATAGGTGAACTCAAGGGGATCCCTCACGGCTGCATAGATGGCATTGCCGACGAGCGCGAGCGCGGCCAATACGAATAGCAGCGGTGTGACCGGATAGCCCGGCACGCGATAGGGAATCTGCTTTCCCTTGCTGGCTCGGCGAATCGGGAAAATCGCCGCAGCGCCCAGTCCGTAAAATATCCAGCCAATAAAAATCGCGCTGTCGGCGAGCTTGGCAAATCCTCCCGCCAAAGCCAGCACACACGACCACAAGCCCAATGCCAAAACTGCGGCTGCGGGCGTGCCAAAACGCGGATGAACTCCCGCGAATTGTTTGAAGAACAATTTATCGTTGGCCATGGCGAAGTACACGCGCGGAGCCGTGAGCATCACGCTGTTCGCGGAGCTGAATGTAGAAATAAGAATCGCCGCGGCCACCAGTTTTCCGGCCCAGGGACCCAGGGCGGTAGTTGCCGCGGCGGCGGCAATCGTGTCGGTTTTTGCGGCGACGCTGGGTCCTAACGCCACAAGGTAAGCGACAACGGCGAACAGATAGAGGCCAGCGAGCAGCAGCGATCCCAGAAAGAACGCGCGCGGGAAGCTGCGCTGCGGGTCTTTCACTTCTCCGGCACTGTAGGTTCCGAATTGCCAGCCTTCGTAAGCCCAAAGCACGGAAATCATGGCGAAGCCGACTCCTGACAAGAGGTCGAAGCCGTGCAGCGACGAGCCCGTTCTAGCGCTCAGTTCGCGGCCATGATGGCCATGCAGAGAGCCAAGCACCAGCAGGACCGTGCCGAGGACAACCACGATGCCCACCTTCATGAGGGTGGTGACGTTTTGCAGATCCGAACTTTTTCGTGTGCCCCAAATATTGACGGCTGTCACAACGCCAATCATCAGCACCAGAACCATCGAAGCCTGCAGCGAAGTCAGCGGAATAATTTCCTGGAGATATTTGGTGAACGCGTGGGCCAGCGCGCCGATCGTTGCGCTGGAGATCACCAGAAACAGGCACCAGCCGTACAGGAAGGCGGCCAGCCGGCCGAAGCCGTCGCGGATGTAGCAATACAATCCGCCGGCCTCCGGGTTTGCGGCGGCCAATTCGGCATAGGTGAGTGCCCCAAGTAAAGAAAGCAGCCCACCCAGCAGCCAAACCACGAGCGACGCGGCGACCGAGCCGCCAACTTGCCGCAGGATCAATGCAGGCGTCAGGAAAATGCCGGAGCCGATGACGGACCCGACAAACAGAAGCAGAAGGTCGCGTTCCCGAAGGCTGCGCGCGAGCTTGTGTGTTGCCTGTTCAGGCATTCGGGGCCTCGGGGAAAATTTGCAGCTTCTCGCTACAACGGACTCGGCATAAAGCACAGCGCAAACACAAGGAGTGCAATCAGCGCGCCCAAGCGGCGGTTCGGATCAAGTGGTGTGGGATCGTAAATCGGTGCGGTGCGCAGGAATCGCAGTCCGAGCAAAATCACCGCCCAGATCAGCCAGCCTCGCCACAAGTACAAGCCAAGCACCACCAGGATCAAAGGGAGGAGGAGCGAAACCAGCCAATGCGCGCGCGGACTCACCGAGCGCAGGATATGGCCGCCGTCCAGCTGGCCCACCGGAAGCAGATTCAAGGCTGTGGCGAACAACCCGACCCACGCGGCACGGCCTACGGGATGCAACAGCAAGTCTGCCGCGTGAGCATTCGGCTGAATCACAGCCGCTACCAGCTTCAGAACCAGTGGCACGCCAAAAATCAAATCAGCGTTGCCATCGCTCCCCAACGTGGGAATGACCTTGGCATGCAGCACCCCGTAAGCCAGCGCCGGCAGCGCCACGGCGAATCCAACGAGCGGTCCTGAGGCTCCCACGTCGAATAAGGCGCGCTTGGAACGGATCGGCGAGCGAATCAGAATGAACGCGCCGAAAGTGCCGATGAGCGTAGGCGCGGGAATAAAAAACGGGTAACTGGAGCGGATGTAGTGATGCCGGCAGGCGAAGTAATGCCCCAGCTCATGTACCAGGAGAATCCCGAGGAGCGTGATCGCAAAAGGCAAGCCGGCAAGAAGCGCGGTTGGATCCCGGTACAACAGCCGGAAAGTCTCGAAGAAAGTGTCAAGCGACGCGGCTTGATTATGCGCATAAGCTGCCGCGAAATGCGTTCCGGCCAGAAGGGAAGTGACCAGGGTGAGCAGAAACAGGCCCGATGCGAGTATCAAGGAACGAGTCGAAGGATGCGGAGGTGTGGCTACGAAATACGGGCCACTGAAAGAAGCCGGGGGCCATACGGGCGGCTCCAGATAAGCGGGAGCGCGCTGCTCTGTTTCCGGTGTTGACACGAAGTTCTACTTGGTTTCGCTCGCGGCTGCAGTATCTTCCAGCCCCTGAAGTTCTTTGCCTGGCTTGAAGCGCACGGCCTTGCCTGGAGGAATGCTGACTTCTTCTCCGGTGCGCGGATTGCGTCCGATGCCGGTCTTGCGCGGCTTCACGCTGAACACCCCAAACTTGCGCAACTCAATCCGCTGCCCGCGGCCCATGGCGTTCTTCAGCGATTCGAAGACCGTCTCGACGGCTTGCTCCGCCTTGGTGCGGCTGATGTTGGTCTTTGCGACGACCGCGTTTACGATGTCGAGCTTGATCACACCACCCTCCAGAATCCGTGGCCCGATGCTAGAGGCTAACAGCCCGGGTTGTCAAGACGTGCCGCCTCATCTACACTTTCTCTTTTGAGATTACACCTTTTTCGTTCCCCTTACAGGAGGATATGGATGTCCGTTAAGCCAGACAAGTGGATTCGCCGGATGGCGCTGGAGCACAAGATGATCGAGCCGTTCACCGACCGGCAGATTCGGGAAGGAGTGATCAGCTACGGTGTTTCTTCCTATGGCTACGACATTCGTGTCGCCGACGAGTTCCGGATTTTCACGAACGTGAACAGCACCATTGTGGATCCGAAACATTTCGATCCGCGCTCACTGGTGGATTACAAGGGCGATGCCTGTCTGATCCCGCCGAATTCCTTCGCATTGGCGCGCTCCATCGAGTATTTCCGTATTCCGCGCAACGTCCTGACGATCTGCCTGGGGAAATCAACCTACGCGCGTTGCGGCATCATCGTCAACGTGACGCCGTTTGAGCCGGAGTGGGAAGGCTTCGTCACTCTCGAAATCAGCAACACCACGCCACTGCCCGCGAAGATTTACGCCAACGAAGGCCTGTGCCAGGTGCTCTTTTTTGAAAGCGACGAAGACTGCGAAATCAGCTACAAGGACAAAAAAGGGAAATACCAGGCGCAAGGCGGTATCGTGTTGCCGCGATTGTAACGCGAATTTTCCGAACCAAGAACCCGCCGCGCTCCATATTCGCTTCGGGCCAGTCGAGGTCATCCGGAGAGACGCGAAGGTGTGCCTCGAAGGAACTCAACCCAGAGATCGTGCAAGTTCTCGTGGCTGAGATGCTTCGGCGCCGCGCCGCAGCATAACAATACGCGGGGCTCACTTGCAGATGATGTTTCGATGAAGCGTGCGGCTTAGCGGAACAGCTTCGTGGCCAGCTCCGCCACGTGCTTTCCCTGATAGCGCGCGATTTTCAGTTCGTTCTCGCTGGGTTGCCGTGAGCCATCCAGTCCTGCCAGGGTCGTCGCGCCATAGGGCGTGCCGCCAGTAATGTCGCCCATGTGTGCCAGGCCCGATTCGCTGTAAGGGACCCCGACGATGACCATGCCGTGATGCAGGAGCGTGGTGTGGAAGCTCGTCAACGTGGTTTCCTGGCCGCCGTGCTGCGTCCCGGTGGAAGCGAACACGCTGCCAATCTTTCCGATCAGCGCTCCCTTGGCCCACAGCGGTCCGGTGTGATCGAGGAAATTGCGCATCTGCGCGGCCATATTGCCGAAGCGCGTTGGCGTGCCAAAGATGATGGCGTGGGCGTCAGCCAGTTGGTCCACGGTAGCGATTGGTAATTTGGAGAAGGCGGCTTTCGCTGCTTTCGCGCCGTACTTTTCCAACACCTCGTCGGACATCAACTCGGCCACCTGATACAACGAAACCTCAGTTCCCGGCACTTGCCCGGCCCCTTCGACGACGGCTTGGGCCATTTTGTAGACGTGACCGTACATGCTGTAAAAAATCACCTGCACTTTGATGCTCATGGTCATCCTCCGTGCGATTGTGGCGCAAATATCGTTGCCGGGAATCCTCAAGCAGTGCGTGTGTCCATCGGATAGCCGCGCTCTCTCCACGCCTCCAGGCCGCCCTGCAGCGGGCGGATTCTTCTGATGCCTTTCCTTCTCAAAAGCAGCGCCACACGGGCGCTGGTGGCTTCGTTTGGTCAAGTACAGTAGAGAATGATGTCGCGATCGTGGGGCAACGAATTCCCCTTTTGTTCCAGTTCCTTGGCGTCCACGCGGTACGCGCCCGGAATTGTCTCAGGATCGGCTTCAAAATCCATGGAATGCCGCAAATCCACAATGGCCAGTGGCTCACCGCTGTCGAGTTTCTCCTTCAACTCATCCACGGTGATTCGTGCAATCCGCAAGTCCCTCATGAACTTCTTGCGAGCCAGGACCTTGTAGACGATATAAAGAGCCAGTCCTCCAATTGCGAGTGCCATGGCCCAGCCCCCGGCCAATCGCAAATTCTCCGCGATCCTCTCGATCTGCGCGCTGAACACAAACCCCAGCCCGAGGAAGGTGCCCGACCAGATTAGGGCGCCAAGCGCATCGAACACCAGAAACCGGCGCAACCGCATGTGAAACACGCCGGCAAGCGGTGTGGCAACGGTGTTCAGCCCCGGCAGAAATTTCGCGAACAACAGAGACTTGGCGCCATATTTTTCGAAAATCCCCTCGGTACGGCGCACGCACGAATCGGGTTCCAGAGAAATCTTGCAAATCCACTGAAGAATCCTGATTCCCTTTAGGTGCCCAAGTCGGTACCACATCGTGTCCGCGCTGACCGCGGCGAGCATGCTGGCCAGCAGGCAAAGCGCAAAGTTCAGGCGGCCCGTTCCTGCCAGAACACCGGCGGCGAGAAGCAACGGCACCGATGGCAAGGGCAGTCCTGCTTGCTCGGCAAATACCCATGCCAGCAGCAAGACATATCCATGTCGCAGCAGAAATTCCAACAAGCCGTGCATCCGGTCGAACCCTCCTGGGTTATGGATAGTTCTCTGATGCGCCGGAAGGGTGACTGGGTTCAGGGTGAGGAAGCATTCGCACGAAGACTCCGGTATTGCCCAGTTGTTGCCAGCCGGGATCGCTGCGTGCAACCTCTGCGTGCCCGGTCACGGCTGCAATTGTTCCCGCGTCCGCGAGTTTTTGCAGCACGCTTTGCCTTGTTTCCGGATCGAGTGCGACCAGACGGCTCCAACCGGGGTCAGGCATTTCCGCTATGATCTGCACTCCGGCAAGATGAGGCCACTGCGTTACTAGGCCAGTCCCGATGTAGCCCACTTTCGCCCCCGCGGGAATACCGGCGGCGTGCAGCGCCTGGGCGGCTTCCCACGCGACAAACGGCTGGGGATGTGCGAGACGCTTCAAATCGGTCGTCACGCTCCAACCGATGGCCATCGCCGGCGCCAGGAAGACTGCCATTTTTGCCCAAGAAACTCTTTTCGGTGCTGGCGCCGCGGCAACCTGCACGCGCGAAAGTACCCAAAGAACCAGGACCAGCCCAACGCCGGTGACAAAGCGCGTTTCCGCATGCACCAGGCTATACATTGCGAGGGCGGCAATTCCGGGAAGCAGCACTGGCCACCAGGGATGGTCCGCCCGCTCCAGCCCTCCGCCTTGGCGTGTCGCCCAGATCAGAGCGACGAGCACGCACCAAAGCGCCGCAGATCGCGAAAACATTTTCAAGTATTCGTTAGCGCCGCGGAAAATTGCCCACAGTTCAGCTTTCACAGAAAAATGAGCGCGCAAACCTTCGTACCAATATGACGGATCGTACCAAGGGGGATAGCTGCCCGGGACGGGGGTGGCGAATTCAAACAGCGGAGGATCGGACAACAAGCGTCGCGCTGCGTGAACCGGCGTGCCATTGGCCGGATCTTCGCCACGCCAACTAACAAACAGCGGCATCCGGTTTATGTATTCCGCATAGCTGATGGTGCTCGTGTCGCTGAATGTGAAACGATGTTTACTGCGCGACAGCGCCGTCACGTATGGCGCCGCGATGATCAGAAAAAGCAGAAGGCTGACGCCGGCGTGCGCGAATGCTTGCGGCGTGTTTCGGACCAGCCTATACGCTGCAAAAAGGAACACAAAGCCCAGCAGGAACATGGGAGCCTTGGCTAGGTACGCGAACCCAAGCACCACGCCGAGCAGCGCGAACGTCCGCCAGCCATGATCACCGCGCCGAATGCGCACCAGCGTCGCCGTGGCCAGACAGAATAGCGCACCCACCAGAAGATCGGGAGTAACGAGCGCCGTCCCTGCCCAATAGCGCGACGCCCACACATAAAGCACCGCCGCAGCTAAATGCAGCTCGTCGCCGGACAGCAGGTATTTCCTTTCCCTGTCGGCATGCGAGATTTGACGACTTGCCAGGAATTCCCGAACTAGACATTCAAGACACGCGTATCCTGCGAGATAGATGGCCAGATTCAAGAAGTGCGTCGCGGGAAATTCCCAGAACGAAGAAGGCTTGAACCAGCGAAGCACCAGGCTCAGAAGAAACGGATACAGCGGGCTCCAATAGGCATTCACAAATCCCTGCCATCCGGAAATTCCCGCTCGCCCTATTTCCAGGTAGGAAATTCCATCAGGATTCATGCTGTTGCGATAAGCCCAAACTTGCAGCAATCCCAGCGCGGCCACGGCGCCCCAGCCGGAAATTCGCGCAAGCGTCCGAACGTCGCGAGGATTTCTCATTCAGAAAGGAACGTCGCGGGATGACCCCACTCGCCGGACATCACGAACTCCGAAATTGCCTTGCGGCTGCGCGGAGCCACTTCGCGTTCGCGCAATTTGTCGGGCAACGCGTTGGGGTCGCCAGGATAACCGATGGCGAAGACGGCGATCGGCTCCCATCCCTTGGGGATGTGAAAGACCTCGATAGCTTGGTGTGGATCGAAGCCGGCCATTTGGTGAACAAACAATCCCCGCGAGGTCGCTTCGGTCGTCAGATGTGCCACCGCCGCGCCTGTATCGTAGAAGGCATTGCGATTGGGAGTGTTGTTACGCGCGAACTCCATTTGAGAAACGGCGATCGCCAACACGGGCGCGTGCTTTGCCCAGGCCTGGTTGAATTCCACCATGGTGCGCAAAATCTTGTGGTGTGTTTCGGGATCGTCCTTGGTAGCGACGATGAAAGCCCAAGGCTGCTCGTTGCTGCTGGAAGGTGTCCAGCGCGCTGCTTCGAACAGGCTCCGCAGGATTTCGGGTGACACCGGCTTATCGGAAAAGGCCCGGGGGCTCCAACGGTTTTGAATGAGTTCATGAACGGGATAATCGGTCTTTGCTGGATTGTGCATGTTCGCTTCTCCACTTTTCCTTTCGATCATGGACTGCAAGAGAGACGCACGCTCTGAAATGTACGTCTCCCCTTCGCTCATCGACGCGATTGCCGCTTACTTCGCCGGTGGCGGTACGATCATTTCGACATCCAGCGTGATGGCCACATCGTCGCCAATCATTACGCCGCCGCCATCCAGGTTCTTGTTCCACAGCAATCCAAAATCCTTGCGGTTGACCTTGGTGGTGCCCGACGCTGCGGTCCGCGTCATTCCCCAGGGGTCCTTGATCGGCGACTTCGGTGCGGTCGCGTCCAGCACTACCTGCTTGGTCACGCCATGGATGGTGAGATCACCGGTCACTTTCAGTTTGCCGGGGCCCGCGGCTTCCACTTTGCTGGACTTGAAGGTGATGCTGGGATATTTTGCGACGTCAAAAAAGTTGGGACTCTTCAGGTCATTGTCGCGGCCGGGTTCCTGGGTATCCACGGTGGTGGCGTCAATCGTGACATTCACACTGGATTTGCCCGGGTCGCTGTCATCCCAAACCACCGTGCCGTTGACGCTGTGGAATTCGCCTCGCACCGTGGAAATCATCAAGTGCGTTATGCCGAAGCCTGCAGAACTATGCCGCGGATCGATCTGGTAGGTGGTTGTGGCGGCAATGGCCGGCCCCGTGAGTACCGCAGCGAGCCCAGCGGCCATCGCCAGTCGAACTAGATTCAGCTTCATTTTGTTCTTCTCCTTGGTATTTTTTGTTCCCTGAAATTTTTGTGAAGTATGCCAACAATTACTCCGGACCGCGGTTCCGCAACGCATCCAACAAGTCCACAAGAGTTTTCAGTTGGGCAGCGGCCATGTGCTGGAATTGCCTTTGGTGCAAATCGCGCATGGGTTGGTCGAGTTTCTGCAGCAGGCTGAGGCCCGCTTCCGTGATCTGCGTTTTCACCACGCGCCGGTCGTCTTTCTGGCGCGCACGCGTAATCAAGCCGCCTTTCTCCATGCGGTCCAGCAGGCGTGTCATGTCTGGATCGCGGGAGATCATGCGTTCCCCGATGCCACGGCAGGGAAGGCCGTCGGGGCCGGCGCCCCGCAGGATGCGCAAAACGTTGTACTGCGTGGCCGTCAAACCGATGGACTTGGTCAGTTGTTCGGCTTCCTGGCCGAGGGCGTCGGCGGTTTTCAAGACGGCGAGGAATAGGCGCTCTTCGGCAGGTGAAGAAGGCGTGGCGTTTTTGGGTTTGGAAGTCACGCTGAGAATATAGTCGTGTAAACGACTATTGTCAACACATAATTTCTCCCGCCGCGCCCACCCTCACTTCTCCCCGGGCTTGCCTACCGGGCGCAGGTCCACTTCACTGATGAAGCTCTGCGGACCTTGCGTCACCACCATTCCTACCGCGTGCGCCACATCCTCCGCCGTCAGCACCTTGCTGGGGTCCTTTGGCCCGCGGCCGGAGAACTCGGTTGCCACGCTGCCGGGACAAATCGCGCTGACGCGAATCCCGAACCCGCGCAAATCTTCCGCCATGCAACCCGTTAAGCCTTGCAGGCCCCATTTTGAAGCGCAGTAGAGTGCACCGCCGGCAAAGGTGTTCTTTCCCGCCAGTGAACTGATGTTGATGATGTCTCCGCTTTTCCGCGCAATCATCCCTGCGGCCACGGCGCGCGTGACCAAAAACACGCCTTTCAGATTCGTGTTCATCGCGCGGTCCCAATCTTCCTCGCTCTTCTCGTGTACCGGGCCAAACATTCCGATGCCGGCGTTATTGACGAGAATCGAGATGGGTCCCAGTCTTTGCTCGATTGCCTGAACCAGCGCGGTCACATCGCCACTGCGAGAGACGTCAGCTTTCTGTGCGTGCGCGCGCACACCGTGGCTTTCGATTTCTCGCGCCGTTCGTTTCAGCGACTCGTCGTTACGTCCACAGATACTAACATTGGCCCCCAGGGATGCCAGTTTCTGTGCGATCGCTTTGCCGATTCCGCGGTTGCCTCCTGTCACCAGCGCCACTTTGTCGACCAGAGGTTTTGCCAAATCCGCCCCGGTGCTTGCGTTACTTGTCGGGTTCATTCGATTTCTTCCTCGCGCGAGCCACGTTTCTTATGCGACACTCATCTTACTCCTATGGGTGCTTGCTGAGATTGCTCCGCCCGTCGGTGCAACGGGGAGATGTTCAGGCAGTGACACAGGTTGTCGGATTCAGGCTGAATCGGTTTTGGTGTCGGATAACGGCTTGCGATTCAGCGTCGCCTACCCCTATAATTCAAAAGTTTCCGACGGCATCTGGTTCGCAGGGAAGTCGGCATTGGGAACAGTGGCTTCCAGCCGCTGACGGGTCAAATAATTCCATCTTTGTGGTTGCAGCGAGGAGATAAGGGAATGAACGTAACACGTAGGTTGGCGGGTCTGGCCGTTGCAGCGACGCTGAGCCTGTTGTGCATTATCGTCGCTCCGGCATCTGCGCAAGACGCTGGCGCCCCGGCTGGCGGCCAGAAGTACACCATGGCGGAATACAACGCTTATCAGGCGGCCGCCGCGGAAAAGAACCCTGCGGCTCAGTTGAAGTTGCTCGATGATTTCGTTGCCAAGTATCCCAACTCCGCTCTTCTCAACTATATTTATCCGCTCTACTACAAGATTTACCAGGATCAGAAGAATTTCCCCAAAATGATCGAGTACGCCGACAAGCTCATCGCTCTCGGCGATAAGGCCAGCCCGACCGAACGTTACCAGGCCTATTCGGTCCGCGCCTACGCCTACAACAACATCCAGAATCCCGATCCTGCCACTGCCAAGGCCGCTCGTGATGCCGCTCTGGCCGGAGTGAAGTCCGTCGATGCAGTTCCCAAGCCGGCGGATACCGACGACGCCAAGTTTAACGATGAGAAGAAGCGCTCCGTCATCTTTTTCTACGGCACCGCGGGAAACGCAGCCATGGCTGCCAAGGACTACCAGGGAGCAATTGAGAACTACAAGAAGGTGCTGGAAGCCACTCCCGACGACCTCACCACAAACTACAGCCTCGGCAAAGCCTATATGGCCATGAACCCGCCGCAGCAACTGGACGCGTTGTGGTATTTCGCTCGCGCCGCGTCTTCGAAGAACGCCAATGAGGCGCAATCCAAGACCGTCAAGGCCTATCTCCGCAAGCTGCTCGCGAACTACCAAGGCGGAACCGTTTGCGACACCCTGGTCGATCAGGAAATGAATGAACTCCTGCAGCTCGCCTCCAGCTCTGTAGATCGCCCTTCGACGTACAAACTGCCGAGCGCCGCGGATCTGGAAGCTGCGCGCAAGGACATGACCATTGCGTCGGTAGTTGCGGATCTTAAAGCCGGCGGCGACAAGGCCAAACTGACGTGGACCGCGGCTTGCGGCCTGGAATTCCCCGATGTACCCGGCAAACTCACCGAGATCACTCCTTCGTCGGATGGTGCAGAGTTGAAAGTGGCGTTCGTGACCAGCGACGCGGAGTTTGAAGCGGCCACCACGCCAAACATGGACGCGAAAGTAGCCGGCCAGCCCGAAGCGGCCAAGCTGGAAAAGGGCAATCCCGTTCGGTTCACGGGCACGCTGGAGAGCTACGATCCCGACCCGGCGTTCATGCTGCACTGGGACAAGGCCAAGGTAAACGAAGAAGACTTGCCCAAGGCCGCCAGCAAGAAGCCTGCGACCACGAAGAAGCCGGCTCCCAAGAAGCCCTAAGGCCGCAGCGGCTTCACGGATCAAGCAACGATAAACAGCAAGCCATGCTCCGGATTGCGATTTTTGCAGCTACTCACGCCGCGCCGCGTCGAGCTTGCGCCCCCGGCACTTACATCCGTACGCTAGCGCGCCCGGTTGTTGCTGTTGCGCCGGTGATCTAATTTGTATTCGGTGATCTTGCGGCTGAGTGTGTTGCGGTGAATGCCCAGCAATTCCGCGGCGCGCGACTGGTTACCGTTGGTGCGCTCTAGAACGCGTTTGATGAACCTCTTCTCAAACTCGCCGACGGCTTCGTCGAACAGAATGCCTCGCTCGACCATTTGTCCGACAAGTCCTTCCAGTTGATCTCTCACGTTCGCACTCCCCATCGATGAGTTTTAGTATTGGGGCCGGCTGGCTACTCTAGCTCGCGTCCGACCAGGATGCGATACGCTTCCCGGTACTTCGCACGCGTCGCCGCAACCACATCGGGGGGCAGGTCGGGGCCCGGCGGCGTTTTCGGCCACCCGATCCGTTCGAGGTAGTCACGCACAAACTGTTTGTCGAAAGAGGGCTGCGGGCCGCCGGGCTTGTATTCCGCGGCCGGCCAGAAACGCGACGAGTCCGGCGTCAACGCTTCGTCGATCCAGATCAACTCACCATTCATCAGCCCGAATTCAAATTTCGTGTCGGCCAGCAGGATTCCACGGGGCTCGGCATATGCGGCGGCGCGACGGTAAATCTCCAGCGTGATATTTCGCACTTTGTCAGCCAGGGCTGTCCCGATCATTTCGGCGGCGCGCTCGAAGGCAATGTTCTCGTCGTGGCCCGTTGCCGCCTTCGTTGCGGGTGTGAAGATCGGCTCTGGCAGCTTGTCGGACTCCTTCAATCCAGCGGGCAGCGCGATTCCGCACACTTTTCCCGTGGCGCGATACTCTTTCCATCCTGATCCGGACAGGTAGCCGCGCGCCACGCATTCGATGGGGAGAGGTTGCGTCTTGCGCACCACCATGGAACGCCCCGCCAGGTCTTCCGCGTACGGTTTGAACGGGGCCGGGAACTCCGTAGAGCTCAGCACATGGTTGGGAATCATGTCGCGCAACAAATCGAACCAGAAAAGGGAAAGCTGCGTCAGCACCCGTCCCTTGTCGGGAATCGGCGTGGGCATCACCACGTCAAACGCGGAGAGGCGGTCGGTCGCCACAATCAGTAACCGGTCCCCCAGATCATAGATGTCTCGAACCTTGCCTCGTGCTGCAGGGGTGATACCGGCAAAACTGGTTTCACGAATAATTTTCATTGCGGGGCTTGCGCTCACGGAAGTAGTTCCCTTCGAAAGTGTCCTGCATTCTATCCCAGCGCACGTGGAAGTCAATGTTCCACGTCACGCGGAGAGGAAAAAATCCACAGGCGCTTTTTTTGTTGTGCGCATCTATTTTTTCTTGACGTGGAAAATAAAAAGAGGGTGGAATCGAACTCCACCCTCGGGACATTTTATTAATTTGCGTTCTGCTGCTACGCCGCTGTCGCTGCTCGCTGTTTTCCTTGCGGAGCCGCGTCGCCTTCCCAACGCACGCTGACGAGCTTGGACACGCCCGGCTCCTGCATCGTCACGCCATACAGCACGCTGCCGGTCTCCATGGTTTTGCGGTTGTGGGTAACGACGATGAATTGCGTCTGCGCGCTCATGTCGCCAATCAGGCGAGTGAAACGGCCGACGTTGGCTTCGTCCAGCGGCGCGTCCACTTCGTCCAGGATGCAGAACGGGCTTGGCTGGTAGCGGAAAATCGCGATCAACAGCGCCAGAGCGGTCATGGCCTTCTCTCCGCCGGAAAGCAGCAAGACGTTCTGCAGGCGTTTTCCGGGCGGCGAAGCCACAATGTCGATGCCCGCGTCGCCGGAGCTATCCACTTCGGTCAAGCGCATCTCCGCCGTTCCGCCCCCGAAAATGGTGTGGAACGCAGAGGTGAAGTTGGCATTGATCGCGGCGAAAGCCTGCTCGAACTTTTCCTTGGTGATGACGTCCAGTTCCTTGATGGCTTGCTGGGTGTCCGCGATGGACCGCAGCAAGTCGTCGCGCTCGCGGGTCAGGAAAGTAAAACGCTGCTCGCATTCGTTGAATTCTTCCAGCGCCATCATGTTGACCGCGCCCATGCTCTCGATACGCTGTTTCATTTCGCGGTAGCTGGCTTCCGCGGTCGCTAATTCTTCGCCGCTCATAAACGCGGTTTCCGACGCGATCAGGTCCTCGGGTTGCGCGTTCACTTCCGCCAGGCAAGTCTCCCGCAAGTGTTGGCGGTCCGAATCGTTGCGCGCCTTTTCGATTTCGAACTTGCCGCGCTCGTCGCGCATCTCCTGCAGCGTCTGGCGCGCCATGCGCAAATGGTCTTCGGCCTGCGTGACGCGGGTCCGTGCCGTGTCCCATTCCTCTTCGAGTTCCTTCTGTTTCACTTCCAGGCGGGCTCTCTCGGCGCGCAGAACTTCCAATTGTTGCGTCAGTTCTTCCGTCTGGCGGGCCATGGCCATGGTCTCTTCGCTGATGGCCGCTTCCTGCTGCCGCAGCGCTGCCTCGCGTCGTTGCAGATCAGCCTTTTCTTCCTGCAAGCGCTTGGCGATCGCTTCCGCGGAGGCCAGCCGTTCGTTCATGGCCGCTAGTTCCGATTTTGCCGTGGTCAATTCATCCTGCTCGGATTGCACGGCGCCTCGGAGTTGTACCACTTCTTCACTCAGGCGCAAACTTTCCGCTTCGGCTTCCGCCCTGCTGGTTGCCGCGAACTCATGCTGCTCCCTGGCTCGCTGCGCGCGCAACTGGCCTGCCTCGATTTCCCGGCGCACGCGTCCCAATTCGTTCTGGCAGACGGTCAATTCCAGGCCCAGGCGCGCCAGGTCGCTCTGCATCTGTTCGTGCCGGTGTTTCGTGGCAAACAGGGTGCGCTCTGCATCTCGCTGCTGGCCGGTTAATTCCTCGTTGGCTTGCTCGTTGGCACGCAGTTCCGCGGCAATCGCTTCCAACTCCGCCTGCATCGCGCCGCTGCGCTGCTCCAGTTGCACCACCTCCACATCCATGGCGCGCAATTCACGTTTCATGCCGAGCGGTCCGGCTTCATCGGGCTTGCCGCCCGTCACCATCCGTCCCTGGTAACAAGTGCCTTCCGGCGTGACGAATGCATACTGCGGATATTCGCGAGCCAGCTTTTCCGCGGCCACGGAACTGTCCGTCAGGTACGCCGTACGCAACCGCGGCAAGAACTGCTTTGCTGCCGGGCCCAGCGGATCGCGGAATTCCACCAGCTTATCCAGGCGGGAGATGACTCCATCTTCGGAACGGAAGTGCGCGATCGGCTCGTACACCTCCAGTTTCAGATTGCGCAGTGAGTCCACGAAGAACGTGGCGCGCCCTCCTACTTCATCGCGCAGCAGCGATACGCCCGCGCGAGCATGGTCGTATGTCTCCACCACGACGTATTCCAGTTCTTCGCGCATGTACTGTTCGATGGCCGCCTCATGCTGTTCCTGCACCTCGGCATAGTCCGCCAGCACTCCCACGGCGCGGAAATTCTGCGCTCCGTGGCGCTCGTTCGCGGCGAACAATTTCTGTACCGCTTCGCCGGTGTAGGAATGATCGTTCAGGACTTGCGTCAAAGTGGAGTGTCGGGCGCGCACGCTCGCCAGCGCGCCACGCAGGGAATCCGATTGCTTGCTCATCTCTTCGCGCTTTTGGCGGAGCTCCCCAAGCCGCGCCTGCACCTCCACGGCGTTTTGTTGCAAGCCACTCAAATGGTTCATGGCCGTCTGCCAGTCCTGTGCGGCGCGTTCGGCGTCGTCGCGCACACGGATGGACGCTTCCAGTAATTCCGTTTCGCGCGCCTCCTGCTTGCGCATGGATTCCGTCTGGTGCACCAGCGCTTCTTCCGCCTGTTTCTGCTCGCCGTGCAACTGCAGCAGACTTTCTCCCGCTTCGGTCGCAGCCCGCCGCAAGCGATCTATACGCGCTTCCGCTTCCACGATTTGGGCGCCGCGGAACGCCGCGCGTGTGGCCAATTCTCCTGCGCGGGCGTTCAGATTGACGGATTCTGCTCGCACCGTTTCCACGGCTTGCTGCTGCTCCGCGTTGCGCGCCTCCCACTCCGCGGTCTGCGTGGTTAACGCCTGGGCCTCCAGCGCAATCTGTTCGTTACGTCCTGCCAGTTCCGCGCTGCGTGTTTGGTTAAAGCTGATGCGATTCTCGCTGCGGTCCACTTCCAGTGCCGTATGGTTCAACACGTTCTGGTTTTGGCGAATCTCTGCGTCCAGCGTGTAGATGCGCTGGCTCAAGCGGTCCTGTTCTGCCTCCTGCTCGTGAATGGCCTGCGCATGTTGCGTTTCCGAGGACGTCAGTTCGCCTAACCGCGCGCCCAGGCGTTCCGCCTCGCTGTCCAGTTCGCGTGCCTTGCCGGCCAGCATTTGCCGCACGATGCCGCGCATCTGCTCGCGAATCTCCGCGTAACGCCGCGCCTTCGCTGCCTGGCGCTTCAGCGAAGCCAACTGCTTCTCCACTTCCACCACAATGTCGTTCACGCGCGCCAGATTCAGCTTGGACGACTCCAGCTTGGCTTCACTCAAGCGCTTCTTGGTCTTGAATTTCGTGATGCCCGCGGCTTCTTCGATAATGGCGCGGCGCTCCATCGGCTTGGTGGCCAGAATTTGTCCGATGCGGCCCTGCTCAATGATCGCGTAAGAGTCGGGACCGAGGCCCACACCCATGAACATTTCCTGAATGTCGCGCAGGCGAGCCACCCGCCCGTTGATCAGGTATTCGCTCTGCCCACTGCGGTACAGACGCCGGCTCACCACCACCTCGCCCGGCTTGGTAACCATCGCGGGCTTTTCTGCTCGCTTCTTTTTCTTTGCCAGGAAACTTGCGGGAAGTCCTTCTGCCGGTGGCTCTTCGATCATGGGCGCCGCTGCCTCTTCGATGGTCTCGGGCGTCTCTAGGCCTTCCGGGTTGTCCGTGATTTCCGCCGCCGGAGTGTGGTCTTCTTCGGCCGAACTCTCTAAGACGAACCGGGCCGCCTCGGCCAGTTCAGGGTCTTCCATGGTGATGGTCACTTCCGCCAGACCCATTGGCGGGCGTTTGGTGGTGCCGTTGAAGATGCAGTCGGACATGCGTTCGGCGCGCAGGGACTTATGGCTCTGCTCACCCAGCACCCAGCTGATCGCGTCCACGACATTCGACTTTCCGCAGCCGTTGGGTCCGACGATGCACGTCGTGCCCGTCCCGCTGAAGGTGACCACCGTCCGTTCGCAGAAGGACTTGAAGCCAACAATTTCGACTTTACGGAGCTTGAGCAAGGTGTCCCCTTTGTCGTGAACTTCTACTTCGCGATGATCCAGTGCGCACAGTTCACCGTCATCTTGGAATACCGATCAGGCCGGGGTTTTTCGCGCGAAGAGAGACGACTTTCCTTTCCTCGAGAAGAGGAGTCTCCACGCAACGCTCCTGTCTGTAACAGACAGAAAGCAAACACGTTTGGCAGGTTCTCAGTCAGAGCCCAGCCGCCTGGCGCTAAGATGGCGGTACGGGAGCTAAGACTAACATGGGGTCTTGCCTCTGTAAAGGCCTACGCAACGGATTGTGGTCTTTTTCTACACACCACAAGTTGCTCGATCGATTGGATTTGCATTCCGCCGCCGCGGCGCCTTCCGACACTCACGTCTTTCTTGCCACCACGCGCAGCCGCCGGTAATCCAGGACCCAGCGGCCGTCGCTGTAGAGCGACGCGCGGGCTTCGCTCTGTACTTCTCGAAGTAGTCGCTCCTTGTGGTCCTTTGGCAGCTTCTCCATGATTACGCCGCCGAACATCTCCAGCCAGTTCCGCAACCCCCGTTCACCGTCTTCCAGCGGGGTGGGGCGGTCGAACAGCAGGCCGTAGGTAACTTCCAGCCCATGCTTCTCAAGAAGGCTGGCATATTCTGCCAGGCTTGGGTAGTACCACGGATTCGGCACCGGCTGCGGCAGTCCAGCCTTTGGCCATGCTCGTTCGACCGCCGCCACCAGCGCAGCGATGTTGCCCTGGCCTCCAAACTCCGCGACAAATCTTCCGCCGGGGCGCAGCACCCGAGCCATGCTCTGTACAGCTCGCTCCGGTTCCTTGATCCAATGCAGCGTGGCGTTTGAGAACACCGCGTCGAACTTCTCTGGAAATACCAGCTGCCGCGCGTCCATCACCTCAAAACGCAACGCCGGATACGCGGCGCGCGCTTCCTGGATCATTTCTGCGGATTGGTCGATCCCGGTCGCTTGCGCCCCGTTCGTGGCTATCTTCGCCGTCAAATGCCCGGTGCCACATCCCACGTCCAAAATCCGTTCGCCCGCATGGGCTTCGAGTAGCTCCAACAGGCCGGCAGCCATCTTCCAGACGAACGAATGCTTTTCGTCGTATAGCCCCGCATCCCACTTTGCGCCTTCAGCCATAATCAATCCTTTGTTGCTCCGCCAAATTCGACGACCGCCCCGCGCACGGTCTCTTCGCGCTCATCGCCCACTTTCAGTGTCGCGTTAGCCGTGCTGGCATTCGCCACCGGGAACGCTCCGGACTCGTCTGTCTTCATGTACGGCAAGCGATGAATCCCTGGCGCGGTGCCTTCCACCGTCACCGTGACCGGCGTCTCCTCCAGCAGTCCCGCAAAGGTCCACTGCAGTCGATCTGCTTCTTGCACATGCTCCCGTTCTGTAATCTTGCGAAGCACCGTGGCTTTGCCCGCATGCCACACCACCGCCTTGCGAAACGTCATTCCCAACGGCAGGTCGTAAACCAAAGCTTCCACGGTGCTTGCTGTGCCATCCGGCCTCGGGAAATACGCGTGCATCCATCGCCAGAAAGTTCTGTGGCGGTAGCCGCAGTTGTGTCCTTGCACGCCAAATCCCAGCGGCTCGCCGGCAAACTTCCTACCGTCCAGCGTGATCTCACCGGAAAAAGTCGCATCCGAATGAGGCGACCGCGAAAACCCGATCCAACCTTTATCGCTCAACGTCACGCCAAAATCCGACTTCCAGCCCAGCTTCCAGGAAATTTCGTGGCCCTCCAAACGCAGATTACCCGAGCAAGCTCCGTCTTCCATTCCGTTATCGGCAATCCGGCAGTAGAAGGGAAGCGCGCCCTTCTCGCTCAGCCGCAATGTTTCGATGGGGAATCCCTGGATAAAGCTACGTGGCTCGCCGTCACGCGGAAACCATGTAGCCCAAACTTGCGCCGGCTGGGCCGTGGGAGCGGCTCTCCAACTTCGGCGCCCCAGATTCATCACCAGATAGCGCAGCCACCATGCACCGCTTCCATCCGCCAGTCCGCAGCGCAAGAACCAAACCTCATAGCGCCGCTTCATTTTGCGCGACGAATACACCGCATTGAGTTTCTTCTGCTCCATTTCAACGCCCAACCGATCTGCCCTTTATTTCCTTGCTGCTTTACTTCCTTACTTCCTTACTTCCTTACTTCCTTTCATATACTTCTCGAACCAGCCCAGCATCCTTCTTTCCACGTCCACGCGATGTTTTGCTTCCTGAAACCCGTGCGGCTCCCGCGGGTACAACACGAATTCCGCTTCAACGCCGTAGCGTTTTAGTCCTCGATAGAGTTCCTGGCTCTGCCCGATCGGATCGATGGGGTCCGCCTCGCCCTGCAGGATCAGCGTCGGCGTCTTGGCATTCTTGACGTACAAGAACGGCGAACCGTTCAGGAATCCTTCTGGCTTTTCATACGGCACGCCCCAGAACCACTCGTCGTAGGCGGGATCTTTTTCGGTACCGAATTCGGAGATTAGATCTGCCATTCCTGCTCCGGAAACCGCGGCCTTGAACCGGGTTGTTTGCGTCACTGCCCATTCCGACATGTACCCGCCGTAGGACCAGCCGCCGATCCCCAGCCGCTCCGGGTCGGCGATTCCTTTCGCAATCGCATCATCCACACCCGCCATGACATCTTTGAAATCGCCGCCGCCCCAATCCGCGCGGTTCATCTCCACAAATTTCTGGCCGTAACCAATGGATCCGCGCACATTGGGATACAGCACCGCGAATCCTGCCGCCACGAGCAGTTGCCCCCACGCCTCGCCCGTGTTTCCCCAGCCTCCGGTTGGACCGCCATGCACCAGCACCACAAGCGGCAGCTTTGTTTTTCCGTCGTAGCCTGTGGGTTTCAGAAGGCCCGCTTCGATTTCCGTGCCGTCGAACGACTTATATTTGAAGTATTCCGGCGCAATCAGCCCGTACTCTTTCCAGGCATCGTTGACGTGGCTCAGCTGTTGCGCCACTCCCTTCACATCGCGCAACCACAGTTCCGGCATGGACGTGGCTGTCTCTCCAACAAACGCAATCTCGCCTGTGGAAGCCACCGAGAATTGGCTGGGATTCACGGGCAGGCCTGTGGTCATGTCCTTGCGTTCTCCCTCTTCGGTGTAGCCTACAAATTTCTTGTGGAACCCCTCGACGTACACCGCCACCAGCCAACCGCCTTTCACGAAGTGGTAGTCCGCGATGGCCCGATCCAGGCTTGCACCGGTCAGGTTCCGAGCAATCCCCCCTTCCACGGAAATAAGCTGGAGATCGTGAGGTGCCGGCCCATCTTCCCGGCTGCCGATAAAAGCAATCACCTGTCCGTCCAGCGACGCGTGTAGGTTTCCGAAAGGCCCGCGTGGTGCCAGTAACTCGTGCTTGTGCCCGTCGTTCACACTCACAAGGTAAATGCGATCGGTCATGCGATCCGACGCCGGGCGATCCGTCGCCTTGATCACGATGCTTTGCCCGTTCGGCAACCACTGCAACTCTTCGACTCTCCATGTCGGTTCAGTCAGTGCGCGCTCTTCGTGTTTTGCCAGATCCGTGATGCGCAAGCGCGCATACTTCTCATCGTGATCCACCACGCGCGCATCGTCTTTATTCTTCTCCTTCTTTTCCTCGGCTTCGGTTTTCGGGTCCGGGGACAAATAAGCGATGGATCGGCCATCCGGCGACCACGCGAACATTTCCACTCCGGCTTTGCCCTTCGTTAGCGCGGCTGCCTCTCCTCCTTCCATCCGTAGGAGATAGATCTGCTGTTGCTCGCCGCGATTTGAGAGAAAGGCCAGTTGTTTGCCGTCAGGTGACCAGCGCGGTGAACTCTCGCTCTTGTCCGAGTAGGTCAGTTGCCGCGTCTTGTTGCCTTGTTTGTCGTACAGCCAGATGTGGCGCGTCCGCTTTTCGTTTGTTTGCGGGTCGCCCACCACGAACGCCACGCCTGTCCCGTCGGGAGAGAACTGCGGGTCTTGCACGGTGCGCAATTCCAGAAACGATTCCGGCGTCAGCACTTTTTTCGCTGCGGCTGCAGGAGGCGGAGCCGTGGCTTGCTCCTGCGCCCGCAGCCCTCCACCCATGAACAAAGCTACCGCACATCCCAACGCCAGTCCCAACCTAAGCATGCTGCCCCCATTCGCGGCCACGCGGAGTGATTCGTCGCCCATCTAATTGGCACTGATTCTCGGACTGTAAGCACCGCCCCAGTCCCTGTCAACGGCGCGCCGGTGCGGAATTTTGCACCGCCCCAAGAACGTATACACGAAACAGGCTTAGATGGGATAGGATTTCCAGACAGCACGTTCCGCCCCCAACTCTCGACGCTAAATCATCGCTCGCAGGACAAAATGAATACGGTCCAGGAAGATCGCCGTTCGCTGACTTTACTGCTCACCCTTTTGTTGTTTCTTCTATTGTCGCCATTTCTGGAGGGTCACCCGATCGGCGACCTCGTCCTGATCTTTTCTCTTTATATTCTTTTGGTCGCTTCGATCGTGCAATTGTCCGCGAAGCGCGGCTTGATGTTTGTCTGTGTGCCCCTGGTGGTTGCCTCCATGGTGTTGATTTTGATCAGCCACTTTTACTCGAGTCTTTTGTTCAGAGCCATCAACTTTGCGTTGCTGGCTTTGATTTTCGGCATTGTTTCCATCGGGCTGTTCCTCTATCTCGGCCGGACCGGTTCTATCACCAGTGGTCGAATCTACGGGTCCGTCAGCCTGTACCTGATCCTGGCTATGTTTTGGTTCGCGGTCTATAACTTGATCAATGTTCTGCGCCCGCATTCCTTCCTGGAAGTCGGTTCGGGCAATTCCGCGATTGCGCATATTCCCCGGGCTACCTTCCTATACTTCAGCCTGGTGACCTTGACGACCTTGGGCTACGGCGACATCGTTCCTATCAGTCCCCCGGCACGCATTTTTGCCGCAATGGAGGCGGCCACCGGTGTTCTCTACATCGCCATTACCGTCGCCCGGCTCGTTGCTGCCTACCAGAGAACGGACGACAAGCCCACTTTGCCGCCTTAATTTCAAGCCGGAGAGCCAGCTGCATAACGATGGACTTATCTTACGGTGGTCACATCCGCTTTGAGCAATGTGACCATGACGCGTGCATAGCGCTTTTGCGTCAACTGTGATGTAGACTCTCATCACGGACTCTTC
Organism: Candidatus Acidiferrales bacterium; assembly: GCA_963804635.1. Classification (GTDB taxonomy): domain Bacteria; phylum Acidobacteriota; class Terriglobia; order Acidiferrales; family UBA7541; genus Acidiferrum. Next base: position 101,807 of record CAWDRK010000030.1, read on the forward strand.
CAATGAAAAGCATCTTTGCAGTTGTTCTGCTCTTTGCGTGTCTCTGTGTTTCGTGCGCGGCGGCGCAATCCCCGTCCTCACCAGAAGTTCAGTCAAGCTCGCGGGCAGTTACGAAACCGCAGCCCACCGCGCCACCAGGTTTTCGCGAACTCGATTGGGACACGTATGTCGACAAGGTGCAGGGCGCCTGGATGGGCAAGATGATTGGCGTCACCTTCGGCCAGCCCTGGGAATTCGAATACCTCGGCACGCCCATCGGTTTTGACATCACCGACTGGACTCTTTCCCCGACACGCATGAAAGCTGACCGGGCGCGCTCCACGAACAAGACCGACTACGACGAACCCATCACCAACGAGGCCGACAATCAGCAAGTACACATCAACCGCCAGTTTATCGAGACCTCGGAGAAAGAGCACCCCAGCTTTGGCTCCCCTGACAACGACGACATCTACATCAATCTCCTGTTCCTGCACTGCCTGCGCCGCTATGGCATCGATGTCGAGCCCGTCACTGTCGCACACGAATGGGACGCCAAGATTCGCCAGGTCTGGCATGCCAACGACGCCGGTCTCGCCAACATTCGCAAAGGCATCCTGCCGCCGCAATCCGGCAGCCCGCGCTACAATCTTCATGCCGACGACATTGATTTCCAGATTGAGTCCGACGTATTCGGCATGATCGCACCGGGCATGCCGCAAGTTTCCAACCGCTTCGACGACCGCATGGGGCACATCATGAATTACGGCGATGGCGTCTATGGCGGCATGTTCATCTCCGCCATGTACACGCAAGCCTTTTTCGCCAAAAATATTCGTGAAGTTGTGGAGAATGGGCTTTTAGCCATTCCGGCGCAAAGCTTGTACGCGCAGCTCATTGGCGACGTGATTCAGTGGCACGATGAAAATCCCAACGACTGGCTGAAGACCTGGCATCTGCTGCAGGCGAAATGGGGCGAAGTCGATCACTGTCCCGACGGCTACAAGCAGCCCTTTAATATCGATGCGAAACTGAATGGCGGATACGTGGTCATTGGCTTGCTCTACGGCGACGGCGATTGGTACAAGACCATGAACTACGCCACGCGCTGCGGCCAGGACGCCGACTGCAATCCCGCCAATGCCGCCGGCATCCTCGGCGCGCTGATCGGCGCGCGCGCGATCCCCGCGGAATATCGCGAGCCGCTGCACAATACTTACTGGAACAAATCGCTCGCGGGCCTTCCCGATTCCTTTCAAATCGATGTGTTGTCTGTCGACACTGCGGAGATCGGCCTGAAAGTTCTTCTGGCCAACGGCGGCGGGGTCAGCTCGCGCAACGGCAAGCTCATCCTGCGAATTCCTTATCAGGAGCCGGTTGCTCCTGCGAAGCTGGAACAGATCCATTGGAAGGATGACCAGCCGGTCCTGGATAACGCGAACTGACGGCCCGAGCATTCTTATCTGCCTGCAATCATGCCTGCAATCGTCCAATTGACTTCGCCATTTTCCCCGCGTAGCCTGAAGGTCCGATGTTTCGCCGCTCCAGTTCGCTCGAAACTTCCCACCCAAGCGCGGTTCTCTTGTGCGCGCATATCTGTTGTTGCCTCGGCTGTGGGCGAGTGGAGAGCAGCGGCTAGTTTTCCGATTCACTAGATTCGCTTCTCACCCGGCCCACGACCCGATCGTGGGCTTTTTTTTGCGCGCTTCGGAGGGAGGCAGCGGAACATCGAAACCGATCCGAACGAGGAGAACACATGAGCAAGATTCTTTCGGAAGTCCTGGATGCAAACGCGAAATACAGCGCCAATTTTGGCGACAAGGGCAGGCTGGCCATGCCGCCCGTGCGGCATTTCGCCATTCTCACTTGCATGGACGCACGCCTCGATCCCGCAAAATTCGCCGGATTGGCCGAGGGCGACGCCCACGTGATTCGCAACGCCGGCGGACGGGCCAGCGACGATGCCATCCGCTCGCTGGTCATCAGCTACAAGCTGCTGGGCACGCAGGAGTTCTTCGTCATACACCACACCAATTGCGGCATGGAGTTCTTCAGCAATGAAGTGATGCGCGATTTGCTCAGCTCCAGTCTGGAAACGGCCCAGCTTACTTCCAGTGGGTTCCGCGACGTTGGCAAGGGGCCCGGCGACCGTTCCGGGGAATACATTGAATGGCTCACCATCAAGGACCAAAGGCAATCGGTGCTCGACGATGTGGCGCGCATCCGCAATCACCCCCTCGTACCCAAGTCCATTCCGGTTCATGGCTACATCTACGACGTGGCCCACGGAAAGCTTACTGAGGTGGAAGGCGCTCGCGCGGTTGGTGTTTCCGCTTAGTTGCTCTTTTTTGCGTCGTGCGAAAATCCAACAGCCCCGTGCGCTGCCACAGCGTGTGGGGCTGTTGCTTCATTGCCCACCGCCAGCCCGGTTGCCCGCGCTTGCGGGTTACACTTGCTGTAAGCCGGAAACAGGTCCACTCGCTGCAGTAAGTATGATGCAGCAGAATTCCGAGGAATCGATGGGGACACCGCAACCCGCTCTCGCAGCACTTCCACCTCCCACGCAAGATGAACGCACCATGGCGTTTCTCGCTCACTTGCTCCAGGTGTTCACCGGGTTCATCGGGCCGCTGATTATTTTCTGCGTGAAGCAGGATTCACGTTTCGTAAAATTCCACGCTCTGCAGTCGCTGGTCTGGCAACTCTGCTACATGGCCCTGTTTTTCGTTCTCATGATCGGACTCTTTTTCAGCATGTTCTCCAGTGTGGCGCACATTCCGGCGGGTTCGCACCAAGGACCTCCGGCGGGATTTTTCGTCTTTTTCCCGCTCCTCTGGCTCGTGATGATGGGCGGATGGGTGGTGAACGTGATCCTGGGGGTTGTCTACGGACTCAAAGCCAACCGCGGAGAGTGGGCGGCTTACCCCATCATCGGCCACTGGTTTCTCCCCCAAGACGCGTCCTAGTTCCCCTTTGCTTGGTGACTACGCTTCGTTGCAGCGGCCGCAACGCCTCGGATACAATCATTCGTTTACTGTAGTCCCGAAAGGCGCGACCGAGCGAAATGCACACGATCCAGGTCCACAATACCCTCTCTGCAAAAGTTGAGCCCTTCGTCCCGCAAATACCCGGTGAAGTCCGTATGTACACCTGCGGCCCCACAACTTACAACTATGCCCACATCGGCAATTTCCGCACGTTCGTTTTTCAGGATATTCTTCGCCGTTTCTTGAAGCTGCGCGGTTTCAAGCTGAATCACGTCATGAACCTCACGGACGTGGATGACCGTATCATAGCCAACGCCGCCGCCGCTGGCGTTTCCATTCGCGGCTATACGGAAAAGTATGTGCAAGCTTTTTTCACCGACTGCAAGACTCTGAGCATCGAGGCCCCCGAACATTGGATCCGCGCCACCGACCACATCCAGGACATGGTTGCGCTCATCCAGAAGCTCCAAGAGAAGACCTATACGTACGAGTCCGAGGGTTCCATCTATTACCGCATCGCCAAGTTCAAGGACTACGGCAAACTTTCCAAGATCGATCTCTCCGGTATCCAGGCGGGCGCGCGTGTCGATAACGATCGCTACGAGAAAGAGAGCGCGCGCGATTTCGCTCTCTGGAAAGCGCCCAAACCCGGCGAGCAAGTCTGGGACACACCGATTGGCAAGGGGCGACCCGGTTGGCACATCGAATGCTCGGCCATGGCCATGAAGTATCTCGGCGAAACTATCGACATTCATACCGGCGGTATCGATCTGGCTTTCCCGCACCACGAAAACGAAATCGCGCAGAGCGAGGCGGCCACCGGGAAGCAATTTGTCCGCTACTGGATGCATGCAGAGCACCTGCTGGTCGAAGATGAGAAGATGTCCAAGTCGCTCGGCAATTTCTTCACGCTGCGCGACCTGTTTGCCAGGGGCTACAAACCTTCGGCGCTGCGCTTCGCGCTCAGCAGTGTTCCTTACCGTCGCCAGTTGAATTTCACCTTTGATGGGTTGCAGCAGGCCACCAGCTCCGTCGAGCGGCTGCGCAACTTCGCCGCGCGCCTGAAGAACGAGAAATTCCCGCCAGGGAAACAGTCTGGGATGGGCGCGCGCATCGCCAAGGCTGCGGACGATTTCGACGCCGGTCTTTCCGACGACCTGAACACCGCGCAAGCGCTCGCCGCGGTCTTCGATTTCGTGCGCGAAGCCAATATCGCCATGGACAAAGGCGAATTTCGCCAAGGCGACGTCAAGGCGGCGCAGGAATTCCTGAATAGTTTTGACCAGGTCTTTGCCGTGCTGGAAGACAATGACGCGGAAAAACTCATGGCCGTCGGCTTTGCCCCAGCCACTTCAGGAGTGGACGATGCCGAGATCGAAAAACTCGTAGCCGAGCGCCAGGCCGCTCGCCAGCGACGCGACTTCCCGGCGTCCGATCGCATCCGTAAGCAGCTCGCAGACCGTGGTATAATTTTAGAAGACACGAAAGACGGCAGCGTCCGCTGGAAACGCAAATGAAACACTTTCACTTTTTGAAGCGCGGTCGTGAAGCAGTTGGTCCTCGTGTCCCCCGCAAGTTTCGCCCGTCGAGCGTTCGACCGGGTCTCTACGGCGTAGATTAAGTCCCTTGTCGCAGGTCGAGCCAGTTTTGCAGCTCCCAAACCTGCTGTTTCTCTGGCCTCTCGCCACACTAACCCGCTGAACCGATTCTGGGAGGAATCATGACCACCGCCACCGAAGCAAAAAGCAAACTTCCTCGCATCAATACACCTCTGCCGGGCCCCAAATCACAACTGGTGATTGATTACGACCACAAGTTCATGTCCCCGTCGTATATGCGGGATTATCCGCTGGTTGCCGATCACGCCTATGGCGCCATCGTCGAAGACCCTGATGGCAATACGTTTCTGGACTTTGCCGCCGGCATTGCCGTGTGCTCGACCGGCCATTGCCATCCCAAGGTTGTCGCGGCAATCCAGAAGCAAGCTGCCGAAATGATTCATATTGCCGGCAACGATTTTTACCACCGGCACATGCCGCAACTGGCCGAGCGCCTTGTGGGTACTATGCCGAGGTCCAGCCACTACAAGGTGTTCTTCGGTAACTCCGGCACCGAGGCTGTGGAGGGGGCCATCAAGCTCGCACGTTATTCCACGCGCCGCGACAAGCTCATCGCCTTCTATGGGTGCTTCCATGGACGCACGCTGGGCTCGCTTTCGCTGACCGCCTCCAAAAACACCCAGCGTAAACACTTCGGGACCTTGCTAGGAGGCGTCGAGCACATTCCGTTTCCGTATGCTTATCGCTGCGCGCTTGGCCATACCAGCGAAACCTGCGGCGCCGAAATCATCGAACTGCTTGAGCAGCAGATCTTCAAGCGCCTGTTCGCCCCTGAAGAAGTTGCGGCCATTATCGTCGAACCGATTCAAGGCGAAGGAGGCTTCATTCCCGCTCCCGCGTTCTTCTTGCAGGAGCTGCAACGCCTCTGCAATCAGCACGGCATTGTGCTGATCCTCGATGAAGTTCAGGCCGGCATGGGCCGCACCGGAAAGTGGTGGGCCTACGATCATGCCGGGGTCACGCCGGACATCGTCCTGACCGCGAAGGGGATTGCCAGCGGTATGCCCATCAGCGCGTTCATCGCCAAAGAAAGCATCATGCAGTGGAAGCCCGGCTCGCACGGAACCACCTACGGCGGCAATCCCGTGTGCGTCGCTGCGGCCCTGGCCACCATGGACCTGATCGAAGGCGGCTTGATGGCTAACGCCGAAAAAATCGGCAGCTACATCTTTAGCAAGATCGCCGACTGGCCCAAGCGCTTTAAGATTGTTGGCGACGTTCGTGGAAAAGGCCTGATGATAGGCGCCGAAATTGTTCGCGACCAGAACACCAAAGAAAAGGCCCCCGGCCTGCGCGACAAGATCATCGACAATGCCTTCCATCGTGGCCTGCTTACCCTTGGCTCCGGTGAAAACTCCATTCGCATGTCTCCTCCGCTGATCATCGATCAGCAACAAGCCGACTGCGCCATTGGCATCATGGAAGAGAGCATTCGCGAAGCCGAAAAGTCGCTCTAGCCGAGCCTGCAGCGAACTAAACGATGTCCTAATCCCGTGGCCTCAGAAAACCCCTCCGCCCACGGGATTTCTGTTCACACGAAAGAGGGAGATGCTCGGGCGAATCGGATTTGCGCTCGTTGTAGTGGAGGTCGCGCTGCGGTCTCTCCGGGCGCTGTCGCGTCCACTCACGAGGAGCACAAGCTTGAGGCGCTGCAGACAGGCGTGCGTGGGGAAACGTATCCTTAGTACCTGCGGCGCCTCGGCTATATTTTTATTGCCCGAAACTATATGCCGGAGCATGCCAAAGGCGAACTTGACCTGATCGGCTTCGATGGAGATATCCTCGCGCTCGTCGAGGTTCGCGCTCGCCTCGCGCTAAAAGGCCAATTCGCGATTCCCGAATTGAGCAGCGCCAGGAAAAACACGAAACCTTGATTCGTACCGTGCATTATCTCCTTCGCGAGCGCCACATCAAGGAGTGCCCTTTGCGTTTTGACGTTATGGCCATCAATAACACACCCGGGCCGCCGTTCGTTCGCTGCACAAGACTGCACTCGGTCCGGTTGTCCATCGCCATTCCGATTGGTAGGTCCTAGCTGGTCGCGTCGCGCGGCTTGGCTTATACTCGCAGACCTCGCGAGTGGTCGTTCTCAATCAAGGAGTTCCCTTTATGCGAATGTTTGCTGTCTGTTCGTCGATCGCGTGTACTGTTCTGCCTCTGATTCTTGCACCGCAGGCCCAGGCGCAAACTCGCGCGGCCGACTTGACGGGAGAATGGCAGCTCACGACAGTGGAAATGGCGATCCCTTTCACGGAGCGGCTGCAACTCGCAAGTTCCGGTGAAAATATCGCCGGGCAGATTTACCGCAGTGGGAAAGACGTTCCGGTGAAGGGAACTGTAAAGAGCGGCGAAATCCATCTGGAATTTCAGGATGGCACAGAAACCGACACCTACGGTGGCAAGCTGACGGACGCCGGGATGTCCGGGAGCTATTCCGTTAAAGGCGAATCCGAGACGACCACGGGAACCTGGAGCGCGAAGCGAGCCCCTACAGACAAGCCCGCGTCGTCGCGCACTATGGACTTCACCCCAACCAGCTTTTATCGCCAGCTCTCCGCGGACACAAAGCCCGTCCTGCACATCTGGCCGGGCGATACCGTACAAACCACGAGTGTGGATGCCGGCGGCCAGGATGAAAAAGGTGTGAAGCGCGTCGCCGGCGGTAACCCACTGACGGGGCCATTCTATGTTGAGGGCGCGATGCCCGGGGACGTCGTGGCGATCACCATCAAACGCCTGCGTATCAACCGCGATTGGGCCATCAGCGACAGCGCGCTCGTCGATCGCGCCCTGACCAACGATTACGTTTCCGAAAACAAGCAGGAATGGAAAGACACGCGTTGGCATTTGGACGCCGAGAAACAAATCGCCACTCTCGAGAATCCTCCCGAGCATTTGAAGAACTTCACCGTGCAGCTACACCCCATGCTCGGTTGCGTTGGCGTGGCCCCCAATCCCTGGCGCGCGCCGGTGCAAACACAGGATTCCGGCGGCCTCGGCGGCAACATGGATTTTAGCGGCGTCGCCGAGGGAGCGACGGTCTTCCTGAACGTGCAGCAACCCGGCGCTTTGCTTTATTTGGGAGATGCCCACGCGGTGCAGGGCGACGGCGAGTTGAACGGCAACGCACTGGAGACCTCCATGGACATCGTGTTTACCGTAGATGTGCAGCGTGAGAAGCACCTCGGCACGCCGCGCGTCGAAAACGCAGACTACCTGATGGCTATGGGCCTCTCCGGTTCGTTGGACGATGCCTTTCGCGAAGCCACTTCAGGCCTTGCCACCTGGCTGCAAACCGACTACAAGCTGACCAGCGCCGAAGTAGCCTCGGTTTTGGGTACCTCCATCGAGTACAAGATCTCCGAAGTGGCTGACCGCAATGTCGGCGTGGTTGCCAAAATCCGGAAGGCTAGCCTCTCGTTACCGGCCGCCACAAAATAAATCGCAGCGGGAACAGGCGCACACAAGTCAGTCCTTGTGGAAGCCGATGGCGTCCAGCGCTGGCTGAATCTCCGGGTTGGACATGAACAGTTTCCACACCAAACCGGAGCGGTGATTTTCGATCATCACCACAATCGGTGCCTGGTTCAGCGCCATGTTCACATCCTCAAACCAGTTCTCCGATTCATTGTAGCCGTCGCGAAATCCGTAGTTCCCCCATAGTTTCCTGCCCAGGTCGCGGTAAAAATGTTTCAAGGCTTTCATCGATTCTTCCGGGGTGTACGGGAAAGAAGCCAGCGCTGCTGTGCATGTGAGCGTGCCATTGTCGTCGCGCGGCAGCGGCCGGCCGCCAGCCGAGTTCACTCCGGCGGAACGGCCCCAGGCGTTGTCGCCATAGCCCTTAAAATGCCTCGGATTCTCGATCGAGTAGTCGTGGCTGATCAGCGCGATGTTGCGATTGTTGTGAAAATAGTTGGTGTACCGGTCGCGCTTGCCACGCGGGTCAAATGCCATAAACGAGTAATGCGCGAAGAAAAGTTCGCCGCCATTCCCCACGCCAACGTCGAGTTTGTGGCCGTAATACGTGTTCCCGTTCGTGTAGTGGTCACCTTGCGTGGTTCGGCCCCAGCCCTGGCGATAACGCACCGCGGTATGGGACTGGCTGGCCCAACCGGTGTGATAAAGGCTGGCGGGAACGGCATGTGTAGGCGACGCAATCGCCAGCAGGTAAATGATCATCGTCTCGTTCCACCCGATCAGCGGGTGATGGATGTAGAAACCAGCGTCTGGCGACCAGTGCCAGTAGAGGAAATTGGGATCCGGGCCGTTGCGATACAGTCCCACTCCACCGTATGCCAAAAACCCGTGATCGCTGAACGGATTTCCGCTTCCTGCGGTGTGTCGCGATTGAAATACTGCCGCGCCACCAGCAGTCCTTGCATCAGAAACGCGGTTTCCACCAGGTCGCCGCCATCGTCGTACTTACCGAAGTAGGGAATCACTTTGCCGGTGCGGCCATCCAGAAAATGTGGCCAGACGCCGTGAAACCGGTCGGCGGTCGTGAGAAAATGTGTGATTTTCTGCAGCCGCTCCACGCCTTGTTCGCGGCTGATAAATCCCCGTTCAACACCCACGACAATGGCCATGATCCCGAAACCAGGCGATCCCAACGCCACCAGATTTTTGTCTCCTGGCAGAATTTCGATGGCCATGCCTGCGTTGGGATGTGCCGCCTCCCAGTAGTAGCGGAAGCATGCCTCTTGCACCATGGTCAACAGTTCGTCGTCGCTCATGGCGCGCGTGCTGCTCCTGATCGCTTGGGGAGATTCTTTGTAGCTGGAATTGACGGCCGAAACTTTGTAGCTCGCGCTCTTGCCGCTTTCTCCCAGAAAATCTTCGAAGCGCGTGCGATCGCCACGCTGCGTCGCCAAAGGTGTGAAAGTGTTTCCGTCCAGTGAGCGATAAATCTTGTAGAACTGCAGGTTCGACTCTTGCACCGGCGCCCAGGTCAAATCGATGTGGCGATCGTAGCCCTTCGCGGCAAGCCCGGAGGGAGCCGCAGGATCCTTCGCCGACGATGGTGGGGCGTCGCCGATGATGATTTCGTCGATGTACACCGTGTGCGGTTTGTCGTCGTCCAGGCCCTGGAAAATTGTGATGCGTTCCAGTTTCTGCGGGTCGAAACTATCAGGTCGCGTGTCTCTCATGATCACGGCGAACGAGTCGAACGGTATTTCCAGTTGTACCCATTTCCCCGCGCGCGGCGCATTCTTCGCGTTGAATCGGGGAATCGCGGGAGTGCCATGGTGATCCGAGTCGCTCAGCATGATCCATGGCGCCTGCTCGGCGGAAATCGCGTCTTCAGCGTAACACCACATTCGCAATGACGAGCCGGCGAATTCCACGTTGCCATAGCGCGCCCGCACATCCAGGGTTACGCTCCAATCCCCGCCGCTCGCCGAGCGCCATTTCAGCTGCAGTGCGTTCGGCGGAGTCAGGTAATGATTTCCATCCACAGGAATCTTGCCGTCCACCTGGTCCAGTTCGCTGGGAGCTACGACCCGGCCGTGGCTGTGGTACCACGAGCCGTCAGCGAGGCTGTTGTCGAAGACCACGTGCCGGTCGTAGTCGAACTGGGCAAATGCCGCGAGAGGGAGGCACAGGCAAGCGGCAAGGCAAACCAGGCGAGTTCTCATGAATTCCTCCTGCGGCGTGACGCATCTGATCCCACGAATTTTAGAGAGACCCATGAGACTAAGCAACGCACTCTTCACCAGGTTCCTCACGCCAGGCCGACTCGCGGTACAATACGGAGTTTGCATCGTAGCGTGCAGCGCGGTAGTGTAATTACACATGTTCGGAGGGCGATTTGCCTGAGTTACGTAAAGACCCTATTACTGGGCGCTGGGTAATTATTTCAACGGACCGCGGAAAGCGGCCCATGGATTTTCTCCGGGAAAGCGTGTTTCCCGGGCCGCCGCAGAATTGTCCCTTTTGTCCGGGAAATGAACTGAAGACCCCGCCCGAAATCCTGGCCTATGGCCGCAACGGCGCCAGCCCTAACACTTCGGGCTGGAACATTCGCGTGGTCCCCAATCGGTTTCCGGCACTGGGCATCGAAGGCGAACTCGACCGCGAGGGCGAGGGCCTGTTCGACAAGATGAACGGCATCGGCGCGCACGAAGTCATTATCGAGACGCCGCAGCATCAGACCACCCTTGCGCAGCTTCCGCAAAAGTCCGTTGAAGACGTATTCTGGGCTTATCGCGACCGCATGCTCGACCTTAAGAATGACAAGCGCTTCCGCTACATTCTTATTTTCAAGAATCATGGCGAGGCCGCTGGCGCTTCCGTCGAACATCCCCATTCCCAACTCATTGCCTTGCCCATCGTGCCGCGCCGCGTCCGCGAGGAAGTCGACAATTGCTGGCACTACTACGACGAAAAAGAACGTTGCATCTTCTGCGACATCATTCGCCAGGAGCGCGACACCGGCGAGCGAGTGATCGGCGAGAACGATCATTTCATTACCGTCGCTCCCTATGCGCCGCGTTTCCCGTTTGAAATGTGGTTGCTCCCGAAGGTGCACGGCTCGGCGTACGAAAATAACCAGAGTTCCATGTACGCCAGTCTGGCGCAGATGATGAAAGATACGCTTATGCGCCTGGAAGCGGTTCTGGACCGCCCTGCGTATAACTTCATGATTCACACTTCGCCCATCGGTGAAGAAATTAACGATCACTATCACTGGCACATCGAAATTATTCCCAAGTTGACCAAGGTCGCCGGTTTCGAGTGGGGCACTGGTTTCTACATCAATCCAACACCGCCCGAAGAGTCCGCGCGATTCCTGCGCGAGGCGCAACTAGAAGAACCCGTCAAGAAGAAGTAGGCCAAAGGATTAATGCTGCAAGCGAACCCTTGCGCTTACGGGTCAAGCGAGTTTTCGCTATAATTGTAAGGTTGAGGCGCGGTACCCAAGTGGTAAGGGAGAGGTCTGCAAAACCTTTATGCGTGGGTTCGATTCCCACCCGCGCC
>CAWDRK010000031.1:0-139242 GCA_963804635.1 Candidatus Acidiferrales bacterium
CACCGTCGAGCGTGCCCACTACGGCAAACCGGAGTGCCGCAACGTCGCCCTGGGACATGCCATCATGGCGCTGCAAAAGATCTTCTCGATTTTGCATGATCAGCGCGCCGCGGAACTCTTTGTTCGCCGGCAGCGGCGCAATCCCAGGAAAACGCCACGCGCACCAAGGCGCTTAGCTTCACGAAAAAGTGCCCGACTCGCAAAGGAGGTGGTGCCCCCGTTCGTTGATTCCTCGAGTTCCTGAACTCCTGGAGTCCTCGGCCCAAGGAGATGTGTGTATACCTTGATGACGGATATCTTCCCTTTCTGATTTCCGCCTCTTAAACTCGAACTGAGGAGGTAGATTGCGTTTCGTATCCGTTACCCTCGGATACTTGAAAATCACCTGGTTGAAACATTGCTGCAATCTCAACCGCGAGACACTCAACGAAACAGAGGTTACCCGTGAAGACACTAACTCATGAGCCAGTCTTAGCCACCACCTCGCTCTTCCGTGTGTCACTCGCCATAACCCCCGACGATTTGGTCGAATGCCAGCGCCTTCGCTACCTGGTCTTTAACCTGGAACTGAAGGAAGGCCTCTCTACTTCCGATCGCAGCGGCCTGGATATCGATCCGTTCGATCCCTTCTGCGACCACCTGATGGTCCACGACCTGGAATCCGGCAAACTGGTCGGCACTTATCGGCTACAGACCGGCGAGACCGCGCGCCGCAATTTCGGTTACTACGGTAACCAGCTTTTCGATTTTTCGGTCTTCGACCGGTGCCGCCAAATGTTGGAACTCGGCCGCGCCTGTGTCCACATTGATTTCCGCAATATCATGGTGCTCCACGCCCTCTGGAAAGGCATCGCCGTCTATGCCACGCGCATGGCGGCTCGCTATCTGGTTGGCTGCAGTTCCATCTCGTCGCAGGACGAGAATTACGGCGCGGCCATGTACGAATCGCTGCAGCACAAATACTTTGTCGAGCCCGCGTTGCGCACCGTCCCGCAGCCCGGTTACGAGTGCCGCTCTACCGGAGAGCCGGTTGAAATTTCGCGCCCTCCCCGGCTGTTTCGCGCGTACCTGGATATCTCCGCCCGCGTTTGCGGACCTCCCGCGATTGATCGCGAGTTCAAAACCATCGATTTTCTGACGCTGGTAGACCTGCACCGGCTCCCGGACCGCGTCCTCACCCGCTTTTTCTAGCTGCTGGCGCGGCGCGCTTTCTTCATACGTCCTCTGTTCTTCTGAATTTGTAGTGGCCGATCTTCAGATCGCTCTCGGGTCTTCCTTGCTTTTGGAGCCGCCGCCATTTTTGCCCCGAGCGCCGCGAGAGCTCATGCGGGCCACTTATTCGTTTGTGGCTTCCCTTCGCCTGTTCGCTATTCCAGCGTCGCCCCTCCGCGCTATACTGCCACCCAGCGAGGTGACATCCAGATGATTCCCATCCAGCCAGAACAAGCCGCATTCCTGCTGCAGTTAGCGCTGCCATCCGCAAAGAACGAGCACCGTACCACGCGCAGCGTGATTGAAGCAATTCCCCCCGATAAGGGCGACTACCGCCCGGATCCCATCTCAAAGACGGCAATGGAACTGGCCTGGCACATCGTTGCCGCCGAGCATCGCTTTTATTCCGGGATTGCCTCAGGGCAATTCGATTTCATGCCCATCCATCGGCCCGAGACTGTTCGCACTCCTGCCGACATTGGGCAGTGGTACGGCAACTCCTTCAGCAAGAATTTTGAGCGGCTGTCCGCGCTGCAGGGCGATCAACTCAGCAAACCGATCGATTTCCGCGGCATGTTCCAGCTACCCTCTGTCGCTTACTTCGAATTTTCCTTGCGGCACACCATTCATCATCGCGGGCAGTTGTCCGCCTACTTGCGCGCCATGGGCGGCAAAGTGCCCGCCATTTACGGGGAGAGCTACGACTCCGCCGAAGCAAAAAAGGCCGCCCCAGCCGGCTAGCGGTTTCTACCTGACCGGTCGCCGAGGACTCCACATTTGTCACTCCGAGCGGAGTCTGCGGAGTGAGGAATCTAACTTTGACCTCCGTGAAATCGCCCGGCGCGGTGGTTCGTTAGGCCAGCAACAGCTTCTTCGCCAAGGCCAGCGCCTGGGCAGACTGCCGAGGCTCCGCAAGCTTGGCACGAATGAAATCACTCGTGCCGCCCCCCTTCCCCGGATAAACCGCGAACACTTCCTTCAACAAGCTGGGGAGGTTCTGTTTCGCGGCGGGATTCTGTGCCAGCACAAACTGGCCCGACTGCTCCAGAATCAGCATGCCAATTGCGCCTTCGTACCTCGCCACTTCTGTGGCCAACGGCAGCAGCAAATCCGGATGCGCTTCGCGCAACAATTGCGCAACCACTCGCGTCCCTGTTGCAGACACTGGCGCCGCAGATACCAGCAGCGCCGCGCGCGCCTCGGCCAGTTCCTGCAAGACGCCCCGGAGATCTTTGAAGTGCGCCTCGCGCTCCATCAGCGCCTTTTCAACGGCCGGAACCAAATCCTCGGGCGCGCAACTCAGCCGTTTGGAAAGCGTCTGCAGCAGCTGAAAGTCGCCGCCCGCCACGCGATCCGCGCGGCCTCCGCAAACGAATTCCACGCGCCAATCCTGCCGCACCCTGGTGCATCGCCGCACCAGGATCACCCCGATCTGGCCGGTGCTTTTCACATGCGTGCCGCCGCAGGGTTGCAAGTCCGCCGATTCAATCTCGATCGCCCGCAGCAAGCCCGCACGGTCGACTTCTTTCCGCACGCCAATCTCGGCCAATTGCTCCGCCGTTCCGTAGCGCACATTTACGGGACGGTCCTCGAAAATCACTTCGTTCGCGGCACGCTGCGCGCCTTGCAGAATATCGTTGGACGGTTCCGGACCGCGAAGATCAATGGTGCACAGATCGGACCCCAAGTGGAACGACACCGTCGGCAAGCCAAATCGCTCCTGAAACATCGCCGAAAGCAGGTGCTGGCCGGTGTGCTGCTGCATGTGATCGAAGCGCCGCGACCAGTCCACCACGCCTTTAACAGCCCCGCGCGCAATTTCCCGGTCGACAATATGCAGTACACCTTCGTTCACATCCCGCACGTCCAGAATGCCGGCTTCCCCCAACGTCCCCAGGTCATTCGGCTGGCCTCCACTCGAGGGATAGAACGCCGTGCGATCCAGCGACACTTCCCACGCCGCGATGGGTCCCGACTCGGAGAACACGGAACTCGAAGGCTCGCAACTGAGAACCGTCGCATCGAAGTTTTGCAGATAGGCGTCGTCGTAATACAGGCGGTGGGTGCTCATTTGCCGAAAGTCTAGCACCAGCACAGCCTTTTTTGCAGAAGCAGTGTTCGGCAATCGCCCAATTTGGATCTACAACTCCACAGCAACGCAACAGATCTCGCCACGGCGCCCGCCGCTTTTCCGGTAAACTGGACTTATGCCAATTAAGCTGATCGCTTTGGACATCGACGGCACGCTCCTGAACAGCCGCTGGGAGGTTTCGCCTGCGAATCGTGCCGCCCTGGCTGAAGCTACCCGCCGAGGCATCGAAGTTGCCCTCGTCACCGGCCGCCGTTTCGATTTCGCTCTTCCTGTGATCCAACAAATTGATTCCCCGCTCACGATGATCGTGAATAACGGCGCCATGGTTCGCGACAAAGACGGCGCCACTCGGCTACGCCATCTCCTGTGCAAAGAAACCGCCTCGCGCGTAATTCAGGCGACCCGCCCGTGGCGCGAATGCACCAGTGTTGTCTTCGACCGTCCGAAGGCCGACCAGGTCATCGTTGAAAAAATCGACTTTGAAGACGGCATCCGCGGCTTGTACTACCGGCGCAACCGCGAATTCCTGGGCGAATCGGCGCCACTGGAAAAGTGCCTGACGGAAGATCCTATTCAAGTGATGCTCGCCGGGCCTGTTGCGCCCATGCGGGAAGCCGAAAGCATGCTCCGGTCCGTCCAATTCAGCAAGGAGTTCACTCTGGCCGTGACCTTGTACGAGGACAAGGACTTTTCGATGATCGACGTCATTCATCCCTCCATCACCAAGGGTTCCACCCTGTCCGAATGGGCAGCCTTGCGCAACATTGCGGGCTCCGAAATCCTGGCCATTGGGGATAACCACAACGACCTGGAAATGTTATCCTTTGCCGGTATCCCGGTGGTCATGGGCAATGGCGTGCCGGAGTTGAAGGCACGCGGGTGGCACGTGACCCTGTCGAACGACGAGGACGGGGTTGCGGCCGCAATCTGGCAGTTTGCCCTGCAGGAGGCTCCTGAGTGCGCTTGAGGCATATTCTGGCATCCCTAGCACTGGCCAGCGCTCTGTCGCTGTGTGCAGGAATCGTGCGTGCCGAGTATGTGGTCCTGCGTAGCGGTGCACGCCTCAACGTTACCAGCTACGAGCTTTTGGGTAATAAATACCGTCTTCAGATGGTTGGTGGTGTTGCCGAAGTGCCTGCAGCCGAAGTGCTCGGAATTGAGCCGCAAGACGTTTTTGACCCCCTGCCTGAGCCTCTCACCGCCAACACTCCGTTCAGCGAAATTATCCGCCAAGCAGCTTCGCGCTACGGCGTGGATGCCGACCTGATCCACTGCCTGATCGCCGTCGAATCAAACTTTAATCCCAAAGCGGTCTCGCGGAAGAACGCCCGGGGATTGATGCAGATCATGCCGCAAACGGCGGCGCATCTCGGCGTGAAAAATATCTTGGACCCACGCGAAAATGTGGATGCCGGCACGCGCTACCTGCGCGACATGCTGGCCAAGTACAACAACGACCTCTCACTCGCTCTCGCGGCGTACAATGCAGGCCCCGACAAAGTCGATCACTACGGCCGCCACGTTCCGCCGTATGCCGAGACGCGCCTGTACGTCCGGAAAATTTCGCGCAACTATGCCAAGGTAAAATCCGCCGCTGCTCAATCAAAATCCCAAGACTCTGCAACCGCTGCCGGCATCTCCGCCGGGCAATAGATCAGCTACCGACCAAGAAAAACGATCGGCTCGAATAGTGCTCCGGCGTATCGTTTTGTTAAGCGCCGCTACCAGCTTCAACGGTTAGTACGATTTTGCCTTGCGCATGTCGCTGTTCGAGATAACGGAGAGCCTCAGCCACGTCGCGTAATGGATAGCTTCGATCGAGGACGGGTACGAGTCTTCCAGCTTCAACAAGGTCTTTCAGAAAAGCTAAATCCTTCTGGTTTATATTCACGATAAAGAAGCACGCCTTTTTTCTTCCAATCCGTGATAGGAATCGGGCCAGCACCAGCGATTCGAAAATTTCCGGCAAACCGCCTCCGACGGCCACATAAGTTCCCTCCCGGCAGAGCGCACGCCGGTAAGCGAACATCGAATGATGGGCATTGGCGCCCAGGATCAGATCGTAACGCTGCCCGCTTTTCGTGAAATCTCCCTGCGTATAGTCAATCACATGGTCTGCGCCAAGCGATCGCGCCCTGTCCATCTTGTTCGTGCTGCACACCGCAGTGACTTCCGCCCCGAACGATTTGGCGATCTGCACCGCGAATGTGCCCACACCGCCAGACGCGCCATCCACCAGAACCTTCTGCCCCGGCTGGATCCGCCCCTGGTCACGTAGACCCTGAAGTGCCGTGACTCCCGCGATGGGCATAGATGCAGCGGCTTCAAACGAACTGTTAGCTGGCTTGCGTGCCAGCTTCTCTTCAGGAGCACACGCATACTCGGCAAACCCTCCGCCTGCGAAACCTGTTACACCGAATACTTCGTCGCCGGGCTGGAACTGCTTCACGCTTCTGCCAACCGCTTCCACCCGCCCTGCGATATCGCAGCCGAGAATCTGCTGTTTTGGCGTGCGCATCCCCGGGAGCACGCGGAGCAATGGCGTACCTCGCAAGGCAAACAAGTCCAATGGATTTACGGATGCGGCGCAAAGCTTCAGCAGGACTTCGTTGTGCTTGGGAGCAGGTTTTTCTACCTCCGCAAACTGCAGCACATCCGGTGGCCCGTATCGCGTGCGTACAATCGCTTTCATAAATGGATCGCTCTGCTACGCCTTGGGTCGCAGCCATCGCGCCGAGATCAATTGTGAACACAAAATAACCCAGGTTCCCAAGTACAAAACTTGGAGCCGGGCCTTTACCAATGCGGATTTGCCTCCGGCCGCTGGAAAACGGGTTATTACACCTTCTTTTTGTCGGCCTTGTCGCAGTCTGACAGCATCTTCTTCACGCGCGCTTGCATGTCCTTGTCCGGCTTCGCGGTCAGCATCTTCTGGGCAATATCCAGATTTCCGCGCACCACGTCGTTTACGAGCCGCAATTTGTCCGGCTGGTTCAGTCCGCGCCAATCAAACATCGCCTCGCTCTGATAAAAGCTGTTGCTGAGTTCGATGAGGTAAGCCCGCGGATCAATCTCGACCTTGCCGCTGCTGTAGATCTGTTGACCCTTGTTGGGATCGTCAGGCGCTCCTGCGATCGCGGAGAGCACGCTCGCCAAAGCATTGCGGGTTGCCTGCTGTTCGGCGCTTAACTGGTCGTTGTCGGAAATCGCCTGGCCACTCTTGATCTTGGTCATCGCGGCGTTGGTTCCCTGGAAGCCGGGAAACGTCACTTCGATCACCAGCGGGCTTGCGCCCAACTTGGACCGTTGATCCATCACCGCCTGCATCCCATCCATCAGAAACGACCGCGCGGTATTGTAGTAGTCCGAACGCATTTTGTAGTAGGAGCCGGAATGTGACTGCCCCGCGGGGGTTTTGGCCCCGATGTAATACGCTTCGGCCATCTGTTTGTTGGCGTCGGCCAGGGCCGTCACCAGCACCGTGCGCAGCACAATTGCCTGCTGGCGTTGCGATTCGTCGGAACTCCCCTTGATTACCTTGTCGAGATTCCTCAACGCGGCCTTGAAGTCCGACGCTTTGAAGTTGTTCCTCGCGTCGGTGAAGCTTGTGTCACTCTCCGAGGTTGGCGGCGCGCTGGAGCACGCCAAAAGAAGGAAGCAAATTGCTACGGTTGCCAAAAATGGCCACGGACGGTGCGGCATGGTCGTCTCTCCTATCTGAAAAACGGCTGATTTCAGGTTGGAGCGCACCTTGCCGCGATACTATGTCCGCCCCATGCCAGAGTCAATGACATTGGACACACTCGTCTCTTGACCGCCAAGCCTCGTTAAACCTCCGCACCATTTGTTGGACCGGACGCTCCGGCTTCTACATGATAGAGCCCGTGACGAACCGTGATTGTGGCCATCCTGCTCCTGTTATTCCTGGTGCCGACGCTGTCACCGAATAGTTCGGTGGCTGGCCTTGTTTTCGCGACGGGAATCGTCAGTTTGGCTCTCTTTCGCAAGGGCGAATCAATTTTGCGCGTCTGCCCCCATTACCCTGCCAATCCCGCCACCTTAGAGTTCTTTCTGAGTGAAATCAACAATTTGGAGCTGGTCGGCTTCGCTGTCAAAACGTGATTCGCGACCTCG
Organism: Candidatus Acidiferrales bacterium; assembly: GCA_963804635.1. Lineage (GTDB taxonomy): Bacteria > Acidobacteriota > Terriglobia > Acidiferrales > UBA7541 > Acidiferrum. The sequence goes on from CAWDRK010000031.1 coordinate 7,439, forward strand.
CCATTTCGCAGCTTACCAATGAACATGGAATGCCGTTGCTGCGTCGCGAGCTGCAGCCGTGCTTCGGTCTGGTGGGTTGCCTGGATGTGAAACAGATCAGGGGGCAATCTCCTATCAGGCAAGCCGCCGGACGGTGTCAGTGAGTGGTGATTCGATGTTTCGGCGGTCTCCGGCTGTAGCGTTGCGCTGCAGTAGCCGTTACGACATGAATACCCACCCTGCTGTGATGGCGGTCACAGGGCCCTGTGCGCCGCGCATGCTATCTATGCGACTTGGGAAACTTTGCCCTCACGGCCCGTACTACCTCCGCCCAACCTTACCGCTCTCTTCCTGGAGAGTGATTTGAGGATAAAGACAGATTGACTCCGATCGATCCGAGCATCTACAAAACCCTGCTGGACCAGGTCAGCGACGGCGTGTACATCGTGGACGCCGACCGGCGCATTATTTACTGGAACGAGGGTGCCGCACGCCAAACCGGCTACCGAGCCGATGAAGTCGTGGGCAGACGTTGTCCCGAGGACGGGCTCTGCCACATCGATGTAAGCGGCCACCCCTTGTGCTCGGATACTTGCCCCTTAACGGCGAGCTTGAACGACGGTGCATCCCATGAGGTTGAGGTGTTCTTGCTTCACAAGCAAGGGCGGCGGGTGCCTGTGACCGCGCGCGTTCAGCCCCTTCGGGCGCCCGACGGTTCGATCGTCGGGGCCGTACAGATATTCAGTGACGATACGGCCGAGCAGGATACCCGTCGGCAAATGGAGGAGATGGGCCGCCTGGCCTTCCTCGACCAGGTCACCCAGCTGCCGAATCGCCGTTTCATCGAGATGTCACTTCAGACAGCATTCACGGAGTACCGAATTCATAGGGAACCCTTTGGGGTGCTGGTGATTGACCTAGACCGCTTCAAGGCTATCAACGACAGCTTTGGTCACGCCATCGGGGACCACGCCTTACTGGAAGTGGCGAAGACCCTCAAGGGAACCCTGCGCCCGACAGACATTGTCGGACGGTGGGGCGGTGACGAGTTCATCGCCGTGGCACATCACGTAAACAACGAAATTCTGATGCACTTGGCGGAGCGCTGCTGCTCCATGGTCGCGCAAATCTCCATCCCTACAGGTGATGGCCTTCCCGTATCCGCTGCGGTCTCCATTGGCGGCACGCTCGCTCTCCCGGACGACACCGCCGAGACGCTCATCGAGCGCGCGGATCAACTGATGTACCGAAACAAGACCAACGGTGACCTCGCAAAGAATCCGAAACCACTGCCCTAATCAGGTAAATTCGTCCCTCTGACGAGTCGGCCTGCCGAAGTTCGTGCTCGGGCCGCTGGGCATCTCAGGCTCGCCTGGAGTATGTCCCGTTCTGGTAAAATCGCCGCCAAATGGCAGACTCCGAGCATTTGCGATTCGCCGTGGACGGTGCCAACGAGGTATCGGCGCTATTCTTGCGGCCGACCAGCGCGCGCCAGCTCTTAGTTCTGGCGCACGGAGCCGGCGCAGGAATGAGTCACCCTTTTATGGAAAATTTGACAGCGGAATTGGCTGCTGCGGGGGTAGCCACATTGCGCTACCAGTTTCCTTACATGGAAGACCGGCGACGCGTACCAGACGCATTTCCAGTCTTAACGGCAACGGTGGTAGCTGCAGTGCGCGCTGCGGCGAAAGCCGCTCCGGATTTGCCGTTGTTGGCAGGAGGCAAGTCGATGGGCGGACGAATGACATCGCAAGCCGCGGCCCAGCGTCCACTCGATGGCGTGCGCGGCTTGGTGTTCTTTGGTTTCCCCCTGCACCCGCCCAAGCGTCCGTCAACGAAACGAGCAGACCATCTCGCGAAGGTCACTGTGCCAATGTTGTTGCTGCAAGGAACCCGCGACGACCTTGCCGACCTCAGCTTGTTGCGTCCAATCTGTGCGAAACTGGGTTCGCTAGCGACGTTGTTGGTCATTGAGACGGCGGATCATTCGTTTCATGTGTTGAAGCGTTCCGGAACCAGCGACGCCGCGGTGCTGCAACAACTGGCGCAAACGGTAGCTTCGTGGGCCAAGCAAATATCGGTTGGCTCGGGCCAGCACGAGGTTCGTTAGAGCCGCGACAAAAAAACTACAAAGCGCGCGCCCTTCCAGGTGAAAAGAGGTATGACGCAATCCACCCGTATCCCTTGCCCGCGTTTTTTCTCCTACGCGGGCTACATCATCTTCAGCATCTTTTTGGCTGCCGCTATCCTGGAACCTGGCGCGACCCTTCTTCGTTCGGCTTATCATTGGACTCACCCCACCAGCACACAGAGCCTAGCCACCAGCCCTCCGTACCAGGGTTATCCTTGGGCGCAAGCGTTCTGGAACGAGGAGCATCTCAGGCGCGCCGCGTCGAAGGGGCCTCGTTACGTGCCGTTTCTGATCTGGGGAGAACGACCCTGGCACAGCCATTACATCAACGTCGATGAGAGCGTCATTGGCAATTTGCGAAGAACCGTAAATCCAAGCAACCCCATCTGTACGGAAACGCAGCGGAAAGTCATTTGGACGTTTGGCGGTTCCACGCTCTTTGGAATGGGTGTGCCGGACATGGAAACGATCCCGTCGCATCTATCGCGCGAGATGAACTCCACCGGCGCCGGCTGTTTTGTAATTGTGAATCTGGGTGTGGAAGGCTATGTGACCAATCAGAAATTGATTCTTCTCGTCAACGCGTTGAAGACCGGACAGCGTCCAGATGTGGTGATCTTCTACGACGGCGTTAACGAAGCCTTGGCGGCCGCGTCCTCTGGCACATCCGAAATGCCCTCCCCTCATCTTGAATTCCAATCCATTAAGGCGCGCATGGAGAGCTCCTTGACAAGTGCGCTGGATTTTCTGCGCGACTCAAACGCCCTTCAAATCACCAGAGTGATTGCCGCTCGCTTGCGATCCGGCGATTCTCGCGCTTCTCCTCCCGCGAACGTAGCGGCAAGAGCTGGCGCCGCTCTGGACAATTACCAGGCCAATGTTCGAGTGCTGAGAAATATCGGGCGAGCATATCATTTCAAGGTGCTTTGTTTCTGGCAGCCGTCACTGGCGTCTGGCAACAAGCCACTCGCACCTTTCGAAAAAGCAATTCCGCAGCGACCCACCTGGCTCGTCTCAGCGCAATTCCTTCGCAATCCTCAAAGCAGTGAATGAAGAAGCTGCGCGCCGCTCGGTGAGCGACGGCGATTTCATCTTCCTGGGAGGACTTTTTGATTCCGTGCAAGAGCCAGTCTACATCGACCATCTCATGCACCTCGGCCCGCGAGGCAATCAAATCGTGGCGCACGCGCTCGCTAAATGGACCGAAGACCAGGTCTTGAGCACAAAATAAAAGTCTTTAGCACAAAATAAAACCAGTGGTTTAGTCCCTGCCGTAACGTTTTGTCTTTAGGGCTTTTTCGGTACGGCAATTTTTCCGCGGCATGTCGAATTTCCACGCCCGGCTTAATCCCGGATCGCCCCGCTTTTCTTCCAACCCCTTGAACTTGGGCAAGTTCTTGTTTTTAGCACGTCTTTGGCCGGGGGATTGCACCCTCCACAGCGGGTGACACATTCACCCGAGGAGAGTCGTGGTATGAAAACAAGAAAGTTGCAATTCAAGAGCTGGCTGACCTTTTCAGCTCTGGCAATTTCCTGCTCGCTTGCCACTCCCGCTAATGCGCAAAGCACGAAGCCTCTTCCCGACACCGACACCACACGGCAGGAATTAGCCTCCTTCGACCAGTTTCTCGATAGCCATCGTGAAACCGCCGAACAACTTCGCAAAGATCCTTCGCTGGTAAACAACCAGGAATTCCTGAAAAACCATCCTGCTCTGCAAACCTATCTGCAGCAGCATCCGCAAGTTCGTGAGGAAATAAAAGAAAGCCCAGAAACGTTCATGCGGAAGGAAAATCGTTTCGACCGTCCGGAATATAGTCGCGACCGCGACACGACCCGCGGCGAACTGGCTAGCTTCGACCAGTTCCTCGACAGCCATCGCCAGACGGCCGAGCAGCTCCGCAAAGACCCTTCGCTCTTGAATAACGAGCAATATGTGAAGGATCACCCCGACCTGCAGGCGTATCTGCAACAACATCCGGAAGTCCGCGAGGAAATAAAAGAGAATTCCAATGCGTTCATGCATCAGGAAGCTCGCTACGACCGCACCGAAGACGCCACCCGTTATGAGCGTCACGATGCCAATCGCGACCGCGACACCGCTCGCCAGGAATTAGCCAACTTCGACCAGTTCCTCGATAGCCATCGCGAAACCGCCGAGCAACTCCGCAAGGATCCTTCGCTCGTGAACAATGAGCAGTTTGTGAAGAGCCACCCCGCGTTACAGGCGTACTTGCAGCAGCACCCGGAAGTCCGTGAGGAGGTCAAGGAAAATCCCAACGCCTTCATGCATCAGGAAGCCCGCTATGAGCGCACCGAAAATACTCCCATTCGTTACGATCGCAATGACACTCGTGACCGTGACACCACTCGCGGCGAACTGGCCAACTTCGATCAGTTCCTCGACAGTCATCGCGAAACCGCCCAGCAGCTTCGCAAAGATCCTTCACTCGTAAACAACGAGCAATTCGTGAACAGCCATCCCGAGTTGCAAGCGTACCTGCAAAAGCACCCGGAAGTACGCGAGGAAATAAAAGAGAATCCCAACGCCTTCATGCACCAGGAAGATCGTTACGATCGCCGCGAAAACGACGTGGATCGTGACATGAGCCACCGGCCATCGGCCAGTTTCGGCGAATTCCTTGACGGCCACGCAGACATCTCGAAGGACCTTTCCAGGAATCCTTCCCTCGCCAAGAACGATGAATATATGGCCAACCATCCCGAGCTTAAGGAATATCTGAACGCTCATCCCGAAGTGCGACAAGAATTATTGGCAAATCCTCAAAGCTTTGTCGCCTCCGCCCAGCAGTTCAACAACAGCAAGAATGGCGTGACGGTAAAGACGCCGGCCCCCGATTCCAAACCAAAGCCGTAGCCCACGCGGTGCAGCGAATTGAAAGGCCACTCGCCCGGCCTTTCGATTCGGGCGCAGCTTTGCAGGAGCGGAAAAAGTTACTCTAAGGAGACACTATGAATATCAGAACTTTGGCGGTTTCCGGGTTCATTCTTCTGGCCGCGATTCCCCTTAGCGCCGACGGCAAAAAGAAAAAGCCCGAAGCCCGCGCCATGCTGGAGACGATGGAAGCCGTCCCTTGCGGCGCGAAAGAAAAAGGTTTAACGGGCTTGGGCACTTTGTGGGCCTCCGCCGGCATCACGCACGTAAACTCCGACGAGAAGCTGTGCCCGCAATACCTGCTACGAAGCGACGAAATGGAGTATCACATCCGGCCGACGGACCTCAAGCATGCCGTCGTTTTGCCCGTCGGTCAGGAAATTGAGTTCAAAATCAAGAAGGACCGTATGTTTGTCAAAGTCCCTGACGGTGATCGCAAAGCCCGAAGCTATTTGATCGTGGCCATGAAGCCCGCAAACCCCGAGGGTGAGGCGCAAAGCTCATCGGCTAATCCGTCCCGGCCCTGACGGACGCGCCTCGCCTCTTCCCTTTCCCTCAAACAGACCCAGCCCTTATCCTCTTCACTTCGTGCCCTTCAATAACAGCAATACATCGAGGAAGCACAAAACGGTGATTGCCGCTTCCAGCAAGAAAAGCCGCGCTTCATTAAACTGCGCAACCATGAATCCGTATAATTGCCCGGCTGTCTCCAACTTTTGCTCCACAAGGTCGCGGTATTCCGGCACACCCACTCGCGCCGCGGCCAAACGGTACGCGCGCGCGTAAAACGTGTCGCTCACAAACTTGATGGCATTGTCGACTCGCTCCGTCAATTCCATGACGTCAAGCCGGATGGTATTCAAGCGGTTGGCTTCGCCGGGAAGTGTCCACCGGAACAGCGAAACCGTTTTCTTGCGATCCAGGGTATTGTAAACATCGGAAAGCACGCGGGTCATGAAATTGTCGTAGTAGCGGAATTCCAGCAATTGCATTTTTGCGTACGTCAAAATTTGAATTGTGCGAGCCGCCTCTTCCGGCCGGTCGTACACGAACGCCGCCGTCGCACCCGCCACGAGCAAGTCGGTCGGGTAATATGAAAGATGTCCTTCCAGCAGCCGTTCCGTTGTGCTGTGCGCTAGCGGCGTCTGTTCGCCCCGGATTACTTGAACGATCTGATCTCCGTGCGACGCGAGCAGTTTGTCCGCGGTGAGCTGCGCGCCGTCCTCCCCCCGGATTTCCTGCAGATCCACCACAAGAAAATCTTCCTGCAGCCACTCTTCTCGTGGCTTGATCACCGCCGCGCTGATTTTCTGCAGATGCGTCGCCAGTACCGCGCGCCCTTCCGGCTCTACGTCCGGCGCGTCCATCCAGCGCGCCGCCTGTGCCACCAGCGCCTCCCAATCCCCTTCGAATCCCACTTCCAGTTGCACTTCCACGATCGCGTATTCGTAATATTTAATCGAGCAGACCAGGTGTTCGCCTCCGCGCAGCGTCAGCGGCTCGCTCGGTTCCGCGATCGGCGGGGTCTCGAATCGTACGTAGTCCGGCGTGCGCCGCGGGAAGTCCGGCTTGATGGCTCCGCCTCGCGGCCCCAGCAAGCCTCGCAGCTTCTCGAGATCAAACGCCTCTCCCACGTCGTAGAACAGAAAGATCCGGATGCAGCCTCGTAGGTTCACTATCTTGTTTTATCACCGAACCCGCCAGCCGCAATACCCGGAACGCAGCAAGGCCGTGGGAGCATGTTGAAACGGACATTTTTGTGAATCGTGCGGATCTTTGACGGAACGTGATGCGCGCCCTACCAGGATGGACGAACCCACACCCTCCACGTTTCCCTGATTTCCAAGGGATTTCGGACGCCAGCCTTGCTGCCTATCGAGCTGCTCAGGAGGCGCCGGCCGCCGATGCTGCATCGGCGCTGTCAACATGGCCCTTGCAGCCCTCGTGCTCGCAGTGGCAATCGATGTCCGCCATATGTTCCATCGCCTCGCAGGCCACACTGCAGTATCTGCCCGTCGTGATCATGCAGCTGCAAACGGGGTGTGCACACTTGTGGGCATTCATAGCGTCCATTTGTTTTCTCCTTTAGGCCCTTCAAATTCCTGCAGCTCATTCCTGTTAGGGATCAGGCCTTTCTGCTCCAGTAACCGACCGTGGCACCTCGAGCAAAAAACCCAGTGCTGAAAGGCCGAACTACAAAATCGCTGTCAAGACCGACCGATCCCGCCCGAATACTATGCGCTAAAACTAACCGCTTCTGTACAAAAAAGAACACTTGGCGGGCATTCCACCAAGTGAATTCCCTTCGTCGACCGAACTACACATAATCCTGTATCACCGCTTCCTTCCGATTTCGGGCCTGGGCGCGCGGTACCAGGTGGCACGTCAGCGTTGCGGTGCTGCTCCGCTATTCCCAATTTTGTCGGCCATGCGTTATCATTAGCCTAATGTGGAACTACACCGTTCTGATTCTGTCTACACTTTCGCTCATTTATATGCTCACGGTTTGTGCCCGGGTCGTGTGGAAATCCACGTAACCCGTTGAAGTTTCCACGGCTTTCAAATTCTCTTCTCTTCTGCACTTTGATTGCGACATCCGGTGCGTTCTCATCGCAAGGTGTGCGCGCTTGGCGTTTACATAAGTACAGGATTAAAGGTATTTCCCAGCAAATGCGCCACTATGTAGCATAAACGACAGACGAGTCTTTGGCGCTGATTCGGCGTCGTTGTGCGATTCGCTTGGGCAGGCGAAACGAAAGTTCGGCTTGAAGGGAAGTGATGATTGGCTCAGATCCTCTTAGCTGACGACAATCAGGTGATTCTGCAACTGTTACGGCGGCTCATTGAGTCCCATGCCGGGTGGCAGATTTGTGGCGAGGCCTCCGATGGCCGGCAAGCGCTGGCCAAAGCGGTTGAGCTCAAGCCAGACCTGGTGGTGCTGGATTTTGCCATGCCCGGTCTGAATGGACTTCAGGTCGCCGCACAGATTTCCTGCGCCTGCCCAACTTTGCCGATCATCCTCCACACCATACATGATTTCCCGGAAATGATCGCGGAAGCAAAGAAGGTTGGCATTCGCGAAGTGGTGAGCAAAACTGACGCGTCGGCGCGTTTGTTAGACGTAATGGAAACGCTGCTCCAGGAAAAGCCCGCGCCACCCGCGAACCCGCTAATCAGCCCACCGCAGCCCGAGCCAGCCAGCACAGAAGAGATCATCGACAAACTACAGCCTCCTGAAGCGCACTGAACGAACTGCTTCCCGGCTGTTCGCGCGTACCGTCTCTCGGTTTCTCTAACTCGCCTTCAAATCAAATCACTTGCCGAGCATTCCCACGTTCGTATCCTCAGCGCAATTTCACTCGACGAGAACTTTTGAAACTAGGAGTCGCGACCGCCTCACAAAACCCGCTTCGGCGCGGAAGTTCCCAACTTGAGCGCGTGGCGCCGCTCCAACGTCGGAGACTTGACCAGCGCACTGAACTTCAAGAAGCCCGACGAGTCGATTCCGAATCTCCCCCTACTCTTCCTGCGGTTCAGCAGGTGATTCAGCAATGCACTGCGAATCTCGCGGGAACCACTTCTTACCCGGTGCCGGCGACGCAAGCGCTTCCTGCTCAGGAGGCCGGAAGCCCCACTCGCCCCAGCGGCGTCTGTTAAGCACCCGCGCCCGCGGCTGCTTTCTCCCTTAACGAACGCATAAGCTAACGGGAAAATTGTCACACATCTTCCCAGTACATCTTTGATTTGTACCGCGCTACAGGGATACACGGATTGAAGTATTCGCTGCTCACAAGGTATCAAGGCTGGCAGAGGTATCGCCATGAACACCATGAGCACCTCCACGTTGGTTGCTCTTATCGCAGTTGTGATTGTCGCAGTCGTCGCCATTGCCTTGATCGTCAGAACTGAGCGCAGCAAGAGACTCCAGACCCGCTTCGGTCCCGAATACCAGCGGGCCGTTACAGAGACAGGCAGCGCAACCCAAGCGGAATCGAGACTGGAGAAGCTTGAGAAAAGAGTTGAGGGTTTCAAGATCAGGCAGCTCTCCCAAGCGGATCGCGCGAACTTCCTGGCAGCCTGGCAGAAGATTCAGGCGCGATTTGTTGACGATCCCCGCGCTGCCGTCATCGAAGCCGACAAGCTCATTCAAGCTCTCATGGCCGCTCGCGGCTATCCCGTTACGGACTTCGAGCAGCGCGCCGCCGATATTTCCGTGGATCATCCCCTCGTCGTTGAACATTATCGAGCCGGTCACGACATTTCCATCCGCCATACCAAAGGACTCGCGAGCACCGAAGATCTCAGGCAGGCCATGATTCACTACCGCACGTTATTCACGGAACTGGCTGGCGAACCCGAGCTGACCCATTCCATAACTGGCCGAGCTGCACGCGCCTAGCGTTGAGCAGGAAATTCCAATCAAAAGACAGGAGCGCATCATGACCGACGAAATCAGAGACGACATCAGGAAGAGACACGGTTTACCCGACGAGGCGGAGCTCACGACGGCGGACCTGGTCGGAGCGAATCAACCCAAGCCGAGGTCCGCACACGAACTGCTCACAGAAACGGAATCGGAATCGAGGGACTATCCGGTCGCCCCGGTTGCAAGCGACAAAAGCAGAACTCACGCCGCTGCCGCCGCTCCTGCCATGGAGCACGAATCCGGTCCGCTTTTTTCTAGCGGCGAAGCCAACGAACTTCGCTCTCGCTGGGACGCCATACAAGTCGGGTTCGTCGACGAACCTCGTCGCGCTGTCGAGCTGGCCGACAATCTGGTGGCCGGAACCATGAAACGCTTGGCCGAAATTTTCGCCGATGAACGCAGCAAGCTGGAAGGCCAGTGGGACCAGGGCGAAAATGTCTCCACCGAGGACCTGCGGCTGGCTCTGCGCCGCTATCGCTCCTTTTTCAGTCGGCTGCTCTCCGTCTAGCCCTAACCGTTTCTCGAATCTGGGATGTTCCGCCCACCGCTTGAGTCGAGGGAAGGTGTTTGGTGTGAATTGGGCGCCCAGGCGAACCGCCCTCGCTCGCCGCTGTCGCCCCCCGCGATGGTGCCTCCTTCCGTCCGGGTGCCTTGGTCAGAGGTGCGCGATACCCTTCTCGCTATGTGAATAAATCTTATAGACAACATAAATACCTGTGATACAGTTTCCGCCGCTGTTTGCGTTCGTGGAGGTTTCGGCTCCCAGCCGCGAACCCCGCGCTCCTCGGACGTTGACTCGATGCAGTACGTCGCAACGGATCAAATCGAAAAGGAGAATACTCATGACCGTCAGATCGCTTGGGCTATTCCTCTGCGCCGCGGCCTTACTTTCTGCGAGCCCGGCCCGCACTCAGGAACTGCAAAAACCAAACACGCCGAGACTGAAAGCCTTCGTTACCGTGAAGGCGGCCAAAGGTCTCGACATGGAGAAGATGAAGAGCGAACTGGAATCCACCGGCGTGACTTCCAGCTCCATGTTGCCGCTGTTTACCTACAACGTTGAAGCCTCCCGTGACCAAAACGACTACACCGGCGTGATGGTGGGCGCAAACCCCTTTACCTCCAGCGGAAACAAAGACGTTTCCGTGCTCACTCACGTAATCCCGGTCATCGTCATTACGGAGACCGTCGGCGTGAGCGTAAGTAGCACCGGCATTATCTCCACCCGGCCCGGTACCACCACATTTGATCCCACCGCGCCCGACAATTTCTGCCTGAACGCCCCGAACAATAATCCCTCTGAAGCTGTTCCTGCAGTCGCCGCTTTTCAACCCGGCCACGTTCGACTTCGGCGGAACCATCGTTGGCACAACGGAATACAGCGATGCTTTCCAGCGAGGGAACTTCTGGGGGCCGTTGGGTGAGAACGGGACGCGTGGCACCTACCACACACTGGTCAGCCCGGTGGAGACGCTGAAGGCCATCGTGCTGCGGATTCCCGCAAAATTTGGAACCACGCTGCCTCTAGCCGATTTCCCGTCGTGCGGCCCACTGGGAATCATCGACATCAACTACTTCGACTTCATTTTGACCACCCAGATTCTTCCCAATCTGCCGGGCGTCAATCCCAGCAACCTCCCCATCTTCCTCCTCTACAACACCGTGATGGCTTCCCCGGTCACCGACCTGGGTACCTGCTGCATTCTCGGCTACCACGGCACCACCGGGTTCCCGATTCAGACCTACTCGCCTGGCGAATTCGACAGCACCGGGCTGTTTGGACCGGCGGTTTCCGATACGGCCATCTTCGCTCATGAAATCGATGAATGGATGGACGATCCTTTCGGCAACAACCCAACACCGGCGTGGGGCGGAACCGGCCAGGTAGTCGGAGCCTGCCAGAATAATCTGGAGGTTGGTGACCCGCTAACGGGTACCGACGCTCCACCCATCGTCATGCCAAATGGCTTTACCTACCATCTCCAGGAGCTGGCGTTCTTCTCCTGGTTCTTCGGAGCGCCTTCGGTTGGGATTCACGGCTGGTTCTCGGACAACGGAACGTTCCTGACGGATGCCGGCCCAGTCTGTCAGAGCGCTTCTACAGGCGCGGGCCTTACTCGTCCGCAGTAGAACGCGGCAGAAAAGGACAGGCAGTCGAGATTTACACGAGCCGGGAGGTTGGCGAGTCACGCCGGTCCCCGGCTCGATCAGTTCCCATTCGCGCCGGCTGACAGGATTCCCAAGGACAACACTAAGAATTTCATGGTGTCCTCCTGAGTCGAGGTGTGTGACCTTCAGCTGAAATGGAACAGCCTTCGTGAGTGGGCGAACCCAGAACCCGCTGCCAGCGTCGAACAGCGAACCGGTTACAGCTTGTAAACCTCCAGAATCACCCGCACCGCGCGTGGTCCGCCACCCGCCGGTTCAAGCGCGCTGTAAGCACCAACCGCGACCCCATGCTCTTTATAAATCTCGATAACTTCGGCCTTGATTAAGTCCACTTTGGCTTGATCGTAGGGTCTTTCGACAACCGGAAGCAGCCCTTTCTGGGCCAGTCGTTCGCCAATGTCATCGGGTGAAACTCGTTTGAATGTGCCGAGATAGTGGAATACGAGCGCCCGAACATGCAGCTTTGACTTGGGAGGGTCCGGTATAGGGGAATTTCCATTTTGCGCGGCCGCGACAGCACAAACGCACCATAGCGTCGCACAGACCAACGCCAGGGGAAAAAGCGGGCGTTTCGACGAGAGCATCCTTCGCCTCCCATCAAACCGTTGGCAAGTCTATACCGGCCCTGCCACTTCGTACAGCGCTATATCCGCGTCAGTTTCTCCGTTTGTAGCCGGATTCAACAAAGATGCCCAGGCTATCTCCCAAGTTTTGTACCTTTTGGATACTTAAAAAACGTCCCACCGGTATAGTCAGGGTGAGATCGAGACGACCGCGAAAGAAGTTAGACTCTAACAGCTAGCAACCTGATCGTCGCGCTAGTCACTGTCTCCCATCGCTCCGGCTTTCGCGCAAGAACGACGTGGTGCCGCGCGGTCGTCGCTCCCTCGAAAGAAGGGTCTAATGCGAAACGGAACACCCATTCGGTCGGCTCTGAGACTGACCGTAGCTCTGTTCCTGGCGGCAGCGACGGTACGCGCCCAAACCCCTCAAGAACCCGCTGCAGCAAAGCCCGCCACCGAGACGCCCGCCTCACAACCAAGTAAAGCCGACACAGAACCAAAAACAGAAGTGTCGGTCGAAAACACCGGCAATACCTTCAGGCTTCGCGTGAACCTTGTGCAAGTCCATGTGATCGTCCGCGGCAACGCCGGCAAACCGGTGGAAGGTCTGCACAAGGAAGATTTTCAGCTGTACGACAACGGCAAATTGCAGCCCATCACCACCTTTGCAGTCGAGACCGCGCAGTCGCGTAAAGAACGCACTGAAGCAGCCGAGAAAAGCCAGAGCGAGCCGGAGAACGGCGCCGGCGGTTCGGCAACGTTACCAGAACGCTTTGTCGCGCTGACGTTCGATGATGTTCATCTAAAAATTGAAGATGCGGGCCCTTTGCGGGTGGCCGCAGCAAAGTTCGTGGATGCCATGGCAACGGCTGACCGCGTTGGGATTTTCACGACATCGGGACAATTGACCTTGGATTTCACCAGCGACAAGGAAGCGTTGAAGCAGAAGCTAATAGGACTGATTCCGCGAGGAATGCTGAACAAGAGCACAACCGATTGCCCCAATATTTCCTACTACATCGCGGATCAACTGGAAAAAGAAGGAATACCTGCAACGCCCGTAGAGCCGGCTCCCCAAGACTTCCAGATCTTCGTCCAAGAAACGGCCCGGTGCATGCCCGGAATCGATCCCTTTCCCCCCACGGTAAGCGCGATCAGAAGAGCGTTAAGTGTCGGCGAGGCTGAGAACCGTGACACCTACAGACAACTCGAAAGCGTGGTGCGAATATTGTCTGCGAAACCCGGCAACCGCATTTTGCTCTTCGCATCCCCGGGGTTCCCTCTGACGACACTGAACTTCGAAGCATCGCAACTTGTGGAGCATGCGAACCGCGCCAACATTGTGATCAACGCGATTGACGCGCGCGGATTGTATGCGCCGGAACCGGGCGGAGACATTTCCCAGCCGTCCATGGATCTTCCGTCAGCCGTGGGACTCAAGGCGAGCCTCCGCCTTGCGGAGGAGACTGACCAACAGTTTGTCCTGATGGATTTTGCCTACGGTACCGGAGGCACGTTCTTCCACTCGAACGATATCGAGGGTGGACTGAAACAGTTGGGCAGCGTACCGGATGTTTCCTATGTACTGGGCTTTTCGCCGCTGAATCAGAAGATGGACGGCCGCTACCACACCCTCAAGGTAACCCTGGTGGGACAAGCAAAGTACACGATACAAGCAAGACGCGGCTACACTGCACCCAAGAAGCTCGACGATCCGCGGGAGATAGCCAAGCAGGAAATACAGGAAGCGGTCTTTTCGCAGGATGAAATCCTTGACCTTCCACTGACTCTGCAGACGCAGTATTTCAAAACCGGAGATACCGCAACGCGCCTCAGCGTGGTTTCGCACCTCGATGTGCAACGGATGCAATTCCACAAGGCCGACGGAAGGAACTTCGACGATATCACCGTGGCCACGGTCATCTTTGACGACAACGGCAAGTTCGTCGCCGGCGGCGAGAAGCTGGTGAAAATGCGCCTGCTGGATGCCTCGATTGAACGCCTGGGACACACCGGATTTGTCGTCAAATCCACGTTCGACTTGAAGCCCGGCAAATACCTGGTGCGCCAAGTGGTGCGCGATTCAGAGGGCTCCCACATGGCGGCACGCAACGGCATCGTCGTCATACCGGACTGACTCGGGGAGCAAGACGTAGACGCAACAAATCGAGCAAAAGATCGTCAATCTCGCGTTTGGCTCTGCGGCTCTCGTTGAGGCACCTCGAGGACAGAAGCACTACCTCGTCCTTTTCTTTGATAACGCTTCGATGGAGCGGCTTGACCAAACGCAAGCCCGCAAGGCCGCTGAACAGTTATTGAGCAAAAGGCGGGTGGCGATCGGTTGGTGGCCGTAGCCAAGTTCGGCGGCAGCCTTCTCATTAAACAGGATTTCACGGCAAATGCTGAGCCGCTGAGGTCAGCAATCAGCGGGTCGCAAACCCCACGTGGAAACCAATACGCCGGGTCCGTCGATTTCCGATAGCCTGCCCAAGCTTGCAGTCTCTGGCAGCGATTTCGGTGTGCGCACCTTTCTTCTTTCCATTCGCAGCGCTGCCAAGAATCTCCGCTCCATGCCAGGGCGCAAAATCTTGATTCTTTTTTCCGCCGGCTTCTTCATACTGACGACCCGGAACTCCTCCGCGAACTCTCTGCCACAATCGACGCCCGCAACAAATCGAACCTAACCATGTATTGCGCCGATGTTCGCGGGCTGACAATGGCAGCCGCACCCTGCGCCAAGCGTGCGCCATGAATCGAGCGAGCCTCCTTAGGCATCCAACCGCCTAGGGAGTCGCGCTTATGCAGCTACTCAAGAAGCTCGAAGACACCGTCGCTTCGTGGCCACAAATTTCTCTGCACCCACATCGCTTTGGGGGCCGCGAGTTCCGCTTTGCACACGCCGAAGTCGGCCATGTGCACGACGGCGGAATTGTCGATATCCCTTTCCCGCGCTCGATTCGCGACGCGCTGCTTGCCGAGGGCCTTGCGGAAGAGCATCGCTGGGTTCCCAATTCAGGTTGGGCTACATTTCCCATTCGACGCGACAAGGATCTGCAGCACGCCATATGGCTCATGCGTTTGTCGTACTTCCGCTATGCCCTGAAAACCGCCGCCGATCCTCGCGAACTGTTTAGGGAAGCAAGTCGAGAACTGCAGCTGACCTCTCCGTTCCACGCGCTTTTGGAACAATTCGTGCCGGTAACCAGCACCCAGTCTTCCGCGTCCGCCTCTCCTATTGACACTCTATAGGTTGAAGCCTATCATCCTATAGAAGTTCGATAGGAGACCCTCTTGAATCCCGAACCCACTTCCTTGCTCCAGGGCACTTTGGACTTGCTCATCTTGAAATCCCTGGCCACCGGCGAGATGCACGGATTGGGCATCTCCCGCAGAATCCAGCAAATCACCCAAGGCACTTTCGTCGTCAAGGCTGGCTCGCTGTTCCCTGCCCTGCACCGCATGGAAGACGAGGGCTGGATTTCTTCTTTTTGGGGAGACTCCGAAAACAATCGCCGCGCGAAATACTACCGCTTGACCAAGCCCGGAAGAAAGCAGCTCGAGGTTGAAACCGAGCGGTGGGGACGCATCTCCTGGGCTATGGCCCAAGCTTTGCAGATGCCGTAGTGAGGTGACTGGCATGGCGCTCGCAGCAAAACTCCGAAGCTTCCTGCGAAATCGCTTTCTCTCTCGTCGCGTCGACGCTGACCTCGATCACGAAGTTCATTCCCATCTCTCCCTGTTGATCGAAGAAAACATTCGTGCGGGCATGCCCCCGGACGAGGCGCAACGCGCCGCGCGCATGGAACTTGGCGGCATCGAACAAGTGAAGGAACAGGTTCGCGACAAGCGCATGGGCAATTGGCTCCATTCTGCTTTCTTCGATTGCCGCTACGGCGTTCGCCAGCTCCGCAAAAATCCAGGTTTCGCCTTCCTGGCCGTCATCACCCTCGCCCTTGGCATCGGCGCAACCACCGCCATTTTTAGTATCCTTGATGCCGTCATCTTGCGTCCGTTGCCCTACAATTCTCCCGACCGCCTCGTGCTTGTTAAGGAGCGCATTCCCAAAGTCACAGCGGATCCGATTCCGGTTTGTGCCCCAGACGTCGTTCGTTTCCAGCGGGACAACCGCTCCTTCGTTTCTTTGGCCGCCTTCCGTGGCGACCAGTTCGACCTGGTGGGAGGCACAGAACCGCAGCGTGTCCACGTCGACCGCGCAAATGCCAATCTCTTCTCGCTGCTTGGCGCACAACCAATCCTTGGCCGCGTCTTCACTCCCGAAGAAGACCAGCCAGGACACACCGTGGCGATTCTCAGTCATGGACTGTGGCAGCGTGAATTTGCCGGTGCCCCGGACATTGTGGGTCGCTCCGTTTCGCTCAATCGCCAGATCTTCACCGTCATCGGTGTGATGCCGGCAGCCTTTATCTTTCCCCTTCCCGGCATGGATCAAGGCGATGCCGCCGATCTCTTCGTTCCCATCGCTTTCACTCCCGACGAGTTGGCGGATGAAGGAGACAATTTCGACTACAGTGTAGTCGGCCGCTTGCATCCCGGTGTCACCTTGGCGCAAGCCAACGCCGATCTACAAGTCATCGCCCATCGCATCCAGGAAACCTATCCGGTTGAGTTTCGCTCCGACATCAATCTGGGCGCTGTGGCCTTGCCACTCCGCGACACGGTCATCGGCAAAACCAGAACTCTTCTCCTACTTTTGTTTGGCGCCGTCGCTTTTGTCTTTCTCATCTGCTGCATCAACGTCGCCAATCTGCTCTTGACCCGCTCTGCGGACCGCCAGAAGGAGATGGCTGTGCGCCTTTCTTTGGGCGCCAGCCGCGGCCGTCTTCTCCGCCAACTCGCCGCCGAAAGCATGCTGTTAACGTTCACCGGCGCCGCCCTGGGTCTCGCCTTCGCTTTATGGATCACCAATGCGCTCCTGGGATTGATGCCGCCCGACATTCCTCTCATTCATGGCGTGGGACCGAATCCTGCCGTGCTCGGTTTTACGCTGGGACTTGCCGTGATCGTCGGCTTGCTCTTTGGCGTCGTCCCCGCTTTCACCTCCTCACGAACCAATGTCGTGGACTCCCTCAAGGAAGCTGGCCGCAGCACCACGCCGGGCCCGCAACTCCATCGCTTGCGCGGCGCACTGGTCATTGTCGAAGTGACGCTCGCCATGGTCTTGCTCGTCGGTGCTGGTTTGCTGCTCCGCAGCTTTCAACGCATCCTCGAGACTCAACCAGGATTCCGTCCTGAGCATGTCCTCACCGCATCTCTCAGCTTGCGCGAACCGCAGTACAAGCACGACTCGGACATCCGCAACTTCTACCAGCGTCTGCTCGAGCGCCTTCAGAATCTTCCGGGCGTGCAAATCGCCGGCGCCTCTTCTGACCTGCCGCTCAAGGCTGGCTGGAACCATCTCTTCACGCCCGAGGGCTATCAACCTCCGCCCGGCGCGAGCCTCAACCTCTGCAACCACTCCGTCATTCTCGGTCCGTATCTTCAGGCCATCGGCGCACCTCTCCTGCGCGGCCGCTACT
This sequence comes from Candidatus Acidiferrales bacterium, assembly GCA_963804635.1. Taxonomy (GTDB): domain Bacteria; phylum Acidobacteriota; class Terriglobia; order Acidiferrales; family UBA7541; genus Acidiferrum. Next base: position 25,140 of record CAWDRK010000031.1, read on the forward strand.
TTGCGGACCAGGACACCTCTGCTTCAACCCACGTGCTCATCATCAGCGATTCAATTGCGCGGCGTTACTGGCCCAACCACGATCCCATCGGCAAACGCCTGAAGTGGGGCACGGAGGCCTCCAAAGATGCCTGGCTGACAATCGTCGGCGTTGTTGGCGATGTAAAACAGTCTAGCTTGGACGTTGAGACCTCTCCTCACACCTACGAATCGTTCTTGCAGAACCCGATTTCGTCCCTCAATGTCGCCCTGCGCGCTTCCAACGACCCTGCCACCATGGCTTCCGCACTGCGCTCCGCCGTTTGGTCCCTCGACCCACAGTTGGCCGTCGCCCAAGTCCAAACCATGGATCAGGTCATGAGCAAGTCCACCACTCCTCGCCGCTTCAGTTTGTTCCTTCTCGGCGGATTTGCTTCCTTGGCACTCATGCTCTCCGCCATCGGCATCTACGGCGTGATTGCCAGCTCCGTTGTTGGCCGCATCCACGAGATGGGCATCCGAATGGCCTTAGGCGCACAACGCCGTGATGTGCTGCGTTTGGTCATCGGCCAGGGCATGCTGCTTCTCGCGATAGGCATGATCATCGGTACTCTTGGCGCCTTGGTCTTGACGCGCGCGCTGGCCAGTTTCCTCTACGGCATCGGTCCGACCGATCCAGTCACCTTCGTCGCTGTCGTTGTGATCCTAGCCGGCGTCGCTTTTCTTGCTTGCTACATCCCAGCACGCCGCGCCACTCGCGTCGATCCCATGATGGCGCTGCGCTACGAATAGAATTCCCGCCGAGTAGACTGACCCTTTAGTTAGTCCAACCATCGGGTCGCGTTCTTTCTATGCTTGACGAGACCGCCCCGACGGACCTATGTTTCGTCTAGCGGCAATCTTGAATCGACTCCTCTGAACCCTGCTGAACGAGGTCAAGTGCGTCGTCGAAGTGGAGGTGCCCTGCCCGTTCGTTCCTGAGTTCCCTATCCCAGCTAGGTATCGGAGCACAAATTTTCCGAGGGTGTGCAAACACCCCGCGTTCAGGCCGAGTGCGAAAGGAGATCTTGCATGAGGAGACATGCGGCTAGACTGGTATTCGTTTCGGTGTTTGTTGCGGCTGTACTCATCGTTTCATGTGCCAAGCCGTACCACGACGGCGGTGAACGGTACGTTTTTGTAGCCACCAATATCAGTCTTCCGTACTGGCAAGAAGCGCAGGCGGGCTTTCTGGACGCGGCCAAATCGCTCGGTGTCAGAGCCGAACTCGTTGGTCCCACGGCCTACGCCCCGAACGCGGAACTCGTCATGTTTCGCCAGGTCGTCGACGAGCAGCCCTCCGGTATTTGCCTCTCCGCCGCACGCCCCGAACTTTTCCAGCCCGACATTGACAAGGCTATCGCTCAAGGCATCCCGGTCATCTGCGTCGATGCCGATGTCCCTAATTCCAAGCGCATCTCCTACGTTGGAACAGATAACTTTAAAGCCGGCAGAGAAAGCCTGAAGCAACTGGCCGCACTCATTCAGGACCATGGCAGCATTGCCGTCATTACCATTCCCGGACAGCGCAACCTCGATGATCGCGTGGCGGGTGTGGCTGACGCGCTCAAGAATTTCCCCGCCATCCAGCTCTCAAAGATTCTCGATGACAAAGGGGATGTTCCCACGGCATCGGCCCTCGTCTCCGACATGATTCAGAAGAAAGAACAAATCGACGGTATCATCTGCCTGGAGGCGTCAGGCGGTTCGGGAGCTGCCGCGGCGCTGCAGAGCGCCAAGATGGAAGGCAAGCTACCCATTGTGGCTTTCGACGACGATCCCCAGACACTCGATGCCATCGACCGTGGCGCGATCGCAGCCACCGTCACGCAAAAGCCCTACGTCATGAGCTACTATGGCTTGAAGTTTCTCGACGACCTCCATCACAACGCCATTCGTCGCTTCAAAGATTGGCGCACCGCCCTGGCCCCACCCATGCCCACATTCGTCGATACCGGCACGGTAGTGGTCGACAAGTCCAATCTAAAACTCTATCGCGATACCCTCACTGCCCACCCCTAGCGCACTTTTCACCGCTGACGCTTATGGGTTCCGCGTCTCTGCAGCGGCCGCCTTGCGAGGCGCTCGCTTGTTTTACGTAACCAATGTTGTCATCCCGACCGGACCGACGCGAGGCAATTTTTCGCGCCGGTCTTTGGCGCGCCGTGTCGCGAAGGTGCACGCTGCCACCTCACAGCGCCCACCGCGGAACGCCCACGATCCCATCGTTGCTCACACTACTCCGCTCAACCGCCGTATCCCTTCGCGAATCTCCTCTTCCTTCATTCGCGAGTACCCCAGCATCAACCCGGGCCTCGCTGGCCGCGTCAGGAAGTACCCTGATATTCCGTAGATGCCCACTCCCCGCTCCGCCGCTTTTTCGATAACTGCGCTTTCCGAAATGTGCTTCCGTGGCCACAGTACGACATGCGCGCCCGCGCCGTCGCCCGTCACCTCTACACGGTTTCCCAAATGCTTGTTAATGGCCTGCAGCAACACGTCGCGATTCCCCGCATTTCTCCGTCGAACGCGCCGCAAATGCCGCTCGTACATTCCACTGCCGATGAATTCCGCCAGCGTTTCCTGTTCGAGCGTTGCCGTATGCCGGTCGCAGAGCCATTTCGCCGAAGTGAACGTTCCCACCAGCGATTTGGGCACGATCAAATAACCGATGCGCAGCGCCGAGAAAATCGTCCGCGAAAACGTTCCTATGTAGATCACGCGCCCTTCGGTGTCCAGTCCTTGCAGAGATTCCAGCGGCTGTTCTTCGTAACGGAATTCTCCGTCGTAGTCATCCTCGACCACCACCGCGTCTCTGCGCCGCGCCCAGTCGAGCAACTCCAGCCGGCGCGCCAGCGGAAGAACCGCCCCGGTCGGAAATTGATGCGATGGCGTTACAAACGCGATGCGCGCATCCTCCGGCAGCCTGCCGGGCCTCAACCCCTCGTGATCCACCGGCACCGGCAGCAAGTGCGCCCCCGCAGTGCGTAGGATTTCGCTTGTCCCTTGATAGATTGGATCCTCGAGGGCCACGCGATCTCCGCGTTCGATCAGCACCCGCGCGATCAAATCCAGGGCTTGCTGCGAGCCGCTGACCACAACCACCTGTGACGCATCACCGGCCACCGCGCGAGATCGCCTTAGATGAACGGCAATCGCCTCTCGCAGAGCAAGGCTCCCGGCCGCCGGACCGTAGTCCAGTTCGCGAACCGGCGCCTTCCGGGCGTGACGCAGCAGCATCCGTCGCCACATCTCAAACGGGAAGATTTCGATGTCGCTTCGTCCGTAAGCAAAATCGTAGTGTAGCGAGGTGGCCCGCTTGCTCGGATAATTCACCCGCGACGTTGCCGTTTCCACCGCTTGCCCGAAGCTCGACAATTTCACCTTCGCCAGCTTTGCTTGCGCGCTCCTGTGGCCCGCTCCCAATCCCTCGGATACATACGTTCCCGAGCCCGCGCGCCCCGCAACGAAACCTTCCGCCAGCAGTTGCTCGTAGGCCAGCACCACCACGGTCCGCGAAACGTGCAGCTGTTCGGCGAGCTCCCGCGTCGCGGGTAGCTGCTCGCCGCTGCGCATCGTTCCCTGCAAGATCGCTTGTCGGAACCAGCTGTAAATCTGTCGCGTCAGCGGACTGCTGCCGTTCCTGGAAAGTGGTATGACGAATGACATAGAAAGTGGTCCTTTTAAAATACCATAGCGTCTCGCAGAATTGAACGGTTCGTGACGATGTTGCGCTGCCTTGCCCGGAGTCCTAAGCAGCGGCCACCAGAGCACGATAGGCACACAAATACGGAGGCAGGGATGAACATGAAGCAGATTCGAATGTATCTCATCGCGTGTGGCTTGGTCTTCCTCTTACTGCCGCTTCAGGGACTCACGCAACAGCATGCCCCGCAGGCCGCTCCGCAACACGATGGGCAGCACGATTTTGATTTCGAGTTGGGTACCTGGAAGATTCACTTGAAGAAGCTCATGCATCCCTTAACGGGCTCCACGACCTGGGTTGAATTTGACGGCTCGTCGGTCACCCGCAAGGTTTGGGACGGCCGCGCTCAACTCGAGGAGTTCGAAACCGATAGCCCTGCTGGCGGCCACATCGAAGGGTTGACCCTGCGTCTATACGATCCACAAACTCACCAGTGGAGCCTGTATTGGGCCACAAGCAAGAGCGGCGCCATTGGCGTCCCCACCATCGGCCAGTTCAAAGACGGCCGCGGCGAGTTTTACGACACGGAACCGGCCGGGCCCAATGGTCGCTCCATCCTGGTGCAATTCATTTGGAGCAAGACCGATACGGATTCGCCCCACTTCGAGCAGTCTTTCTCCGAGGACGGAGGCAAGACGTGGGAAGTCAATTGGATTACAGACCAGGTGCGCTCAAACGATGCGCCTGGCAAAGCGCACTGAACTCCGCCATCCCAATCACCACATCACGCCATCGCGCAACAATATGAACGCACCTAACCACTTGCGAACTCTTCTCCTGTGGTGCGGCCTATTCGTCGCTTTGCATCCGCTTCCGAACTCCACCCCATCTTCGAAAGACCGCGATGGCCGACACGATTTTGACTTCGAGCTTGGCACTTGGAAAAGTCACTTGTCGCGTCTTCTGCATCCCTTGTCCGGTCCCACCGCTTGGGCCGAATATGACGGCACCACCGTAGTTCGCAAGGTTTGGGATGGGCGCGGCAATCTGGTGGAGTTCCGGGCGGACGGCCCGGCCGGTCACATCGAAGCTTTGTCCTTGCGTCTCTACAATCCGCAATCGCATCAGTGGAGCCTGAATTTCGCCAACAGCAAAAGCGGCGCTCTGAGCCAGCCCACGATTGGCGAGTTCAAAAATGGTCGCGGCGAGTTTTTCGATCAGGAGAGTTTTGACGGCAGAGCGATCCTGGTTCGATTCGTCATCTCGGACATCACGCCTAATTCGTGCCGCTTTGAGCAGGCCTTTTCCCAGGATGGCGGCAAAACCTGGGAAGTCAACTGGATCACCACAGACACGCGTGAATGAGGTCTCGTAGTTAAGCCCTTCCAAGGGTGGGGGGGGCCGCTTCCACCGCGTCCACGCCGCGGTGTGAACAAACCTCAGGCGCTACGAATAAGTCTTGGAGACTATAGATGATCATCGAAATGCGTACCTACAAAACCAAGCCCGGCAGACGCGCTGACTTCCTCGAGGTATTCCGCTCCCGATCCATTCCCGCGCACACCGAAATCGGCATGAAAATACTGGGTCCGCTCCTCTCCGTCGAGGATCCCAATACGTTCTTTTTTATGCGTGGCTTTCCCGATCTGGCTTCACGTGAGCCGATGAAAGCCAGGTTCTACGAAGGGGAACTCTGGAAGCGCGAATTGGAGAATGTCCTGATGCCGATGCTGGAGAAATATGAGGTCGTCGTCGTGGAAGACTCTGAAGATCTCGTTCGCTGGTAGCCTATGCCCTTCTCGTCAATTCAATAGCCCTTTCATCCGCTTCCCGATCATCTCGCGCGCGGCCCCCTCAGGCACGAAACGGCCCAGCATCCCAAGATCGGCGTCCACCGTCACCGCGGTGTCCGTCACTTCTACCGTGCCTTTGATCGGCGTGCTCAATCCGCCCAAGTTGGCGCTAAGCGCAAAGCTGAGCAGCGATCCTTGCCAACTCTTTTGCTCCACCACTAGCCGCACGGGAAGCCCCGAGACTCCCTGGAACATTTGGTCGAAGGATCGGTCAATCGATTCGATGACTTCCGCCTGCGTGCGCTTATGTTCAATCGTGATCCGCATGTTCGTTCCTCGCCCCTCTTTGGCAAACTCACACAACCATTCTAGAGACCCAGTCCCCGGTTCATCAAATCTTTGCTATGACCGCCTTGTCCCGGCGACCTACTGGTTTGGAGGAGCTTGCATCGGCGGAGTGCCGGTGGTGGGCGCAGGATTGGGATTCGCGCTGCCAAAAGAACCCGGATTGCTTCCGCCGGGCGAAAATGGCGATGCGCCGGTGTTGCCGTTGGTATTCGGTTGCGCGCCAAACGGATTCGGATTGGAAACCGGTACGCTGCCAATTCGCTGCCCGGTCAGGGAATCCAACGATGGATCCCAGATGAACTCAAATTGACGGTAATTCTTCGCCTTGTCATACCAGATGATCGATTTCTTGTTGATCTTACTGCCCACTCCGATAATGTTGCCGCCGATGATCGATGAGGTGCTCGACAAGTCGACTGGCTGAAGCGACCCCGTCCCCGTCCCCGCTGACCCGTCCGGATTGTCTCCATTCGCCGGATTTTGCCCGCCCGGCGCGGCCGCCGGTGGCGTACTGCCTGACATCGAGCTGCCCATCGAGCTGCCAAATCCCGAAGAACTGGACGCGCCAAATGGCGAATTCCCGTTTGCGCCCATCGGCGTCCCGAAACCCGAAGCGCTCGCTGCTCCCAGCCCGTTCCCGGTCATCGAATGGTCTTTCAAGCTCCCGATCAACTGCCCGCTTGGCCCCACATAAATCAACCGCCACGACCCGTCCGCGGTGTTCATCGGATCCTTGTACGCCTGCCGCATGAAGCGAATTCCCGTCTTCGGCTTGTACAAATCCTCCAGTTGCGTCGGGAAGCGGTGCAATTTCGTGTAGTACAGCCGGATGCCGCGCACGTATTGCTTCCCCCGCCAGATCATCTCCTCTTCTTTCTGGCGTTGCACGTCGGTAATCACATTCGGCGCCACCACAATCGTGCCCAGCAGGAGCAGCGTCAGGAAAAACATCACTGTCAATATCGCGTAGCCTTGCTGGCTGCCTCGCACGATTCTCTTCTGTATTGCCTGCCTCATGCTGTTGGTCCTGGAGGCGTTTCCAATTGATTGGAACCGGTTTGATGCGTATTCGTGTCCTCGAATTCGATTCTATCGTTCCCTATCTTCGTGATGCGAATATGATTCAGGACGGTTTCTCCTTCCCCCACAATGCGCACTTCTTCTCCGTCCAGAAGAAAAGCCTGGCGCGGCCCGCCGGAAGGCAAATTGCCATAACCAAAAAATTTCCAAGCCAATTGCGCCGGCGGAGGTGGCGGAGGAGGTTGTGGCTGATTGTATATCTTCCTGCCCTCTTCCTTCTTGGCAGGTCCCGCTTCGGTCGCTATCGGCACCGCGGTCATCAGAAAAATATTCCGCCCGGACGTTTTGTACTCCGTCCCTTCGGTCGATTTCAGCTTCTCGAAAACGCTTCCGAAGTCCTGTGCGTTAATCGGCGTGTACGTTCCGCTCACCTGAGAGAACCCGCTGCTTGACGGGCTCTTGGCCGTTTCCAGGTACCATACCAGCGCAGCGACAACCACCAGTCCGATCAGTACGTACATTTGCGTCTGTTGTTTCTTTTCTGCCATTACGCTTTCCTGAAAAAAGTTCGCAGATGAAGATTAACCTTCAGGCCCGTCGGCGCAGCCGCTGCGATTCCCTGCGGGGCAGTTTCTGATTCCAGTCCCAATGAATCCACGATGTAGGTATTCTTCGACCGTTGCAGCGCATTCAGAAACCGCACAATGTTGGCGTAGTCACCGCTGACCGTCGCCTCGAGCTCGATTTCCTGCAGGTCGCGCCCCGGCACATCTTTCTGACGAAACCGCTGGTCCTCCAACTGCACGCGTGTCGTTTTGGCCACGGCACTCAATTCTTCAGAGATCACGGAGTTGCCCTTACTTGCCAGCGGAAGGTTGCCCTCATAGGCATCGAAGGCCTTCACATAATCCGGGATCTTCTTCTGAATCTCCCTGGCGCGCTTCACGTCGGCGCGCAGCAGTTCCACCTGCGTCTTCTCCGCCGCCAGCACTTCCTGAGGATTCCGGCGAGCCTGCGACAATTTCATGCTGTAGTACGCAAATGCTCCGTCGACCAGCAGCAACACTGCCAGCGCCCCGATAATCAGCCGTCTTTCCAGCGCAAAGTTGCCCATAGTCAAATCCGCGTATAGACTGCGGAAAATTCAATCGTCAGCGGGTCGCCCGTACCCTGCGTGGCCACGCGCACCGCTTCCAGTTCGATATTGGAAAAAGATTTCGAATCCTCGAATGCCTTCAGAACCTTCAGCTTGGCCTCGTCATTCGCGGCGCCCACCACGAATTTCACGGTTACCACGCCCTTGTCCAATTTGGGCTCGATCCGTACGATGCGGCTGCCCGCCGGCAACGTTTTCTCCAGGTCCATGAACATCTGTGTCCAGTTAATGCTCCGCGCTTCGATCACATCGCGGATGAACACCGCCCGGCCCTGCAACTTGGAAGTGTCTGCCTGAGAAAAAAAGCGATCCAAGTCGCGTCGCTGGTCCACGAGGCTCGCCATCTCCTGCTGGTACTGGCCGGTTTTGGCGCGCAAATCCGCATCGGCCTTCCGCAGGCCATAAAATCGCAAGCCCAGGATCAGGAAAAGCAAGCCACCAAGCACGCCCAGCAGCGCCGCGCCAGCCAGAAATCGCCGATGCGTTACCAGTGGCTTCGTCGCGAGATTTAACCGTACATACATAATCGTCTAGCGCAATTCTCCTTCAACTCCGGTGCAACATCCAGCCAACCAACCCTTCCAACTCCCTGTCCGCTAGCGAGCGACCCGCCTCATTCAATCGTCCGTCGGAAACCGCGGCGTTCAGCAGCGAGCGCACGTCGCACTTAAACTCTTCCTCCAACGGCGCGACAAACTCCTGTAATCGTTTCCCCAGCCCTGCAACACGTACCGCCTGAATGCCTTCCTGCCACGTGTCCTGGTAATACGCGGCCAGCGGAAAAATTTCCTCGAGCAGCATCTGCGGCGTCACCGACCCTGCATGGGTCGGCAACTCCGTGCAGCGGTAACCCGCCATCACGCCTTCGCGCACAATCGCCGTCGTCAGCGCCGTTCCAGACACTCGCGCCAGCAACGTGGGCCGTTGGTCTTCCAAAATCGAAATCGCGGCCAGCGTAACGCTCAGCACCACTCCCGGGCGCAGTTCCGCCTGTTCCACGAGTCCTTCGTATTCCCGAATGATTCGCAGCCGCGCAATCGCCGTCACCACGTCCACGCCGTCCACCCTCGGCGCTTGCCGCATGTAGGAGAGCAGCGTTTCGTCCACCTCAAATGGCACGCTTTTCTTCAGCTTCCACCGCAGCATCGGGATTGCTTCCTCCGAGGTGCGCGGAAAATCCTCAAAGTGCTGCACAAACACGCGAATCACTGGGTCCGGAAGCAGCAGCGCCACATCTTCATCCTTGGCTCCCAACCTGGTGCACACGCTGCTCACCGCCGATTTCACGGCCGCCGCGTTCACCATGTTGCTCTCCACCGCCGACGGCACCAACGCTCCCGCGGGAAGATTCTCGATCGCAAAGCCGTGCAGCGATCCCGTTCGCGCAAATCGCGCTCCCGCCACGCGCTCCGGAGAAATTTCGATCGCTACCTGCGGGTGGGGAGTCGCTTCCATCCAACGGCTCAGCTTGCGCACCAGGTCGCTCTTGTAGATGCCTTCGTTATATGTGCCGGCGCTAGTCAACGAACGTCACCTTGTTGATTTCCCGCAGTGTCGTGATCCCTGCGCGAATCTTGCTCAATCCGCTTTGCCGCAGCGTAATCATGCCCTCACCGATCGCTGCTCGCTTAATCTCCGACGTCGGCCGCCGGTCCACAATCATTTCCCGGATGTGGTCCGTCAAGTCCAGAAGTTCGCAGATCGCGGTGCGTCCGTGGAATCCAGTTCCGGAGCATTCCAGGCACCCGGCCCCCTCCGAGAACACAAATTCCTTCCACTGCGCCGGGTCCAGTCCACTCTCAACAAGTTCCTGGTCGGTGTACTTCTTCGGTCGCTTGCAGTTATCGCAGATCACACGCACCAGCCGCTGCGCCAGGATGCAGTTCAACGCCGACACAAAATTGTACGGCTCCACTCCCATGTTGATGAACCGCCCGATCACGTCGGTAACGTTGTTCGCATGCACGGTGGTAAATACCAGGTGGCCCGTGAGTGCCGACTGAATTGCGATTTGCGCGGTCTCGTGGTCGCGGATTTCTCCCACCATGATCTTGTCGGGGTCGTGCCGCAGGATGGAACGCAATCCTCGTGCAAAGGTCAGCCCCTTCTTTTCGTTCACGGGAATCTGCGTGATGCCCTTGAGTTGGTATTCAACCGGATCTTCGATGGTGACGATCTTGTCTTCATCCGACTTGATTTCGTTGATCGCGGCATACAAGGTGGTGGTTTTTCCGGATCCCGTCGGCCCCGTCACCAACACCATCCCGTACGGCTCGCGAATATATCTGCGGAATCGCCGCGTTTCTTCGGGGAAGAAACCGACAACATCCAGGCTAAGACTCTGAAACTTTTCCGACAGCGTTTCCTTGTCGAGCACGCGCAGCACCGCGTCTTCTCCGTGGCTGGCGGGCATGATCGATACGCGCAGGTCGATGTAGCGGCCCTTGTACTTCACGCGGAATCGCCCGTCCTGCGGCACGCGGCGCTCGGCGATGTCCAGGTCGCTGAGCACCTTGATGCGCGAAATTACCGTGGAGTGCCACTCTTTCGCGATGGGCTGCATGGCATGCTGCAACACGCCGTCAATGCGGTATTTCACGGCCACTTCGCTGTCTCGCGCTTCAATGTGGATGTCACTCGCTCGCCGCTCCAGCGCCGTGAAAATAATTGTCTCGACCAGGCGAACGACCGGGCTGACCGTCGTGTCCCGTGTCAGGCGATCGCCGGAGATAGTCTCCTCGCCTTCTTCGTCCTCCTTCGAAACCTGTAGCGTAAATGCTTCGGTCGCCTGCTCCAGGACGCGCTGCGACTGTTCCGTACGTTTCAGCAAGTCGCTGATCTGCCGCGGCGTGGCCACCTTGATCGCCAGCTTTTTCCCCAGCAGTAGCGGCAATTCATCGCTCAGCAGCACCTGGCTCGGGTCCGCAACCGCGATCATCAGCGTGTTGTTCTGCACCACCAGCGGCACAAAGTTGTAGCGGAACATCAGGTCCGCGGGAATCGTCCGGAACAGTTCCGGATCGATGCGCTGCTCCAACAGATCGATGAACCCACAGCGGTACCGTTCGGCGAGCTTCCTCGCCTGTTCGCGCTCTTGCTTGATGTCGGTCAAACCTCCCAGCGGGAGATTTGGATCCGGCAAATTGGAATCGGGCGTAGCCATAAAGTCTTGAGCCTAACTTATCTTCCTGTTCCCGAAATCGAAAACGAGAAAATGGGTAGATACAGTGAAATCAAAATTCCCGCAACCAGGATTGCCATGAACACCAGGATCAGTGGCTCAATCAAAGCCACCAGGGCACCCAGCCGCAGGCTCACCTCTTCTTCATAAAATTCCGCAACACTGTTCAGCATCGGCGATAGCGCGCCGCTCGATTCGCCTACCTCGATCATATCCAGCGCCATATCCGGCATCACCCTCGTCTCGGATAGCGCGCCGTGCAGCGACTCGCCTTCCCGCACCATTCGCGCCGCCTGCGTCACCGATCCGCGCACCAAGCGACTCCCGATTGAATCAGACGCCGTCTGTAACGCGGCGACCAGCGGCGTGCCCCCGGTAAGCAAGGTCGCCAAAGTCCTACAAAACTGTGATACCTGAAACTTCAGCAGGGTTGGCCCAATCACCGGCAATCGGAATTTCAGGCGATCGAACGCGATTCCCCCTTCTTCACTTCTCGACCAGAAGAAAATGCCCATGGCCGTCAGAAACAGCAACACAATCACGCCCAAAATGTAATAGCGGTAGTCCACCGTGATGCGCACCAACAACTTCGTCGGTCCGGGCAATTCCACTCCCAAGTCGCGATACAACTGTGCGAACTTTGGCACCACCGCCGTTACCAAATAGGTCACGATGATGGCGGCCACCGTAATCAGCAATGTGGGGTACACCAGCGACGCGAGAATTTTCTTTTTCACTCCGGTGCTCACCCGCTGGTAGGAGATGTAATAATCCAGTACACCTGGGAGGTTGCCGCTCTTCTCCCCGGCCAAGATTGCGGTCGAGTAAACTTTTGAAAAAACGCCCGCCTCATCCACCGCTTCCGAAAGTGACTTCCCTTCCCTCACCCGATCACGAATCTGCGTCAGAATCGGGCGAAGCTTTGGCGCGGTTGCCCGCGTTGCCAGCAAGTCCAGCGACCGCAGGATGGGCAATCCCGCCTTAATCAGGGTATTCAGCTGCTGATTCAGGATCAGAAAATCGTTGCCGCCTATCTTTCGCTCTTTGCGAAAACCGAAAAACCCGCTGATCAGGCTGCTCCGCGACTTCACGGAATAAACAAACAGCCCGCGGTCGGCAAGTTTCTGACGCGCTTCTTCGAGCGTCCCCGCCGCCTCTACGTGCGAGAACACCCTTCCGTTAGCGTCGGCGACGCGGCACACAAATTCGCCCATAGACCCTTAGTTTACCTCAACCCGGCAACCCTCTGCGAATGAGCCCGTTCCCTTACGTAACCTCTGAATTACCAGCAGGTTTCCGGCACCTTGAACCCTCTCCCTTACTGACGGACGCCTGAGGAACTGGGTAGCAGGCCATCCACAATCACCACACCGAGTGGTGGCGAAAATCGGAACAGCGAGTCCGGTACCGGCGGGTTAATTTCCCAGTTCTTGAACTGGAATTCGGTCGCAATTCCACCGGCCGAGCGCAGCACTAGCCGTACCAGCTCACCTTCGCCCGAAATTTCAAAGAACACTTGCGGCGGCGCATTTTCCGGATTCCCCGTACGTGCGGCGTCAGCGCCTTTCAATTTACATTCCAGCGTGGCGTCGCCGGATTTTTCCGGAACCAGCAGTGACGTGCTCTCAACATTTGAGCACACTCTCGACAATTTCATCTCCCCGGCCAGCAGCACAAACGGGGTTCGCCAATCTTCGCTCTGTCGCGCGGGAACTTTTGTGGCCGTGTGATCTGCGGGCGTGTACATCCAAGCGGTCTTCCCATCCACCAAAAACAGATTCTTCTCGGGCTTCTCGTATTCCCAACGCATCTTTCCGGGCTTCCGAAAATATGCGGTGCCGGCTTCGGCACGAATCAACCTGCCATTTTCCGAATAGCGTTCCAGGAACTCAGCTCGCAGCGTCCGCGCAGAACGGTATCGCGCTTCAAACCGCTCGGCGGGTGTCTGCGCAGCAACCGCCAAGGTCGCTTCGAGAAGTAAGACTCCGCACAGCAGCCATCGTCCCAGAGAACCCATGGGACTAACTTAGCACACGCTTACGATTTACTGCAGTTGTGGGTCGTTTGGACCGGCAACGGCGCTCTGGTTGAAGTGCGTAGCGTTCGCCTGATCGGAATAGAAGCTGCGTTGCCCGGTGATGCCACGGGTGAGAGGGTCGGCATTGAGCGTGTACCCAGGAGACGGCGGTCCGCCCGCGGTCTGTACGTAGGTGAACGTGTAACCACTCTTTATACCGCCCGCCAGCGTTGCGTCAATGATGCAAGCAGCAGCGGGGGCATTGCACCCACCACCAGGCCCGAGATTTACCAGCGTCGCAGAGTATCCCACCTGCGGGAAAATTGTTGCATAGGTGATTTCCGCGGTGTTCACCGAGTGAACCGAGGTCACAGCAGAAGCTTCGTTTGCGGAAATGCGTGCCTTCAATAGATTGGGTATGGCAATCGCGGCGATGATCAGAATAATGGCCACGACGATCAACAACTCGATCAACGAAAATCCATTTGTTTTCTTTGGTTTCATGGATCAGAGTCCCGCAACTCGATTCAGCGTTCTCTTTAAAAGAGAGCACCTGGAGGGCCAATCCGTATCCGTCTGGAGATTTACAGTCCCCGTAAACATAACAATATACGTGATTTATCCGCCCAGTAAAGAACGATTCGTGAAGTAACTGAAAGAGGCAAATACGTGAGAGCGCCAAAGTGTGCACACAATCGAACCAAACGGTCAAAGATTGTCTTGCGAGGGAAGTCGAAGTGTCTGGTTGAATGTGTCGTCGTCACCGAAGTGATTTTCTCATTACCAAAAAGCCGAGCGTGAAAAATAGGCAGTAGGCAAGGCAATGTGAGAGCGGGCGAGTTCGCGAGCGCCACGGGCCCTGAGGACTGCCGGCGGTTTGCGCCGCCAGGTCCTTACTGACACCCCGTTTGCGAAGCTCGCGGTATCGTGTTCGTCCACGCTTCCATTGCTTCCACACCACCGGGCGAAGTCGACGGTGTAGCCAGACTCGGAGCTCTTCAGCACCGACGGCGTTTGACAAGTCGCCGGAGTATCCGAGCCAGCATCGCAGGTAAGCCGTCAACTCCTTGCTCATCCGCGATAGGCTGATGCTTCCGGTTAGCGGGTCTTCTTCGAATTGCACCTGAAGCGAGTGATGGCTTGGGGGAGATCTCCGTTTAGACGCTCCAACCATGGGCTTTCTCCGGCTTTGGAAGGGTTTAAGTTCCGTAGCGGGCTACTTATTCTAATGCTAAGATGAGACTAATTATGTCACAATGGCGGCAGGCAAGACCTCGTCATACGGATACGAAAGCAGTGGCACGAGCGCGGAAGGCAGTGGCCAAAGCAGGAAGCATGGAAGAATTGAGGGCAGCGCAGGCGGTATTGTTGCCGCGGTGATGAACACGACGCTGACGGAGACCGCAGCATTGCTGGGCGTGGGACGGGCGACGGTCGCGCGGTTGCAGTCCAAGTTCCGACAAAGCGGGAAACGTATCCTCAGCGGAGACAAGCAGCGGAATTGGGGAGGGCGACGCAATGCGCTGCTGACATGGGCGGAAGAAGAAGAGTTTCTGGCTCCATGGCTGGAACAGGCCAGAGCCGGTGGACTACTGGTGGTTTCCCCGTTGCGAGCGGCTTTGGCGGAAAAACTGGGTCAACCCGTGAAAGCCTCGGTGGTGTATCGACTGCTAGCCCGTCACGGTTGGCGGAAGGTGGCACCGGACACCCGTCATCCCAAAAGCGATCCGGAAGCGCAGGCCGAGTGGGAAAAAAACCCCGAAACGCTGGCAGCCTATTGAAACCGAAGAGGTGCGAGACCGCCGCGAACGGCTGATGTTTCAAGACGAGGCGCGGTTTGGGCGCATGGTCCGAATCCGGCGTTGCTGGGCTCCGACACCGGAGCGACCTGTGGTGAACAATGGCTACGAGCGCCAGTTTGTCTACGTCTACGGCGGGGTGAGCCGATCGAGGGAGAGTTGGATTGGATGATTGCCCGAAGATGAACACGGAACGTATGGGAGACTACTGTCACAAGCGCCTCGCGCATCCCCGCGAGTTCATCGTCATGGTCATCGACGGAGCAGTCCCACGTGGCAACCGCGAACCTGACAACATCCGCTTGCTGCGTCTGCCAGCCTATGCGCCGGAATTGAACCCGCAAGAACACGTGTGGGATGAAGTGCGGGAAAAAGAATTCCCAACCGGGTCTTTTCCGATTGGCCAGCGTGACTGGCCAACTGGAACGCGGCTTACGCCAATTGGCTGCGGACCACGAGTGCTTACGCAGCATACTGCATGGCCTGGATAGTTAGTCTCATCTTGAACGCGAACTAGAATTAACATACGAGGAGTTCCTTGGAAGCCTTGCCGACGACATGACCTACTCTGCGCTCTGCTGACTTCTGCGACACGATCGAGGTGAATCGCTTCACCCTTAGTCACAATTCCGTGAGATGTGGCAGATCTCCCGAGGTAAGTTCGACCGCCTTCGACGCACGGCCACCGGATTTACCACTGGTGAGATTGATGGATATGTGCTTCGCAATCAATAGCTCGATTGCTCGCCACCGTAGGTCTCTTATCCGGTCTGTTCATAGGCTCGCGTTTTTGCTGCGCGCTTCTTTCAGGCCCCGCCTCGCGGCGAGTGTTATTTCACCTTGCGCTTCGCTAACTCTTCACCTCCATCAGGTCGGGTCGAGGACTTGCACCTCCAAATGTTCGAACGTGCTCGGCACACAAGAAAAAGGGGAAAGCCCCTAGGCTTTCCCCTCTTTCGTCAAGAATACTTCTGTTTACTGCAATGCGGGTCGCCACCGACGGTTGCCGGGCCCGTGATTGTAGTGGATGACGCCATCTTGACCGAGCAGAACATACGCTGACCGGTCGTGCCCGCTGTAAGCGGGTTCGCGGTGAACAGGTACGTGGTGTGATGCCGTTGCCGGAGAGCCGCCCAGACGATGGTGTAGCCGCTCTTCACGCCCGTCACGAGCACTGCGTCGATGATACCGGCGGCAGCGCAGGTGCCCGCGCCAGGACCAATGTTCGCCAGCGCAGCAGGAAAACCGTTCGGGGACACTGCGCCGAGTATTGCACGTTAGCCGTGGTCAAGGTGCGGACCGAGCCAACCGCGGAGGACTCGTTGGCCGAAATGCGCGCCTTGAGCAAGTTCGGAATGGCGATAGCCGCGATGATCAGAATGATCGCCACGACGATCAGCAATTCGATAAGAGAGAAACCCTTCTGCTTCTTCATGAGATCTCCTTGAGAGATTTGACCTGAGTATTGTGCCAGAGCACGCCCAGGAGAAGTGCAAGCGAGTGGCCAGAGCTAGCAAGGCTTGTACAAAAGTCCAGAATGTCCACAATCCGCACATTAATCTACTTAGCCAAGTTTATGGCGGTTTTCCTGACTTTCGACCGCAATCTGCGCGCCACTTTCCCGTTGGAAATGACATAAAGTGTCACTGCGAAGTGCCTTAAAACGTCAGTCCCTCATTCTCCGCAGACTTGTGAAGACTCCCCTTTATGTCGCGATTCACAAATCTGCATCTAGGAACGACGCCGATGTTCAGAAGTGATCTTGAGCTGCGAGCAGAGTGAGCAGAGGAGAGTCTTTTAATCTCGTTCTCTGCACCAATGCTATGCTGAAAGTCCGCCTGTTTTTTCTCGCCACTGCCAGCGCGGTCATTACCGTCGTGAGCTAGCACCGTGGAGGCGCTATCGGTCATACTGCAGTTCTTCCACTCTCTTTTCTCCTCGAGAACGCCATTCACTCGTATGTCACGTATATTGTCAAAGGATTCTGGCTCGCAAGGCTTGCCGTCTTCTATCCTCACTCGCAAGGCTGCTTTTCGCTTCTCGTCGTCTTCTTTTGTGCGCTCGCTATCCTCGCTTTCACTGTCCTTTGTTGGGGGTGGTGCGTGATCGCTATCTGATTGTTGGCTGGCTTTGGTATCTCATCACGCTGCTTCCGTAATTGGCATTCTGCAGGTGGGCTGTAAGCAGTGGCTGATCGGTACGCGCGTACATTCCGCTGATTGGGGTTGTTGTTTTGCTGGTGTGGGCGGTGACTGACGGCATGGGCGCACGGGTTTTGCAGGCGCTGCTTGCTGCGTTTTCCACGGGCATCGTAATTGCCTATGTTTCCATGACTCTGGTGCAAATCGGCTACTGGAGAAACAGCTACAAGCTCTTCGGGCATGCACTTGAAGTGACGATTGGAAATGGCGTGGCGGAATTGAACTTTGGCGAGGCTCTAGCTGATCAAGGACAGCGACTTTGCGGAAGCTCATTTTCGAAATGCCATCCAGTATTCGTCCGATCTGGGCGTGGCGCATTACGATCTGGCGACATGCTTCCGCGCTAGAACCGCACGGACGAGGGACTCGAGCAATACATTCTAGCTCTGCTGCGACTGAGTGATCTGTTGGAATTGGCGCAACTCACAACAATCTCGGGGTGCTCTACCTGGAGCGCAAACAGTATAGAAGCTTGGCGCGTTCGATTCGGCTATCACTCAACCTGAAGAGGTGAACAGTCAGACACCCCCCGCAGAGCGGGTGGCTTGATGAGTGGGGCCGCCTCAAAGGCGGTTGTCCAGTTAGTTTAGGCGTCGCGCTGAAGCGCGCCTTGGTTGATGAATTCAGAAGCTGTCCGCCGTTCCATCCGCGTCTTCCTGTTCGCGGATGTATTGGCGGACTTGCTCCAACTCAAACCCGACGGTGGACACGGCGTAACCACGGGCCCAGAAATGCTCGCCCGTGAAATTCGCTCTTTGCCACACAGGCGGGCTATGGCGATCGCGCTCTTCCCTTTCAGAAATCCGATCACCGAGGCGACCGGGTGCTTCGGAGGAATCGCGATACACATATGCACATGGTCCGGCATCAGATGTCCTTCAATGATCTGGCACTCCTTTTGCCGGGCCAACGCGTGGAAGATCTCTCCCAATTGTCGACGCGTTTGGCCGAAGAGCACTTTGCGTCGTCGCTTGGGAACGAACACCACATGGTATTTGCAGTCCCAACTTCGAATGGGATAGGCTTTGATAAAGCTCCGACATAACATCCTCCTTCTGTCTGGTTCTCATCAAGCCACTTGGGGAGGATGTTATGCTCCGGAACGGTCAAACCTTTTCGAGTCTCACTGGTCGAACCAGTGGCTTACCTAAAACTGAGTTATGGGGGGAATGGTGCGATTCAATTGGGGTAAATTGACAAAGCTTTAGCGAGCTTCTCGCGGGCGGCCGAAATTGCGCCTTCTCTCTTAGCCTGGTTTTGGACTGGTCGCTGCCACGAGGCGCGGGGTGAGAAGGACCTCGCAATTCGCGCTTACCAGACCGCTCTCGCATTGCGCCGCAGTTCGTCATCGCCCGTTCCCAGCTGGATCAATTGCAGAATCCCGAGAAATAGGCTCGGGGCCATTGGCATTTGTTTGGTGTCCAGACGTGTATACGCGCAACCATGAATCGCGTCACTGTTTTTTCTCTCGCAACGATCCGCAGGAGAAAAATTCAAGACTCAAACTTTATCGTCGTGGCTACAGAAACTGTCTCAGTACTGACAAGAAAAGAAAAAGGGGAAAGCTTCTAAGCCCACCCCTTTCTAAGAATACTTCAATTTACTGCAGCCGGACGCGCTGCCAACAGTTGCCGCGCCTGGATTGGCTAGTGGATAACGCCGATCTTGTGGGTGAAGAAAATACGCTGACCGGTTACGCTCGCGGTGATCGGATTGGCGGTTATCGTGTAGTTGATAGCTGAGGGTCCTGCCGCAGTGATCGTGTAGACGAAAGTGTAGCCGCTCTTAAGACCGGTTACCAGCAGGGCGTCGATGATACCCGCAGTGGCGCAGTTGCCTACACCAGGGCCAATGTTCGCCAAGCCGGCGGGGAAACCAGTTCGGGACACTGAGCCGCATACTGAGTGTTCGCGGTAGTCAAGGTGCGGAGCGAGCCAACTGCGGAAGACTCGTTGGCGGAAATGCGCGCCTTGAGCAAGTTTGGAATAGCGATAGCCGCGATGATCAGAATGATCGCCACGACGATCAGCAATTCAATGAGAGAGAAACCCTTCTGTTTCTGCATGTGATCTCCTTGAGAGTTTTAGTTTGGTCTGAGCGCGCCGATAGACCCGGAGGGAGTGACTGTCGGGACAATCAGACCGAGGATAGGACATAGATGAACAGCGCTACCTTTACTGGGCGCTAGCAAGAGCTTTTGCACGATCGAGGCCAGTTTGAGAAAACTCGTGTAAAAAGTCCTCTTATCTTGCATCTCTTTGACAATACATCAGTTATAGCTTCTTAGCAGTCTATCGTTGCACAATTGGCAGGACCATTCTTACCGAAACCCTCCCAAACGCCAAAAACAGTCATTGCCGAACTGCCAGAAACTGTCAATCCCGCCTCCGCGCCCGGACAGTCGTACTTCCTTAGGCAACTGTCTAACTTGCTCAGAAAAAAGTTCACGAAATGGTCAAGTCTTGGAACGAGTCCGCAGTGCGACGTGCTCCTGATATTTCAAGGAGCGCTGCCTTGTGAGTCGCTCGAAGCGATCAGCCCTCGGCGTGTTCGACGCTGGCCGTTCTGGCACGTCCCTGCGGGGACCTAGGTTGAGTCGAGCGGTGAATCCGTATTGACTCGTAAAGCGCCTTGAGTGGCTTCTTCTGTTGAGGTGATTTCTTCATTGATTGATTTCATTTCACGCCGCGAGCATCTGTTGCTGGATGTAGACGTCGAGAGCTCGATCGAAGCAGCACTAGCTGCGGCTGATTCACTCCTTTCGATGAGGTCTACCGGAAGTTGGAGATCGAGAGCGCTCAAGCCAGGAGCGAGTACGCGCTCATAGGCCTTGGTGAAAAGCACGGCCACTCGGCGGCTCAGGCTGGTCAAGCGATAGCGGTGCGCCTGGGGGATTTTTTCAATCAACTCTTTCGCTTGAGCCGACGTAGATCGTAGGTGGCTTGCCGGCAACCGTACGGCGCATGTAACAACGCCCCCACTCGCTCCACCAGTTGCCGGTTGGCAAAGCCGGCCACTAAATAGACGAACCCGACCAAAGCATCCAGCACCGCCATCACCCGCGGTTCGCCAAAACGCAGTGCTGAAGCATAAAGGCCGTCCTCGGTAGTGGAGGGTCCGGTCACATGACAAAACGTGGCTACATCGGGAGCAGGTCGCGCGCGCCGCCTCGGCCTCACACAGGCTCCGGTTCGCGGATTCCCCGACTGCCGCAGGGCTTCCCAATTCTCAGCACAGACCCGACGCCCGATTCCGAAGTCCTGGGTTTCACAGATTACCGTCTCCGTTCGCAGGGCCTGGCCCTCTTTGAAGTATTGTCTGAGACGGGCGGACTTGTAATAGCAACACAGCCTAGCCCCAGTTTACGAGTTAGCGTAATCCTTTCCGCGTAAGTCTTTTTAGTGGAGGCACTTACTCGCACGTAGTGCTATGCCCTAAATATCTGCTTCTAAAATCGTATGTTCTTCCCAATAAAATGCACTTTTTCGCTTGACTTTCGCTACTACTATGCCCTAAATATAAAGGACCTTAAACCTGACGCCACATGCAAAGACTCGAAGCCAAGTCCATCCATGGCCGCACCTATTATTACCTCTCTCAGTGGGGGTGGAAAAACGGCAAGTGCCGTCGCCTTTCCCAAAAATATCTCGGGAAACTCGAAGACCTTGCCCAAGCCGTTCAGGGCACTGGCCCCGCTCCCGAATACGCCGTGGTCCTGGACTGGGGCTTGCCGCAGGCCCTCTGGCGCGAGGCGGACCGAGCCCAAGTCGTCGAGCACGTCAATCAACTATGCCCTAAGCGCGCCCAGGGGCTGAGCACCGGTGATTACCTCCGCCTGGCCGCGATCAACCGCGCTTGCGAACCGGTCAGCAAACAAGCGATGTGGGATTGGGTTTCCGGCACGTCCCTGCCGCGCGTTTGGCCCGAGGCTTCGGCGGCACAACTGACTTCCCAACATTTCTGGGATCACATGGAGCGCATCCCACCCGAGACCGCCCAGGCCATTTGGCAGCAACTCATCGCTGCCGTCTTGCAACGGGAGCAGATCGCATTGTCACAGATCTGTTATGACGGCACCAACTTCTACACCTTCATCGACACTTTCAATCTTCAAAGCCAACTGGCCAAACGGGGCAAGAACAAGCAAGGGCGATCCAATCTTCGGCAAGTCAGCTATGCGCTGTTCTGCACGACCGATGGACACCTGCCGCTCTTTTACGACGTTTATGAGGGCAACCGCAACGATGCAAAACAGTTTCCGCAGGTGTTGGAGAAGTTTCAGCGTTGGCTCCAAGAGCGGGCTGGTTCCAGCTGGGCCGGGAGGAAACCGACGCTCATCTTCGACAAGGGAAATAACTCGGCAGACAACTTCGCTTTGCTGGACACTCTGGAACTGCCCTATGTGGGCTCGGTCAAACTGGATGAGCATCCCGATTTGGCAACCGTTTCCAACCAGGATGCCCGCTGGCAGCCCGCCACGGAGCCCGGTTGGGAAGGGACGAAGAGCTGGCGTACCCAGCAGGTGGTGTATGGAAAAGAGCGCACCTTGGTCATGACTTACAACCAGAACTTGTTTGATCGCCAATGGGCCACCGTGCAGAACGATCTGGCCAAGGCGCTGAGCCAACTGGCCTGCGTGCAGCGAAACCTGGAAGAGCGAGCCGCCGGCCTCATTAAGGGAGGCATAGCACCGACCCGGGAATCGGTGCAGCGCAAGTGCGAGCAGATTCTTCACCGGCAGCATTTGCGCCAACTGGTTCAGATCACGGTCACGCTAAACTCGGGGGCCGTGCCTCAGTTGAGCTATCAAGCCGCTCCCGCCGCGCAGCAGAAATTAAGGGATACTTACCTGGGCAAAACCCTGCTGATTACCGATCACAAGGAATGGAGCGATGTGCAAGTCATCCGGGCCTATCGGAGCCAGTTTGTGATCGAGGAAATTTTTCATGAGATGAAAGACCGGCACATTGGTGCCTGGTGGCCACTGCACCACTGGACCGACAGCAAAATCCAAGTCCACGGACTGTATTGCACGATTGCGGTGCTGCTCCGAGCGCTGCTGTGGCGGCGAGCACGCCAAGCCGGTTTGCGCTTATCGATGAGCGGTTTGCTGAAAAACCTGGGCCAGATCCGCCAGGTGATTAACGTCTACTCGGCCAAGCGCGCTAGCAAACCCGGCGCTGAACAAGTGGTGCTGACCAAACGAGATGAGACCCAGGAGAAACTGATCGAAATACTCGGGCTCCCATCTCAAAAAAACGCGGTTTAGGGCATAGAACGCCCCAGTTGTAAATCGTTCGTCAACAACTAATTCCGAGGCGCCCTTGAAATAACTCGTAAACTGGGGCTAGGATTGACTCCCCGGTTCACCACTCGGGTCCGGAACCGGCCTGGGGTGCAGCGTGTAACCCGCCGTTGGAAAATCAGGGCCATCTGATCCGGTCGCCCTACGTCCAGGTGATCACGAATAACTCCTTCAAACCACATACGACCGGCTTGCGGCCGATCGAACACGCAGGTCTCGGATACCTCCAACTGGCGGAAGGCCAGTTCGTACCCGTAATCGCCTTGGAGCTCCGTTGGGGTGAACGGAGAAGGCAGACGGAGAAGCCATCGTGCCAAGAAACTCCGGACCTCCGCCGCGGCCCAGGCTATCGCAAATCTTCTGCAGGCGGACGGGGTCGGCACAGGAACGGAAACCGTTATCCAGAGCCTCATAGTGAATCGCGGCTTTCTCTAGCTGCCGTTTGGCCCATTCATGCCCATTCAGCCAAAGCCAAATCGGAAAGGGAGCATAGGCGTTGGTCTTGCAGAACGTAGCACCCCATTCGGCATCCCAAAGGTAAAAATAGAAATGGTTGAGGTAGGCCATCTGCCGGCCCCAATCCATGTGGGGATGGACAGCCTTTTCCTGTCCTTTGCGCGGCTAAGAGCGCCAGACCGAGGCTCTCTCTTGGGCCGTTCCGATCAGGACCACGCGATCTTGGCCCGCTCTCGCTGCGGCTTGCAAATAAGGGCGAACCAGTTCCTCTTTGTCTTGTCCCTTCCTGAACTGCACCCGGGGAATGTTCCGTTGTGCGGCAAAGCGATCGATGGCCTTGGTATATTGCTCGCCGATTTGGCCAAAGGCCGCAGAGGAGGGAATCCTGAAGTTTCGCTGCCAACGGAGGAAGCGGCACACCAGACCGACGGTCTGCAGGTTGGGAACGTAGGCTTGCAGGAAGATGCGATCGATGGAGCGGACTTTGAGTGTCACATGGTCCCGGAGTAAAGTGGCATAGTCGGTCATAGAACACCTCCGAACGTGAACAATCGAAGGTTACCAGCCGACATCGCCGGAGCCAACTGCGTTGGCTCTGGCAAAAACTATTCCAGCCGGCTTTTGCAAGCCGGCTGGCTATCACTCCTCGGCGGTATGAGGTCGCTCGCTAACAGCTAGCAGGTCCCATTGCGTGCCGAAGGCTAACGCAACACTTTCAAAAGCTATTCTGCCTCATCCCGAACGGAAACGGGGGCCTTCTACCGCAATGTTGAACGGCAAGAAAATCGTCGTGGTCATGCCGGCGTACCAGGCCGAAAAGACCCTGGTGCAAACCTATGCGGATATTCCTCTCGAGGTTGTGGACCAAGTGATTCTAGTGGATGACGGGAGCGTGGACGACACGGCCCATTTGGCCAAAAGCCTAGGCCTGGTCACTCTGGTTCACCTGAAAAATCTCGGTTATGGGCGCAACCAGAAAACGTGTTATCGCGAAGCGTTGAGACGGGGCGCCGATATCGTCATCATGGTACACCCAGACACGCAATATTCGCCCAAACTGATCGTCTCCCTTGCCGGCATGCTGGCGTATGGCGTATACGACGTGGCACTGGGTTCTCGCATTCTCGGAGTGGGAGCCCTCCAGGGTGGCATGCCGGTTTACAAGAATGTTGCCAACCGCCTGCTTACTTTCTTCCAGAATATTCTCCTCGACTACAAACTTTCCGAGTATCACACCGGCTATCGCGCCTCTTCCCGCCAAGTCTGGAAGCCTTGCCGCTTGAGGTCAACGCCGACGATTTCGTCTTCGACAATCAGATGCTCGCGCAAATCATCTTTGCTGGGTATCGCATTGGCGAGATCTCCTGCCCGACACGGTATTTCGTCGAGGCTTCCTCGATCAGTTTCCGGCGAAGCGTGAAGTACGGATTCGGCGTGTTGGCCACATGCCTTCAATTCCGCTTTCAGAAATCTCACCTGGCGAAATTCCGCATTTTACCGAAAAACCCTCCGGCGTTCCGCAAGCACATTACCAGCTCGTGGAAAAGTGACGCGCATGGTGGGCAGCTCTTTCCCTCCCCTCGGCGACAATCTTCCCCCAGGCTTGAACAAGAAGGTCCTGGCGGCTTGCGTAGGACTGTTTTTCTTCACACTCCTGGTCTACGGGCGCACCCTCAAGAATGATTTTGTAAACTATGATGATCCGGGATATGTCACGCAGAATTCTCAAGTTCAGCAGGGACTCTCGCTTCCAAACATTCGTTGGGCTTTCACGACTACTTCGGAAGCGAACTGGCATCCGCTGACCTGGCTCTCCCACATGGCTGATGTTCAGGCTTTCGGCACCGATCCCGCAGGACATCATTTCATGAGTATGTTCCTGCACGCTTGTAATTCTTTTCTGCTCTTTTTGCTTCTTTACTTTGCAACCGGCTACCGCGGCCGAAGCTTGCTGGTCGCGGCACTTTTTGCGATTCATCCCATTAACGTCGAGACCGTGGCGTGGGTTGCCGAGCGCAAGTCGGTTCTCTCCACTTTATTTTTCTTTCTCGCGATTGGCGCCTATGCGGCCTACGTGGAAACGAAATCTTTATCGCGCTATCTGCTGGTCTGCCTTTTCTTCGCCATGGGCCTGATGTGCAAGCCCATGATCATCACTCTGCCCTGCCTCCTCATACTTCTGGACTGTTGGCCCCTTCAACGCATCCCCTTGCCAGATCAGGACACTGCTTGAAGCGCGTTCCTCTCCTCCGCCGGAAAATCCCTATTTGAGAAAGTTCCGTTATTTCTCCTGGCCACAGCCAGCGCGGTCATCACAATCGTCAGCCAGCTTCGTGGGGGCGCGGTCGGTCGCACGGCTGTTCTTCCATTCCGCTTTCGAATCGAGAACGCCATTCATTCTTAGGCCATGTACACCGTTTAAGAAGTCTGGCCCGCGGGCCTTGCGGTCTTCTATCCTCGCCCACAAGGACGACTCTCTCTCTTGGTAGTTTCCCTTTGTGCGGTGGGCATTCTCGCATTCTCCTTCATTCGCTGGCGATGGCGTGCGCATCGCTACCTGCTTGTCGGTTGGGGCTGGTATCTCATCAGCTTGCTTCCGGTAATTGGAATCCTCCAAGTGGGCCGCCAGGCTATGGCGGATCGATATGGATACATTCCGCTGATCGGGCTTTTTGTTCTGCTGGTCTGGGCGGCGTCTGAAGGCCTGGGTTCAAGGGTTTCCCAGACCTTGCTCGCCGCTCTCTCCACTGGAATCGTAATTGCTTATGCTTCGATTACCATGGTCCAGATCGGCTACTCGAGAAACAGCCATAAACTATTTTTTTATATACTCGAAGTCGCAACTGAAAATGGCCTAGCGGAGCTGAATTTTGGCGAAGCTCTTGCCGATCAAGATCACGACGGTCTTGCCGAGGCCCACTTTCGAAACGCCATCCAATATTCGCCTGACTTGGGAGTGGCTCACTACGATCTTGCGACCGTGCTGCAGCGCGAGAATCGAACGGATGAAGCACTGATGCAATATTCACTATCCCTGCCACGAATGTGTGATCCGATGGAATTAGGGCAGACTCGTAACACTCTCGGGGCACTGTACCTGGGGCGCAAGCAGTATGCCGAAGCAATGGAGCAATTTGATGCGGCTATTCAAATTAACCCAGACGAAGTGAACAGTTATATCGGTCGAGGAATGGTGCAATTCCAACTGGGGCAGAGCGACAATGCGCTCGCGAGCTTTTCGCGGGCCGCCGAACTCGCACCTTCGCCATTAGCTTGGTTTTGGAGTGGCCGTTGCCACGAGGCGCGCGGGGAGAAACACTTCGCCGTTCGTGATTATCAGGCTGCTCTCCGCATCGCGCCGCAGTTCACCAGCGCGCGCTCACGGATTGCGCAATTGCAAAATCCCCCGAATTAGTCCTGCTCGACCACTCACTACTCGGTCGATATCATCGTCGATGCCGAGCACGCATCGGAGCGAAGAACTGATTCGAGTTCAAGTGGGATGGTTTCTGTGCCTGCAGATAAACCCGGTAAATGTTTACAAGCCAGAATGCATACGAACAATGTCGCCAAACAGGCGCCCCATGGTATCACCGGAGAGAGCCAGAAGAGTTTTGAAGCAGAGCGCAGAGCAGCAATCCACAATACCATCAGGCACAGGCTGGCAATCAGCGGAAAGGTTACGGTACGCCACCCGCGACCCGTTACTAGGTCCGCGATCACAATCACCAGAACTGAGAATGGAACGGCCACCACGATATCCACGAAATAGTGCTCTCCGGTTCCAAGCGTTCCACTAAGCGTCAATAAAACGAATATTCCGGCAACCATCCTTTCTGCGAGCGAGAGATTCCGTGCATACCAAAACACAAGAAAGATCCAAGCTGCGTGTAACGAGGGGATGGCGTTTCGCGGACCGGCAAGTGCGATCGGCTCTAGGAACAGGCGGGAACCCTGTTCATAGCTAAGAGGGTGCCAGGGAAAATCGCGAAGGAATACATGAATGGGGCCAAGCGCGGGAAGGAGATTGTAGAAGAGTATGCCCAGCGGCCCGGCAACCAGAAATGCAACCAGCGCGGGCAGAGCATTCCCACGATCACGCATGAGACAGCCCGCATAGGTCAACCCAATCGCGATCGGAAGTCCAATGTAGACAAGAAAACTGATCACCGCCAAACTGGGAAATTGGGCAAACAAACGACCAACTACGAAAGGCAATTGCACGTGCAAGCTGGCGTCGAACGAATAAAGATAAAGATCCAACACTTTGGGATGAGCTTTTTCAGTCCACTCCAGGAAATAACTTGCCACCCATTCCGACGCGACAAACAGGAAGGCCGGCCCCAATGTCCAAGCGGCAAGGCGCCGTTCTGCACCCTTGGACCAGATGACACGAAAAGCGAGCCCAGCAAGGCCGGCGATTCCCAGAAAAGACGCCCAGACGGGCCAGGTGGCTACGAAACCGAAGATGCGTAAATTGAATGCAGCAAGCGCCAGGAAGACAGCTGCAACTGCCGAGATTTCCCTCCAAGAGGTCCTGGTTCGCAGCATGATGAGGAATACACTGAACAGTGCAATGGCCAAAAACGGGGACGAGAGAGTGTCCGCGAACAAAGATTTACGACTGGACAGCCATAGCAGTAGCGCCACCACAGCAATCCCTAACAATAGACGGCGATAGTCGTAGCGCTTCAAGTGTGATGGCTTACCTTTAGCAAGGAAGAGACGATTGCGTTCCCCGTCTCCATATTCGAGGCAGGCGTGGGCCAAGCGCAACCTCTACTCGCCTGTACTGTGACCAAAGGGTTAAACAAAGGCGACAGCAACCTTCCATAGCAGTTTCGCTACAGTTGTGTTTCTTGGCCAGATGCCGAAACGAGCGGTAGCTGATTTTCAGGAGTTCCGCCGCGTGACGCCGTCGCTTTTCGAGGGCAGCCCGGAGATAGCGTCCGAATGCCATCGGCCTTCTCCAGCGCAGCCCGCAGATAACGTTTCTCGGTTTCAGCCATAACTCCATCGAAATCGATTCCTCCGGCGGGAAAAACAGAGGCCGCCGCCTCGCCGGGAAGAGCGACCGCCGCAACGCTCGCTCCGGAGATGCGGTCCGGAAGGACGGTAGTGGATATTTCCGATCCACTTTCCAGCGCCACCGCGCGCTCAATGGTGTTTTCCAGTTCCCGAACATTACCCGGCCAGTCGTATGTCTCCAATCGGCTCATGGCCTGCGGCGAAATAGCCTCGATAGGCTTGTCCATGCTTTTCCGAAAGCTCTCCAGGAAATGGCGCGCCAGCAGCGGAATGTCCTCGCGGCGCTCCCGCAGCGAAGGCAGATGCAACGGAATTACGCTCAAGCGGTAGAACAGGTCTTCGCGGAACTCTCCCGACGCAATGGCTTTTTCCAGGTCGCGATTCGTGGCGGCGATCACACGCACATCCACATCGATCTCTTCGGTGCTTCCCAGCGGCCGCACCTTCCCTTCCTGCAACACGCGGTACAATTTCACCTGCATGGCCAGGTTCATGTTGCCGATTTCGTCCAGAAACAAGGTGCCGCCATGCGCCGCTTGGAATAGGCCTCGACGATTCTCATTCGCGCCCGTAAACGCGCCCTTCACGTAGCCGAACAGTTCCGATTCCAGAAGCGTCTCCGGAAACGCTCCGCAATTGATGGTGATGAACGGGGTCGATGACCGCGGACTGTTCTCGTGTATCGCGCGCGCCACCAGCTCTTTTCCCGTCCCGCTCTCCCCGGTGATCAGCACGCGGCTGCTTTGCGGCGCGATCGTCTGGATCAGATCGAAGATCGCTTTCATCTTGGGACTCTGCCCCACGATGTTGTCCAGCCCGGTCAGCCGCCGCAATTCCCGCCGCAAATAGCCGGCTTCTTTCTTCCATTTCAGGTTCTCAGAAACTTCGCGGACGGCCGCGCGCAACTGATCGACCAGGTCGTGGTCCTTAATCACATACCGGTTTGCTCCTTCATTCGCCGCCGCAATTGCCGTTTCCAGCGTCGGCACACCGGTGATCAGCACGAAATAAGAGTCCGGCGCGATCTCGCGGGTCAATTTCAGAAGTTCCAGGCCGGTGGCTCCGGGCATGCGCACATCGGAAATAATGATGTCGTAGAGGGAACTTTCCAGTTTGCGCTTGGCAGCCTCGACACTGTGCGCTACTTCCACGCGATGACCTTCCTTGCGAAAGGTGATTTCCAGCAGCTCGCAGATGGATTTCTCGTCATCGACAACGAGAATGTGCGCCATGTCGCGGCCTGCCTCTCTTGCAGGGGCTTTTATGCCTTGCATAGGTCCTCATTCGAGGCGAGGTAGCTCTACGACAAACTCCGCGCCTTTTTCCTTTTCGCTGAATACGGTGATTCTTCCACTGTGGGCCTGCACAATCTGATACACGATGGCCAGCCCCAAACCCGTCCCACCTTCGAAATTCGATTGCAGCGGCTCAAAAATCTTCGAGCGTTGTGACGGATCCAGCCCAATCCCGGTATCCCGGAACGAAATGCGCAACCAATTCGCAACCTGCTCTATGCCCACCGTCAGGGTGCCGCCAGTAGGCATGGCTCGCAGCGCGTTGTCGCACAAATTCCAGAACACTTGCCGGATCTTGTTGGGATCGACGTGCGCCTTGACCTCTTCTCCGTTGAATGCCCGTACAATGTGAAACTGCTTCTCTACCCCGGGCTTCCTCTCAATCAGCAGCAACGTCTCGTCCAGCAGCGAGCGCACGTCGGCATCTTGAAACACGTAGGACTTTTCCCGTGAATAATTCAAAAAGTCCGTGATGATGTGGTTCAGACGCTCCGATTCCCGGCTGACGATGTTCACCAGGTGCTTCTCGTCCTCTTCCAGCGGCACCAGCCGCGCCAACTCTTTCACCGCTCCCGACATCGCCGTCAATGGCTGTCTGATTTCATGCGCAATGGCCGCGGAGAGCCGGCCCACCGCGGCCATGCGTTCTTTCGTGGCCACTTCCTGTTCCAAGCGGCGCAGTTCGGTCAAGTCTTGGAAATTGAACACGTATCCGCTTCGCGAGGCCTCCCGCGTCCGCAGGGGCGAAACCGAGATGCCCACAAATCGCCTCTGGCCACCTGCGGCCTGGATCTCAATCTCCCGCCGCAGCGAAAGTTTGTCCGGGATCGACGACATGTCCGACAGCCAGAAATCCGGGCTCACTTCCCTCAGGTCGCGTCCTCGTATCTCCGCGAACGACCGCCCCAGAATTTCTTCCCCGGTGCGGTTCAACAGCACCACACGCCCTTCGAGGTCTGTCGTCACCAAACCTCCGCGCATGGAATGAATGATGTCCGACGTGAAATCCTGCAACTCCAGCAGCTCTTCCCTTTTCTCTTCCAGTTCGGTGCTTTTGCGCCGCAACGACTGCGCCAGCAAACTCGCCAAATACGCCACCGCCAGAAACCCGAAGGTATTGCTCAGGAACCACATCCGTACGCCTTCGGTCGTCGGCGCCGCCAGTGAACTCCGGGGCAGCGCGCCGTTGTTCACCAGCACCGTCATCAACACCAACGCACCCAGGCAGAACCCCGCGGTAATAAATGCCACCCGCCGCGAAAACAGAATGCTGGCCACGATGATCACCAGCAAATATAGCGACGTGAAATAACTGTCCTGCAGCCCCGTGGCATACACGATGCCCGTGATCATCACCACGTCGCAGGACACCTGCAACGCCCCCAACCACACGTTTCCCGGCATCAGCCGCACCAGAATCAGGTGCAAAATGCTGATGGTTATCCACAGAATCACGATCGGAAGAAAAAAGCGCGGTGAGGTGGCCGAGGGAACATACTGCGGCCAGGCTACGCCCACCGCGAGGATCAGCCCGATCAGCAGCAGCCGCACTCGGGTAAGCCACTCTAACCATTCGCGACGATTGAAGGTATGCTCCATCGGGCAAAGCCGGCCGCACAACCACCCTTCCCTACCACCATCTTAAACAGAATGTGAGCCACCGGTAAAAGCCCACGTTTAAGCGGGTTTCTCATTAGTCAGGTGTCCCAAGGCGTCCCACAGGCAGGGAAGAGCGACCACGAGGGGCCAGCCCCTCGCCGGAATTTCCCGACGAAACAGAAAAATGGAGGACCGGCGACGTTCACCTGTCCTCCATTTCCAGAATGCTGGCTGCTTAGTGGCTGCTCAGTTTGCCGATCAAAGAGAACAGCGGCAAATACATCGAAATGACCACGCCGCCAACGACCACGCCCAAGAACACGATCATAACCGGTTCGAGGGCGGTCAGGAGGTCCTTCACCGCAGCATCCACTTCTTCTTCATAGAAGTCGGCGATCTTGGACAACATCGCATCCATCGCACCGGTCTGTTCGCCAACGCTAATCATTTGTGTCACCATTCCAGGAAATACATCGCATTCCTTGAGCGGCTCGGTTAGCGATTTGCCTTCTTCCAGGGACTTGCGTACCTGGAACAACGCCTTCTCCACCACCGCATTTCCCGACGTTTTCGCGGTAATGTCCAGCCCTTCCAGAATCGGTACGCCAGAGGAAATGAGCGTACCCAGCGTGCGTGTAAACCGGGCAACCGCGATCTTCCTCATCAAAATCCCAACTACCGGGACCTTTAGAACCACCGTATCTAGTGCCATGCGGCCGCCGGTCGTGCCGTACCACGCTTTCAGGAGTACCAGAGCCCCAACAACAGCCACCACCACCAGCAAACCGAAGATGCTGCCGACGAAGTTGCTTAACCCAATCACGATCTTGGTCGGCAGCGGCAAATCAACACCCAAGCCGGCAAACAACGTCGAGAAGATCGGCACCACTTTCCACAACAACAAAATGATGACCGCTGCCGCGATGCTCAACACCCCGATCGGGTACACCATCGCCGACTTCACCGCGCGCTTCAGCTTCACGTTCTTCTCAATGTACGTCGACAACCGTTGCAAAATCGTGTCCAAAATACCGCCCGTCTCCCCGGCTTCCACCATGTTCGAGTACAACGGGTCGAACACTTTCGGATATGCCTTCATCGCCGTGGATAGCGTACTCCCGCCTTCCACCGATCCTCGCGTCCCCGTCAGCACTTTCTGGAACACCTTGTTCTCTTGCTGGCTCGCAAGGATTTCCAGGCACTGCACCAGCGGTAACCCGGCATCGATCATCACCGAGAACTGCCGCGTGAACACCGCCAATTCCTTGGGGGTCACGCCACCGCCGAAGGTAGGCAAATTGAATTCTTTGCCCTTCTCCGACATTTTCGTGGGCGTGATCGACTGGCGGCGCAGCATGGTCTGCAGTTCCGTCTTGTTGTTCGCCGCCATTTCCCCGGCGACCGCCGTCCCCGCGCGATTCGTTCCTTTATAGGTAAAGGTCTTCATTGCTTTTCCTCCACAGCGATCGACATCCCTTCAGTCCCTCACTGTTTCCGTGATTCGAAATCCTAGCGTTTTGCCGCCACTGGTGTCTTGTTCCCCGGGGTCTTGCCCATCGACGGCGAGGTCGCCACGCCGCGATTGATCATGTCCTGCAGTTCATCCGGATTCGACGAACGCGATAGCGCCATATCCAAAGTCACCAGCTTGGCGAAATACGCGTTCGCCAGGCCTTGGTTGAACGTCTGCATGCCCGTCTGTCCCGTGCCCGTCTGCATCGCCGAATAAATCTGGTGGATTTTATCTTCGCGAACCAGGTTGCGGATCGCCGGCGTGGGCACCAGCACTTCCATCACCATCACGCGCCCGCGCCCGTCCGAACGCGGCAGAAGCGCCTGACAAAGAATTCCTTCCAGCACCATGGAGAGTTGCGCGCGGATCTGTGGCTGTTGGTGTGCCGGAAACACGTCGATAATACGGTTGATGGTGGACGACGCGGAGTTGGTGTGCAGCGTTGCGAACGTCAGGTGGCCGGTTTCCGCAATGCGCAGCGCGGACTCAATCGTTTCCAGGTCGCGCATTTCTCCGATCAACACCACGTCCGGGTCTTCGCGAAGCGCGGCGCGCAGTGAATTGGCAAACGAATGCGTGTCCGCGTGCACTTCCCGCTGGTTTACCAGGCATTTCTTGTGGTTGTGCAAGAACTCGATCGGGTCCTCGATCGTGATCATGTGCTCTTCGCGCTCGGCATTAATCTTGTCCAACATCGCCGCCAAGGTGGTGGACTTCCCCGATCCCGTTGGCCCCGTCACCAGCACCAGACCGCGCGGCTTATCGCACAAACCTCTCACCACCGTAGGCAAACCCAGGGCGTCAAATCCCTTAATTTCCCACGGAATGGTACGAAACACCGCTCCCACCGCGCCTCGCTGGTTGAATACGTTTCCGCGAAAACGCGCCAGGTTTTTCAATCCAAAGGAAAAGTCCAGCTCCAGGTTCTCTTCGAACCGGTGCTTCTGCGCATCCGTCAACACGCTATACGCCAAAGACTTGGTGTCTGCCGCCGTCAGCGGCGGCATGTCCAGGGGACGCAGCCGCCCGTGTACGCGGACTCGCGGCGAACTGTTCGTGGTGATGTGGAGGTCGCTGCCTCCCATCTCGATCATCTTCTTCAGAAGTTCGCTTAGTGTTATGCCCGCCATAGTCGCTTCCTCTCCGGCCTACAGTACCGTTTCGCGCAAAACCTCTTCCATGGTCGTCTGGCCCAGCGCTGCTTTCACCAGTCCGCTGCGGCGCAAGGTAAGCATGCCCTGCTCCATGGCCTTCTTCTTCAGCTCCAATGCCGATGCTCCAACCAGAATCAGTTCGCGTAACTCGTCGTTAATCTCCATCACTTCGTACAAACCCGTGCGGCCTTTGTAACCGCCTTTGTTGCACGTGGAGCAGCCCTTGCCATGATAAATTTTCGTTGTCTTGGCTTCTTCCGGCGTATATCCCGCATCGATTAGCGCCTGCTGCGGGACTTCCAGCTCTTCCTTGCAGTTCACGCAGATGCGCCGCACCAAGCGCTGCGCGCAAATCAGGTTCACCGACGTGGCCACAAGAAATGGCTCGATCCCCATATTCATCAACCGGCTGATCGTCGACGGCGCGTCATTCGTGTGCAGCGTGGACAATACCAAGTGCCCCGTCAATGCCGCCTTCACCGCGATTTCCGCCGTTTCGAAGTCCCGAATCTCCCCCACCAGGATGATGTTCGGGTCTTGCCGCAGGAAGGCGCGCAGCGCGGCCGCAAAGTTCAACCCGATCTGCTCTTTCATCTGCACCTGGTTGATTCCGGCCAACTGAAATTCCACCGGATCTTCGGCGGTCATGATGTTCGTATCAACCTGGTTTAGCCGCGCCACCGACGAATACAGCGTGTTCGTCTTGCCCGATCCCGTCGGTCCCGTCACCAGCACCATTCCATACGGCCGCAAGATGTTGCGCTCGAATTTCTTCAGCGATTCCGGTTCGAAACCCAGCTTGGTCATATCCAGGCGCAGGTTTTCCTTGTCCAGCAACCGCAGTACGATCTTCTCCCCGTACAATGTCGGCACCGTGGAAACACGGAAATCCAATTCCTTCTTCTTTCCTTCGGCCTTGTACTTGATCATGATGCGGCCATCTTGCGGCAAGCGCTTTTCCGCAATGTCCAGCTTCGCCATGATTTTCATACGGCTGGTGATCGCGTCCCGCAGTTTCATCGGCGGATTCATCACCGTCTGCAGCACGCCGTCAACTCGGAACCGCACGCGCATTTCATTCTCATACGGCTCCACGTGAATATCGCTTGCCCCGCGCTTCACCGAGTCCGTCAAAATCAGGTTCACCAACTTGATGATAGGCGCCTCTTCGGCCGCCTTCTCCAGCGTTGCGGCGTCCAGTTCCTGCTCATCGGCGGCTAACTCCAATTCCTGGTCGTCCTCCACCAGGTCCTTCATCAAGTTGCTTAATTCCTCGTGGCTGGACCCCGCGCCTCCGTAAAAACGCGCGATCGCCTCGGCAATCGCCGATTCCGACGCCACCACCGGTTCCACATTGAACCCGGTCATGAACTTGATGTCGTCCATCGCGAATACGTTGGTGGGATCCGTCATCGCAATCGTCAGCACCGACCCAACGCGCGATAGCGGAATCACCTGGTAACGCAATGCCGTGTCCTGGGGGATCAACTTGATTACATTGGGGTCGATTTCGTAGTACTTCAGGTTAATAGAGGGAACGCCATACTGTCGTGAGAGCACACCCGTGATGTCATCATCGGTGATATAGCCCATCTTGGTCAGGCAACTGCCCAACTTACCGCCGTTGGAACGCTGAAACTCCAGCGCTTTATCCAGCTGGTCCTGAGTGATCAGGCTTTCCTTTAGTAAAATCTCACCTAAACGGACGGACATCCGCTGCACTCCCTAACCGCTGTGCACCTACCGCCCAACATAGCAAAGGGACGGTTACGGCGTCGTTCGATTTTGACCCATCGTTGTGAATTCGCTAATACCTGTACACCGGGACAGGCGAATGCCGCTGCGGACAGGCTCTCAACCTTGACTTGCCATCTCTCCGTCGCTATCTTCCGAAAGAGATGTCTATTCCTTCTCTTCGGCCAATTCTCGACGATTCTCGGGCGGACACCTTTCGGCCCCTTCGCCGAAAGCCGCAGTCTGTCCCATTTTCGGCACAACCCCTTCTGCATGCCTATTACGATGCGCTTTTCGCGGCTCACGGCCCCCAGCACTGGTGGCCTGCTAAAACGCGCTTCGAAGTTATCATCGGTGCCATCCTGACGCAGAACACGTCGTGGACGAACGTCGAGCGCGCTATCAACGCCTTGCGAAAAGAGCAACTCCTCACCGTCAGCGCCATGGAACGCGTCTCGCTGCGCAGACTCGCGCGGTTGATCCGTTCGTCCGGCTACTTCCGGCAGAAGGCCCGCAAACTGAAAGAGTTTGTGCGGTTTTTGCGATCGCAGCATCACGGCTCGCTCGCCAAAATGTTTCAAACTCCGACCGCTGTTCTGCGGGAACAACTCCTTGCCGTTCATGGCATTGGTCCGGAAACTGCCGA
Organism: Candidatus Acidiferrales bacterium; assembly: GCA_963804635.1. GTDB lineage: Bacteria > Acidobacteriota > Terriglobia > Acidiferrales > UBA7541 > Acidiferrum. The sequence continues at coordinate 61,048 of CAWDRK010000031.1, forward strand.
TTCTATCCTGCTCTATGCCGGCGATCATCCTGTTTTTGTCGTGGATGCCTATACGCGCCGCATCCTCCAGCGGCATGGGCTGGCTCGTGGAAAAGAGTCGTACGAGGACATCCGGAAGTTGTTCGAGAAAAGCCTACCTGCTAATCGCCAACTGTTCAACGAATATCACGCTTTGATCGTCCGTGTCGGAAAGCACTTCTGCCGTTCCAAGGCTCCCCGCTGTTCCACTTGCGCCCTGCGTCCCCATCTGACGGAAATCCCCGAAGGCGCCCGATGAGCCCCTCCCATTCCAAATTGCGCCTCCGCCTGGTTCTCGGCGGCGTTTTGCTTACTCTTCTGCTCGCAGCAGTCTTCACGCTGGGCTCGCTCGACGTGCCCGCCGAACCTAGTTCCTGGCGTGAAATTATCACCCTCTATGCCGTATCCAGCCTCATCACCGCCGCCCTTCTCGTCTTCGGCCTGATTCTCACCCGTTCCGTTATTCGTCTTTTGATGGAACGCAGCAAGCAGCAGCCCGGCGCTCGCTTCAAATCAAAAATGGTTTTGGGCGCGATGGCCATTTCCCTCTTGCCCGTCATTTTCATGTTCTTTGTCAGCTATTCTCTGCTGAACCGCACCCTCGGGCGCTGGTTTCCTCGCCCGCTCGAAATTGCCTCCGAGGAAACCCAAAAACTTCTCAACGATTTTGGCCATGGCACTGTCCCCAGACTTCATACCCAGGGCTTCCAGGTCGCGCTGCACACCCAGGAAACTCCCGAGGCTTTTCTTGAACATGCTGTCGCCACCGGCCTCGACGCGGTTTGGCTCTTCGATTCACAGGGTAAATTCCTGAAGGGCGGCGTCGCTTGCGACAATCAGCCCGAAAATCGCTCCCTCGAATCCTGCACCGTCGCGGGCGTCCAAGGCGCTCTCAATCAGACCCTGCCCAGCGGCATCGAAATCTGGGAGGCCGGCGGTAAAACTTATTTCGCCGCACGCCTTCCCGTGGAACTCGCCAGCCAGGCACCCGGCACTCTCGTAGCCGCCTACCGCACCGGTCCCGACTTCCTGAAACGCTGGGCCACCATTCAGGCCAACACCCATGAGTATGGCGCCGTGAAGCAAAATCTCCGCGCACTGAAGCGCCAAATGCTGCTCATTCTTTTCTTCTTCACCGTTCTCGTGCTCTCTGCCGCCACCTGGGTGGCGCTTTTTCTTGCCAAGCAGGTTACCGTTCCCATTCAAGCGCTTGCCGAAGGCACCCGCGAGGTCTCCGCCGGCAATTTCGCCTACCAAGTCCCCGATCAGCCTCAGGACGAGCTCGGCATGCTCGTCCGCTCCTTCAACAACATGACTTCCCAGCTTCACGACAGCCGCTCGCAGATCGACGAATTCACCCGCAACTTGCAGCAAGCCGTTCAGGAACTCGAGCGCCGCCGCCAGCTGATGGAAACCGTCCTCGAAAATATCCCTGCTGGCGTAATCTACCTCGATGCCGGGGGCGCCATTCTCCGCACCAACTCTGCCTTGCTCCGCATGTTCGCGAGGGAAGGCCGCGGCGTCGAGTCACTGGAATCGCTTCTGGACTCCGACGCGCTCCGCACTTTGCAGCAATTGATGAAGCGCGCGTTGCGCATGGGCGTCGTGTCCCGCGAAATGGAGGCCGTTGTCAGTGGCCGTATGTCTCATCTCGCCGTCACGGTCAGTTCGCTTGGACCGCGCCGCGCGAATACTGGCTATGTTTTGGTCTTCGACGACCTCACCGAAGTTTTGCGCGCGCAGAAATCCGCTGCCTGGCAGGAAGTCGCCCGCCGCATCGCCCATGAAATCAAGAACCCCCTGACGCCCATCCAGCTTTCCGCGCAGCGCCTGATGCGGCAAATTGAGAAGCGTGCCGGCGAAGGCTCAAATCAAAAAAAAGACGACGATCTCACGCAAATCGCACGCGAAAGCGCCAGCCTCATCCAACGAGAGGTGGCCACGCTCTCCGCTCTCGTCAACGAATTCTCGCAGTTCGTGCGTTTCCCCACGGCCAAGCTTCTTCCCACCGACGCCAACACCACCGTCTACGAAGCCCTGGGCGTCTTTTCGGGTCGCCTGGACGGCATTACCTTGAAGACTTCTCTCGGGGACTCGCTGCCTCCCGTGCGCGCCGACGCTGCGCTTCTGCGCAGTGTCATCGTCAACCTCATTGACAATGCCGCGGAAGCCCTCGAGGACACCAAGTTTCGCGAAATTACCGTAACCACCCATTTCCGCCCGGAATCCGATACTATAGAAATCGCTGTCGCTGATACCGGACACGGTATTTCCCCGCAGGACAAGGACAAGTTGTTCCTGCCGCATTTCTCCACCAAGGAACGGGGCACCGGTCTCGGTCTTGCGATTGCCGCCCGCATCATTTCCGAACATGGCGGTTCTCTTCGCGTCGAAGATAACCAGCCGGTCGGCTCCCGTTTCCTGATTGAATTGCCCGTCGCGGAGATTTCCGCGGCTACCGCTTCAGAGCGCGCCGGGCTGGATTCCGATCGATGAGTGTGAAGCCAAAAATCCTGATCGTCGACGACGAAGAGGGCATTCGCGAGTCCCTCTCTTCCATTCTTCGCGATGAACAGTATTCCGTCGATGCCGTTGGCTCTGCCGAGGAGGCCCTCGAGCGCATCAACGGCGGCGATTTCGAAGTGGTCCTTCTCGATATCTGGCTTCCCGGCATGGATGGATTGGAAACCCTCGGTCGCATTCAGTCCGTTTCCCGCCCTCCCGAAGTCATCATGATTTCCGGGCATGGCACCATCGAGACCGCTGTGCGCGCCACGAAACTGGGCGCTTTCGACTTCATCGAAAAGCCCTTATCCCTAGAAAAAATCATTGTTCTGGTTCGCAATGCCGTGCAGCAGCATCGCCTGGAAGATGAAAACACTTTGCTGCGCAGCGAACTGGACCAGCGCTATCAGGTCATCGGCGAAAGCGTGCCCATGAAAGCGCTTCGCCAGCAAATCGCCGTCACTGCTCCGACCAACGGCCGCGTCCTCGTCTACGGTGAGAGCGGCACCGGCAAGGAACTAGTCGCTCGCGCCCTGCACGCCGCCAGTCTGCGCAACAAGGCGGCCTTCGTCGAAGTCAATTGCGCCGCTATCCCCGAAGAATTAATCGAGTCGGAACTGTTCGGGCACATCAAAGGCAGCTTCACAGGCGCTTCGGACGACAAAATCGGCAAGTTCCAGAAAGCCGATGGCGGCACGCTCTTCCTCGACGAAGTTGGCGACATGAGCCTGCGCACGCAATCCAAGGTCCTGCGCGTCCTCGAAGAGCAGCGTTTCGAACGCGTCGGCTCCAACCAGACCCTGCGCGTCGACGTTCGCGTAATCGCCGCCACCAACAAAAATCTCGAGCAGGAAATTTCCCGCGGCGCGTTTCGTCAGGATCTCTTCTACCGGCTCAACGTCATACCCTTCTTTGTCCCGCCTTTGCGCGACCGCAAAGAAGACATCCCGGTAATCGCGCGATTTTTCCTGAATGAGTTCAGCGCCGAGTATGGCAAGAAGACTCGCGAGTTTGCCGACGCTGCCATGGAAATTCTGATGCGTTATCCCTGGCCAGGCAATGTTCGTGAATTACGCAATCTCGTCGAACGCCTGGTAATCGTCTGCCCGCAAGCTCGCATCGAGCCGCATCATCTGCCGCCCGAGCTTTTCCGGGGCGTTTCGGAAAGCCCGCAGCGACCGTATTCCACACTCCATGAAGCCCGCAGCGCCTACGAACGCGAATTTATTCTGCGCAAACTTCAGGAGCATCGCTGGAACATGACGCAAACCGCCAGCGCCTTAGGCTTGGAGCGCTCGCACCTCTACCGCAAAATGAAATCCCTGGGCATAGCCGCTCCGGAATAGTCCGGCATCTCTCTGTTGATTTGTTATCCCGAGCGATTTGTCATCGCGAGCGAAGCGAGGAGCTCTCTTCTCTGCTGCCATCTACTCCGCTTCTTCTTTCTCATCCCCCCGCTGATCCTCCGCCAAATCCTGCAATTGCGTGTGCCAATCCAATTCCCTCACCTGTTGCGGGTTGTCCCGCCAACCCGGCGCCACCTTCACAAACAATCCCAGATAAATCTTCGTCCCCAGCAGCGTCTCCAGTTCCTTCCGCGCCTCCGTCCCCACCTTCTTCAGCATTTCCCCTTTTTTGCCAATTAGGATCTTCTTCTGCGAATCCCTCTCCACATTCAGCGTCGCTTCAATCCGCAGAATCTTCGGCGTCTCTTCGAACTTGTCGATCATCACCCGCAGCGCATGCGGCACTTCGTGATACGTCAACTGAATCGCCTTCTCCCGCACAATTTCGCTCGCCAGAAATCGCTCCGGCTGGTCCGTCACTTGATCCTCGGGAAAAAATGGCACGCCCTCCGGCAGTTGCTGCAAAATCTCCGCCAGCAATTCGTCGCACCCGCTTCCTTTCAGCGCGGAAATGGGCACCAGGGCTGCAAACGGGAACGCTTTCGAAAAGGCCTCCAGCAGCGGTAACAGCTTCGGCTTGGGCACGCGATCCGTTTTATTCAGCGCCAGAATCGCCTTACCTTCGAACCGCTTGGCCTTGTCCAGCAGCAACTGGTCGGCGTGCGGCTGTGTGGCGCTCGCGTCCACCATCATCAGCAGCACATCGATTCCTTCCAGCGCCGCCGCCACTTCCCGCATCATCTGCCGGTTCAGCACCGTATGCGCCTCATGCAGCCCCGGCGTATCGATAAATACGATCTGCCCTTGCGGCCTGGTCACGATTCCCTGGATGCGGTTTCGCGTCGTCTGGGGCTTCGAGGTGACAATCGCCACCTTCTGCCCCACGTAGCGGTTCAGCAGCGTCGACTTCCCCGCGTTCGGCCGCCCAATGATGGCCACGAATCCCGCGCGGTACTTTCCGTCTCCGGTCTTCTCTACTCTGTTCCCTGGCACAGCGCCTCTCTCACTTTCACGATCGGGAGCTCCAGCATGCCCGGATGCGCCGCGTCGTGCAACCTTAAGTCCGCATGTTTTCGGTTGCGCTATCCTATCGCGCTATCCCACCGCGGTGCACTTTTTCTCGTCAACTTCTTTGAACCTGGAGTGCAAAAGGCTTAGAAGTCGAGTTCGGAGAGGACCTGGAGCAGGTGAATCAGCGTCGAGCATTTGCGGCGCGAAAGCTCCTGGCGCAGTTTCTCGTCGATGGCGCGGCGCAGTTGAATGAGGACAGAACGGTGACGATTGCCCTTCGGAGGTGAGTTCCAGAAGCACGGCTCTACCGGACGGCGCTTTCTTTTCGGAGACCAGTCCTTCGCAGATCAGCGACTTAACGGCGCAATGAACGACGGTGCGGTCCAGTCCGAGCAGGGTGGCGATCTGGTTCTGGTTCAGCAAAGCGCCGCCGCGCAGCGTGGCGACAACAAATCCGCGGGTCTGCGAGCATTTGGTTTTTTGTTCCATGCGTCGGGGAACGTGGAAGTATGCGGCCGCCAGGTGCACAAGAACGGAGCCCTCAAGAATTTCCTTCGGGAGTTTCTTGTCCGCCAGGATCATAGGATCGTCACCGTAGACCGCAATGTAGAGATGTGGCAAACGCAACATGGAAGTGTAAAGACCAGTAACACCACCTCAAGCGTTTGTCATCCCGGCCGGAGCGCCGCGGTTTCTGCACCTCGCCGTGGAGGGATGGCAGCAACCCCCGCTTGCTGATCTCTGATCCCTGATATCTGATATCCGTCCGCGGGTAAGGCAAAACTCAAAGATAAGAAATCCCGTCAGGACCGCGAGCGCGTAGGAACTAAAGCCGCCGCAACAATGCGCCGGTGCGCAAACTGCTCTCGGGCAGGCGCACTAACCACGCGGGGCGAAGGGCAAGATGGCCCGGGCGTGGGGGCGGAGGCGAGTTGCAGCAGGCGAACCTTGTCGCCCTTCCCTTCCCCTTCTTTCTTGCGAAGCGAGCGAATCTGGCGGAGACGGCGCTTCTCGCCGTAGACCCACTGGAACAGGAAGACGAGCAGGAAATCGCACCCCAAGGTGCTGAGTGCCAGAAAGATGGTGAGTGGCGACATGACGTAACGCTGCCTCCAGGAAAAGAGTAGGCGGTGCAGGTGAAGAAAGTACCGAGAAAGTTGTTGGAAAGTTATAAAGGAGGTCAGCCTGGGGGAAGGACCGCGCTGCAAGCGGCGAAATCGCAATGGTATGATGCGCGAGGAACGAAATTCGGGGAGCAGGAGGAGTGCGATGAAACAAATCTTGATTTTGGCCACCCTGGGGCTGGCCATCGGAATGACCTGCGCGGCAAAACCAAGCGAAGCACAGGAGAAGCCTCCCCTGCGCGTGGCTATCGCGGGATTGGTCCATGGGCATGTGGACGGATTCTTCCGGGGCGCGCTGAAGAGGCGGGACATTCAGATTGTGGGCATCGCAGAGCCGGACCGCGCGTTATTTGAGATGTACGCGCAGAAGTATGGGCTGGAAGAAATGCTCTATCACGCAAACCTGGAAGAGATGCTGCGAACCATGAAGCCGCAAGCGGTCCTGGGCTACACCTCGACTTACGATCATCTGAAAGTGGTGCAAACCTGCGCGAAGTTGGGTGTCCCTGTGATGATGGAAAAGCCGCTGGCTGTCAGTGCCAACGATGCCTACGCGATCGCCAGAGCCGCCAAAGAAGGAAACATCACGGTCCTGGTGAACTACGAAACGTCCTGGTATCCCAGTAATCATGATGCCTATGACCTGATACATTCGGGCGCCCTCGGCGACCTCAGGAAAGTAGTGGTGCACGACGGCCACTCCGGTCCGAAAGAAATTGGCGTGGGACCGGAGTTTTTGTCCTGGCTCACGGACCCCAAGCTGAACGGTGGCGGTGCGCTGTTTGATTTTGGCTGCTACGGTGCGGACTTGATGACCTGGCTAATGAACGGAGAGAAGCCATTGACGGTTACGGCGGTGACGCAGCAGATCAAGCCGGAGATTTATCCAAAGGTGGATGACGAAGCCACCATCGTGGTCACCTATCCCACAGCGCAGGCCATTGTCCAGGCCTCGTGGAACTGGCCGTTTGACCGCAAGGACATGGAGATCTACGGCGCCACGGGATCGGTCGTGACGGTGAAGAGAGACGGGCTGCTGGTGCGACGCACGGGCGACGCGGAACCAAGAATCGAGAAGGCCAAGCCGGTGCCGCCACCATATGACGACTCGTTGACCTATTTGCGGGCAGTGCTGCTGGATGGCGCTAAAGTCGATGGCTTGTCGTCGCTGGAGACGAATGTCACGGTGACAGAAATATTGGATGCGGCGAGAGAGTCGGCGAAGACCGGGAAACGAGTGGCCATCAAGGAGTAGGGCCGCTCACTGCACGCCGAATTTGCGATTGGCTCGCAGGGGTGGGACACTAGGGTAATGCAGAGACCAAACATTTTGGCGGTAACACTATTGACTGGCGGGATGCTGCTGGCCACGGCGCAGGCACAGACTCCCGCTTCCACAACAACACAAACACCGGCAGCGGGTTCCCAGACAACGCCCGCGGCGAAGAAGCCGGCGGCAACCGCAACGCCGAAGACGGGAACCACGGGAACCAAGACGGCAGCGCCGCTGGTGCTGAAGACTCCCAAGGACAAGGCGAGCTATGCCATCGGCCAGAACATCGGTAAAGCCATGAAAAAGGATTCGGTCGACATCGACCCGACCATTCTGGCGCGCGGCATCAAGGATGCCGTTACCGGCGCAAAGCCCGCGCTGACGGACCAAGAAGCGCAAGCGGCGCTGCAGGCCTTCCAGATCGAGATGAAGGCCAAGATGGAAGCCAAGGCCGCGGAGATGGGAGCGGCGAACAAACAGGCCGGCGACACGTTCCAGGCGCAGAACAAAGCGAAGCCCGGCGTCACCACAACCGCGAGCGGGCTACAGTACAAGGTGTTGGCGACTGGCACCGGACCGAAGCCCAGCGCCAGCGACACCGTAATCTGCCAGTACCGCGGCACTTTGATTGACGGCAAGGAATTCGATAGCTCCTATAAGCGCGGCCAGCCGGCGCAGTTCCCGGTCACCGGAGTTATCAAGGGTTGGACCGAAGCGCTCCAGATGATGCCGGTCGGCTCAAAGTGGCAATTGGTGCTGCCGCCCAGCTTGGCCTATGGCGATCGCGGTGCCGGACCGGACATCGGGCCGAACTCGACGCTGGTGTTTGAGGTAGAGCTGGTTGGGATCGCGCCGAAACCCGAAGCGAAGCCAGATGCCAAGGCTGAGCCGAAGGCCGATCCAGCGCCAGCGAAGCCGGATGCCAAGGTCGAACCAAAGGCGGACGCATCAACAACATCCACACCGAACAAACCATAAAAGATCAGAAAGACTACTAGCAAGAAATCCCTGCGCCCATGCGCAGGGATTTTTTTTGATGTGAAAATCCGGCTAGGAGGCTGTCGGAGAGAAATTTCCTAAACTTGGTCGGATAGCGAGATTTTTTTTGTGGTGAACTATTTCCTTTCCGCAGAGGCTTCGCTAGTATGCGTGCATGAGCTTCCAATTCCGAGCCTGCACGTTGGATCAACCACTTCTCCTCGCTCCCTCATTGCAACAATGGCTTCCCGAAGTGCACTTGGCGAGGTTCATCGCCGACGTAACGGAACAGCTGGACCTGTCGGCCATCTATGCGGCCTACGATCGTCAGGATGGCCGGGGGCAAGCGGGCTACGATCCGCTGCTGTTGACGCGCTTGCTGCTGTACGGTTATTGCGTGGCTGTGACCTGAAGCTACTGGAATGATTGTCTGGAAGGAGGATCAGACCGTTCGTCCCATCGAACGTACCCTACGAGGCAGAGCGGCGAGGTAACGAACTGTTCTGTAACCCTCGGACAATGTACCCACGACCGTAAGGTCGGCACCAGAACCGCGAGGCAACGGTGCATCTGCTAGCATCGAGGCGGAGATGGGCCTAGGGTTGGATAGCATGGCTGCGAACTGAAAGCTGTTGAAGTGATTATTCATCGAGAGAAGTCCTCTCTCGATCGAATCCCGTCTCCCATGGCGAGTACCCTACGAACTATGGCCGGAAGGCAACAACTGGTCAGAGAGCGTTCCGACAACGAATCCTGCAACCGCAAGGTTGGCACCAGTACCGTGAGGGAACGGTGTAGCTGCTAGCATCGTGGCGGCAAAGGGCCAGGGTGAATAGTATTGGTGAGCATATGCAAATTCTCTTAACCGTCGTCATCACCGGGGAGCGGAAGATGCTCGGCGTTCCCTTGCAGCGGGTACGGTAGGCTCCATGTTCCTCCGTCATGGGCAAACAACGCTGTCGGCGTAAAGAGAGCACCTAACCTATTGTCATGTCACTTCAACGGAACAGGATAAACCCGTATCGCTCCCCGGAAGCAAAGGGGAAGATCAACCGTAAGGCGAATCGATGGCGGTGCGGGTATCGGAATTGCGAGGAAGCGAATGCTGCCCTGTAATCGGGCAGATACAGGTTGCGTCGCCTCGATGGGACAATATTACCTCACCGGAAACGGAGCTGACTTCGCGATGGTGTTCAAACTCGAGAACATTTGTGGAACCGATGTCGGAAGCAAAGCAAATGACGGCGGCGCAAGCCACTGGTGCAGCTTCCCACACGATGGTGGTTTTCCTCCACCGCCGTGCGAGTTGGCCGCAGACCAGTATCGAGAAGGCTTTATTTGATGTTGAATACAGCCGCGTCCTCGTTTTTCAGGGGGGCGTTATCGAATGCTCGAGCCGGATGACGGGAAACTGTCAAGTCCGGTTCTTAGAGGGCTGGCCCCCAGCAATGGGGGCTGGCTACTCGGCTGAGCATATGCAAACTCTTATAAGCGCCGTGATAGCCAGGGAGCGGAAGATGCTCGGCGCTCTCATTGCAACGGGGTGCGGAGGTTCCACGCTTCTCCGTCATGGGCATACTACCTTGTCGGCGTACAGAGAGCACCTAAACTATCGTGTTAGATCGTTCCAGCGGAACAGGGTAAGTCCGTATCGCTCCCTGCAAGGGGAAGATCAACCGTAAGGCGGATCGATGGCGCTGCGGATATCGGAATTGCGAAGAAGCGAATGCTGCCCTGTAATCGGGCAGACAAAGGTTGCGTTGCCTTGATGGGACAACATCACCTTGCCGGAAACGGAGCTGACTTCGCGATGGTGTTCAAACTCGAGACCATTTGTGGAACCGATGTAGGGAGCAATGCAAATGACGGCGGCGCAAGCTGCTGGTGCAGCTTCCCACACGTTGGTGGATTCTCCACCGCGGTGCGAATCGGCCGTAGATCAGTATCGAGTAGGTTTTATTTGCTGTTGAATAAGGCCGCGTCCTCGTTTTTCAGGGGGGCGTTATCGAATGCTCGAGCCGGATGAAGCGAAAGTTTCAAGTCCGGTTCTTAGAGGGCTGGCCCCCAGCAATGGGGGCTGGCTACTCGGCGAGTGGCGAGTTCGCGAGCCCTGGAGCGGAAGAGCTATGAGGATGTGGCGTTCCGCTATCTGGCAGCGGACCAGCATCCGGATCACGACACCATTGCGAATTTTCGAAAACAACATCTGGCCACGCTGGGAGGACTGTTTGTGCAGCTGCGAACTGAAAGCTGTTGAAGTGACTGTTCATCGAGAGAAGTACTCTTTCGAATGAACCTCGTCTTCCATGACGAGTACCCTACGCGCCATGGCTGGAAGGTAACGACTGGTCAAAAAGCGCTCGGACAACGAATCCTGCAACCGCAAGGTTGGCACCCGAACCGTGAGGGGGCGGTGTAGCTGCTAGCATCACGGCGGCAAAGGGCAAGGGTTAATAGTACGGTGAGCATATGCAAACTCTCGTAAGCGTCGTGAACAGTAGGGAGCGGAAGATGCTTGGCGTTCCTTTGTAGCGGGTACGGTAGGCTCTGCACTCCTCCGTCATGGACAAACCACGCTACCGGCGTACAGAGAGTACCTAACCTATTGCTTTGTCACTTCAACGGAACAGGATAAACCCGTATCGTTCCCCGAAAAGGGAAAGATCAACCGTGAGGAGGATCGATGGCGGTGCGGGCAGGAGATCGGGGAGAAAGCGAATGCTGCTCTGTAATGGAGCAGATATCGGTTGCGTCGGTTCCATCGACAACATCACCGAACGCGAAAGCGGGCAAACTTCCTCATGGTGCTGCACACGAGAGAACTTGATCAATCGGCTCAGGGGACAAAGCAGATGACGATAGCAAATACTATCGGTGCGGTCTCCCGCGAAGCGGCGGAATGGTATGCCATTGACTGGCCGGCCATTCTCTGCAACGTTCGCCGACTCCAAGTCCGTATCGTGCAGGCAACGAAGGCTGGCAGATGGAACAAAGTGAAATCCTTACAACGTCTGCTGACCCACTCTTACAGCGGCAAGGTTCTCGCCGTTCGACGAGTGACGGAAAACAATGGCAAGAAAACCCCAGGTGTGGACCAGAAAATCTGGAAAACACCGGAAGATAAGACGCGGGCAGTACATGCCTTAAACAGCAGGGGTTATCAATCGCAACCCCTGCGACGTGTTTACATCCCGAAGTCGGACGGCAAGACGATGCGCCCACTCGGAATTCCTTGCATGATCGATCGAGCTCGCCAAGCACTGCATTTGCTTGCGCTCGATCCGGTGCTGGAAACCAACGCTGATCGAAACTCCTATGGGTTCCGTCAGCAACGGTCCTGCGCCGACGCGATGGAGCAGTGCTACAAGACGCTGTCCCACGCACCGAACACGCAGTGGATTCTGGAAGGTGACATCAAGTCCTGTTTCGATCAAATTTCCCACGATTGGCTTCTGACGCACGTCCCTATGGACCGCGCCATTCTCCAACAATGGTTGAAATCTGGGTACATGGAAAAACACGTCCTCCACGAAACGACGGGTGGAACTCCTCAAGGCGGCATTATCTCCCCAGCGCTCGCCAACTGTGCGCTGGATGGGCTTGAGCAACTCCTGAAGGAAGACTACCCAACAGGACAACGCCACAAGTCCCTTGGAGGCCTATGTCCCGCCGTAAACTTCATTCGTTACGCGGATGATTTCGTCATCACCAGTAGATCGAAAGACTTGCTGGAAGGAGAGGTCCAACCACTCGTCGAGAAGTTCCTTCAACAACGAGGGCTCAAACTCTCTCCCGCGAAGACGGTCATTACGCACGTGGAAAAAGGCTTTGATTTCCTCGGACAAAACGTGCGCCGCTACCCTGACGGGAAACTGCGCATCAAGCCTTCCAAGAAGAATGTCAAAACCTTTTTGGACGGAATCCGAGAAACGATTAAAGCCGGGCTTGGCCTGTCGGTCGCCGATCTGATTGATCAACTCAATCCAAAGATTCGGGGTTGGGCCAACTATCATCGGCACGTGGTCAGCAAAAGTACTTTCGCATATGCTGATCATTCTATCTTCCATAGTTTGTGGCGGTGGGCACGGAGAAGGCACCCGAAAAAATCTTCGACCTGGCTCAAAGAGAAATACTATGGGCGCAATCGGGGACGCAACTGGTGTTTCTTCGGGGAACAATATGATGACGAGGGGCAGCCAAGCAAGGCTTGGTTGTACCACGCCAGTAACACACTTACCAAACGACACATTAAGGTAAAAGGCGAAGCCAACCCTTACGACCCTGCGTATGAAACCTATTTCGAAGAGCGGGAAGGTTTTCACATGCTTGACACGTTCCGGGGTACCAAAACTCTTCGCTTTCTCTGGATGGAACAACGTGGCCTCTGCGCTGTTTGCAATACCAAGATCACCCGGATTACGGGCTGGCGCGTTCACCACTGCGTCCCTCTCGTAAAGGGTGGCTCAACAGATGCCACGAACTGCGTTCTACTTCATCCGGAGTGCCACGACAGGGTTCACCGTCAACGCCTTTCCGTATCCAAGCCGCGTCTCCCTGAAAGAGACGTTCGCAGTGCTTGAGCTGTGTGCGGGGAAACTTGCATGCACAGTTCTTAGAGGGCCGGACCCCAGCAATGGGGTCTGGCTACTCGGTGCCTTGCAATTGTGCCAGAAGGCCGGATTGGTGAAGCTGGGGCACGTAGCCATCGATGGCACCAAGATGCAGGCGAATGCGAGCAAACACAAAGCCATGAGCTACGGGCGGATGGGGGAAGCCGAACAGAAACTGCAGGCCGAAGTGGCAGCCTTGCTGCGCCATGCCGAGGAAGTGGACGAGGCCGAAGATCGGCAATACGGGAAGGGACAACGAGGCGATGAATTGCCACCGGAATTGGCGCGGCGGGAGAGTCGGCTGAAAAAGATCCGGGAAGCCAAGGAGGCTTTAGAGGCCGAAGCCCAGCAAAAAGCGCAGGAGCAGAAAGCGGAGGCGGAAGCCAAGATCGCCGCACGGCAGGAGCAAGAGAAACAGACCGGACAAAAGCCGCGTGGGCGGGCTCCTCAGGTTCCCAACCCGGAAGAGGCCCAACCGAAATCTTCGTCACAGCGGAATTTCACCGATCCAGAAAGTCGCATTATGCCCGATGGAGCGCACAAGGGAAGTTTCCTGCAGGCCTACAATGCTCAGGCGGCGGTGGATAGCGCGGCACAAATCATCGTGGCCGCAGAGATCACGCAGCAAAGCAACGACAAACAGCAGTTGGTGCCGATGCTGCAACAGGTGATCGAGAACGTGAATGGCAAACCACAAGTGGCCAGTGCCGACACCGGCTACTGGAGCTCGGCGAACGTCACCGCGGAAAACTTGCAAGGGATCGACCTGTACGTGGCCACGGAACGACAGCCGCACGACGAGAGCAAAGACGTTCCTGAGGATGGACTGCTGGAAGGAAGTTCGGCCTTACAGCAGATGCGAGACAAGCTGAAGACCGAGGCTGGTAAAGCGGTCTACAAGATGCGAAAACAAATCGTCGAACCGGTTTTTGGTTACATCAAAGAGGGGCGAGGATTTCGCCGTTTCAGCTTTCGCGGGTTAGGAAATGTGCGCAGCGAGTGGAGACTGATTTGTGCCACGCACAATCTGTTGAAGCTGTTCCGGTCAGGTTGGAAAATACAGCTTTCGAGCAGTTAGAAGTGCCCAATCCGTGGTCTCCCGTTGCACTCCACAGCAGCGCAGTAAGACCGTCAGAGACCGAATATAGCTCATCGAGCCATTCCCCCAACAAACTCACTATGTTTGCCGATAAACCCGATGCCTTGGACTTCAGAGCGAACTTCTCCCCGACAAGCTCCTAGCCTAGAAAAGCGCAAGCCCCGGCTCTCCTGCCAGCTCCGCCTCTACTGCAGCTCACCCCTTTCAGGGGCGAGGCTGTTCCTTGCGCCCATCGACCGCCTTCAGGAGCACATCGCTTTTCACAGCCTGAGGAAAAGTCTTCACTCTGTCGTTCCGAACGGAGTCTGCGGAGTGAGAAATCTCTCTTCAGGGGGTTGGAGCTTCAGCTCCGACAACAAGGGCTTGGCTGTCATTGGGCTTCAGCCCCTGAGGAAATGGTTTTGCGATTTTCCTGCAGCCGTTCACCCGTCCGATATCGGGGGGCATGGCTTTTCAGCCATGCCGCAAGCGGCTAAAACCGCACCCTGACGCTCCAGGATATGCGACCGCCCGAACTTAGGCGGACGCGGACCGGACTTGCACGGGTGCCGCCGTGCGCGCTGTAGAGACCGCAGGAGCTGGCAGGAACGGCAGTCGATGCGGCGCGGCCCAGCGCACGCGCACCGGTCCCATGAACAGGCAGGAGAGGTCGTGTTGCATGCGCCGCATGCGTAGGAATTTTTTCGTCGTGCGCGCAAGCCAGTCGCCTTCGTAACAACCACGGAAGCCCTGTTCTAGCAGCGACTCGAGCACTCCGGGCGCAAAGTTCGGGTGATTCCACACCAGATGCTTGGTGTCGAACTTCGACCAGTCTCTTTCGTGTATGCCGTAGTTCGATTCCAGGTCGCGCCACATTTCGGTTTGCGGATGCGGCGTAACGATGGTGATTTGCGTGACGTCGAGTTTGAGTGAAGCAAGCGTCTTCAGGTCGGCCGCCACGGATTCCGGCGTTTCCGACGGCAAGCCAATAATGTAGTAGCCTTGGGCGTACAGCCCGGCGCGGTTCAGGCGCTCGGCGAGTTCGAAAGCCGCCTGCACCTTTTCGTTCTTGTGCATCTGCTTCAGGATGTCCTGATGGAAGCTCTCGATTCCGAACAGAGCGCCTTCCATCGCGCATTGCCGCCACTTCTCGAAATTGCGCAGGAACAGATCGACGCGCGATTGCACCAGCCACCGAACTTTGTGGCGGGCCAGCAGTTTGATGACTTCCTCTGAGTGCGCGGGAAGATTGCCGAAGTTTTCGTCCAGCAGCAGAACGAAATGGATGCCATGCTGTACGTAGAAGTGCAGAACGCGATCGATGGATTCGAGGCTGATGTCTTTGGGATGGGGGGCAAACGCCGTGGTCTGACAGAACGTGCAACGGAAGCTGCAGCCGCGCGAAGAAAACAGCACGCCAACCGGAAGAGACCAACCACCCGGCAGACGGAATTCGGTAACCAGTGGAGGGTGCTGGATTTCGTCGATGGTGGTTCCTAGAAGTCCGGCGAGTTCCTGTTCACTGTAGCTCGAGAAGATGTGGTCGAAGTATGAGTGGATCGACGGCGTTAAAGCGCCATAATTCCCCGCCCACAGTTGCGCGACGCGCTTCCTCCGCCATCGAAAGGATGTCGTTCGTCTCTTCAAGATAAAAGGAAAAACCGACCGCGTCCCAGCCCCGTTTCAGCAGTTCGGAATACTCCGATCTGGTGGGATACTCCGCGATAGTGAGGCCGGGAAGATTCTGTTTCAGGAAGCGCAGCCCGAATGAGATTTTGCGCGGCATGCCGAAGCGCCAGCGGAAATTGCGGGGGTGCATTTTCGCGGAAGTCGTCGTACAAGCCGGAATCGCGGCAGCGGGTAGTGAGAAGGATGCGCGGCACAAGTCTCAGAAAAACGGCACAAGGCCGGACCCGGATGGCAAGACGCTAGCACAACTTGGAGAGAGAAACGTATAATGGCGGGAAGTTTCGGGCCTGCTTTTGGTCCTCGGGCGGAAGACGACATGCCCAACGTGAGTGGAACGCTAACGATCGAGCTTGCGCTACTCCTCGCAATTGTGAGCCGCTCGAGCAGCGACGCCGGATTTGCAAGCCTAAGCCACAGCAGATCAATGCCACGCAATCAAACAGAATTTGTGGCATCCAGAACGGGAGAACGCTCCGCCAATGCCCGTGCGACGTGGCGCGCCGTTGACCCCGTGGAAGGAACCGAGAAGCCCAAAACCTGCGCAGTGGAAAACGTGATTCCCGGGACCAGCAAAGAGGTCCGCGGGTTTGTGGAGAATGTCAACCGCATCAGCGCGACGGAGGTGGTGGAACACGAACGAATGAACAAATCCGGTGTGGTGATCGAGCAAAAGCACCACAAGTTCAATTATGTGGCGGAGATCCAGGAATCCCGTCCGGGAATATTGAATATGGATGAATACCGGGATGGCAGTCCCGGGCAGAGTGGTTTCCCGGGAGAGCTTTCAACCGTGGGAATCACGTCACTGGTGTTGATTTTCCATCCCTACCATGTGAAAGAGTACGAAATGACCTGCGAGGGCTCGGAGCAATGGCAAGGCCGGCCGGCGTGGAAAGTGCGCTTCGTGCAAAGGCTAGATCAACCGGCGCGGATGAGTGCATTGCGCGTAGGCGACGCGGTATATCCCATCTTGCTGAAGGGCATGGCATGGATTGACGAGCAGAATTTTCAGATCGTACACCTCGAGGTCGATATCCTGAAGCCCGTGCCGCAGGTGCGCCTGACCATCGAACATCAGGTCCTCGACTACGGGCCGGTGCAGTTCGAGCAAAAGAAATTGAAGCTTTGGCTACCGCTGGAGGCCGAAATCTACCTGGACGTGAACGGAAAACGCTTCCACCACCGGCACACCTACAGCGATTACCGGATATTTTCCGTGGAATTGGGACTGAAACAGGGAGAGCCGAACTAGCGTGCGCCCCAATCCACGCAAGCCGCTTCCATATTGGGGATCAGGTACATAGGCGGGCTAGTTCCCTTCCCGTGATAAACTAACCGAATAATCCAAGGAAGAGGAACCGAACCGTGGCTGAGAACAAGCAAGAAGATAACTTTCGGGTGATTGACCGCCGGCCATTCACGTCAGAGGGCGAGTTGCGCCCCGACGTCGTGGCGGAGCAGGAAAAAGAATCGCATCGCGAAGAAGTGAAGGAAGTGGCGAAGGAAAAGGCCAATGCGGCCGCGGCTGGGGCCGGTGGCGAAAAAGCTGGGACGCCAGCGAGCGCCGAAACGCCGAAAAAGTCGCCCGCGTTTGAGAACCTGATCCGCATGATTGGCAGCAATGCCGCGATGGTGCTTGGCGCTTATGCGGATCCCAGGACGGGCCAGCCGGTGATCGATCCCGACGCCGCGCGCGAACTGATCGACATGCTGGACGCCCTCCACGAAAAGACCAAGGGCAACCTGGCGCCGGAAGAAGACAATCTCCTGCTCGATCTCCTCGGAAAATTGAAGATGACCTATCTGGAAATCAATCAAGCCATGGCAGCAGAAATGGCCAAGGTCACAGCCCAGGCCAAGGGCGGAAAGAAGTAGTTTTCAGTTTTCAGTTCTAAGTTCTACTTTCCGAGTTCGCGGCCCTTGCTTCACCGTAGCGCTGGCTTTCATGCCAGCCCTGGTTCTCCTGCAGCTCACCCCTCCAGGGGTAAGGCTTTACTTTTTGCGTCTCAACAGCCATCCAACATAGGCTTGGCATTTATCCGCACAGCTTCGCTCGTACTACCGGGAAGGCACTACTTCAGTCGCGCCGCATCCGCTTATTCCGCAACCCGACTTTAGCCCCTGAGGGCTCCTTCGGTCTGCACCCGTCCCGCGAAGGCGCCTCTACAAATGCGAGCCGGAAGCCAGATAGAATAAGGGCATGGCAGAAACGATACGCTTGACGGTCCTTGGTTCGGGCACATCCATGGGGGTGCCGACCCTCGGGTGTCACTGCGCCGTGTGTGATTCGAGCGATCCCCGGGACAACAGGCTGCGTCCGAGCGTCTTGCTGTCACGCGGGGAGCACAACGTGGTGATCGATACCACGCCGGATTTCCGCACCCAGGCGCTGCGCGCGCGCCTCGATCGGCTGGACGCTGTGCTGCTCACGCACGGACATTCCGACCATATTCTGGGATTTGACGATTTGCGGCCCTACAACATTCGGCAGTATGCCGCGATGCCGGTCTATGGCAACGAGGAAACTTTTCGGATCATCCGTCGCGCGTTTTCCTACGTGTTCGACAACAAGCCGACGCTCAGCAGCATACCCAGCGTGTCTCTCCATGAAGTGAAAGGGCCGTTTGAGTTGCTGGGCATACCGTTTATTCCCGTGCCCCTGCTGCATGGAGAAATGGATGTCCTCGGTTACCGCTTTGGCAGGGCCGCGTACCTGACCGACTTTAGCCGCCTGCCCGAATCGAGCGTGCCCCTGCTGGAAGACCTGGACGATTTGGTTCTGGATGCGTTGCGGGATGTGCCGCATCCCATGCACCAGACCGTAGAGCAAGCGCTGCAGTTGATCGACAAGTTGCAGCCGAAGCGCGCCTGGTTCACGCACATCGCCCACGATTTGCCGCACGCGGAGACCAATGAGCGCCTGCGCAAGTTGGGCTATCCGCGCGTGCAGTTGGCTTACGACGGTTTGCAATTCGACGTGGCCACACAATCGCCGGCTGTCGAGCGCGCGGCGAAGGCTCTGGCCGTGCACGTCTACGTGCCCCCAGGAAGGCTCACTGCATTTTATTCGGGCGCGGATTGGGCCGCGCGCTATGGCGCTGCTGGGCGCGGAAGCATCGTGGCCATTGGCAATTTCGACGGCATTCACCTGGGCCACCAGCGCGTCCTTGGCTTCACGTTGACGATGGCCAAGGACACCGGTGCGGTAGCCACAGCATTAACGTTTGAGCCGCCTCCACTCAAGGTCCTGCGGCCCGAGACGGCGCCTCTGCGCATTTCCACAAATCAACAAAGAATGGAATGGTTTGGCGCACTGGGTATGGAAGCCGCCGTCGTGCTGCCCTTCACCAAGGAACTGGCGCAACTATCCCCAGATGAATTCGTCGACGAGATTCTTGTTCGCCAATTGAGCGTGAAGTCCGTGGTGGTGGGAGACAATTTTCGCTTTGGGCACCGCCAATCGGGAGACGTGAAGTTTTTGCGCGAATTGGGGATGCGCTTTGGATTTGCCGTCGTGGTCCACACGCCGGTGGTGATTGACGGAGACATGGTGTCCAGTACCCTGATCCGCAAACAGATCGC
Source organism: Candidatus Acidiferrales bacterium (assembly GCA_963804635.1). Lineage (GTDB taxonomy): Bacteria > Acidobacteriota > Terriglobia > Acidiferrales > UBA7541 > Acidiferrum. The sequence goes on from CAWDRK010000031.1 coordinate 80,322, forward strand.
GGAAGGAGACGTCACCCACGCCGCGAGGTTGCTAGGGCGTCCGTTTGTGCTGACGGGAGAAGTCGTAGCGGGAAGCGGCACCGGAAGAAAATTCACATTCCCCACGCTGAATTTGCGTCCGGAACAGGAATTGCTGCCGGCGAAGGGCGTGTACATCACGCGCACGGTGTTAGAGGGCGAACCGAGCAGTCACCGCAGCGTCACAAATATCGGCGTGCGCCCCACCTTTAATGGCCGTGGCGTAACGGTGGAAACTCACCTCCTCGATTACTCGGGGAATTTTTCGCCCAAGCGGATTGAGATCCGTTTTTGGAAGAGATTGCGCGACGAGAAGAAATTCAGCGGCGCCGACGAACTCAGGGAACAGATCGGCAAGGACGTTGCTACCGCCAATACTTTTTTCGCGAGGTTACGCAGGCTCAGAAGCAAGACCGCGCCGGTGGAGTCGAACTAGCGGCACCTTAATCAAACCCGATCCCTGAATAGTCTCCCTTTCAAAGCGAATTCCTCCGCGCAATGTTGCCCAGAATCGCACCGCTCGGCTTGATGGTTCGCTGCTGCGTCGCCAAATCCACGGCAACGATACCGAACTTGGGCGCGAAGCCGTTCATCCACTCGAAATTATCGAGCAGTGTCCAGGTAATATAGCCCCGGACATCCACTCCGTCGTCAATCGCGCGTTTCAGTCCGGCCAGGGCGCGCCGATAGTATTCCACGCGGCGTGTGTCATCGTTGGTGGCGATGCCGTTCTCCGTGACGATGAGCGGCACGCCGGCTTCCTTGCTGGCGTAGCGCACCACGTGCTCGACACATTCCGGGTAAAACTCAAAGCCAACCTGGGTAAGTTCCACTCCTTTCGCGGGAGGCAGATCTTTCTTCCCCACAATCGCGCGCGAGTACGTTTGCACTCCAAGATAGTCGCAGTGTTTTGCCTTTTCCAGCCAAGGGCCGTAGACTTCCGCGCGCTTCTGGTCAAGATGGCTATCTGTCGGCGCGGGCTGATCGTCCTCCATCGCCAGGTTGAATCCCACAGGCAGGTTGCTGCGTACCGATTTCATCGCCGCTTTACCCTTGTCATGCGCGGCGAGCAAACCGTCGCGGGTTTTATTGGGGTCTCCGAGAAACAAATTTGCAAATTGCGGAGCATTCAGCTGCTTCCGAACTTTGGCCAGATTGCTCTGAAACATGTCCCCCACGCTCTTTCTCTCTGTTCCCGGCAGATCAAACCATGCCAGCAATTGCGGAATATCCGGTTCATTGAAAGTGGAGGCGTAGTCCACCAGATCTCCCAGGTGTTTGGTAGCCTTCTCGCAGAAGCGCGCGTACAAATCCGCCGAGCCAGGATTCTCCCATCCGCCCTTGTAGGCGAACCAGCGCGGCAAGCTGAAGTGAGAATAGCTAAGCAAGGTGGTTAAATTGTGCTCGCGACATGTGGCCAGCATCCGCCGGTAATGCTCCAGCTCCGCGTTTGAAGAGAATCCCTCTTCCGGTTCAATGCGCGACCATTCCAGGGAAAACCGGTAGGCATTGAAACCCAGATCGGCCAATATACTGATATCTTGTGGATACAGATGGTAGTGATCGCAGGCATCGCCCGAGTGTTCTTTAAACATGCTCTCGGGTAAGTACTCCAGGGGCCAGAGGTCGCTGTTGATATTGTTGCCTTCCACCTGATACCCCGCCGTTGCCGCACCCCACAAAAATTTGTCCGGAAATGTCTTCGTCTTATCCGCTGCGCCGGAGCTGCCCTGCGTAGATGCCCTTTCCCCGGCGCCAGCCTGCACCAGCGATCTTCCTGCAATCATCCCAACGAGCGCGGCCGCCGATGCGCCTTGCAGTAAATCGCGGCGCGTTATCGGCTTCGCTTGCGACTCAACATCCCGCCGGCTTGCTTTTCTCATGCGCAACTCCCCTACTGCAACATCCTGTGAATGTGCCGTGGATTAGCCAACCTAAGGAAAACCCCGATTGCAAAGCTGCCGCCAAGGCGCGTGGCAGCCAATCATACGCCTTTCAGCGTCCCCAAGAACCACGCTACTGTGTGACTTTTTTCGAATCGGCGGCTAGGCAATCGTTGCAGATGCCGCCCACTTCCGTACGGGATACGGTGACCTTGATGTCGCAATCGCGGGAAATCTGATCCTTGAGTTGTTCGTAGAGCCGGGACTCGAATTCGCGAACCTTGCCGCACCGCAGGCATGCAACATGAATGTGGTCGCGCGGACCATGCGTTTCGTAATAGTGGCGATCGCCGCGCAGATGCAGAAGATCGAGCTCGTCGATCAGGCCCTGCCGCTTCAGCAGGTCAATGGTACGGTACACCGTCACCAGGTGCACGTCCGCATCGATTTGCTGCGCTCGCTGCAGAATTTGGTCGACGTCCAGATGCTGCTCCGCGCTGTCCATGACCTGCAGGATCACACGGCGCTGCCGCGTCAGACGAATCCCGCGCTGACGCAACGCCTGCTGCAGATGGCCGGACGTGTCCGCCGGATTGATGCGCTCTCCGGAAGAGACTCGTCGCGTGGGAGCTGTGGTCATTTGGAGATTGTACAACAGCAGGAATCGAGAGAGAACCGCGGGGCAACCAACGGCATAAGCAAGAATGAGGCGACTTGTTCCACAGAAAGGGGTTATTCAGAAGCAAGATTCGCGGGGCGGTGTCAAAAGAAAAGTGACCGCCTTGGTCGCTTTGCGGGGAGGCGACGAAGCGCGATAGTATAACCAGGCGAGGAATCCTGCCAGCAGGGCGTGCAGAACCCGACGCGGACCTTAACTAGAGCAGAATTATGGACCCCGAGACCAAATCGGCAATGCCATCGTATTCTCCGGACGATTCTGGTGCTGGAACCGCGGGAGCGCTGCGTCCCCCAATAGCCCAGCGCGAGCCCGTGGAACACGTCATTCACGGGGACCGTCGGGTCGACCACTACGCGTGGCTGCGCAAGAAAGACGACCCGCGCGTCAGGGAGTATCTGCAAGAAGAGAACGACTACGCCGAAGCATACATGAAAGCGACCGGCGCTTTTCAGGAGGTGCTGTATCAGGAGATGCTCGGCCGGATTCTGCAAACGGATTTGAGTGTGCCGTACCTCTTGCGAGGCTATTCCTATTTTTCCCGGACCGAAGAGGGCAAGCAGTATTCGATTTACTGCCGGCGGCTGGAAGATCGCGATGCGCGCGAAGAGGTGCTTCTGGATTTGAATGTCCTGGCGGAGGGCCATTCCTATCTGGGACTCGGAATGTTCGAGGTCAGCGACGACAATCAGTTGCTGGCCTACGCAACCGATACCACGGGATTCCGGCAGTACACGCTGGAGGTGAAGGACCTGCGCACCAGGGAATTGCTTCCCGTTCGCATCGAACGCGTCACCAGCGTGGCTTGGTCCAGCGATCACAAGACGTTCTTTTACGTGGTGGAAGATGAAATAACCAAACGGTCGCACCAGTTGTGGCGCCACGTCTTGGGCACAGACGCAGCGGACGCGCTCATTCATGAGGAGAAGGACGAGCGCTTCCGCATCGATATCGAGCGGACCAGGAGCGGCGCGTACTTGTTGCTGGTCAGCAACAGCCACACCACAAGCGAAATTCGATATTTGCGCGCGGATCAGCCGTTTGGGGAATTCCGGCACCTCGCGGAGCGGGAAGATGGCCACGAATACTACGTGGACCACCATCCGGGAAGCGCGAAGGATCCGGCCGGCGGTATCTTTTTCATCCGCACCAACAGTGGCGGAAGGACCTATCGCTTGATGACCGCGCCGACGAGCAATCCCGCGCGAGAGAACTGGGTCCAGGTCATTCGCAACCGTCCCAGCGTGATGCTGGCGGGCATGGAATCGTTTCGCACGCATGTTGTCTTGCTGGAGCGCGAAGACGGCCTTCCGTATTTGCGGATCATCGATCTCACACGGCCGGCAACTTCAGCGCTCGAAGGCTCGTACCGCATCGAATTCGCGGAGCCGGCGTACAACGCCACACTGGGAGCCAACCCCGAATTCGACACGTCGCAGGTGAGATTCCATTACGAGTCATTCATCACGCCACGCTCCGTGTATGACTACGACTTGAAAACCGGCGAGCGAATCCTGCGAAAGCAACAGCCTGTGCTGGGTGGATACGAGCCCGCAGAGTACGGAAGCCAACGGCTGCACGCGGTCGCACCGGATGGGACCCGAGTTCCGCTGTCCGTGGTTTACCACCACGATACGCCGAGAAATGGCAGCGCACCGCTGCTCCTGTATGGTTACGGAAGCTACGGGCTGTCCATGCCGGTGGCGTTCAGTTCGAATCGTCTGAGCCTGCTGAATCGCGGCGTGATCTTCGTGATTGCGCATGTCCGTGGCGGCGGCGAACTAGGAAAGCCGTGGCACGACTCTGGCCGAATGCACCGCAAGATGAATACGTTCACGGACTTCATGGCGGCCGCGGAACATTTGATCGAGATGAATTACACCTCGAAGGAGAAACTGATTATCGAGGGAGGCAGCGCGGGCGGATTGCTGATGGGCGCGGTGACCAATTTGCGTCCGGATCTGTTTCGCATCGTGCTCAGCCACGTGCCGTTTGTGGATGTGTTGAACACCATGCTGGATGCGTCGCTGCCGCTCACCGTGGGCGAGTACGAAGAGTGGGGTAATCCGCAGCTCGAAGAGGATTATTTCTACATGAAGAAGTATTGCCCATACACCAACCTGGAACGCAAAGCCTATCCCACGATGCTCGTGAAAACAGGACTAAACGACAGCCAGGTCATGTATTGGGAGCCGGCGAAGTACGTGGCGAAACTGCGCACGCTGAAGACCGATGGCAACATCCTGCTGTTGAAGACCAACATGGGCGCAGGACACGGAGGGGCCAGCGGCAGATACGATTATTTGCGCGAGATTGCCTTTGACTACGCGTTCATATTGCAGGAGCTAGAAAAAGAACCAAGCGCAATGAAGCAATGAAGTAAGAAAGAACCAAGGACGGCCCGGTGCGAAGAACCAAGGCCGGATCGAACTGCTAACTGATTACTGGTAACTGATAACTTTCAATGTCCGAAGCCTCGACACCATTGATGCAGCAGTACAACGCGGTGAAAGCACGATACCCGCACGCGTTGCTGCTTTTCCGCCTGGGCGATTTCTACGAACTGTTTTATGAAGACGCCATCAGCGCCTCCCGAGAGTTGCAGATTACGCTCACGTCGCGAAATCGCGAGAAGGGCCAGCCCATCCCGATGTGCGGCGTGCCGTATCATGCAGCAGATGGCTACATCGCGCGGCTGGTTCGCGCCGGTTACAAAGTAGCGATTTGCGAGCAGATGGAGCAGCCGGGCCCTGGAAAAAAACTCGTGCGCCGCGAAGTATCGCGCGTGATCACGCCAGGCACCGCGACGGACGTGGCGGTGCTGGACGCGCGGGAAAACAACTACCTGGCGGCGGTAGCGCAGAACACCCAAGCGCAGCGGATTGGACTGGCCATGGTCGACTTGTCCACGGGTGAATTCCAGGCCACGGAATTTGCTGGCGAGCACGCCGAGGAAGAACTGCGCGATGAATTGCAGTTAGTTCGCCCACGCGAGACGCTCCTGCCGCGCCCCCAGCAGTTGTTTGAAACCGCGAAGACTTCCCTGCTCGATGGCACCGGCGGCGTGGAGTCGCGCCTGGAGGATTGGATTTTTCAGCGCGATTACGCGGAACGGATTCTGCGCGAGCAATTTGGCGTGGCGGAATTGACGGGATTCGGATTGGACGGCCACCTGCAAGCGATGACCGCGGCCGGAGCCATTGTTCACTACTTGCGGGAAAATGCGGCGCGCGGGGAGGATGCGCCAAGCGTGGACGCCCTGCAGCACCTGGACCGCATCCGCTACTACGAACAGCACGATGCGCTGGTGCTGGATCCCGTATCGGTGAGGAACCTGGAATTGCTCACGCCCATTTTTACCGACGAGAGCAAGTCCGTCGGGCCAACGACACTGATCGCGGCGTTGGATTCGACCGTAACCGGCATGGGCGCCCGTCTGCTGCGCTCCTGGGTGATGCGTCCTCTGATTGACCGTGACGCCATCGAGGCACGATTGGGCGCGGTGGCGCATTTGCTGCAGCAAACCGTAGTGCGCGGAGAGATTCGCAAAGAGTTGCGCGGCATCCAAGACCTGGAACGCCTGACCAGCCGCATCACCCTGGGACTGGCCATGCCGCGGGAACTAGTGGCCCTGCGCAAGTCCTTGGCGCAGGTGCCGATTCTGAAGAAGTTCCTGACGCCGCCGGCGACCGGCGGCAGCGAACTGCTGCGCGACCTCTTCGCCGAGATTGACGAACTTACCGACGTGCGCGAACGGCTGGAAAAAGCCATCGCTGACGAGCCTCCCGCGGTAGCGACGGAACCGGGCATTATCCGCCCAGGATACAACGCGGAACTCGATGAATTGCGCAACCTCAGCCAGCACAGCAAGCAGATCATCGCCGCGATGGAAGAGCGCGAAAGAAAGCGCACCGGAATCAATTCGCTGAAGATCCGCTTCAACCAGGTATTCGGCTACTACATCGAGATTTCCAAGGCCAATCTGCACAACGCGCCCCAAGACTACGAGCGAAAGCAAACCCTGGTGAACGCGGAGCGATTCACTTCGCCCGAGTTGAAAGGCTACGAGCGAAAGATTCTGGCAGCCGACGAGCGCATCCTGGAGATCGAACGCCAACTCTATATCGAGCTGCGATCCGGGATTGCAGCGAAAGCGGGACGCCTCAGGAAAACCGCGGCGGCGATCGCGCAATTGGATGTGCTGGCCTCGTTCGCGAAGATGGCGGCCGACCGCAACTATGCGCGGCCGGAATTCAACGGCACAGGCGAGCTGCTCATCGTCGGCGGAAGGCATCCGGTAATCGAAGAGCTGTTGCGTCAAAAGGGCGAGCGCTTTGTGCCAAACGATTTGTGCTTTGAGCCCGGCCGCCAGCAATTGCTGCTCATCACCGGTCCGAACATGGGTGGCAAATCGACCTACCTGCGGCAGGCGGCGCTGATTGCGCTGATGGCTCAGATGGGTTCGTTCGTGCCTGCACGCCAGGCGAAGTTGCCGCTGACGGATCGCATCTTTACACGCATTGGTGCCAGCGACAATCTGGCGCGCGGCCGATCCACATTTTTGGTGGAAATGAGTGAGGTGGCGGCCATACTTCATCACGCCACGCCATCAAGCCTGGTCCTTCTCGACGAAGTGGGGCGAGGCACCGCGACCTTTGATGGCCTCTCGATCGCCTGGGCGGTCGTCGAACATTTGCAAAAGAATACGCGAGCCCGAACCTTGTTCGCAACGCATTACCATGAGTTGACGGAATTGGCCGATTTACTGCCCGCGGTCAAGAACGTCCACGTCTCCGTGAAAGAAACGCCTAGCGAAATTATTTTCCTCCGAAAAGTCGAGCCGGGAAGCGCCGACAAAAGCTACGGCATCGAAGTCGCGCGGTTGGCAGGCTTGCCGCGAAGCGTGATCGAGCGCGCCCGCGAAGTGTTAAAGCGGCACGAGCAGAGCGAGCACGAGTTAAGCGAGACGCTGACACCCGGAGCGGGACCCCGCGCGGACGGAAATGGTTCCCAGGCGGTGATGTTTACAGCGCTCGACCGCGACGTCATCGAGAAACTAAAAACCGCCAACCTCGATGAGTTGAAACCTATCGACGCGCTGAATCTTCTGGCGGAACTAAAGAAACAAGTCTCATAAAATAGCGACCGACGCTACTTCCTCGCCGCAGAAGCCAGATGCCGGGCCCGCAACCTCAGCACCTTCCTCTGGTTCGCTTCCAGCACTTCAAACCGGTAACCCTCGATATCCACTTTATCTCCCGGCGCTGGCAATTTCCCCGACAAATGGCTCAACAGCCCCGCCATGGTCGTCACGGTTTCTCCGGCATTCTCTTCCAACTGCACCCCCAACAATTCCTCCGCCTCCCTGATTGTCATGCTTCCACGCAGCACCAGGCTGCCATCCGGCTCGCGCACCGCATCCGGTGAAGGTTGAAAATCATCTCCGCCGCGCTCGCCCACAATTTCTTCCACCAGATCTTCCGCTGTCGCAATCCCCGCGACAGATCCGTGCTCGTCGATAATGATCGCCATCGACTGGTTTCTTTGCCGCATTCCCTTCAACAGGTCCGAGCCCAGCTTCGTCTCCGGCACAAACAGCGCCGGCCTTACCAGCTCGCGCACCTTGCGTTTCGGCAAATCCGTGTCGGCGATTTGCAACAAATCCTGCGCGTGCACCACTCCAAAAATATCGTCCAGCGACTTCTCATACACCGGCATCTTCGAAAATTTTGTCTCCACAAACCTCGTGTGCATCTCTTCCAGCGTCGCGTCGGCCTGCAATGCCACCACGTCTGGCCTTGGCGTCATCACTTCGCGCACGCGCTTGTCGCTGAACTCCACCACTTGTTCGATCAGGTCGGCCTGATCTTTTTCGATGATGCCTTCTTCTTCCGCCACTTCCACCAGTGCCTCAATACCTTCTTCCGTTCTCTGCTCTTCTGTCCGCTCCACCTCGTGTTCGGAAATCCGTGCCAACGACTCCGCACCCTCCAGGAAAACCCGGATGGGCCAAACAATGAACATCGCTGCCTTGATCGCCGGCAGCAGTGGCACCAGCCATCGCCCCGTCGTCCGGTACAAGAGCATGTCCGGCATAAAATGCATGGCGATCACAACTTCAAGGGTAAGAAATACCAAAAATTGCAGCCCTGCTTCCCACCGGTTCGGCACCAGGTACACAATCCCGCGGGTCGTCTCCAGAACGATAAACGCCAGCCAGAAATGTCCCAGTATGCGGAATGTGCGCCCGCCGCTGCGCCGGTTGATCCGCAGCTTGGGCTCAATCTCGGCCTCAAAGATGTCCAAATGCTCGTGAATCCGCCCGGTAGTCATGCGGCCCAATTCGCGGTAGATCAGCGCCAGGTAGGAAAAGATCGGCAGGCCCAGCGCCAGAACCAGCACGCCCCCAATGTAGATCCATGGCAACATCGTCAAGCGATTCCCAGTCGCCGCCGCAGCCGCAATTCTACTTGCTCCATTTCGCCGCGGTCTGTCTCATGATCGTATCCCAGCAAATGCACGATTCCATGCAGGATCAGAACCTGCATCTCCTCGGTCAACTTCCGCCCGTATCGTTTGGCGTTGCGCTTGGCCAGCACCGGCGATATTGCAATATCGCCGAGTTGCGCGTCGCGCACTTTCTTCAGCCGGCTCCGCAGATTGCTGGGCCGCCGCCGCTCTTCCGCCGGGAACGACAGCACGTCCGTCGCACCTTTCTTGTTGCGATAAGTCTCGTTTAGTCGCGCCATCTCTCTATCGTTGATCAGGCGGATGGCTACGCTCTCTTGTCCTAGGCCCAGATGCAATTTTACGCGGTTTGTGAAGTCCACGAGCGCGCCCATTTCCACACGCACAGCCCTCTGGCGATTCTCGATCCCTTGCCCATCCCTCGCCGCTATACCTGATGCAGGGTAGCGTCCCGTAGGTTTCATGAATTCTCTAGCGAGTCAGTACTTCGGAATCTGCCTGAAAGATCCGAATTCGCGAGGGCAAGACTTGAGTCGTGCCGTTTGTCCTTGCCTTGCAACCCGGCTTTAGCCGCTGAGGATTCCCAAATACTTTCCCCGTACGCCCGATCGCAAAATCAGTTGCGCGGCGGCTCCGGTATCCCCGTTTCCTTGGGAATTGTCGCCGGCTTGCCGTTTCCGCCTCGCTGCGGATGCGTCGCATCGTGCTCTTCATACGCCCGAATGATTTGCTGCACCAGGTTATGGCGAACCACATCCTTCTCCCCGAATTGCACGTTGCTGATCCCGGGAATCCTCCCGCAGATCTCCAGCGCTTCCACAAGCCCCGACTTTTTCCCCTGCGGCAAATCGATCTGCGTGATGTCGCCTGTAATCACCGCTTTGGAATTAAATCCCAGCCTGGTCAGAAACATCTTCATTTGCTCGCTGGTGGTATTCTGCGCTTCATCCAGGATCACAAACGAATCATTCAGCGTGCGGCCGCGCATGAACGCCAGCGGCGCAACCTCGATGATTCCCTTCTCCAGAAAGCGCTCCAATTTATCCGCGTCCAGCATGTCGTATAGCGCGTCGTACAATGGCCGCATGTACGGATCGATTTTCTGCTGCAGCGTTCCCGGCAGGAAGCCCAGCCGTTCTCCGGCCTCCACCGCCGGCCGCGCCAAAATAATCCGGTTCATTTGCTTGGTCAGCAGCGCGCTTACCGCCATCGCCACCGCCAGATACGTTTTCCCCGTGCCGCCCGGCCCAATGCCGAACGTCATATCGTGAGATTCGATCTCTTCCATGTAACGCCGCTGGCTCGCGTTCTTCGGCGTCACCACTTTCTTCCCAAACGACCGCGTCCGCCCGTGCTCAAACATCCCTCGCGGCGATTCGTGCGGCTCATCTGTCGCCACGCGCATCAGCGACTTCACTTCCGCGCTAGTCAGCGAGCGCCCGTGCCTCGTCAGGTGGTTGTACTCCTCGACGATCCGCACCGCTTGGTCCACGCTGTCCTGTTCGCCTTCGATCGTCAGACGCGTGTCATGCAAGTGCGTGCGCACACGCAAGGCGTCTTCCAACGACCGAATATTTTCGTCAAGGGTTCCGAAGAAGGGTTCTATTTTTCCGGTGATATGTATCGTTCGTCTCATCCAAGTTGAAGGCTGTCCTGTTGTTCGAACCGGGTGGCCGATGGAATTCCTCCTCGAGTGATCAAGCTGCTCTAACACGGAGAAACTACCTTCACCGTAGCGCACACCCGTGCAGCGGTCAAGTTACTTGCGTTTAACATTCGCCCCCAAATCTGTGTAGCGCTCGACGGCATTTTCTTGCTCGGTTTTGTAGTGGCCTGGTCGTTAGACTGGTTCTTCTCTTGTTTCTTTTTAATTTGTCATCCCCGCCGGATAACCGGCGGTTTCTGCTGGTTCGCGGCGGAGGGATCGTGGCAAAACCCGTACCTCACGAAAATCATCGGCACGAACGAGCACCCCGGGTCACGGCTTCTTCCGCAACGCCTCCTGAATGGCCTTCTCTGCCAGCGGCGTCATTACCGCGTACCCCTGCGCATTGGGATGCAATCCATCGTTCGTGATTTCACTCTTCAAAAATCCTTCCTCATCCTCCGTCGCCGCAAAGTAATCCAGGTAAACATACCCGTTGTCCGCAGCGTACTTCCTGATCCATTCATTCAGCGCCAGGATTTTCTCTGCCGGCCTCTTCTCTGTCTGCACGATCACTTTTCCATCCGCGTCCGCAACATCGTTCACCGGCATCACCGACGACAACACCACCCGTATTCCATGTACCCGCGCCAATTCCGCCATCGTCGCCAGGTTCCCCTCCGTCTCTTCCAGCGTCATGGGACCGGTATTCCCGGCAATGTCATTCGTCCCGGCCAGAATCACCACCACTTTTGGCTGCAGCGCAATCACATCCGCGCGGAATCGCAACACCATCTGCGGCGTGGTCTGTCCTCCAATTCCCCGGTCCACATATGGCTTCCCGGGAAAAAATCCGCCGGACTTCGGTAGCTGCCACAGGTCCGTAATCGAATCTCCCATGAACACCACGCGCGCCTCGTCCTTCACCGGTGGGGGCAGCATTGCATTCGCCGCGCGATAGCGGTCGAGTTCCGCCCAGTCCTTCAGCCGCCGCGCATTCCAATCCAGCTGTTTCTGCATCTCCGGCAACTGCGCGCAATCACTCGCAGGCTTCGCCCCTTGCTGTGCGCTCCTTGTCGCTTGCTGGCCCCGCGCTGCCGCACCGCTCAAGAGCATGCACGCCACTAAAACAAATATACTTTTCACTTTTCTCTCTCCCTATTCCGTCTACCTGTACTTCTTCTATCACAAATCGCGCGAAGGACAGTTGTGATCTGATTACCTGTACTCTGGTACGCGCGTACTCTAGACGCACCCACCTCGCCGCGCGAAACTGGTCCCACAACAAAGAACTCTGCAGCGTGTTTAATCTCTGAGGGGAGGCAAGTCCATGTATGTTTCTGCAAGATCGGTTCTTCTTGGTTCGGCGTTCTTCCTGGCAGCGTTGCCTGCTGCCGCATCTGACGAAGCCGTGGCTCCCGCTGCCGCACTCGCGCCCCGCGCCACCATGAATTGCCCCGGCATCAGCAGCGTCCCGATGACCGCCGATGCCTCTCAGGCGCTTCCGCTCCAGCTACTACGAAACCTTTCCTGCAACGAATCCGTCGACGTCCTCTCCGATAGCGAAGGCTACACCGTTCACGTTCGCTCCGCCGACGGCAACGACGGCTATGTCGCGCGTATGTATCTCAACATGGGCGCTGCTTTGGCGAGCGTGGCCGACAACCAGCCCCTCTCCGCCACCGCCGTAAACAACGTCGTCCGCTGGCAAGCCGGCGCGCCCGGTTGCGACCAGTTCTTCAGCAAGGGCCACAGCGTGGAGTCCGCCACCGCCAACGGCGTTACCGTCCAGGTTTCTCTCGAAGATTCCGGCTGGAAACTGCGCGCCACCGTTGCCGTCTCCAACAAAGGCGAAGAAGTCGTGGAGCTCTTTCCCGTCCTCATCACTCTCGACGAACTACAGCCCAACCTGAAGTCCCTGCTGGCGAAAGATCCCGCGAAGCTTTCGCACGTCGTCAATCATCAAGTGCTCCTAACCGAGGCGAATGCCCAGCCGTCCCCCAGCGCCGTGGCTTATTACAAAAACGGCATGCCCGCGGCGAGCACCGCCAACTATCATCCCTCGACGCCCGATTACTTCGGCGAACACGTCGTGCAAACTTCTGACAGCAATCACGCGGCAATCGTTCCTTCCGCCTCCGAACTCCGCTCTCTGGCCCTCAAGCACACCAAGCTCGCTTCCGGCCAGAAGACCGCTGGCGTCATGTGGTTCGAACGCGACGCGAGTGCCCGCGAGCTTTCTCTGCGCGTTCCTGTCGGCGACCTTGTGTTTGACTTCCCGCTCTCCTTCGAGCAGAAACACTAGACTCCTCCTCGTAGGAACGCGGCGCGGCCCGGGGTCCCCTCACCCCGGGCCTTTTTTTGGTCCGTCCGGCAAGGTTCGCGGTGTTTATCGTGCAGACTAGTACCGTCGCAGTTCTATTGCCACAACACTTTACGAAGGGTAATCCTGTACAAGTTGACGCTAGGCAGGACAGGAGCGCTCAAGCCCTTTCCTCGCTAATCTCTGGTCCGGAATTCTTGTTTGGAGTCTTCTCTATATGTCCAATTATGCAAAGAAACGACTCCCGAATTCCTCCAGTTCGCGCTAGGCTCCTTGGCTATACACATGCGCCATCTGCAAAAACTTTTTTGTTTCATGCAATTACCATGAAGCTGCTTCATCTTCGGTGGTGCTACCGGATGTTTCTCACTCGCTGTAACGCATCGCAACCTTGCGAGCAAGCTCCGCTCAAGCCTCACAACGGCAGTCCAACCGCCGCAGCAGGCACCAGGTTCGGCAGATGCGGCCTGCTTGGCGCACTGTTTTCGTCGCTTCCGAAAGTTCCGTCTCTCGCGCATCAGCCCCATTCAACCATTCATCCTCTGCAGCCGCTCCCGCAAGTACACTTTCCAGCTCTCCGGTAATTCCGCAACTCGCAACGCACGGCGCACGGACACCACGTCTTCCTGTGCGTACCTCTTCGCGACATACAGTCTCGTGATCTCAGCAATGGACACGGCATTTGCATCTCGCGCAAGCACCTTGATTTCATTGCACGCGCCCACTTCCCCCTCCCGAGTCACCGCGAAATAGAAACCCGTCCGTCCGCTCGCCAGGAATCGCTTCACCATATTGTCGTCCTGAAATCGGATACCCAGTTTGTAGCAAGGCAGGCGCGGCTGCGTCACAACGAATTCCGCCGAACCCACGGCGAAGCGGTCGCCAAGATGTACGGACTCTTCCAGCAACCCTTCGGTCGTGAAATTTTCTCCAAAAATCGCGATCGGCAAATCCCGCCCGGGCAACTCTCGCTCCCAGTAGCTGTAATGTTCACCCGGGTAGCAATAAACGGCCTTCTGCGGACCTCCATGAACTGTAAGATCGGCCTGCCGGTCGCCGTCCAAATTCAATTTGCGTACCGCGACGCGCCCTTCTACTGGTTGCTTGTAAATCCCGGTGCTTACACGTCGTTCGTGCCACGTCACTTCCCTTGGCAAACCGCGGTTCACGGAGATGACCTTCATCAGCATTGCCGTTCGTTGGTCCGCACCCGCATTTTGCGCCAAAATCACCACTCCATCACATCGCCGCCGCCTTCTCGCTTGGCCTTCTGGTAAGCGAGATTGGCCGCCACCATATCCTCCATCGCCAGGCCCATCGCTTTGTATACGGTGATCTCGACTTCACTGAAGCGTCCCGGCTTCCGGCCGAGAGCGACTTCTCCAAGCGTCGTTCCCTTCGACGCGTCCAGTCCCGCTAGTTCACCGCAACCAACCGGAGTCGGCTGAAAAGCGTCTCGCGTCTCAACAAACAGGTGGTGCTCGCTGGCCAGTTCCTTGGGGAGTTCGCCGTCAGGGGGACAATAACCCACCGAAGACACATGGGCGCCGGACTGTACCCATTCCGGCCTGATGACGGGCGCGGCAGAGTGAGTTGTCAGACAGACGATGTCGGATTCACGCACAGCAGCTTCCAGGTCATCGGTCGCGCGTGCGATTTTGCTCCGAGCGGCAAGCTTCTGCGCGTCCGCAAAGCGCAGCGAACAAATGTGGATGCGTTCCAAATCCCGAATCAATGGCAGCACACGCAAGTGTTCTCGCCCTTGGACACCCGCCCCGATCACCGTGGCAATCCGAGATTCGCTCCGCGACAGCATCCGCGCGGAGAGAACCGCGGAGGCAGCAGTACGGATTCCCGTGATGTACGTCCCATCCATAACGCAAGACGTAGCTCCCGTGTCGGGATCGAACAGGTTAATCAGCGCTAGATGATTCGGCAGATTGATATCCACATTGCCATCGAAGACGTTGACGATTTTCACCGTGATTTGCATGCCCGGACGCCACGCTGGCATTGCCAAAGAAAAGCCCTTGCCGGCGACCGACAATTTAGGCCGCGGAGGAGACTGAATTTCTCCTCGCTCCATCCCGCGAAAGCCGTCTTCCAATCCGTTTAGAAGCTCCTGCAGGTCGAGATATTTCTCCACCTCCGCTTCGCTGAGAGTCATCACTCGCCGCGTGCCCTTCTTGATTTCAAAAGCGGCTTTGCTGTTTGCTTTTTTGCGGAACTCATTGAGCATTCCTTAGGCACCTGTCGCGCTGCCAGGCCCGCGTTATTTCTTGCCAGGACCGGCGTTTGGGCGGAGGCCTGAGAAACGGACCCGCTCCCAGACGCGGTTATATGAACATTGGACGGCCAATCCCGCCATTTGGCGGCGGGCAAGTTAAAGCGACCGTAGCGCAGCGGATCCGATTCTTGCGGTGACAGTAAATCCGCGTTCAACCGCTTTCCTCGTCGAGCATAACTCGCTAAGATGTCCGCCATGCAAAACCAACCCAGTCGTCGTAGCTTCCTCATCGCCAGCGGCCTCACCGCTCTTGCGTCAACACGAATTCTCGGTGCCAACGACACCCTGCGCATCGGCGTGGTCGGCGCGGGCGGCCGCATGGGTGGACTGCTCAAAGCCGCCGACCAGACCGGCCAACCATATCAGATCGTTGCTGTCAGCGACGTCTATGCGCCGCGTCGCGATGCCGTCAAAGCGCGCTCCGACGGCGTCGCCACCACTCACGCAGACTATCGCGAAGTCCTGCAGCAGCAACTCGATGCCGTCATTATCGCCTCTCCCGACCACTGGCACGTGCGCATGGCCGTCGACGCCTTGGCAGCCGGCAAAGACGTCTATCTCGAAAAGCCTGTCACTCACACTATTGAAGAAGGCGCCACACTCGAGAGCGCGGTGCGCTCCAGCAAACAGATTCTGCAGTGTGGCATGCAACAACGCAGCTGGAGCCACTTCCGCGATGCCGTCGATCTCATTCAGGGAGCAAGCCTCGGGCGCGTTCCCCAGGTGCGGACCTACTGGTGGCAGAACTATCATTTTTTTATGAGGCCCAAGCCCGTCGACACGCCAGCCCTTGATTGGAAGCAGTGGCTCGGCGGCGCTCCCGACCAGCCCTTCACCGAAGAAAAGTTCTACCGCTGGCGCTGGTTCTGGAACTTTGGCGGCGGCGCCATGACCGATCTTTTCACCCACTGGATCGACGTCGTACACTGGGCCATGAAATCCGACCAGCCGCGCCAAGCACAGATGCTCGGCGACAAATTCATCTTCGAACAATGGGATTGTCCCGACACCGTTCAAGCCGCTCTCCGCTATCCCGGCTTCGATGTCGTCTACGAGGGCATGATGGCTTCTTCTATCGACGATGGCGGCCTCGAGTTCCGCGGCACGGAAGCAACCTTGAAGCTCAACCGCAGCGGCTTCACCGTCTATCACGAAGAGATGCCATCCCGAGACGTTGCGGTCGTCAAGGCGGAGAGTTTCCGCGACGGCACTATCGACCACATCCAGAATTTCTTCGACTGCGTCAAGTCGCGCAAAGAGCCCAACGCTCCAGTCGAAACCGGAATCGCCGCGGCCCGCGCCGGCCACATCGCCAACCTCGCCTATCGCGGCACCGGGCAAATCACCTGGCCGCCGACCGCCAAGACTTGAGTCCTGTAGCTCACCCGTCAGCGCTGAGGCCGTTCGCTTCCCGTTCAGAATTCAGCAATACCAGAAGTGCACTGCCATCACCGCACAAAAAAATTGGAGGTCTTGATGCACGCCGGAGCCGGACTGCAACAAAGCTTTCGTTTCAGAAACAGCGCGATTGTCGGTCAAAGCGGAAACCGGACTCCGATTGACGGACGTATTCCCTTCGTCTCAATCCGCCGGAACCGCTCTGCTTTTCGCCCATTCCCGAATCGCTGCAATCTCTTCCGCCCGCGTCACGCTCAACGGCCGCGTCGACTGAATTTCCCCCAGCAGCACATCCGTCGAAAGCTGTTGCTTCGTGTCGAAAGCCGTATACAGCCCCGCTGCAATCGCCTGCTCAATCTCCGCGCCTGAAAATCCCTCTGATGCGGCCGCCAGCTTGGGCACATCGAATCCGCACGCAGCTCTACCGCGCTTCTTCAGATGCAGGGTGAACAGCGCCTCGCGCACGCCTTCCGCCGGCAAATCCACAAAGAATATCTCGTCGAATCTTCCCTTCCTCATCATCTCCGGCGGCAGCACCGTAATATTGTTCGACGTCGCCGCCAGAAACACGCCGCTCTCGCGGCCTTGCATCCATGTCAACAACGTCGCCAACAGTCGCTGCGACAGGCCCGCGTCTGCATCTCCGCTCGACCCGGCCGACGCAAAGGCCTTCTCAATCTCATCGATCCACAACACCACTGGCGCCAGTTTCTGCGCCAGGTCCAATGCCTTCTTCAGCCGTTTCTCGCTCTCGCCGATGTATTTGTCATACAGCGCGCCCGCATCCAGCCGCACCAGTTCGTAGCCCCATTCACCCGCAATGGCGCGCGCCGCCAGGCTCTTTCCGCAACCCTGTACGCCCATGAGCAACACGCCCTTGGGCGGCACCAGCCCGAATCGTTGCCCTTCCGGCGTCCATGCACTTTTTCTCTTCGCCATCCATTCGCGCAATCGCTGCAAACCCGCGACATCGGTAAACGACGCTTCGCCCCTCACCGTCTCCAGCAGCCCGTCCGTCTTCAGCGCCGTCCGCTTTGCCTCCAGTACGTCATCCAGCACCGCGGCATCAGCTTTCCCGCGGTTCAGCAGGCATTTCCGGAAAATGCGCAGCGCTTCCTCTTCCGGCAAACCGACCAGGTTCCTTGCCACTTGCCCGAGAGCCGCGATATCCAGCGCCACGGGCAGGCCTTGGTCCAGATTCACCTCCGCCAGCACGCGCTTCACTCCCGGCAACAATTCCTCTGCCGACGGCAGCCCCAATTGAAACTCAGCCGCGTCCCCCGCTAGCTCTTTCGGCAATTCGATCATTGCCGCCAGCAACACAATCGATCGCCTCGCGGTGCGAAATCCATCCGCAAGATCGCGCAAACGCCGGCTGATCTTGTCGTTGTCGCAATAGCGCACAAAATCCTTCAGCAGAAAGATAGCGTCGCCCTGAATCGTCACCATGTTGGCCAGCGCCTGTTCCGGCTGATCGGAGTTGTACAGCGCCGTGCCGCCCGCGCGCGACAATCCTTCCGTTACACTCCACAGGTACAGCGGCACGCCAATGTCCGCGGCCACGCAGCGCAGCAGCGCGACGAATCGATCCTCTTCGCTGCTCTCCACGCTGATAATCGGGCAGTGTGAATTGATCAGCAGCCGCAACTCCAACTGCTTGGGACTTCCCGCGCAACCGCTTGCCATTGCCATCCCGCGGCCATCGGCAGGTGCGGAGGTAGCAGGCAGCGAGTCCCGCGGTTGCCCTTTCACTTGGTTTGACAAAGGTATTCCTCTCGCCTCAAACTAGTTGTTTGAATAACACGCTTAAGGAGCGATAGATGGCGCAAGGTCAGGCTACCAAAGTTAAGAAGAAGAAAAAGTCCGTTCTCAAGCGAGCGGCACAATCTCGTCAACGTGCGGGAGTCAACCAGGTGAACCGCACCCGCGTACGCACCGCAATCAAGCGGTTGCGCACCGCCCTCACCGCCGGTGACGCCACCGCCGCCGCGAATCTTTTGCACCCCACCATGTCTGCGATCGACCAGGCAATCACCAAGGGCGTGCTTCACGAAAACACCGCCAACCGCTACAAGTCCCGTCTCGCGCTGGCCTACAACCAGGTGAAAGCCAAGTCCGCGAAGTAACTTCCTTTCATTTTGGCATTCCGAACGGAGTGTGGAATCTCTCTTGGGGTTCATCAAAGAGGGCCTGTTCCGGCGGGCGGCTGATTCAGTCTTCCGCCATTTTCGTGTTCGCCCGCCGAAGCAGCAAATTGTCAAGCCATCAGCAAAGCCAATTTGGGAGTTTCCTTCTCGCCACCCAACCCTTACTCTCTTTCCCCATCAAGGCCGTGAAGGAAGGACACATGATTTCGAATATTCCCGTCTCGCGCACCTCAAAATCCCGCCTCAGCGAAGAGCTTCGCGAGAATTCCACTTTCGGTACCAACTACAGCGACCACATGTTTGTCGCCGACTACCGCGACGGCCAATGGCACGACGCACGCATCGAGCCCTTCGGCCTCATGTCCTTCTCTCCGGCCATGACCGCTCTGCACTACGGGCAATCGCTGTTTGAAGGGTTCAAGGCGCATCGTACCGCCGACGGCCGAGTTGCCATCTTCCGCCCGATGTGCAACCACGCTCGCCTGAATCGCACCGCCGCGCGTCTTTGCATGCCCGATGTGCCGGAGGATTTGTTTCGCGATGGCCTGGTGGAACTGCTGCGCACCGACCGCGAATGGGTCCCGCATCGCGAAGGCGGCTCGCTGTACATTCGCCCCGTTTATTTCGGCAACAGCGACACCTTGATGGTCCACGCTGCCACTCGCTATCGTTTCGTGATTTTCACGTCGCCCGGTGGACCGTATTTCGCGCAACCTATTCGCCTGCTCACCGAAGAGACCTACGTCCGCGCCTTCCCCGGCGGCACGGGCGATGCCAAGTCCGCCGGCAACTACGGCGGTGGCCTGCTCGCCGCGAAACTGGCGCAAGCCAAGGGCTATCACAATGTGATGTGGCTCGATGGCAAAGAGCGCCGCTTCATCGAAGAATCCGGCGTTATGAACATCATGTTCGTCATCAGCGGCGTGGCCATCACTCCGCCGCTTTCCGGCACCATTCTCCCCGGTGTCACGCGCGATTCCGTACTCACTCTCTTGCGCGAAATGAAAGTGCGCGTCGAAGAGCGCCCCATTTCCGTCGACGAGGTCCTGGCCGCTCATTCTGCCGGCACCCTCGAGGAAGCCTTCGGCATCGGCACCGCCGCGGTTATCGCTCCCATCGCCGGCATCGGCTATCGCGATAAGGAACTCGACATTCACGCCGGCGGGCCCGACGGACTCGCCAAGAAACTCCATACCCGCCTGACCAACGTTCAAACCGGAAAAGAACCCGATACCCACAACTGGCTCCTGTCCATCTAACCCCGTCGTCCACGCAATTGGTCATCCCGGAGGCGCAGCGCTTCTTGCTGCGCCGCACTGGAGAGATCGTGGCACAATCTCCGCCCAACTCAGGCCGTTGAGTTTTGCTGGGTGCCCGACACGCCGACTTTGCGTGCGGGGCTCTTGCTCTTCTCTAGCGGGTCGGAGCTTCAGTTCCGACATCCATGCTTCCACGAAGATGGGCTTCAGCCCCTGGGCAATCCGCTCTGATCCCGGCGCTGACTCTCTGCACCTCAAAATTCGCTCTCCTTCCCATTTCCCTTTTGAGCGAAAATAAACCGGGGGAACCACATGCCTTACTTCGCCGTGTTCTACGATGTCATCGACGATTTCGTCGCGCGTCGCGCTGCCTTTCGCCACGAGCACCTGCGTCGCGTTTCCGATTCCTACGCCCGCGGCGAACTCGTCCTTGCGGGCGCGCTCGCCGATCCCGCCGACCACGCTCTTCTGATCTTCCACGCTCACGACAAAACCGTCGCCGAATCCTTCATCCACAATGATCCCTACGTCACCAACGGCCTGGTCAAAAAATGGGAAATTCGCCCCTGGAACGTCGTCAGCGGCAACGAATCCTCCCGCAATCCTGCTGTCCCCGTTCGTCCCTCGGAGATTGCCCGCATCTGGACCGCTCGCACGACCGAAGATAAATGGCCTCGCTATCGCGAACACTTCTCCAAACATGTTCTCCCTGAACTCCGCGCCATCAACGGCTACCTGGGCGCAACTCTGTATGTCCGCCACGTCGGATCCGACCGCGACATCCTCGTTGAAACCTACTGGCGCTCTCTTGACGCCATTCATATGTTCGCCGGAGTCGATCTGGAAACCGCCGTCGTTGCCGATGAAGCCGCCGCTGTGCTCACAGACCACGACCACCGCGTCCGCCACTACGAAATTGTGCTCTCAGATTGCGGCCCCGCCGCCAGCGTCCCCACAACGTAGCACAGCCTAACTTGCGGACCACAGCTTGGCGCGGAAGCCGAACGCTTGTAGGTTTTCTCTTCATTCTTCAATGTAGCGCTGCCTTTTATGACAGCAAGGGCTTTCCGCTTCCCTTTCGATCGACGCAATGACATGAATTGTCATTCCGAGCGAAGCGAGGAATCTGCTGTTCCTCATCCCGCCGACTCACGCTGTTCCCGCCGTCTGCGCCGCCGTCAATCGGCAAATCAAAAACTCCATCACAATCCGCGGCTCTTTCGAACCTCCGCCCTTCAAGCGGTCATCGGCTTCTTGCAGCGCCGTCAACCCATCCAGCAATCGTTCCTTGGAAATCTTGCGCGCGCACTGCAGCGCCAACTCCGCCTGTTCCGGACGCATTCCCAACGCCCGCGCCGCCTGCCACCCATTCGTCGCGCCGCGCACTTCGCTGGCCTCAATGAGCTTGCGGTACATCCATGCCATCCCGCCAATCATTCCCACCGGTTCTTCGCCTTCACGCAACAACCGCTCAATGAATTCCAGCGCCTTCTTCGTCTGCCGCGCAGCCAGCAAATCCGCCACCTCCCAGATGGTGGTTGTTTTTTCCGAGATCACCAACGCGCTCACGTCCTCGCGCCTCACCACTTTACGTTCCCCCGCGAATGTCGCCAACTTGTCCACTTCCGTCTTCAGGCGCATCAGGTCGCCGCTCACGAATTCCGCCAAATCTTCCGCGGCGCCTTTGGCAAACTCCACGCCTTGCTCCTTGGCCAGCGTCTTCGCCAAAACCACGCTCGCCGCATTCCGCTGCTCCGCGTTTTCCCCCAGGCCCACTTCCACCACCAGCGAATACTCGGCCAGCTTTTTCCCCAACTGCATCCGCATGTCCAACTTCGCCGCTTCCATCACCAGCACGGTAAATGGCGCGGGATTTTTCAGATACTCTTCCATCGCCTCAACCGTCGCTTCGCGATTCTTTTCGCCCAGGTCCTCAATGGCTTCCGCATCTTCCAGAAACACCACTTGCTGTTTTGACAGCATGGGCATCGACTGGGCCTGGTCCAGTGCCGCTTGTGTCTCTCCGCGTTCCGCTGAAAAACGCGACACCGCCCACGCCCTCGCCGCTTCCGGCACAAATTTCTCGATCAATTGCGCGCGGCAAGCATCCCGCAAAAATGGCTGGTCGCCACACAACAGCACCGCCGGAACGGGTCTCCCGTTCGTCAATTTTTCTTTGAACTCCTCCACTGACATCCGCGCCATCAGTAGTTCTCCGTAACTGCTGCCACCAGCCGCGCCGCAAAGTCCTGCGCCATTCGCTCCAGAGCCGGATCGCCTTCCTGGAAGAAGCTGCGCACGTCGGTGGACAATTCATATTCTCCGCGAAACACGAAATTGTCGTTGTGGTACAACACTTTCTCGCTGAGGCGGTCCGTCAGCGTAACCTCGCACTTCATCGTCACCAGCATCGTCGTCGCCTGCGCCGTACTCGTCGTGGCCGTGCTCGTCGATTGGAACGTAAGCGGCAGCGCTTCCAGTGACAGCACCTTCCCCGTCAGCACCGCATCGCCCCCATTGGGGTCAGACACAACCTTGTAGCGCGTCTTCCTCAGAATTTCATGGATTGTCGCGGCCGTAAGTCTCTGTTCGATGCGGTAGGTGGTGGTCTTGTTTTCCATCGCCGGCACTGCAATCACCGTGATGTCTTTGGGCAGCGCAGCATTGCGCCCGGCCACGTGGTATCCGCATCCAGTGAATGCCGCCGGCAAAACCCCAAGCAGAATGCATAAGCCTTTTCTGCGCGTCATGAATCCAGCCACTCCGCCAGTTTGATGCCGCTTGCCGCAGGCACGCGCAGGTTGTCTCCCGCCCCCCAGAACCACCAGCAATTTTCACGCGCAGTGTCGGGTCGCGGTTCACTCAAATGCAGCACCGTGTCTCCCGCAACGCTCACGTTGCTTGGGCCGGCTTCCGCCGTCGGCACCAGCGCGAACCCGGCTTCCTTCACTGCTTGCGCCAGGCCTATCGCGTCGGCGGCACTCGCGAAATCCGCGCAAACACTGAACGTCGTCCCGTAGAACACTGGTGCGTGTACCAGGTTGACGGATATCCTGCTATCCTCCTCCGCGTCTCTCACCGCCGTCGAAATCTCCGCGCGAAGCTCCAGCAATTTTTCCTGCAGCACCACGCGGCTCTCGCTCCCAAATCGCGGCAGCATGTTGAATGCGGTCTGCGTCCCAAACACGCGATTCCCTACGCTCTGGAACGACAGCAGTTGCGACGTCTGCGTCTCCAACTCCTCCACCCCGGCGCGTCCTGCCTCGGAAACCGGCTCGTACACCACCGCCACCAGCCGCTGCATCCCAAATCGCCGCAGCACCAGCGCCAGGCTGGCAATCGCCGTTCCTCCCGCAGACAAAACGCCAAACACTGGCGATTTTTTCGTCACGCTTTTGCCGCTGAGCCCGTCAATCTTGCGAAACCACGGCACGCCGTCGGGATCAGACATCGCCGCGTGCGAAAAATCGATTACCGTTGCTCCGGCTTCCCTCGCCGGACCCAAACACTGCTCCCCAAATCCCCGCGAACCCGCCAGGAACGCAAACCGCGCCCCGCGAAACGTGCCTTCCTCCACTTTTTGGATCAGCGCCGCTTCCCCGCCCGCTTCGGTCAATATCCCTGCCGCTTCATCCTCGTCCACCAGCCGCAAATCCCATCCCGCGAATCGGCTCTCTTCCAACAGAGACTTCACCTCGCTTCCCAGAAGCGACGACGCCCCGGCCAACACGATTCTCTGGGAGTTTCGATCTGCAGACATGAATCAGACGGTCCTGGCGACCATACGGTGCCGCAGCACCCTCACCACGTGCAACGTTAACCCCACCAGCGCGTACACGCCCGCGAAGATCACCAGCACGTATTCCGAATAACGCCAGATCACTCCGACCAGCAGGATCAGCAGAATGATCGTCACCGACGGCTGCTTGCGCGTCCACGGCAAATCCTTGAAGCTGTAATACCTCACCGTGCTGGTCATCAACGCCCCCAGCGCCAACATCATCAGAAACCACGCAATCGCCCAACTCTTATCGCTGATTGGGCCGATCCAGTGGCACGCGTGCACCGTCGCCGCCACCATGCCCGCCGCCGCAGGCGTCGGCATGCCCACAAAATTCTTCGAGCCTCCCGGCGCCATGCCCTGCACGTTGAACCTTGCCAGCCGCCACGCCGAGCAGATCAGAAACGCCAGGCAGCAGATCCACGCCAAATGCCCCAGTTGCTCAAAAGCCTGTGGGGTCATTGCGCTCACATTGCGATAGCCCCAGGCATATGCCAGAATCGCGGGCGCAATCCCGAAGCTCACCACATCGGCCAGCGAATCAAACTGCACGCCGAATTGCGTGTTCGTCCCGGTCAGCCGCGCGATGCGCCCATCCATGGCGTCAAACACGATGGCGATCCCGATGGCCTTCGCGGCATGGTCAAAATCTTCCGTGCCGCCGGAAAGCGCGGCAATCGACGCGTAATACCCGCACAATAGATTCGCCCCGGTGAACAGGCTCGGCAGCAGGAATATTCCCCGCCGCCGTTTTGGGTCCCTGTGAAGTTTCCCGCTAACCGCAATCTCTTGATGTTCGTAATCAGCCATGTTTGCTTCGCTCATTCTGCCACAGAGTACTACGCCGGGCGGTCATCTTCCTTGATTTTCTCTTTCGCTCGTCCCGAATAATTTCCCGCAGTCCGTGACGCTCCGACGGGTTCGGCGATCCTCGCGATCACGCTTGACCCGCCTTTCACGTTTTGTCCCACCTTTACCAGTATTTCTGCCTCCGCCGCCAGCCACACATCCACGCGCGATCCAAAGCGCACCAGTCCCACGCGCTCGCCTCGCTCCACTACCTCGCCTGCCTTCTTCCAGGAAACCACGCGCCGCGCCACCCATCCGGCAATCTGCTTGAACACCATCTCGCCGTGCTCGCTCGCCAGCGTAAACACGTTTTGCTCGTTTTCCAGCGAAGCCTTCTCCGCCCACGCCGCCAGAAATTTTCCCGGTTTGTATTCGAGCTTCGTGATCGTTCCCGCGGCTGGAGAGCGATTCACATGCACGTTCCAGATCGCCAGAAAAATGCTGACGCGTTTGCCCGGCCGCCCGCAGCACTGCTCTTCCGTTACCACCACCACGCGCCCGTCGGCCGGCGACACCACCAGCCCTGGTTCAGATGGAATTGTTCGTTCAGGATCGCGGAAAAAAATGAAGACAAAAAGCCCGAGCAACAACAGCACCGACCCTGCCCAGCCCCCCCAACGCGTGTTGCTGGCGGTAACGATCACGCTGAGCAGGAACGGCGGCAAACCAAAATAGTAGCCTTCTCGGACCATACCCTCCCTTTCCCCGGCGCGGAATCGCTCCGCGGGAGGTCTCTGGTCATTTTACGACAGAAAGCTGTTAGGATGCGCGAACCAGACAGGCGACTACGCTTGTCCGGCCCGCGAGGTATGGATACGGGCAGCCAAAAGCTCCATCTCGTCTTTCACGTGAAGCTTCAATTTCTTTAGTCGGATTTCTTCTAGGAGGTCTTCGGAATTGAGGAATGGGGATCTTGCGAGGTTTTGTAATTCTACTTCGTACTGGTGGTGCTTTTCTGCCAGACGCTGATACTCGGCGTCGGCTGTGATTATTACGTCCCGAGGTGCCCGCTGGATTGCTGCCATGCGTTCCTCCTTCATGCCGGGAAGTGTGAATGCCCGATGAACGCAGGGTACACCCGGTAAAATCCCCGTCAAGGACTATTCCGTACCAAGCTGTGGATTCTTGGTACTATGCTCCAAAATCAAGGCCGCCTCGACCGGCGACCGGTAATAGCCCTCCCTTCTGCCCATTTGCCGGAAGCCCAGTCTGCGGTAAAAAACAACCGCAGCAAAGTTGGACTCCCGCACCTCGAGGAATATCCTCCGTACCCCTCTCGATGTAAAGGAGTTCATCATCGTCCTAACCAGGGCCGTGCCTTCCCCGTGTCTCCGGGTTGCTGTGACCACCGCCAGATTCAAAATTTCTCCCTCGTCCAGCACTTCCCGGCCTAGGATGAATCCTGTAGCTCTCGCATTTCGTTCCGCGATGAAGCCGGAGATCGCTCCACCTGCGAAGATCTCTCGGACCATGGACGCCGACCATCTGGCGGCTTCTGGCGCTTCCTGCAGGATTTCACTCGCTGCCGTCGCGTCCTCTTCCGCAAACGCCCGGATCAGCAATTCTTCCTGCGCGCTATTCGCCTCAGCGCACAACGCTTGATGGTCCTTTCCAGAAGATCTCCGCATCCGAGCGGCGCACATAGTTGGCGTCCAGTTCCAGCACGTCGGTAAACTCACCCCTTCTCGCTCGCTGCTCCGCCAGCTCCGCTACGAGGCTCGCCACGTCCGCTGCGCACTGCATCAGCCTATCCCAAGGCCGTTCCCGTATTCCCCACTCCGCCGTCGAAGTAATCAGCTCCGGGTCAAGAGATACCCACCGTACCTTGTTAGCCCCAGCACGCTCGTCCACAAACGCAACGAATGCCCCCGGTGCGATCACCATCTCGCTCTCCACAGCCCGCAATGTGCCCTCTTCCCACCGGTAGAGCCCACCAAAAATTTGTCCGCGCTGCGCATCATAACTCGCCGCCACCAGCCCCGACTGCTCTCCCACCCGCGCCATAGACTCCAACCGGGAAACTCCCACAGCCCGCTTCCCATACACTTCGGCCCACGCCTTCACTGTGGTCACGCCCACTCGCACCCCGGTAAACGATCCTGGGCCGGTCGACACGGCCAGCACTTCCACAGATTCCATCGTGGCGCCGGCAGCCCGCAACACTTCCTCGGCGGTTCCCAAGATCCACGACGAGTAGTCTGCCGCCGTCTCCTCGTGGAGACGCACGGCTACAGTCCGCCCGCCGCGTCGAACCGCAACACTCCCTCTACTCTCCGAGGTATCCAGGGCCAGGATGATCATAGACATACCCAAATGGGTCCAAATCAGCCTTCATTTCGGTTCATTTCCTTCACGGCAACCCCCGTTTTGTGTCAAAAAGCCGCCAAAACCGCTCCCTTTCAGGCATATTCACATTCCATAACCCCTGACTGAGGAGTCCGGCACCAGAGCAATTACAGTGCCAATTTGAAACTGCTCCCCTCCTATCTTCCTCATTCCACAGCATATATCTTGACTCTTGCAGCACAACTCATTACACTGGTTTCATCTCCTAGGGGGCTAACCTCAGCTATGGACTACAAGATCGGCGACAAGGTTGTGTATCCGAACCACGGCGTTGGCGTTGTAGAGCAAATGAGCTATGGAGTCTTGAACGGCAGAACCGAACGTTACTACATGATCCGCATTGTATCCAGCGGCCTTCGCGTCATGGTTCCTCATACGAACGCGTTGGCTGTTGGCCTTCGATCCGTTATTCGTTCCAATGACACCACCAAGGTGCTCGGCTTCCTCGAGAAGGGCAAACTCAATTCCCATCACGATTGGAAGCACCGCTTCAAGGAGAATTCCGAGCGCATGCGCACGGGTTCTTTGCTCGAGGTTGCCGTCGTTCTCAAAAGCCTCGTTTCTCTCTCTCGCAGCAAACCTCTCTCCTTTCGCGAAAAGAAAATGTTGGAACGTGCCAAGTATCTCCTGGTCAGTGAGATGGCAACCGCGCGCAACCTAACCGCCGAAAACGCCGAAGGCCTGGTCGTAAAATCATTGGCCAAGGCCAAACTGCAGTTCCCCATGATGCAGGAAGCTGTCGAGCAGTAGTCCTAATCCACGGGTTTCATCACGGGCTCCTTCTTCTCAGGAGCCCGTTTTCTTTTGCACCGCGGCGGCTAGCCGCCGCCTTTCACAGCGAGGAAGTACTGAAGCAGTGAGCCAATGAGATGACGAAGTAAGGCCACCGGAAGCGAGGGTTCTCCATTACTTCATTGCTTCATCTTCCAATCTCATGCTGGCCTGCGCATTCAGTGAATCACCCGCAAATCTGCCGCGCACAAAACTGGCATACGCCGCCGCCGCAATCATTGCCGCATTGTCGGTCGAAAGAGCCCGGCTGGGGAAAAACACTCTCCTTCCCTTCGCCCGCTCCGCGAAGCGCGCCCGCAACTGGCTATTCGCCGCAACGCCACCCGACACCAGGATCGTCTCGACGTCGCATTCTTCCGCCGCCGCCATCGTTCGTTCCACCAGATCGCGCACTACGGCATTCTGGAATTCGCGCACCAGCCCCAGCGTTTCTTTGCTGCACAGCGGTAGCAACTCTTCCAGTTTGCGATGCCCTTGTGCCATCGCTTCTTCCCTCTTCTGAATCTCTTCGCGATATTCCGTATGTTCCCGCACGTGGTACAGCACCGCGGTCTTCAATCCGCTGAAGCTGAAATCCAGCGCATTGCCTCGCGTCTTCGTGGGACCGAACTTTACGGGCGCCGGCGCATGTCCCGCAGCTGCGGCCAGTTTGTCGAGAATAGGCCCGCCGGGATACCCAAGCCCCAGCAGCTTCGCCACCTTGTCGTACGCCTCTCCCGCCGCGTCATCTCTCGTGCCGCCCAGCTTGCGATAGACAAACGCCGCACTCCCGTCCGCTTCGCCGGCTTTCACCTCATATAAAACCGTGTGTCCGCCAGACGCGATCAAGCACACCGCCGGCAGCTTCGGCTCTTCTGCACTCTGGTACGCTTCCAAAAACGCAGCATGGACGTGCCCTTCCAAGTGGTTCACCGCCACCAGCGGCTTTCCCAAAGCTCTGGCCAATGTCTTCCCATACATGATTCCCACGAGCAATGAGCCCGCCAGCCCCGGTCCTTGCGTGACCCCGATTGCGTCCAATTCGGCCATGCCCAGCCCGGCCTCGTTCATCGCTTCTCGCACCACCGGCACGATCTGCCGCAGGTGTTCCCGCGACGCCAACTCCGGTACAACCCCGCCGTATTTGCGGTGAATATCGATCTGCGACGCCACCACGCTGGAGATGATCTTGCGTCCGTCCTCAACAACAGCCGCGGCCGTCTCGTCGCACGACGACTCAATCCCCAATATCCTTACTCCGCTGCTCTTTCCTGGCGTCATTTTCGCTCCGCGATCCATGCTAGCACACGCTCGCAGTGCCCCTTTACTGATTCGCCGCGAGTCCTATTGCCGATGGCGCCCGCGCCATGCACTGTCGAATAACGCGCAGAGCCTCTATGCCAATCAGCGTCTCGAACGGCCCGAATCTACTCGCCCAGCGCATGGGTATCGCGCAGCCCGGCTCCCCACCCGTGTTGCTGGGCCATCCGGTGCAAAGCACCGTGGCGCTCGACGGCTGGAAGTCCGTGCTCTTCGGTTTGCCCTTCCTTCTCGCCGGCATCGGTACGCTATGTGCCGTGCTCGATATCGTCCACGCTCGCAAGAACGCTCCCGGCTGGCTCGTCGCCCTGATCGGCAGCTTCTTCTTCAGTGCCGGAGCATTCCTGATTGTTCACGGTCTGCGAGGCGCCGCTCGCCACGCGGTTTATCAGCGCGAAGCCGCCGAGCATCCCGGCGAACCCTGGCTCGCCGATCATCACTGGCATCGCGAAGGCATCGCTTTTTCTGCCTTCAACGCAATGCTCGGCCGCTTTGTTGCCGTGCTGTGCTGGAACGCGTTCCTGATTCCCTTTTTCTGGGTCGGCCTGAATGCGCACGGCGTGGGGCGTGTTTTCCTGGTCTTCGCCAGCATCTTCGCTCTGATCGGTCTGGTTTTTTGGGGACGCTGGCTGCAGATGCTCGGCGAACTTTTCCGCTACGGCAACACTTTTGTCTTCTATGACGAATTTCCCTATTTCCTCGGCCAAACGCTGCACGTCCGGCTGCGCGCTCCACACCACGCCTCCGCGCTCGACGAACTCACTTTCACGCTTCGCTGCGTCCAGGAAAAATACGTCACCACCGGCTCCGGCCGCGATCGTGCGACCCGCGTCATCTGCTTTGAGCTCTACAACGACGCCCTCACCCTCTCGCGCGAGCAGCTTGCCGGCCTCGCTGGCGGCGACATTTCCGTCGAGTTCAAGTTGCCCTCAGATCAACCATCTACTTTCCTTGCTGCCGCCCCGCCCACTTACTGGGAAATCCAGGCACAGGGCAAAGCGAATCGCGGCGCTGACCTCGAGGCCTATTTCCTAGTTCCTGTCTACAATCGTTCCTGAAATTCTTTGTCAAATCTGATCCGCTGTCGCTTGCGTGACGTTGACCCGAACTCCTTCGCAATCTGACATTCTTTTCCGCCTCCTGACAACCGCATCCCCGCCTACGGCTATTCTTCGCGCCGGGCTTACGACGAATTTTCACCCACTCTGAGGAGCGGCCAGCGCCCAAGAACAAATTCCGACGGCTCCCGCACAGAGGAATCACGCATCTCGTGCAATCTAGATCTAACGAGGATTTCCAATCATGAAAAGATCACTCTCCGCTGTAGTCCCGACTGGCGTGGCCACGGCAATGTAGGGATGGCCCCAGGGCGGTCCGCCACCACAAATCCTCGGCTTCGGGGATTCTTTCTTCTTTGGGGGTCGGAGGTTTAGCTCCGACATTAACGGCTTGCGCCAAATCGGGCTTGAGCCCCTGAGGATTCCGGATTTTCGTTGCCACGATTCTGGCGTTCCGCAGCGCTGCGTCGCTATCCGGCTTCACCGGACTGATCCAGATGGGAGCCCCTTGCAGCCACGCATCGCGCTTCAAGTCGCCGTTGGCGTCGCGTGGCGTGTGGCATTCCGCGCATTTCGCCTCTTCGACGAGCTAGCGTCCGCGTTCGATCTCACCCTTATCGCTTACCGGCTTACTCGGCGAAGCGCTCTGAGAAACCGTCAACCACGCAAGTCCCAAAATCATTGCCAAAGCAAAGAGAATCCTGTGCCGGAGTGCTCCCATGGATGTACCTCCTCAAGCCAAGAGCGGCGAGAACTCAGTTCACTTTTATTTTGCCGGGTCCATTTTTTTCGATGAGGTACAGGTACATCGTGTAGGAACGAAAGCAGCAGCACTGCACGCCAACTATTCGTAGCGCAGTGCCACCATTGGATCGACTTTGGTCGCGCGACGCGCCGGAATGTAGCACGCCAAAATCGCCGCGAGGGCCAACACCAGCGCCACGCCAGCAAACGTGAGCGGATCATGCGCGCTCACCCCGAACAGCAAGCTCGAAAGCACGCGCGTCGCAGCAAACGCGGCCAGCAGCCCCAACGCCAGCCCTGCCAGCGCGAGCTTCATTCCCTGTCCCACCACCAGTCGCAATACCCGCCCGCGTTGTGCCCCCATGGCCATGCGAATTCCAATCTCGCGCGTTTGCTGCGTAACCGAATACGACAGCACTCCGTACACGCCCACCACAGCCAGCAGAAGCGCGAGCCCGCCAAACACGCTGAGCAGTCCCGCTCCCACTCGTGCCGCCCACAATCCCTGATCCATCAATTGTCCGACCGTGAGCATGTTCGTCAGCACCAGGTTGCTGTCCAGCGACTGTACCTGGCTGCGCACCGCGCCAATCACCGCTTCGGGGCGCCCACCGGTGCGCACCTGCATGGTGACGTCCGCGGCATAATCCTGCGTCATTGGCAAATATACTAACGGCTGCGGATCTTCCCCGAACGAATTCACAACCGTGTTACGCACCAAGCCCACCACCTCGCGCAACTGCGTCTCTCCGAAAAAGTGGAAGCGCTTTCCCACGGCGTTCTCCCCGGGCCAGAACTGTTTGGCCATCGCTTCGTTCACGATGGCTACCTGGTTGGTCTCCCTGCGATCGCCGTCGTTGAATTCGCGCCCAGCCAGCAGCGGAATCCGCAGGGTCGCAAAAAAAGTCGGCGTCACGTCGTCCATCTCCGTCAACGTTCCGCGATAGCCGGAAGCTTCATCCTGTCCTTCGGGGAAAACGGTCCGCGAAAGTCCTCCGCCAATCGGATAATTTGACGCGATGGTCGCCGATTCCACTCCGCGCACAGCCTGGACGCGCTCGATCGCGGCGCGAAAATATTGCTGCGCGCGGCCCTCTTCGTAACGCGCGGCGCCCAGGTCCAGCCCGAACATGAACAGATTTTTCGACTCAAAGCCCGGATCGATGCGTTGCGCGTTTTGCATGCTGCGAATAAACAGGCCTGCGCCCACCAGCGCCACCAGCGCCAGTGCAATTTCCGAAACCACCAGCATGCTGCGAAACGGGTTGCGCCTCCAACCCACGGTGCCGCCGCGTCCACCCACGTTCAGCGCATCCACCAGGTTCGGCTTGGCGGCCTTAAGCGCCGGAACTATCCCGATCATCACCGCAGTCAGCAGCGCCACGCCAACCGTGAACAACACCACGTGCCCATCAAAACTGATGTCGACATCGCCCGCCTCCAACAGCGGTGGCCGGAACGACCACAGCACTGCGCGGGCTCCATAAGCGATCGCGCTGCCCACCAGCGTCGCTACAATCGCAAGCACTAAGCTTTCTGTCAGCAATTGCCGCATCACGCGCACCGGGCTGGCTCCCAACGCCGCGCGCACGCCAATCTCTTTTTCGCGACTGGCCGACTGCGCGAGCAGCAGATTCGCCAGGTTGACGCAGGCTATCAGCAGCACCAGTCCCACAATTCCCATCATCAATCCACCGGCGAGCACCATCTGATCGCGGTTATTCACTCCCACAGCAGCCTGCGCTAGCGGCGTCAACACCACGCTGCGGCTGGCATTGTCCTTGGGGAACTCGCTCTCCAGCCGCGACGCGATGGTCTTCAGCGAAGCTTCTGCTTCGCCGACGGGCACCGCGGGTTGCAACCGGCCAATTACTGTGGTGGAGAGAAATCTGCGCGTGTTGAAGCTCTCCTTGAAAAATCCCGACAGTACTTGCGGATACATGCTTACCGGCACCCAAACCTGCTCGGCATTGCCAAACGTAAACGCGCCTTTGAACCCGCGCGGCGCAACCCCGATCACCGTGTACGATGTGGCGTTCAGCGTCAGAATCCTGCCAATCACGTCGGGACTGGAACCAAATTTATTCGCCCACAAGCCATAGCTCAAAACCACCACGTCGTTGCCACCCGGCTTGCTATCTTCATCGGGCAGGAAGAAGCGCCCCACGGCGGGACGCAGTCCAAGAACATCGAAAAAATTCGCGCTGACCATTTGCGCAGAAACCTGCCGAGGCTCCGCCCCTCCGCTCCAGGTCACAGGGAGCGGCCCAACGAAACAACCTAGCCCGGAGAAGTGTTGCTGCAACCTGGCAAAGTCCTGAAAATTTCGATAGGAAACGCCCAGCTTCACCAAATTGGCTGTAGTGACCAGCGTCTTGGTATCGACAGTGTCGACTTCCACCAACCGGGAAATGTCCTTCACCGGCAAGGGTTTCAGAAGCACCGCGTTCACTACCGTGAAGATTGCCGCATTCGCCCCGATTCCCAGCGCCAGCGACAAGATCGCGATCGCGCTGAATCCCGGATTCTTCCGCAGCATGCGCAGCGCATAGCGTACGTCGTGCCACAAAATGTGCAAGGTACCGACCTCCTCCCCACGCGGAGTTGGCTACGGGCAAGGGCGTTGGGCAATTCGACCGTTGCCCTAACCATACCAGACTGCCTTGTAGTATCAAAAAACCACTTCCTAGGTTCTTCCGGTTTGGTAGGTGCCGCCCTCTAAGGCCGATCGCGCTGGCTTTTCGCGCTTCGGTAATTTGTCATCCTGAGTGCAGCGGGATCGTGGCGAAAACCTTCATTCGGTATTTCTCCGAGCACCGCAGTGCTGGGCGTTTCCGGTAAGGAAATTCTCAGGAGCTAGCAATGTCGTAATCCTTAGCCGACGCACCTGTAAGCTCCTGGCTGCCGCTCGGAATGGCTCGGTTGGAGGAAGAGATGGCGCAATGTTACATGGGGCTGTCGCTCTTATACCTCTTCGTGATACAAGAGGCGTCACCGTGGGACTTGCGATCGCCACTGTACTTCCTTGGTTGTGTCGCTCGTTTTTCTCTTTCTTCTTCTGTGGTACAACTCCTTCGTCGGAACGGGTCATCATCCGGTTTGGAGCATACTCTGCCTCCTTCCAGCGCTAAACCTCGTGAGCGGTGGCAGGCTTATCCATCGAGTTGCGCGCTAGGACAGAACTCCAGGAGGCTTCCTCGGCCGGTGGCGTCACGGTGGCCCAACGCTCGGCGATTTTGTCGCCTTCGAAGCGCCAGAGCACAAATCCGTGAAATTGCATTTTCTTGCCTGAGCTTGCGTCGGTCCAGCGCCAGATATTGCGGCACATGACTTTGTCACCCTCGGCAACGAGGTCTTCAATCGTCAAACGCAGATCCGGCATGGACCTGTACATCGCGACCATCATCTGTTCGTCACCTTTTGCGTCGGTAGGTTTCCCGCCGGGTCCGTCGTGATCGTAGAAATCCGGCGTCATGTTCTTGTGGATGACCTCAGCGTTTCGTTTGTTGACGAAATCCTCGAAATGGTTGCTGACAAACTCTTTCATCTGATCCGGCGTTAAATTCGTAGCCATGATTCGCTCCTGAAGACCCTCGCGATTCCGCTCGACGACTGTGACCGCTGGAGTGTTTTAGCAGATTTGCAAACCGCCGCGCTACGCACCGGAAAGTACGGAGCTTACTTTCAGGGGGCCCGTACCTTCCAGGTGGGCCATCCCATGGCCGGATTGTACGCCCGGACTTTTTCCGCACGATTTCCTGGCGAGGTCGGCCAACTAGTTCTGGAAGACTCGGTCCATCCGGACGAAATCAAGGATTTCCCTTCTCACTTTCCGAACAAATCCGTGCCTTTCAATGTGCTTCGCCCAACCGCACCTTTCGGGTCCGCGCGTCTACTGCAGATAGGATGTAAGCAGACGGCATGGCCGGACTGCTCGAAATTCGCAGTGCCACCCGCCGCAAGCGTGGGCCGCTCGCGCTTTTAGGAATTGCGTTGGGTCACTGGTCCACGAAAGCGATAGCAACCAAGGGCACAGACCGTCGCCAAAAGGAGCAGCAGCAACGTGGAAGGTTCTGGTGTGGATACGACAGACCCTGGGGTCACAACCACGTTGTCCAGACCGTTTGAATTATCGTTCGGCGGATCGCCGTTCAAGAATTCGAGGGTTGTGGAAGAAGAAGTGGCGAGAAATGACGTGCTGAACTGTTCCCAGACCTGCGTTGTTCCTCCCGCGCCCATGGAGTTTGTTGAAGTCTGAATAAGCACTCCGTTCAGGAGCACATTCACGGTGCTGGTTGTACCCCAGATGCCGCCGGGATCGAACTGATTGCCGACGAAATAGGAGAGGTTGTAGGTCATGCCGGGAGTGGTCGCGAAGGTTTGCTTGACACCCTGGGCCGTGTTCGTGCCATCAGCGGTCAAGTCCAGCCACTGTTTTCCGTCCTCGGCAGGAAAGGTGAAACCAAGTGAGGCGTAGGTACCGCTCACAATCGATGCCTCGGGACCGACCACGGTCCAGCCGGTAATGGCGGTCGAGCCGCCTAGGAAGTTGGTAAAAAAGCCAGTTGGCACCGAGGGAGTCTCAAAGCTGCCATTCACGATGCTATTCGCGCGGGTCAGCGATGCCGCAAAAATGAGGATTAAAACTGCAAAAAACACTTTCCGGGTCAGAATATTGCGGATGATGTTTGCCGAACGTGGCCAAACGGTTGTCTGGCGCTCAGAGCTACTGGCGACTTGTTCAATCACAGCACCCTCCCTAACGGACTGTCGGATTTTCGATTGGACCTCTGGCCAGCGCATCATACGCGCTTTTGCTGCTATGGAAAACAAGGAATTTGCGTTGCAAAAGGAGGCAGGAGGAATGCCCGGTTGATGCGCGCGCCAAGCCGCGGAGAAAAACCAGCCGGCTCAAAAGGCAGCCGCTGCAAGCCCCGAGAAAAATAAATCCCTAGAGCCGGACCGGAGTCCGGCGTTCCCCGGCGTATGGCTCGCTGGGCACTTCACTTTCCACTTCCGGAGTGCATCCGCGGCAACGTACATCTTTCGGTGCATTGACAACGCTTGGGCGGGAAAGATACTTTGCCAAAGTAACGGTAAGTAACTCCAAAGAAAGCCGCCTAGGCGTCCCTATGACGATTGATGAGAGGAAGTCCGCGCAAGCGCACAGGCATCAGAGAGTTCGCAAAGCTGTTTTGCCCGCCGCAGGATTGGGCACACGCTTTTTGCCGGCCACAAAAGCTCAGCCAAAAGAAATGCTGACGGTGGTGGACAAGCCACAGATTCAGTATGTTGCGGAAGAGTGCGTGGCCAGCGGCATCGAACACATCATCATCGTGACGGGCAAGGGCAAGAACTCCATCGAAGACCACTTCGATAACGCGCCAGTACTGGAACGCTTCCTGGAAGAACACGGCAAGTTCGAACAGGCCGAAATGGTACGGCGCATCAGCAACATGCTGCAGGTGAGCTACACGAGGCAGAAAGAACCGTTGGGACTAGGTCACGCGGTTCTGGTGGCGAAAGACCTGGTGGGCGACGAGCCATTTGCGGTGCTGCTGGGAGACGTGCTGATTCCCGGGCCAAATCCCGCGACGAAGCAACTCATTGACGTTTACGAAGCGACGGGGACAGGTGCGATCGCGGTGGAAGAAGTGCCGCGCGATAAAACGTATTTGTACGGCATCGTGGCCGGAGAGCCGGCACCGCTGCCTCCATTTGGCGAGAGGCTCCTGCGGATTCGCGACCTGGTGGAAAAACCGAAGAAAGAAGACGCGCCGTCGAATCTGGCGATTACGGGCCGGTACGTGCTGCCACCGGCGATTTTCGATTGCCTGGAACGAACGAAACCCGGGGCGGGTGGAGAGATACAGTTGACGGACGCGATGCGCATACTGGCCCGGGAACAAGGATTATGGGCGCTGATTTATGAAGGGCTTTCCTACGATGCGGGGGACAAGCTGGGATTTTTGAAGGCTACCGTGGAGTTGGCGCTGATGAACAAAGAGCTGGGAGAAGATTTCAGGGAATATTTAAAGACCCTGAAATTGTAAAAACAGAAGTATGGAAGAAATGACGCAACGACGTAGCAATGAAGTAACGAAGTGAAGAAAACCGCGGAAGACCCGATTCAGTCTTTCTTCTTGGCTGGCTTTTTTTCTTTGGAGTCTTTCGTGGCGGAATCCTTTGCTGCGGAGTCCTTGGAGGCAGTCTCCTTCGACGGTTCTTTGGAGCCGGGGTTCTCAGAGGACGCGCTGTCGCTACCGGACTTTTTGCCGGCATAATCCGTGACATACCAGCCGGAGCCTTTGAACTGGATCGCCGGAGCGGATTGCAGGCGTTCAACTTTTCCGCCGCAGTGCGGACACTTTTTCAGGTGCGGCCCGGAGACGCTCTCAATTTTTTCCGTGCGCTTGTGGCACTTGGTGCATTGATACTCGTACAGCGGCACAGTGCTCCCTCCTGGGGACTATTCAATCCAAAATTGTACCATGCAGGCGGCTGGCGACCGCTCCCGCGCCGCATGCTAGACTCGTTTGGGAACCCCCATGACAGAACTGGCGCAAACCGATTCCCTGCCCGCTTCGCGGCGCGGCTGCTTGTATCTGGTGGCAACGCCGATCGGCAACCTGGAAGACATAACGCTGCGCGGGCTGCGTATTTTGAAGGAAGTCGACCAGATTGCCTGCGAGGATACGCGGCACACGATGAAACTGTTGACGCACTTTGACATTCACCGGCCGCTGGTAAGTTACCACGAGCACAACGAACTGACGCGCGCGCCGGAATTGGTGCTGGCGATGGAGCAAGGCGCATCGATCGCGCTGGTCAGCGACGCGGGGATGCCGTTGGTTTCCGATCCCGGGCACCGGCTGGTCTCGCTGTGCATCCGGCACCACATTTCGGTGGTTCCGATTCCAGGGCCTTCGGCCCTGCTGACGGCGCTGTCGGCCTCCGGTTTGCCGAATGAGGAGTTTGTGTTCCTGGGATTTTTGCCGGCGCGGACGGGTGAGCGGCAACGGGCTTTGGAACGCTTGCGGATTGAAGACCGCACACTGATCTTTTATGAAGCGCCGCACCGGATTGCGGAAACCGTGGCCGCAGCGCTGGAAGTTCTTGGCGACCGGCCAGCATGCCTGGCGCGGGAAGTGACAAAGTTGCACGAGGAGTTTCGACGAGGAAAATTGTCGGGGATTCTGGAGTCGCTGGAAACGTATCCGGCAAAGGGAGAAATCACGCTATTGATCGGCGCCCCGGAACCAGGCGAAGCCGGGGCGCGCTTCGATACGGCGCAATCGCTGGCGGCGCGGGTGGATGAGCTGATGCATCAAGCGAAACTGGATCGGCGGGAAGCGTTGAAGCTGGCGGCGAAAGAGAGAGGAATTACGAAGAGAGATGCGTATAGGCAGTTGCTGAATGAGGGCCAGACGGAGGTATAAAGTTGTCAATTAAGATTATCAATTATCAGTGATCAGTTATCGGGAACTAAAGGCCCGCCTCTACGGAGGCAACCGCAAAGTGAACGCCAAAAGCAAAGGCGAAGAGCACATCTCTCGCCTTGCCCGGGATGACAAAACTTCGCGCCGGCCGGCACTTGATGCGCGAGTGATTCACCACAGAGGACACCGAGAGCACCGAGGCACCCAAGCGCGATGAGAAGAAAAAACGGCCGGATCTGGAAGGCGAGTACTACCCAAGCCAAGAGAAAGCCAAGTGGCACGACGCGCCACCCGAGCAGCCCGCGCAGGGTCAGGCGGCGGATTCTGGGCGGAAGACGCGTGGGAAACGGGGGCCGGTGAACTGGACACCCACAACGCGTTCGCCATTGGTGAGAGGCTCGGTCACGTGGACGACACGGCCCTGAGTCTCGAATTCGATGTCGCTGCGGCGCGCAACATGATTCTGGGAGGGGATGCGAATTTGGAGACTGGAGCCGATGGCAACGTCGAAGCGAGTGCGAAAAGCGGCGCCCCCACGGCAAAGATTCTCGCTGGCAGTGTCTTCTTCGAAAGAAAATCCTCGCGCGTCGCAACCGCGGACGCGTAAGGGCAAGCGCACAGCAATTCTACGTTCGGACCTCTGTTTCGCGGGGTTCTCGATCGTCTGATTCATGGGCTGGGTGCCCTCCACCGGCCGCCTTCCGAGCAAAGAAGTTTTCCACGTTCTCGACGACTTCCCCCGGGGTGCGTGCCGAATGCACAATTCTGCGAAGTTCGCTGCCGTTCCCCACGCCATGAGTAAACCAGCAAGCGAACTGCTTCATTTTGCCCATACCATCGGGCAAGGCGGCTTGCAGAATTTGCCTATAGTAGCCAGACAGTAAACGGTGACGGTCGTCTTCGGAGGGGACCGAGTAGCGGCCGGTTTCGCGGTATTGCTGCATCTGCGAAAAGATCCAGGGATTGGTGGCGGCGGCGCGGCCGATCATGACGGCGTCGCAGCCGGTTTCGATGACCATGCGCGCGGCATCCTCGGGGCACTGGATGTCGCCATTGCCGATGATGGGAATTTTGACGGCTTGCTTGACGGCGGCGATGAGGGACCAGTCCGCTTTACCGGCGTAGCCTTGGGTGCGCGTGCGCGGATGAATGGCGGCAGCTTCGATGCCGATTTGCTCAGCCATCTTAACGACATCGACGGCCACGATGGAGTTTTCGTCCCAACCCGCGCGAAGCTTGATGGTAAGAGGAATTTTCACCGCAGCACGAACGGCGCGGAAAATTTC
Organism: Candidatus Acidiferrales bacterium; assembly: GCA_963804635.1. Classification (GTDB taxonomy): domain Bacteria; phylum Acidobacteriota; class Terriglobia; order Acidiferrales; family UBA7541; genus Acidiferrum. The sequence goes on from CAWDRK010000031.1 coordinate 120,020, forward strand.
TTCAAGGAGTGGAAGCTCGCGAAGGAGGCCGGAACCGCCGCACTTGACGACTTTCTTGGCGGGACAACCGAGATTGATGTCGACGGCGTCATAGCCGAGATCTTCGACCATGTGAGCGGCTTCCGCCATGACTTGAGGATTGGCGCCGAAAAGCTGGGCAGCGATGGGATGTTCGTCTTCCTGGAAGAACAGATAGCGAGCGGACTTTGCGGCACTGCGGGTGATGCCTTCAGAGCTGGTGAACTCCGTCATGAGCAGGCCACAGCCGCCCTGGGCGCGAATGACTCGGCGAAATAGCGTATCCGTGACGCCAGCCATGGGAGCAAGGACGCTGGCAGGACGAATGAGAAGATCGCGCACACGGTATTCGGCCGGGAGAGCCGCAGGGGCTGCCGGATCAAGAGTCGGTGGGCGTTCGCCTTTTTCCAGGATGGATTGCGCCCGTTGCGCGAAGTCGCGGTTGTCGCAGTTGATGGCTCGGTCCTTTAAGGCAGATTGGTGCGAAAAGATAGTTTAGCAGGTTGGAGGGGCAGAGTTTACGGCTTACTGATACCCGGTATCAGGGATCAGGAACCAGAGGCCGGGAGAAACTGGGCGCCCGCCCGGCGATTCGCGCGAACCGGGACAGGTTATCGCTATCAGTGATTAGTTATCAATTTCAAGGCAAGAAAAAGGCTTACCACAGAGGAACGGAGAGTTTGCGGTAGTGATGACGCCTGGCTTCATAGACCCGCGAGAAACCGAAGAGCCCAGGTGCAACGGCGACACCTCCGGGGCACCCGAAATCAGCAAACCGTCAGGGCTGCTTTGCAGGCGGAGAGTCGGGGAGTTGGTCTTGGAGGAATTCGCGTAGACGGAGGAATTTGCGGCCTAGGGCGGCGCTGTAGGCGGACCAGTCGTCTTCACCGGAGGCAATGGCGAGGGCGGCGCGGACGGCGGCGAGCTTGGAGTCCAAGTCGTCCATATAGTGGAAGACGAGGGCTTCGCGAATCATGGGGAGTTTCGGGGAGCCAAATTCGTATTCACCGTGGTGACTGATGAGGATGTGCTGGACGACGGTTTTGAGTCTGGGAGGAAAGCCAGCGATGGCATCCATGGCTTTGTTGACGGTGTCGAGTTCCATGATGATGTGGCCGAGGAGTTGACCTTCATTGGTATAGCCGACGGCGCGTTCGTAGCAAAGTTCATCGAGCTTGCCAACATCGTGGAGCAGCGCGGCGATGAGAAGAAGGTCGACGTCGAGCTCGGGATAGTGCGCAGCGATTTGTTTGGCCAGGCCACACAGACTGACGACGTGCTCAAGGAGTCCGCCGAGATAAGCATGGTGCATGACTTTGGCGGCAGGGGCGCGCTTGAAACGGACCACGCGTTGGGGATCGCTGAAAACGGAGGTGGCGAGCTGCTTCAGCCAGGGATTTTTAACTTCGGCGATGAAGGCGAGGAGTTGCTGGAACAAATCGTCCACATTGTAGGGAGTGTGCGGAAGGAAATCGCCAAGCTCGATTTCTTCAGGTTTGGCGAGGCGGAACTGTTGGAGGATCAACTGAAATCGATTGCGGTAGAGTTCGACGCGCCCCTGAACCTTCACGAAATCGTCGCGATGGACGTCCTTGGAGCAGGTCTCAAACTGATCCCACATGCGAGATTCCACGGTACCGCTGCGGTCACCGAGCTCCATGCGGAGATAGGGTTTGCCGGCGGCGCTGCTGCGAATTTCCTTTTCATGAACGAGGAAAAAACTGGTGATGGTCTGGTCGGCAACAAAATCTTTAACAAAAGTATTCTTCATTAGGTGGCGGCTTGGGTTTTGTTTTTCTTGATAAAAGGAATATGCAGCTTGTGGGATTTCTTTTCCTTGGTAGATTCCGGAGAAGTGCTGACTTCCTCAATTTCGGAGTTGCCGCCGCCGGACATTTCCTGATAACCGGGCTTAACGACGACATAGCTCTGCTCGCGAAGGGTTTTCAGGTACTCGCGCATGGCGGGTTCCATACGCTGACTGTAAAGATGCTGCTGGATTTCGGGTTCAACCACATCGAAAGGCTGTTCACCTTCCGTGTAGTGTTCCATGACCTTGAGGATCAAGAAGCCGGATTTGGTTTCGATGACGTCAGTGAGCTGGTTCTTTTTCATGGCGAAAACGGTGTCTTCCAGTTCCTTGGAAAGTTCGCCACGTTTGTAGATACCGAGCTCGCCGCCTTGTGCCGCCGTGCTGCCGTCGGAGTAGCGTTTGGCGAGTTCGGCGAAATCCTCGCCCTCGAGTGCTTTCTTGCGAACGGTGTTCGCTTTTTCCTTGAGGGTGGGGATCTCCGACTCCTTCTTGCCTTCGGTCTTGATTTCGATGGCGCTAAGGGCCACCTGTTCGGGCCGGACAAAGTCAGCTTTGTGTTCGTTGTAATACTTCAGCTCTTCTTCGTGACCAATGGTGATGTGGCGGCCAACTTCCTGGCCAATGACGGCTTGGGTGAGTATGCGATTGCTGATATTGGTTTTGAAATCGTCCCAGTTGATGCCCTGAGAGGTGACAGCGCGTTCCAGGGCGTCCATATCGGGCAGTTTATTCTGGATGCGGATTTGGTCAAGTTCCTTGACGACATCGCCGGATATGTTGATGCCCATATCCTTGCCGCGCTGGGAGAGAAGCGACTGGTCGATTAGATCGCGCAGGGCGTATTTCTGGCGGTCCTCAATGGCTACCTGGAGCTGTTCTGGTGTGCAGCGGCCCTGACACTGCGCGCGAGCTTCATCTTCGGCGGATGCGCGGGCCTTTTCGAGTTCCGAGCGGGTAATGATTTCATTGTTAACGCGAGCGACGATTTCTTCGACGGTTTTGCCTTCCCCGGTCTTCACAACGGGCTTGGTTGCCGGGGTCTTGGGAGCGGCGGTCTTGGCGGCCGGAGCCTCAGGTTCCTTTTTGTCTTCGTCGGGAGCCGCCTCTTGGGGTTTTTCAAGGACCGGGGGATTCTGCGCCGGCGGGGTTTGTGGCGGCGGAGTCTCGGCAGGCGGGTTCTGCGCAGGGGCCGGCGTTGGGGGCTGCTGGGCCGGGGGATTCTGCGCCAGAAGGGGCAGCGCGATTAACAGTCCCGCGAGGAAAAGCATATTTCTCATGAATTGCCTCATTCCAAGAGTCTAGAACTCAACGGAAAAATGCGCAAATTGGAATTTTTTGGGGAGAGGAAAATTCAGGAAAATGAAGCCCAGAAATGATGATACGGTGAGCTACTGATTCACCCCGGAGAGCACCGAGGAGACCCCGGGCAAAGAGAAGAAAAAGCGCCCGCCTCAGAACGCGGCCGCTACACAAGCAAACCCAAAGGCAAGCTGGCGGCGTAAAGCCGCCGCTACGGGGGGCGAGAGCACCAAAGCCAGCCCCACAATCCACACGCCACGACGGCGTGTGGGGCACCGGCAGGGAAGCCGAAAACCAGGAACGGCGGAGGCTAGGGTTCGTTGCGCAGGGCCAGTAGGACGCTGCGCAGAGCGGTGGCTACCGGTTCGCCGCGTTGAAGTTCTAGCCACAGGATGCCACTGGGGTCGAGGCGGATGCCTTTGCGGGAGCGAATCACTTTGACGAGAGTGGCTGGATCCAGAGGCGTTTCCGGATGGAAGCGAAGAACGAGCTTCGTGCCTTGGCGTTCTATGGAGGCAATGTGGAGACGCTCGCTGATGGATTTGAGGAGCGCGAACTCCAAGAGATTTTCGACGGATTTGGGAAGCTGGCCAAAGCGATCTTCCAATTCCTTGCGCACATCCTGCCTTTCGTCTTCCGAAGCAACCGAGGAGATGCGCTTGTAAGTGCGCAGGCGAAGATTTTCGCTGGGGATGTACTCCTGAGGGATGCGGAGGTCCATGCCAAGACTGATGGTGGTGCGAAGTTCGGGGGCAGCTTCCTGACCTTTAAGCTTGGCGACGGCGCGCTCGAGCATCTGGACATAAAGATCGAAGCCGATAGCTTCGATGTGGCCGTGCTGCTGCCGTCCGAGCATGTTGCCAGCGCCGCGAAGTTCGAGGTCGAGAGCGGCAATGCGGAAGCCGGCGCCGAGTTCGCTGAACTCCTTCATGGCGGCGAGGCGCTTGCGGGCGATTTCGGAAAGGATGCGCTCGGGAGGCACGAGGAGATAGGCATACGCGCGCACGGGCGAGCGACCAACTCGGCCGCGGAGTTGGTAGAGTTCGGCGAGGCCGAGGCGATCCGCGCGATTGATGAGGATGGTGTTGGCGCGGGGAATGTCCAGACCATTTTCAACGATGGTGGTGGCGACGAGGACGTCGGCTTCATCGCGGATGAACTTGAGCATTACTTTCTCCAGCTCTTTCTCCCCCATCTGGCCATGGGCAACTACGACGCGAGCTTTGGGAACAAGCTTGGTGACGAGATTGGCGAGAGAGTAGATGGACTCGACGCGATTGTGAATGAAATAGACCTGGCCATCGCGAGCGAGTTCATTTTCGATGGAGCGTTTGATGATGGCTTCATCGAAGGCGGTGACCACGGTCTGGATGGAAAGGCGATCGCGGGGCGCGGTTTCGATGAGGGACATATCACGCAAGCCGACCAGAGACATGTGCAGGGTGCGAGGAATGGGAGTGGCGGAAAGCGCCAGGGAGTGGACGTTTTTGCGCATTTCCTTGAGGCGCTCTTTGTGCGCTACACCGAAACGCTGCTCTTCATCGACAATGAGGAGCCCGAGATCCTGGAACTTGACGTCTTTGGAGAGGAGGCGATGGGTGCCGATGACGATGTCTACTTTACCGGCTTCGAGATCGGCAAGAATGGCCTTTTGTTCAGCGGCAGTACGGAAGCGGCTGAGCATCTCGATGCGAGAAGGAAATGCCGCGAAGCGCTTCTTAAAGGTCTCGAAGTGCTGAAAGGCGAGGACCGTCGTGGGCGTTAGAACAGCGACTTGCTTGTTGTCGGCGACGGCTTTGAAGGCGGCGCGCATGGCGACTTCGGTTTTGCCGTAACCCACGTCGCCGCAGAGGAGACGGTCCATGGGCGAAGGCTTTTCGAGATCCTTTTTGATGTCCGTGATGGCGGTGATCTGATCGGGAGTTTCCTCAAACTCGAACGCGTCTTCAAATTCGCGCTGCCAGTTGCCGTCGGGAGAAAAAGCAAAACCCTCAGTGGTTTTGCGTTCGGCGTAAAGAGTCAGGAGCTGGTCGGCCATGTCCTCGAGCGATTTACGCACGCGGGTCTTGCGCGAAGCCCAAGCGGTGCCACCAAGCCTGTCGAGGGGAGGATGAACGCCTTCGACGACACGATAGCTTTGGACCAGGTCCATGCGTTCGAGGGGAACGTAGAGGCGGGCCTCTTCGGCATAGCGAAGGAGCATAAATTCGCCGCGGCGGCCTTCGGATTCGATGAGGCGGAGGCCTTCAAACTGGCCGATACCGTGATCGATGTGAACGACGAAGTCGCCTGGCTTGAGTTCGGCGAAATCGCTAAAGAAACCTGAGCTACGGATTTTGCGGCTGGGACGCTCGACGGCGGGAGTGACGTCGAAGAGGTCGGCATTGCCGTAAAGAGTGACCTTGGCTTCGGGAAACGCAACGCCGGCGGAAAAAGGAGCGCGCAGGAGAACGAGGGCTGCGGTTTCGCAGGCGTTTTCGGCGGTAAAGCCAGTGGCGGCTTCTTCGGTTTCACCGAGGACGTAGGGGACTTCGTATTCGCGGCAGATATCCGCGAAGCGCTCGAGTTCGCCCAAGCTGGCGGCGGTGAGATAGGCAGTGCCGCCGGCGGCGAGTTGAGACTTGATGTCGCCAAAGCAGGCGACGACATCGCCGTGGAAGCGCGGGGTGGAGCGAGAAGCAAGTTCAAAGCGAGGGCCGCCGTCGGTAATGAGACTGAGCTGCTCGAGTTCGATGCGCGAGGCTTTCAGGAGAGCGCGATCGAATTCAGGTTCGCTCCAGAAATAGTGCGAGACCTCCGGAGCGTTGGCTTCGCCGTGGCGCTCGTAGTTCTCGGTGGCCGCTTCGAGGTGCTTGCGGGCAGCTTCGCGAAGGTTGACGGGCTCGTCGATAAAGACGAGAGGCTTGAGAGAACTCTCGGCGAGCTCGAAGAGCGAGGCAGTGCCGGTTTCCCTGCTGCCACCGATCCAGCCAGCGGGTTCCCAGTTGCGGGCTTCGTTGCTGCCAGGGGCTGGGACGCTCCATTCGGTGAGAGGAAGAATGGTGGTTTTGACGACGGGGGCGACGGAGCGCTGGGTGCGGGGATCAAATTCGCGAACGCCCTCGATGGTGTCACCGAGAAGTTCGAGACGAACGGGACGGGGCGCCTCGGGAGAGAAAACGTCCACAATGCCGCCGCGAACGGCGAACTGGCCCGGGAGGTCGACCATTTCCGTGCGGGCGTAACCGGTGCTGGCGAGGTGGGTAACCAGATCTTCGTGGGAAACTTCGGTGTCTTTCGCGAGAGTGCACGCGAGGGTGAGGTAGACATAGGGATCCTGGTAGCGCCACAGGGCGGAGGCAACCGGCGCGATGACTAAAGAGACTTCGCCGTTGGCGAGACGGTAGAGAGTGGCGGCGCGGCGTTCGAGAATGTCCGCGTGAGCTGATTGCGGATCCCAAGGAAGGCTGTCGAAAGCGGGCAAGACAGCAACACCACCCGTATGGCCGGGAAAAATCTGGAAGAAGAAACGGAGACTGTCGGCGAGAGACTCGGCGCGGCGGTTAGAATCGGTGATGAAGAAGGCGGGGCGGCGGAGTTCGTGTGCCAGATAGGCGGCGACCAGAGCTTTGGCGACGTCCTGAAGGCCGGAAAGAGAAACCAGGTTGGCGTTGGAACGTAGTTCGGCCAGCGTGCCTTCCAGTGAAGGGAGGCGAAGAAGACGCTCGAGACGTTCACGGACCGCGGGGAGAATCATTAACCTATCTATTCTAACGTGCGGAGGAGATTTGCGGGAGTTATCAGTTTTCGAGCAGTTGAAGGTTAAAAGTTGAAAGATCATAGAGAAGAAGAAAGGATTATCGTAACGCGACATCTCGAAGCCGAAATCCTGCACAGCATGGTGGTTGAAATCCTTCAGGCGCGAAAAACGCGCGCTCAGGATTACAGTGCGATTGAGCGTTTAAGCGCAAAATGGGTCTGCATGCGGGTCAGAAGTTTGCGCCAGCAGCTAACTCTTGCTTCTATTTCTTTGGAGGAGTTATCAGTTATCGGACGGCCTCGGAACGCCGTCCCAACTTGAAAGTTCAAAGAGAGCACTTTGCGCAGGCACGTGGCTGCGCTCGAAAAGCGGCGGCCAGCCGCCGTGCTGCAAGGCGCCTGCCCCCGGAAGGCGCCGCTACAAGGGCTCGCGGACTACGGGAGGGAGCGGATTTTCTGCAGGATGGAGGAGGTGGAATAGGAGTCCAGGACGTCGATGCGCTCGACGCGACCGCCGGCGGCTTCGACTTCTTCGCGGCCGACGATTTGATCGCCGGGCCAGTCGCCACCCTTGACGAGAATATCGGGAAGAAGAGCGGCGATGACCGAACGAGGAGTGGGTTCGTCGAAGATGACGACAGCATCGACGCATTCGAGACTGGCGAGAATTTCGGCGCGCTCGTGCTGAGGAATGACGGGGCGGCCGGGCCCTTTGAGGGCGCGAACGCTGCTATCGCTGTTGATGCCGACGATGAGGAAATCGCCGAAGGAGCGGGCGGATTCGAGACTGCGGATGTGTCCGGGATGAAGAAGATCGAAGCAGCCATTGGTGAAGACAACTTTGCGGCCGTTGCGTTTCTGGGGAGCAAACCGCAAAATCGTTTGTTCCAGAGTTAGGACGGCGGGAGGCGAAGGAGAAGTGTTGGAATAATTTGGCGCCGAATCCATATTGAAAACAGTTTAGCACGGTGAATGGAAAGACCTCGCCGGAACGCGCATTGCGTCGGAAAAGCCTCGCCCCTGAAGGGGCGAGCTACAGGAATGGACCGGTCACAGGGTGAGCCGATCGATGAACAAAGGGAAAGTGCAGCGCGCCATTGCGGGAATACTCCTACTTTTGCTGGGGGCGCTACTTACGTTTGTGCCTTCCGGAAGGTATATGGAGCGGAGGTACGTGGCGGATACCGGTGCGTGCAAAGTGGACCTGGATGTGGTGGCGTTAAGAAGCTTTCGTGACGGGACGGAACCCGGGTCGGTGGTGCTGTTGCATGGGCTGAGTTCGAACAAAGTGGTGATGAACTATCTGGCGCGGGCGTTCGCGGAGCAGGGACTGCGCGTGTACGTGCCGGATTTGCCGGGACACGGGCGGTCGCCGGGCCCGTTCACACCGGAACAGGCGGAGACCTGTGCGCTGTCGTTGCTGCGCGGATTGGCGGCACGAGGATTGTTGGTGCCGGATCGCACCGTGATCGCGGGCCACTCCATGGGCGGAGCGATAGCGCTGCGGGTGGCGGGAAAATTCCGGCCGGCCGGAGTGATTGCGATTTCACCGGCGCCAATGAAGGAGGCGCACGGGGTGACGACAGAGAATCTGCTGTTTCATAGTGTGCCGCCGATACCGCCGAATACGTTGATCGTGACGGGGCAGCTCGAGCCGAGTTGGCTAACCGAGAATGCGGCGGAACTGGTGGCGAAGAGCGGCGACCCGTCGGTGGAATATAACAGAGTGCCGCTGAACACGCATGTCAGCGTGCTGTTCTCGCCGACAGTGGCGAGAGCGGTGCAGGCGTGGGCGGCAAAGGTGTTGAAGCTGCCGGAGACGACGCGAGTGCCGACGCGCGGAGTGCTACTGGGAGGAGTGCTGGGGCTCGCGGGAATTTTGTTGTTGGCCGGGCCGTTTATCCGGGAAGCGACGGGAAAGACCGAAGTGCAAGAGAAAAGAGCAGCGCGCGCGCCCAGTTGGCCACGAGCGATTTTGGAATTTGCGGGGATATCGGCCGGAGTGGTGGTCTTGCTGCGGCAGGGGATACCGCTGAAGGGCATGCATGCGTTCGAGGGAGATTACCTGGCGAGCTTCTTTTTGCTGGTGGGCATGGCCCTGCTGTTGGTGCACGGGAATTTGGCGAGGGCGCAGTTTCGAACGAAGGGAGTGGCGCTGCTGGGGGCCGCGCTTTCGGGATTTTTGTTGTATTTGCTACTGACCGGATGGCTGCAATTGACGCTGGCGGGGGTGTGGCCGACGCTGGCAAGGTGGATCCGCTTCCCGTTTTATTTCATGGGAGCATTCCTGTTTTTGTTCATGCTGGAAGTGCTGGTGGGGCCGATGGCAGAGGGACGGCGCGCAAAGCGATTCGGGGTATGGATAGGAATGGTAATGCTGGCGTGGCTAGCGCTGGCCGGGGGAATACTGTATCTGCACAGCGGAGAGATTCTGCTGGCACTGCTGGCGGTGTATTTTGCGGCGGTTTTCATCGGGCTGGGGCTAGGTGCCGGATTGGTACGGAGAACGACGGGCTCCGCGACAGCCGCCGCACTCTTCAGTGCTATACTGCTAGCTGGGATTTGCCAGGTGATATTTCCGCTAGGATAGAGGGAGAATCGCCGCGGTGAACGTCTCCTTCTTCCTCGATGCGCCGGAGACGGAAGCAGCTCTCTTACAACAGAAAACGACAAAATGTCCGAAATTGCGATCGTCGGTGGCGGACCTTCCGGCGCGATGTGCGGTGAGCAACTCGCGCGCGCGGGGCATTCCGTGGAGATTTTTGACGAGCACCTGGCATGGGAAAAACCGTGCGGCGGGGGCTTAACGTACCGGGCGACGCAGTGCTTCCCGTTCCTGCTGGATAATGATCATCCGAAGAAATTAATCCGCGACGTGGAAATCATCAGCGCAGAAAATCAGCGAGTGCAGCTCGATTTGCAGCATCCCATCGTGATTTATTCGCGCACGGTGCTGAACGGGTTGCTGCTGGACCGCGCACGGGAAGCGGGCTGCAAGATTCAGCAATCGCGAGTGCAGAGCATCGACACGGCGTCTGACAAGCCGACCTACGTGGTGGAGGGGGAGCGGCGCCGTGCGGATTTTGTGGTACTGGCGGCGGGCGCGAGGAACCAGCTATTGCCGGGAATCCGCGCGCTGGACCGCGACGAACTGGAAATGACGCAAGGGTACTTTGTGCCGCAGACTTCCGACCAGATCATCATCAAGTTTTTGCGGGAGTTTGAAGGATACATCTGGTCGTTTCCGCGCGCGGATCATTTGTCGCTGGGAATCTGCGGGAGCATGGCAACCCACACCAGCATGGAATTGCGATCGCACCTGCATACATTTGCCGCAAGCGAAAAGATCGGCACGGAAAGCGCGAAGTTTTACAGCCATGTGCTGCCGTCGCCGCAAGAGCGGACGCTTTCCGGACGCGCAGTGATCGGACGGAACTGGGCGCTGTGCGGAGATGCGGCGGCGTGGGTGGACCCGCTTACGGGCGAAGGATTGTTTTACGCGATGCGCTCGGGAGATCTACTGGGGCGCTCCATCGCAGAGGGGTGCCCGGAAAAATACCCGGCGCGGGTGCGGGCATCGTTTTCGGCGGAGTTGGAATTTGCAGCCCGCATTGTGAGGCGATTCTACCGGGGATCGTTCCTGGGCTGCTCCGTGACGACGCGCATGGTGCAATTCCTGCAACGCAACGCGATGTTCCGGCAGTTGATGAGCGATTTATTCTGCGGGACGCAGGATTACACGACGTTGAAGCAACGGGTGCTGGAACATCTGGGAGGAACGCTGAGCCAATTTGTTTCCAGCGTATTGAATTTCGACCGGCCGGCCGCGAAGGTGCGGACGTACCCGGCGGCGGACTAAGAGTTAAGCAAGTCGTTCGGTTTCGTTCCTTCTAAGAAGATCCATTTAGAGCAATCGCGCGATTCCCTCCCCTGCCAGAAATGTTGCTGTGATCCCTGCGCTTCACCAGGGCTGAGGTGCGCTGCAGCTCCGGTCGGGATGACAAGCGCAGAAACGGCAAACCCAAGAACCGAGCTGAGGTCGGCCACTACAGAGGCATCCTCACATCTGAACGAGGGCAATTTGGCATTTACTATAGAAATATTGCGACCGCAGAGCATCAAGGCGGGCGAGGAGGCCTGCGAAGTGAAAATGGGCTTGCCTCTGGCAGGTTTGCCCTCTATAGTCTCCCCCACTCGGGTGGCCATACTCTCCGCGCCTCTGGCGACAGCGAGTGGTCTGTAAGTTGCCTCAGACAAATCAAAATAATGGGTAAGGGGTGTGCACATGCGCAAGGCCGTATTTTTTGTGATCTTCTGTGCCGCGTTGGCGAGCACTGTGTATGCACAGAGCTCGTCGACGAAGGCGGGTGATCAAGTAGATGCAAGCTATCTGAAGAGCGTAAAACCGTACACGATCGCCGCAGGCTCGAACACGGACGGCGGTGGAGTACTGGGGAAACACTCATCGGGAGCGGTGTTGGGAGTGGATTCGGTAGTGAATTGGAGCAGCTATTTCTATGAGCCAGGCTTCGATTCGTTTGGCGCGATCCAGTTTACCTGGGGCTACACGATGGTGGGGCACGCACCATTTGGAAAAGGCGAGGATCAGGATTGGGACGGCGAGACCACGCGAATTGGAGCGCCGATCGTGCCCGTGAGCCTGGACCTGAGAAACGCGGATGGAACGCCGAGGTTTGTGAACGGGCAACGACTGTATTCCGATGCGACGCAATATGTGCCATTTGTGCTGGCGTCACCCGTTTTCTCCAACACAACGTATGACTCCAGCGAAAGGCCCACGCAATTCACGGATGCGATCATGCGGGCGGAATTTTTCCACCTGTCCGACGATGATTGGCACACGATGCTGAAGCCCCGGGTGGCGACGCCGCGAACCATGGTGCTGCTCCAGGGAACGTATCAGTTTGCATTGAACGCAGATGGTTCGTGCTGCCTGTTCGTGCTGATTGACGAGAATACGTTTGGCAATGCCTTGTTCCCAGCCGTGCCGACCGACACCACGACGCCAATCGGGGCAGCGGAAAACGCCGGGGACATCCGCACCAAGGACATTTCCACATTTCTGTTCCCGAACGCGTATCTATATTCGGGCAGCCAGTGCTGCGTGCTGGGTTATCACACGTATGACGTTGAGCCTGGCAGCGCATCGAATGGCTGGCAGGAACGACGCTACGTGCTGAATTACGCGAGTTGGATTACCCCCGGACTCTTCAATGGAGGATTCCAGGACATCACCGCACTGAGCCACGAAATGACGGAGACGTTTAACGATCCGTTCGTGAACAATGCGACGCCGTGGTGGCTGGCACCGAGCGGACAGTGCCAAAACAACCTGGAAACGGGAGACGTGATCGAGGGGCTGGCCAATCCCACATTCCCGATCACCCTGAACGGCGTGACCTGGCATCCGCAGACAGAAGCGCTGTTGCCGTGGTTTGCCGGGGTGACGCCATCGAAGGCAATTCACGGGGCTTACAGCTATCCCGACATCACCGTGCTAACACAGGCGAACATTTCGCAGAATCCCGGGTGCACGCCACCAATCCTCTAAACCAACCTGAAGTTGCGGTCAAGTAATGGGCGGGCGGGGAAAACTCTCCGCCCGTTCCTCTTTTTGGGGGCCTGATTGAAGGTAGCTGGGGATGTACTCGCATTGCTGGGGGAGGCATCCAACGGGTATCCTCAACAGACGCAACGGGACGCGAAGCATTTAATGGCCACCACCGCAACAGCTTTGCCGGCGACGGCAGAAACCGCAAAGAAGGCGAAGAAGAAAATCAACTGGAGTTCCCTGCCGGAAATCTGGGCGCTGATGCGCCCGAGGACGGGGACCCTGCTGCTGGGCTTTTTGCTCACGGCGATCAATACGCTGTCGGGATTTGTGCTTCCGGTGTCGAGCAAATATCTGTTTGACAATGTGATTGGCAAGCACCAAGTCAGACTTCTCCTACCCATCGTCCTTTGCGTCGTGGCGGCAACATTGCTTAAAGGGTTGACGTCCTTCACGCTTACGCAAGTGCTCTCAAAATCAGCGCAAAGGATGATCACGGACCTGCGCAAACAGGTACAGGCGCATATCGGGAGATTGCCGATCCGGTTCTACGACGCGAATAAGACCGGGGTGCTGGTTTCGCGAATCATGAGCGACGTGGAAGGGGTGCGAAACCTGATTGGAACGGGGCTGGTGGAATTCGCCGGAGGAGTGCTGACCGCGGTGGTGGCGTTGGTCTTTCTTCTGCGCATCAGCGCGTTCATGACCATCATCGCGTTCGGAGTGCTGATGGTTTTTGCGCTTTTTCTGAACAAGGCGTTCTCGACGATACGGCCGATCTTCCGGGCGCGGCCGAAGATCAACGCGGAAGTGACGGGCAGGCTGACAGAATCCCTGGGAGGGGTACGCGTGGTGAAGGGCTATCACGCGGAGGACAGAGAAGAGCAAGTGTTTTCGGGCGGAGTGCAGCGTTTGCTGGAGAACGTGCTGAAAACGCTGACGGCCACGTCGCTGATGAGCCTGTCGGGCGCGACACTCATGGGTATCGTGAGCGCCATAATCATGTTTCTGGGCGCGCGACAAGTTCTTGCGGGGACGATGACGCCCGGGATTTTGATCCAGTACACCGGGCTGCTGGTGCTGATGGTAGCGCCGGTATTTCAGATTGTGGCGATTGGAACGCAAATTACCGAGGCGATTACAGGCCTGGAGCGAACGCGGGAGATTCTGAACGAGTCGATGGAGGACCAAGACCCGAAGAGAACGGTAGAGCTGGGACGAATCCAAGGAAAAGTGGAGTTTGACGAGGTGCGGTTCAGCTACGAGGCCAACAAGGAAGTGCTGCACGGGATATCGTTTACGTCGGAACCGGGAACGGTAACGGCGCTGGTGGGTCCATCAGGATCGGGAAAATCGACAATTATTGGATTGCTGGCGGCGTTTTACTCGCCAACGAGCGGGCGCGTGCTGGTGGACGGAGTGGATTTGTCGACGGTGAAGCTGAGCTCGTACCGCACGCAACTGGGCGTGGTGCTGCAAGAGACGTTTTTGTTTGATGGAACGATTCGGGAGAATGTGGCGTACGGCCGGCCGGGCGCGAGTGAAGAAGAAATCCTGGCAGCATGCCGGATCGCGCGCGTAGATGAGTTTGCGGAAACGTTTGAGAAGAAGTACGACACGATCGTCGGGGAGCGAGGCGTAAGGCTCTCGGGCGGGCAGAAGCAAAGAGTGTCGATTGCGCGAGCGATCCTGGCGGACCCCCGGATTTTGATTCTGGATGAAGCGACGTCCAGTTTGGACTCGGAGTCAGAGGCGTTGATTCAGGAGGGGCTGAGGTACCTGATGCGCGGGAGGACGACGTTTGTGATTGCGCACCGGTTGTCGACGATCCGCAGGGCGGAGCAGATTCTGGTGGTGCAGGACGGGCGGATTCTGGAGCGCGGGACGCACGAGACATTGTACGCAGCGCACGGGCGGTACTACGAGCTGTATACGAAGCAACATGCGGTGGAGACGAATTTGTTTTTGGCGCCGGGCGAGGGAGACAGGAAGGAACCTCGTGACGACGAGGAAAGTGGCGGGAGCGGAGCGGCGGGGGGATCGGTGCCGGACACCATACGGATGTTGCGGAGCCGCAACGGGTAGCGGAAGGCGTTGAGAGTTGCAAGTTGAAAGCAACAGAATCCTGGCTCCGGCTTTGTTTCGCGTGGGATTGTAGTGCGTGCAAGCGGCGTCAAGACGCCGCACTCCAGAGCAAACGCAGGAGCGGACGGCCTCAGAAAGCGGCCGCTACACCGGCTGGACCCTCGGTCGAATAATAGAAAAACTGGGTTAGAGGGTGGGGCGACGGAGGATGGGTTTCTTTGCCTGGGCGGCCGCTGCTGGGAGAAGTGTGGCCATTTTGCGAATCATGGCGAGGACGAGACGCTTGTCGCCGTCAGAAAGAGTGGTGCTGTACTTCTTGATTTCGGCGAGGAAACGGATTTCGTCCTGAGAGAGCTCGCCGAGCATCTTTTGCGTTTCCTTGTCGTGAGAGGTTTCCGTGCCGGGGAAAAAATCGGCGAGGGAAATTTCCATGGCCTCGGCAATTTTGGCCAGGGTCTCGAGCGAAGGAACGGTGTGGCCGTTTTCCACGCGGGAAAGGTAGCAACGCAGAAGGCCGGTGCGGCGCTCGATGTCGCCTTGGGAAAGTCCACGCTGGCTGCGGTAGGTTTTGATGACTTCGCCGATGTTGACCTGTGGTTTCTCTTTAGGCACGGTTTCCTCCAATGGAAAGGTTATCTTAGTGGCTAACAGTAGGAGTGGCAAGAGGGAATCGAGGGTGGCTGGTTGCGAAAAGGTAACGGAGAGAAGAAGCGGCGAACGGGCATGGGTTGGGCGTCACTCGACGGACTGGAAGAGCAGGCGGGTGATGTCGGCCATGAGGGCGGAGCTGTCCTTGATGTCCGGCAGGCCGCGTACGAGGATGACGAGGACGAACGGACGGGGAGCGAAGACGATGGCGGCATCGTGATGGATCTTGGTGATCTCGCCGGTTTTGTGGGCGACTTTGGTACCGGGAGGAAGGCCGGCGGGAATGCCTTCGTTGAATTTCTGGCGCTCGAGGATGGCGAGCATTTGCTGAGAGGCGTCTGGACCGGCGGCGGTGTTGTCGGCGACGGAGGTGAGAAGGATTTGCAGGGCGCGGGCGGTGGTGGTGTTGTTGAGGCCCTTTTCGAAGGCTTTGGTGTCTTCGACTCCGCGAAGAACGTGCATGCCGTCGGCGTTGAGGGAGTGGACGGTGGCGCGGATGCTTTCGACGCCGACTTTTTCGATGATCAGATTCGTGGCGAGATTGCTGCTGACGGTAATCATGAGTTCGCAGAGTTCGCCGAGGGTACGAGTTTGTCCCTCGGCTTTGTAGAGGTCGGATTCGGAGTCGTCGGAGGGATCGAGCTTGTAAGGCGAGCCATCGACGATGGAGTGGAACTCGTTGTGAATTGTGACGGGGCTGGAGAGCTTGAGTTTGCCCGCCTGCACCTGGCGGTACAGTTCTACCATGACGGGCACTTTCATGGTGCTGGCGGCATGGAAGGAGTCATCGGCATGGTAGAACCACTCGGTTTGGCCATCGAGGGTACGAACAGCGATAGCGACGTCGGCCTGAGAATCGGCGATGCGTTTTTGGATTTGTTGTTCGGCGGCGGCGAGGCTGGGGGACTGTGCGAAACAGGAAGGCGCTAGGAATGCAATGAGGGTGAGAAGCCAGAAAAGTTTCCGCAAGGGTCGAAAGCCTCCAGAAGCGCGATCGCGCATAAATCGAAGTTGCCTTCCTTCGGGCCACAAAAGACGCGGTCCTCAGGATGACACGTATTAGAACAAAGCGCCAAAACGAGGCGACCTCAAGGTCGGGCGCTACCAAGGGGCGGAGAAGCGGCAACCCGCACGCTCCACGGGCGCGAAAACACTTCAGTGCGAAAGTTTTATGGTGCCTGGGGTGATGTTGAAGCCCTCTAATTCTAGGACCGGATCTTTGCCGTCTAGATCGGATGGGTCGAAGGTGACGGAGACGGTTTTTTCTTCGCCGAGAAGAAGGGAGAAATAGTTGTCGTCCCAAAAGATGGGCACGAGGTCGTCGCCGTCCTTCCCTTTCGTGACGCGGGGATGGATCTGGAAAGCAACGCTGGACGAGGGGTTTTTCAGTTTGAGCTTGATGACGCTCTTCCCTGCTTCGTGGTGGTACTCGGCTTTGACTTCGAGAGTCACCTGGGGCAACGAGTTCAGGCCAGTGAGATCGCCAAAGTCTTTCTGCGGAGTGTAGACGGTGTCTTTGCGATTGGCCCAGTCCATGGTGTCGGGCTTGGTGGAGAGCCAGTAGAAATTGTCGCTCAGGAGTTTGCCGGAAGAATCGTGAAGCTCGAGTTTGAGGAAATAAGTTGTGGAGAGGCCGTCGGGCTTGGGTAAATCGAGGGCTTTCGCAGCGCAATCAGGAGCGAGGTCGACGGTGGCGTCTTTTGTGGCCGCGGTCTTTCCATCGATGTTGAGTAGTTTGGCGGAGACCTTCACGGCGCTGACGGGTTCGTAGGTGCCGTTGATGACGGCCACGGAATTATTGTCGTAGCTGTATTGCACGTGAACGATCTCCTGGGCTTTTTTAGTGCCGAAATAGCCGCCACCGGGGACCAGGTAGTAGTCGTAGAGATGCCAGATCAGAGAAGGCCACGCATTGTTGAGCATCCACTGGATGACGCCGGTCGAGACGTACTTGTTGCGCGCGTAGGCCTCGAACATGGAGCGTTCATTGTCGTAAGCCATGGCCTGGGCTTTGCGCTCGTAGTCGTCGAGAGAAGAGGCGGGCCCGTAGCGCTTGGTGAGGGCGTCGGTGAAAACATCGACGGTGGTGAAGCGCTCGCCGCCAGCATGGAAATTCCAGTAATCGTCGATAGGCCAGAGATGGTCCTTAGGAATGAATTTCGCGAGGCTCTGCTTGGTGGGGATAGCGGGGCCGGGGCTGGTTTCGGTGTTGTAGCCATAGGCGCCGCCCGCTTCCGTGTCGGCCAGCCAATACATCGGCGGAACGTACTCGTACGGGCCAGTCATCTTGACGCCGGATTTGCCGCTGACGGTGGTGGGAGCTTCGGAAGCTGAGGAGACAGTTGGATTCGGCCACTGGAGATCTTTGAGAATGCCGAGATACATATTTTCGATCTCCGGTGGAGGGGGATTGTCGCTGCCGTAGAGCCAGACGAAAACGGAAGGATGATTGCGGAGGCGAGTGATCTGATCAGCTAGCGAGGCGGCGGCGATTTTTTTGGTTTCCGGAGTCCAATCATTCCAGTGTTCCCACATGTCGCAGCAGATCCATCCGGGCATGACGAGGAGACCGAGGCGATCCGTTTTATCGAAGAACTCGTCGCGATCGGTTTTGCCTTCGAGGCGGATGGTGTTCAGACCCATGTGCTTGACGTAGTTGAGGTCGGCGTCGAGCCGTTTGGTGGACCAGCGAAGAAGAAGATCGGGAGCCCACGCGGCGCCGCGAATGAGGACACGCTTGCCATTCACTTTGAAGAGGCGGCCGCCTTTATCGGTCAGTTCGGAGGTGACTTCACGAATGCCGAAGGTTGTGGCAGCGGAATCCGAGAGATCTTTGCCGAGTTCGACGCGGAATCTGGCGGTGTAGAGATAGGGTTCGCCCATCTGGTAGGGCCACCAGAGGTGAGGATGCGGGAGTTTGAGTTGCGCAAATTTGTCGGGAGAGAAGCAAACCGTTTTGGATTCGTTGGCGGCGAGTTCCAGGGGCTGAGAGAGATGCTTGCCGTCGACCTCCACGCGGAGAACGGCCTTGACGGGATGATCGGTGATGTTGCGCAACTCGGCGCTAAGGGTGAGAGCGGCAGACTTGTAGTCGGGATCCAGTTTGGAGGAGACGAAGGGTGCACGGAGAGTGACTTCACCGGAATCGGACAGGAAGACTTCGCGCCAGATGCCCATGTCTTTGTCGGGAGGAGTGGGATTCCAGTCGACCCAAGTGAGTCCGAGATCGTTTTTCTCGGAAGCGAACACTTCGACGGCAAGAGCGTTCTTGCCGGATTTATTGAGCAAGGGGTCGATGCGAAATTCGTAGGAGCGATAGGCGCCGGCTAAGTCTGAGCGGTCGGCTACTTTTTTGCCATTGAGCCAGATGTTGGCGCGATAGTTGATACCGAGAAAATGGAGCCACGCAGCCTTGTTGGCCAACCCGGTGGGAGTCGGGAATTCGGCGCGAAACCAGAACGAACAGCGGTAGGGACTATCGGCAGGCATGTCGCGATTGGAGAAAGGCTCCTCGCCGCCGAGGGAGACCCCGGGAAAAGATCGCAGGTTCACGCCGTAATCGGGATCGGGGAGGGTCTTGTCCGTAACCAGGGCGCCGACCACCGTGCCGGGAACTTCGGCTTGGTGCCAATCCTTGGCGGCGAAACCGGGAGTGGAGATGGTTTCCGCGGAGGACTTGTCGATACAGGAAGACTGCAATTGCCAGGAAGCGTGTAGGGAGATGCGCGATTCAGGAGGCGAGACGGGAGCAGCCGAGGCCGTGGAATGCTGAAGAAACAGAACAGACAGCAGAATAGCGAGGGGCGCAAAAAAAGAACCATAAGATTTCATGAAAGCTCCGACCGGGCGAAATGCCGGCAGAGAAAGATTAAACCGATTCAATACAGGGTGCCAGAGTTTTCTTCAGGCGGTGGTTTGCGGAGCGGGAGGCTGGCGGAAGATGGTTACACGCTTGGCAGGGAATCTAGAAAGTCTTGCCGGTAACTTCGGGATGGCGGAGCGCCCAATCGGAAGGGGGGAAGGAAACGCGCCGGAAATGGGGAGCGGGCT
>CAWDRK010000032.1:0-226399 GCA_963804635.1 Candidatus Acidiferrales bacterium
GTGGGACAGCCCCGTCGATATGTTCAGTATGCTGCGCCCGCGGAATGAGCCCGTGGAGTTGCGCCGTGTCTCGCGGGTTGTGCCTAGCAGCGTCGCCGACAATTGCTTCTGGTTGGGCCGATATGTCGAGCGCGCCGAGAACATTGCTCGGATCTTACGCGCCATGATCCCTCGCGTAAGACGCGCGGAGGAAGCAGAGCTTTGCTGCCTCATCCGCCTGCACCGCTGCCTGGAGTCGCGGCACAGCAGGTTGCCCAAGCCTAAACACAGGCGGCTGACCTCGGTTGATCTTGAACAGGAAATGACCTCACTGTTGACCGATGCCAAGCGGCCCGACAGCCTGGCTCGCACTCTGGCGGAAGTATCCCGGACTGGAGGCAATATTCGCGAGCGCTTGTCGGGCGATATGATGTTCCTCATCGGCCAGCTGCGGGACTCCATTCAGATCGGGCATGGCACGCCCTTTCTCGAGTATCCGGCGATGCTGACCGATTGTTTGGAACTACTTTCTGCATTTTCCGGAATGGAGCGGGAAAACATCAACCGCGGATTGGGCTGGTTGTTTATGACCACAGGCCGGCGTCTGGAGCGCGCGATCTATCTGACCAGGCAACTGCGCGAGATCGCTACGCCGCTGACTGAGCAGGATTGGTCGCTTTTGGAATGCTTGCTCGAAATTGCGGATAGCTCTATGACCTACCGGACGCGGTACTACACAACCCTGCAGCCCTTAGCCGTGCTGGATGTGCTCTTGGCGGATGAGACGAATCCCCGCTCTTTGGACTTTCAGCTGAGCCACCTCGCGGATCTCTATCAAAAACTTCCTCGGCATGTCCCGGTTGACTTACAGGCGATGCGGGCCGCGCTGGCATTGTTGCGCAGTTTCGATTTGCGCAAGTTAAAGTACCCATTGCCGGGTGCCGCGGCGGAGCATGGTTCCGATGGGCTCGCTCGGCTCGCGAGTTTCCTCCAGGGGCTGGAAGGATTGCTGCCTTCCTGGTCGAATAACTTATCGAGCAGGTACTTTAGCCACGCTCGCACCTTGCCGATCACGATAGGCCAATGATCTTCTTAGGACAATGATCTATAGAATCGTTCACCGGACCACGTACAAATACAAGCATCCGGTCTCGCTCGGAACCCACGTGGCGTGCCTGAAGCCGCGCGCTTTGCCGCACCACCAGTTAGCGCACAGCGAGCTGCGCATCCAGCCGCGCCCGGCGACGCGCACCGAGCGTGTGGATTTTTTTGGGAACCGTCTCTGCTTTTTCACCATTCAGGAGCCGCACAGGGAATTGGTGGTAGAGGCGCGGAGTGAAGTAATAATTGAGGAGAATGGGACGCCTCGACCTCAGCTGCCGCTGCCTTGGGAAGAGGCCGCCAAATCGGTTGCCGACGATCACAGCCCAGCCGGCCTCGAAGCCTACCAGTTTGGATTTGAGTCGCCGCGCATTCGGGTACGGCCGGAGTTTGCCTCCTATGCGCTTCAGTCGTTTACTCCCCGGCGGCCCATGCCGGAGGCTCTTCTGGACCTGACCGCACGCATCCACAAGGACTTTCGCTTCGATTCGAAAGCGACCAGCGTTCGGACGCCAATCGAAGAGGTCTTCAAGAAACGGCGGGGCGTGTGCCAGGATTTCGCCCACTTGCAAATCGCCTGCCTCCGCTCCCTGAATCTCGCGGCGCGTTATGTAAGCGGATACCTTCGAACCTATCCACCTCCCGGGCAGCCGAGGCTGGTGGGTGCCGATGCATCCCACGCCTGGGTGTCTGCCTATTGCCCAGGAATCGGCTGGCTTGACGTGGACCCCACGAACAACCTTGTACCCTCGAACGGCCACGTGACGCTCGCCTGGGGCCGGGACTACGGTGATGTAAGTCCTCTGCGTGGCTTAATCCTAGGCGGTGGAGCTCACAAGCTCCACGTCGGCGTTGACATGGAGCCGCTCGATTCCTAGTACAGATCTCGATTTGCTGTGTAGCGAAGCCAGGAACGGGAAGGGCAAGGCTTCAGCCGTGCCGCCGAGGGCCCCAACGGGCTCCGGCTTTAGCCGCTGAGGGCACGCGCTGTTACACCGTCACGAGAAATGCCCTAGCCTGGATTTCCACGGACAATAGTTGACCTAAGTATGCGGCGTGTTTTGACGTCCATCGTAGGTTGTCAGTCGTAAGGATAATCCATCCCACCATGGCACGGCGATACGTTGTCCCATGAGATCGGACGCCAAAAGGATCGGCAAATGTGCGCGGCGGTGAAAGCTGACCTCAACTTCCTTTTCGCTGACGGTAACATCTGCAGGCATATCGATGAGGTCGCGGAAAATTTGGCGTGCCTGCGCATCGGCGTAGCCGTGCATGCGTTGAGCGATCAGGCGATAAAGACCGCTGGCCAGCACCAGCAAGGCCATATCGAAATCCACCTTCATCCCCACCGCTGAGGAGAGCGCATCAATATGGAAGAAACGCACCGCGTCGGAGAGCGCATTTTCGATCAACATGCGTTGAGCGTAGCGGGTCAGCAGCGCCTTGGTGGTAGTGTGCCGTTGATTGGTGAGCAGGATGGTCGGTTCCTCGTGGCCGAGGTCCAGGACAAATAGCTGCCGCAGTGATCGCCCGACCAAAGAGATGGTCTGTTCAAAGACTCGCGGAGTTCGAAACTTGCGAGTGGGAACCTCCAACTCAACGGTCCGCCAGGCCGAACGAGGCAGCAGAACGATTTCCCTCAGAAGTTTTGGGGAACGGCGGCGCAGGGTGATGAACGGGATGTTCATCTCATCCAACTGTGCCAGCCCCTCGTGGGTCGTCAGTTTGGAATCGAAAACCAGATGGCTGGGGAGCTTGCCGTGAGCGCGCTTCCAAAAATCGATGAACTGGAAAATCTCCTCAGCTTCCTCGCCTTTGCGCAGATCCGCATTGGAGTAGCAGAACACGTGGCTGCGGGCATCCTGAGCGAGAAAGACCAGCATGCTGGGCTGGCTGCGGCTGCGGCCTGACACATAGTGCCGTTCCACCATAGGGTCTTCGCCGTAGAAAGGTACGGAATGAAAATCCAAATTGAAGGATTCTCCCGGCAGGAGGTTGGTTCCCAGGATGCAGTGGTGCCAAGCAGTCAGGAACCGATCCGTTTTGCGTGGATCGATTCGGGAGGAGTATTCCGAAAGATAGCTTTTCTTGGGGAAGGCATTCAGGCCGGCGAATAGCGCCAGCCCTTCATCGGCGATCAAGGCCATCACGTGGCTTTTTCGCTCAATCGACCAAAGCTTGAGCGCCAGGCAACATCGCAAGGCATGATCGGCGGGGATCATCTTTGAGCCTGGCAACCCAGCGGCTTGGGTCAACTTTTGCGTCTGCAAACGCACCAAGTCGGCGACGAACAGGAACAGCCCGCCGCAGCGAGTGGTGAAGGTGCGCGGGGCCAGGGAAAACAGTTTGACATTGGCTACCGGCTCAACCGTGGGGCGGGGTTGCTGGGGCCGTTCTTCATCGAGCCGCCGAGGCAACGGAGCGAACCCCTCGGTTTTGAGGACTTCCCGCACGCCGGTCGGGCTCAGTGGGCACTGGCGATCCTTAAGAATCTCGCTGATCTCATAGACGGAGTGGTTCTGCTTGCGCAGCTTGACGATCAGGTCGCGAGCCGCCGACTTCTTGGGTTGGGACTGAGGGCCGTGCCGCGGAGAGAGAAAAAAGGCGGGGTGGGTTTCCCTGCGAAAATGGTGACAAAGGACATGGAAGGAATTGAGGGTGTAGCCGAAGGCGCGGGCCACGTCCTTGGCGAGACGGCCCTCAACCAAGTAAGCGCGCAGAGCCTCGTATTGGCGGTGTTTCGGCAGGCGGGGTTCGAGGAAGAAGCGGCGAAGAGTACTTAATTCTTTAGGTGCGCCAATAGCCACGACGGCAAAATGTCACATACAAGAGGTGGTGTCAAGAACAAATTGGGCCACAATCTACAATTGTCGCTATACTTGCCTATTTATCAGCATTTCTGACGGTTTGAGCATCTTTTTTACTGAAGGCTGTCGTCCGCTTATATCAAATGAGATGTGCCTAAGCCATAACTATCAGCGCACCAATATACTAAGTAACTTCGCTAGGATTCTGGGAAAAAGGGGCCAGAGTCGCCCAAACACTTAGCCGAACAGGTGTCCGTGGAAATTCAGGCTAGCCAAGCTGTTGCAGATTTTCCGCGATTTCATCCGTCCAGACTTTAAAGCTCTCCAGAGTGTTTTGGCCGAACGTGGTCGCGATGGCGACATCGGCCGCGTCGCGGCCGCGTGCCATGAGCACTCGTCCAATCCTGGGCACATTGTTCCGTGGATCGAACGTGTGCCAGGCGCCACCGAGATAGACTTCAATCCACGCTGCAAAATCCATCAGACCGTAAGGCGGCAGCGTCCCCATGTCGCCCAGGTAGCCGGTGCAGTAACGCGCCGGAATATTCATGCAGCGGCAGAGAGCAATAGCCAGGTGCGCGAAGTCGCGACAGACGCCCACACCCTCGTTGAACGCCTCCCAAGCTGTCCGCGTGGAGCGCGCTTGTTGATAATCAAAAACGATATGGTTGTGGACAAAATCGCAGATCGCCTGCACGCGCGACCATCCTGGCGTCGACTGACCGAATCGCGACCACGCTGCCTCGGACAGTAGGTCGGTCTCGCAATACCGGCTGCCCAACAGAAAGACCAGAGTGTCTTCTGGCAAATCTTGTAAAACGTGCTGTTGAGCGGAGGTCGTCAACACGTCGGGTATTGCCGAGTCTCTAACCACCCCGGTGCTTTTCAGGCGAATCCTCCCGATGGGCGCCACAATCCGGGTGCACCAGTTTCCGAAGCCGTCCCGATACGCCGTGATTGGCGTTTCCGGATCGGTGGTCAGGCAATCGGGAACTACGATATCCGAGGCGCGGGAGTAATGGATGTTGAGCATGAGAATCATCGGCGTACTTTGTGGACAGTTAAAGACTAATTCATAACCGACCTGAATCAACATGCAGGTTTCCTTCCTCCAACGATCTCAGGACTCTCCGTTGTCGAAGACTGAATGGCGCACTAACCAAGTTTCAACCGAACGGGCCTCGTCCAAACAAGCAGTTACGGTGGCCACTCCGACCGTTGCCACAATCAGCTTCGCTGCTGCAGCTTCCAGCCACGACCCTAACCCTATTCTACAGAGCTCAGATCCCGACTCCGACAAAACTCGGTCCGCGGTATACCGCTGCTCGCAAACTCCGCCACAAAGAGCTGAACTTCGGCGCGCTTACGTCGCTTGGTGCAGAAACTTTCTGTTCTCCACTCATCCGGCCACTTCAACTGTCCTCGAACAGGTGTGTTGGTCAGACGCTTACGCCCCACTGCTGGCAAAAGATCTGTGTGGTTTTCGCAAAAGCCGTCCAGAATCTGACCGGCCGTTTGATGAACCTCATCCATAAGCAACATATTCTACACAACCATAGAGTAGCTGCGTGGCGGGTGCTGAAAAAGCCGAAGGCCAAGCCATGAGCTATTAAATGTCTCTAAAGTCGATGGTTCGCAAGGTTCCGTATCAAGGTCCACAGCTCGTCATCCGACTTGTCGGCGAGAACACTCGGAGTCCACTCAGGGTCGAAAGGCATCGAATAAACTCCGAAATCGTGCGGTACGCGCTTAGCCGTCTGACTTAGATTCGATTAAAGTTCCACGGCTTTAACTGAAATATGCGGAAAATTGCTATCATCAAATCCCGCCCCAGAACGACCATCGCAGCAATTATACTTGTGCCTCGCCAAAACTTCAGCTGCGACGAAAAACGAAGCGTTTCTCGGCAGAGCAGGCCTGAATGTAATCGTTGCTTCCACAGAGCGCGCAGACCTTGGAGGGCAGGAAACCATGTTTCTGTCTGAACATTGGGACGTAATCCAAGACGAAGCCGCAGCGAAAAATCAAAGAGTGGACTCCCTATGTTTGGTAGTAAATTCCCCGCGTGAAGAAGGACGGGGCGCGGGTGCGCAATAGCCCGACGGCGGAGGGAATGTGGAGCCTTTCTGCGGTCAGGGGCTTCGCGACCTTGACGCTACGAACCCTTCCTTCGGGGCAGTGCAGGCGTGTTTGAGTTTTGTATGACTTTTTGTCGATCTACGGTGGATTCGCGTGTACTAGGGTGGACGACGGTGTACAGAGCGCAAAGGACTTGCGAAATAAGTTGTTTGTTTGTGGCGCGATTCGGTGGAGTGACAGGGCAGCGTTCTAACCAACAGACTGACCGCCTGGATTCCAACTAGGCGGTGATCTACTCCGAAACGGTAGACAAACGGTGCCTAAACACTGCTGCCTTTATCCCAATTCATCCCAATACACCAGATTTCGTTCCCAAACCGTCCAGTGTCTGCCGAGCGCGCCCTTGAGTTCTCAACGGTTTAGCAGCGAGCCGGAGCGCAATCACCCGTCTTGAAAACTGCCACAATAGCGGCCGTTCGCTACACGAAGCTCGCGAGCGTTGTGCCCCATGTTAGAAACCCACCCGATGCGACATCACTAACGCTGACTGTGCACGAACTGTGCAAGAATGCATCGCCTTCGGGGGGCTGGATTGTGTCGCAGCGTGAGAGGGAGAATGAGGAACGGAAATAGATTGTGTGCGAGGTGACCAGGCGACGCACTTCAGGCTAAGGTATGTGATGGAGGAAATCAGGGTGGAGCTCGGTGACGCTGGGATTCTAAAGTTCCCGTTCAGAGAGGAAGATTGTTCCGTCCATATTGTTCGGTTGGTTGATGGGATGAACCCTGGCGATACAAAGTTGGTTTGCGACGGGATTTGTGAGAGAAACGTCGAGCCAACTGTTCAGGAAAGTTTTCGACAGTTCGGCGCAGGCGCCCCGCTTGATGCAACCTCCCAAGCGCTCTTCGGCCGAGCGCCGCTTCGCGGAGCGTCCACAACCATCCAAGGGGTTCACCCCACAGCTTTCGGTCCAACTTCAGTCCAATTCAAGATGATGGTTGCACCGAACGTTCCCGCGTAAGCGACACCAGATGCGACACTTATGTGATTGGCGCTGCCTACTTAGAAGGCAGACGCTCTATCCAACTGAGCTACGGGCGCCTCGTGTTTCTCCTTCTATTTTAACTACTTAGGGACTTCTGAACAGCATCTTTCTCTGACTTGGGCCCACCGTAGTAAGAACGTAGTACTTTTTGGTTTTGATAGGCCCGTTCGTTGGCTTGTTCGATGCCCTCACGAACTTGGTCCACCATTCCCAGTTGATAATGGCGCTTTGTCTCTGGACTACTGTGCCGCATCGCCCGCTGAACCACAGCATCTGCAGCGACCCAACTGAGGCGCGTACAGAATACGTGGCGGAGGTTGTAAATCGGGAAATACGAGACGCCAGCTTTCTCCAGAGCTTTCCGCCATGCTCCCCTGACACTCCGTATTGGCTTGCCTGGCTTGCGGGGACTTGGAAATACATACAAGTTTTCCGAGTCTTGTTCCTTCTTCCACTCCTTGAGAACATCACAAGCCAACCGGCTCAACGGCAACGGTTGAGCCGAGTCGGTAGTCTTCACGCTGCCGTAAAGGTGAAGGACCCCATGGACGAGATCTACTTGGTCCCACCTAAGCGACATTCCCTCGCTGTAGGTTCGACCACCGGTTTGAACCAGCAACACGATCGCCACCCGGAGGTGCGGTGGTGCCGCTTCAAGGATCCGATGTTCTTCTTCGACAGTGAGCATTCTCTTGGATGGCCTCTCGTGACGCTCATCGAAATGCTTCACACCGGAGCTAGGATTCTCCCCGATGTACTTTCGCTTGAGTGCGAACTGGAACATGCAGTGCAGACACGCCAATTCTCGGTTGACCGTGGCCCCTTTCACCGTCCGTTTTGGATCCCGCTTCAACGGCTGGCGGTGTCGATCGTTGCGATACTCTACGACGCTCCGCTCATCAATGTCCGTTAATTTACGGTCTCCAAAATAGGCTCGGAGATTCTTCACAAACGTCTGGTGGTTGTCCTGGCTCTTCGAAGAAAGCGTTGAACTATGGAAGCGAAAAAACTCTTCGCATAGCTCTGCGAAAGTCATTCGCTCGCCAGGCCAACCGACTTGAAACCGCCCAAGCGCGATCTCGGCTTCGCGTTTCTTCCAGATTTTCTTTGCGAGATCTTTGCTGGCGGTTTTCGTCGATTCGCACCTTTGTTCACCTTTCGCCGTGTAGCCCATCCACCAGTACCGCGAGTCTGTCCTTTTATATATTCCCAATGGCGCTCCTCTCACTTGCCGGAGCCGAGCGCCGTCGAGATTATACTCCTGCGAAACCACTCGTGGGGGCGACGGACTTGAAAGTCCTTAAATCGGTCAAGGGTGGAACGACGGTATTCGAGGCGGCCGCCGAGCTTGCGGCACTCGATCTTGCGCTGACATGCATATTGATAGAGCGTACTCTTAGAGATTCCAAGATAATTGGCGGCCTCCGGATGCCTCAGCCCGGGGTCCTCCGAGACCGATCGAAGTGAAGTGATGTCCCGAACAACTGGGCAGACCGAAGTCTGAGCAGCAATTGCAGTGATCGCCTCATGGATCTTCTGAATGAGGTGCTCAGGTGCCTGCGTTTGAAACACGACACAGGCGACGAGGATCGGATCATTCTGCTGGATTTTTTCGGTGAGGTCTCTCGCGTCGCTCATAGGTTATAGCCTCCGGCGGAAGGCAAACCAAATCTCTCGGCTTGCGGCGATTGCTTGCTCGGGGAGGAATTTCCTGCCTGACTTCCAGATCTTAGCGACGACGAATTTACTGTGAGGCGCAAGCCACGCAGAGAAAGCAATACATCAGGCTGAGCGTGCCATCGTCGAAGGGCGGCAGGCGATACAGGGGTTGCGCTCTTCGGTAGTCGAGACCAACGACCTTGCCCTGGCAATGCGGACACTCGGGGAAGAGCTTGCGGCCAACGCGAACTCTACCGCCTTTCAAGTGCATGTCGAAGGCACGCCGCGCGATCTGCATCCGATCCTTCGCGACGAAGTCTATCGTATAACCGGAGAGAGCATGCGCAACGCCTTCCATCACGCCGATGCGAAGCAGATCGAGGTGGAAATCCACTACGACGACAGGCGGCTGCGCGTGCGCGTGCGCGACGACGGCAAGGGCATCGACCCGAAGCTACTAAGCGACGGCGGGCGCGAAGGGCACTTTGGCTTGCGTGGCATGCGGGAAAGAGCCAAGCTCATAGGCGGCAAGCTGACGGTGTGGAGCGAATTGGACGCCGGCGCGGAAGTGGAACTGAGCATTCCTGCTGCACGCGCGTACACGGTACCCACCGAGGGACAGCGAATGCGATTAACAGAGAAGTTTCTTGCGAAACTATCTCGCCGAGGCACAGTGAAAAAGTCATGAGCGACGAGGCGAGTCCGATTCGGATTCTGGTGGCCGACGACCATCCAATCGTTCGGGAAGGTGTTGCTGGGCTCGTCGGTGGTCAATCGGACATGCGCGTTGTCGGCGAAGCATCGAATGGACGCGAAGCGATCCAGCAGTTCCGGGCATAGCATCCCGACGTTGTGCTCATGGACCTCCAGATGCCAGTAATGAACGGGCTGGACGCGTTGATCGCGATTCGCGACGAAGCTCCGGAAGCGCGAATCATCATGCTGACTACCTATGCCGGGGACGCCCAGGTGCAGCGGGCAATCAAAGCTGGCGCTCGGGGGTACCTGCTGAAAAGTTCGTTGCATGAGGAGCTGTTGCGGACCATACGAGCCATTTATGCGGGCAGAAAAGCGATTTCCGCTGAGGCCTCCTACGGACTTGCCGAGCATGCCACCGACGATGCCCTGACACCGGCGGAAGTTCGTGTGCTGCGGCTGATTGCGCAAGGGAGCGCCAACAAAGAGATTGCAGAGCAGCTATCCCTGAGCGAAGAGACGGTGAAAGGTCAGGTCCGAAACATCCTGTCCAAATTGGGCGCGAAAGACCGTACCCAAGCCGCCATGATCGGGGTAAAACGCGGCATCATCGAGTTGTAATTCGCTCGAAAGAGTCCCTCGTTCAGGCCTTTTGGGGCTTATGTCAGTAGAGCGAAGCGCGTAATCTTGATCATGTCATGCGTCGACTTTTCTCAACTTTCGCCCACGGTGCCCCTGGCCTGGGTCTTTTATTGCTGCGAGTGGTTGCGGCTATTGCCGTGGTTTTTCACGCTGCGATGGCACTCCGCGGCGGTGCCCCGGTTGGACCGACCATACTGAATGTGCTCACCGGAGTTGTAGGAATACTTTTACTTGTCGGTCTGTGGACCCCCGCGGCAGGAACCGCTCTGGCGATGCTTGCGTTATGGAAAGCCTTCCTGCATCCTGCCGATCCTTGGACCTGTATCTTCTTAGGGACCCTCGGTGCTGCCCTGGCCCTCCTGGGACCCGGGGCCTGGTCGGTTGACGCTCACCTGTTTGGATGGAAGCGCGTCGAGCTTCCGGATCGAAAGAGCTAGCCCACACCCCCATTTTGAGTGCGTTCCTTCCCAAAAAAGGGTCCCACATTCCCCCGGCACAGTGCACACCGCAAACCGATGTAGTGTCCACAAATTACCGATGTAGGGTTGCCCGCCGGCGGGACTCCGAGCACACTCCCGTGCAGAGATCAGGGCCGTCCAGCAAGAAACGACCAAAGTTCATCGGGCAGCTTACCGGGTTCACTGAGTGGAGCGTTGTTATGGATTACGACAAGATGAAGGCGTTGATGGAAGCGAGCCGCGAGGAGTCATCGGCGCAACGCAAGCCGCAAGTCAAAGAGTTTCCCAAGCCGGATTCTAGGCCGGATTGGAAATACCTGGATTACGTACCAAAAGAACGGATGGCAGCCTAGTGGAGGTAACAGTCATGAAAACCCCGACGATATTTCAGTGGTTCCAGATTTTGCATAAACATCATGGATTTACGGTGTTCCAGGCAGTGCGGGGCGCGCTTTGGCTGGCGAGCTAAACAATTTCGGGGACCATTCGACCCCCGAAATGACCGCCGCAACTCCTCTGTTTAGGGTTGCCCAAAATGCCGATTCCGACCACACTCCTGTGCAAAGAACAGGTCATTCTAACTAATCTTGAGGGGGTAAGATGAGCGCAGCAGCAGCAGTTTCACTCCATTCAGCGGGTACCAGCCACTTCCTCCAACGAACGGCGTGTTCCCTCTTTGCGATACATCACTGACGGATGAGCCGGACCAGGCTCCGACCTCATTTCTGGACACGATCGTGGGAAGGCACGGCGGGTTGCGGCCAGTCCTTGCGCAAGTGGCGCTAGTCGCGCCCACCGACGCTACGGTGTTGATTTGCGGCGAGACCGGGACCGGAAAGGAAGTGATTGCGCGGGCCATTCACGAACTCAGTCCTCGACGGAAGCGCAATCTGGTGAAGGTGAATTGCGCGGCGATTCCCGCTGGCCTGCTGGAGAGCGAACTGTTCGGACACGAGAGGGGCGCGTTCACCGGCGCCCTGATGCAGAAAAAGGGAAGATTCGAGCTGGCGGATGGTGGCACGCTCTTTCTGGACGAGATCGGAGACATCCCGCTGGAACTGCAGGCGAAACTGTTGCGCGCGGTACAGGAGCAGGAGTTTGAACGGCTGGGAAGCACCCACACGATCCATGTCAATGTCCGGATGGTTGCCGCGACTCACCGCAACCTTCCAGGCATGATTCGGGAAGGAAAATTCCGAGAGGATCTGTTCTACCGCCTCAACGTGTTCCCGGTTGCGATCCCGCCACTTCGGGAACGGCGCGAAGATATACCGCTGCTCGTGAACTATTTTGTGTCCAAGCTATCCCGGCAGATGGGAAGGCAGATCACGACGATTCCTCCGCGCACGATGGAGCTATTGACGAACCATCCTTGGAGAGGGAATGTGCGGGAACTGGCGAACTTCCTCGAACGCGCCGTCGTCCTTTCACAAGGCGAAGAATTAAAAGTACCAGCTGGGGAGTTCATAGCGTCCGAATCGCCTAACATCACTCCAATCTCCACGTTCCAACAGGCAGAACGCAACGTGATCATGGATGCGCTGAAGGCCGCGTCGGGAAGGGTCGCCGGCAGGGGCGGAGCAGCCGAGCGCCTCGGATTGAAACGAACGACACTCCAAAACAAGATGCAAAGGCTGAGCATCAGCCGTGCTGCCTGTTCCGCGTAACAACTTCTGTGGGTGTGGTTTGCACCCGCATTGCCTTCAACGTGCGGAAGCGCAACTCAGGAGTTTGGGAGATTTCAGTTCCCGGGAGGCGTTATGTCAATGATTCTCACATTCGCTCGTACGTGGGGCCGGTGGTATCGCGTGCTGCGGTACGGAAAGGGATTCAGCTTCGCTGACTCCGCGCGCTATGGCCTGTGGCTGGCGCGTAGCTAACGGTTCCGCGACCAACCGCACACTGACAACGGAAGGTACAAATAAATGCTGCGTTGCTCCAAATTCCTCATGCTGTTACTGCTATTGAGCCCAGCTATCGGTTTTGCGGGGAGAGTGCCGAACGGCGAGTCGCCGGCCTTCACACCCGTGCCGGAGCTTAGCGCTGGATTCGATCTCCTATACGAGCAGAAGTTTGCCGAAGCACGCCAAATTTTCGCAAGCTGGCAGTCCCGCAATCTGGAGGATCCGTTTGGTGAGGTGGCCGTGGCCGCGACGTATCTTTTCGAGGAGCTGTACCTCCAAGGTGTCTTGACAAGCGATTTTTTCCTGAACGAAAAGAAATTTCTGCACGGGATTGACGGCAGGCCGAACCCGGAGCGCATGAGCCATTTTGGCGAAGCCCTAACTCGCGCCCGCGAACTCGCCAAGGCGCGCCAGAAAACAAACCCCAACGATGGAGAAGCTCTGTTTGCCCTGACGCTGGCTGCCGGAATGGAATCAGACGCCGAATCGATTCTGCAGAAGAAACATATGAACGGCTTGAAGCGCATGAAGGAAGCTAACAAATATGCCGAGTGTTTACTGGCGAAGTATCCGGACGCGACCGATGCCTACATAGCCCGTGGCATAGCAAACTACATTATCGGATCGCAGAGCGCTGGTTCCCGCTTCGTGCTCCGGTTCGATGGAATTCACGGCGACAAAAACATCGGCATGGAGCAAGTCGCTAGGGCGGCGGCGAACGGTCTCTATCTGCGCCCGTTCGCCAAAATCATCCTTGCCCTTGCCGCGTGCCGTGAAAATCAGGCTGCCCTCGCGCGAAAGCTGTTGCGGGAATTGATCGAGCAGTATCCGGATAGTGAACTGTATGCTTCGGAGTATGCCAAAGTATCGAGCCTGCCCGCGGCGGCTGCCCTGGCTCACTGACTTCTCTCTGCTTCTTTGGCCTGGCATTCGACTCCGAAAAACACATCGTCGCAGTTTTGGTTCTTTCCAGCCCACTTGGACGACAGTAATGCAAATGTTGCAGACGGCGGCATTCGCAAGGGTACCCGCTCGGATGAGATGCGCCCAATAGTCCGTCCCTGGCCACTCCCTCCGCTACGGGAGTGGCCAGCGCAAGACAAACCATGCTCTAATGTCGGAAACGTCGGCGGGCAAACCTCAGCCCAAGCTATTCCACTTAACATATACGAAGATCGTAACTTCTCCTTTTAATGCCCTGAGTCTCTCAAGGTACACCACCCGGAGGGCGCGAGCGGGAGGCTGCTCCCAAGTGCCAAGGTCTGCTTTCTTGAAGGGTGCCCGCGAAGCGGGAGGAACCAAGACCTATTCAGGAGCGACAGTGAAGCAGAAGACCGCCGTGCCACAGGGCGCAGCCTCTCTGTCGCTCGCGGTGCTTGAGAGCGATGGGAGAAAAAGGGGGAGTAGTGATAGACGATGAGGCACGGTGGGAGTAGAAAGGCGCGGTGAAAACCCCCGGCACGCAGAAAGCGTTCGGGCTGTCTCAGGACTGGCGATTCAACGCGCGCGTAAGTGGACAAACTCCGGTTGCTTCGATGCCATGTTTGCGGCGACTCTGGGAATTGCGAGAAGAATAGCGCGAGCTGGCGCAGGATGAGTCTGAAGCAGTGCCAGCAATGAGCGGCAGTAAAAGGCTACGTAACGGAAGTAAAGGTGCGAAAACTGGCCCCTGCGGCTACTTTCTACCGCGCGGTCACTGCTGGTCGGTTCGGCAAGACTAGCGCAACACTAGCGCGTTTCTCGTTACCTATCTGGTGAGACTTCCCGCAACCGTACTTATCGGGGGAGTCTGACCGAGCCACTACCGGATAAAGAAAAACCAATAATAAATGGTAGTTGGTAGCGGTACCGGGATTCATTTTGAACCACCTAAATCCCAAGGAATTTGCCATTTTCTCCTTTGTTTCCAGTGGGGCCATAGCCTTTAAGCGCCCTCGGACGCCTTTGACGACCCTTATGGTTAGCGGCGAGTCCTAAGGAGGGGACGCTGACCATGAAGAGAACGAAGAAGGTGAAGGCAGTCAAGAAGGCGAGGAGAGCTCAGCCGAACGCGCAGACGAGGTCCAAAGCTGCTCGTGCGAATATTGCCGAGGGCACGCGCTCTTCGCTCTCGCTGGACGGCCAACGAAGGCGCAATTCGTAAAGGTATACGGGCCGCAGGGACCAAAGATGACTTGGGAGCACCGGGCAAAAGCAGGCGTGGACGCGAAACACTTCCAGGCTGCTCTGGCCGCGAAAGGCGGAAGCTAAGAACCTAAGCCCCAGGGTTCGGATTCACGTGTCCAGAAACGGGATGGGACTGGTTCCACGGGGCGAAGTAAAACTGGGCACGAATCCGCACCACTCAATGAAACAGAGTTTGCAAGGCGTCAAAATCCTTGCTCAAGAGCCAACGCTCGGCATCTTCCGCCTCTTCGCCGTGCTCCAACACATCCAAAATCGCTTGATTCACGACCGCCACGAACAAACGTTCGGTAGCTCTTGCTTGGGAGTCGATGGACTGTCCTTGCATGCTAGGAAACCTCCTCTTTGGGGTCTCGTTTTCGCAAAGGGCTGCCGGTGTCTTACGCTGACGAGGGCACCAAGAGCCTTGAGCCCGGAACCAACCTTTCCCAACCATAAAGCCGCGATGTAGCCGAGGGCATATAGAGCGCCGATCAGCGCCACAACCAGGAACCCGAGCGCCACGACCGCTTCCATGAAGACCAGTTCCCGGACGTAGTAAAACTGGAGAAGGAAGACTGCTGCAATAAGACCAAAGCATATCTTGGCCGTTCTCTTGGTGCAGAGTGAATGGCCGAAAATTGCAGCCAGCGGTCGAGACGTTTTCACGAGTTCCACAGCTCGCTCCGGTCGGAGGAGTAGCACGGCAGGAACCAAAGACGAAAACGACCGTAAGTGGCAGCAATCCGTGAGGATGCAGCCCTCAATCCGTTGCTGTGACCTCAGAGGGCGACATGCTTTTCGGCAGTAGTGACCCTCCGCTGGCAGATCAGAGGTCCGTAATGATTGCAAAAACGGGATTCAAGTGGCAGGATATTGGCGAATCCGCTCGGCTCCAGGTCAGCGTTATGTACAAAGTTTCCGCCCTCCTGCTGGTTCTCCTTTTGTCTCTGTATCCCTGCGCGCTGCGGGCGCAAACCGCTGAGGCTTCCGTTACTGGCCACAACCGCTCCGTAGTGTTTTATGCTGCTCGGCGACAAACATGGGGAAAATAGCTCCTTGCCGATCGTTTCTCGTTCGTTTTAACTCGCCGCGGACGACGACAGCGGCCCTATTGGCCAGTTACCTCTTCTACCTATTATTGGGGACAGCCCCGGTTCACGCCCTCGATCCCAACAAACGCATCACCCAGTACATGCACACGTCCTGGCGGATACAAGACGGCTCTCTGCCAGCAGGCATGTACCACATTGCCCAGACCTCGGATGGCTTCATCTGGCTTCTGTCTCTTCCGGGAAATGTTTACAGGTTCGATGGCATCAAGGTTTTGGCTTGGCGTTTTCCTACCGGAGTTCCTAAATCTATCGCCAACCTTTATGCCGACCACCAGGGTGGGCTTTGGCTAATAGGAGGCCCGCCGGGCATTTTTCGCCTGAAAGATGGTTTTGTTACTTCTCAGTTCGACTTGGACGCAGAGATGTTTCAAGCGATCAGCGAAGATGCAGACGGATCTTTGTGGGTATTGCGCCGTGACGCCGACGCGCCCCTTTGCCATCTGAGCAGCGTGCCTAGGTGTTTCGGTAAGGCCGATGGCATACCTATCTCTGCAGTCCACTCTTTGGTGGCCGATGGTAAAGAGGGCTTTTGGCTCGGAGGCGAAACCGCCCTTGTGCACTGGCATGCCGGCACTTCGGAGACGTACCCGATCGAAGCGGCCAAGGCTGGTGGAAGCGAAATTCGCAACCTGACACTTGGTCCCGATGGAACTTTATGGGTGGGTTCTGCCAGCGTAGGTCCGGGCCAGGGGCTCATGACCTTCAAAAATGGCGGACTGAAATCGTTTGTGACTTCCGCATTTGATGGCTCTGGCCTTGAGATCGGAACGCTGCTGTTCGACCGCGATAGAAATCTCTGGGTCGGCACTGTGGGAAAGGGACTCTTTCGTATCCATGGAAACGTGGTGGACCATTACGACCACACGAATGGATTGTCAGGCGATTCTGTCTGGGCTCTTTTCGAAGATCGCGAGGGTATTGTTTGGGCAGGCACCACGAGCGGAATAGATAATTTCCGCGATCCGGCGATAGCCACATTCTCACCGTCAGAAGGATTGGCCAAGGACTTAGTCGCCGGCATTCTGGCCAGCAGAGATGGCAGCATCTGGGTAGCGAACTCCGGATCGCTCGATCACATTGTCAACGGAAGCGTTTCGTCCATTCGCACCGGCAAGGGTCTTCCGGGTGAGCAGGTAGCCGCGATGCTGGAGGACCATGCAGGCAACCTGTGGGTAGGAGTAGATGACGGACTCTATCTGCTCAAGGACGGGAGGTTCCGCCGGATTCCGGAACCGAAACACGAGCCCCTCGGGATGGTGACTAGCCTCACCGAGGATGTAGGCGGAAATATTTGGGCGGCCTGCAAAGGCAAACCGCGAAAGCTTGTCCGCATTCGCGATTTCGAGATTCGTGAAGTGATTCCCGAACCGGAATTCCCCCCAGCACACTTGGCTGCGGACCCGCATGGTGGGATCTGGATAGGGACCCGAGATGGGCAGATCGTGCTCTTCCGTAACGGTGTTGTGGAAACGAAGTTTCCTCTGAATCCCGGAGGTTATCCTGTCACCTTCCAAATCATTCCTCAAAACGATGGCTCCGTCCTCGCCAGCTCCGAGAATGGACTGGTTGGATGGCGCCAGGGAACACTCCAGCGTCTGACAACCAAGAACGGTTTGCCCTGCAACGAAATCATTACTTTTACCCCTGACAAGGAGAACCAGTGGTGGCTCTACACCCGCTGCGGGGTTGTCGAATTGCGGGATTCCGAGCTGAAGCGATGGTGGACAAATCCGGATGCCGTGTTGCAGACCCGGGTTTATGATCAATTGGACGGAGCACAGCCGAACCTCGGCTCGTTCAGCTTAGCCGCCATCTCTCCGGACGACCGTATCTGGTTTGCGAACGGGCTGGTTGTGCAGGTCCTCGACCGTTCCAGACTCGCACAGAAAGCCCCGCCTGCGGAGACTTACATCGAGTCGTTCATCGTTGATCGAAAAGAGTTCCCAGCGACCGCAAACCTCAAGGTCCCACCCCGGCCTCGCGACCTGCAGATCAACTACACTTCGCCAACCTTCTTGATTCCTCAAAGGGTCAAGTTTCGTTACCGCCTCGATCCCTACGACCATGATTGGCATGAGGCTGGCACACGTCGAGAGGCCTTCTACACCGACTTGCCTCCAAGGAAGTATTCCTTTCGGGTGACCGCAGCCAACAGTGACGGCGTCTGGGCGGAAACCCCCGCCACGCTGGAGTTCTCAGTCGCACCCGCGTACTACCAGACGAACTGGTTTCGCTCACTGTGCCTAGCTGCTGTCGTAGTGCTGCTGTGGGCGGCCTACCAGTTGCGTCTCCGGCGATTGCATCATGAGTTCGACATGACGTTGGAGGCGCGCGTCGGTGAGCGGACCCGCATCGCCCGCGATCTGCACGATACTCTTTTGCAAAGTTTTCAGGGTATTTTGCTCTACCTGCAAAGTGGAATTCATCAGCTGCCGGAGCATCCAGCCGAAGCCAAGAAAACTTTCGAGGACGCAGTGGATCAGGCGGAACGAGCAATCGTTGAAGGGCGCGAGGCGGTGCAAGGGTTACGCGCATCGACAGTGGAGCGCAATGATCTAGCGTTGGCGATTAAAACGCTTGGCGGAGAACTAGCAGCGGCCGACAGCAGGCCGCAGCGGCTGGAATTCGGTGTTCAGGTGGAGGGCACGCCGCGCAATCTGCATCCGATTCTTCGCGACGAAGTTTACCGAATTACTGGGGAAGCCATGCGCAACGCATTCCGTCACGCGGACGCGAAGCAAATTGAAGTGGAAATCCACTATGACGAGCGGCAGATACGGTTGCGAGTCCGCGATGATGGCAAGGGCATCAACCCGAAGCTCCTGAGCGATGATGGGCGTGAAGGACACTTTGGCTTGCGCGGCATGCAGGAACGAGCCAAGCTCATAGGCGGTAAGCTGACAGTGTGGAGCGAACTGGATTCAGGCACAGAAGTCGAATTGAGCATTCCTGCTAGTCGCGCGTACACGGCGCTAGTTGAACAGCGGTCGTGGCTGGCCGAGAAGTTCGCGAAGTTTTCGCGGAAAGACACTGAGCTAAAATCATGAACGATCAGGCGAGCCCAATTCGCATTCTGGTTGTCGACGACCATCCTGTTGTGCGTGCGGGCGTAGAAACTCTCGTCGCTGGCCAAGCGGACATGACCATGGTTGCGCAAGCTACAAATGGCCGCGAAGCGATTCAGCACTTCCGGTCGCACCATCCGGACGTTACCCTGATGGACATCCAGATGCCGGAGATGAATGGTCTGGACGCCTTGATCGCTATTCGCAATGAGAGTCCCGAGGCGCGAATTATTATGCTGACCACGTATGCCGGAGACGCTCAGGTACTACGCGCGATCAAAGCCGGAGCCCAGGGGTATCTATTGAAGAGCGCTTTACATCGAGAACTGCTCGAGACAATCCGAAGGGTCCACTCAGGAAAAAAGGCGCTCTCTGCTGAGGTCAGTTACGAAGTGGCCGAGCATGCCACCGACGACGCCCTGACTCCTGCGGAAGTTCGGGTCTTGCAGCTGATTGCCAGGGGGAATGCCAATAAGGAAATCGCCGAGCAGCTATCGGTAAGCGAGGAGACTGTAAAGGGTCAGGTCCGCAACATTTTGTCCAAATTGGGTGCGAAAGACCGTACCCAAGCCGCCATGATCGGGGTGAAACGCGGCATCATCGAGGTGTAGTTCGCTCGAAAGAGTCCCTCGCTCGGGCCGTTTGGGGGTTATGTTTGGATAGCGGCGTGCATAATCTAATCATGTCGTGCGTCGACTCTTCTCAACTTTCGCCCACGGTGCGCCTGGCCTGGGTCTTCTCCTGCAGCGAGTGGTTGCAGGCATCGCCTTGGTGTTTCACGCTGCGATGGCACTCCGCGGCGGTCCCCCGGTTGGACCAACCATACTGAATGTGCTCACCGGAGTTGTAGGAATACTTTTACTTGTCGGTCTGTGGACCCCCGCGGCAGGAACCGTTCTGGCGATCCTTGCGTTGTGGAAAGCCTTCCTGCATCCCGCAGATCCTTGGACGTGCATCCTCTTGGGGACTTTCGGCGCTGCCCTGGCCCTCCTGGGACCCGGGGCCTGGTCGGTTGACGCCTACCTGTTTGGATGGAAGCGGGTCGAGCTTCCGGACCGAAAGAGTTAACCCTCACCCCCATTTTGAGTGCGTCCCTTCCCAAAAAAAGGGTCTCACACACTCCGGGATAGTGCCCACCGCAAACCGATGTAGTGTCCACGAACTACCGTTGTAGGGTTGCCCGCGACCGGGACTGCGAGCACACTCCCGTGCATGGAACGGTCATTCTGACCAGTCTTGAGGGGGTAAGATGAGCGCAGCGGCACCTAGTTTCACTCAATTCAGTGGATATCAGTCAGTTCCACCGACAAACGGCGTATTTCCTCTTTCCGATAAATCACTGACGCCCGAGCCGGGACAGGCTCAGGTCTCATTTCTGGACACAATTGTCGGGCGGCACGGCGGCTTGCGCGCGGTCCTTTCGCAAGTGGAGATAGTGGCTCCCACCAACGCCACAGTGTTGATCTCCGGCGAGACCGGGACCGGGAAGGAACTCATCGCGCTGGCGATTCACGAACTCAGTCCTCGGCACAACCGCAATCTCGTGAAATTGAATTGCGCGGCGATCCCAGGCGGGCTGCTGGAGAGCGAACTCTTCGGGCACGAGAGGGGAGCGTTCACCGGCGCGTTGATGCAGAAAAAGGGGAGATTCGAGCATGCTGACGGCGGTTCGCTCTTTCTGGACGAGATTGGAGACATCCCTCTGGAACTTCAGCCAAAATTGTTGCGCGCGGTGCAGGAGCAAGAGTTCGAACGGCTGGGAAGCGTCAAGACCATCCAGGTCAATGTGCGGATGATTGCCGCGAGTCACCGCAATCTTCCAGCAATGATTCGGGAGGGCAAGTTCCGCGAGGATCTGTTTTACCGACTCAACGTTTTTCCAATTGAGATCCCTGCGCTTCGCGACAGGCGCGAGGACATTCCGCTCCTGGTGCACTATTTTGTTTCACGCCACTCGCGGCAAATGCAAAAGTGCGTCAAATCGGTTCCGAAGCAGGCGATGGAAGCGCTGGTGAACGCCGATTGGCCTGGCAACATTCGCGAGCTGGAAAACTTCATCGAGCGCTGCGTGATTCTCACGCAAGGGGACGAATTGAACGTCCCACGTACAGAGTTGAGACGCTCCGCTGCTTCAGCCGCATCAACTTTCGAAGAGGCTGAGCGGCAGGTCATCATCCATGCTTTGCGAGCCGCCTCCGGGAGAATAGCCGGCCAAGGTGGAGCCGCAGAGCGCCTCGGACTGAAACGAACAACACTCCAAAACAAGATGCACAAGCTGAACATCAGTCGCGCTTGCTATGCCGTGTAAGTGTCTGCGCAGGGATCGTGCGCTACGCGAGGTATCTATTGACGATTTGAATGGTGATGAGGGTAAGGCAATGAGCACAGAAACCAGGATGGCAATTGAGCAATCGACACCGATGCCACAGCGTTCCGAGAGCGGGGCGAGTGTGGGTTACGAAACGAGAGTTTTCTCGGTCTGGGATCGGAAAGCGTGGGCCGAAGTAGCTCACGCTTTCACCTATGAAATTGCCTGGATACCGGATCGGCAGTGCTGGCGGAGTTTCCTGTGCTCCGTCAGCAAGCTCGCCTGAAAAGTTTTGGCAGCTGTACGGGTTTTTCGAGTTACGACAGTGAGGGGGAAGTTATGGCAACAGCAACGCGATCGGCCATTACACAAAAATTGGACACGAAAAAGCGGAGTTCCGCGTCGCGGCATTTTGAAGATGCGCTGCGACAAAAGATCGTCGGACAGGACGAAGCCGTGCAAGCGCTTGTCGAGCTATATCAGGTGTTCTGCGCTGGACTGCACTCCCCAGGTCGTCCCGTCGGAAACCTGCTGTTTCTGGGACCGACCGGCTCCGGCAAGACGCGCATTGTCGAGGCTGCAGCAGAAATTCTGTTTGGAGATAGCCGAGCGCTGATCAAAGTGGATTGCGCGGAGTTCCAGCACTCCCATGAGATCGCCAAACTGATTGGCTCGCCCCCAGGGTACCTGGGCCATAGGGAGACCCATCCGCTGATTACGCAAGAGGAACTGGCTAAGAGCCACCGAGGTGAATTGAAACTCAGCTTCCTGCTGTTTGACGAGATTGAGAAAGCGAGCGACGCACTTTGGCAACTGCTGCTTGGAATCCTGGACAAAGCGACCTTAACGTTAGGGGACAACCGGAGAGTTGATCTGTCGCAGACGGTGATCTTCCTGACTTCGAACCTGGGCGGAGGAGAGATCACGGAATTGATGCAAGGTGGAATGGGTTTCATCCAGCCGAAGGACATGCCAGCCAAGGGATTAAATGAGAAGGTGGAGAAAACGGCGGTAGAAGCGGCACGGCGGAAGTTTTCGCCCGAGTTTATGAACCGCTTGGACAAAGTGGTGGTGTTCCACCCGTTGAAGCACGAAGAACTTGATGAAGTGCTGGACATCGAATTGGGGCAAGTGCAGAAGCGCTTATTGGATTGTGCGACGAGTCCCTTCCAGTTTCGGATAACCAACGAAGGAAGGCAGTTCCTGCTGCAAGAGGGCACCGACCAGAGATATGGAGCACGGCACCTGAAGCGCGCCATCGAGCGCTATGTAGTCTGTCCGATTGCGAGGCTGTTGGCCACCGCGCAAGTGCGCTCGGGGGATGTCCTTCTGATCGATCGGCATCCCGGCGAAGAAGAGTTGGCCTTTATAAGGGACGGGGAACAGTGCTCTTCCTTTGCACAGATGCCTTTTGCGCCCTTGAATTCGGGGCATCTTACGGTTGTGGAAGCTCGAGCATAAGCGCACGCGGTGGACGCCGGCGTCTTCCATGACGATGCACCTCGTTCATGGTCCTGTGACGCGCCTCAGTAGGTGCGATTCGTGAAGCCCCATCACTTGGTTCCACAGTGATTCCTGGCAGAACGAACACATCTGTTGGCCGCGAGATTTCAGCCACTTCAAATATTCCTGACTGGTCTGACGGCCTGCGGGCAGCATGTGCCCACGATCTGGCGCTGTCGTCATGTGAATAAATCTGCCGGGTCCTCTCCATATTGTTCCCCGAAAAACACTTAAAGGAACAATCCCGGCGAGAATTCGATGGCCACTCGAATGCATTGCCGACGTGAGCAGCTCTGATCCTGAAAGGACATGTACGATGCGGCAAAATTCTCGAAACTGGAAGGCAAGGTTCGGTCTTGCACTGGTCCTGGCGTTCGTCGCGGGCTCCGTGACGCACGGGCAGGATGTGAGAACGAACTATATGCCCGGAACTGATTTTTCGAAATATCACACCTATGCATGGGTCGAC
Source organism: Candidatus Acidiferrales bacterium (assembly GCA_963804635.1). Lineage (GTDB taxonomy): Bacteria > Acidobacteriota > Terriglobia > Acidiferrales > UBA7541 > Acidiferrum. The sequence goes on from CAWDRK010000032.1 coordinate 22,998, forward strand.
TAGGTAAAGGGCGTACCCCGAGTAGGTGGCGTTCCCGACCAGATCCTGGACGCCCAGGTCAAGCAAGCGGTCGATTCCCAAATGTCGGCCAAGGGCCTAACCAAGGTGGTTGACGGCGATAAAGCCGATTTACTCCTTGGCTACCAACTCGTTATCGATCGGGAGAAGCAAATAAACGGCTTCGCGAACGGCTGGGGCGGCGGGGGCTGGGGCGGCTGAGGCCCGTGGGGCGGCGGCCTCGATTCATTTTCGGCGAGTACTTCAACCATCAACATCGGGACTTTCGTCCTTGGTATGTATGACCCTGCTGCAAAGAAGCTCATTTGGATAGGTGCTGCCCAACATGCGCTTGAACCCAACTTCTCTCGACGTCTTCGCCCGGCTCCCCGCCAATCTTAAGTGGCCCTTCCAACGTCGTCTCTCTCGAAAGCAAGAATTCGAGAATGTTGACGTTGTTGAACTCGCAGGTTTCGAACACGCTTGCCAGTACGAGGTACTCCTGCGGGCTTCGTTTCGTAAAGCAACCATCGGCCTGCCTGCGGTACCTGGCGAATCGTTTGATGGCATGCTCGGCGTTGATAGGGGTTCACTCCATGAATAACGTTGCCGCGCGACAACTGCAAAGCGGGGATTGCTGCGCAGCACACGCATGCCATAACGGATCTCTTTAGGTTCGCCGGACGAGTCTGCTCTCTCAACCGCCCGTTCTAACCCCAGGAATTTTCGGGGGCATTAAGGGGGCACTAAGAATTCCCTCTCTTTCCTTTCAATACCTTTGAAGGCCAGGCTGCACCACAAAACTCCTTTGTTTCCTCACCCATGGTGGATTCGAATCCCATCGGTTCCACCAACTTTGTTGAAAATCTTGATACCCTGCCAACCCTGCCACGATTCATTTGACCTGTATATCGCAATAATGCTATATTCCAGCTAGTCACGTCCGGGAGCGGGATTGAACGGGGAATTCAGGATTGAGTACGTCGAACTTCCGAATGGGCGGGTGCCCGCCAGAGAGTTTGTTGACGGCCTGGATGACAGGGCTGCTGCCCGCATTGACGCATTTATCGAGCGCTTGCGGTCCTATGGCAATCAGATGCAAGGGAAGTTCGTCAAGAAGCTAACGGATCACATATTCGAGCTACGAGTCAAACAGTTTGACCGGGTTTTTCGGATTCTCTATTTCTTTCTACCAGCCCGGAATGCTGATTGTGATTACGTCGGGTTTCCAGAAGAAGACGGAACAAACTCCGCCGGGTGAGATTACTAGGGCTGAACAATTGAGAAAACTCTGGATAAGGTATCGAAACCGATATACGGGATCACAAAAGGAAAGGGAAGCTATCCTGAAGGAGTTGGGACTATGGAACGGGACCGCCACAGTGAAATTGTGGAGCAGCGAATTCGCAAGACCGCGACGTACAGGAAGACCTTCGCCCGCACGCTACACCAGATTGACCTCGCGCTCCTAGTTCGTGAGATGCGAGAGGAGGCCGGCCTGACGCAGACCGAATTAGCCAAGAGGGCTGGCACGACGCAATCTGTGATTGCTCGGCTTGAAGACGCCGAATACACAGGTCATTCTCTCGCGACGCTGGAACGTATCGCGTTAGCTTGTGGCATGGCGCTAAGGCTTCACGCTGAGAAGAAGCCCCACTTCGACCGCGAAGTCGCCCTGGTCTAACGCAATGCTCACCCTTTGAACCTGGTCAGCAGGCCATGCTTGGATTTAGTTTGTTCGCTGGACTTCTGCCTTGTAGGCAGACGCTTTCGCGCCGTAGTGAAAACGTAGTACAAGTCGTGGCAAATCGCCCTAAATTGCGAACAGAAGGCGAATAAAAAGGAGAAAAACAGCTTGCTGCATTTTGTGGCAACTTGCTACTTTTTAGCGGGTTGCGTCGGCTCCGGCAAGATTTAGTAAATTTAATTTCCCGCTTAGAAGGCAGACGCTCTATCCAACTGAGCTACGGGCGCATCCTTGGCTACTCTTCTCATTCTACTGCTCTTGCAACGCTAATTCGAGTTCGACTTCTTGCGAAATTCTTGGAGCACTTGGAGCAACTTCGACGCTTGGGACCGTGAAGCCGACACCGACTCGCTCGGCTTCATCGAGACGACGGTCCAACTCGAACTCCATTCGGGAGTAGAGTTCGGACATTGTCTCGGGTTGGTGTCCCATCCAAAAGTTGTTGATGTCCTCCTGACACCTTTCTCCTCTGAGCCATGTCTTTCGGAACCGACGAAAGGCATGGAATCCCATCCCTTTCTCGTCAATTCCAATAGCTTGTAGGCGGGGCGTCAGCCAACGCTGCTCAAGATTGTTGTGCAAATACGGCGTGCCGTTTCGGGTCTCGAACAACAAGGCACTCTTGCCGCTGATAAATCCTCGCAGGTACTCTGCGACTTCAGTGGACAAGTCAACCTCTCGCGTACCGGCGTCGGTCTTGAGATACCGGACAATTCGCGGCATATCTCGGTCCACTTGTTGGGATACTACAATCGTTTGACCGTCGTTCACGAAATGCTCTTTCTCCAACGCTAATGCCTCAGAGATTCGCATTCCAGCCGCGGCGAGCAGAACGTAAAGTGCTTGCTCGTCGCCCGTGCTACCGGACACAAGGGTATTGATTGCGTCCAGCCGAAGGGCAGGGCGGCGTTGCCGTTTCGGATTGACAATCGGAAGGTCCATCACCGACCTGTCCCACTTTCGTCGATGAATGGGCTCTCCTGTTCTGCCGTCCTTGAGCGAGGCCACGATTTGTCCGATGTATTCAACGTACTTGTTCACCGTGCGAGCCGACAGCGACTTCTTCATGTTGTCGACCAGCGGCTTCACGGTGATGTTGTGTACATCGGCCAACGGCAAGTCGCCAATCTTGGGGAGAATCCACTTGTTCAAAGCCGCCTGAATGCTTGAAGCGTCCTTAATGGGTTCTCTGTCCCGAGTCTGGACCCAGTGAAGATACGTCTTTGCTTGGTGCCTAAAGGTGCTCTCGCCGAGAACGACACGGTTGAACCGCTCTTCCGAGTTCGCACCAGACTTCTCGACGATTTCGCGTGCCTTCCGAAGCACATCTGAGCACGGCGGCTTCGGCTTCCCGTTTTTGTTGAAAACGACCGGCGCGACCTTCTCGTTCATGTTGATTCGTTTCTGTTGACCTTCGACATCCATACGCCATCGGACCCGATACCAATTTCCTGCGATGACGACGGTGCCATTCTGACCGTTTCGACGACTCATGGACTTTCGTCCCTTCCGTCGTCGCTTCGGCTGCACTTCGCCGATGATGCCAGATCGCCCGTCTAATTGGAATAAATTCGAGATGTTCAGTGCTCCTGGGCAGTTCGAGTCGGTTCGCTCCGCGCCTTGCTTTCATTCGGGTTCTGAGTCCTTGTTGTGTCGAGGCAGCTTGGGCCTTCGTCACGGTGTGGCGTGCGTAATAATTCCTGGGCTGGAGCGACCGCCACGCTTCCCGTGGCAACGAAGGGGGGTCGCTCCAGCCCATTCCGGGGGTTTGCTCGCGTCCAAATGGATCGTCGCGCCATGTGCAACCTCTATGCTCCCAACAACTTCGCGGCACCCCGGGGGTGACGCGAACGGTGACGGGGAGGGTTACGTGTGTCTTTCACGCACCCGTCACTGCGTCGAATGATCTCTGCCACGGGTGAACTGTGTCCGTGGACCTGAAACGTCGCGAAAAATACGGGCCGGTCAGGCTTGAGTTCCGAAAACTCGAGACGTAGTTCTTGCTCCGTGATCGTCCCGGTGCTCCAGTCCCGGTAGAGCCCTTCGAAGCGGTCAGCATGGAAACACCGCCGCGCCTCATTGAGGAATTCGAAGTCATCTGCGACCGGCACGACATACTCGTGGCGCTCCCACTTCCTGCGCACTTGGAAGTAGCGGAGGATCTCGCCCGAGACGTCGGATTCGAGGGGCCTCTTTACCAGGGAACGGAAACGCTCCTCGGCGTTTTGAAAATAGGTGTCCTTCGCGGCGATATAGAGAAACCGGAAACTCTTGAGCTGCCGAAAGAGCCCCTGGTAAGCCCCGAGATGCGAAACGAAATGAGACGATGTTTCAAAACCGGAATTCACGTAACTCAGGGTGACCACAGGGGGAGCACCAGAGAAAGGCGAAGAGAGAAACAGGGGAAACTTGTCGACGAAATAACGGAGGGCCGGCTTGCTATTGGGGCCGCCCTCATAAACCTTGGCGGGTAGAGAGCCCTTTGGGACTCCAAGTTCATCACAAAAGAAACGGACCTTATCCTGCTCCGTTTCGAAGTAGTTCAAATCCTGGTTGGCCAGAATGAAGTCCAAGAGCACGAGTCGGGAACGCATGAAATCGAACGAGTGCTGTTTGCGGTTGCGGAGGTTGTCTTTATCGATCTGTCCGTAGATGGTGCGGGAAAACAGATGAAAGATGGAGCCCCTCTGCATGTAATCCCGGATCGTGGCGTGACCGCGCTTGAGGACTTTCTGTGCGAAAGATGTAGGCCGCTTTCCGTACGCGGTGCCTGTGAAGGTGCGGAACTGTCCCAGGGTGAAGTAGCCCGAGTGGACCGCAACGATATAGAGAAAACGGGCCTCCGATTCGGTGTAGCCGAATTCCTTGATTCGTTCGATGTGCTCTGCGGGAAAGTCCATAGCGAGAAGATCTCCACCGTCAATGCACGTTGATCCGCTGATGCGGTTGGGCTGAGTTGGCCTGACAGCCCCTGGAGCCACACGAGAGCCAAAGCGCGGTAACAGAGCCCCGAACGTTGGCAGCAAGTTCCGATGAATCGCGAAGATCTGTAGCTGTTTCGGCGCACTCTACCAGGGCGAGGTGTGCAGCGAAAATGGGCCTCTACTATTACTAATGGGCAAAAACCTGTTCTGAGTGCTCGCCTTCTGCAAATTAAATTTTGTTCATATGGATTTTGGGAAGAGACAGCTAGCAAGCGAAAAAGAAGCCGTCCCCTGCCGAAGCAGTAGCCGGGACGAACTGCTCCCGGAAGAGGCGGCGTCCAAACGAGTGCGCCTAATCACCGCGTGGCAGAGCTACGAATGTTGTAAGCAAGTTCCGGTGAATTTCGGAGGTCTGCTGCTGACTTGCTGTGGTCAAACGTGGGCGAGGAGTCTAGCGAACTGCCTTCTACTATTACCTATAGCCAAAAATTCCGTGGAAGTGCTCAAAGAAAAAGTGCTCACACTTTCTGCAGAATTCCTTCATCTTTTTCGAGTCCCTGGCGAATTGGTACGGTGTCCAGGTTCAACGCAATGTCACATTGTTACACCGAAGCAAAACGTCAGAGAATTGATACGTAAGACCCAGCCAGAGGGCTTTTCAGGGTTCGAAATACATGTGTTTTTCAAACAGCGCAGCTTTAATCTGAACGGAACCGAGCTGAGGGGCGCCGCCGGCCACCATCACTACCGAGTAGCCAGGCGGCCTTACGGCCGCCCGGCCCTCTCAGAACTGGGCGTGAAAGTTTCCCCTCACCCAGCTCAAGCCCTTCGAACGCCTCTTTGGAGGAGACGCGGTTTCGAAACGGAAAGACGCTGACGATGTACGCGGTCATGGCACTCTGGATGAAGTAGAACGCAGTTCGTGGCACCTGTTGAACCACCCTGTACACGAGGGACGCAATAATGAAGGCGCCAACCCGTGATCCGGGTGATTTTTGTATTGCACAGCGTGCAGAGTCCGCGTTGTTCATACCAGAGAAAGCGAAGAGTGCGAGTACCCCGAAACGTGTCCAGCATGTGAGCCCCTTCACGTTCTTCGAAGTAGGTTTCATAGGCGGGGTCGTATGGGTTAGCTTCGCCCTGGACCTTGACCTGTCGTTTGATGGGAGTGCTCTCGGCGTGGAATAGCCAGACTTTTCTTAGCTGTCCCTCGTCATCGCAAGTTTCATCGAAGAAGGTCCAATCACGGTCCCTACGCCGTTCAAAGTATTTCGCTTTGACCCAGCGCGAGGGCTTGTTCGGGTGCCTTCGTCGAGCCCATTGCCACAGACTAGAGAAGATGTTGCAATCCACGCGTTCAAACGTGGATTTACTCACCACGTGCCGATGATAGTTGGCCCAACCGCGAATCTTCGGGTTGAGTTGATCGATCAAATCGGCGGCAGACATGCCCCGTGCGTCCTTGATGATTCGTCGGATGCCATTCAGAAAGGTTCCAACATTCTTCCTGGAAGGCTTGATGAGCAGTTTCCCGTTAGGGTATCTGCGCACGTTTTGTCCGAGGAAATCAAAGCCGTGCTCCACGTGCGTAATGACGGTCTTGGTCGGAGAAAGTTCAAGACCTCGTGTTTGCAGGAACTCCTCGACGAGGGGTTTGATTTCTCCTTCCAGTAGTTCTTTCGATTTACTGGTGATGACGAAGTCATCCGCATAACGGATGAGATGGACACAAGGTTTTTCACCTCCAAGGGATCTGAGACGTTTCCTTGCAGGAAACTTTCTCTGCAGGATTCGTTCCAGTCCGTCCAGCGCGCAGTTAGCGAGCGCGGGAGAGATAATTCCACCTTGTGGGGTCCCGTCCGTCGTATCGTGAAGGACGTGTTTGTCCATGTACCCGGATTTCAACCACTTTTGGAGAATGACTCGATCCATCGGTACGTGAGCCAAAAGCCAATTGTGTGAAATTTTGTCAAAACAGCTCTTGATGTCACCTTCCAGAATCCACTGCGCGTTGGCGCTTTTCAGTGCCAGAAAGCACTGTCCAATCGCGTCCGCGCAGGACCGTCTCTGACGAAACCCGTAGGAGTTTCTGTCAGCAGTGGTTTCCACAACGGGATCCAAGGCGAGCAAGTGTAGTGCTTGCTGCCCACGATCGATCATTGTGGGAATTCCGAGTGGGCGCATCGTCTTGCCGTCAGACTTCGGAATGTAAACACGCCGCAGGGGTTGAGATCGATAACCCCTACGTTTCAGTGCATGTACTGCCTGGGTCTTCTTCTCTGGTGTGTCCCAAATTTCTTGGTCCACACCGGGGGTTGCTTTGCCATTGTTTTCCGTCACTCTTCGAACGGCGAGAACTTTGCCGCTGTGGGAGTGGGTCAGCAAACGTTGCAGGGCTCGCACCCTGCCCCATCTGCGTTCCTTCGTCGCCTTCACGATACGCACTTGGAGTCGGCGAACGTTGCGGTGAATGGTTGGCCAGTTAATGGCATACCATCCCGCCGCTTCGCGTGAGACCGCACCAACAGCTCGCGCTGTCGTCATCTGCCTTGCCTCATGAGCCGATTAATCAAGTTCTCTCGTGTGAAGCACCAAAAAGGGAAGTCAGCTCGCTTTCGCGCCCGGTGATGTTGTCGATGTAGCTGACGCAACCGATATCCGCTCCATTACAGAGCGGCCTTCGCTTTCTCCCTCATCTGTTGTCCGCACCGCCATCGGTGCATCTCGCGATGCACTTTCCCCTTGCGGGGAGCGATGTGGATTTATCCTGTTCCGTTGGAATGACGCGATAGGTTAGGTCTGTTCTATACGCCGGCAGTGTTGTTTACCCATGACAGAGAAATGGGAAGCCTCTGTGCTCACTGCAAAAAGAGCCGCGCAGCATATTAGGCTCTCTTCCGGTGACGACGCTTACGAACATTTGTGTATTCTGACCCTACTATCAAGCCTAGGCCCTCTCCACCTTATGCTGGCAGATACACCGTGGCCTCACGGTTTCGGTGTCATTCTTGCGAATGTGGGTACATTGTCCGAGGGCTTCGAACGGTCTGTTGCCTCGCCGCTCCAACCTCGTAGGCTACGTGCAATGGGATGCACGGTCTGATCTATTTCCTCCTTTGCCAGACAATCATTTCCAACAGCTTTACAGGTCGCAGTCCCATATCCGGACTAGGGAACAATCCGGCGTGGCACAGACGATCTCGGTGCCGAGTGGTAGTTTTGCCAATTCTCGGGGGTGGCCCGGTGCTTATAGACTCGCCCGCAAGTACGAGTGCGTCTGGTTGAGGATAACGGTTCCGGCGTGATCCGTGCCGCCCTTCCAGAGCGGCCATGTCAATCAAAAAGAGACACAACGGTGAAAAACCGCTCGGCACAATGTCCTAACAGCCCCCGCGCTCGTTGAAGGAATAGAAAAAATAAATAAGATTGTAGCGCCCGGAAAGCACATGCTAGCCTGTGGCGGCACGGCCATTTCGGCCCAAACAGAATGGAGCAAATATGAACAGGAAGAATGGGTCCATAAGAAGTTCCTGGGTCGTTTGGGTTCTTGTGGCGATGGTGCTGGCGGCGTCATTTGGTGCGGTGGCGCGTTCGAAGATGAATACGAACGTCACTCACCCGGTGGCGGGGAACAGCGTTCTTGCGGCGCCAGTAGCGGTATCAGCGGGGGCACCCGCTCCCGCTAGAGTTGAGCACTACCCAGACCGCGAAGTCTTCTTTGGAGAAACGCACCAGCACACCAGTTGGTCGTTCGACGCCTATATTTTCGGGAATCACGTAACGGGGCCGGCCGACTCGTACAAATATTGGAAGGGCGAAACGATTAAACATCCTCTCGGTTATGACATTAAGATTGATACTCCGTTGGATTGGGGCGGGGTGACCGACCATTCGGAATACGCTGGCGTTGTGCGGCTCTCCAACGATCCTTCTTCGCCGCTTAGCAAGATGCCCATTGCACAAAAATTAATTGTGCACCAGCCATCGGACATCCAAAAAATCTATTTCTGGCTCGGCCAGAGCATGATTGATAACAAACCAATCCCCGAGCTGGTAAAGCCGGAAGTTGCGGGCACGGTCTGGAAGGAAAATAACAAGGCCGCAGACGAGGCCAACCAACCTGGCAAATTCACGGCATTCTGCTCCTACGAGTGGACCTCTACCCCTGATTACCGGAATATGCATCGCAACGTATTCTTCAAGGACTGCGCCAAAGTACCCGAAATGCCCTTCAGCTCGCTCGATTCCCAACATCCGGAGGATTTATGGAAATGGATGGACGTGCAGCGCAAGGCCGGGAATGAGCTGCTGGCCATCTCGCACAATGCCAATTTGAGCGACGGGCATATGTATCCGATCGACGTAGACAGCTATGGAAGGCCGATCGATGCGGCATGGGCGGAATCGAGAGATCGCAACGAGCGTCTGATCGAGATGAAACAGATCAAGGGTTCCTCGGAAACACATCCGGCGTTGTCACCGAATGACGAATTTGCGAATTTCGAGATTCTTACTTATCTATTAGGCGAACCGCAGGGCCGCTTCGATCACATTGTGGGAAGCTATGCGCGGCAGGGGTTGAAAGACGGGCTGACGATGCAAGACACCAAGGGATATAACCCGTACAAGTTTGGCTTCGTGGGAGGATCTGACTCTCATAATACGGGTACACCATACCGGCAGGACAACTTCTATGGTGGCCATGGAGAGGGGGACGGCACGATCGAAACGCGCATGTCCGGCCACATTTTTGCAGGTATGGATACCCGTTATGAAAATCCTGCGGGCGTAAGCGGCGTTTGGGCGGAGGAGAACACGCGCGCCTCGATTTTTGAAGCAATGCAGCGCAAAGAGACGTTTGCTGCCAGCGGACCGCATATAAAGCTGCGGTTTTTCGGCGGCTGGAAATACAAAGACTCGGATGTCGAGGATAAGGATTGGGTGAAGACCGGGTACAAAGAAGGCGTACCTATGGGTGGCGACCTGAAAAAAATGGACGGTAAGGCGCCAACGTTTATCGTATGGGCGGTAAAGGATCCGACCTCTGGAAACCTGGATCGCATCCAGATCGTAAAGGGCTGGACCAAAGATGGCCAAAGCTTCGAAAAGATTTTCGACGTGGTGTGGGCGGGGGACCGCAAGCCGGACAAGTGGACGGGGAGGGTTCCCTCGGTCGGAAGCACCGTGGACATCGAAAATGCCACGTACACCAACACCATCGGATCGACAGAACTGAAGAAGGTCTGGACGGATCCGGAGTTTGATCCGAGTCTTCATGCATTCTACTATGCGCGGGCCCTGGAAATTCCCACACCTCGTTGGACAACGATTCAGGCGCACCAATTGGGGATTGCACCACCGGACGTGGTTGCCGCAACGGTTCAGGAACGGGCGTGGAGTTCGCCGATCTGGTACACGCCTTCGGAGGAAGACCGCAAGAAAGCACAGCCAGGGCTGAGCATCGCGGACCTGAAACAGAAGGGCGGCGTCGCGCTGACCGATGGGCAGTTGACAGCCTTGGTCGTAAATAAGTTCATTTGGGTACAGAACAACGTCACCGGCGGACGCATGAAGATCATCTACAACAAGGAAGGGCAAGCCATCGTGATTAACGTTGGACGAAACGCCCTACTGCCAAGCGAGGTTGGAAACGTGGCCCAGACGGCCTATTCGGGGATGTCGTCCGCTTATGCCATACAAGATGGGAAAATTATAACTTGGCTGCAACAGACGCCGTTCGAAGTGACCGTGTACAAGCTCGGCGACAAGTATTATGGAGCGCGGAGCAATGAATTCGGTTACGCAAACTACGAGATGATTCCGCCGGTCAACAATTTGCTTGAGCCAGTAAAAGCCAAGCCATAAACCAAGCGGGAACAATAAGCCGGAAGCAATGAGAAGAACCGACAAGGCCTTGGACCAGAAATGAGTTCGACGACATCGGTGATGCAAGAAACGCAGCCCGCTGCCGAAAGGCTGGGGCTGCGTAGTCGTTTTTCGCCCCTCGTGCGGGGAGCGCTTCGCGAGCCCCTTCTACATTTTTTGGTGATAGGGCTGGCATTGTTTGCCGCCTACGGATGGATGAACCGTGGCCGAACGAGTGCAGGAAATTACCGGATTTTGCTGACGCTCGATGACCTGAAGCAACTGGACATCTCTTTTGTGTCGCAGTGGCACAGGCAGCCGACGCAGGAGGAATTTCAAGGCTTGGTGGAAAGCTTTATCCGTCAGGAAGTGTTGTACCGCGAAGGATTAGCGATGGGGCTGGATAAGGACGACACCATCGTGAAAAGGCGCATGGCGCAGAAAATGGAGTTCTTGTCCGAAGACGTGGCCGCGGCGCACGAGCCAACCACCGATGAGTTGAGAAACTGGTATGCCAAAAACTCCCAGAAGTTTGCACTGGCAGACCGCGCTACGTTTCGCCATCTTTTTTTTGGATTCGATCGCCGCGGCCAAAACGCTCAGACCGCTGCGTTGTCTGCGCTGAATAAGCTCGCAGCTAAACCTGAAGATAGTCCGCTTGGCAAGGCGTTGGCCGACCCATTCATGTTTCAAGATTATTACGGAGACCGCGCACCAGATCAGCTTGCAAAGGAATTTGGTCCGACGTTTGCCATCGGTCTGTACAAGCTGAAGCTGGGAATGTGGCAGGGCCCCATCGAATCGGGCTATGGATGGCATTTGGTCTGGATCGAATCGATCACGCCGGGCCGTGTGCCTGCATTTGAGGAAGTTGAGCCAGACGTGAAGACTGCATGGCTGGCAGATCAGAAGGCGATCGAATGGCAAAAAGCCTACGCCAGGATGCGTGCAAAATATGAGGTCGTAGCGCCTCAACCGCCGCCGGAATCGACTGAATCCAAAATTGGGCCAAGCTTAGCGCCATGAATACGCTCCAACATCGCTGGCTTGCGTTAATGATCATCTTCAGCGTGGTCTTCGTCCCGTCTGGCATGGCCCATGAAACTCGGCCCGCCTATCTGGAAATCAAGGAAACCTCTCCTAACCATTACGAAGTCATGTGGCGCATCCCGGTGAATGCTGGGATGCGCTTGCCGATTCTTCTACAACTACCCGCGGACGCGAAAAACGTAACGGCCCCAACCACACAGGAACTCACCGATTCACTCGTCGAACGCCGTTCGATTGACATTCCGGCTGGGCTGGCTGGAAAGCGAATCGATTTCGTTGGCCTTCAAGGCACCATCACGGATGTTTTGGTGCGTGTCGAACTGCTGGATGGCCGAAAGTGGACCACGATTGTCCATCCGTCTCAGTCCTGGTTCGAGGTCACTCCCTCGATGGGCGGGCTCGCAACCGTCGGTTCCTTCATTGTGCAGGGAACCCGGCATATTTTGTTTGGCCCGGATCATTTGTTGTTCGTGCTGGGGCTGCTGCTGATCGTGAAGGACCGTTGGATGCTGCTGAAGACGATCACGGCGTTCACGGTAGCGCACAGCATCACGCTCGCGATTGCGACGCTCGGCTACGCGAATGCGCCGACAGTGCCCTTAAATGCGGCGATTGCCCTGAGTATTTTGTTTCTAGGGCCGGAGATTGTGAGGTCTTGGCGGGGAGAGACGAGTTTTACAATCCGGCACCCCTGGGTTGTGGCTTTTGCGTTTGGGTTGCTCCACGGATTTGGATTTGCGAGCGCACTAACCAGCGCGGGATTGCCATCGAGCGAATTGCCATGGGCGCTTCTGAGCTTCAATGTGGGCGTGGAGATTGGGCAGGTAGGATTCGTGATTTTGATTTTGTTACTGGAACGTGCGTTTCGCGTCCTGGAGATTCGCTGGCCTCGCGCGGTGGAGGCGCTCCCAGGGTATACCGTCGGCTCGTTAGGAGCGTTCTGGACGATCCAGCGGGTGGCAATCTTGTTGGGAGTGGTGCGATGAAGCGGGCGGCACGCGATCTGTTGGGGCGGTGGCTGCCGTTGGCGGTGGTGGTTTTGTGTTTTTCGCAGAGCGTCGAGGCGCATACTCAGAAGGGTGAAGCGATCGGTTTCCTTACTGGATTGCGGCATCCGATTTCGGGGCTGGATCATGTGCTGGCGATGATCTCGGTTGGTTTGTGGGGCGCGCAATTGGGAGCGCCTGCTGTGTGGGTCCTGCCGGTAGCGTTTCCCATAGTGATGGCGCTCGGTGGAATGATGGGGCTGATGGGAATTCCCCTTCCCGGAACGGAATATGGAATTGCGGCTTCGATGATTCTACTCGGCGCGGCAGTCTTGTTTGAGTGGAAGCCGGCGCTGTGGGTAGCCGGGTCACTGGTCGCGTTTTTCGCGATCTTTCACGGGCACGCGCATGGAACGGAGTTGCCGCCCGGGCAAAATGGATCGCTGTACAGCATGGGATTTGTTTGCGCGACGGGTTTGCTACACGGTGTGGGCATTTCGATCGGGCTGGTACACCGCTGGACGTGGGGGCAGATGTTTCTGCGATTGGCGGGAGCGTTTACTGCATCGATGGGGGTGTTTTTTGTTTGGAAGGCTTTCGCATGAAGCGCGCACGCTTAGCCATGCTGGCGACGGCGACAGCGGTTTTCTGCTTCTGCCCGCTACCTGCCTCGGCACATTTGAATTCGACGGGAATGGGGCCGGTGTATGACGGGCTACTGCATTTTCTTCTGAGTCCGGAGGATATCGTGCCGGTGGTGGCGCTGGCGATGTTTGCAGGCTTGCGCGGGCCGGAATACGGTAGGCGGGCTCTTTTTCTGCTTCCTGCGAGTTGGTTTGTGGGATGTTTTCTGGGAACGATGTTTCAGTGGGCCGCGTCGTGGCCCGTGGCCGCGATTTCTTTTTTGGTTTTTGGCGGTCTGGTGGCTGCAAATGCGCCATTGTCGTTGCGCACAATGACTGTACTTGCTGGTCTGCTGGGTTTGGTGCATGGCTGGATGAATGGCGCGGGGGTCCAGTGGTCGTTCTCGTTAGTTGGGGCGTATGCAGGATTGGTGGGAGGAATTTTTGTAATGGTGGCACTTGTGTCGGCCTTCGTGATTAAGCTGCGGCCGCCGTGGGCGAGGATCGCGGTGCGGGTGGCGGGAAGCTGGATTGTTGCCAGCGGATTGTTGTTGCTGGGATGGACGGCGCGACGCGGGTGACAAGGCCAACATGGGAGGGCGCTAGCCGCGTGGCGGCAGTGTTCGCGTACGTGCGGAGAATCTAATAAGCCTTTCTGAGTCCTTGCCTCCGCATTAATCGCGGCCACAAGCTCAAGCCCCGCTAGGCGGACTCTTCGCGACAAATTCTCCTCCCCTAAGATGATTCGGGACGTATTGGAACTGTGCACAAACTCTTTTTGGTTCACTACACAGCAGTCGGGACCTCTCCATTCATTTCATTTGCTTGACGATTGATCTTCTCCAGAGCTTCCCTTTGCATTCGCAGCTTCATTTGCGAATACTTTTTGAAGACTTTCGAGTCGCTCTGTCGAAGAAGTTGCGTGACCCATTCGTCCGCGACGCCACCTGCACTCAACCGTGTGGCATACGTGGAACGAAGATCGTAGATTCGAAAATATGGAATCTTCGCTCTTTTCAAGGTGAGGCGCCAAACTGTTCGTAGGGTGCGTTGGTAGCCGGTGGCGCTTTCCTCGCTGGGAAAGAGATAGCTACTGCGCCCAGCGATTGCCATCTGGTCCCGAAATGCCTGAACGGCCAGGGGAGTGAGTGGAAGCTCGGCAACGCCGGTGGGCGTTTTCGAATCCGGTATCCAAAGAACTGAATTCGCTAGGTCCACCTGCTCCCTTGTCATCGGCATCAACTCCTTATAACTTAGATCCGGCGTATTTTGTGTCCCGAATTATGCAGAAAAGCTGATTTGACGCGCATTTCAACGTCGTTTTAGAATTCAAGGAATTCCTAACTGTTGGTTAGCAATTCCTTGAAATGCCCTACTCTCCAAGAAATATAGAAATCGCCTGTAATCATCGGGGGTTGACCCACTTCGGTGGAGTCCATCTATTTCATGAATTTCTGCGAGTGCTGCACTTCAGAGACTTCCTCGCCCAACAGATTCGCTATCCCCGGCGCAACCGAGATTACAGTCTGTCGCAGATGTTGCTGGCGTTGATCTATCCCATCGTCTTGGGATTGGATCGTATTGAGACCGCGTCACTCTTACGTTCTAACGGAACCTTTCAGTACCTTACCGGCTTGCCGAGCTTTCCCGATCCACAGACCTTACGGCGATTCTTGCTGAACGCTCCTGTTAATCTCCGAGAGCAGTTACACCGCGCCAATGATCGAGTGCTCGAAAATTCATTCACTTGCCCGATCACCGATCGCGCTTGATTCTGGATCTGGATAGCACCGTGGTCACAGTCTATGGCCGTCAGGAAGGAGCTGCGGTTGGCTACAATCCGCGCTATCGCGGCAAGCGATCCTATGATCCACTACTTTGTTTGGAAGCGAACTCCTGTGCGCCGGGATAAACCGGCAGGAAGGTGTGGATGAAAGAGCCATACGGTGAAGGCCTAGCAAGCCGCACCGGCCCCGAGTCATGCGCGGACAGCCGTAAGACTGGGCGTGAAGCGTTGACAGGGGCACATGCAGGCGGGGTATTGAGCCGCGAAATGCTTGGAACTCAGGGTGCCAACGCCGTAGGAGTAGCGGAAGGCAACACTGGAGAGGGCGATACTGCGAGCACTCTCTGGACCCTGCGAGGTCGAAGACCCCCGCATGTATGGAACCTTCATGCGCGAGAACCGGGAGGCCCTACCAGTGCCCTACACGAAGTTGTGTGGGCCGGTTGGAGAAGGCGATGAACCATAATTCCAACATGAACACTGATAGGGAGTCGGACGGTCGTGTAGTACCTGCGAAGTGCCCGAACAATGGTGGAAGTACCTCATCGGCGGAAGGCATGGAGGGAAGACGACCGACCAAGGAGAACACGGGGCAGACGACCGCGTCCCAGATGCAAAGCTGGGGGAGCGCGTTGGACGGGCTGGACCGTGTGCGGGAAGCAGCAAAGAAGGATAAGCGGCTACGATTCACCGCGCTATTGCACCATGTATCCGTTGTGCTCCTCTCGAACAGCTTCTATGCCTTGAAGCGGGAAGCTGCTCCGGGAGTGGACGGACTCATGTGGCAGGAATACGAAACGGACCTGGACAAGCGGCTGGAGGATTTGCACAGTCGCGTGCACCGGGGTACGTATCGAGCGCTACCCTCCAAGAGAGCCTATATTCCCAAGCAGGATGGACGAGAGAGACCTCTAGGCATAACAGCCTTGGAGGATAAGATCGTCCAACACGCGGTGGGAACGGTCCTCAATCAGATTTATGAGGAGGACTTCTTAGGGTTCTCGTATGGTTTCCGAACTGGGCGCGGCGCGCACGGTGCGTTAGACGCGCTCTGGGTTGGGATCATGAGGAAAAAGGTGAATTGGGTGCTGGATGCCGACATTCGTGACTGCTTTGGTTCTTTTTCGCACGAATGGATGGTCAAGTTTCTCCAGCATCGCATCGGGGACCGACGGATCCTCCGCCTGATCAAGAAATGGCTGAGAGCCGGCGTTCTCGAAGATGGAGAGTGGTCGGAGACGGAAAAGGGGACTCCGCAAGGTTCGGTGATTTCACCGCTGCTTTGCAACGTCTACCTTTATTATGTTTTCGACCTTTGGGTACAGCACTGGCGTACGCATCGAGCCAAGGGTGAGGTCATCGTGGTTCGATACGCGGACGACATGGTGCTGGGGTTTCAGCATCGAGCGGAAGCAGAGCGTTTTCTCCAGGATTGGCGAGAACGCCTGCGGAAGTTCGGGCTGGAATTACATCCGGATAAGACACGCCTGATTGAGTTCGGGCGATATGCAGCCGAGAACCGAAAGCAACGCGGAGAGGATAAGCCGGAGACGTTCAACTTCCTCGGGTTCACGCACATCTGCGGGCAGTCCAGGAAGAACGGCAAGTTCCTCGTGCTGCGCAAGACCATCCGAAAGCGACTCCTCGCTAAGTTGAAACAAGTGAAAGTCGCGCTTTGGAGGCGCATGCATCAGCCACTGGCGGAAGTCGGGAAATGGTTGAAGAGCGTGGTACAAGGCTACTTCAACTACCATGCGGTGCCCGGGAATCTCGCCAGTCTTCTGAGCTTTCGGCTCGAGGTGTGCAAACGCTGGCTGCGCGTCATGCGTCGTCGGAGCCAGAAGAGCCGGATTACATGGGAGCATATAACTCGTTTTGCTGAGCAATGGCTCCCTCGCCCCAAAATCCTTCATCCGTACCCTAATTTGCGCTTCGACGCCAAGCATCCGCGGTAAGAGCCGTGTGCGCTAATCAGCGCATGCACGGATCCATGCGGGGGGCGCTGGGTAACCGGCGTCCCTACCGCGACCGTTCTTATGGGATGTAGAACTGCGGCGCGGCGATGCCGGCACCTGGGCGGGCAGCGTCGAACTTTTGGCCTGTTGTTTTCATTCTACTCCTTCCGACATTCGCGAGGTTCGAGTGCGGGCCGATGATGTGCCGGGTTTCCCTAAAACCGGGTTCTCGTGGACGCCAATAACGGCAGGCAGGTGAAAGAGTCACATCGTTGCCTCGAGGAACTGGCGAGCGTTTACAATCTGGGTGTCGGCCCATTTCACAGGATAATCCTTAAGATTGCCGGTCACGAGGTAGTTGGCGTGTGCGGCCTGGGCGCACTCCATCCATTCTGTCGGATAGCGCGCAGCGCATGGTCGATGATCGCCTCGCTGCGGTTAAACTTGGGACGCCGGATGACTTCTTCATATTCGGCATATACGTCGCCGCTGACGCAAAGTTGGGCTGTGGTCCCGGCAAGCACCATCACAAAGGTCCGAGCGGGCAAACCCTGGGGTTGCAGCAACGCGGAAATCAAAATATTGGTGTCGAGGACGACCCGAATCATTGCTCCGAGGGCCGACGTTCACGGCGCGCTTTCCGCGCCGACGCTATCTCCGCATCAATCTCTCCCATGGAGAGCTGATCCAGTCCCTCCTCTTGCGCGCTTTTCCAAGAGGTCTGAAGCCACTCAGGGTCAGAAGGTGACGTCGTTGCGCGGATACTGATCTCCTCGTTCTCGGCAATGGAGCGCCCGAGCAAGCTTTCGATAACCATCTTCTGATCGGGAGACAGGTCTTTGGCCTTGAGTGTCATGTGGTCCCTAGTGCGTCCATCGCGTTCCAGGTTAGTTTAGGGCGTCTTTTGGCGTTGTCACGCAGAAGTTCCTCGTTCAGTTTTTCCATCGCTGCTTTCAATCGCATAGCAGGTTCCTTGGAGGCACCTGAAGAAACCTCTACCCACAACCATGGGGATGAACCTCTGATATGAAACATGCCCTACCGCCGTTGTCGGCCAGGAGTCTATGGGCTGACTCCCGCGCGGCGATTTGACCGCCGACTTTCGATGCGGATTCCATATAGACGCGAATGCTGTTTCACGGGAGTTGACGACCTCGCGAACCTGTGACGCGGCTTCGTGATTCAGCCCTCTCGACCGATGTATTCTAGTTTCGATGAGGGAATAGTCTTCGAGACAAATGACGACCTCGCGAACACTGCCGTACACGCGGTGGAAAGGGATTTGGATTGGGGTGCGCTTTGTCCTATTCGGTGTTTTGGGGTTCCTCGTAATGTTGCTGTCATTCATCATGCTCCTTGTCCGACTTTCGCCTGGCCACCACACTTATGGAGAAACGAGCCCATTCCTGCTTGCGCCTCTCCCAGTCCTGGGAGCGCTGATGGTGCTTTTCGGAGTGGGAGAATGGGGCCGTTGGGGCTATATGCTGGTTTTTGTCGCAATTCCAGTTTCCCTTCTTTCGCTTCTCCTTATGCCAACATCAGAAGAAGCGGCGGTCATCATCCCCACTTTGGCAGCTGCTGTTACGTTGAAAATCGTACATAGATATTATGTGAACAAAGGTAAGGGAGACTTGAAATCCAAATTGACGTGTACCGCGTTTGGACGTAGCCGCCCGGCGGCGGACGCTTCGCGTGAGGCGAACGGTGCAGTAGTTGCTTGTTGGTTAAGATAAGTTTTGGGTCACAGGAGGTGTTCCTGTCGGCTCTGTCGTTGCGCTTATGGCGGCCATGTAATCGGCTCAAAGAACGGGTAAAGCCGTTGAACCAGGAGCATGATTTCGTGCTGGGCGGCAAGCCGCGATTGCGGTAATTACTTCCGGCACTTCGGATCAGCTGCGAGGCGTTCAGAACCTCATCTGGTCGCTTCCCTTGGTGAGTCGGTACTTGGGCTGCTAATTTCCTCGTCTCCTGACGCCTCGCCGGGTAGCTTTACAGCCGCATTGGCGTCAACTGTCTCGGCGCACTCGCCTGTGTCGTCGTAATCGCATTCTCGACCGGGGTGGGCCTTTTTGCATTTTTGGCAGAATTCAGTAGCCATCCGCCACCTCCTCGAATCTAAGCTTGTGACCAAGTCGCTTGTCGATTAAGTCTAAGCCTACTGGCAAGCAACTTCAATCATCTAGAGGTCTAAGCACATTTTGGACGCTTCGGCGAATTCGGTGCTCCGAGGCCCCAATTTGCTCGAAGAGGGTCGCGTCTTTAACTGCATCAAGCCAATGGAAGGCTGGCGATGAGGGCTGGGCGTTCTGACCGATCGCGGAATGAGTGTATGCGTCAGAGCAAACCATGGTTGACGATCGTTGACGCGAGGGTGGAGGTTAGCGGTTTTGTGAGGCCCAGGCGATTGGGGTAAGTTGGGGCAGGCGATGGATGGGAGTTTCGGCGAGACCGGGGAGGACCGCCACCAAGTATTCGCGTACGGGGATGTTCCTCCGTCGGCAGGTTTCGACGACGGAGAGGATGGCGGCGACTTTGGGTCCGGCTTGTTGGCTGCCGATGTGGATCCAGTTTTTGCGACCGATCGCCACGGGGCGCATGGAGTTTTCGGCGAGATTGTTGCTGAGCTCAAGTTCCGGGTATTCCAGAAAGAGTGTGAGTTTGGACCAAAGCGCCAGCGTGTAGTTCGCGGCTTTGCCCAGGGCGCTAGAGGGCAATGACGTTGCACGTGCCGCCGTAACTGCGGCGTTGATCTCCTCGAGCAACGCGGGAGCTCTTTTTCTACGCAGGACGTGGCGCGCGGCGTGGTCCAGATTCGCCAGGAGCGCTTCGGCATCGATGGCAAACAGCTCATCAATGAGTTTGACGATGCGCACCGCCTCTACATCTTGAGGATGCAACTTCACCGCTTCCACAAATTTTCGTCTCGAATGCGACCAACAGCAAGCGTGCACCATCTTCGGCCCGCCCACGGAATCGTAAACGGCATATCCATCACTTTGCAAAAGACCATCGAATTTCCCTAGAAAATGTTTCGGGCCTTCACGCCCACGCCCCATGCGGAAGTCGAACACCACCGCCCCATGTGGCTGCCCGTATTGCCACAGATAGGCCAGATGGTTGCTGCCATTCCCATCGTGCATCTGTACGCCGACCGGCGTTTCATCGGCCTGCAGGTAACTTCCGCGGAGTAACTCCTGCCGTAACGCCTCGGCGAGAGGCACCAGTAATTCGCCTACGCGCATGACCCAGCCATCCAGCGTCTGGCGGCTCAGTTCCACCCCGCTGTCACGCTCGAGCATCACGCTCTGCCGGTACAACGGACAGTGATCCGCATATTTGCTGACCACGGTGTCGACCACCACGCGATCACTTACCAAACTCTTTTCGATAATACGTGGCGGCAACGGCGCCGCCAGCACCCCGCGCTCCTCGCAACTCTTGCAAGCGCGTTTCTCGCGCTTGGTCACCACCACGAAGTACTTCGCCGGCTCGACATCCAATTGCTCGCTCTCTTCGTAGCCGATCACCGTGGTTTCACGGCCGCAACCTCCGCACACGCACTGCTCGGCCGTGCACCCGATCACCCGCTCGACCCGCGGCAGGTCCGCCGGCAGCGCCTGGCGGCCCGGATGATGGCGAACTCTTTTCTCCGCTGCTCGCGCAGGCAACGGTTCGCGGGCACTCTCCGCTTGCACCTCGGCGGTGCTCACTCCCGGTTCCAATTCCAGCAATTCCAACTGCTCGTTGGTCAGCTTCTCGCTCCCCGGACCATACATCTGGATGCGCTTCAGCCGCAGGCGCTCTTCCAGTACCTGGATCTTTAGCTCTGCATATTGCAGCGCCAGGAACTTTTTGCTCACGGTGGCAAACAACGACTCGGGCAATTGGTTCTTCAGCTGTTCGAGAAGTTCGTCGATGGGAGGCTCGGAAGGGTTCCGATTCACGATAACTTACTAAATAACACGATGATTACCACTATGCAATCATATTCTTGCGGCGCAACGTAAAATTCTTGTAACAACATTATGCCGCGGGTTCCTCAGGAACTTCCCGCCGGTACCAGCGCCGCCGTTCCGCCTGTCGCAAATCGATCCCACCCAGTAACAGCGCCAGTTCTTCGTGGCTCAACTGCACTTTACTCTGATCACCGCTAACTTCCGGCCAACGAAACGTGCCCTTCTCTAATTTTTTCGCGCACACCCACAATCCACTGCCATCCCAAAACATCAGTTTCACCCGATTGTGTCGCGCGTTGCAAAACAGAAACACGTGCCCGCTCAGCGGCTCGCCCTGCAAACGGTCGCGCACCAGCCCGTACAACCCGTTAAAACCCTTGCGCATGTCCGTTGCACCCACCGCCAGATAAATCCGCGTCGCCAGTCCTAGTCCAAACACGGATCACACCTGCTCCAACACAGCCAGCAAACGCTCCAGCGTCGCCGCATCAAACCACCGCGACACTTCAATCCGCCGCCCGCGCGACACGACTACCACCAATCCGCCGCCCGCCGCGTTTTCTTGCAAACCCGCTAGTTCCACGGCCACCAGTCTGCTGCCGCTCGCCACCCCTGCCCCAACATCCTTATTTCGCATTCTCGGTCGCTTGCTGGCGGCCTTATCCCGCTCCTGCCGCCGTCTCTTCCGCCAAAAATCCAGCGTCCCCAAAGCTACTCCATGTTTCAGGCAAAACTCTCGCCGCCCCAAACCACTGGACTCGAATGCTTCGACCAATTGCTCCGCTTCTGTACGGCTGCGCCGATGCTGAACTCTCTCAAGCGTGCGCTGTTCTCTCATTCCCCCACTTCATCACCCTTGCGTCGCTGGCGCTAGGTGCGTTCCTCTGACGCACACGAATGAGATGCAGCTAACATGAGAATAGCGATCAACACGGTGCGGCCCATAGTCTCAATGCTACTGGCAATTTCAGGCTCAAGCGCCCATTAAACACCGTGGCTACTGCAACTGGTAAGCGGAGCGGGAGCCACATCCTGATAAGTTCTCGTCCAAGTGACCGGCGCAAGCGATGGACTTCAAGTCTACGATTACGCTGTTCACGAGCACTTGTGGGAGACAATCCTATTCACGTCGCAATTGGTTGAGACTAATACAGCCGAAAGTTAACTGTAAATTGAACGAGGACCGGAACTGGCTTGTCATCCTTTAAGGCGGGATGGCAGCGCCACGACCGCATGGTGCTAAGGGTGGTTTCGTTTACGCCTCCTATCATACCGTGGACAATTCGCATGTTTTCCAATTCGCCTTTTGTGTTTACAACTGCTTCCACCGTGACCGATCCGCTCAATTTTAGTTTGCGAGCGCCTTCTGAATAGGGCGGATTTGGCATATAGAAACAACTTGAGGATGTTGCTCCGTCAACTCCCAGCCGTTGGAGTTTTTCGCCACTCGCACTTGATGTAATTGCAGGAAGAGGCGGGAAGGGATCGATCGGCTCGAAGCTTTCTCCCGAACTCAGAGGACCGAGATTGACATTTACGTCGTACCCGTCCCAGTCCTTGCTGGTCACATCAATCAGCTGACTGGACAGCCTTCCGAGACCATTCTCGAATTGTTCAATTGTGCCAAAGACCATAAATCTTGGGTCGAGTTCCTCCGCAATCGAGTGAATGACCGTACGTTTGATGGACTGGGAGGGGATGCGATCCTTGGCCAGGAAGCCCTGGAGAAGAGTGCGGTCAATCACCTCGAGGTTGTACTCCTTGCTTGCCAACTCAGTAGAAAGTTCGTCCGCGAGCTGTATTCCAAAAGCCGAGGTATTCCCGTCGGGCAAAGTGAAATTCATGACCAGGATACTGCAGGATTTCGGCCGGCAGTCTGCGCCAGAAGCATGGGTTGCGATCAATGCTGCCAAAACCTGAAGATCTGCGACTGTTTCAGGTTCTTTAGAGGGTTTCTCCGGCTGCGCACGCGACGACGAATTGTTCCGCAGCGGAATCGGCGCTTCAATTTTCTTAGGAGTCGGTGCGTCTGGCTTGCCGCTCGATTCTTGCGCTGAAGTAAATTGGAGTGAACCGAGAGCTAGCAGAAGAGCGCAACTTAGGAATCGCGTTTGCATGAGTGCTTTGCACCGCTAAAATTTCGCGCTGTCCCCATAAAATCATATTCGTCAGAGGTTACTCTCTTGGGTGTCTGGATTCCAGTTACTAAGACGAAAGGAATGCGGCTGCCGACCACTCTTCCAGAACGTCCTGCTTCGAGAGCCTAAGACAAGGGCCGTGCGGCTTGTTGCCTGCTCACTTGATCTTCTTGCCGTGGAGTTCCTGTCCGTCCGCCCGGTGATAAGTATAGCCCGTGACATGGCCCTGAGCGTCACGGACAATGGTCACGCTTCCAAGATCATCCTTCACGAAAAACGTCTCAGACCCTAACGGAAAGTACTCCTCGTCGCCGAAGTCTGTCCATAGCTTCCCGTCCTTCACCGACACGGTCTCCACCCGTCCCAGCGGACGCGACTGATATTTGCCAACATAATCTTTATAGACGCTTGTATCGACGGCAACCGGCTTGTGGAAATTTACAGGCAGATTACCCCACTGCTTCGCAATGAGCAGCCACGAGCCGTTTTGCTTGATGTAAGTCTCCGTGTAACGCTGTTCACTGATGATGTCGGCATCCGTGAACTGCTCGTGTACGGTGACCCGGTAATTCAGTACGGCCGTATTGTCGTAGACGTGCACCACGTAGTCACGCGGATTCACTTCGTGGTCGTACGCCGGGGGCAGCTTCCAGAGCTGCATGACGTGGGCCTTGGGATCCGTATAGAGAACTCCATCGTCACTGCTGTATATGCAATCATCCGCTACGAAGCGGGACCACGTCGCATAATCCCGCTTCCCGCCCGCCTCAAAGCGTGCTTTGAAGGCATCGAGCACTTCCCGTTGGGCGGGCGAGAACTTCGGCTGGTCTTGAGCACACATCATGCTGCAAGATAGGCAGAGTGCAACCAAAAGGCAGGGGAAGTAACGCATGTTTTATCCTCCGCGAACGAGCGGCAGACACAACTCAGTCGGCCAGCATTCTACTCCAGCCGCAAAAAAGGGCCGAGGAATGGAGTCGCGGGCCTATGACGAGCAATCGCAACAATCCGTCTCCGAACCGTCGTAACTCCTGGTAAGTAGCGAAACCGCCCATTTGACCGGCCTGCTTTCGCTGCGGATTCCACCTGTACGCGAATGCTGTTTCTCGGGACTTAGGCACATCCGTCCGAAACAGGTCTCCGGGCTCTTCGGCTCCTGAATTGTGCGAGACTGACGACTTGACAAGGACGGGAAGCTGGAGGCGGCGAGTAAACAACGCCAGATTCGTCGCCAGTCGGGCCGCCTGAAAAAGCCCAGACCCTGGTCTACGGGCGATTCCGCGCGACAGATGAAGTGGATTACTTCCAGATGGCCATCTGGGAGTTGGGCGACTCGTGCTCTACCCTACATCGTCCGGAGCGATCAATTGTGAATATAGCGTCAGCTTCCTGATGCGCCGTGACCCGCGCACCAAGCTTCCGCGGCGACACTCAGACTGGTTTTCCATCCACCACACTGATCATTTACTGTTGTGGGTGTGATGGACTTGAGTTCGAAGCCGGATGCTTTCAGCAGTGACCGGAACTGGGCTTCGGTACGTTCCTGGCCGCCGGGCAAGGTGAGCATGGTGATGTCCATGACTTTGGACAGGGACGGCGCGTTGCCGGGAACGACGCAGTCAACGATCAGTAGCTTGCCATTGGCGGGAGTCACTTTGCGGCAGTGGCCGAGGATCTGGATACACTGTTCGTCGGTCCAATCGTGAATGATGTGGCGGACGTCGGCTCCGGCGGGGATGCTTTCGAAAAAGCTGCCTTTGATGACGCTGCAGCGGACAGCTAAGCCTGCGGCCTTCAAGTTCTCCTTCGTCCGTTCAATGACCAGTGACGATGTTGGTAGCACTTGAGTCCGACCAGTCGCCGCGCTACACTGCAGCCGCCGCTCGCGTACCGTGTTACCGGGTTCGGGCCGACTATTCCTTCGGCGGCATACACAGTCTACGGAGAGGACCAATGGCAGAGACGTTCGAAGCATACCGAACTCGAGTCCTAAGCTATCTTGGCGATGAGGAGCCCATCGGTGTCCAACAAGCCACCCCATCGCAGCTCGAATCGCGTCTGCGCGATGTCGCGCCCGAAGAGTTGATCCGCCGTCCTGCACCTGAAAAGTGGTCAATCGCCGAGATCGTAGCGCACTTGGCGGACGCGGAGTTGGCGATGGGGTGGCGATTGCGAAACATGCTGGCGAATCCGGGCGTGGCCTTGACGTGGTGGGATCAGGCCGTATGGGCGGAGCGCTTGGGTTACGCGCAGCAAGAGGCGAGCCTTTCGGTGGGGGTCTTTCGAGCGCTGCGCGAGAGCAACCTGCGACTGTTGGAGTCCGTCCCGCGCGCACGGTGGGTGGAGTGCTACGGGGTCCACGAGGTACGCGGACGGCAAACGGTCGAGGAGTTCGTCCGCTTGGAAGCAGCACACGACTTGAACCATCTTCGGCAGATCGACCACATCTTGGATTCTGGGCCCGGATGAGGATGTTCGTGGGATTAATCGTTGGGTCACCCACAAGTACACGAAATCCCATGACAGATTGGCAAATGCGAAAAAAGCGGCCGCTCCGAGGACCGGTGCGCGAGGACGCTGGGCCGACACTCAAAAACTACATCACGCCCGCCGGGTTGCAGCGGCTGAAAGACGAGCATCTGTTCCTACTGAGTCGCGAGCGGCCCGCGGTGGTGGAGGTTGTAGCGTGGGCTGCTAGTAACGGGGACCGCAGTGAAAACGCCGACTACCTCTACGGCAAGCGACGGTTAGGCCAGATCGATTCGCGGATTCGCTTTCTCACGAAACGCATTGACGCGGCCGTGGTCGTCGATCCCGCCGCTCCGCGGCCAGGGTCAGCCGCTACGCGCGTCTTCTTCGGCGCAACCGTGACCTACAAGGACGCCGCCGGCCTCGAACACGTCGTCTCGATCGTCGGCATCGATGAGGTGGACCTCGACCGCGGCTACATCAGCTGGCGCTCGCCTCTCGCCAATGCGCTGATGAAGGCGAGCCCCGGCGACCGTGTGGACCTGCGCGCGCCAGCGAAGACGGAGCATCTCGAGATCATCGAGGTCGAGTACGCACCGATTCGGATCGATCCTTTCCGCGAGCCGCTAGGAGCTCAGTCGGCGCCAAAGTCGAACGCTCCTAGACCAAGTCGCCTGACTCTGTCGGAAAGGTTCGATCCAGTACCCTTTACCGGTTTCGCTGTTTCTCGGGACTTAGGCACATCCTGTCGACAACACAGCAGGTAACCTGCGGGGTTGGACTGACGCTTTTGCTGGATCAGTCAAAGCGATAACGGAGAGCCTCGGCTACGGCCTGATATCCGATTCGCCGGTAAATGGAATTCGATGTAGGGTTGCCCAAGTCCGTGTAGAGAATGCACCGATGCCCACAGTCGCGAAGGTGTTTCGACAGCGCATGAACGCAGGCTGCCGCGTAGCCGTGCTTTCGCTTCTCGGGTGGCGTATAGACCCCAGACAAGCGGACTACGCCTTGCGCCGGTTCGCGGCCAACAGCCATAGAAGTTGTCTCTTCGTTTTGATCCCACAGCCAGATCTGTCCAGGGCCAACGCCCGGTCTACGCGACGCTCGGTGTCGTTTGCAGACTCCCCAATTTCATCCTGAAATGCGCGGGTCCAGAGAATCATCAAACTGCGATCTCTCGGACCTGCTTGGCGTAAATGACCCGCGGCGCGGGGAACTTCTCGCAGTTCCAAGAGTTCGTAGAATCGCGTTCCCTGGAATGGTGTGGCCGCCGATTTACATCGTTCACTCCATTGGCCAGCGAAGCTGGCTGCCGTCGCCGCGTCCCCATTGACACCGGCTAGACTCACTCCGGCTTCCGCAATTGCATCCACTATTGCCAGCGCGGCTCGCGGTTCCATGGGCGTCAGGGTCGCTGGATATTCCAGAGGTGACTGAACGACCACGCCGACGGCTTCCTCTCCGTGCAATGCGATCCAATACCGACCTGGGTCGCCCTGAGCGACGCGGGAGTGCAGAATCGACAGAATCAGATTATGCAAAACTGGTTCCGACGAGAGGAACTTGTCAGCCCTCCTTATGACAAATGCGGGATCTTCGCTAAACAGGACCTTGAATTCCATGCGGGAGATCTTATCGGATCGGAGCATCGTCAGGAATGCCTCAAACGCGAGGCGCGCAAATTGGGAGCGAGTGACGAACAAGCGAGAAGTAATGACAAGGTAAGGTTAGCCGACCAACCGGAGTCGGTCCTCGCGGCAGCCTCGAATGCAAAGGCTTAGCTCGTGTGTGTAGCTCACGGAGCAATTGCTCGAGCGAATGCCACCCGGTCGCCGTTACTCCAATCGTCGCGCGGCTCCGCCGCTGCGCGAGCGAACGTCCACAGCCGGACACGTTCGTGATCGACGCCAAGCAGTTCCGCAAAGCTCCGGATCGTTGCGTCTGGGTCCGATTGTAGTCTCGCAGAACAATTAAAGAGGTGCTGCGTCGCGTCGTAGGCTGGATCTCCGACGAAGGGCTTTGGGTCGATGACGAGCCAGGGCTCACGTCCCGCCCGGAGAACGTTGCCTGCGTGCAAGTCGGTAGCCAACAAAAGCTCTGTGGGTTGCGTGCGTGGCAACTCCGCAAAGAGGCGCAGACCTTCCTGGACTAGTCCCGGATCGGGCCACTGCTCGATTTGCGCCAGCGTCCCGTCACTCCAATATTTCGTCAAAGCAGACAAAGGACGAAAGGGATGCTGTGCTGATGGTGCACGCCAAAGACGGCGAAGCAAGCCTGAAATCACCACGTCCTGTTCGCACTCCGGTAGCGCGCGTAGTACCGTCCCCGGCTCGCAACGCTCTAAGAGCATAGCCCCAAGATCATCGTCGGCCATGAGTAGTCGCACAGTGGGGTCTCCGTTCCAGAAGCGCAGCCCGTGAATTTCGTGCTCTCCCTCCATGTGTGGCATGCCGATTTTCAGAACCGCACGCGTTGCATCTGCTCGTACCGCTGCCGCCACGTAGGCGCAACTGACCTCATCGTCGAACGGTGCATCAAGCGTCAGGGACCATCTGTGCTCCAAGTCTCGCAACACATCGGGCAGGCGTTCGAGCCATGCCACACGCTGCGGCGTCTTGCGGCAACTAACCGCGAGCCCATCTGGGATTCTCAGGGCCATGGCTTTCATTGTAGCGGCTTCACCGGTTGCGTTAGCAGCATCTCGGAGATGTGGTTCGCTCCCGTGGCACGTTGTGAACGGCTGGGCACCCCGGACGTAATTCCGAGTCAGAAGGCTCGTTGTGGGAAGTCGCGCCTCTCTGCCCATTTACCTATGTAGTCACGTTCTCGTTTGACCAGCCTGGATTCGCGAGGGATTTCAAGTGTACGAGAACGGCGTTTCCCATTCCATTAGGCTCCTAGATGAGCACAAAACGTCACGCGAATTTTAGGGGGAAACCAGCCGCCGCTAGGTTGAGCGCGGTGAGATCGCAAACTGCGCCCATCGGCCGAAAGGAGAGGGCCCGGCAATTTGAAAAGTTGGCAGCCGTCCGTAAGAGGGAGGAGTAGCCCTTGCTCCCAACGGCGTACCGTCTCGGGGGAGTCCGCCGAAGATGGATTTAGAGTCAGGCTAAGGCAGCCTTGGATTTCCTGTCTCTCTCCAAACGCTGTAGCTGTAGCTAGCCGTTAAAGATCATCCAAGCCACTGGCAGATGCCCGCACAAATCCTTGATATTTCGCACGCCTGAGGCTTTCGGAGATAATGTAAGTTTTTTGCGGACAACATCTTCTGTATGTTTTTGGCGATCATTTGAATTACTCCATCTTGATGTCACAACGCCCTTGCAGTCCACCAGCGACAGGCGGCCTAGCCGCGCGTCGTGGGCCGTTTGGAGCGCCCACGACGTGACATCACGATTGTTTCAGACGGCTACTCGCCCACGTGACTCGCAGTTCTCGCTGCCTTCATTTCCGCAAGGATCCCGTCAAGGTTGTAGGTTTCCGGCGCCTGGAGCGGAGGGAACTCCTTGTAGGTCATAAGTTCCTTCATCCACAGCAACTGGCCGAGGGGCAGCATGTTCCAGTCGTAGAGGTAGGCGGTGCTCGGGGAGGCTATTGCACCGCCGACTGCCATTGTGGTCTTTATATCGTCCAACCCGCCAGCGATCTCGAAGGGATCGCGCCTGATGTTGTCAACCATAGTCCAACCATAGGTCGTCTTCCCCAACATGGCGGAAGTCGGGCCGGTGCCCGTCATCGTGAAATACATCTTCCAGTTCTTGTACCGCACCGCCGACGGTGTCGAGTTTGAGTAGTAGAAGAATGTGTCGCGCGCCGATTTATCTGACGTGCCTTCGAGATACGCGCGCTGGTCAAAGCCGTCGAGCATGGTCTTGACGATGCCGGGGTACTTTCCGGCCTGGATCTGCTTATTCAGCGCGTCGCCCTTGGGACCGCCGGCGATGTCAACAAATGTCGGCACCCAGTCAAGTGACGCGAATATTTCGTTGTAGATCGTGCCCGGCTTGATGTGGCCCGGCCAACGAATAACACACGGGGCGCGCATGCCGCCTTCCCAGGTGGTCAGCTTCCCTCCTTTGAAGGGGGTGACACCGCCGTCCGGGAAGGTGATGACCTCGGCGCCGTTGTCGGTGGTGAAGACGATAATGGTGTTGTCGAGCTGGCCCATGTCTTCGAGCTTCTTCAGCACGTAGCCGATGTTGTCGTCCATCTGCTTCATCCCTGCTTCGTTGGCGCCCCAGTCCTTGCCGCCCGGCTCACCAATCATGGCCAGATATTTGTCCGACAGCACGGTCGAAACGTGCATGCGCGCGGGGTTGTACCACACGAAAAACGGCTTGTTCGTCTTCTTGGGGTCATTGCGGTCGAGGAAGTCGATGACCTTGGCGGAAATTTCCTCGTCCACGGTCTTTGAACGCTCCAGCGTCAGTGGGCCTTGATCCTGACAGGTCTGGTTCGCTTGCGTTCCATCGGAAGAATGACACCAGAGAACCGGGCGCGGGGGCGTCAGGCAATTGCCGTCCTTGGGATCAATCGCGCCAGGAACTTCCTGCAGGCCCGGGATGGGCGTGTTCTTGCAGGGCGGCGCGATACCCTGCACCAACGGGGTCTTGTTGAGGTCGGGGAAGCTTACCCCCTGCATCGCGTCGAGATGGTAGAGGTAGCCCCAGAATTCTTGAAAGCCGTGGGCCGTCGGCAAAGCCTCCACGTGGTCTCCGAGGTGGTTCTTGCCGAACTCGCCAGTGTTGTAGCCGAGATCGCGCAGGAACCATGCAAGCGCCGGAGTGCCAGGCCGCAAATAGGACGGGCTGCCGGGCAGCTGTGGCGGTATCATGCCCGTCCGCAACGGATGCATGCCCGTAAAGAAGGCGTTGCGTCCGGAAGTGCAGCTCTGCTCGGCGTAGTAGTCCGTGAAGAGCGCGCCTTCATTCCCGATGCGGTCGATGTTGGGCGTTCTTCCGACCATCAGACCGCGGTGATAGATGCTCGGCTGCATCCAGCCTATGTCGTCACCCATGATGAATAGGATGTTAGGTTTCTTCTCCTGGGCAGATGTAGGTGGTGTTACTGCCAGTCCCATTACTCCGAGAAACAATACAAGAACGAGGGTTCCTTTGCAGATCCTGGTCATAAGTCTTCCTTTCCTTCTTTTGCTTTCTTAGCAGAAAAACGGTGCAGTCAATTCCTTCGGTGAACTGGGCGGTGCGAGATGGAAGGAGTGGCGATGCTGCGGTTAGCACCGACAGCATGCAAGTGTCAAAAATAACAGGGTATTTCCGGCGCTAAGTGTCGTGTTGTCTAATCACCTGCAGCTGGACTAGCGGCCATTTGGATGTGTTGTAGCGTAACCGGAGAAGTGGCTCGTTGACGTTGGCTTGCCGCTAAGGGACGACGCAACAATAATAATCCATTACTGATATGAATTTATACATGTCACCGACGCTTTGAGTTGTCCGCTGCCGACAGGCGATTACCCTTTGAACTCAATGACCATAGGGCTAAACGACTATCACCGGGGCCAAGCATGCTGTTTCCCTGGTTATGGTATAGTTCTTACTGAATGGGATGCACAGTCGGAACTATTACATTATGCGACCTATCACATTCGATTCATCCGTCCTCCGCAAGCATCTTCTCCGCCACAAGATAGCGGAATTGCCGGAACTCAAGCGCGTGCTTGGCACCGACACCGGTATCACGGTATTTCGGAAGTTGAAGCAACTCGGCTACCTCGCCAGCTATACGCATCGCGGGCGCTTCTATACGCTCTCGGAGCTCGCCCGCTTTGATGATCGTGGGCTGTGGTCACATGAGGCGGTTTGGTTCTCGCGCTATGGGACCCTGTTGTCCACCGTGGAAGCCTTTGTCCTGGGCTCCTCCAACGGCTACTACGCCCATGAGCTTGCCGATGTCTTGCATGCCGAAGTTCAGGAGCCCTTGCGTCATCTCCTGCAGCAAGGGCGTTTGAGTCGAAGTGAAGTCGATGGCCAGTTTCTCTACGCCGCAATCGATTCGACCGATCGTCACAACCAAATCTTGGCTCGCCGCAGTGCTCAAGCCGTGCCCTTGGCTGTTCATGCTGTGGCCCTGCAGGTCTCCCCCGACGAACTCAAGGCCGCGATTGTCCTGTTCTATGCATTGCTCGACGAACAGCAACGCCGCTTGTTTGCTGGCTTGGAATCCATCCGCGTGGGCCATGGTGGCGACACCTTGCTCGGCGATTTCTTCGGTTTAGACGCCCACACCGTTGCCCGTGGCCGGCAACAGCTGCTCGAACAGGATGTCGTCAGCGTTGGGACGCGCCGCAAAGGCGGGGGCCGCCCGTCCACGAAAAAAAAACGCCAGACATAATCGACGTTCTTCACAGTCTGCTCTACTCCGGCTCGCGCCAGATTCTCATTCTGGCCGATACCGGCGGCAGCAACGGCTATCGCTGCTACGCCTGGAAGACCGAACTCCAGTCTCAACTGGCCAACTCTTTCGCCCTCTCTGTCACCGTAGCCCACTATCCACCCGGGGCTTCCAAATGGAACCCCATCGAGCATCGTCTTTTTTCCGAGGTGTCACGAAACTGGGC
The DNA here is from genome assembly GCA_963804635.1 of Candidatus Acidiferrales bacterium. GTDB lineage: Bacteria > Acidobacteriota > Terriglobia > Acidiferrales > UBA7541 > Acidiferrum. Next base: position 55,074 of record CAWDRK010000032.1, read on the forward strand.
TGGTGAACCACTCGACTCCTACCAGAAAATCCTCAACTATACGCGAACCACAAAGACTCAAACCGGCCTTACCGTCACTGCTTACCTGGACCGCCACAACTATCCTTGCGGCCTCAAGCCAACTACCAAACAACTCGCCTCACTGCGACTGCAACGCCATGAAACCCTGCCCGAGTGGAACTACACCATCAGGCCTCAACTGTGAAGTTGTTCTGGAGCGGCGCCTAAGCGCTGCGTTAATCAGGCATTGCCAGGGCACAGTCCCCACCCTACTTCCCAATTTTACTTATGTCGTTAATTCCTTAAAGAAAAAACGACGTCAACTTCGGTGTCAACTTCCACTGCTTGGCCATTTAAGAGCGAGGGCTGGTATCTCCACTGTTTCACTGCATCAATCGCCGCCTGTACTAACTGTGGATCGCCACTGACCAGCTCAATTTGCCGCACGCTGCCATCTTTTGCCTGGATGATGTGCAATTTAACTGTGCCCTGAACTCCATTCGCCTTCGCTCCCTCGGGGTATACGGGATTAACTTCCTTTACCAGCTTGGGCCTCTGAACATTTCCGCCAATGCGGATGCGCATGGCAGGCGCAGTACTCAGTGCCTGCATAACCGCGAAATCCAAATACCGAAACCCACCGTCAACATAAACAAAATCTCCAAGAAGCGTTGGAGACTTATCCTCTGGACCACTGTTCATGGCAGCGCCATAGAGAGCAGTCGGGTTCGCCATAGCAGCGAGAATTGCCTTCAGCAACTCCATCTGTACGTCTTCGGCCTTCTGAAAGGTCCGCACGACGACGTGGTTCTGGCCTTTCTGCACCGCCAGCGCCACGCGCTTCTTCAACGAGCTTGTGGAAACCTCGATCAGCTCGTTGTATTTTGCATCCAGCCGCTCGCCTTCCGCGTGGCCAAATGTTTTCCCGAACCATTGCGAATGACTTGGAATAACAAGGTTCGTATAGGTCTCAGAACTCCTCTTTGCATCCCCCAGTTTTGCCGTGTCAAACAGGTCTTGTACGAGTTTCTTCAATCCGTCGGGCGCCTCCGCATAAGTAGGTGCTGCCACGTCGCCTTGCACAGCCGCCGCTTTCGGCGCTTCCGCCTGGGGTGCAGTCTGCGCAGCAGCACAGGCCATCGCAAATAGCGCACCTGCAAAACAAATCAGAATTCGATAGGCCACAATCGCGCTCCCTCGTTGAAGCTTTCAAGTCCCGAGCAATCTCAACAAGCATCGAGTCAAAATCCCTTGTTCGGATTCTCCCACAAAACTGCCCCAACTCCCGATTTGCGTGGCGCTCTCGTCAATTAGGCCACCGCAGATTCGCGAGGATTTCAAGTCTACGAGAACGCTGTATATCGGGAGTTGACGATTAAGAATCAAGAGAATCTCCACTGCGGAGCAGTCATGTGCACTTATCGGGAAATTCCGATGGGCCGGACGCCGGATTATGCGGACATCCTGTTGCGCAGGGCGGGTATTCTGCGACTTCGCGGGAGAAAAGGGACGCAAAAACATCGGGTTCAACCGGCCCGCATCGTCCTTTAGGAGTACGCCCCCTGTCGGCGCTGGCCCAATTGCTTGCGCGGAGTGGCGTGTGATCGCTGCGTTGACGGCTGCTGCGGAGTTGACTTGCGGGTCAAAATCACACTCGCCGTTCGGAATCAGCAAGACGGCCGGAGACTTACTGCGAATCGTGTTTAGGTCGGTGTTGGGAACCATGGGCGCCGGAATCTTCGCAGGTGTCGCCCTTTCGCTGGCCCTGAACCAAATCATCGCGAAGTGGGCACGAGGAAACCCGCGCGATCCCGTCATTATCTTGGCCGGAACGGTTCTCCTGGGCTTAGTGTCTGGGTTGGCTTGCGCAATACCGGCGCGTCGCGCCTCTAAAATCGATCCGATCATTGCGCTACGTTCCGAGTAGTGGCTCATAGTACCGATCACTTCGGCGATTAGCGTTTGCTCTACTCGCTTTTCATCGAGTCGCTGTGAATTTGAGGCCGTAGGGATAATGCGAGAGGATTCGTAAGCCGGGCACTTTGAGCCGAAGCTCAGGCACCTCGGGTTCCAGATTCGAGGCTATGTGGTTCCAAGTCTTTGAGTCCCGCAACATGAGCCGAAAGTTCGCTCTTGGTTGGGAAGAAGAATTCGCAGCGTCAGCGGTGAAATAGGGCAGGGCCACCTGAAAAACTCCGTTCGCGTCCGGGGAGACAGTTGCGAGCTGGAACCTAGTAACCATACCATCGGCTATTCCAAAGAACCCATGCGCCCAAGTCGCCATGTACTCGACGACCAATTCGGCGTTGTTTTCTCTGACCAACTCAGTCGGGACGATTTGTCCCGAAAGCTGAACTGTCGCAGCGCGCTGACATTCGAACTCTTCCGTAAGTCTCGAATCTCCCGCCAGCGGTAGAACGAATGTCTTTATTTCGCAACCCGACGCGTAAATAATCATTCTTATTTCGCTGGCTGTTTTTCCTTCTACTAATGCGGACATCTCGTAGGAGTGCAAACCGGGCCGCTGCTTTGTATAACCACCATATCCTCCGAAAGGGCCGGTCAAAAAATATGAAATCTGAACAGTCTCCGACGGGATGTCCGCGGGAAGCAAAACAGAGACAGAGGGCAAGTCGCCCAGCGTTGCAGGGGTCTGTGCTGCAGGGGACAGGAAGGCGGACATGACGAGCAAAGCCGAAAAAACGCACCGAATCATATTGCCCTCCGACACTACCTCTCCTAAGTCCAACCGAAGAGAACAGCATCGAGAATTGACAAGCCAAATTTATCACGATCCGGTTCAAGTGCCCGATTCGTCGCGAAATCGGAAACTCGGGTACCGGGACCCACTTCGGCGGGTATGCTGTAATACGTCCAGTGAGGTCCGCGAACCATCCTCGGATACAAGATACAATCAGAATATGCTGAAAATGAGGCTTTCTCTTTTCTGGTTGGCGTGTGCTTCCATGGCTGCAGTGGTTGCAATGCTTGCTTTCATCGCCGTTACGGCGCCTCGGAGAGACCTTGACTGCTTCATGAGGGAAGTTGGCACTGTCGAGGTCGGAAAGACCAAACTGGAGGATTGGCGCCACAAAGTAGCCGAGGCACAACTCGCTGGTTTGAATTTCGTATGCGACCAGCAGAATTGTGGTGTCGGATTGCAGAGAGAAAACAAATTACTTCACAAATTGCGCATGGCTCCGCCAACGATTGTTGATGCTAGTGTGGGATTCAAGAATGGAGTAGCGGACGGAATCTACATTGCGTTGATAGTTGGGGGCAGAAACGGCCAAGGAGAGTGGTACGACGATAAAGGCGTCGTGGTGCGCCTGAGTTCAGACCAGCCAAATGATTGTCATCCGGATTATGCCCTGAGAGTGAAGAATCGTAATCAGGTGGGAGACCGGTATTGGGCAACTGTGAGCATGGATTCCTGCGTATCTCCGGAAGCACGAGCGAAGGCCGTGGCGATAAACACCGCCTGCTTGACCCAAATCGGAGGTTGTAAGGAAGTCGAAGAAATGATTCCCAAAGCATTCGCGCATGATTGACCCGGTGGCAATGCGTGAGTTGGGAAGGGCCGGACTGACTCCTGTGCAGTGGGGAACCGGAAAAGTGCCCGGCCAACTTTTGCGCCCGATTTCACTTCTACGAGTATGCTGTTAATCGGGACCTCAGCGACTATTATTTCCGAGCGTCACGGTCGTGCCCCGCGAAACATGAAGATCACCCCGACCATCGCCGCGCCGAGGCAGACACCGGAGCCGAGCAGTTGAACAATGTCCACAGCACGATACATTTCGAAATTCGGACTTTGTGTCACCCGATAAAATCCGACGAAGCCAATCAACAGTGGGATAATCCAGACTGCGAACGGCCGCCGCCTTTTTCCGTCAACCATTCCGCCTCCTAGAGACAATCGGCCCAGCACTTACGGGCTTGCTATGGGCTCTTGGATTGTACAGGAGAAACTCACGAGTGCGTGGAATGGCGAACTGTCTTGGCCATTACGGGAAAAATCGAAAATATCTCCACTTGCCTGATGGTTGCTCCATGTTAATCAGGAGGTGGGATGGGACGGAGCTTTTTTTTCTTCCATTACGGCTCTGCTGAACTCAGTATCATATGTTCCAGCGGCTAAAGGGACGGGTTGAAATGGAAGAAGAATTGAAGCGCGTCCAGAGATTCATTGAGGCTTTCGAGAAAATCTACGGGAGGAAGCCCAAACCAGAAGATGCCGAGGGAGATTTCAAGCATCAAGTTGCGGAGGACATGCAAATGAGCGTGGGGGGAGCACGGTACTATCTGCGGTTGGCCGCTGAGCAGGAAAAGAAAGAGACCTGAATCCACGCAGACCGGTCCATCCCACGTTTAGTAACCCTGCGACGTCACGACCACGTTCGGGCTAGTACGTACTTCGGCGGTTATGCTGTTTACCAGCCATGTGGATGGTAATGGGTATAAATTCAGATCTCCTGACATACCGCCTTGGAAAAATGCCTAGAAATCACGCGAACGATGAAGCAGACGATGCCATCTCCTTTTCCATTGTAGCTGTATCCTCAGGCCATAGCCGCTGTACGTGACGGGGAAGTCGCTCGCGGAGCTCACGCCTCGACCGCATCTAGCTTGGGTTTTTGCCCCTTCAGGGTGCGAACCAAAACCTGTCCGCTTTTTCGATCGGCGTCGGTGCCACTCGTATCCCCCCGCGACTGCCACTGGGAAATTGTCGTGCCGGACCTGCGTCCCAGCCGCATCTGGTTTGAGTTTTTGCCTCCCAGGGTGCGAACCAAAACCTGTCCGCTTTTTTCCCTTCGGAAAACTGGGGCATCCTATCCGCCATGAACCCGGATGCGGATGCAAGCGATCTCTTCCCCGACTTCTCCCCGGTTCCTCAGATGGTGTTCGTCAATGACAGCGTTCCCCTTCAGACCGAAGCGGACCAGCGCGTCATTCTCGTCCATGGCGTCGTCTACTCCCACTACTCTCGAGAGGATCACACCGCCGAAGCCTATGCCCTGGTTTCGCTGTACGAATCCGGATACGTCGATCAGAACGATTTGGCGCGCTCGTTCGGTTACTCCACGCGAACCCTGCGCCGCTTCCAGCAGCGCCTGCACTCAGGAGGACTGAACGCCCTCGTCCGCCCGGGGGGACGACCCGCAGGCGGTTCGACGGGGCCCAAGCCGACTGCACGCGACCGTACGATTCTGCGCCTCAAGACGCGAGGCCTGAGCAATCGCGGGATTGGTGGACGACTGGGGCTCAGTGAGATGATGATCCGAAAAATTCTCCGTCGGCTTGGATGGCAACCGGCTCCGGAAGCTACTTTTCCCCTGTTGTCCAAAGCCGATCCGCCAACCGAGCCCGTCACGATTTCCCACAGCTCATCGGATCCCATTGCACTTCCAGCGGCACCACCGCCACCTCTTCAGAGAGAAGAGCCAGTCAAACCGGCAGCTCAGAGCTTCGATCAGAATCCTTTGGACCGCTCCATGGATCGTCTCTTGGCGGCCCTGGGGCTGCTCGACGACGCGTTGCCCCTGTTTGCACCGGCACAGAATCTGCCCCGCGCCGGAGTTTTGTTGGCCATCCCTGCACTGGTCGCCAGTGGACTGCTGTCGGCGGCGGAGAAGATTTACGGAAGCCTCCGCCCCTCCTTCTATGGCCTGCGCACCACGCTGGTGGCCTATGTGCTGTTAGCCCTTCTGCGAATCCCACGCCCCGAAGCGCTCAAGGAATATCCCCCCGGAGAGCTCGGCCGCGTCGTGGGTTTAGATCGCATGCCGGAAGTAAAAACCTTGCGCCGCAAACTGGCCCGCCTCGCGGCTGGCAAGGGCAGCTTGCAACTCGGTCAGGAGATCGCTCGGCAGCGTATCCGAGAACATGGCCACGTGTTCGCCTTCCTTTACGTCGATGGTCATGTTCGCGCCTATCATGGCAAACACACGATTCCCAAAGCCTATGTCACTCGAGCGCGACTGGCCGCCCCCGCTACCACCGACTATTGGGTGAACGACAAGCGCGGTGATCCCTTGTTTGTGGTCACGGCCGACGCCAACGCCGCACTCACCCGCATGCTGCCCATTGTGCTGCGTGAGGTGCGCCAGCTGTTGGGGCCGAAGCGACGTGCTACGGTGGTCTTTGACCGCGGGGGCTGGAGTCCCAAACTGTTTCGCGAGTTGATGGCCTGGGGTTTTGATATTTTGACCTATCGCAAGGGGCGCACCCGGAGGATTGCGGAAGCTCGCTTCACCCAGCACAAAGCCAAGTTGGACGGACGGCGCGTGCACTATCTTCTACACGAGCAACCCGTTCGCTTCCTCAAAGGAAAGCTTCGCCTCCGCCAGATCACTCGCCTGACCCAGGGCGGGCACCAAACGCCCATCGTCACCAGTCGCTGGGACCTGCGGGCCATCGTTTTGGCCTATCGCATGTTCGAGCGGTGGCGACAGGAAAACTTCTTCAAGTATGTGCGTGAGGAATTTTTGATCGATGCCCTGGCCGATTATGAGATCGAACCCGACGATCCGAATCGTTCCGTTCCGAACCCCGCCCGCAAAGCGATCGAGAAGGAATTGCGCCGGATGCGGACCCAGCTCGGCAAGCTGCGCGCAAGCTATGCAGCAATCACCCTCGCTGCGCGCCCCCGGCGACTTCCCCGGACTGAGGCCAAGAAGGCAAAAGAGAAACTCCGCAGCGAGATCGCCCAGGCCAAAGCCCGTCTCGAAAAACTCCAGGCCCAGCACCACGCTCTTCCTCGGCGCGTGTCCGTGGCCGAGGCTCAAAAGGGACAAGCAGTGGTAAAACTATCCACCGAACGCAAGCACCTCACCAATGTCTTGAAAATGGTCGCCTATCAGATCGAGAGTGATCTGCTGGAGTTGATCCGCCCTCACTACAAACGAGTCGAAGAGGAAGGCCGCACGTTGATTCAGACGATCCTGTACGATGCGGCTGATATCGAACCAACGCAGGATCAGTTACGCATCACGCTGGCTCCGCTCAGTTCGCGACATCGGACGCGCGCTCTGGAGATTCTTTGCGCGGCGCTGAACCAGACCAACATCGTGTTTCCCGGAACCGAACTGCAAATGCGCTACTCGGTTGCAACCTGCCCTTGAACTCCAAAAAGCGGACAGGCTCTCGAGGTACTATGTCAGGAGCTCTGAAATTTGACCCCAGCATCCTTCAGGGCTAGGATAATCACGATTACCCCAAACGTGTTCGGTCGTGCGAATACGCTCAGTTCATCGCAGGAAGGAGATGGAAAATATGAAGAAATCAGCGGCGGTCATATTCGTTTTGCTGTTGTTCGTGCCTTCACTTTTCGCAGATCCGCTCACATGGGTATTCAAGGGTACGACGAGTGCGGGCAGTCAATTTAACGGCAATCCCATCGTCGGTCGGTCTTTTGAGCTTCAGATTTTTCTCGATACGAATCAAGTGGGTATGACCGTCGGCGGGCTGGCAGACGTTTTCTTCGTCGGACCGCATCCTGGTCAAATTGAGATACAGGGACTTGGAATCGAGCCCATGGACGCTTTTACTAACGTCGCATACTTTGTCGGCTCTCCCAATCAAGTAACAGGGGTGGAACTCATCCAGCCGGCGTTTAACCAGGTTTTGTTTTCCAGCGCAATTTCTAGCGATTTTCTCCACTTGACTCCCATCTCGCCTGTAACGCCAGATCCACTCTTCAGCGGACTGCAAAATGACTTGACGGGACCAAATGGATTGGTAGTGTCGGGAACGGTAGATACATTTTCCGCGGTGTCGTCCCCCGAAAATTCCACGACGACGATGCTGATTTGCGCCTTCATCGCAGTCGGCGCCCTGCGACTGGCACGATGGCTCGCTTGGTCCGCCCATTAACCCCTCAGTAAGGTGCGCCTGGCAAGCTCAATGCTTCACGGGCCATGAGCTATAGCCGAGCTACCTCCCGTGTAGTAGCGTAATCGGAAACTGACCCGCTACCTCCGGCCCATTGGCCTCAGTGTGGTCCCGCGTTAGGCTCAGCGCATGATTCGCGGTTTCCTGAACTTCTTGGCATTCAACGCGTTCGTCCTCTCGCTGCCGCTTCTCTGCGTCGCTGCTTGGCGATGGGGGTCGCCCGACGAGCAGTGGCTCATGAAAGTCGCATTCTGCGCCCTGAGCCCGTTCTGCGCGGTGCTTTGGTACATCTTGCTGTGCCATCTGGTTCTTCGTCGCAGTTCGAGCTACTTCGTGCAGTTCGTGATTCTCGTGGCTGGCTACGCAGGAATCTTCCTACTCCTCAGGTCAAGGATGATTGCGTTTTGAGGCAGCGCGAGAAGGACAATCCTGAGTTGCGGCTGGTGATCACCAGCCGCTGTACGCGACCCAGCCAGCTTGGCCCAAAAGGTCGCAGCGACCTCTGCACCAGCCTGCCGCACCCGAACCATCCCGCGAGAGTCGCCTCTACCAGTAATCGCCTGTGGACGCAGCGGGGCGATTTTGCCGTTTATTACGGCATTTCTTAAGTGCATTGCGCCATATCTCCGATGTGTCTCCACAACCCCGCCACCTGAGCTTCTGCCTCGATAGCTTTAGGTCTTCGCTGAGGCAGGATGACTCCCGTAACCGGGTACGCCAAGTTGCAATAGCAGTCGGCTGCAGAAGATGCAGTAGCGCTTCGGGGCAGCGCGGCATATAATCGCGCCGCTTCACCGTGAAAACAAGTATACCCGCAGGCCGGGATTCGCTCGCTTCTAAGGAAAACGGATGAAACTGAAGAATTCATTTGCATGGTTGATTGTGCTCGGTTGTCTTTTGAACGGCGCGTCATTCCCGGAAACCGCAGTAGCGCAGACACCACAGGCCCCGGCCAAGTACCCGGATTTCCCGAGCGAGACCCCGGCGAAACTCGTGCTCGCCACCGGCGGCTTCGATTACGAGAAGCGCGACGTGATGATTCCGATGCGCGACAGCGTGAAACTTCACACCGTGATTGTCGTGCCGAAGGGTGCGAAAAACGCGCCAATCCTGCTGACTCGCACGCCGTACAGCGCCACCGAACAGACCAGCCACGCGGCAAGCTCGCATCTGGGGCCGATCCTGAATGGGTACGACAACGTGACGGATGTGATTGTGGAGGACGGTTACATTCGCGTGGTCCAGGATGTTCGCGGGAAATATGGGTCCGAAGGCGATTACGTGATGACACGGCCGCTGCACGGACCGCTCAACCCCACGCCGGTGGATCACTCGACGGACACCTACGACACCATCGAATGGCTGGTGAAAAATGTTCCAGAAAGCAACGGCAAGGTGGGCATTCTGGGAATTTCCTATGACGGTTTTTTGCCGTTGATGGCGCTGGTGAATCCACACCCCGCCTTGAAGGTGTCGGTGCCGATGAACCCGATGGTGGACGGCTGGAAGGGAGACGATTGGTTCCACAACGGCGCGTTCCGCCAGCAGAATATGCCCTATATCTACGAGCAGGAGGCCACTCGCGCCAATGAAGCACGGTGGTGGACAAGCACGTTTGATGATTACGACATGTATATGCGCGCCGTGTCCGCGGGCGAACTGGGACGGCAGCGCGGCATGGAACAGGTAGGATTCTGGCGGAAGATTTTGGAGCATCCGAGTTATGACGCCTTCTGGCAGCAACAGGCCATGGACCAGATCCTTGCGGCGCAACCGCTGAAAGTGCCGACCATGATAGTGGCCGGAATTTGGGATCAGGAAGACATCTACGGCGCGACAGCGGTGTACAAAGCGCTCAAGCCGAAGGATACGGGAAACGACAAGGTCTTTCTGGTGATGGGGCCATGGTTTCACGGTCAACAAATCGAAGAGGCCAGTTCGCTCGGCGCCTTGAGATTTGGAACCGATACCGGGTTGTATTTCAGGCAAGAAATCCTGCGTCCGTTCCTGGCGGAATATTTAAAAGACGGGGCGCCGAAAAGCGGCGTTGCCAGAGTGAACGCGTATGAAACGGGAACGAACATGTGGCGGCGTTTGCCCGATTGGCCGACGGGATGCGCCAGCGGTTGCACGATTCGGTCAACGCCGGTGTATTTGACAGCGGGGCTGAAATTGAATACCTCCGCGCCAAAGGCAGGTGATGCGCCGTATGAGGAATACATTTCCGATCCGGCCAAGCCGGTGCCGTTTCGTGAACGCCCCATCCAGCCCGTCGGCTACACCGAAGGGTTTACGTGGACGCAATGGCTGGTGGATGACCAGCGAGAGGCGTCCGGGCGGCCGGATGTTTTGGTGTATGTCTCGGAGGTGTTGAGCGCGCCAGAGAAGATCAGCGGGCAGCCGGTGGTGAATCTGGTGGCGTCAACAAGCGGGTCAGATTCCGATTGGGTGGTGAAAGTGATCGATGTGTATCCCGACGAAGTGGCGGGACAGCCGGCGATGGGCGGCTACCAACTGATGGTCTCGGCGGACATTTTCCGCGGGCGCTATCGCGAAAGCCTGGAGAACGCAAAGCCGGTCGCCAGCGACAAGCCGCTGCTCTACCGCTTTGCTCTGCCGAATGCCAACCACGTCTTTTTGCCGGGGCATCGGATCATGGTGCAGATCCAGTCGAGTTGGTTCCCGCTGTATGACCGGAATCCGCAGACCTTTGTGCCGAATATTTTCTGGGCCAAGCCCGAGGACTACCGCAAAGCGGTGCAGCGCGTGTACCATGCTCCCGGCCAGGAGAGCTTTGTGGAGCTTCCGGTGGTGGAGAAGCCGTAAAATGGAGTGAACAACAGGGGGGTTCTGCGAGGCCTGGCTAGGCCAGGAAAGAATGATAGCAGTCTGGCTTCGTTGACTTGCCGTCTGGCGCAACCTAATATGAGCGCCAAATGGCGGACTCCTCATCGTTCATCGGCCAGACCATCTCGCACTATCGCATCGTCGAGAAGCTCGGCGGCGGCGGCATGGGTGTGGTTTATAAGGCTGAGGACATCAAGCTCCACCGGTTCGTAGCCTTGAAGTTTTTACCAGACGGGTTCTCGCCAGATTCACAAGCTCTGGCTCGCTTCAACCGTGAGGCACAGTCTGCCTCCGCCCTCAACCATCCAAACATCTGCACCATCCATGAAATCGGCGAACACAACAGTCAGCCTTTCATTGCCATGGAGTATCTGGAAGGCGTGACCTTGAAGCATAAGATTGGCGACCGCCCAATGGAGTTGGAGAACCTGCTGTCTATTGGGATTGAACTCGCCGACGCTCTGGACGCGGCTCACGCCGGAGGCATCATCCACCGGGACATTAAACCCGCCAACGTCTTTGTGACCAAGCGTGGCCACGCGAAGATACTCGACTTTGGTTTGGCGAAGGTCGCTTCCAAACCAGTATCGGGAACTGAGGCGACAGCCGCGACACTCGACGCAGAGGAACACCTGACCAGCCCAGGCACGGCGATTGGCACCGTGGCGTACATGTCGCCGGAACAGGTGAAGGGCAAGGAACTGGATGCTCGCACTGACCTGTTTTCGTTTGGAGCCGTGCTCTATCAGATGGCGACGGGTCAGATGCCATTCCGGGGCGACACGTCGGGAATGATATTCCACGCCATTCTGGACGGGACACCGACTTCCGCTGTGCGGCTGAATCCTGACCTGCCTGCGGAGTTGGAACGCATCATCAATAAGGCTCTTGAGAAGGACCGGGACCTCCGATACCAGCACGCCTCTGAAATTCGTGCGGACCTCAAGCGCCTCAAACGTGAAGCTGATTCCAGCGGTTCGCGGTTGGTTACTTCGGCGATAGTCGCGCCGAAGCGTTTCGCCTGGTTGCCCTGGATTCTGGTGGTGTTACTCGTGGCAGGATTCGGTGCGTGGATTGTCGCCAATCGGCCTCGCCCTTTAGCCCAGAACCCTCTTTCCAATGCGCAGTTCACACGACTCAGCAATTTCAAAGGAGTCGAAACCGATCCAGCTATCTCCCCAGACGGTAAATTTCTCGCGTTCATTTCCAACCGAAGCGGCACGTTCGACATCTGGCTTATTCAAGGCAACGGTAGCGGCCTCGCGAACCTTACTCAGGGTCGGATCGGAGATGCGCGTGCGCCCCTCCGTGCGGCTGGATTCTCAGCGGACGGATTAGAAGTGTGGAGCGCGGGCATAGAAGGCAGGAAGCTCATGCTATGGCCGCTGATGGGTGGGGCGCCGCACAACTTCCTAGATGAAGCCGCCGCCGAGGTTGCCTGGTCGCCCGATGGCACCCGGCTGGTCTATCACACGTGGCAGGCGGGCGATCCTACATTTGTGGCGGATCACAACGGTGCCAATCCACGCCGGATCGTGCAAAACGAGCCTGGATTACACAACCATTATCAGGTCTGGTCGAAGGACGGACGCTGGATCTACTTTGTACGCGGACGGCCAGCCACGCGAGAGATGGACCTTTGGCGTATTCCACCGGATAGGGGAGAACCGGAACAACTCACGCATCTCAACATTGATATTGCGTACCCGACCCCAATCAACGACCGGACGGTTCTTTTCGTTGCGCACAATAGAGACGGGGCGGGCCCTTGGTTGTGGGCGTTCGATGAAAAAACCAGAACTTCCTACCGTGTGAGTTCGGGTTTGGAACAATACACAGCCCTGGCGAGCGCTGCGGATGGCCGGCGTCTTGCCGCAAGTGTCGTGAACACTCAGGTCAACCTGTGGAGCGTTCCGATAACAAGTCGCATTATGGAAGAAAAGGATGTCGAGCTTTTCCAAATGCCCACCGTGCGCGCCCTGGCGCCGCGCTTCGGAGGCGGATCGTTGCTCTACTTATCTTCACGGGACGGTGCTGACGGATTGTGGAGCTATCGCGATGGGAAAGCGCTGGAGATTTGGAAAGGCTCCGAAGGCGCGCTCCAGTCGCCCGCGGCCGTCTCGGCGGACGGGGCGAGCGCTGCGTTTGCACTGAGGCGAGACGGAAAACAGCAGATGCACGTAATGGCAGCGGACGGAACAGGACTTCGCTCTCTTTCGAGCGATGTTGATGTTCGTGGTACGGCTTCCTGGTCTCCCGACGGCAAATGGATTGTCGTTTCCGGCAGCGACCGCAGCGGGCCGGGCTTGTTCAAACTGCCCACTGACGGCGGCTCGCCGGTTCGCCTAGCAACAGGGCCTTTCTTGGATCCTGTGTGGTCTCCACGCGGGGACCTGATCGTCTATTGTGGGCCGCAGCTGTTCACGCTCGCGCCGCTCCTGGCATTGCATCCAGATGGTACGCCCGCGAAGCTGCCAGAAATCAAAGTGCAGCGGGAAGGTGAGCGTATGCGGTTCTTGCCTGACGGCACGGGCCTGGTTTACATGCTCGGACATACGTTGGCCGAGCAGGATTTCTGGCTGCTGGACCTTACCACGATGCGCTCACGGCGTTTGACGCGGCTGAGCAGTCCCGCCATCATGCGGACGTTTGATATTACTCCCGATGGCAGCCGGATTTTGTTCGACCGGTCACGGGAGGATTCAGAAATTCTGCTCATTGATCTTGTGACGAACTAAGCTTGATCTTAGTTGGTTTAAGTAACTCAACGGGTCGAGGTTACACTTGAGGCGAGCAAGATTGATTACGTCAGGATGGGCATACTCCTGATTTGTAGCGTTCGCGGACAAGTGGTGGTTTCGGGCCGATTCCACATCTACGAGTACGCTGTTTCTCAGGATTTGGACCCCTTCACGCAACCCTTTGACGGGGGATAGAATCCTTCTAAGTGACGATTACTCGGAGGTGCCTTCATGCGTTTAGCCTGGCTCGCCATCGGCGTTCTCATCACATCAGTTGCTTCCGCCCAAACCCCGTCAAATAAGAAGGAGCAGGTGCCCACTGCAATTCTTCTGAATTGCCGTTATGTGTACGTAGAAGCCTGGGACGGAGACTTTTTTAATCCCCACCTTCTTCCTGAAGACAGGAATGCTATTTTGAATGTGCAAAACGCTTTTCATGACTGGAACCGATATTTGATTACGGTCAAACGGCGCGAAGCCGAAATTCTCGTCGTGGTTCGCAAAGGTCGGATTGTCAGTGTCAACGGTGGCGTCGCCGGGAATGTCGGTAGTGGTCCCGGTGAGAGTGGCGCCCACGATGAACTGGGCTCGAACCAACCTAAAGCAAAGGGAGGCGACAAGGTGGGTGCTGGTCCTGAGGTGGCGGGACGGGACGACCTCTTCTTCGTCTATCTCTTCAACCCAGATGGGTCGCTGACAGGACCGATCTGGATGCATCACCAGAAGGACGGACTCGACACTCCGGACGTTCCGCTTTTCAAGCAATTCAAAGAGTCCATAGATGCTGCCTCGAAAGTGCAGGCCTCAAAAGCGCAAACATCCAAAGCGCCGACACCTTAATTCACATTGAAGGAAGGTACACTCTGCGGACCACACCGAGGAGCTACGTCCCGATTCTGGCGTTCACGTCGATTTGACCAGCTAGGATCCCCTACAGATTTCAAGTTTCCGCGAATGCTGCAATACGTCCAAGTGACGTTAAGGGCACTCGCCTAAATATGTCCCAATGGGAATGGTGCTCAGTCCGGCCATCATGGGGAAGCAGACGTTTGCACTCTATGAGAATACTGCGCTCGTTTTGGGTCTCTCTCACTAACGGAGCGGCGATTTACTTGATGTATGGCGGTGCCCAACAAGTCGCACTCCTCAATCACCTGCTAGAGCAAGATAGTCGAAACAAATCAGTTTGGTTTCATTTCGTACTAAGGGCAGCTATCCCAATTCTGGGAATCGTGCTTGAGCTTCTTGGGTCACGACTCGCGAAGTGGGTGAACATCGGCTACTTCGTTTTTGTGGGGGCCATTTGTTCCGCAATAAGCATCTGGGCTTGGTCGGACTATCACGGACGCATACTCCTCCTGCAAGGATTGGCAGCGTTGGTTGTGGCCTGTGCGGATTATTTTCTCTATCGCAGAACGCGCTCACCTCTTGCACCGTCGCCCTCGAATTGAAGATTCCCACTGTCAGTGCCTGCGTCGCGTACTCGGAGATGTGAAGTAGTACTCCAAATTGACGGGAACGCTGTATCTCAGGAGTTGACGGCCCTGTGAGCGAGCCGTCCTTGTATTACAAGATGAACACTCGGGGGATTAGTTCTGATTCGAGTAGCGTATACCGATTCGGCGAATCGAGAACATTTCCAAGGCTAATTCACTTTCCATCCTGGTAGCTTATACTTATGGGACCAGGCGCGATTCTCTTTCCCATCTTTTACCTGTTCTGCATGGCGCTTCTCGGGATGCTCGTGTTGGCGTGCGTTCCTCGATTTCGCATCAATGGTCCGAATGTTCTCTTATTCATGGTTGGAGCCATTGTAGGCCACGTAGCGACAGCGGTTCCGATTGAACGAATGATGTATAGCTCAAGAGGCTATCTCAGCGGAATCCCCGGGGGGTTTGCATTGCCCTTCATATTGGCTGGAGCCATCGTCGGGGGCATCAGCTCGGTTGCGTTACGAATGAGATTCAAGAGAGCTTCTCAAAAACACGAGAGTTCACAGTCCAAGAAAAATCGCAATTAGCACCCATTCTGACTCCGACTTGAATTTTGGATTCTGCCGCGATCAAGGCTGGCCACTCCTGATAAGTGGCGTTCTCGTCTATTTGACGAGCTCCCTTTCGCGGCGGATTTCATGTGGACGCGAATGCTATTTACCAGGACTTGGTCCCATTAGTTCCGGGTAGCCGACAACACACGAAGGGAATTGCTAGAATCCGCCGTTGTGAGTTTAATGGGGATCTCTCAACAGTTATTTTCTCGAATCCTACGATTGGGCGCGTAGACTTAGTTGCGACGTCGCAGTGAAGGAGGGATATCGTGGTGAAACCACTCAGCCGACTAACTTCCGTCGCTGTATCGCTTCTGGCGCTTACATCAGCGGTATGGGCTGGCCCTCTGTTCCCTGCGGTGGGGGCTGCAACGTCCGCAAATGGAAAATTCCTAGTGGCCATGGAATTTGAATACTCGAATCCAGACCAACAGGTCACAACCATCACGCGGGTCAGTTATCGCGTCCTCCGACGAGAAGAATTCATCAACGACAATTTCACCACCACAAATCCTTTCTGGTCACATGACTGGGACGTAGGTATGGCATTCCCGGGAGGGGAAGGCATACCATTGCCGTTCATCAGCGATGACGGAAAATATCTGGTGTTGGTCTCGATTACCCCGCCTTTTTCTGACTTCACAGTCCTGCGAATCTACCGAGAGCACCGCTACGGCGGCGAAGACTTGCTCGGAACGTACAAGCTAAAAGACATTTGGACTGCGGACGAACTGAAGGCCCATGCAAGTCTGACCAGCACTGGTCGGCCCCTATGGTTGGCGGGAAGTACCTTAGGGTTTTCCGCAGACAGTAGGGCGTTCGTCGTGAGAACGCCGTGGGGCAGAGAAGTCCGGCTCGACCTGAATGGCGGTGTGATTCACGCTCAGTGACGTTCGCATTCTGTAGTTGGCGCGAACAGGCGATTACACTCAAAACGGGGGCCGCCATCGCGATTGCGGGCGGATGACGGGGAACTCGTAAGTCCACAACTCGTAAGTAATTCCAACTTGCCTGGTAAGTCGTGCGGGTAATCGGAAATCACTTGAAATTCCACATGGACGGGAATGCCGTTTACCAAGAGTTGACCGAATTTTTCGCGGCACTTCTAATTCGCACTGGTGTCTGACCTAATAGGCAGAGATGGTGCCAGGTGACAAAACTCTTTCCAGCCGAGCGGCCGAAGCAATGGCTTATTATCCTGATTATCACCACCGCATTTCTAACAGTGAGTCTGGGATATTGTCCCTGTGAACGAAGTTAGGGTTCGAGAAGGTGCCACAGACGCGCCCCCGATAGTGTATGGCTTTGACATTGGTCCCCGTGTTGGCGAATTTCTCTTGGTGGTCTCCTATGGTCCACAGCGCGACCGATTGGATGTTGACCGGGAACGACTACCTTCTGCGCGTATCGTGAATCGGATAATTTTCGACGACCATCGACGTTCCGTCGGTGAAGACGACTGGGGTTATCTGGACCCAGAAACGCGTTGGCGGCGAGCTAGATTCCAAGGATGGGTTCAGGCGGAATATGGATTTGTCAACGAAAAGGACGCGCAACTTTTTGACCGAGTTATTGGTTCAGCGTGTCTTCCTTCCGACTAGCCCTGGTAAGTAAAACCGGTAAAGTTTCGAACACGCGTGTGTTTTTACACTTTTCGGGGAAGCCTTCAGGGCCAAGGTATTTTTGACGATCCGCGGTACTGCGAGCAACATGTACGATTAAGCGTTTACCAGCTGTGGCAGGTTAAGACAGCTTTAACTCTTCTAAGACTTTTTCCATTCTGGCTTTCGCGGCGGGAATGTCGGGAACGTCCAATGACTCTTCCATTCGGCGCACAATGCCCTGGACAAGAGTGATCGCCTGCTCTTTCGGCATACGCTTTAGCAATTCGTCCGTTGCCAGCATGTGGACTTCAGTTTTTACAGACACGCGTTTCATACCGAGGCCCACCACATTTTGTACTCTACCCGATTTCATTTGAACGTGCCTACTTTTCCGGTTTGTTCTCGCGCACTTGAACACGCGGACGGCGCCAAGATGCACGAATCGACGGTTCTCGGTTAGCCAAAGCGAAACCACAACTAGGGTGAGCCCTATTCCGCCTTCAATGTCTCAAACGGATCTAGCCTGGCCGCCCGAAGTGCTGGCATGAGTGCCGCCAAAATCGTGACAATGACTAACGCTCCTGCCACACTGACAAGTGTCAGCGGGTCGTATGCCGAAATGCCGTGCAACATCGCCCGCACAAATCGTGTCGCGAAGAACAACCCAGCGGCTCCCAACAGCATTCCCCACATCAGCAATCCCAACGCGTCCTTCAAAATCATCCACACTACATTCCCGGGTGTCGCCCCCACTGCCATGCGCAAACCAATTTCGCTACGTCTTTGGGTAACGCTCGACGAAAGCAGTCCATACAATCCCAGCGCGCTCAGCAGCAACACGAGCAGCCCAAAGAAGTTCGCCAGCAACGTGATCAACTCCTGGCTCCCCAGCGCCGCATCCATTTGTTCCCGCATTGTTACGAAGATCACCAGCGGAATCGTCGGTGCAAGCTCCGAGATTGTTTTGCGAAACGCCGCTACCGCTTGCGCTTTTGTCCGTGTGTTCATCAAGAACACGAGGTTCCCCAGCTCGTCGATCCTTTCCTTCGATAACGGCAAATAAATCGTCCTGGGCGGCCCTTGTCGCACATCGTAAAACTTCGCGTCTTCCGCCAGTCCAACCACCTGGCAGGCCACCGTTTGCTGAAATTCATTATTTGGCCGATTCCGCACGTATCTCCCGAGCGCCTGTTCGTGCGGAAAAAAGAACTCCGCGGCAGATTGGTTCAAGATGCACACGTTCAGCTGCCGGTCATTCTTGTCAAACTCCCGGCCTGCCACAATCCGCGTCTTCATCGTGCGAAAATATCCCGGTCCCACGTCGTTGTACGCCATCTGCGTATCTTCCGGAGGGTTCGCTCCTTCCGACAACGCCTGAAAATCAGCGGTCAGTTTAATTCCCGTCATCGGCGTTTGCGATGTCGATGCCGCCGCATCCATCCCCGGCATTTCCATTAGCCGATCCACCATTCGCTGATAAAGATTTAGCTTCGTTTCGCCCTTCAGCCCCAGTACATGCAATTGCGAAGTCTGAATCGTCACGTGGTCCAAATCGAATCCGGTTTCCTCGTTGCGCAGCTTGATCACGCTTTCCGACAGCAGCGAAGCCAAGACCACCAACACCAGCGACAACGCCACTTGGACCGGCACTAGCAGGCGTCCCGCGATCTGTCGCCGACCGCCCACGGCCGTTCGCGTCTTCAGTAGGGTTCCTGGATCTGTGCATGTCGCACGCCACGCTGGCAATGTCCCGAACAGCAGCGTGGTCGCCACCGCGAACAGCGCTGTCACCCAGAACACCATCTTGTCCGGGTGCACCGAAACGGCCTCGCCCATCATCGGGTCCCGAAAGAATCGCAGCACAAACCCGCTTCCGTACCACGCTCCGAGCGCTCCCAACCCGCTTCCCGCGATCGCAATCACAAAGCTTTCCGTCAGCGACTGCTTCACCAGCCGTTGCGCCGACGCCCCTAGCGCCGTCCTCACCGCAAATTCCTGTTGCCGCGCCGCCACCCGCGACATCATCAATCCCCCGATATTCACACAACACACCAGCAGCACCACCGCCACGAGCCCCTGCATCAGGTACAGTGGTTTCTCGTACGTGTGTGTTACGTAGCTCGGCAGCCCACTTCGCGCCGAGCTCACCAAAAAATACGCCTTTTCGAAAAAAGGATCGTGTTTGAAGCGATCTGGAATGAACTGCGCGAACAAGCCTTGCTGTAATTGTGCTACCTCCGCGTTTGCGTGCTTTAGCGACACTCCCGGCTTCAGCCGCCCGATCACTGCAACGCCATACAGGTTATCTGTTGCCTCCAACACGTCTTTCTTTTCCAGCACCGCCACAAATTGCAGCGGCATGTACATCTTCACTTCCTCGCCCGGCCATACTCCGCGAAAATCCGGTGGCGTAACCCCGACCACCGTCAACGGCATGTCGGAAATCGTGATCTGCCTCCCCACAATATCTTCCGAACCCCCATAGAAATCCTTCCAGAACCCGTAGGCCAACACCACCGGCCAACCTCCGCTTGGCCCTCCCTTCACGTCGTCATAAGGGGCGATCAATCGCCCGCGATACGGCTGCAGCCCCAGCAGTCCAAATGCGTTTCCACTCACTAGGCCTGCCACGTATGCTCGGATCGCCCCCTCGCGATCCTTCATCTGCACCGTATCTTCGCTCCACCCCGATAGCCCCTGGAAAGACGTTTGCTCCTTCTCAAACACCCTCAGCATCGGGTACGTCATGTAAACCCCTTCTTGTTCCAACTCCGCCCGGCTCGCGACCCCCACTTTCACCAGTTGTCCGGGGTTTGCGGCTGGCAAACTCCGCAGCACTAGCCCATACAGCAGCGTGAAGATCGCTGTGTTCGCACCGATTCCCAGCGCCAGTGTTAGCACCGCCACCAGCGTTAACACTGGATTCTTTCGCAGCATCCGCAATCCAAATCGCAAATCCCCCATGCGATCCTCCAGCCCGCCCCACCCCCACGCTCCTCGCGCCTGCTCTTTCATCGACTGCACGCTCCCAAATCCCCGGCGAAAGCCCGCCGCTGTCGTCTCCGCCGCCGACATCCCCGCCGCAGCAGTTCCACTATCCTCTTTTCTGAATGAAACGCAATCTCTTCGCGCCCCAACTTCTGTTTTGTCGTTTATTACCGGCCAATATTTTCAATCTTTTCTAGAAGAGAGTCTTAGAGATATAACGTTCGTATCATTCCGATGTAGGCTAAGGAACCACGCTCTGGTGGGGAGATCACCACTGTTTTTACCTTTTGGATCGACAAGCAATCTCGGCTGATCCGCAAGTACACAATTCGCACCGAAGGGGAACTTGTGCCCAGTGACCCTTCCGAACGATATGTCAGTGAGGGCACAGCTTTGTATTCAGTAGCTGAACTAGACGTCACTTCGTTCCCGGATGGCGCGTTTTCTTTTGTTCCTCCTAAGACTGCCGTTCTAATCAAACAATTTGAAAGCAAACGGAGTCAGGAATTGGCCAAGCTAGTGGGTAAGCCCCTCCCGGCAGTTATGCTGAAAAGCTCGGACGGCCGCGACGTCCCGCTGCAGTCCTTCCAAGGCAAGCCGCTGCTCCTCGATTTTTGGGCCACTTGGTGTCAGCCCTGCCGCGAATCGCTGCCCGATCTGCAAAGCTTCTATGAGGAAAACAAAAACAAGGGCCTCGTCATGCTGAGCATCGACGAAGACGAGAGACAACAAAAAGCCGTGGATTTTTGGGCGCAACACAAAATGCCGTGGCCCAATTACCACGTCGATTCGCAGTACATCGAAAAGCTTCCGCCTCACGGTATCCCGTATTTCCTGCTGATCGACTCCTCGGGCAATGTTGTCCTTTCGCACGAAGGACTGGACCAAGAGAAGTTGCGCGCCGCAGTGGCGTCCCTCGACCACTCTTCCGCTAAATCTCAGTAACCAGCTTCGGCCTCGTTTGGGCTTACAAGGGGCTTTCGCGGAGCCGGAGTAGAACCCGTTAGTCACCGCGAGGATCGACCGACATCAATTTCAACAACGGCCTCGCCACCGGTGCCTTGATAAGTCTTAGCGCTGTAAGGTCCGGAAACCGTACAAGCGCCCGGTATCCCGGTAGGAGATTTCACTTGTCAGACCTAGTCACGAAAGCTGCTTTGTGGCCCAGAAGAATTGAGTCTATGATGCATGTGATGGAGGGCCTGTGAAGCCGCGATTCGCCATACTGGCCCTAGTTCAGGTGTTCTCACCGTACGGCGTGGTGTATGCCCAATTGCCGCCGCGACTGGAACGATGCCTTCCGTACCCCACACTCGCACAAGAAATCAGCGCGATGCAGGCAGAGACGAGAGCACAGGAACCTGAACCGGTGCCAACGCCGAGAGTAGTTATCGCGTCTATCCAATTTGCACCGGCAACTCATATTTCAGAATCCGTCCGTAGCCGAATCATTCGGTCGATAAAGTCCCCGCAATTTCACGACGACGCAAAAATGGACTGGCTGGAAGAGCTGCAAGACGTCGGCATACGCGGAACATTGCAAGATTCAGGCTATTTCAAGGCCAAAGTGAAAGTCGACGCTCGGCTGCTCGACGGAAACGAACGACGCAACCGGTATGCGTTGACACTGCATATCGAGGAAGGCTGGCAGTATCGACTGGGCAGTGTTCGCTTCAAACCTGCGGACCCGGACAGGACCCCTCTTGCCTTCTCGGCGAGTGAACTTCACCAACGCGTGCATATCAGGCGTGGAGACCTTTTCAGTGCTGCTAAAGTCAGAAGCTCGATGGAGGAAATCACTAAACTATATGCCACCAAAGGCTACATCGACATGGTGCCTGAGCCCGTAGTCCGCAATAACGATGGTCGCGGGGCAATCGACTTAATAATGAAAATAGATGAAGGCAAACAATACCGCGTTGGACAGGTGGACTTCCTTGGCTTGGACGAGAGTTCCCAAAATCAGCTTAAACCACAATTGCGACCGGGTGAGCCCTTCAACAAAGCTCTGGTTGACGAGCTACTAAAACGGAACAAGTCACTGCTGCCAAATGATGCATCTTGGCAGGACGTGCATCTCACGCGAAACACAAAAGAAGGCGTAGTAGATGTGCACTTCGACTTCTATGCGTGTCCAAAGGCGGGCACCGCACGTGCTAGCTCCCGGTAAATGGCGTTCTCGTCAATTTGGCCAGCCCGGATTCGCGAGGGATTCAGGTTTCCGCGAATGCTTGCCGGCAACTTGGGTACTAGCTTTCGTTTGTCGGTTCAGAGTATTCAATCAGGCAGATTGAGCACTGTCTGCGCAGCTGCCATCTGGCGGGGTCCCCATGACAGAAGGAAAACTAGGCTCAAGCCGAAGAAAATCCCGGCTACATACCAGGTACTGCCCATGAATTTAAGTACCGCTCCAAAGACAGCAATGCTCATGCGTTGTTGAAACCGATGAGGTGGGCTCCTTTCCAACGATTTAGAGCCTCGGCGACGTTGCTAGGAAACGCGTCCGCTGACTTTTCTGTCCTCAATCCACCATCGCCAAACAAAGCTGCTCGCACGGCAGCCGAACACTACAAGAAGAATATGGGGCTTTAATTGACCAACGAACGCGACGAAACCAGGTTCGCATTCGAGCCGCTCGGCCAACAACACGACCGAGCTGCTCTTTCTTGCGTGTCGAACCGCTTGATGCCTATCTCCAAAAGCAGGCCGGCCCGGACGCCAAAAAACGTGCGGCAGCCCCCTTTATTCTCACACCTGATGGCAAGACCATCGCCGGTTACTACACCCTCTCACAGTACGCCATAGAGCTGGGGGATCTTCCGGATGAACTCGCAAAAAAACTCCCGCAATATCCTCTTGTTTCAGCGACCCTTCTTGGCCGCCTGACCGTCGGTGTCGACTCTCGTGGCCAAGGCTTCGCCGAGATCTTATTATTAATTATTAATGGACGCTCTATACCGCAGTCTCAAACTGAGCGAGCAAATCGCATCGACAGGTGTTGTCGTCGATGCGAGAGACGACGCGGCGCGCGCATTCTACAGGAAGTACGGGGTTGACCAGCTTTTCACAAGAAATAGAAGCGACAAAGGTAGCGTTCGCTCTGTCCACATAGTCCCGAGGCCTGAACATTTGATAGTTGAGCTACTGCAGCGAATAGCTACTTGCGTAGCAGCCGCCGGGCTGTGCTCCGTAAAAATCGAGCAGCCTTGGCTTGACCTGAAGATTTACATGCCATTGCTTGAGCATGACTTAGCCTCATGGCCGGGGCTACTCCAATGGCGAGAATTCCGCGGCCCTCCCATCGCCAATGACGGCCGCGCATTGACATCCCCTCTTGCCCTGAATACGCTTCTAAGTCTTACATTGGAGTCACCATGAAGGCCGCAAAATTCGCTCTTCTCGCTCTCATTGGCACTCTGTCGCTCGCACTACTTTCGCTCTCCGCTCAGGAGCCGCCGCACCATCACGACGTCGACGAAAAACTCGGCACCGTCTCATTCGCGACTTCCTGCGCTCCCGCAGTGCAGTCGCAATTCGAGCGCGGCGTCGCACTTCTGCATTCCTTCGAGTACGAAGTAGCCGACGCGCAATTCGAGGAAGTCGCCAAAAAAGATCCGCGCTGCGCGATGGCTTACTGGGGACAAGCAATGACTCTTTACCACGAACTCTGGAATCGCCCCGCCAAAGCCGACCTCGCCCAAGGCGCCGAGCTCCTCGCCAAAGCTCGCTCCCTCAAGCCGCCGACCGCCCGCGAACGCGACTACATCCTGGCGCTCACCGTCTTTTACTCTGAGACCGATAAACTCGACCACAATCAGCGCGCCGACGCTTACGCCAAGGCGATGCAAGGTGTCCACGAACGTAATCCCAACGACCACGAAGCCGCCATCTTCTACGCGCTCTCGCTTCTCGCATCGAGTCCCGACCGCGACCCCAATCTTACCAACGCCAAAGCCGCCGTTGCCATCCTCAACAAGCTCTATGATGAGCAACCAAATCATCCGGGCATCGCGCACTACATCATCCACAGTTGCGACAATCCGGCGATGGCCAGTCTCGCGCTTCCCGCCGCGCGCAAATACGCCAGCATCGCGCCGTCTTCCCCGCACGCCGTGCACATGCCTTCGCACATCTTCGCGCGCCTGGGACTTTGGCAGGACGACATTAACTCTAACCTCGCCGCCATTCGCGTCGCCGATACCATGGCTGCGCATCATCACGTGATGCATCACAAAGTACATTCCATGGACTTCCTCGAATACGCGTACATGCAAATTGGCGACGACGCCAGCGCCAAAGCGACCATCGAGCAGGTCGCAGCGATTCGCCTCGAACAAATGGACCACGAATTTGAGAATTATTTGCTGGTGCGCCAGGCGGAAGGACCCGCGAAGTATGCTCTCGAGCGCCGCCAGTGGAAAGAAGCGCTAGCCCTGCAACCCATCGCCGGCGCACCGTCCGACGTTCGGCTAGTTACGTACTGGGGACGCGCCATTGCCGCCGGCCATCTTCACGATGCAGCCGCCGCACAAGATGCGCTGAAGCATTACGACGAACTGCTCGAAGCCACGCGCAAAGGTCCTCGGCCCTACCTCGCCGACGGCCTGAAGGACGAGCACCAACTTGTGCTGGCCTGGGCCGCTTACGCTGCGGGCAACTCCGATGATGCGGTTCGACAGCTGCGCGCCGTTGCCGACAGCCAGGACAGAGTCGGCAAAGCCGAAACCGAACTGCCCGCCCGCGAAATGCTTGCCGACATGCTGCTCGACCTGCAGCGTCCGCAAGAAGCGCTGACCGAATACGAAATTTCCCTGCGCACCGACCCCAATCGCTTCAACGGTCTGTACGGCGCTGCGCAAGCCGCCACGCAGGTCCAGCAGAAACAGAAAGCGAGCACCTACTACACCCAACTGCTGAAGAATTGCGAAGGCATCCGCTCCGATCGCCCCGAGCTAGCCCAAGCCAAAACCCTCCTGGCCTCTGCAAGCGGGGGTTTGTAGGCGCGGGGTTTTCGGCACCGATATAAGGCACAAGCCCCAGAAGACTTCGGTTACAAGGAGTCGATAATAGAGGGGGCTCAATCCTCTCGGAGAGAATCGCGCACCTCGCGTGAAGTGTATCACGCGCGTTAGCGAATTTCGCATGTAGCGAATTTAACCGCAACGTTGGAACTTTTCAGCGGGGTGGAGGGAATGAAGTACAACAATGCAAGCTGACACCCAGGAAAAAGCCTTGCCATGGGGCCATGCGAAGGCCATTCACTACGCTATTTACCCTAAACTCGAGCATTCGGCCGGTCCTTTATATATGCGCGCTCCACGCGCACCGGCTCGCCCTCTCAGGGTCTTCTTGCCGTACCGAGTCGATAATCGTATTGACGCCTACTCCACCAGAACCGCCCCGTTTCGGGCCTCGGCTGAAGTTTTGGCGAACTACACGTCATGGCTAAAATAGTTGAGCAGTGGCTGCTGTTCAAATACGTCGATGGCCAGTTCACGCCCTTGTCGAAGCCTTTCAAGACGAAGGAGCAGGCGGAGAAGGCTCGGCAGAAATATCCCGAACGCCAACGCAGGACGATGGGGCTTGGTGTGGTAAGGCTGCCGAAGTGAGGTATACGTCTCCAAGTCTGGATTGGATTGTCGGAAACAAAGAGTGGGTCTTTTCGGATGTCGGGGGCGATTGCGCATGGATTCCGCAACCTAGTTGGGAGCGTTCTTCAGCACGCTCCCCGATGAAAAACAAGCATCGGAAGGCCTTCGTCAGACTCCAAGAGGGCACCAATTCCGGTCGCCCAATTCTTGAACATGGCTATTCGAACGAAAGAACCGCGATGACCTAAACAAAAACCCCGCCGCAATTTCAGCCCGCCTCACGCGTTGGAGGTTCAAGTTCCGTATACCTCACCCAGAACGCCTATACCGATTTGAGGCTCGCAGCTCATGGCAGGTATATCCGCGGCAGCAGGTTGTGTTGTGAGTCTTGTGTCCGGTCTCTTCTTTTGTCTATGTTTCAAAATGCCAGAGCGTGCAACCCCGGATTACGAGCAATTGTCCCAATTGCAGAAACTCTATGTGGCGACACGTGCCACAGCAAGGGCGTTAGAAAAAAACTGTTCTTTGCAACCTGCCACGGGAAGTAGAATGGAATTACGATCTGACGGGAGCGGCCAGCCACCGAGAAGCGAATCGATCTGCAGGACATGGTCTTCGAGATCTTTCTGAAGATCGTCGGGAGACTGAACCTCCCGACGGGTATCCGCCCGTTAGGAGTGGAGTGATGTCGACTGGTACTCTAGAGCCCAAACCGCGCGTTCTGCGGATATTCATCAGCTACGCGAAAGAAGACCAGAAAATTGCAATCGCAGTTTACAACGCAATCCAAACAGCGCTGGGAGCGTTTGCAGACGTCTTCATCGACGATGCGTTGAGATTCGGGCTAAAGTTTCAGGATGAAATCAAGAAGAGACTAGACCAAACGGACGTCTTGGTGGTGATCTACTCGGCTGAGTTGAAGCCCAGCCATAGTTTCACCGGCATGGAGCTTGGCTATTTCATGCGCGTAATAGAGCGTGAAACGAGTTTTTCTAATTTCAAACGGAGGATCATTCCCATCTATGTCGACGGTCCACCGGATACGCTTTCGGATATGGAAGGAATCAACATCGGAATTTCTCGATCAACCTTGGCCATGACGTTTGAGGAGTATGAAGCTGCCCTAACCGTCGATGCCGACAATCGAATGGTAAAATTCCTGCAGGAATTTCAGGAAGTAGTAGATAAGATCCGGGAGAAGAACGGGTTCCCGAAGGTTCCACAGAGTCCGGACCAACAGGATGTGTTAGGGCTGGTCCGAAAAATGCAGTTAGCCATTTTCAGTCACTTGAGGACGAACCCGGAATCAACGCTTAAGCCCCAGAAACAGATCATTATCAGTACAAACGATGCCGCACTTGAGTCCTCGGGAGATGATCTGCCTTCAGATGCCGTTCTGACGCCAGTAGGAAGTGGGAATCCGATGTCGGTCTTCGGTCTTCCAAGCACTGAGACGACATGGGGCGATTTTCAGCGGCTCATAAAAAATGCGAAGTTTCGAGATTCGTGGATCGACGCAATTACGAGTGTGGTAACTTCTTCTCTCCAGAGCCAACTGGAGGTTGACAACAGCCAGGTAATCGTGTCGCAGGATGAGAAACACGCATTCCGTGTCATCTTGACCTCCGGAACGAAATACTTCAACGGCGTCAGAGAGTTCAATCTTTACTTTGTAGAATATCTAAGACGGGGAGACTTCGGTGATCAATCGACGACGCTGCTTCTCAAAGGACTTGAGCTCTCCTGCCGCTTCCGGTTCTTGTTCCTGGAGCGAAATAGCGAATTTTCAAGTATGAGCATCAGAATCGCTAACCCGGCTGCCATCCGAGATGTTGCCCGTAAGATTGAGCGAGAAATGAATTTACTTGTGAGGGATGCGCTTGAAGTTGGGTTGGACAAGGCGAACGTGTGGGCCGATTTTGTTGACTGGCCATGCCTTGCGCGGATGAACGAGGCATGGCAGCCAATAGAGTTGAAGATACGGGGCAACTTAACGGAGATCAGAACATGCCGTCAAGGCTCAGAAACTTTGCCGGCGCTTCGCGAATCGTTAGCCGCCGCTATTCAAGAACTTGAGACCACTTTTAAGCCTCTGAATGCCGACCTGATTGACGAATTAACCGATAAGCTGAAACATTACATTCACGAGTAATTCAGTTGCGGCAACTTGGCGGCGGCGGCGACACCCGAGCGAAACGGCTCGGCTGACGAATCACACCAAATTGCGAACAGAAGGCCAACAAAACGGAGAAAAACAGCTTGCTGCATTTTGTGGCAACCGGCTACTTTTTAGTGCGTTGCGTCGGCTCCGGCAAGATTTGGTAAATTGTATTTCGCGCTTAGAAGGCGAACGCTCTATCCAACTGAGCTGCGGCGCATCCTTGGCTACTCTTCTCATACTGCTGCGCAACGGGATATCTCGGCTTATGACGCGGGAGTGCGGAATCTGTCCTCCTTCGACCCACAGGTAGACGGTTTGTGAGCTGACCCCGAGAAATCTGGCCGCCCGGGAACCTTAATGCCAGAGGAACGGGAATTTTGGCTTTTAGCATTGACGATAATTTATGCGATCACGGACGCTGAGTGTGATTCCGATTTACACGTGGACGGGAGCCAGGGCGGCTGAGTGGACTGTGGTGACTACTTAAGGCGTAGAAAACCCTTTTGCCATTCCCGAAGCCACAGCGGCGTTGACCAGCGCATTGATCAGCCCGGTCCCATTGGAGTGCCCCAACCGGTCACCAGATCGTAGCCCACCACCGCCGAAAAGCTGCCGGACGTGCCACTGGTGATGTCATGAAAGTCGGTGTTGTAGCTTGCTGTCACGTTTTGCCCATAAATACTCGGATTGATGAAGCCGATCGGCGCCTGATTCTTCGAAGCGAGTTGCTGATTGACAAGAGCAATATATCCGGCCCACATGGGAGCGGCGAAGCTGGTCCCGCCAAGTTCGTTGGCGGTGCAGGTGGTCTGGTTTGCGCATACATAAAATGTAAAGTTCGCGTTTGCCGATACATCCGGACCGTTGCGATAAACCGTCGAACCCCCGTTGCTCGAGTTAACCACGCCCGAGATTCTCTGCCACAGAGGGATCGGGATATTGTCCGGCGAGATGCCCCCACCGCTATTTGCCCAGCCGGTCTCCGATTGCCAAGAACCCGCCGCGCCCGTGGTGATCAAATCCGTGCCACCGACGGAAACGATATTCACATCATCCGCTGGCCAGGCCTCGTTGCTTGACGACCACGTGGAGTTATCGCCGGACGCCGCAAAAAACGTCTGGCCTTGCGCCGCCATCCTCTCGAAATACGGGTCGAGCGTCGATGTATCCGCCGGCGTCCAGCCCCAAGAACAGCCAATCGTGGTCGGCAGCGGATTGTGACTCGTCATGGCGCTGATAATTGCGGTATCGGTGGACCCGACATATACCACCAAACTGGCCAGCCCAGGCGCCATGCCGATTGCCTGAGTCATGTCGAGGGTCTGCTCCGTATCATCGCAGTTGCTGGAAGATTCGCAACTTGTTGCAGTGCCATCCGTGGAAAGCAAGCTAACTGGAATTTTATACCACAGCAATCATATAGCTGTACACTGCTATCTGATTCTGCTAACCTTTTCCCGCGATGGCCTTTTATCCTTCGGGAGGTCCGTACATGCAGGAAACAGCCAACGGCAAGATCCACAAGCTGGAAGTGACCGACGACACGCTGACCAGCCGCGGAGGACTAGCGTTTTTCGCGAAGTATCTGGAGGCCATCGGAATCGTAGGATTGCTGCTGCACAAATTTGCAGGGATCAAGAAGAGCATCAAAGGGGTATCGGTGCGGAATCTGTTTTTGCAAGTGCTGTACTTCTTCTTCGACGGCACCAGCCGGCACTTGAGTTATTTCGATGAGCTGCAGGGGGAGGAGGGCTACCAGGCAGTGGTCGAGATGCCGGCGAAGCAAATGGCCTCTTCGCATGCCATGAAGCGGTTCTTCCGCGCCTTTGCCATTTTCCATGCCGGCGCTTTCCGCTGGGTGTTGCAGGAGTTGTTTCTCTGGCGCTTGCGGCGGGAGAAAATGCTGGTGGTGATGCTGACGCTGGACACCATGGTCATGGATAACGATGAGGCCTTGCAGCGGGAAGGTTGCGACCCAACCTATAAAAAGGTCAAGGGATTCCAACCCTTGCAGTTGATTTGGGAAGGCAAGATCGTCGATGCCATTTTCCGGCGTGGCAAGCGGCACAGCAACTACGGCCGCGATGTGGAGAAGATGATCCGGGGCATCGTGAGCTTGATCCGGACCCGCTATGATGCCTCGGTATCGATCATCGTCCGGCTGGATGCCGGATTTTTCGACGAGAAGAATTTTGCGCTGTTTGACGACCTGGGCATCGGCTTCCTAGCCACGGGGAAGGTCTACGATGCGATCAAGGAGAAGGTCCAGGCCATCCCGAAGAAAAAATGGAAAGAATATGCCAACGAACGGCAAGTCTGGAGTTATGCGCGCTTCTCCTACCAGTGTGAGAGTTGGACGAAAGCCTACCAAGCGCTATACACGCGTCCGCAATACGATGACCAACAGCGGTTGCTAGAATTTGCGCGGCCAGACAACATCATCCTGACGAATTTAGTTTCCGGAGAGCCGGTTCTGGAACGGATGCCGCGCGCATCTCGGAAATACTGGGAAGAGGACAGCTCCTTGATCTTCCACCACCATCAGCGTGGCGCCGATGAGCTACCCCATCGGGGCTTGAAGGAGTTTGGAAGCGAGCAACTTCCGTTCAAGCGGTTTGCTACCAATCAGGCCTACTACTATCTGATGTTAATCAGTTTCTTTTTGTTCGAGAGCTTTAAAGAGGATAACCTGAAGGACATCTTGCCCATCCACAGTTACGCCACGACACTGCGGCGCAGACTCGTCGATTTGGCAGCCAAGGTGGTGCGGACCGGTCATGAAGTCATTCTGAAAGTCACCCAAGCGGCCATGGATAGCTTGAAACTCCAGATCCTATGGACGCGCTGCCAAAACGCCGTGCCCATTCCGCTGCCAAATTAATCGCTCGCACGCAGACCGATCTCATTGTTGGTTTGACCGACATTCGTGAAATAGGCGGTCAAATCATGCAAGTCTGTCCCTGCGAACTCAAACAATCCGAGGTTCTGGCCGGCGCCCGTCAGCGCCGTCCCACCGGAGTAAGCGGCCCGCATGTCGCTACCGAGAAAAGAACTGGACGGGCCGGAACCCGTGGTCGCATAGGGAACAACGTCCTCCGGCCTGATGCCGTGAGCCTTGGCATAATCGCTCTTCCTGACGAACAAGGGACGCGGGGTCGAGTAATTGTCCAAACCGGAGATGTGCCAGAGCGCGAAGTTCATTTTCGTGGTGGGTTGCTTATCTGGGCAGTAAAACATTCGGTTCTCGGTCGGGTGTCGATAGGTGCGCATGGTCACATGGAAAGCGGATTCAATTGACGAAACACGGCCTGTGATCTGCACGTTCATACCATCGCGTGTGCCGCCGACGACCGTGAAACCGTGCGTATCCGCAAAATGTACCACGGCGTCGTAATTTTCCTTGGTGGGACCAAAACGGTCTGTGAACTCCTGCACCGTGAGGAAATGCCGGTAGCTGGGACTGGTCGGATCGTACAATCGCCTCAGAAGTGTATTCAGTCCTGCCGGGTCACGCGGCGGTAGAACCATGTTGAGTTGCAAAACCTGATTCTTGGGGAGGCGCCCGGTCGCTCTCACCTGACCATTGCGAACCGCTTCTCGCACTTGGTGGGTCATGACGGACTGTGCTTCGGAATTCGTTGTCACAACCGGCAGAATCGCACTGAAGATAATGAAAAAGAGGGCTATTCTTCGAGCCATAGTTCTCCTCCCTCAGGACATAGTGATTGCTTTTCAGTAGAAAGTATCGCTCTCATACGTGAGTGAGATAATTATGTAACATGTTACATGGCGTCTTCGCATGTTATTGATTTCAAATGCGCTCCCAATTTTGGCAAGGCACAGCCTTGGAACATACACCAGCATGATGAGCATTATAGCTAGTCCGGCGACGAATGGAGGCTTGCAGGACCTGCGGTTGCGCCATTTCCGGTTTCAGATGTGTTGGAACTGGGAAATGGGCGTTCGGGTGTCTTGAACCTGAAGCTCCCGGTCCGCCAGTTACGCGGCTCTCCATATCAGCCTCCGTTCGAGGTAACTACTGAGGCGGGAGTCCGCAAATAATTCCTCGCGGCCTGGCAAAGCATCGCAAGGATGCGATGCTGAAGGCGAACGCATATGCATGGTGATGCATTATTTCGTTGCCGCGGCGCACAGATGTGATACTGTAGCTCGCCAAAAGCCCGGTGCGGCTCGAACGCCAGAAAGAGCGATTTCCACAGTTAGCGTTGCGCTTTTACCTAGTCGAGGAGTTTCATAGCAATTCGATAGTTGGAAATCCGATCTTCCTGTAGAATCTTTCAACGCACTCTCATCAGGCGCGCACTGGGCACTTTCCGAGCTGGGTCAGTTTCATGAGCACGCCTAGGCTCTTATTCCTTTCCGCCCCCGCGACAGCCTTTGCTGATCTTTGCGTATTTCTGCGCCACCAGAGCTTCGAGGTTTTTTCCATCGCCATCGACAGCGAAGACAGCGTCATCCTGAACGGATTGGAACATGTGCGTCCGGATCTTCTGATCGTCGAAGAAGTGTCGACGACTTCTCATCGGGCGCTTGATGTTGCTACTGAGATCCGCCGCGCGAGACCGGCGCTGCCGATCATTTTCGCAACTCGCCAGGGCAGCGAGCCTCTGGCCATCGCCGTTTTCCGGGCCGGACTGCAGGATTACGTCCGGCTGCCGATTGCGCCACCGGATTTTCTGGAGAGAGTCAACAGCCACTTGGATAGAACCGTGGCGCCGGGTTGCGGATCCCTGAATCCGGGCAAAAAAGACGGCGCACGAATGATCGGACTGAGCGGGCGGTTGCAGGAGACCAAGGAATACTTGATGAGGGCCGCGCAGAGCAATTGCACCATTCTGGTCACCGGGGAAACGGGGACTGGAAAAGAGTTAGCCGCGCGATTCGTGCACGAGACAAGCTCCCGGCGGGACAAGCCCTTCGTTTGCGTAAACTGCGCTGCGATTCCCGACAGCTTGCTGGAAAGCGAGCTGTTTGGCCATACCCGCGGCGCTTTTACCGACGCCCGCGAAACACATGACGGTTTGCTGCGCGCCGCCGACGGCGGCACCATCTTCCTCGATGAGATCGGGGACATGAGCCCCGTCGCGCAAGCCAAGATTCTCCGTGTGCTGGACACGAAAGAAGTCTGCCGGTTGGGGGAAACGCGTCGCGTTCATCTCGATCTGCGCTTCGTGGCCGCGACCAATCAGGACCTTCTGGCAATGACCGCACAGAAAACGTTTCGCCAGGACCTGTTTTTCCGCCTGGACGTGGCGCACGTACACCTGCCGCCGCTGCGGGAACGCAGGGACGATATCACTCTTCTGGTGCGCGAGTTCTGTAAGGAGTTTGCACCCATGGCTACGCAAGAGATGCCGGAATTTTCGGAGGACTTTCTGAATGCGCTGCTGGATTACGATTGGCCAGGAAACATCCGGGAGCTGAAAAACCTCATCGAGAGCCTCTTTTTGATGCGCTTGCCGAACAAAATAGGTGCGGAGCACTTGCCGATGCACCTGCGGCGTTGTCTCGAGAAGCCGGAGCGGTTGGGCGACGAGCGCGCGCGGCTGCTCTCGGTGTTGCTGGCAACGAAGTGGAACAAGACCAAAGCGGCGCAAAAGCTGAACTGGTCGCGCATGACCCTCTACCGCAAGATCGAGAAATACAATATTGCCGATCAATCGCCGGAAACGAACCCCGGTCGCAATCCTTCGTAAACTCCTGTCGTAACATGCGACGGCGAGTGTAACACCCCTGGTTACACTGCGAAGCGTTCGCCTATTCCCGCTGCATCTTTGTTCGACTCTGTCGTTTAGCCGGTCGCTGATCACGTTCCTGGTTGCGGCATCGTAAACTGTCTCTGTCACAGCGCCCCACACCCCGCGCACGGATTCAACGAAACTTCCTGTGTAACTCCTGTCACTGAAACGCCCTCGGGATTTGCACAGGCTCGCGTGTCCTGGCATTGCGAATGCTCCACGCTCGTTCGAGGACTGAATGAGTGAAAAGTCGCCGCCGTCGAGCTCTGCCGAACATGCGGAGGCGCGGTATGCGAACTACTTCACCGCCGGTCACAACGCGTTCGAAGTGATTCTGGAGTTCGGCCAGTTCTATGAGGGAGACCCGCAGCCACGAATGCACACGCGAATCATAACCACTCCGGCGTATGCCAAGACTTTTCTGGAAGTCCTGCAGGATCTGTTGAACCGCCACGAGAATCTGTTCGGTCCGATCGTGCGTGGGGATGCGCATGAGTGATTATTCGGTGCTCGGAGCGGTCAGCGGCACGCTGCAAACGCTGCTGACCAATAACATCACGAACACGCTTGCCGCGCCGCTGAACGTGTCCATTTATCTGAATTCGCCGATCGAGATGCAAACTTCGAACCTGATTCCCGGAATTTCGCTGTGGCTCTTCAAGGTGTCGCGCATGGCGGAGATGTTGAACGAACCAGCTGAGCGGAAAAGCGCAAACCAGTTGGCGCGCACGCCGCTGCCGGTGCTGCTGCACTATCTGGTGACGCCGATGGCCACAGATCCGATTGCTCGGCAGAGCCTGCTGGGGCGGGTACTGCAGGTTTTTAACGACCATGCGATTTTGCGCGGGGCGGATTTGCAAGGCGTTTTGGCGAACACCAGCGAGCAGTTGCGCGTGAATCTGGAGGCGCTGACCGTCGAAGAGTTGAGCCTAGTGTGGGAAGCGCTGGGTGAGCCCTACCAGCTTTCGGTGACCTATCTCGTGCAGGTCGCCAAGATCGATTCGGACCTCGAGTTGGTCAAGTCGTCGCCGGTTTTGGACAAGCAGACGACCTACGCGCAAATTCTTTCGGTGTCGGGAGGCTAGGGAACTTGAGCACGTCATACCAAGTACAGGTCGGCAATTGGTCGTACATCGTCGAGGACGATTGCACCACAAATTACTGGGCCATTATCACGGGTGCGGTTACCGACGAGATTCTCGGGAACCTTTATGTGCCGGGGCTCAACGTGGATACCAAGCGTCCGGACCTGCCGTCGAAGGTGACGCCAAACGGGCTGTTCGCGATCACGGGCTATCCGCAGCAATCCTTCCCGGTGAGCGCGACTCTCATTCTGTACTTCGACGCGCCGGGTTTCCACGAGAGTCAGCTGACGGTGAGCGTTCCGGCGAGCGGCCCCTTCCCGGTCCTTGCTGGCACGGTGGCGCTGCGGCGGTTGCCTATGCGCATTCAGGGGCGAGTGGTCAACGCGAACACGCGCGCGGCTCTTTCCGGCGCGTTGGTGCTGGGCGTGGACGATCCGAATACGCCTCCAGCGGTGCACACAACGGCGCTGCGTTCACCGCTCTATTTCGCCCATTTGAATGGCGCCTCCGCACAAAACGTAACGATTACTGTTACGGGCAGTCCGAGCTTGCAGGCCGACACTATCGCCGCGGCGCAGATGATCGAGTTGAGCTCGCGCACGGGACTTGGCGCGGGCTCCATCGTGCAGCTTTCAAATTCCTCGAGAACGATCGTGGAGTACGGAGTCGTGGACCATCTTGGGCCGGGTCCGGCCGCAAGCGCTGGACCAGTCTTCTTCCGGAACGCGTTCAATCGCAGCTACGCGATGGCATCGACGGTACAGATCGTGACCGCGACTCCTACTGGTGGAGCGGCAACGCTGGCGGGCACTGCGAACGCCGGTGATGGCGTGGTGGTGGCGTCGGCGCTTTTGAATGGCACGACGCTGGTTGTCGACGCGGGCAGTCCCACCGAGGAATATCACGAAGTAGGAGCGTTCAGCGATGCCGACGGCTATTACGGCCTGGACGGCTTGGGAAGGGTGCAAGAGATTTTTCTCCAAGCGGCGCAGGGTGGGTTGCAGCAGACCGTCGGCTGGTTCATCGAGTACGACCAGCCCATCAATCTGCTCGATTTTCGGCTTTCGTAGTTCGCAACGGGATTTTTTGAGGAGGACGCGCCATGCCGGATTACCTTTCGCCG
The DNA here is from genome assembly GCA_963804635.1 of Candidatus Acidiferrales bacterium. Lineage (GTDB taxonomy): Bacteria > Acidobacteriota > Terriglobia > Acidiferrales > UBA7541 > Acidiferrum. The sequence goes on from CAWDRK010000032.1 coordinate 90,913, forward strand.
GGAGTTTATATCGAGGAAGTAAGCGGTGCACAACCCATCGAGGGAGTGAGCACCAGCGTCACCGGATTTGTCGGGGTGACGCAGATGGGGCCGCTCGATGGACTCGGGCCGGTACTGGTTACCAGCTTTCCGGAGTTCGAGCGCACGTTTGGGAGCTACTTTACTCCTGGATATGCGGGCGCCGGGTACAACTTCCTGCCCCATGCGGTCGCCGGCTTCTTCAACAACGGCGGCCAGCTTTTGTACATCAAGCGCGTGGCCAGTGCGGCGTCGCCGCCGGCGGTCGCTGGGGCGGCGAGCGGTCTTGCCAATAACGCCGGCACGCCGGCGTTGATGACCCGCCTGGTGGCCACGGGATCGAACGGCGCGACGGGCGCTACGTCCGTGCGATTGCAGAGCCTGTTGGGGCTGGAAGTCAACACGACGATGGTGCTCACGCAACAGAAGAACGGAATTTCCACGGCCTCTGGGACTCTGACGGTTTCGAGTTACGACGGTTCGACCAACACCGTTTGGTTCAGCCCTGCGCTGGCCGCCAGCTTTGATCCGAATTACACCACTGTGGCGCTTAGCAGTGCTACGGCAGTCACGGCGTCCGGCGCGCCGGCGAACGCGGCGGGCAGTCCACTGGCTCCGGTAGCGAACGCCGCGAATTTCGTACTGAACGCGGCCGACCCGGGGATCTGGGGCAACACAGTTCCCGGCACGCCGCCCTCCGGATTATTGGTGCAAATCACCCCAAGCTCTCGCGCCCAGGCTCAGGTGCAGTCGGTGTCCAGCGTCAGCGGCGGCACCAACAACCTGGTGAGCATGAATTCGGGGGCCAATTTCTACGCCGGCGCCATTTTGGAGTTCGACACTGGCGGCACCTTCTCTGTCACCGGAGGTGTCACGAGCGGAACGTTCACCGCTGGTGAGGCGCTCGTTCAGAGCACTACCAACGCGAAAGCGATCCTCGTCGGAACGGTCACGGGCGCAAACCCAATGACCATTCGCTCGCTCACGGGCACCCCGAGCGCGGGAGATACCTGGGTTGGGCAGACAAGCTCAGCCGTCTATACGCCGACTGCCGTTCCCGCGGTTGTCTTCGCGGGGAAGTTCTACGCGAAAGTGCAGACCGTTCAGGGATCCGGGCTGCTTTTGGTCAACGGACTGACGACGGCGCAGCTGGCCGCGGTGCAAGCCAACACCAGCGCGACGCCGGCGGTGGCTGTCTGGGCGCGCACGTGCGAGTTTGACATCGTTGCTTCCTACGGAACTGTGAACGAAACCTTCAAGGGTCTCACGCTGGACAGCACGACTCCTTATTTCTACGGAACGACGATCATTAACGGTTCCAACCTGCTCAGCGTTCCGCAATCTCCATCGATTCCCTCGGACAACACCACTACCAACCCCAGCACGATGCCGACCGCCGCCGATGGCTTGAACGGGGTAATGGCCGGAGGCACCGACGGCAGCGCTCCGACCTCCGGCGATTTTGTCGGAATGGACTTAGGCCCCGGAAAACGTACCGGCATCGCCGCGCTCATCGACGCACAAAATATCAGCATTATCGCCGCGCCGGGCAGCACCGATCAGGACACGCAAAATGCGCTGATCACGCAATGCGAGAATCTGATGTACCGGTTTGCGATTCTGGACCCCGCGCCATCGGCAAGCGGCGGAACTCCCAGCATGACGGACATCCAGAACCAGCGCGATTTGTACGATACAAAGTACGCCGCGATTTATTATCCGCGGCTCGTCGTGACCGACCCGCTGACGGAGATGCCGCTGACGATTCCGCCGAGCGGCCACGTCGCGGGAATTTACGCGCAGACCGACAACACCAGGGGCGTGTGGAAAGCGCCGGCCAACGTGGTCATTAACGGCATCAACAGCCTGGAGATCAAGCTTAGCAAGGGCGATCAGGACATCCTGAATCCCGAACCTAACAACATCAACGCGCTGCGCGACTTTACGGCTCAGGGCCGCGGGCTGCGCGTCTACGGCGCCCGCTGCATCACCAGCCTGACGGAATGGAAGTACGTAAACGTGCGCCGGCTGTTCATTTTCCTCGAGGCTTCTCTGGACCAGGGGCTGCAATGGGCGGTCTTCGAACCAAACGACCAGCGGCTGTGGAACCAGCTCATTCAAAGCGTTTCCGCGTTTTTAACTTCCATTTGGCGGCAGGGCGGCTTGATGGGCGCAAAAGCCGAGGAAGCCTTCTTCGTGAAATGCGGCTACGACACAATGTCGCAGGACGATATCGACAACGGGCGATTGATCATGCTCGTCGGCGTCGCCCCGGTTTTTCCGGCCGAGTTTGTGATTGTGCGCATCGGGCAATGGGCCGGCGGCTCGTCGGTGCAGGAACTCTGAGGGAACTAGGAGAACGCCATGTCAACAACGCGAGTTGATCCATTTCGTGGCTATAACTTCCGCGTGGAGCTCGATAACACCAGCGTCGCCTCCTTCCGAGAATGCGGCGGGCTGACCGCGACAACCGATTCCGTCGATTATCGTGAGGGCAAAGATGTGCCGCTCACGGTTCGCAAGCTGACGGGACTGCGCAAGTTTACCAACATCAGCCTGAAGCGCGGCTACACCAGCAACCAGGATCTCTGGAATTGGTACAAAAACATCCTGAACGGTGTGACCGACCGGCGCAACGGAGCCATCGTGCTTCAGGACGAACAGCACAACGACGTTCTCCGCTGGCAATTCGAGAACGGCTGGATCTGCAAATGGGAAGGGCCGGCCATGAACGCCACCAGCAACGACGTGGCCATCGAAAATATCGAAATCTGCCACGAAGGAATTCAACTCGCCTGACCTGACGGAGAGCTCCAGCATGCCCACGTACTCCACTCCCGGTGTGTATTTCGAGCGGGTCGACCAGGCCGGTCAAGCCATACCCGCCATGCGCACGGACATTGCCGGGTTTGTGGGCAGCGCGCAGCAGGGGCCCGTGGGTGTCGCGACTCCGGTGGAGTCCTGGCAGCAGTTTCAGTCCACATTCGGCGGCTTCATTCCAAACGGCTATCTGGCGTATTCCGCGCGGGCGTTTTTCGAGAATGACGGCGAGAGGATGTATGTCGTTCGCGTCGTTGCGCCCGAGAGCAGCACCGCGACGAATCCGGTTGTGACGCAACCGGCGGATGGTTTCTCCTCGATCGTACTTTCCGTCGCAGGATTCGCGGCCGGCGCGGTAGCAACCTTGCAACAAACGACGGTACAAAATGCCGTTGGCGCGCAGCCCGCGGACCGCATGAGCTCGATTGTGGCGAGCGTCGCGGGATTTCCCGCGGGGTCACTGGTGCAGATTTGGCAGCCAGCGCCGCCGGTGACGGCCTGGCATACGGTGCAGTCGGTGGACGTCGCGAGCAAGCGTATTTACTGGGATAAGCCCTTGGAACCCGGTTTCTTGCTCGCTCCTCCGATCACCTTCACCGCGTCCCATCGGGAAGACCGGCTGATTTCCTCAGTCAGCGCCGCCACCAACACCATCTCGTGGGTGCAGAGCCTCGGCCCGGCTTTTGATTTGACGCAATCCATCACGATCAAGAGCGGCGCTTGTTCTTCGCGAGGCATTTTGTACGACTCCTCCATCGCCCCAACGCTGGAAATCAAGGCCGCCAACCCCGGAGCCTGGGGCGACAGTGTGGCCGTTTCTGTCGCGTACTCGAGCCTGGCGGCCACGGCGAGTTCCACGCAGACGCAGCCGGCCAGCGGCACGTATACCTACGTGAACTCCGTCGTGGGTTTTCTCCCGTACTCGGTGGTACGGATCTTTCAGTCGGGCGCGCCGCTCGGCTATCGCACGCTGGTGAAAGCCGATCCTTCAAGCAACACCTTGTGGTGGGACTCGCCGGTGGTTCCGGCCTTCGATGTGACCAAGGCCATGTCGTTCGAGACGGTGGAATTCTCGCTGACCGTCTATTCGAGTGGCAGCGCCAAGGAAATATTCACCGGGCTATCGTTGAATCCGAAGCATTCGCGCTACGTCCCCCTGGTTGTCAATCCGGGGACTTCGCCGTCGTCGCAGAACAGTCAGTCGGGACTGCCGTCGCAATACATTCGCGCGAAGGACCTGCAGTCCGCGACGCCAATGCCGAACAATCTGCCGAATCCCGGAGCGCCGCAATTGACCGACGGCGCTTTGTACCTTACGGGCGGGCGCGATGGCATCGCCGCGTTGCGCGTGCTGGACTTTACCGGCGATACCGGCAGTTCGAGCAAATGGGGAATCCGCGCGATGGAGGATGTCGACGAAATTTCCATGGTGGCCGTTCCGGACATTCTGATTGAGCCCGCTCCCGCCAATTCGTACGCGCCGCCCCCGGTGACGACGCCGAATCCGTGCTTGCCCGGGACTACGGCGCCGACGATTGCGCCGCCACCCGCGCCGCCTCCGGCAGAGATCGCGCCGAGTTTTTCACTCGACGACATCTTTCAGGTGCAACAAGCGCTGATCCAGCACTGCCAGACAATGCAGTTCCGCTTTGCGATTCTCGATCCGCCTGACTTTGGCTACCCCAAGCTGCATGTCGACCTCGGCGAGGTACAAAGCTGGCGACAGCGCTTCGACACCATGTACGCCGCACTGTACTACCCCTGGATTCTGGTACGCGATCCGCTCCAGCTGGGAAATTCGGTGGTGCGTCGCGTGCCGCCGAGCGGGCATGTTGCCGGCGTTTACGCAAACACGGACCTGACCACGGGCGTCTTCAAAGCTCCCGCGAATGTGGTGCTGCAGTGGGCCCAGGATGTGACCACCGAAGTGACTCCCGAGGCGCAAGCCTTCCTGAATCCCATCGACGTGGACTGCATCCGTATGTTCTCCGGGCGTGGAATGCGCGTCTATGGCGCTCGCACGTTGAGCAGCGATTCGAGTTGGCGTTTTGTCAATGTCCGACGGCTGTTCTTCATGATTGAACACGCGTTGCTCATTTCCCTGCAGTGGATGGTTTTCGAGCCGAACGATATCCATTTGTGGAACCTGGTGCGCAGTTCGATTACCAACTTCCTGGAAACGCTGTGGAACCAGGGAGCGTTCGCCGGGAACACCGCCGCGGAGTCCTTCTACGTGAAGTGCGATGCCACGAACAATACGCCGGCCACCACCGCCAATGGCCAGCTGCTTATCGAGATCGGCGTGGCGCCGGCGCTTCCGGCCGAGTTCGTTGTCTTTCGCATCGGTCGGGTGGGCGACACGCTCGAGGTCACGGAGTAACGGGGAGAAGGCGAAATGGCGACCGCGGCTCAAACAGTGCGCACCGACCCGTACCGGGCGTTCAACTTTCTGATCCGCCTGGTGGGCTCCAGCGGATCGCCGGGCGGCGCGACGCAATCGCAGCCAGGCGCGCCCGCCGGCGGGTTCAGCGAGTGCAGCGGCATCGAAATGAGCCTCGACATCGAGGAATACAAGGAAGGCGGAAACAACGGAGCCTCGCTGCGCTTTCCGACGCGCGTGAAGTGGACCAATCTCCGGCTGAAGCGAGGCATGGCGCTGTCCGACGACCTTTGGGATTGGCATTACAGCTTTGTGCAGGGGCAAGTAGCGCGGCGGGATGGAGTGCTGACGCTGTTGGACGAACAGCAAAATCCGGTGAAGACCTGGTCGTTCCGGCGCGGCCTGCCGGTGAAGTGGACGGGGCCGAGCATGAACGCCGCGAACAACCAGGTGGCCATCGAGGAACTGGAGATTGCGCACGAGGGATTGACGCTGCTCTGAGACAGGAAGGGAACCGATGGATGTGCGAATCAATGAAGTGCAAAGCCGGGTGCAGGCCACGGATTCACAATCGCTCCTGGATCCGCGAGTCATGCAGGAGATCGTCCGGCATTGTGTGCGAGCCATGAAGGAAGAGCTGGCCCGCGACAAGCGCATCAAGGAAGAGCTGCGTTTGACGTCGGACGACGCGCAGGATCGCTAGGGAAAGGACCGTATGGCGAAGCCGCTCAAAGCTACGTTTTGTGTCGTCGGGAAAGACGGATCTCTCGGCGACCCCATCCCCGTGAAGTTCAATCCCACGGAATACACCCTCAATAAGGGTGCGCAAATTACCGAGGTGACGATTCCGGGGCTGGACTCGCCAATCCTGCAGTTCGTGCGTGGACAAACAGAAACATTGTCGCTCGATCTGTTTTTCGACAGTACTGACAATGGCATGGACGACGACGCAACTTCGGTGACGGAGCAGACCGACCAGTTCTATCAGCTGGTGAAAATCGACGGCTCCACGCACGCGCCGCCGGTCTGTTATTTCTCCTGGGGCTCGGAGTTTCCGGGCCAGCTGGTGTCCTCGTCGTCGGTCGGAGGTAGCCAGCAGCGCCACGGCTTTAAGTGCCTGATCGAAAGCGTCCGCCAAAGATTCACGTTATTCAGCCCGCAGGGTGTGCCGCTGCGCGCCACGCTCACGGTGTCGCTCAAGGAGTACAAGACGCTATCCGACCAGATCGCCGAACTCAACATGCGGTCCGACGACCACACGCAAACCCACGTCGTTCAGGTCGGCGAAACGCTGAGCCAGATTGCCTATGAGATGTACGACGACCCGACGCAGTGGCGCTACATAGCGGACCAGAACTCCATCCTCGATCCGTTGCAGCTGACTCCCGGTACGGTGCTAGAAATTCCCATGATCTCGTCGTCTTCCTGAGGTGAATGTTGGCGCAGACACCCATCCCGATCTACACGCAACAGGAGACGTTTTACGTCCCGGCGTTCGAGGTGCGCGTACTCGGCAGGCCGCTGCCGTCGAACGTCATTCGCGACGTGCTGCAGGTAACGTACAAAGACAGCATTGACGAGGTGGATTCGTTCGAAATCGAAATCAACAACTGGGACGCGGACCAGCGCACTTTCAAATTTGCGCCGCCCGAGCAGGGTTTTGAGGACATCTTCGATCCCGGTCAAAAGATCGAGATCTGGATGGGCTACTACGGAAAGCTGCGGCGCATGATGCGTGGCATCATCACGACGCTCGAGCCGAACTTTTCCGGAACCTCCGCGCCCTCGCTCCACATCCACGGCCAGAACGAGTTGTATCAGTTCACCACCGAAAAGCACACGTATTCCTGGACCGATGCCAGCAAAACCGATACGGACATCGCCAAGTATCTCTGCGGACTCCCGGTAAAGAAAGGACAACCGGGTTTGGGAATTGCCATCGACGCTCATCCTGCGCCGGGCGAAGAGAAGGTTCCGAATGTTTTTATGAGAAACCAGTACGACATCGTGTTCCTCCTGGAGCGCGCCCGCCGCCGCGGCTACGAGCTGTATATCGAAGACGAGACCGATCCCCCACGGCTGTACTGGGGGCTTTCCGCGAATCCCGGAAACGTGCCGGTATACCAGCTCGAATGGGGGAAGTCGCTCATCAGCTTCCGGCCCGCATTGAGCACGGCAAAGCAGGTCAATGAAGTCGTCGTGCATGGCTGGGACCGCACCGCGAACGAGGCCATCGCAGCAAGCTGCACGCTGCAGGAGCTCTGGAAGGACCTGAAATTGTCGCAGGCGGAAATCTCGCGCCGTACGCAGCTCGCCAAAGCCTTTCAGGATCGCACCCAGGATGTCGACCTTGCCGTGTTTTCCAAACAAGAGGCAAAAAATCGCGCGAAGTCCATTCTGAGTGACATCCACAACAAGATGATCGCGGGAAGCGGCTCGACCGTCGGTCTCCCGGATCTGCGTTCCGGCTGCAACGTCGAAATCCTGGGCTTCGGGGCGCAGAGCGACTACAGCGGGAATGTTCGAGGCGACAGCAGCGATTTCGACGGCGAATATTTCGTTACCTCATCCACGCACACCATCGGCAACAGCGGCTATCGCACTGATTTCTCGGCACGGCGTCAGGGACCCCTGACGCAGCGCAATTTACCGCAGGGGTGAAGGATGTCCAAAGTAGCAGGGGTAGTGACAGGAGTTGTGACCGCGGTCAAGGATCCCGACCAGCAAGGCCGGGTGCAACTCAGTTTTCCGTTCCTCGGCGGTGAGAACCAGAGCACGTGGGCGCCCGTCGCTACGCTGATGGCCGGAGGCGGGCGAGGTTCCTGGTTTATGCCAGAGGTTGGCGACGAAGTGCTGGTCGCTTTCGACCACGGCGATTTCGATCATCCGTTCGTGGTGGGTTTTCTCTGGAATGGACAGGACCAGCCGCCCGCGAGCGATATCACGCCAAGCGTGCGCCGTCTGCAAACCGTCAGCGGACACAAGCTTGACTTCGACGACCGCGACGGTAGTCAGAAAATCACGATCAAAACCCAGGGCGGCCACACGATCGAGATGAACGACGTGGCCGGTTCCGAGAGCATCACCATTACCACGAGCGGCAACCAGCAGATTCAAATGCAGGATACGCCCGCGACGATCACGATTCAGACCGCTATGCAGAATCAGGTCATCGTGAGCGATGCGCCTCCGGGTGTAACCATTCAGGCCCCCGGCGGAATCGTCACGGTGAGCTGCGCGATGGCCAATGTCACCGCGGACGCGACGCTCAACGTGAGTGCACCGATCACGATTTTCGACGGAGTCGTTCAAGCGCAAACCTTGATCGCGGACGCAGTCGTGGGTGCGGCGTACACGCCGGCGCCTGGAAACACTTTCGGATTGTAGAGAACGCTATGTCGCTTACGGTTCCGATTCCGACGTTTCAGCAGGGCAGCGGCCCCGCCACGACCTTGACGGCGGACAAACCCATCACGCTGTCCTCCGCCCCGGTCACGTTTGCCGATGGAACCGCGTTGAGCCCTTCGAATGCCACCTCATTTACCTACCTGATGTTTCGCGAATCGCTGGGCAGCGGCTCGGAGGTTTGGGACTCCAACGCCAAAACGTGGAAATCCGCGGCAGCCACGGTGAAGGCCCAGCCGCTTTTCTGGATGAGTCAATCCTGGCAATCCCTGCTGGTAGCCATCGGGAACAACGACAGCTCCGGCCAGCCTGCCTTTCAAACCGATCCCACGACCGGCTATCCGATCTATGCCACGCAATTTTTCTTTACCGGGAGGGATTCCCACGGGGTGCAGCAGACCGGACAGAGCCTGTTGAGCGCGCCGGTCACTATCCTTGCGCCCGGGTCGCAAAATCTCGCCGGCGTGGCGATCAATCCCAACGATCCCGCCAAGGCCAGCGATCTTCTGATCTTCCTGAAAGACAGCTCCCTGACCGAGCAGGGGCACGTGAGGATTTTTCAGGATGGCTCCGGCTTTCATGTCGAGCTGTTTTCCGGCGGCGCGCGAGTCGTGGTGTCGAATGACGGTGCCATTGCGCTGTCGCCGGCGGCCGGCCAGGTCGTGCAGGTCAACGGCAGTTTGGCGGTCACCGGAACGATTTCCTCGGGCGGAATTCTGATGGCGGTGCCATAGGGAGAAAAGGCCGACGATGGCTACTTCAACAAACTCCAAAACTCTCGCGCCCTCGAAGCGCTTCCTGGGCGTTGGTTGGCGATTCCCGGTGCGAATTTCGCCGGCCGGCGGATTTGCCTTCTCCGCAGGAGAGCAAAGCATTGAGGAAGCAATCTGGATCCTGCTCGGAACCGCTCGCGGCGAGCGTCAGATGCTTCCGCGATTCGGCTGCGGCATACACGACCTGGTGTTCGCTCCCAACAATCCCGGGACGCAGGGCAACGTGCAGCACCTGGTGAAAGACGCGCTGAATGAATGGGAGCCGCGTATCGATGTGCTGGACGTGAACGTCAGCTCCGCACCCGGCGAGGAAAATACATTGCTGATCCGTGTCGACTATCGCATTCGCTCGAATAATGCGTTTGGCAACCTGGTATATCCGTTCTACATCACCGAAGGCCCCGGAGACTAGAAATGCCGCTGACCGCACCCAACCTGGACGATCGCCAGTTTTCGGACATTGTCGCCGAGGCAAAAACACTGATTCCGCGCTACGCGCCGGAATGGACGAACTTCAACGAAAGCGATCCTGGGATCACGTTGGTCGAACTGTTTGCGTGGATGACGGAAATTCTGACCTACCGCCTGAATCAGGTTCCCGACCTGAACTACATCAAGTTTTTGCAGCTGATCGGTATCGAGTTGCAGCCGGCGCTGCCCGCCAAGGCGGAATTGACGTTTTCAGTGGCTCGCAACGACATTCCTAGCGTCATCATTCCGCAGGGTACGCAAGTTGCGGCGGCTGGGAGTTCCAGCACGCCAATCATTTTTGAAGTGGACCAGGCGCTGACCGCGATTGGCGCCACGCTGTCCGCGGTGCAGTCGTTCAACGGAAGCAGTTACACGGTTCTAACCAATCAGAACGCCAATCCGGGGCAATGGTTCTATCCCTTTGGGCAGAACCCGCAGATGGGAAACGCGCTGCTGCTAGGCTTCCAGACACCGATGCCGTACCCTACCGGGGAAATCAACCTCGCAGTGACGCTGTATCAGGATCCGCTCTCGCAGCCGATCATGAAGTGTGGCGGGACGCTGCCGCCTCCGGCCAACCTTGCGTGGGAGTACTACACGGGTTCGCAGTGGGTAGCGATTCAACTGGAAAGCGACGGAACGCGAGCTTTCTCCCAGGATGGTCACGTTTTGTTTTTTGGTCCGGGAGCGGCGTTTCAGGCCCTGCCCAACGTGGGCAGCATCCCGACGCCGTTGTACTGGATTCGTGCACGCCTGGTCACACAGTCATACGAGACACCGCCACAAATTGCGGCAATTCGGACCAACACCATCAGCGCGACGCAGGCCATCACGTTCACCAACGAAATTCTCGGTGGAAGCAATGGAGAGCCGAATCAGACTTTCACGGTGACGAACACGCCCATCATGGTGCTGGATACGCCCGTACCGGTCACCAACTCCGATGGAACGCAAGTCACGGTCACGAGCCTGAACCTCGCGATCGACGAAGGGCAAGGTATCCTGGTGTGGCAGCAGGTGGACGATTTCTTTTCGTCCAAGGCCAATGACCGCGTGTACGTGCTGGATCTGAACACGGGCGTGGTCATGTTCGGGGACGGCGAGCACGGGCGCATCCCTGTGGCGAACCAATCCAATTCTTCGGCCAATGTGGTGGCGCAGTCCTACCGCGCTGGCGGCGGCAGCCAGGGAAATGTTGGAGCGGGGACCATAACGCAACTGCAGACGTTCGTGCAGTCGATCAATGCGGTCACCAACAATGATCCGGCGACCGGCGGCACAGACGAAGAAACCGTCGTCGCGGCGAAACTTCGCGCGGCACTCGCGCTGCAAAGCAAGAATCGCGCGGTGACAGCGGACGATTTCGAATCCCTGGCAATGCAGGCTCCGGGAGCGAATGTCGCGCGCGCGAATGCCATCGCGCTCTACCACCCGAATTTTCCGAACGGGCAGATTCCCGGCGTCGTGACGGTCATCGTGGTGCCCAATTCCCCGGCTCCGAACCCCACCCCGAATCAAACCACCTTGCAGGCCGTATGTAGGTATCTCGATGCGCATCGGCTGCTGACTTCGGAAGTCTATGTGGTCGGGCCGGTGTACCGGAAGGTCAAAGTGCAGGTGCAGATTCTGGTCGCGCCGGGCTCCGACCTGGCCACCGTGCAGAACACGGTGCAGGCGAATCTGGTTTTGTTCTTCAGCCCGCTCGAAGGCGGCAACGCCCAGCCCGGGGCCGTAGGCACGGGCTGGCCGTTTGGCGGCGAAATTTATTACTCGGACGTGTACCGCGTGATCATCCAGACGCCGGGAGTTCAGCGTATTCAGGACAACCAGCTTTTGATTTATCTGGATGATCAGCTACAGACCTTTTGCCGTGACGTGCCGATTAATCAAGGTGAGCTGTTGTACAGCGATCCCAATGGGCACGTCGTGAACGTGTCGTACGGAACTTCGTCGTAAGGATTTTCATGAGCGATCTGATTCCACACTATCTGATGGATGGCCTTGCCGGATGGCGCGCGGCATCGCTGCAAGGCACTGCGCTCACGAACGCCGGGAACGCCCTGTCGCTCCAGTTGTTGCCAGGGGCGGTTCGTCCGCTTGTCGATCCCTCGGGCAGTTTTGGCGGACTCCAGATGGCGATCGGAGTCGCCGTGGACTCCGAAGAGCGGGTGTATATCCTCGACTGGCACACTTGCTTGTTGAAACGCTTCGACCCGTGCCGCGAGCAGTTCGTCACCCTTCCGTGTGTCGGCGACCCGGGAAGCGACCCGCGGCAGCTGTGGTCGCCCCACGGCTTGGCGGTGTCCTGCCGCAACAATATTTATATTGCGGACACCGGCAACTGCCGCGTGCAGATGTTTTCCATCGAGGGACTGGCGCTGCGTGCGATCTGGGGCCCGTTCCAGGTGCAACGCATTGGTGGCAACTACGCGATTCAGCAGGTTTCGCCCACGGTGAAATTCCCGGTAACGGGCGGTGGCTGCTGCGGCGAATGGATCTACCCGCAAGGAACCTGGCAGCCATGGGACGTCGCGGTTTCCAGCCGCAACTGGACGTATGTCTCCGATTATGAAAATGGGTTGATCCACGTCTTTGATCCCAACGGATGTTGGGTGACCGCGTACAACGGCGCCGGCCCCAGCAATCCGCCGTTCGTGAAACCCACGAGAATCACGCTCGACACCGCGGGCCGCATCTACGTTTTGCAAGAAAATGTAAATTACGTTGTTGTGTTGCTGGCCGACGGCTCCTTCGAGACCACGATCACCCAACCGTCCGATCTTCCCGGGGAATTCTGTCCCGTCGCGGTGGCCGTGGACATCAACGGCCAGCTCTGCCTGAGCGATTGCGTGACGCGCAAGATGTATTTCTATCAGCCCGACGGGGACGGCCGCTGGTGTCCCGGCCGGTGCTCGAGTTCCACGAACATTTTCGCGGCTGCACTGATTTTCGACAGTTCAGGCCAGCTCATATTTGCCGATGGCGCACAGCGCGTCTGTCAACTCGCCCCACAAACCGCGTTTTCTACTTCGGGCTACTACTATTCCTGTGCCCTCGACAGCCGAGCGTACCGCTGCCAGTGGCACCGCGTCGTGCTCGGCGGATGCGTGCCGCCGGGAACGTCCGTCCGCGTCGACACGTTCACTGCGGATTCGCAGAAAACGTTCGACGAGGTCTCCACCCTTCCGGAGAGCCGCTGGGCAACCGGGCAAGTCGATTCAGACACCACGGATTGCGAGTGGGATTGCCTGACGCAAAGCCCTCCGGGGCGTTATTTGTGGTTGCGGTTGACACTCGCCGGTAACGGGTCGGCGACACCCGTGCTGAATAAAGTGAAGGTCTACTATCCGCGCGCGTCTTCGCTGCAATATCTGCCGGCCGTCTATCGCGAAGATCCGGTCAGCGCGGATTTTCTCGCAAGATTCGTTTCGATCTTCGACACCATGCGAGGTCGAACGTCCAACCAGATTACGGACATTGCACGACTGTTCGATCCCATGGCCACGCCGGCGAATCCGCCGAATGTTGGGGGCACCGATTTTCTTTCCTGGCTCGCGGGATGGCTGGGGCTCAGCCTGCAGAGCAACTGGCCGGTGCACAAGCGCAGGGAATTGGTTCGCCAGGCGCATCGTCTGTTTGCGCTGCGCGGCACGCCCGAAGGGCTCAAGCTGCAGCTGGAGCTCTATACCGGCTACAAGCCGCGCATCCTGGAGCTTTTCCGCCTGCGGCGCTGGCTGATTGTCGGCAACGCCAGGCTCGGCGACAAATCCACGCTTTTCGGCAAGGACGTGCTCGACCGCCTGCAGGTCGGTATCAATTCGAACATCGGCTCGTTCGAACTCCTGGACTACGGAGACCCTTCACTCGATGTCTTCAACGCCTACGCGTACAAATTCATCGTGATTCTTCCTCGCTGGCCGGGAGCCACTCAAAGCGATCAGCTGGCCATTCAGCAAATCATCGACATGGCCAAGCCCGCGCACACGCAGGCGGAGTTGCGTTGGGATGAGCCGCGATTCCGCATCGGCATTCAGTCTTTTATCGGCGTGGACACGGTTTTGGCGAAGATTCCCGTCGGCGTGATTGAGGGACAGGGAACTCTGGGCTACGACACCGTTTTGGGGCAACCGGACCAAACGGCGAAGCGGCCCTCTTCCCGGATGGATCGCGCTTCCCGAATCGGCTGTAACACCGTGTTGAACTGAGAAAGCGAGGCTGCGCTATGAGCGATTGCAATTGCAGGCATGGAGCGAACGGAACGAAAACCGTCTGCGTCGAATGCGATATTCCGCAGCTGGCGCGTAATAACTATTTCACTGGGAAGCTTCTCGTCGAGCGCGACTTCACCGACGAGCAGCGCTACGGCATGGGCAAACTGCGCCGCCACGATCAGCGCCTCCATGGCTGGGGCACTGTCTGCGGATTGAAGGTCAAGCAGCACCCCAATCCAGGCTGTCAAAGCCAGTACGTGCTCATCGATCCTGGGACCGCAGTGGATTGCTGCGGGCGCGAGATTCTAGTGACGCGCGAAGAATACTTCGATTTCAAGTCGCAGTTCCTCAAAAACTGGCAGGCGCAGTATGGACCGACCCTGCAGCCGGATCCTTCGGTCAAATACAACATTCAGATCTGCATCTCCTACCGGGAATGCGGCACGGAAGACGTGCCCGTGCTCTTTGACGACTGCAGCTGCGACGGCACGTCCTGCCAGCCCAATCGCATTCTGGAGAGCTATTGTTTCGACGTGCTGATCAACCCGAAACCCACACACAAGGATGCCGGTTACGAGGCGCTGGAGTGGCGAAACACGCTGCACTTCGCAAACGCTGTGCGCGTGGCAGAAAACGACAGCACGGAACGGATATACATCCTGACTTCGTCGAGCAGCGGCGGCACAAACACCGCGACGCTCTACCAGCTGGATGCCCACGATGAGAACGTTCTGGCGTCCGCGACGATTGCCAACAGCGCCGGAATCGACGTGGCGGTGTCTCCGGCGGGCGATTTTGTGTATGTGGCAGTGCAACCGGCCGGAGGAGCAGCTCCGCAAATCAATGTGTTCAGCTCGACGGGCCTCGCCACCGTCGGCACGGGCGTCAACGTGGGCGCTGCCGGCGAGTCACTCACCCAGTTGGGAGTAATCCCCTCTCCCGATGGCCGGCTGATGGCGATCACCAGCGCCAGCGCGTACGTCATCAGCGGAATGAATGTGGCCGCGCCGCCACCCGTCGTGACGCCAGTGGCGGTTTCGAGTCCCGTGGCGTTGGCGATCAGCCCCGGAGGGCAATACGCGTATGTCGCCAGCTCCGGCAACGCGCAGATCACCTGGATAACGCTTTCCACGCTTGCGATCGGTGGAACGTTAGCCGCGCTGTCGACGGCGCCATCGTCGCTGGCCGTTTCGGAAACCACCGCCGGCGATAAAATCGCGGCGCTCGACACCACATCCGCCACACCCGCGCTCTACTTCATCAGCATTCCATCCGCCGGTCCGGGTTCCGCAACTATCGTGCCGCAGAGCGTCACTGGTTTTGCGTATCCGCCGATGGAAGTGCTCATGTCGCCCTCCGGACATTGGGCGTACGTTCTCGAACAGGATCCCGCGACCCACAACGCCTTTGTTCAACCGGTAGACGAACACGCCTTCGAAACACAGCAGGGCACCATCCTCGGCAACGCGCTTGCCGTCGGCATCGCTCCCGTAAGTGAGTCCATCTCCGAGGACGGCACACAGATTTATGTTCCGTTCACCGGCACCGCCAACGTCGATAACGGTGGCGTGGCCGTGATCAGTGTGCTGGCCACCAACTGCGGCGACCTTTTCAAACTGTCCATCGAAGGCTGCCCGGATTGCGGCGATGGAAATTGCCTTGTGCTCGCCACTATCAACGGTTTCACGTTCGGACAACCGGTGATCGATTCGGAAATCGACAATTTGACGGACCGCCATCTGCTCTTGAGCACGCAGCTGCTTTCGGAGCTGGTGCGTTGCCTGTTGGACCAGGGCGCTAGCAGCACGCCTGGGCCGCAAGGCCCTCCAGGCCCCGCCGGGCCAGTCGGTCCCGCCGGGCCGGCAGGCCAGCCCGGGCCCCAGGGGCCGATGGGTCCTGCGGGCCCCGCGGGCCCAGGTCTGGAAACGAGTTTGACTCGCATTAACGCTCTCAGTTGGCACCATGCGGGCAATGGGACCTTCATACCGATTGCCGATCCGAGCGTTCTCAGCGGCTCGCAGAGACCATTTGCCTTGGTCATTGGATTTTCCGGGGGGACGATTCCTGCCGTCGGAAAACTCGACCCGCATGTTTTTGAAATGTATCTGCCGGCGAGCAAAGTTGCAGCGGGCCTGCCGACAACGCTGGAAGCTCGCCTGCCTGGCGCGAACGTGTTCACTGTAAATATTGATCCCCCGCAAATCACCGGCAATCTTGTGACGGGCGCGACGATCATCAACAACGGAAACGCTAACGGCGTAGCGTACGTTCCTCCGATCAAGCAGGACACTCCAGGATTTCTCGCCGGCGCGGACGTACGCGTGTATTTCCGCGGTGACTTCGTAAAGGACACCAATTCGCGAGCGATTTGCAGTGAATTTGTACGCGCGGAATTTCCCACTGGAGAAATTCCTCACGGCCAGGACCTGGGGCTCGAAGGCGGCCTGTTTTTCAGCTGGTTTGAAGGCGCTGACTGAGAAGTTGCAGAGCGGAACGAGACGACGGACTGCAGGAGGATGGCGATGCCGACAAGCACTTTGACGAGTCGACGAATTTACGTTTCGGGGAGAGCGCCTATTACGGCTGCTGCCGCTTCGGTTAATGCTCCCGGTCAGGTTGTCGCGCCGGCGGCTGCCGCGGCTAAGGCGACCGCGACAACTTGCTGCTGTCCGGCCTGCACGGGACTAGCTTGCCTCGAGCGCACGCGGTTCTTCTCCGGCCAGCTCCTCTCGGAAGCGGACCTTAACAACGAGCAGTCCTATTGGCTGGCGAAGAGCCGGCTGCATAACCGTTACCTGGTCGGCTGGGGCGTGGTGTGCGGCTTGCAAGTCGTGTGCAGCGAGTGCGACGGCTGGGTCACGGTGAAGAGCGGCTACGCCATTGATCCGTGCGGCAACGACATCATCGTTTGCAGCGATCAGAACTTCAATGTGTTGAGGGCCATCCAGGGTTGCTGTGCCTCGTCGACACAAACTTCCAATTGCTCTCCGGTACGCTACAACCCGCCCGCGGAATGCCAGAACCAGCCGCAGCACTGGTGCATCACCGTCGAGTATCAGGAGCAGCAGTCGCGGATGGTGACACCACTGGTGCAGACTTCATCCAAGACTTGCAGTTGCGGGGGTGGAGGCGGTAGCAAGGGCGGATGTGGTTGCGGCGGCAGCAACGGCGGATCGATGCAGAGCTCATCGAATGGCGGCGCGGCCTCCTCCTGTGGCTGCTCGTCCGGGCAAACGCAAACCAGCAGCGTCCCGACGGGCGCGTGTGAGCCGACGCGAATCCTTGAAACATTCAAGCTCGGGATTTGTGCGCCGCCGGCTCCCGAAGTCCGCGGAAAAACGAATCCTCCCGCGCCCGGCACCGCTGCGTATCAATACCAAATGTGCGTGCAGGGGCTGGATCAACTGATTGCCATGGCGCCACCCACATTTGCTGCAAACTCCGATCTCAATTCGGACTATCAGGCGACATGCAGTTATTTGTCGATCGTGAATGCGTACTTCGCACACAACCAATTCCTGACGCACTGTACGTTGCTGGACACGCTGGCGGGAGTTCCGGTGCCGGTTCCAGGTCCCAACGCGAGCGTTGATGTATACAACAACGCGGTGGCTCAGATCGTCGGCGTTCTGACGCAGGCGAAGCTGGACTGCTTGTGCACAGCGCTTCTTCCCACATGCCCGCCCGATCCGTGCGACGACCGCCTGATCCTAGCGTGCCTGACGGTTCAGAACGGAGTGATCACCAATATCTGTCCGTTTGAAGGACGGCAGCAGCTGGTCGGGTTCACGGCGCTGAATTATTGGCTGGGGCCGCTGTTCAGCAACATCATGCAAGTGCTGGACACCGCGCTCGAGGGACTGTGTTGCCAGAATGCGTTGACCAAAAATACGCGGCTGTTTCCAACGAGTGTGGCGTATGACCGTACCAACGTTACCAGCGACGGAATCAGCAACCCCGCGATGCTTAACCGCGCGTTCAGCACTTTACTTGCGCAGAAACTGGGAGCGGCGACGGTCAATTTGATTTCTCCGCAAGCGCGCGCCGTCGATTTGCGGCCGTTCGTCGGCCAGAGCAGCCAGCAGGTCGTCGCGGCGCTCACCAAGCAGGGCTTTACCGTCTTCAGCAAGGACGTGTCTGACGATCTGTCCTGGGACGCCACCGCGATTGCCACGGCTTCGCAATTCGCTCCGGCAGCCGTGTCCACCGGACAGGCCCTAACTCTTTACACGAAAGGTGGGGTGCTGATCGCACTCGAAGTCACCGATCCAACCACAGCGCTGCAGAACCAGGTCGCTGCGCTTCAGGCAAGAGTCGACCAGCTATCGAGCCCGACGCCAAACACCGGGGCGGCGCCGTCGTCGTCGAGGTCGAAGAAATCAACCTAGTGGTTCGCGGATGCGCGGAAGGGTGAGCAGCCATGCCATATACAACCGATATTGAACGGCTGAACTACTACGAGGGCGAATATCTCGGCGCCACCGATTTTCAGGCCGAACAGGATTATCAGCGCGACATGCGCCGGCGCCACAATGTTGGGCAACACACGTGGGGAATCGTGAGCGGCCTGGATATCGCGCAGGTTCCCACCGGCGTGAGCGCGCCTGGCTCAGGCTTGCCCGAGGTCAACGTCTACGTCCAGCCGGGCATGGCGGTTGACGGATTCGGCCGCGAGATCGTTGTGCTCAGCAAAACCCAACTCACTAGCGATCTATTCGCCGCCTATAACAATCCCGGGGCGCAGTACACCATCATGAGCGTGTGGATTTCCTACGCACAGGTGATGCTCAATCCGCCGTCGGACGCGTGCACCGCCGCGAATGCTTCCAATTCTTTCGGCAGAATCCAGGAGACGTTTGCGGCCAGCGTCACGCCGAGCGGCGCTCCGCCGACCGACGATCTCATCGTTGTGGATGGCACGTCGATGCAGGTTCCCGTGCCGCCCACATCCACGTCCACGCCGCCGCCGCCCGGCATCATTGTTCTGCCGTACGACGACTCCATCCCGTATCAGGAATTTTCCACCGACGATTCCGGCGATTTCTGGTACGTGCAAATCGGCCAGGTATTCTGGGACTCGAACAATCAGGTGCTGGTGCAGCCGCCGAATCTCTCCACGGCCACCGGCCGCGAGTATGCGGGGAATGTCACCGCGGAGATTTATGCTCCAGGCGGCGCGCTCACGATTAAGGATCGCTTCACACCTTCGCCACTTCCGCCGCAAACCACTGGCGTGGCTGTTACCATCGAGGGCTCGCTGACCGTGGACCTGCTGTTTAACGGCCAGCAGAACGCATTGATTGGGGGGCCTCCGGGCGCGAACGACCCCAAGGCTCTGAGCCCGCTCACGGTGATCGCGAACGCCACCAACGACATTATTCAGTTGCGAAATCCCTCAACGACGGAGACGTGGTTCATCAACGAGGCCGTCGACGGCACCAGCCTAAACCTCCGCGAGATAACCACGCAGGGCAAAACCGTTGACGGACGCATCTTCGTGCAGTCCACGGCTTCACCAGCAACGACTCCGGTGCCACCGAGCTTGCAGAACGTCGGCATTGGAACCACGACGCCGCGCAATCCTCTGGCGGTTCGCGCCAACGGCGCCTGGGAAGAGTTGCTGAGCTTCGAAGACCTAAGCGGAAAAACAAATTGGCATTTGAACCAGAGTCCGCAAGGATCGGGTGTCAAGCGCGGTTTGAACTTCTGCGAGTCGAAAATAAACGCAAACTTCCGGCTATTCCTTCAGGAAGGAGGCGGCGTTGGGATTGGAACGGGAACTCCGTCCGCGAGTCTAGATGTTGGCAGCGGTTTGATTCACGTGGGAGGGACAACGGCTCCCGTCGTGACATCTCAGGGCGCGTACCTGGGATGGAACGCGTTGACGACCAACACCGGAGAAACCGACTTCATCAACAACCAGGGGCTGGGCACGGGCGGGTTTGCGTTTATGAACGCGCCGCAGTCCGGAACACCGCTGACGACGCTGATGTTCATCACCGGCCCGGGCAATGTGGGAATCGGCACTACGGCTCCGCAGCAGATGCTGAGCGTGAACGCCGGCGCGAACGTTGATCAGGGCAACCTAAATCCCGGCAATGTGGTTTCGCCGGGACTGACGTTCGGCTATGGAAGCGGCGAAGGAATCGCTTCTTGCCGCGCGATCGGCGGCACGAATCAGTACGGACTGGATTTTTATAGCGCCTTTCAACGTCGTATGAGTATTAACAATGGAGGCGCAGTAACGATCGGAGCCGCCTCGGTGAATCAGCAGGCCGTGCCGCAACCCGGCTCGCTTACGGTGAACGGCAACCGCACTTATCTTTTGGGAACCAGTCCCGACAATTTTCACTGGATCATGGGTTGCGGCACGACCGAACAGACGGTCTCCGGCGGCAACATTATTGGCAACAATGCCATCGGCCTGAGCTATGACACCGCGACGCAGCAAGGATGGGTCATCCTTCCCGCGAATTGGAACCTGTATGTGGGCGGAAGCATCGGAGCCGGAGGCGGGAAAGGCGGATACGTGGTAGACCGTTTCATCCATCGCAAAAGCCATAAGCTGGAGCGCGGTGATGTCGTGGTGGTGCACCGCGGCTCGGTCGATCACTACTACGGTCAGGATAATCGGATTCCCATCCTGGAAGTCGAAATCGCGAATAAAGCCGAGGACACGCGCGTCTGCGGAATTATCGATGAGCCTGTGGCCAGCGCCAACGCCCTGCGCGATTTGCACGGCAGCCAAGTGGACACCTCGCTCGTCGGGCAGATGGTCACGCTGGGCGCCTATGCGCACTGCAAGGCGGATGCGACGAACGGCGCGATTGCGGCCGGAGATCTGCTCACCACCAGTTCGACGCCAGGCCATGTGCAGAAAGTGTCCGATGAGGCGGTTCCGGCGGGCGCGATCATCGGGAAAGCCCTAGGGCCGTTGAAGAAAGGCAAGGGCATCATTCCGATTCTGGTTTCGCACCAGTAGTTCATGACCACGATTTATTGGAGGCATCGATGCAAGAAAGACTTCATCAATTGAAGAAGGAATTGCAGAAAGGCGAACGGGAGATGGCACGCCTTGATCAACAGCGCCAACAGTTACGCGACACCATGCTCCGCATCGCCGGGGCGATCCAGGTTCTGGAAGAGCTGACGGCAAAAGACGGGGCTCCGGAGCAGGCCGAAGAACTGGTCGCGGCCGGCACGTGAGTCGCCGGGGCCAAAGCCACGCGCGCCTGACCGTGGGACGCTGGACCTGCACCCACAGCGTGCCCGCAAGTGACACGGTCGCACACGATTTGCGCCGGTCCTTGGACGAAGCTGAGATTGGGCCGTTTGCGGAGAGATGCAGCGTGGAATTGGAACCCGTCGTCCGGAGAGAGGATGCCTCGGTGTGGCGCATACGGCGGCTGGATCTGAATGTGTCCTTGGACTACGGGCTCGCGAAGACCGCCATTGCCGCAGACATCTGGAGTCGTCAGTTGGCATCCTCCCTGGCCAAGGTGATTCAGCAGCGAGAGGAAAGCGATGCCGTCCTGCGATTCGAGAACACCGCCAGCTTCGTTGCGTGTTTTGTGCTGGACCAGGCTGCGAACCGCGCCTGGGGCAAGTGGTATTACGAGGAATTCGAAGACTTGCGAATCTTCCCGTCAAGTCAGGCGATTCGCGCAGTTCTTCTGCGCGAGTCCTGCCTTGCCGCGGACGTAATTGTTCACCTGGCTTCGCAGCGGAATCTGGATGTGGTGCTGGCGGTTTTGACGGAGAAAGACGCGAGCCTGATCTTCGATTCGTGCTTTGAATCGGTTCCTGCGGCGCCCGCGGCCGCCGGCTTGGACAAATGGGCGGCGATTCTGCTGGAGTGCTGTGTCTCGGAGCCCTTGTTCCTGCTCTCGCCGGGTGACGGCTATTCCTGTGACGCGCTTCGTTTGTTTGCGCGTGCGGTGTTGCGTGAACCCGCCGCGATGGCAAACGAACAGCTACGTGGCGCGATCATTGGCTTGCTGGAACTCCGGCGCTTGCTGTCGTTGATTCGCTCGCCTCTCATACTCGAATCCCTTATTCAGAAAGCTGCCGTCGGCGAGATCGACGCTGCCATTGATCTTGCGATTCGCTCCGGTTCGCTGGACCCCACCGATGCGCTGCGCTTCTTTGCCGACCGGATGCTAGGAGATGTGGATTGGGGCCGAGAGGCGGCAGCCGTGCTATTGAACGGCAATCTTCCCGCCCGCGTCGTCAGCACGGCTTCTGTTCCCAAGGGTGAACCTGTCCTCTCTCCGTTCGCAGGCATCTTTCTTCTTGGGCCTTCGTTCTTGAATTTGCGTTGCGGTCAACTCGCGGAACTCGCTGCGGAGGCGAATGAGAATCCATCGGCTCTCACCGCTATTTTGCGCCATTTGATTGCAGTGAAATGCCTTGGAAGCGAGCGAGCTTCGGATGCAGCCGGCGATACCGCGGTGTGCTTGCTTAGTGGGTTCAGTGGCCCGTCTTTCTTTTCGTCGCTCGCCTCCACCGAAATGAACCAGTTGAACGTCAACGCGATCCGCGAGTCTCATTGGCAGACCCTGCGGCAAAGCGAGCGGATCAGCGACCGCTGCATATTGGCTGAGTTGGTTTCACTCCACGGCCGCGAGCGACTTGTCCTCCGGGATCTCGTCGGCAATGAATGGCTCGGCGTGGCTGAGCTTCCCGGCGAACCGAACGACCTTGCGTCTCTCGTCCTGGAACGTCTGACAGAGGCATCTCAGGCGATCGCCGTGCGTCCCAAAATGCTCCTGCTCAGCAGTTCTCTGGCTTCGCGTTTCGATTTTTCCATCTCTCGTGACGTCGTCGAAGAGTGTGCCGTTGCGGATCCACGCGAGCCTGCACAATTGGCGCGACTAGGCGACAAATGTGGGTTATCGGCCGCGCGTCTGCAAACTCTGCTGGCCGCAACGGAGCAAGAACTCGCCTATTTCTCGTTGCGAGCCGTCGTGCCTGACTTAGATGAAAAATTGGACGATACGTTCTCATTTGTCGCTCGCGCCGTGCTGCGCGATTTCTCGCGCCGCCTGTTCGGCTTCGATTTAAGCAGTCCCGAATATCTCTACCAGAATTTCCTCGCTGGGTTAGGCAGTGTTCTCTGCCGGGATGTAGCGCTCGAAGTTCGTCTGCCGGTCAGCCCCTTAGCCGTGATTCTTCGCATGGCCGGCCTGCAGCGGCAAAACTTCCAGCCTCCCTGGCTCAAAGGAAGGGAAGTATGGCTTCTTCCTCCTCGGGATTAGGCCACAGTCCGGCGACGCAGATTCCCGCGCACGAGCCGTTCCAGTCTCCCGCGGATCACCTCTTTGCTGAATTGGAGCGCTTGAAGTTACTCCTGCAGCGACAGGTGCTCCGCCTGCGCGCTGCTCATCTTCTTCGCGAGGATCAGTTCCGTGGCTTGTACATTTCCGATGAAGAAGTCGACGCGCTGCTTCTGAGGACGCGGAGACCGGTCGGGGCTGAAGATGATGGAGAAGCGCCGCCGCTTTTGCAAGACCTGACGGCCCGCAGCGACGCCCTGGTAACGGAGATCGCGACGCGCACGGACGGCTCGTTGAAAAACAATGTTCCGCTACCGCTCCTGCAACTGCGCTCCCTCTTCTCTCTCTCGGATTTCGACTACTCCGCCTTGTTGGTTTGCATTGCACCGGAAGTCGACACGCGTTTCGAAACTCTATACGCCTATGTGCAGAATGACGTCACTCGCAAATACCCGACATCCGACTTGATTCTGAGGCTGCTGTGCGAAACGCCGACTGAAGTGGTCGAACGCCGACATTCGTTTTCCACTTCCGGCCCGCTGCTATCAACGCCATTGATTCATTGTAGCGACGATCCGCAGCACCGCGATTGCGGATGGCTCTCCCGTCCGCTTCGTGCCGAGAGCAGAATCGTCGACTGCATTCTCGGCCGGCAGGAAATAGATGCCCGTTTGCGTCCCTTCACCCGGCTATGCCAGCCGGCACACGCACTTGGGACGCTGCATCTTCCGCCCGCCCTCTCGGCAGAGTTGCAGAACGTCGTCCGCAACTTTTCGGATCGCGGCGCTATCGTCATGCTCTCCGGGCCTGCCGGATGCGGCAAGCGGTCGATCGCACAAGATATTTCTCGCCGCCAGAGCCGATCACTTCTGCAGGCGCAAATGGATTGCGTTCCCGCGGAATTGTCGCTCTCAGTGGTGCTCAAGCTTCTCCGGCGCGAGGCTCAGCTTCAGGGAGCGAATCTGTTTTTGGCCAATTCCGACGCAGTCTGCGGCGAGGACTCGGTTTGTGTGGCAAAAAGGTCTGCGCTCCTCAATGCTGTTGACCCGGGAAATTTTCTGGTTTTTCTGGCAGCCGCAACTCCGTCCAGCGCCGCAAGCGCGCCGGCAAGGTTCGCTTGCGTGAGCTTCGAAATTCCGGCGCCGGACTTTTCCCAGCGGTCCATCCTATGGAAAGAGGCACTCTCGGCGGAGTCCTGCGTCTTGGCCGCCGACGTGGACTACGCACTGCTTGCAAACAAGTTCCAGCTTACGGGCGGGCAAATTCGCAGCGTCTCCCGCGAAGCAGCAAATCGCGCGCTCGTCCAGGACGCCGGTGGCCGGCGTGTCTCCCTGGGCGATCTGGTCGCAGCGGCGAGGCGACAATCGAACCAGGGACTTGGACGTTTGGCACAACGTGTAAAGTGCGCCGACGATTGGAGCAATCTCGTCCTGCCGGCGCGTTCCATTCGGCAACTGCGGGAGGTCTGCGCCGCGGAGAAATACCGGTACGTCGTGTATTCGCAATGGGGCTACGGCGGCCGGCTGACGCGAGGCAAGGGCATCAATGCGCTATTCTGCGGCGCGAGCGGTACTGGCAAAACCATGGCCGCGGGCATCATCGCCCGCGATCTCGCGCTGGACCTCTACAAAATCGATCTCTCCGCGGTAGTGAGCAAATACATCGGCGAAACCGAAAAGCAATTGAGTCAGATTTTTCAGGAAGCGCGGACATCGAACGCTATCCTGTTCTTTGACGAAGCCGATGCTCTGTTTGGAAAGCGTTCCGAAGTGAAGGACGCGCACGATCGTTACGCCAACATCGAAACCGCCTATCTGCTTCAGAAGATGGAGGAATACGAAGGCATTGTGATCCTGGCGACGAACTTTCGCAGGAATATGGACGAGGCGTTTACGCGTCGCATGCACCACATCATCGATTTCCCCTTTCCTGACGCCCGCATGCGCGAACGCATCTGGCGCGGGCTTGTGCCAGACGACGCACCACTCGCGGCTGACATTCAGTTCGGTTTCCTGGCACGGCAGTTCGAACTGTCTGGCGGGAATATTCGTAATGTCTCGTTGACGGCGGCCTTTCTGGCGGCAGAAGCGGGCGGCGAACTACGTATGGAGCACTATGTCCAGGCGACGGCGCGGGAGTTATTGAAACTGGGCCGCGTCCTGTCACGCACAGAATTTCGCGAGTACTTTGAACTGGTGAATCACTCGGCGTGAGCCCCAGCGGCCGGTGCGGGATTATCCGCCATGCAGAATCAGATTGACGCGGAGAAGCGGCACCAGAATCAGGCGGCTGCGCCTGCCCACGGACACGGTTCATCCGAAAGGCCGCCTCTTCATCCCGTTTTGCAGTTGCAGCAGCAGGCGGGCAATCAAGCGGTGCAGGAACTCTTCGGGGAGGGAATAATCCGCGCCAAGCTGGCCATTAGCAATCCCGACGATCCCGAAGAGCGCGAGGCCGAGCAGGTGGCCCACACCATCATGCGAGCGCACGCAGGCTTTCCCGCGTCGCACTGCTCTTGTGCTGCCGGCGAAGAGATGTGCGAAGAATGCCAGCAGCGATCTCAAGGGACCATGCAGCGTCACGCCAGCGCGCCGGAAACCCCCACACGCGTGCCACAGATCGTCCACAACGTGCTGGGTTCGTCGGGCCAGCCTCTAGACGCCGTAACACGTACGTTCTTCGAGCCACGCTTCGGCCACGACTTCAGCGGCGTTCGGATTCACACCGGTCCGCGAGCTACCGCCTCGGCCCATTCCATCAACGCGCTTGCCTATACAGTTGGGTCCGACATCGTCTTCGGTGCTGGCCAGTTTTCACCACAGACTGCGCAAGGCCAGCGTTTGCTCGCCCACGAACTGACGCACGTCCTTCAGCAACGCTCAGCTCGTGCCGCAACGATACGTAGGCAATCGGGTCCCGATTCAGGAGAGCCGCAAATGCAGGAAACGTTTGCAGTCGCCGGAGACGATATTCGCAAGCAAGTGGATGATGCTGTCCGGGCATTCTACAAACTGAGCGGCCCCGGCCTGACCTCACACAACGTCCAGTTTCTTGATGAATCGAAGTTCGGCTCAGCGCTGTCGAGACGCGATCTCGAAAGCTCGTTGCGTTACATTTTTTCTTTTTTCGGAAACTATGACCGGAATTCCATCCCTGGACAAATTCTCGATGTCTACGAAGGCAGAATTCTAGAACCGCGCCCCTTATACGGATACAGCCCTGCCGCTATTGATCGGGTCGTTCAGCAAGGCATTAAGGACGGTTATTTTGAATATCATTCCGTCCCCACCATCGATGAAAAGGGCACGCAACGAATCGCCACGCGAGATCTGGTCACCGCCTATCTTCAAGGAGTTACCGATATCAGCGGGCCGAGGACGAAGCACAACATCAAGATACAAACCTCTGGCGGAACCTTCAATATTGCTACGCTGGTTCACGAGGCCTGTCATTTTTATGTCTCTGATGCTTTCAAGAAGTTTGCCAAGGCCAGGGAGGCCGACGACAAATACCTGGGCGGGGCATTGGTCTCCAGCATCTTATTCGAAGGTTTTGCAGAATTCTTCGCCGCAAAGGTAATGAAAGCGCACGAAGGCGAATTCGGGTCTCCCTCGGGGGCTTACCCGCTTCAAAAGGAACAGGCCATCCGGTTGGCAATTACGCTGGGGGAGGACGCTATCGAGGCTGCTTACTTTGGTGGAAATACTACCCAACTGAAGCGTCTCGCGTCCGCTTTGGACCAATACAGGTTCCTTTCGCCGGATCTCCTTTTGCCGACGTTTATGGTTGATTCCGCGCTCTCAGGCGCTTCCTCAACGAAATAGGAAATGTTGCGTCAAGAAACCGGGTCCCACGAAAACACCGTTCCGGTTGTAGGCTGCTGCGCGCCTGCGTTGAAAACCAATCCCTCGCTAAGGGCAACAAACGCGTTTCGCACTCCAGAAACTGCTAGAAGTTCGGCCCAAATGGAGCCCTCATCTCCCAGTTGGAACTTCTGTCCGCACAGACCGATTTTTCATCTGTGTAGGTGCGTTTCACATCCGCCACTCACGGGCACTTCTTCCCCAATCCTTCGCTACAGTCTGCACACTTTCGATAGTACGAGTCAGGCGAAGCGTTCACGGAGTGACACATCTGATGGAACCAATCCTTCCGACATCTTGGACACTGGTGCCAGCATTGCGCGAATTGCGGTTTTCTGGTTTTGACCACAATAGAGGAAAGGTTGCCCGACCGATGAAGTGTAGTGTCCATGTTTAATGCTAACCGCGAGGGCTCGCAACTTGGGTGACGTGGGTCACACTATTCGAACGGAGCAGCAAAAGAGTTTCACAAAAAGACTTGGTGCGCCTGACGACATCCAAGCCTTGGCACAATTGTGATGTGGCAGCCTCTCCGGCGCCCAGTTACCGGATGAGCGAGCTTTAGTGAACAGGCCGACTAGGTATTTAACGGTTGTCATTGCTCGGGTCCAAGTGACCATCGAAGCCGTCGCGCTTCATGTAGCGATACATGCTGGTGCGGCCAATGCCGAGGATTTGTGCAGCTCGGCTGCGATTACCGTTGCACATTTTGAGAACTTTTTGAAGATGCTGTTTGCGGATCTCGTCCAGAGCAAGAGGGCGCCAGTCGGCGTCACCTGGCGAGTGTAGAGGGCGCTGCTGCAAGTGATCGGGCAGATCGTTGATGTCGATGAAGTCACCCGTAGCCGTGATGCAAGCCGTCGAAATAGTGTTTTCAAGTTCGCGGACATTACCGGGCCAGGGATGATTGAGAATCCTGGGGCCAAGGTAAAGGAAGGCATCAACTAGCTCTTCCATCGCTTTCTGCAGCGCTTTGGGAAACTCGTGGTGCACATTGCCGTCCCTGTCGATCATCATCCCTAACGGGAGAAAGTGACTAACTGCAAGCGCCGAGCCACGTACCTCTAACCCGCGCCACCGATGGGATCGGCCAAGTCGCGAAAGGACCACTGCACAGAGTGGGCAAGTCCGTATCGAATATGCCGAGGTCGCTGATCACAAACGCAAGGTTGGGATAGTCTTTTTCATAAATCGACACCGCGCTGCCACCCACTCCGTGCATGCAGTGAAATGTGCCGAAGCGCATGAGAGCCTTGCGATGCTTTGACAAGACTTCTTTCTCCATTACGGAAGCAATGCTGGTGCCTCAGAACGAAGTAGTTTCCCGTTACTCATTGATTTGGGTCTATTGCGCAGGCCTCCAGGAGGCGACCCTAATTTTAGCGTTTAAACACTTCAATAGTTTCTCGTCTCACATGAAGCGCTGATTAAAGGCTGAAAATGTTCCTGCTCAGGAATTCGTTTCGGAATTTGCCTCTCGGGTCGTACTTATTGCAGAGTTGAATGAAGTCGGGCAACTTCCTGTAGATAGACTTCACCTCGTCTGGGGAAGTGGTAAACAGTTTTCCCCAATGCGGACGTGCCCGGAATGGGGCTATTTCTTTCTCGATTATGGGCAACAGAGTTCTGACCGCGGGCCAGTCTTGTTTCCAGGTGAAGTGAATGGTCACACAAGCTTGTTCATAACAAGGACTCAGCCAGAGCTTGTCTGCGGCAATCGCACGGATTTCCGTAATCATCAGATGTGGACTGACCTGGTCACGCAATCGCTCCACGGCGAGAATTGCCTCGACGGCATGCTGACGGGGCACGAAGTACTCCGATTGCAATTCCTTGCCGGCGCTGGGTGTGAAGCCCATGCGAAAGTGCGGCAATCTTTCAAACCACGGACCAGGCACGCCCATCTGCTCGGTGCAGTTCTCGGCAGAAAGATCGGCAATGGGATGGAGATTTTTGGTCGCTAGCGTGGCCCCGAAGAATTCCGGTGTTGCGTCAAACGGTTGACCTGCTTCATCGCGGCTCTTGATCCAGACTTCGCTGAACCGCTGGTTCTGCCAGTCGGTAAAAAGGCTGACGCTGTAGGCGCTTGCTTCGATGGCATCAAAGTGGTCTTTCACGGCGGCGAGCGGCAGGTTTTCATACACGTACTGCCGCATCATAAAAGTGGGCTGAATATCGAGTGTGACCTTTGTGACTACACCCACTGCACCAAGCCCAACAACGGCTCCGCGAAAGGCTTCTCCGTCTTTTTGGCGGGACAACTTAACCACGTCGCCAGCTGCGGTGACGATCTCAAGCGCTGAAACCGCCGTCGCGAGGTTACCGTTTCTTTCGCCCGAGCCGTGCGTTGCGGTGCTGCACGCTCCTGCAATCGAAATGTGGGGCAGCGAGGCTAGATTGTGCAGAGCGAATCCGTTGCTGTGCAGGTACGGGCACAATTGTCCATAAGTCATGCCTGCATTCACCGTGACGGTGCGCCCCGCCGGATCCAATGCAACGACCTCGTCCATGGACTTCAAGGATAGAAAGGTATGGGTGCTATCGGCTATGTTGTTGAAGCAGTGGCGGGTGCCCAGGACCTTTAGCTGGCTTTGTTTCTTGATGTAATTCCGCACCTGTTCGAGCGAATTCGCTGCGTACAACCTGTCCGTGCTGTATGCGAGATTGCCCGCCCAGTTTTTCAGTTTATTCCTCGACGCCCAGGCGTAAAGACGCGCGAGAAAAGGGCTTGCAATCAACGCACCGAACAACCTTACGAAGGTTCTCTTATCCATGACTGTGGCCAAGTAGTGTCGACATTAGCCGATGAGATTTCTTGCTCATGGGCTTTGAATACGCCGGAATTGTACACCTATCGGTTGTCTGTTTAGCTGACCGCAAGTAAGGAATGCAAGCTTAGAGCGCTGCTTCTGGACGGATCGTCGACCGCCGGGGCCCAATCCCCACACCCATCCAGCCGCAACGCGCTGCCTTACGCTCCGATCCAGTGCTTCCCGGATCTACTGCACTGAACGAATTCGAGCCCTTAAGTCGACAGCGCCCTGGCGCGGTTTCGTCATTCAGAAACCGCGTCTGGATTGCCTCCCAAAGAACTCTCCGCAACCCACTTGCCGCCGATATCCTTCGAGCGCGAGCGAAACCAGGTCCGTCCGAGACTCGCATTGCCTCTGTCGTCGTTCGCCAAGGAGTCCCGGGGGCATGATTTAACCAGCGTGCAAGAACGGCGAATCGGGTTATACAATCGTTGCCGTTTTCGAGCCCAGAAAGGAAATCTCGGTGAATATGCTGTTGCCCCGTTTCTGTGCAATTCGCCGCAGCGGCGCGGTCTTAGCCGGGGCACTGCTCATGACTTGGCCGGCACTCTACAACCGCTATCCGCTCCTGTACCCGGATTCGATGTCGTATCTCGAAGACGGCCGACTCGTGGCGCGGGCGCTATTCCTCCACAAATTCTCGGCAGACTACGGCGGACGGTCGTTCATCTATTGCCTCGGTATTCTGCCGTTCCACTGGAACGTCACCGCATGGCCCATCGTAGCCCTAAACGCATTTTTGACCGCGTACGTCATATGGCTTGTAGTGCGATCGATCTCGCCGCAGCAAACAGTCATGCGCTATTTGGCTCTCACCGTGGCGCTCAGCGTCTTCACTGGCTTGGGCTGGTTCGTCAGCATCATCATGCCGGACATTCTGGGCCCTTTGTTGTATCTCTGCATCTATCTGCTGGTGTTTGCGCGACAAAGCCTCTCGCGCGGCGAGCGTCTGACCTTGATCCCGATCGCCTGGTGGGCGGCGGCATCCCACGTCACGCACTTGATGTTGGCAGGTGGCTTCTGTTTACTCTTTTTGGCGCTATCGGCGTTCCGGAGATCCATGCGGCAGTGGTTGGCAGGCATCGCCGAAGTCGCGATGATCGTTCTGATCGCAGCCGCCGCCCACCTAGCGCTGCACGCATTCTTGTATGGCAAACCGTCGTTGAACGGCAAGCGAGCGCCGTTTCTTATGGCCCGCGTCATCGCTGACGGCCCGGGACGCT
This sequence comes from Candidatus Acidiferrales bacterium, assembly GCA_963804635.1. Lineage (GTDB taxonomy): Bacteria > Acidobacteriota > Terriglobia > Acidiferrales > UBA7541 > Acidiferrum. Next base: position 122,165 of record CAWDRK010000032.1, read on the forward strand.
TCTATCTGCAGCAGCATTGCGACGACATGAAACTCATGATCTGCCGCTATCTCCCCGATATACCTAATGACGTAAACGAGTTTCTCTGGAACCTGGATGGAATCTGGCAAAGAGCCTCGCCGGCCACGCGAGAACGTCTACGAGAAGAGGAGGGACCATTCGTTCTGGCCACTCTGAAGGCATATCCGCGCGAGCAATTATTCGTCTCGGCCACGAACTTCCGGAACCAGTTGATGACTTTTGGCTTGTGGGACTACGGCCCGAACCAATGGGTCTCGGACGTCTTCGAGAAAGTTCTTCCCGGCGCGCGGGCAAACTATCTCAAGACGCGTCAGGCACAGCGAGCTCTGCCCGATGAATTCTCCTCATCGGCACAAGAGTGGGCGGTAATGGCAGCGCTCGTGTTGATCGGCGCCCTGATGCCATTTATTTGGCGCCGCGGGAGACCTCGAGTCTTCGGCCTCGCGGCGGTAATCGTGTTCGTGATCATCGCCAATGCCTCCGTCACCGGGGTCTTGGCGAACGTGGAAGACCGTTACCAGAGCCGTGTGATCTGGTTGGTACCCCTTCTAGCAGCGGTGTTCGTGCTCGAATGGCTGGATCATCGAACTCGCCCCGGATTGCTCGAGAGTCGAAGCTCGGAGGGTCGGTCTCCCCAAATTTGTCAGACATCTGATTGAAGTTGGAATTTCACTTAAGGTCGCCCGCCAGGTCCGAAGCGTCGGCACTCACGAAACTATCCGGAGTTGTGGGAAGCGAAACAAATGCGCCCGGCGTCCCTCGGACGTGTAACGGTCGCAAAATATCCCGAGCGCACCGATGCTACCCAGGTTTGTTTTTGGCGCGACTTCGGAGCCGGTCACCCGTGTGAGGCAGACGCTCCCTTCGCACACACGCCGCGGCAAGTAATTTTCGAAGCGGACTTTAGTCAACTCGATCGGTGAGCTTTCTTCTGGGTCCAGCGCTCGCGCACTTCGCCTACGACGCCCTGCTTGTTTGTTTGCAACGCGTGGACCAGCGCTTGATTTCCGGTGTCTTCGTGGCGGGCGGCCCACAGCACCATTTCGGCGAGGACCGGGGCAAGGTCGACGCCTTTCGATGTGAGCAAGTAGGTGACTTTGCGTCCATCCGCTGCGTCAGGTTGCGCGGTGATGATGCCGTGAGCTTCCAGCTTGCGCAGGCGGTCGGCCAATATGTTCGTCGCGATGCGCTCGTCCGACTCCAGGAATTCCTTGTAGGTCTGGAATCCTCGTATCATCATGTCGCGGACAACTAATAAGGACCAGCGATCGCCCAGCATCTCCACCGAAGCATTCAGTGGACAGCCCGACCGCCGCTTGGGAGCCGTCGCCTTCTTCCCTGCCATGCTCCAACGGTAACATATTGTCGCTTGCATTTCACAAGTAATCGCAAGTAAGATATCAAGCTTTGACTTTCACAGGGGAAGCGGCTTTTCCCTTGGGAGGCCCGATGGCAATTCGTGAGTTCCTGACGACACACAAACCGGAGCTGTTTCTGAACGATCTGAAAATTGCGCTGCGCTCCCTCTCGCGCAGCAAGGGTCTCGCGATCACCGTCATGCTCACGCTTGCGCTCGGCATAGGCGCCAACGCCGCCATCTTCACGCTGGTGCGCGGTGTGCTCCTCCGTCCGCTGGTTAACCGCGACGAGAGCCGCCTGATCTACATCCGGCAAAGTGCGCCGGGCATGGGCACGGATAACGTGGCGTTCTCTGTGCCGGAAATCCAGGATCTGCGCGCGCGTGTAAAAACGATCAGCGCCTTCGGCGACTTTTCCACCATCGGCTTTACGATGATCGGGCTCGGCGAGCCGCGCGAAGTCCGGGCTGGCGTTGTCGGCGGATCCTATTTCGATGTGATGGGTCTACACCCTGTGCTCGGTCGTCTGCTCGACATGCGCGACGACGGCCCCAACGCCGCAGGCGCCGCGGTACTCACCTATCGTTTCTGGAAGACCGCGCTGAACAGCGATCCCTCCGTCATCGGCAAGACAGTCAGGCTTGGTACCCGCTCGGCAGCCATCGTCGGCGTACTGGAACCTTCGGTGCCGTATCCCGCAGAAACGGAAATCATCGCTAACATCGTGACCAGCCCCCATCACCTTTCGGCCACCATGGTTACCGGCCGCGTGCATCGTATGACTGAGTTATTCGGACGGCTCGCGCCAGGCGCCGACCTGGAGCAAGCCCGCGCTGAGTTGCGTGCTGTACATGGCGCGATGATTCGCGAGCACCCCGACGTGTACTCGCCGAAAGCCGACTTCCGCATTAACGCCGTTCTTTTGCGAGACCAGATCACCGCTGGCGCGCGAACCGTGCTGCTGGTGTTGCTGGCGGCGTCCGGGCTTGTGTTCATCATCGCCTGCTCGAATGTCGCCAACTTGATTCTCGCGCGCACCGTTCGCCGCGAAAACGAGTTGGCCATGCGCGCCGCGCTCGGCGCAAGTACCGGGGCCCTGCGCAGAACGCTGCTCGCCGAGAGCCTGTTGCTCTGCGGCGGTGGCGCGCTGCTGGGCGTGTTGAGCGCACGTCCGATGGTTTCCATCTTGGCGCGCTACGCCTCGCGCTTTTCGGTTCGCGCGCTCGATCTCACCGTCGACTCCAGCATGCTTTGGGTTGGCGCGATTCTGGCTGTCCTCGCTGCGGTGCTGTTGGCATTTGTGCCGCGCCTGCCCTCCTCCGGTGGTTCGGACGGAATCAGCCTCACGAACACCAGCCTGCGCATCACCGGCAGCACCAGCCGCCGCCTGCGCATCTTTGCGGTAACGCAGATCGCCGCATCGTTCATGCTGCTGGCCGGCGCCAGCATGTTGATCAAGACGCTCCTCTCACTCCAATCGGTGCAGACCGGCTTCGACACGCATCACGTGCTCGCGTTGAACGTGCCCGCGATTTCCTACGGAAAGACGCCCGATCAAATCGTGGCGTTCTACAAGGAGTCGATGCGACGCATCAACGCACTGCCTGGCGTGGATCGCGTGGCCTTTGGCATTGTGGTTCCCTGGCGAGACGCGGGCAGCTTCGGGCCTGGCTTCCAGTTTTCTGCCGACGGCCACGTGCGCGAGTCCGGTGAGGAAGACCCGCGGGCACAGTTGCGAACCATCTCGCCCGGATTTTTCGCAGCACTCGGCGTCCCGATTATTGCTGGACGTGACTTCGACGAGTCCGATCGGCGTGACGGCGAGCCTGTTGTCATCATCAGCCAGAGCGTGGCTCAGCGCATGTTCCCGGGTCAGGACGCCGTGAATCGCCACGTCATGTGGACCGATCCCGTTATGAAGTTCGTCGACATCAGCACAGAGCCTCGCCGGATCGTCGGCGTCGTGGCCGATGTTGACGACGAGCACGTGGTTCCCGGTCCGGCCCTCACCGTCTATCATCCCTTTGATCAGATGGAACTGTGGGGCGGCCGTCTGTTCGTTCACACCAGCGCTAATCCTTATACCCTGGTCACGCCGGTCACGCGCGTTATTCGCGACCTGTCGCAGGACCAACCGGTCGAGCGTGCCGCCACTCTCGAAGATGTTCGCGCGGAGGTGCTGACGCCGGACCGGTTGAACACCATTGTATTCGGTGGCTTCGCGGCCGTTGCGCTGCTCATTGCGGTCGTCGGCGTCGCGGGCGTTCTGGCCTTTTCCGTTAGCGGACGCACGCGGGAGTTCGGCATTCGGCTGGCAATTGGCTGCCAACCGCGCCATCTGCTTGCTGGCGTCATCGCTGAGGGCGCCCTGATGGCCATCGCTGGCGTAGTTGCGGGCGCCGCAGGTGGTTACGCGCTCGTCCGTTTGGCCGGCAGCTATTTCACGGATATACAGATTCCGGGCGCCGTGCCGCTTGTGGCCTCTTCGATCGTGCTACTCGCCGCCGCGGTCATCGCCTCGGCCCTGCCGGCAGCGCGTGCTGCCGGCGTCGACGTCATGCAAGCGCTGCGATCGGAATAATCGCCGATCCCGCTTGGCGCTGCAGCACGACAATGGCTCACCGCTGCAAAAGTGGGAAAGCAGGATTGGCAACTGCAAACCGCCGCCCACGTCTGAACCTGCTGCCGTTTACGGCCACCTCCCCTGGAATCTAGCCGCTCCTCAGTTGACCCCAAGCCAGCAACGATTACTGTCCCGCAGCAGAGAGCGCGGGATTTCTTGACGCTGCGAAAGGGAAAGCCTAGGGTCAAGATAACGGCTGCCCCAAGGATAGGCAGAACACATTATGAATAACGTTCCCTCGCCCATCGAGAACGAGAGCTCCGACTATGGAGCCGCGAAGATTAGCGCCGATCTGCGGCGGCTGGAGCGGCGCGACCTGTGGGCGTGGATGAATGCTGTAGTGATCATCCTGGGTCTGACGGGCGCCGTCTTTTCACTGTCGGCGTCACTGCAGTGGATGGGGATGAAAACGGTTCTGGGGGTGGACTATCGCGTTGCGGTACGCGCATTGATCATTCTGGTGCTGGCGTTCACGTTGCAGACGATCTACCAGCAAATAAAAGTGCGGAAGCTGCAGCGTGAGCTGGAAGAGCAACATGTTCAGGCCGAGGTATTCCGTCGGCTGGCGATGTTCGATCCGCTTACGGGTCTGTACAACCGGAGATTTGCGGAGCAACGACTGAAAGCGGAGATCGCGCGGTCAGAACGCCGAGGGCACGCGCTGATTGTGGTCCTCGTGGACCTCAATGATTTCAAGGAAATCAACGACAAGTATGGCCATCAGGCGGGCGACCTGGTGCTGAAAGAATTCGCCACGCGCTTGAGCAGTTCGACGAGAGGCTCGGACGTGGCGGCGCGCTGGGGTGGAGACGAATTTATGATGTTGCTTGTGGATTGCGAAGTGGAGCAATTGTCGCGAGTGCTGGTGCGGCTGGAAGGGTTCGAAGTTCGAGTGAACGGGAAAACGTTGCCGATAACCGTGGCGGCCGGCTGGAAGGCGTATGAGCCGGGAGACCGCGTGGAGGAGATCATCGAGGGCGCGGATCGCAGGCTGTACTACAACAAGGAAATTGTGAAGAAACGCGAGCCGGTGGTCCTGGCAAAAACTCAGTAGCAGGAGCCCTTACACCGAGGACTGAGCGGTTCAGGCACGGACGAGGCGTTCTCGAACCCAGGCGCAGGAATCTGCGCCTTTATTTATTGGCGGGACGGCGCAAGCGGTAAAAGAGGAAGACCACCACGACCGCAACGAGGGCGCTGGCGGAATCTAGAAGCGAATCCCAAGGGCTGGCGCCGCGGGAAGCCACAAAGGATTGGTGGATTTCGTCGAGCGCGGAATAGCCGGCGGCGGTGAACCAGGCAAGCACGGCGGACGTCAAGTGCCACCCGCGCCGGACCCCTCGCAGTCCACGATAGAGAAGCAAAAAGAAAATAAAGTATTCCGTAACATGCGCACATTTGCGAATGAGATGGTGAACGAAATCGAGTGACGCTGCGCTGACGCCGGGAAACAGCCAGCGAAGCATTGGCTCGATGATGCGGCTGGTATGGTCCGACGAGAAAGAATCGGTGGAAAGGACGAAGATCATAGCGGCCCAGACAAGCGCAGGCCACCAGGCACGAAGCCAGTCGGGAAATAGCGAGCGGGGCGGAATGCGCGAGCCGAGGCCGGCGAGTTCGGGTGCGGGGCGCGGACTGCGCCAGGATTCGGAAGTGGACAAAAGTCGCTCCTCTAAAAAGACTCAGACCGTACTCTCATGCTAAAAGAACCGTTTCCCGAAGAACATCGATAAGAAACCGCAGAACAGACTATTCCATGCGGTAGTTGGGCGCTTCCTTGGTGATAACGACGTCGTGGACATGGCTTTCGCGAAGGCCGGCAGCGGTGATGCGAACAAATCGGCCCTTTTCCGTGAGTTCCTGGATGTTGCGGGCGCCCACATAGCCCATGCCGCTCTTTAGCCCGCCGACCAGCTGATCGGTTAGACCGCTCAGCGGACCTTTATATGCAACGCGCCCTTCGACGCCTTCGGGTACGGACTTTCCGCGGTCGGCGCCTTCCTGCGAATAGCGGTCGGCGGAGCCTGCTTCCATGGCGCCCGTAGAGCCCATGCCGCGGTAGGACTTGAACGTGCGGCCTTGAAATAGAATGGTTTCGCCGGGAGATTCTTCGGTTCCGGCGAACAGGCTGCCGATCATGACGCAAGATGCGCCGGCGGCGATGGCCTTGGAGATGTCACCGGAATATTTGATGCCGCCATCGGCGATGATGGGGACTTCGGTGCCTTTTGCGGCTTTCGCGGCTTCCATGACGGCGGTGAGTTGCGGAACGCCGGCTCCGGTGACGATGCGTGTAGTGCAGATGGAGCCGGGACCGATGCCGACCTTAAGTCCGTCAATGCCGAGGGAGATGAGTTCCTTCGCGGCTTCAAAAGTAGCAACGTTTCCGGCGACGATCTGCATGTCCGGCAGGCGATGGCGAATGGCCTTGATGGCTTCCATGACGCGCTCGGTGTGGCCATGGGCGGTGTCGATGGCGAGTACGTCGGCCTTGGCTTTGGCCATTTCGACGGCGCGCTCCAGGAAATCACCGGTGGCGCCGACAGCAGCGCCCACAGTGAGGCGGCCCTGATCGTCCTTTGCGGCGCGCGGGTATTCGAGTTTTTTCTGGATGTCTTTAACGGTGATGAGACCCTTGAGGTTGAAGTCCTGATCGACGACGAGAAGTTTCTCGATGCGATGTTTCTGGAGGATTTTCTCCGCGCCTTCGAGGGTGGTGCCGACAGGGACGGTGACCAGATTGTCTTTGGTCATCACCTGGCCGACGAGTTGGCTGAGATCTTTCTCGAAACGGAGGTCGCGGTTGGTGAGGATGCCGGTGAGACGCGTGCCGCGGGTAACGGGCAGGCCGGAGATGCGGTACTTATTCATGATTTCCAGGGCCTGGCGAATGGTGATGTCCGGCGAAATGGTGACGGGATCGACGATCATGCCGGACTCGGAGCGCTTGACGCGGTCGATTTCTTCGCCCTGGCGGTCGATGGGAATGTTGCGATGGATGATGCCAATGCCGCCTTGCCGTGCGATGCCGATGGCGAGGCGGGATTCCGTGACCGTGTCCATAGCGGCAGAGGCGATGGGGATGTTGAGAGACAGCTTGCGGGTGAATTTGGTGGCGGTCTCGACTTCCGTGGGCAGAACGGTGGACTTGCCCGGGAGCAGCAGGACGTCGTCGAACGTAAGACCTTCGGGGATGGGACCTTCAATCATGAACGAGAGCCTCGCATAAGGAAATGTAGGGCAGGGAAGCGCGCGCCCTTAAACAGCGCAGCCCAGCGGGTGGCCGCTGGGCCGAGAGATGAATTCAATAGATCGAAAAAATGCATCACGGTGAATCTTCTATTTTAGGGGTTGCCGGGAGATGGGGTCAAGTTGGCCTGACAAGCTCTCATCGGCAAGGCCTTTCGTTCCCATAGAACCCATTTATTTTTCAAGAAATGCACAAATTCTTCTCGAGTAAAATCCGATTCTCTCAAAAGCGATAAGAGCGTGCCCTTTGGAATATCGCGATTGTGCCCAGGAATCGCGGCGCGACGTTTGGAGGTCGGATTGCAATAGATGAAGCGGCTTCCAGAAGAAGGACGAAAGCACGAGAGAAGCGCGCAGCTTCGCGCCGTTTGACGGCGGGAAGCTGCGGCGTACTCGAGATCAATCAAACGAAGCAACGAGCGATTCATCGTCCGTTGGAATCGGTTCGTGGTGTTTTTTCAAGCTTTCGATATAGCCGGAAACGGCGTCCCTGGCCATTTTCTTGCCCTCGGTCAGTGTGCCCATGGGCAACGCAACCTGGCAACGCGGGCACCATGACCGTCAATCCAGCTTCCGGTTCCGGCCTCAAAACGATGTTGAAATGACCACGAGACTTTTTCATGTGGGAGCAATCTTATCCGAGGCCATGATGCGTTCAAGGGGCCTCGGGCACAGGCGCGTTGTAAAGAAAATTGAGGCAGGCGGTGAGGCGGCGTTGGCGCGCCGGATCGGTGGATTGCTCGATCATGGTTTGGAGGATGGGCTCGATGAAGCGTGAGTATTTGGCGAGAGTCGCGCGATCGCCGGAAGCAAAGGCAGACTCGACGGCATGTTCCGTGGCGGGAGTGATGAGTTCAAGGCGCCCGACGAAGACGCGGGTGATCTCAGTCGGTGTGGGAGAAATGGAAAGGGGAAGCACGGAGTCCAGGAAGTTTCGCGGAACGATGTAGAACAGGCGCGAGCCTTCCTCAAACCAGGAGGTCTTCCAGGTTTCCAGCATGGCGTGAGCCTCGTCAGGGTGCAGGCCCTGAGAAATAAGCATGCCTTCCACATCGCTGAAGAGCGCAGGGAGAGAGCCTTCGAGGTGAGGTGGCGCGAAGGATGCCTGGATCTGGAGCTGGCCGAGAATCTGATAGCCAACGTTGTTGCCGCGACGCTCGAAGAGAATCACGCCGGGGACTTCTTCCTGAAGTTGGCTTTGGACCAGCACGCTGCCGTCGGCGGAAAGTACGGCGGAGATTGGTGGCGTGAAGGCGGACACTCCACGATAAAAGAGGAAGCGTTCGTGCTGATCGCCGGAGGGAGTTGTCACGCGAACCGGTGCCGAAGAGGTCTCGCGTGCGGCATAGTAATGATTTTCCGTCGCGTCGCGCGGGAAATCGGTGGCGCCGCCAGGCTCGATGTGGACAGAGTTCCACGCGATGGAGCCCTGGCTCCGCATCAGATAGAGAGAGAAGTCTTTGCGAGGATCGATGGCCGCGGCCGATGCGGAGTGCGGGTACCACTCGGTCATTAAGCCCTTTGCGAAAGAAACTCTGACCGAAGCTGTAGTTTCGCGTGGCGAGTAGAAATAGATGACCGGAGTTTCCATGCGTACCGTTCCGCGAAGGCCGCCCTTGAAGTTGGGCTCGCGCAGGTGTTCAACGAAACTTGGCAGGTTGGTGGAACCCGTGAGTGGCAGCCAGTTAATGGGTTGCCCGTCTTTGCCGGAGATGGAAGTGAAGGTGCCCCACTCGTGGACCGTGAGGTCGGGAGATGAGGAGTTTTGTTTTGCGAAATGCACCCGAGGAAAAGCCAGGAAAGCGAGCAGAACGGCGGCAGCGGCGATTGCGCGCAGAGTGAATGAAATGTGGGGGAGCCGCACGGCGACGGCTCCGGTGATTCCGAATTTCATTGCTTTGCCACCTTCACGCTGGACATACGCGAGATGAAGTCCGCCATGGTTTCAGACTGGGGGCCCATGACCTGAGTAGACAGGTTACGCGCGAGCAAAGCGTCGGTCTTTGCCCCGGCAATCGTCTTTTGTACGTAGTCCCGGTGCTCACCGAACGGACCGTTCAGGGTGATGAGAGCGGCGGCGAAATCCATTTGGGGGTCGCTGCCGCGCAGTTGCATGGCTTTCTTGACTTGCGCATAGCCGTCGAGTCCCTGGGCTGGATTTGGTTCGTCCTTGCCTATCCACTGCCTGTAGCATTCCGCTAGATAGCCTAGATCGAACGAGGCCAGTGCGGCTGCCCCGGAATTGGCGGAAGCGTCGGCGCGAGCGACGAGTTTGGTGACGAGTTCTTTTGCGGCTACAGGATCTTTGCGCGCGTAGAGCGTGGCGCGGCGCAGGGTTTCCATGTGCACGAGGACGACGGAATCGGAATCGAGGACCGCGATAGTATCTGCGGCCAGATTTTTCGTGTTGTAGCTTTCAGAGCCAGTAAGGTTCCAATCGTGGCTCATCCAGGGAATAGACTGGGCATCGCCGATATCGAAGGAATGGCAGATGAGCGGTGGACCGGCAAGCGCAGAGCTGGTGAAGAGCAACAGAGCAAATAGAATCGCGACCGCGATGCGACTCGAAGGAAAAATTTGAGATTTCATGGTGGTTACGAGCCTCCTGGCGAATGAATTCGCCTACAGAGCGAAAGACGAGGAGGCAAGGCCGAGTGTTAACTGCAGAAGGAAGGACAGAAAGAAAAGCTCGACGAAAAATCGCGAGGGGAAAGCAACTTCAGATCCTCGATGACGCAGAAGGCACAGGTCAACGGGTGCGACCGTTCACGAATTGTGCGCACGCGTTCAACTACGGAGTCTTCTTCAGGAGGAGCTGCTCTTTCAGCACGCGATTGGGAGGATTAGCGCGCGGCGATGAAGGCTGCTCCCAATAGCGCCACAGATAAATGTCACCGAGATTGAGGGCGTTCCACCAGAGATCGAGCATCGATTGATCGAGACGGAGAATCCCGTCGCGGGTCACGCCGGCAGGCGGAGGAACGAGCACCGCGAAGCGATCGTAGACTTTGGCGCGTTCAGCACCTTCCGAGCGCGAGAGAAGATGCCAGAGCGTGAGGCCATCCCTTGCACGTGCTTGCGAGAGAATGGTTTCGAGCGAAGCGGCGCGGCCTTCCGAGGATTGGGCGGCGAAATCAAGATCGCCAAGAGCGGCGCGGAAGGATTCGGGGGCGTCCGCGAAATACGGCGTGCCAGGGCCAACCTTGGGTCGCGTGGGGCACATGGCGCCCGCTGGAATGAAGGACTCGCGGCCGTTCAGATGAAAGCCCACCCAGCCCAGAGTCGTGCGAATCGTGCCAGAGCCGTCCGCAGCCACCTGCAGCGTGTAAGCACAACCAAGATCGACAGCTACAGCAGACGGCGTGTCGACAACGAACTCGCCGGCAGGCGCCCAGATCATGGCGTGAATCGTGCCGATGTCCAGTTGAATGCGTTTGTGGTGCTCGTCGGTTTGTAGAAGACGAACGCGAGAGTTGGGCTCGACCTTGATCTCGCCCAGGTCCGTCTGGGAGATGCTGGCGCGGGAAATGCTGTTCGTTTCCAGAGTTTGTCCGACGCGAAGTTTCGTGCTGGGCTCACCCGCGGTAATGAATCGTGTGCCGATTTGCGGAGTGCCATCGAGCCGCGACACTTCCCAACCCGTGCCGGACGGCGAGATGCGCGTTGGGTAGAAAGAGACGATGCCACCCGCGATTAGCGCAAGCAGGACGACCGCAACGGCGGCGAAACGCGGAACCCAGGGAAGTTGCAGGAGCAGACCGTGGAAGTAACCGGGCTTCGCGGGCGCATTCTGCTGTCGTGGAAGCGCGAGCGGAATCTCGCGGTGGCTGAATTGTTTCAAGAGCGATTCGAGGCGTTGCACTTCGGGATCAGGCTCGCCCGAGCCGTCCCACAAATAGAACTCATTCATAATCAGTCCCTTGAGGCGAATTGTCGCGCGGTTTGTTCATGATGGTGTGCTCGATGTCTGGGAGTCTGAAGCGCTGGTTTTGTAGCCCAGAAGCTCGCGGAGCTGCTGCATGCCGCGGTGGAGGTTCACGCGCACGGACCCGTGCGTCAGACCGGTCCGTGCGGCGATCTCCGGGCCGGTCATGCCTTCAACCAGACGAAGAATGAGCGTTTCGCGATAGCTATCCGGCAAAGAGCGGATGGCCTCGAGAATCTGGCGGGCTTCGGATTGACCGACGCGGTTTGCGGGATGCGGCTGCTTGTCTGCTTCGTGGATTTGTTCGTCGAATTCATCGGCAGGCCGCGATTGGCGGTGAAAATCGATGGCGCGATTGCGCGCAATGGCGGCAAGCCAGCCAGCAAAGCGCGAGACGTCGCGGAGCGAGTTGAGCCGGGGAAGCGCTTGGAGGAAAACGTCCTGCATGAGATCTTCGACCGCAGCATGGGGAACCTTGGAGAGCAAAATGCCGTGGACCATGCGCGAGTAACGAGCATAGAGCATTCCAAACGCGCTGCGATCGCCGCTTTGCGCGGCTTGCACCAGCGCAATGTCGCTGCCGCCCGGCTCGGTGGCGGGATTCACGGCAGCCAAACCCGCGAAAGTCGGTTGCAGCTCAAAGTCGGTTGACATCCTAGGGCCATCGCAGTGCGTAAGGCATTCAATCGATAGACGCAAGAAGCAAGGCTGGTGTTAACAATACCCCGCAATCCGCCTGTTTGCAGTAGTTTGAGCTGCCTCAGGCGACCGATCACGCCGGGCCGGCTGGCGAAACCCAGAGAACCGGCGCGAGACCTGATAGAGTTAAGGACATGCCAGCCGAGATTCCCGAGTTTGAGCCGCACGCTTGCTTGCGAAGCGGCCATTTGCAGACCATGGCGGGCGCATTCCTGCGGCGAAAGTTTGCGCTGCCGCCGGCGCAAGAGCGCTTGTTCCGCGTGGATGACGAGACGCAGCTGAAGGGAATGTGCCACTGGCACCCGGGGAAGCGGCCCGATGCGCCAGTGATTGTGATTGTGCATGGGCTGGAGGGTTCGTGCGACTCCAAGTACGCAATTGGGATCGCGGACAAGGCGTACCAACGAGGCTTTCACGCCGTGCGCATGAATCAACGGAATTGCGGAGGCACAGAGCTGCTGACGCCGACGCTGTATAACAGCGGAATGAGCGGAGACTATCGTGCCATCCTGATGGAGTTGATCGAAAAGGATGGCTTCGAACGGGTTTTCTTCGCGGGGTATTCGATGGGAGGAAATCTGGTGACGAAGTTGGCAGGTGAACTTGGGGACTCCGCGCCAAAGCAGTTGAGAGGCGTTGCGGCGGTGTGCCCGGCGCTGGATTTGGGTGCGTGTGCGGATGCTCTGGAGAAGCCGCAGAATTACCTTTACCAACGGCATTTTGTAAAGGGCTTGCTGGAACGCTACCGGCGCAAGGCTCATCTGTTTCCAAAGAAGTATTCGAAAAATGGATTTGGGCGGGTGAGGACAGTACGGGAATTTGATGACGAAATTACGGCGCCGGCCTTCGGGTACAAGGATGCCCAGGAATATTACGAAGCAGCAGGAGCGAAGCGGGTAGTCGGGCAGGCAAGGGTGCCGATTCTAATGATGACGGCGCAGGATGACCCGTTTGTGCCGTATGACGCGTTTTTGCGTGCGCGAGTCGCGGAAAATCCGCTGCTGAAATTTGTCGCGCCGGAGCACGGGGGACATTGCGGGTTCATATCGAAGTGGGAAGGAACGGAGCGGTTTTGGGCGGAAGAGAGAATCGTCGAGTTCTGCAAAGATGAAGCAATGAAGTAATGAATGAAACCGCGGCGCCGACCCAGTAAAGCCATGAGCGGCGCCTAGCCGAGGGGCTTCTCCAGGGAACCTTGAAAGCCTGGCGTCAGAAGTTTTGCCGGGCCCGACGCGCTGATGACCATGTCGTCTTCGCAGCGCAGTCCGAATTCGCCAGGAATGTAGATGCCGGGCTCGTTGGAGAAGGTCATCCCGGGAACGAGCACGGTGGTGCTGGCCCGAACCAAGTACGGATGCTCGTGGCCGTCGAGTCCGATGCCGTGACCCAAACGATGGGTGAAGAACTTGTAGTCTGGGCCATAGCCGGCAGTCGTGATCACAGCGCGAGCAGCGTCGTCCACCGAGCCCGAGAGTTTTCCCTGGCGTGCTGCGTCGAGAGCAGCGTTCTGCGCCCCGCGAACGATTTCAAAAACCTGCTGCACCTTCGCGGAAGGCTTGCCAAGAACGCCGGTGCGCGTGACGTCAGAATCGTACCCCTCCACTTTTGTGCCTCCATCAATGAGAATGACGTCGCCCTCTTTCAGTTTTTGCGGCTGCCTGCTGCCATGAGGAAGCGCCGCGGACGGACCAATGAGGACGAGGGCGTCGCCTCGCAGGTGCATTCTCGTGAAGCCGGAAGTCACCAGCTCACCGATGTCCTCTTGCGACAGGCCTTCGTTCAGGGAAGCGAACACCGCGCGGAAGACATCGCACGTGGCCTCGCAGGAAAGGCGCATCAGCTCGAGCTCGTGGGGAGATTTAACGGCGCGGCACGCAATGGTGATGGGATCGGCGGAGACGCAGTCGAATGCCGGCGCGGCGGCGCGGAAGTGGTCGTAAAACGTGAACGCGAACGTTTCTTCAACTCCGATCCGACCGGACTGGATGTTGCGGTCAGCGAGGGCCGCAGCAATCAACTTGGTAGGGCTTTCATGCTCCTGCCAAACACGGACTTCCGCCGGATTGCGAAGCGACTCGCGCATGCGAGCCTCTTCAAAGGCAGGAGAAACGATGATGGGATCGCCAGTTCGCGGAATGACGAAAGCGAGGAGCCGTTCGCTGGGCCACCAGCGGATACCGGTGAAGTATACGAGCGAGGAACCGGATCCGACCAGCAGGGCCTGGAACTTAGGATTGGCCTGTGCCATCAATTCCTGGGCACGAAGGATGCGACCGCGGAACTCCTCGGGCGTGATGGGATTAACGCGCTCGCCAAGCGGTTTGAGCGAAGAGAAGGCAGGTGGAAGCTTCCCAGTTGAAGAGTCCGCCGCGAGTGCAACGGTAGGGAGAAGCAAAACAGAGGAACTAGCGGCTGCGGATGAAGAAAGGAACTGGCGACGCGAGAAGAATCGGTAAGGGTTCATGGGGAAGAAGGATGGTGCGAGAGCAGGTGCTGTGTCAAGAAAAGCCGCAACCTGAACGCGAACGCGAGGCAACAAAAGGAAGGTGAATATTTTCGATAATTCATAGAGTGTACCAAGAACCGTAGGAAACAGCGGGAAACCTGAACCGTTCGCTGCTCACGGTAAAACGTTTTAAGCGTCTGCAAACAGGACCGTTAGTTCAGGTTGCGAGAGCAGGTGACTGCTCCCCCTATCCCGATTTTGCGACAAAGTGATACAGTGCGTCGCCGAGGAGGCAGCATGAAAACCGAAGAGAGCTTCGAGGAATTTTGGCCGACGTATGTGAGGGCACATAGCGAGATTGCAACGCGGCTGATGCACTGCGCCGGAACTTTGCTGGGATGGGGAATCCTGGTAGCGTCAATCGTGACGCGGAATTGGTGGTGGATCGCGGTGGCGCTCGCGGTGCCGTACGCCCTGGCGTGGATTTCCCATTTCTTCGTGGAGCACAACAAACCCGCGACGTTCGAACATCCTTTGTGGTCCTGGTGGGCGGACCAAAAAATGGTGGCGATGATGCTTTTGGGAAAAATGGGAGAAGAAGTGAGGAGGGTAAGTGAACACACTTGAGCCGCAATCCGGTCAGGGGTCGAAGGCTTTGCTACTGCTCGGCCCGGATGGCGAGAATATCTTTGCCTTGGACCTTGACTTCGATTCCGTACGGCGGGCGAATGTCGCTTCCTTGAACAATGGCGCCGCGGATCCACGTGTTTCCGGGAAGGCTCGCAGTTTTCAGCGGATCGTATAAAACGTGGCTACAGGGATTACCGACCAACGGGTGACGCGCCGAACGGAATTCGTAGTCATCACGAAGTTTTGTAAGGTCTGTGACGTACTCCAGTTTGCAGCTTCCGTAAATCGGTTTGCGCGAGAAGGCCCAGTATCCCGAGGCAAGGGCCGCCGAACCTTCAGGCAGGCGGACAATTGTCGCGGGAATCTCCTCACCATTCAACTTGTTGCGAAGCAGGAAATCGACGGAGGACCAGGGCCTTGCCAGGTCAGCAAGCGAGGCGACGACGGGATTGAATTCGCTGACATGCGGCAGTAGCGTGTTGGGATCCGGCGGTGGCGATGGCACTTCCATCTGAGGAGTTGGCTCCACGCGAGCCGATTCTGCCGGTTTGCTACGAGAGAACCAACGGACAGCGAGTAGAATTACCAAGCCAAGGACGAGAAAAGCTACAATCAGCGGCATCAGCGGATTGCGGCGCGGCGGTCGAGCGCTAGGGCCCGAAACGCCCGGAATTTGCGGCATGTCCGCTTTGAATCGGGAAGCTGGGGCGGATTCCGTCATCGCGAGAAGGTTCCCTTGGGAGCGCGTCGAGTGATCCAGGAAGGAGATCGAGAAGAGAGCGACGACACGTTCGCACTAGTGACATTGTACGTAGGACAAGGAGAGGTGGGCAACACCATAGAAGGGCTTAATCGCGCCGCGACGGAACTGTGCCTGAAGAGTAACAACCATTGGTGAAAAGGTTACAGATGCTCCCGGGAAGCTTGTTTCCAAAGGGATTGCGTCCTAGTGTAAGAAGGAAGAAGGTATAGACGGGGCGATTCGTAGAAGAATGGGCAGCGAAACTCGATCGACGGCACGCGGGTTCGTTCGAAGCTTGAACATTCTGTTGAAGTTTGCGCGCTTGTATGAGTTCGGACACGTGCGAACCGCGGCTCAGTTTGAGACCACCTGGAAGGAACTGCGGCAAGCCCTGGATGAAAGTGGGGACACCGGTCTCTTGCTGGGAGCTTCCGGCAACCAGATTCTGCTGGATGGCGTGCCGCTAGGCACGGCAGCAGGCGAACGCAGTTTTGCGCAGTTGTTGACAACCTCGGGAATCGCCAGCATTCACTTCTCTCCCAATCTCCAACAAGGGCAGTTTGCCAGGTTTGTTCGCGCGTTTCCCAGCGGAAACGCCAAGCCTAGTTCGTTAGCGGAGCAATTGAAGTCCGCGCTGGCTGGAGAGACAAGCATCAAGATCAACGAAATTCGATTCGTCGCGGAAGACGGATCGGTGGCGGGTATCAAGGTTGCCGCGCAATTGACGGCCAAGGTCTTGGGTTCCGCTGGCGACAAGTTCCGGGATATTTTTGAAGACCCCAATAAATTGCTGCAGCTGATTCTGGCAGCCGAAAGCAATCGCGGCATGGGTGGTAGCGGCGGTGGTGGCGGCAGCGGTGGCGGTCCAGGATTTGGCGGAGGCGGAACCGGTGGATCCGGAGGTGGCAGCGGCTCCAGTTGGAGCGGAGGCACGGGCGCCGGTGGAAGCTTATGGGAAGCGGGAAAGGCCGCTGGCGGAAGTGGTGGCGGCGGAGGTGGAGGAACGGGTTCGGGTAGTGGAGGACCAGGAGGCGGAAGCGGAGAAGGTGGTGGCGGCGGGGAAGGCTCCGGCGGTGGCGGAGGTGCTGGTGGAGGCTGGGGCGGAACAGGTGGAGGTGGTGGAGGCACGGGTGTCGGCGGTTTGGGTGGTCCTGGCGGAGGGGGAACGGGTGTCGGCGGTTCGGGTGGTCCTGGCGGAGGGGGAACGGGTGTCGGCGGTTCGGGTGGCCCTGGCGGAGGGGGAACGGGTATCGGCGGTTCGGGTGGCCCTGGAGGAGGAGGAACGGGCATCGGCGGTTCGGGTGGCCTTGGCGGAGGGGGAACGGGTATCGGCGGTTCGGGTGGCCCTGGCGGTGGAGGCCCCGGTGGCGGCTCTGGAGGATCTGGCGGCGGTTGGGGAGGTAGCGGCGTTGGTGGCGGCCCTGGCAGTGGAGGCCCGGGAGGCCCCGGTGGCGGCGGACCCGGCGGCGGACTTGGCGGCGGTGGAAGCGCAGGTGGCGCGGGAGCTGAGCCTGGCAAATGGTTGACGGCCACGGCGTTTGTCCGCGGAGGAATCCTTGGTGGAGTTCCCGGCGTGCCCGGCGGGCCCGGAATGCCCGGCGCAGCTGGCGCAGGCGGGATAGGCAGCGGGGCTTATCATGTGGCTGAAGAAGATGTTCGCTCCATGATCGGCCTGTTCGCGCAATTAGGTAAATCGCGAAAGGATCCGGAGCACCGCATGGACGCGGCTACATTTCAATCGCGGCTCTCGACCCTGCCCGTTCGTGCGCAATACACCCTGCAGCAGGCGCTTGCCGGACTTGCGGCACAAGCTCCTACAGATAAACCGGATAAACCCATGCTCCTGAAATTGGCGGAGCACGTGGCGATTCGATTCGCGCTTGATAGCTACGAACGCGGTGAGTTGCGCGTGAATGCAGTGAAACAGTTGCTGGACCGTATGAATGCGGAAATTGAAGCGCTGCGAAAAATCCTGGGTTCCCAGGAAGAAATGATGGCCAGCGCTGGCATTCAGGTGCAGTCGTACACCGAACTGCTGGACCAGGAATTCTGGTCGC
Source organism: Candidatus Acidiferrales bacterium (assembly GCA_963804635.1). GTDB lineage: Bacteria > Acidobacteriota > Terriglobia > Acidiferrales > UBA7541 > Acidiferrum. The sequence goes on from CAWDRK010000032.1 coordinate 139,915, forward strand.
AGGTGCCGGAAGAAAATAAGAAAGAAGTGCTGACTTCCGATGAGGCATGGTGCGTGCCTCCGCGGAACGTGCGCGGATTCCTGGAAGAAATGCTTCGCCGTGGCGAGTTGAAGACCGTCAATGAAATCCTGACGAAGTATGCGGCGTGCGTGGCTCTGGAAGCTCCCGAAGCGCGGCGGACGACCGCAATCGGCTTATCGGATCTGGCGGAGTTTTACGGAAGCGGCGACGGAAGCGCATTGATCGACGTGATCCAGCGCCTCGGGAACCAACTAGGCGTGGAACGCGAGCCGGATCTGCAAACACTGGTAGGCGCGACATTTGTGCGCATGAGCCAGGAAGCCGGTTCCAAAAAGTTCTATCCTGCCATGCAGCAAGCCCTGGCTTCATTGGATGGCGTCGAGGCCTTGCGACCGGGATCGACGAACAACCTGCGCCAGAGAATTGGTGCGGAAGAGCGCCTGCCGGAGTTTGTCGAAGATGCGCTGCGAACCGGGCAAGTGCCGGATGGCATGTTGGATATTCTGGCCCTGATGCCGAAGGCTTCGCTGAATTATTGCACTCACCGGTTTGCGAATTGCGGTTTTCGCGAGGACTGCGAATTATTGGGACAGATCGTCACGGGCCTGGGCGAGGACGCCGTGCACCGCCTGGTGGAGACGCTGCAGACGGCGCCGGCGACCGAGGCAGTAGAAGTAATTGGATTGCTGAGCCAGATCTCACCAGAATCGGTGCAAAAGGTGTTGCCGAACCGGCTGGCGCAGTGGCCTCGATCTTCGCATGACCGCGCAATACGGCAGCTCTCTTCAGCTCCGGCGGAACAACGCGGCAACCTTCTGGTGACACTCTACGACTCGCTTGATCCCCTGATCCGGCCCTTGGCGCTCGATGAGATGGGAATGAGCGGGCGCTTGGAGGTCATTCCCAGACTTGTGGAATTGATACGGGACGATTCTGCTCCCGGCTTCACGCGAATCAAGGCCATTGAAGCGGCGGGCAGGTTGCGAGCCAGTGCGGCTAGCACTTCGCTGCAGCAAATCCTGGAAGCCAAGCAGGTCTGGCGGTGGGCTTATCACACCGAGTTACGCATCGCCGCAGCGCAGGCTTTGCAGAAGATTGAGCCGACCTTGGGAATGGAAAAGATCGCGGCGAGCGGACTGGACCGCAAAGATCTTGTGCTGGAGCCGTCCGACCCCGAAGCGAACACGGCGGTCATCCGGCAAAGGCGCTACGCGCGATTGAAGCTGTCCAGAAACGTGATTGCAGTTACCAGCAACCTTCGGGAGAACATCAGGCTGACGATTCCGGAATTGAATTTGGGTGGAGGAATCGGAGCCGCCGATCGGCACTTGGCTCCAGGTTCGTTGTTGACGATGAAACTCTCGCACGGTGTCAGAAATATTCGTGCGCAAGCGATCGTGCGGGGAGCGCGGCCGCAGGCTATGGCGTTTGAATTTGTCGATATCGAATTGGATGAGCGTTCACGCCTTAGGAAGCTCTTGCTTGAGCTTGGTGGCTTGCCACAACCCTCGAATGTCAGCAACAGAAGCCGGCGTCAGGGCCGCATTGCATTGACGAGATAGTCCCGCCGGCAGTGTCAATCCGTTCAGGAACGACCTGTCCATTCATTAGGAAAGCCGTCCGCAAGGGCAGGAACTCGAACTGTCCTGTGGGAGAGATAACCCGCCAGTTACATGGGACCACTGTACCATTGTGAGCCGCGCGCAAGGGGCTTACGGTACTAGAGATGAAGTCCTAGGCGCTTCTGCGCTGGAGTACAGGTATCACGTGCCACTTAACACGATGAAAACGGACCCCAAGACCACCGCAGGCCGGGCTTTTGTCCGAAGTCTGAATATTCTCTTAAAATTTGCCCGGCTCTACGGATACGACCACGTTCGAACCGCCGAGCAGTTGGGTATTGCGTGGAACGAATTACGCACCGCGATCCCTGAGGATGCCGACGAGGGATTGCTGCTCGGGGCGACCGGCACGCAATTGCTCCTGGACGGTGTGCCATTGGAAGGGTCGCCTGCGGAAAAGCAGTTCGCTCAACTCTTGTCGGCGGCCGGACTGGCGAGCGTGCAGTTCACCACTCAAGTGAGCGAACAGGAGTTGGCGAAGTTCATACATGCATTTCCCACCGGGAAGGCCAGGCCTGCGGAGCTTGCCCAGCAGCTAAAGGCCGCTATTGCCGATGCCAAAGGGATTCGCGTCAACGAAGTGTGCTTCGTCGCGACCGATGTCCGCCTGAAAGATGCGAGCATGGCGGCGCAAATCGCCGCGGCGTCCTTGGGCGACGAGCAGGATTCCTTCAAGAAGATGTTGAACGATCCTCAAAAACTGCTGGAGTTGATTGCTGCAGCGCAAGGCTCACACTCCGGTAGCGGTGAAGGCGACGGTGGATTTGGTGGCTCATCTGGGGGCGGCGGAACAGGAAGCGCCTACGGAACAGGGACTGGATCGGGAACAGGCGGAACAGGTTCCGGGACGGGCGCAGGTGGCGGAACAGGATCTGGGTGGGGAACCGGAGCAGGCGGCGGAACGGGAAGCGGCCACGGCACAGGGACTGGATCGGGAACAGGCGGAGCAGGTTCCGGGACGGGCGCAGGTGGCGGAACAGGATCTGGGTGGGGAACCGGAGCAGGCGGCGGAACGGGAAGCGGCCACGGCACAGGAACTGGATCGGGAACGACGGGCGAAGGTGGCGGAACAGGATCTGGGTGGGGAACCGGAGCAGGCGGCGGAACGGGAAGCGGCTACGGCGCAGGAACTGGATCGGGAACAGGCGGCGGTACCGGCGTTGGTGGAGGAACCGGCTCGGGCGCAGGAACGGGATCCGCGAATTCAGGCGGCAGTGGCCATGCAGGCGGCGTCGGCGGAGGAATCTCGGGCATTGGCGGTGCAGGCACAAAAGGCGTCGGCGGAAGTGGTTCGGGTTCAGGCGGCAGTTCCGAGAGCAACTACAGCGGCGGCGCGGGAATTGGCATTTTGCTTGGCAATGAAAGTGGCAATGGCAGCGGCCCGGGCAATGGCAGCGGACGTGGCCCAGGTTTCGGTGGCGGAACAGGCAGCGGAAATGCGGCTGGAAGCGGAGCCGGGGGCGGTGCCGGAGGAACGGGTTTTAGCGAGCCCGGTGAAGAAGGGATCTACCGCATTCTGCGCGCGTTGACCACGCTCGGAAGGATGGAGGCGGGAGAGAATCCCGCAGGCGCCGCAGTGGAATTCCAGCAGCAGGTTACGCAGATGCCGGTGAACGCGCAGGAGATGCTGCGAAATGCATTGGCGGGCATCGCCGAACAGGGCAAGAACCACAAACTCGACCAGAGCGTGCTCGTGCAACTGGCGGAGCATCTCTCTATTCGTTTCGCGCTGGAGCGTTTCGAACGCGGCGAAGTGAAAGTCAATGCGGTACGCCAGATGTTGGACCGCATGCACCAGGAAGTCGAAAGCCTGCGCAAGATTCTGGGCCAGCACGAAGACAAGATGGCCGAGGCGGGGCTGCTGGTGGAATCGCACCGCGAAATTCTGGACCGGCAATTCTGGGCATCGGTGCCGGAGAGCGCGAAGAGAGAAGTGCTGCTTTCGGAAGAAGCCTGGGCCATTCCTCCAAAGAACGTTCAATCGTATGTGTCCGAGCTGATCGGGCAAGGGAATGTAGCAGAGGCGATCAGCATCCTGCAAAACTATGCCCGGTGTGCCGACAGCGAAGAGCCGGATGCGCGGAAGCGAGCGGCCACGGGGCTTTCGGAGATGGCCGAATTGTATGCCCAAGCCGATCCGAAGCTGTTGGCCGAAGCGCTGCGCCACGTGGGATTACGCTTAAGCGTAGAGCAGGATCAGGATCTGCAGTCGCTGGTGAGCGCGGCGTTTGTGCGACTCAGCCAGGAGGCTGCCACCCGGCGGTGCTTCCCGGCAATGGAGCAGGCACTGGATTTGGTGGCCGGCGTCGAAACGCAAAGGCCGGGAGTTGCCAAGACGTTGCGGTCGAAAATGGGGATCGAAGAACGCGTGCCGGAATTCGTCGATGAAGCGTTGCGCGCGCGGCAGATTTCCGCCGGATTGACCGGAGTATTGAAGCAACTGCCACAGACGGCCATGGAACAGCTCGCCGTACGGTTCAATCGATGCCAGCTGCGGGAAGACGTCGAGAACGTGGCGAATCTGGCGCACGACCTGGGAGAAGAGGCGGTGCAATGTCTGCGAAGCACGGTGCGCGGCGGACCGGTCTCGGAAGCAGTTGAGATGGTGGGCTTGCTCACAAAGCTCGACCCTCAGGCCACGGAAGTGTTTCTGCCGGGACGGGTGAAAGAATTTCCGCGGACGGCGCAAGACAGGATTGTGCGGCAACTCGCGGCGAGCGGGGCCCAGGGGCGCTGCCGTGTTTTCCTGGCGATCCTGGACCATGTCGATCCGCTGGTCATGCCCTTGGTCGTCGACGAAATCGGCATGACCGGCGACCGCGAAGCTTTGGGAAGAATGTTGACGATCGCGGATGGCGACTTGCCCGTCAACGCCGCTCCGTTTTTGCGCGTGAAAGCAATCGAGGCCTTGGGACGACTGGAGGCTGCCGAGGCCGTCAGCACGCTGAAACGAATCGTGGAGACGCGAAAGATATTTGGTTGGCAGTATCCGCAGGAGCTGCGCATAGCGGCGATGCAGGCGCTGGAAAAACTGGATCCGGCGTGGGCCAAGGAATTCCTGCCCAAGAGCGGAATTGAGCGCGACGAGATGTCGCTGGCTCCGTTGCAAGTGCCGCTAAATTCCAAATTCGTGCGCCAGCGGCGGCATCCTCGCGTGAAGCTGCAAAAAAACCTGCATGCGGTCAGCACAAACTTGAAGCAAAACTGCAGTCTGGAGATTAAGACGGCAAGTATGACCGGTGGCCTGGCCACCATGAACATGCATTTGGCCCCTGGCACGCAAGTGCAGTTGAAGATGCAGCTTGGTCTGCGGAACTTGCAAGCCACCGCCTTGATGCGAGATTACCGCGCGCAGGATATGTCGTTTGAGATCGTGGACATGAGTCTCGAGGAGCGGGGCAAGTTTCGAAAGCTGCTGTTGGAACACATGGAAAGAGGAAGCCAGTAAGCCAGGGACTAGACCAGATAGCCACCCCTTGGACGAGCGCGAGATTTGCCGAGATTCCCCGTAAGCCTTGCAGCTACAGTAAGTTCGCGACGCGTCTGCCTTCCCGCCGTACCTCGTAAGTAACTAGTCATCGGTACTACAATACGGTACTTTTGTTCGATTTACTCCTCACGGATTCCCCTTTTACCCTGCCTATACGGTGAAGAACCGTGTCTAAGGCCCCGCCGTACAGGTGCTAGCGGACGGTTCAGAGGTGGTTTTGCTTTGACCAAGGGATTCCCAGCGCGAATCTTGCTGCTGCTGTGTGCTGTGGCAACGCTTGTGCGCGGAGCGATGGGCGAACCGCCGCGAATTTCCTTTCCTGCGAATCCGCGATTCACTGTCGGACGATTGGAAGATCAGCTGGGGATGGGCGCGGTGACTGCCACTTGCATGGGACAAGACGCCCAGGGATTTCTGTGGATCGGCACACAGACCGGGCTTTACCGTTACGATGGCGCGCGAGCGCGCAAGATGACCGAAGTCGAAGCAATCACCGGCCACTATATCGTGGACTTGTTGATTGCTCCGGATGGCACGCCGTGGTTTGCCGGAAACCGCGGCATCGCACACCTTAAAAACGGAGAATTCGAGCGCCTGCCAATTCCCGCAGCGATGATGCCTTTGGGAACCGGAAATCAGATTTTCGCGGTGGACAGTCAAGGCACCGCCTTCGTGCTGCTGTTCAAAGGCGGCGTTCTGCGAATCGATCCAAAGAACCCCACCCAGTTGAACGTGTTTGGAAAGGCCGAGAACATTCAGGAAAACGCTGCCGGAATTGCGCGCGCGCCTGACGACGCGATCTGGATCACCTTTGGAACGCGTCTGGCGCATTTGGATCCCGCAGGCAGTGCATTTGTTGTGGACCCGGAGATCCGATTGCCGAACGATCGCGTGGTCGCTCTGCTATTCGACGGCAGTCAGACCATGTGGCTAAGAACCGCGACACACCTCGCAAGCCTCGACCCTCGCTTGCATAAGATCAATCTCGAGACGGCCGTGACTGCCAGTTCCAACGAAGAAGAGGGCAAGCCGACAATCGACCAGGAAGGCCGGCTGCTGGTGCCGACCTCCGCCGGACTGTATTGGAAACAACAAGGCCGCTGGCAGGTATTAACGGACAGGCAAGGAATCACGAGCAATGATGTGGAGTGTGCGCTCGAGGACCGCGAAGGCACATTGTGGATCGCGGGATCGGGAACGGGGTTGGACCGACTGCCGGGAGTGCACGAGTGGTCCGCCTGGACTACCGCGGAAGGACTGCCGGACAATTCGACTTGGTCAACGATACGCGATCACAGCGGCAGGCTGTGGGTCAGCACCGGAAAAGGCATCGGCGTTTGGGACGAAGCCTCTCGTCGCTGGTACAGAGTTACTCTGGGCAACGGCCCGCGAGAGATCCGGCAGATTCAACTCGCCGGAGACGGAGCGGTTTGGGGCGTGACGCCGACGGGAGCCTTGGTACGCATCGACCCGCGAGACTTTTCCACGACCATCAGCCCCGCATACTTCGGGCGTGCATTTTCGACGGTTTACGCCGCGCCCGACGGCAGCATTTGGGCGAGTACGCGAACGCGATTGGTGCGATTTACGCCTGGCAAGGGCCTCGCTGAACCTAAAGACATCTTGCTGCCTTCCGAGGCCGGCGAAATTGACTATCTGGCATTCGCGCCGAGCGGTGTGCTGTGGGGAACGGGCCCGGGAGCGCTGTACCGCTTCGACGGCAAGGAATGGAAGACCATCACGGCAAGGGATGGACTGCGCGGACAAACCGTAACCAGCGTTGTGGCACTAAATGATGACGAAGTGTGGATCGGCTACAACGATGTGGTGGGCGTCAGTCATGTGCGCTTGGCAAAAAACGGCATTGCGCGATTCGAGCACAGCAATTGGGACTGGACCGTGGTACTCCGCGATTCACAAGGCCGCGTCTGGTTCAACGGGACGGACGGGCTTGCCATCCTCGACGCCAGAGGCCGACTGCAGCGCCTCAACCACGGAGATGGATTGCTCTGGAACGATATCAGCCCTTGGACCGGCGTGCGCGAAGAAAAAGACGGAAGCTTCGTAGTGGCGACCTCGCGGGGACTGGCTCGGTACCGGCCGGTTGCAGGCGCGGCGCGGGAAGTGCCGCCCATGGTGACGTTCACTTCCGTGGCCCTGGGAGGCGTGGAGCGGAAGGTCTCCGAGGTTCCCGAGGTATCCTCGTCGGATAGTACGCTTGCCGTGCAATTCACGCCCATGGACCTGGACAATCCCATAAGGACGAGTTGTCGCTACCAATTGAAGGGCATGGAGGAGCAGGCGACAGAAACAGAACTGCGGGAAATCCGCTACGCCGCCATCCCCGCGGGGAAGTATGAGTTCTCTGTTCTGTGCTGGCAGGAGGGCACCAGGGCCGTTGCTTCGCACGCGAGCTTCAAGTTCCGGGTGCGACCAAGCTTCTGGCAAACATGGTGGGCGCGTGGGTCGGCGGTCGTGCTCTTCTTGATGGCCGTGTGGGGATTTGTGTTGTTGAGGACGCGAACAGAAAGTCGCAGACGCAGGGAACTGGAACAAGCCGTCGCACAAAGGAACGCGGAGCTGATGCAGAAGAATAAGGAGCTCGAGGAAATTTCGCTGACCGACCCGCTGACCTCCACGCGGAATCGCCGTTATTTTTACGAAACCATTTCAACGGATATTGCCCAGACGTTGCGGTCGTATCTGAAATCCCTGGATCCCACGGCGACGCCGGCCCCGCGGCAGGAATTGATTTTTGTGCTGGTGGATATCGATCGGTTTAAGCGTGTGAATGACGAGTTGGGCCATGCCGCCGGCGACCGGCTATTGCAGGAAGTGGCCAAACGAATCGCTTCGGTGATGCGGCGTTCGGACGATTTGGTGCGCTGGGGCGGAGAAGAATTCCTGTTGGTGTGCCGGACAACGGACCGGGAAAATGCGTCGATGCTCTGCGCTCGAGTGCTGGACGCGGTTCGCGAACTGCCTTTCGATGTGGGCAACGGCGTGGAAATCCATAAGACGTGTTCGATCGGCTGGGCGCCATTCCCGTGGTTGCAAGAGGATGTGGGCCTGCTCTCGATCGACAATGTGATTGAGCTCGCAGACAAGGCGCTCTATCTGGCGAAGCGCGAAGGACGCAATCGCGGCTTTGGGATGGTGCCGGCAGAGGACGCGCTAAAGTCCGAGAGAAACATTTCCATGGAGAATTTGCGCGATTGCCCGCCGGACCTTGTGCAGATCGTGTAGCGGGGTGGATTCTTCGTTTGGGCAAAAGAATGAGCCGGGCGCAATAGGCGCACGACTCATTTGTCAATTCGCGTGTCTATTGTGCTTTTGCGCCTGAAGCGCTGATGGGAACATTCTTAATTTGTTCCGAGCCGCTAACCAGGGCGACTGAATTGAACTGCTCGCCCACATTGTCAAATTCCATGATGTAGCGCACCGGAGCGGTGCTGACATAGGCGGCTTGCATGCGCGTGCCGTCCGTGCCCAGGTAGTACGCGTCATGCCGTCTGGTAATCTGCTCACCATCATCGACCATCACTACGTTCGCAAAGGGGCCGACGCCGACTTGCGCCGCATTCGCCTTGAGCAGATCGAAGTCGCAAAGCACGCGGGTCCCTGTGCGGTAGCAACCGTAGACGACCATCATGTAGTCGAGGCCGTGGAAAGTTCCCAATCCCTGCGTTGCCAAGGCGCCCCGTGAGCCATTGTTGGTTTGGGCAGCAGGCGCTGTTGTGCTGCCAGGCGTGCCTGGAGCATTGCCGGGAAGCAGGCCTGATGCTGCGGAAGTGCTGTTGCTCACCGCGGTGGTGCCCACTGCGCTAGCGTTTGAAAGAGCAGTGGATCCCACCGGCGCTACGCTCGTGGCGGTTGTAGCGGCAGAGGGTGCTGCCGAATTCGCCTGCGCGTTTAGCGGTGTACGAGCCGAAGCGGCAGCTGGCGTCGCATTCGGGGCGGCGGCCGGAGCCGCGCTTGTAGCCGTCAGCGGAGTTCGATTGGGAGCCGCCGCGGTCGCGCCTGTAGCTGTAGTCGCGCTCCCATTCGAGGTTTTGGCGGTAGCCGCATTTGGAGTTGCTGCCGCGGCATTTGTTGCTCCCGTCGCCGAAGCCGTGGCCGGCGTCGCAGCGGTTTTGGCGGGCGCTTTCGCTGGCTTGACCGCAGTCTTGGGAGCTGGCTTGACTGGTTTAACCTTCGGTGGCACCGCTCCAGATGCTTTCGACGCGGCGCCTGTGAGGAGATTTTCCGTGCTGCAGGTGCAGGATGTCGCTGCAGTGGCCTCGAGGGATTGTGCCATCGTTCGAGTCGGAGCCAATTTGGCGCTCGGTGGCGAACCTTGGCGGTGGCGCATCTAACCAGTTACAATGAAGTGTTTGTCGCAGCCCGGTTTTGCGGGCCGGTGCAAACGCGGAATTTACCTCATTCCCGTCAGGAGACGGCGAACCATACATGGAAGCAGCACAAATACTCGACCGCGTCGTAGCCCGATTTATCGGAACAAAGCACGAACGCGATATCAAGAAGCTCCAGCCAATCGTTGCCGCCATCAATGCGCAAGAAGCCGAAGTTCAGGCGCTGAGCGACGCGCAATTGAAAGAGCGTTTCCAGGCGCTCCGAACGCAAGTTCAGGAGCAGCTGAAGGACGCGGATCCGGCCGAGCCCTCCTACAAGGAAGCATTGCAGAAGGCGTTGGGACCAGTAACCGTTCCGGCGTTTGCTCTGGTGCGTGAAGCAGGGCGCCGCTTCCTGAGGATGCGCCACTTCGACGTGCAGTTGATCGGTGGAATGGTGCTGAACGACGGGAAGATCGCGGAGATGAAGACGGGCGAAGGAAAAACGCTCGTGGCAACTCTTCCCGCTGCGCTGAATGCGTTGGCAGGCCGGGGCGTTCACCTGGTGACAGTGAATGATTACCTGGCCCGGCGCGACGCGGAGTGGATGAGCCCGCTCTATAAGGCGCTGGGATTGACCGTCGGCGTGATCGTGCATGATCTGGACGACGAGCAGCGCCGCGCAGCCTATGCCGCTGACTTGACTTACGGAACCAACAACGAGTTCGGCTTCGACTACCTGCGCGACAATATGAAGTACGACCTGGCCAGCTGTGTGCAACGCGGCCACCAGTTTGCCATCGTGGACGAAGTTGACTCCATCCTGATCGACGAGGCTAGGACTCCCCTGATTATTTCCGGGCCTTCCGAAGAGTCCACCGACAAGTATTTCAAGATTGACAAGATCATTCCCAAACTGATCAAGGACATCGATTTCACGCTGGACGAAAAGCACCGCACCGCTACGTTGACGGAAGAAGGCTTCAACAAGTGCGAACGCTTGCTGGGGATTACGAATCTTTCCGATATTGCCAACGTGGAGCAGATGCACCACGTGTACCAGGCGCTGCGCGCGCACTCCCTTTACAAGTTGGACGTCGACTACGTGGTGAAAGACGGCGAAGTGATCATCGTTGACGAGTTCACCGGCCGTCAAATGCCGGGACGCCGCTGGTCCGACGGATTGCACCAGGCCGTGGAAGCGAAAGAAGGCGTAAAGATCGAGCGCGAGAATCAGACTCTCGCCACCATTACCTTTCAGAATTACTTTCGCATGTACAAGAAGTTGTCGGGCATGACCGGAACCGCGGAAACGGAAGCGGCGGAATTCGGCAAGATCTACAACTTGGATGTCGTGGTGGTCCCGACCAACCGGACGCTGATTCGCATTGAAAATCGCGACGTGGTTTACCGCACGGAAAAAGAGAAGTTTGAAGCGGTCGTGAACGGCATCCTGCAGGAGGACAATACCCTGGCGAACGGGATCCGGCAGTATCATGAACGTGGGCAACCCGTGCTGGTGGGCACCATTTCGATTGAGAAATCGGAAACCATTGCGGAGCTGTTGAAAAAGTCGGGAATCCCGCACCAGGTGCTGAACGCCAAGCAGCACGAGCGTGAATCGCGAATCGTGGCGCAGGCCGGCCGCAAGGGTGCGGTCACGGTGGCGACGAACATGGCGGGCCGCGGCACCGACATTCTGCTCGGCGGTAATCCGGAAGCCATGACGCGCGAGTATTTCCTGAAAAATAAGCTGGCCTTGCCGTATGCCGCGGCTCCCGCGGTGATTGGAGCGGAAAGCACCGACGGCGCAGGCGCACAGCCAACCGTGCCGATGGTGCTGTTCCAGCACGAGGGAAAAATCTTTCAAGTGCCGCAAGATCAGTGGGCGCCGATGTACGAGCAGTTCGCTGAGCAGTGTAAAGCCGAGCACGACGCGGTCGTGGCGCTGGGCGGATTGCACATTCTGGGAACGGAGCGGCACGAGGCACGCCGCATCGACAACCAGTTGCGCGGCCGCGCTGGCCGCCAGGGCGATCCAGGCTCTTCGCGTTTCTTCCTTTCCTTGGAAGACGACTTGATGCGCATTTTTGGCGGCGAACGCGTAAAGCAACTAATGTTTCGCCTGGGAATGACCGAAGGCGTGCCCATCGAATCGGGGATGATCTCCAGCCGGATCGAGAATGCGCAAAAGTCCGTCGAGGCACAAAACTTCGACGCGCGCAAGCATTTGCTGGAATACGACGACGTAATGAACAAGCAGCGCGAGACGATTTATGCCATTCGCCGCTCCGCGCTGGAAGGCAAGGACCAGCGAGATTACGTGCTGGGCATCGCGGAAGATGTAGCGCGCGAGATGGTGAACACCTATTGCCCCAAGGAGCAGCATCCGGGGCAATGGAACACGGCGCAATTCCTTGCAGAGGTGCACAGCCAGTTTGGCATCGACGCAAAGACCGCGGGCGCCGATCCCACCGCGCTGAATCACGAAGAGTTGTCAGATGCGATTGCAAACGCTGTAGCGCAGCGTTACGCGGAGAAGGAAAAACAGTTCAGCCCGGATTTGCTGCGGTGGTTGGAACGGCGAATCATTCTGGACGTGGTGGATTCACAGTGGAAAGACCACCTGCTTTCGTTGGACCACTTGAAAGAAGGAATCGGGCTGCGCGGATACGGGCAAAAGGATCCGCTGGTGGAATTCAAGAAGGAAGCCTTCATCCTATTTGAAGATATGATGGCGCGCATCGACAATGAAACGGTGCGCTACCTCTTCCACGTACAGATTCAGCAGGAAGCACAACCCGCCCAACCGAGGCCGGCCCAGCCAGAGCCTCCGCGGCAGCGTTCCACGATGGCGAGTACGGCCGCGGCCAGCGCTGCGGCTCGTGCCGAGGAAGCCGTTCCGCAACGATTGCCCGATTTTGCGCGCGCTCTCGAGCGGCGGCAGGAACGCCAGCAACGGGATCTGCAGTATCAAACAGGCGCTGGCCAGGCGGAAGCCCCGAAGCCAGTGCGCGCCGGCGCGAAAGTGGGGCGCAACGATCCTTGCCCTTGCGGCTCCGGGAAAAAATACAAAAAATGCCACGGCGCGAATGCCTAGAAGAAGTGACGAAGCAAGGAAGTGATTGTGTAAGGAAAATTCAAGAACGCCAGATAAGTGTGGGTTAACGAACGTCTTCACGAGGAAGGATTCATACATGCCGCCAGGCATCAAGCCAGGACAAATGCCGGAACGCCAGCCAATTCCGGGAGTGAAGAATCTCATCGCGGTTGCCAGCGGAAAAGGCGGCGTGGGGAAGACAACCGTCGCGGTGAATTTGGCGCTGGCGCTGGTAAAGCTCGGGCACAAAGTTGGATTGCTGGACGCAGATGTCTACGGGCCAAACGTGCCGATCATGCTGGGCTCGACGACCGAGCCGATGGCGACGGGTCAGCAGCGCATCATCCCAGTGGACGCTCAGGGCTTGAAAATGATCTCCATGGGTCTGCTGAACCCGGGAGATAAGCCGGTCATCTGGCGCGGGCCGATGTTGCACAGCGTAATCACACAGTTTCTGCGCCACGTTGAATGGGGTGAGCTCGATTACCTGGTGATTGATTTGCCGCCGGGCACTGGCGATGTTCAGTTAACGCTGATTCAAACCGTGGCCGTTACCGGAGCGGTGGTGGTGACGACGCCGTCGACTGTGGCGCTGGCGGATGTGCGCAAGGCCATCGAAATGTTCCGCCAGGTGAACGTGGAAGTGCTGGGTGTGGTGGAGAATATGAGCACGTTCAGCTGCCCGCATTGCGGCAAACCGGTAGATATTTTTGGCCACGGGGAGGGATCGAAGACCGCAATCGAATACGGCGTGCCGCTTCTGGGGGAAGTGGAAATCGATCCGCGCATCCGCATTGGCGGCGACACCGGGAAGCCCGTTGCGGCGCAGGGCGAAGCGGCTCCCGCGGCGCAGAGTTTGTACCGTGTGGCGAAAGCAGTGGCCGCGCGGTTGGCCGAAGTTGGCGCCACGTCCAGCGGGCCAACCGTCCAGATTGACTGAACGACGGTCTCGTTTTATCGCCGCATTTCTGACCGATTTCCGTTCGCTTGTGATTCCCTACGGAACTTTCCTGCGATTTTGGACGTTCCAAGCAATGAGGGCGTTTCTATGACTGGATCCGCACCGGTCGAATCCAATCCTCCCGAACGCACCCCAGACGCCCGTCCAGAAGTTTGGGCACTTTTGGGCGGGCTGTCTTTTTTGGTATTTGCGGCGCACATGTTGGTGAGCGGTCGCTATGGCTATTTCGTCGACGAGTTGTATTACCTCGCTTGCAGCCACCACCTGGCGTGGGGATACGTGGACCAGCCGCCGTTGATTGCTGTAATTACGTGGCTGGAGCGAGTGACGCTGGGCGATTCGCTCTCCGCGCTGCATTTCTTGCCTGCTGTGGCGGCGGGTTTGCGCGTCTTGCTGACCGGCTTGATCGCGCGCGAACTGGGCGCCCAGCGATTTGGGATCGCGCTAGCCTGCGTTTGCGTGGCCGTTGCGCCCATCTATCTGGGACTCGATTCGCTGCTGACCATGAACGTATTCGAGTCGCTATTCTGGATGGGCGCGGCTCTGGTCGCGCTGAAGCTTTTCAATGGCGCAAGCCAAAAGCTCTGGCTATTGTTTGGCGCAATTTGCGGCGTTGGATTGTTGAACAAGCATTCCATGCTGATCTTTGGCTTCGGTCTTGTGGTTGGCTTGCTGCTCACGCCGCAAAGGAGGCAGTTCGCCAAGCCATGGATTTGGCTGGGTGGCCTCCTCGCGTTTCTGATTTTCCTACCCAACTTACTTTGGGAAATTCATCGTCACTTTCCTACCGTCGAACTGCTGCGCAACGTGCAGCAGAGCGGCCGAAACGCGGAAATGGGACCTGGGATGTTCCTGCTAGTGCAAGCGTTCATTTTGCATCCGTTGGCCGCACCCGTGTGGATTGCAGGTTTGTTTGAACTGTTGCGCGATCGCGACGACAAAGGCTGGCGCGTGTTGGGCGTCGCGTATGTTGTGCTGATGATTTGCATGCTCACGATGCACGGGCGAATGTATTACCCGGCGCCGGCCTATGCCATGCTGTTCGCCGCCGGCGGCCTGGTGTCCGAGCGCTGGTTCGCCGGGCTGAAAAGCACGCGGTGGCTGAAACCTGTCTACATCGCGCTGCTGGTGGTAACCGGCCTTATGCTCGCGCCGTTCGCCTACTTTCCGATGCTGACCGTGAATCAGTATCTTGCGTATTCGCAATTCATGCATTTTGGGCCGCCACGCATCGAAAACGCTCGCCTCGGCCCACTGCCACAGATTTACGCCGATCAATTTGGCTGGAAAGAAATGGCGCAAGTAGCCGCCGATGCGTATCACAAGCTTCCGCCCGAGGAGCAAAAGAGTTGTGGGATATTTGGGCAAAACTACGGCCAGGCCGGCGCCATCGATTTCTTCGGCGCAAAGATGGGATTGCCTCCCGCCATTTCCGGCCATCAGAACTATTCTTACTGGGGACCGCACGGCTACACAGGAGAGTGTTTGATCGTAATGGGTGACCGGCCAGAACGGCTGCGCGAGTTATTTGAAAGCGTGGAGTTGGTTGGAACCGTGACGCACCCGCTCTCCATGCCCTACGAGCACTTCGACGTGTATTTGTGCCGGCGTCCAAAATTCGGTGACCTCGGGAAAGTCTGGCCAAAAATCAAGCGCTGGGGCTGAGGGCCGCTGGAGCAGTGCGCTGGCTCGTCGCATCCCTTGGGCGCGGCCTCAACGACGACGATGTTATAGCCTTCCGGATCGGGTTCTTCCTGCGGTTTCATTTCCACGATTCGCTCCTTACCCACGGCGTTGACCGCTTCGACCACATTGGGAACCTAGAAAAAGATCACTGCCTTGTCGCGCGAGGGGTAGGGTTCCGTGCCCTTACGTTCGAGGCAAATAAAGCCCGGCGCGGTGACGCAGCGCGTGAAGTGGCCGGGCGCCTCATCGCGAATATCAAAACCGAGCGTGTCGCCGTAAAACGCTTGTCCTCGTCGAGATGATTGAAGCACAACTCAATTCCGGTGAAGCGTGCATGGAGTTCCGGTGGCATGGCAACCTCCTGCGATGCGCAAGCGCGGAAACTGGGAGAGAGCGTAGCCCACAAGACGCCTCACCGGAGCTTCGCGTTTCCTTGTCAGTAGGGTGAAGCGAGTGATATCTTGAAATACTCGGTGTGTGCTGAAAGGCAACGCAGGGCAATCTATATTATTGACCAGCAATCACTTACGAGCTTTCGAGGAACTCTATGAGTGCGCGACCGGATATTCGCGCTTATCGCGGCAAGTGGCCACAAATTGCGCCCTCGGCGTATATCGACCGCGCCTCGGTGATCATCGGTGACGTGGCGATCGGCGAAGACGCGAGCGTTTGGCCGATGTGCGTGGCGCGTGGCGACGTGCATTACATCCGCATCGGCAAGCGCACCAATATTCAGGACGGCGGCGTGCTGCACGTCATGAAAGATCAATACCCATTGGTGCTGGGCGACGAGGTAACCGTAGGACATTCGGTGACCTTGCATGGGTGCACCATTGAGTCGCATGTGCTCGTCGGAATGCGCTGCACCATTTTGAATGGCGCGGTGATCGGGATGAACAGCATCATCGCGGCAGGCACTTTGATTACCGAGCGCACCGTAATTCCAGCGGGCAGTTTGGTGATGGGCTCACCAGGAAAACTGAAGCGGCAACTGTCGCAGCAGGATATCGACACAATTGCGATGTATGCCGCGCGCTATGCTGGCTACAAAGAGATTTATCGCGCCGAAGCGACAGAGCGGGGCGAGAACGTAGATTGGAGCAATTACGAAGGCTGAGTTGTTGGCCGGCGCATTCCCCATGGCGGAAAAACGAAAATTCCAGGCGATTAAGGGTACGCGCGATCTGCTTCCACCGGAGACGGAGTTATGGAACCGGGTAGAACAGACGGCGCGCGAGGTATTGGGCACCTACGGATTTGGAGAGATTCGCCCGCCAATTTTTGAGCCGACAGAATTGTTTGCGCGCTCGATCGGTTTGGATACCGATGTGGTGTCGAAGGAGATGTACTCGTTTGAAGACCGCGACGAGACCTCCGTAAGTTTGCGCCCGGAAGCAACGGCGAGTGTTTGCCGGGCCTATATCGAGCATGGGATGCACGCGCTGCCGCAGCCCGTGAAATTGTATTGCATGGGGCCGATGTTTCGGCGGGAGCGGCCGCAGAAAGGGAGATACCGGCAGTTCTATCAGCTAGACGCGGAAGTGCTGGAAACGGTGCAGCCAGGTCAGGGCGGCCCAAAAGATGTTGCGAAAGATGCCGCCACGGACGCTGAAGTGATCGAGATGGTGATGGAGATTTTCGCGCGGCTCGAATTGCAGGGTGTGGAGCTGGAGATCAATTCCATCGGGTGCCGCGAATGCCGGCCGGAATACGTCGAGGTCTTGCGCGCGGAATTGCTCAAGGTGAAAGACAAACTCGGGCCGGACAGCCAGCGCAGGATCGGGACGAATCCGCTGCGCGTGCTGGATTCAAAGCTGGAGTCGGAGCAAGAAATCATCGCGAAATTGCCACGGATCAGCGAACACTTGTGCGCAAACTGCGCGAAGCAGTACGAAGAAGTAAAACGGCAATTGGCGCTGCGCGGCGTGACCTACCAGGAAAACTGGCGGCTGGTGCGCGGGCTGGACTACTACATGCGCACGACGTTCGAGATCACCGCCAAGGGGCTAGGTTCGCAGAATGCGGTCTGCGGCGGCGGGCGGTATGATGGACTGGTCGAACTCCTTGGCGGCCAGCCGACGAAGGGAATTGGTTTTGCGATTGGCGAAGATCGCCTGATCCTGTCTCTGCAGGAAGCAGGGAAGGGCGACGTGGCCAACGGCCGCGACGTCTACATTGCGTGGATGGGAGCAACGACGCTAGGGACCGCGATCCATGCGGCCAAAACGTTGCGAGCAGCGGGCTTTCGCGTGGAGCTGCCGCCCGTCGAGCAGAAATTTGGAAAAGCACTGGGTCAAGCGGATAGGCTCGGCGCACGCTATGCGTTGATTCTGGGAGAAGACGAAGCTGCTTCGGGCCAATGGACGCTGAAGACGCTGGCAGATGGAACACAGGCGAAATTTACGGAGGCGGGATTGTTGGAGTTTTTGCGGCGCTTGAAGGGATTGTCATCCTGAGAGCACCCGACGACGGCGCACGAACGATCCCCAGCGGGGATGCGCCTCGGTTGATGAAGTTGCGCTCTTTCGCTTTGCTCAGGATGACATTCGCTCACTGCAGCAAGCGGGTTCAGGTTGCCAGGCGTCGGCGAATTTGGGAGAGATAAAATCGTGTTGGACTTTCTCGGAAATCTGAAACGAACACACTACTGCGGGGCGTTGCGCACGAGCGACGCGGGGCGTGATGCCACGATTATGGGCTGGGTGCACCGGCGGCGCGACCTGGGGAATTTGCTGTTTCTGGACGTGCGCGACCGCACGGGAATTGTGCAGGTAGTATTCAATAAAGAGACGCAGCCCGAAGCGCACGCGAAAGCGGAACAGGCGCGCAGTGAATTTGTTGTAGCCGTGGAAGGCAAAGTGCTGCAGCGGGGCAAGGCAAACCTGGAGATCGCAACGGGTGAAGTGGAGTTGGCGGCTTCAAAACTGCACATCCTGAACACCGCAAAGACGCCACCATTTCCCGTGGAAGACGAAATCAACGCCGCGGAAGAGACGCGCCTGCGCTTCCGCTATCTGGATTTGCGCCGGCCGAAGCCGCACCGCAATCTGGCTTTGCGGCACAGAATAATCCTGGAAATCCGCAAGGTGATGGACGAGCTGGGATTCATCGAAGTGGAAACGCCGGTGCTGACGCGGTCGACGCCGGAGGGCGCGCGCGATTACCTGGTGCCCAGCCGCGTGCATCACGGGCAGTTTTACGCGTTGCCGCAATCGCCGCAAATCTTCAAGCAGATCTTGATGATTGGCGGAATGGATCGCTACTTTCAGATCGTGAAGTGCTTCCGCGACGAAGACCTGCGCGCAGACCGCCAGCCGGAATTCACGCAGCTGGACCTGGAGATGTCGTTCCCGCGGCAGGAAGATATTTTTAACGTGATCGAAAACGTGATGGTGCGAGCGTGCGCGGTGGCGGGAATCCAGGCACAGACGCCGTTCCCGCACATGCTGTACAAGGACGCGATTCGCAAGTACGGCAGCGACAAGCCGGACATGCGATTTGGCATGGAACTCCACGAGGTCACGGAAGCTTTTCCTGCCGAAGCCCGGCAGAAGCTGCAGATCGAAGGCAACGTGTTTGCGTTTGCGGCGCCCGGTGCGGCCGGCTATTCGCGCAAGCAGTTGGAGGAGTTGACGGAGAAGGCCAAGGCGGCAGGCGCGCGCGGAGCGTATTTCCTGAAGCTGGCGGCCGAGGGAACGACGTCGACCGTGGAAAAATTGATTGGCGCGGAAAACGTCAAGAAGCTTGCGGACCGGTGCGGCGCAAAAACCGGCGATCTAGTCGTTGCCGTTTCCGCAAAGGAACAGATCAAGGGCACCGAAGCGGCGGCGCTGGTGGCGGGTCAGTTGCGTTTGCAGCTCGGCGAAGCGCTTGGCCAGATTGACAAAACGCAGTGGAAATTCCTGTGGTTGACAGGTTTTCCATTGTTTGAATGGAGCGAAGCGGACAAGGCCTGGGTGAGCGCGCAGCATCCCTTCACGGGAATTGTGGACGAAGATTTGGAAAAGTTGGAGACCGCGCCGTGGGAAGTGCGTTCGAAGGGCTACGACCTGGTGCTGAATGGCGTGGAGCTGGGTTCGGGCAGCATCCGAATTCACCGGCAGGATATTCAGGAAAGATTGTTCAAGGCGCTCGGATTGTCGGAAGAACAATTGCGGCGTCGCTTTGGATTCTTCCTGGATGCGTTGACCTACGGCACGCCGCCACATGGCGGCATTGCGCTGGGCCTGGATCGCGTCGTGATGCTGCTAACGGGCGAAAAGTCCATCCGCGAAGTGATTGCGTTCGCAAAGACAACGGCCGCGGTAGATCTGATGGCAGAGTCGCCGTCAGAAGTGGACAAGCTGCAACTCGACCAACTGGGAATACAGATCAAAGGCTCATGAATCGCATACGCATATTGCCGGAGGCGGTGGCGAATAAAATCGCCGCGGGCGAAGTCGTGGAGCGTCCCGCTTCGGTGGTGAAGGAATTGCTTGAGAATGCGCTGGATGCCGGCGCCACTTCCGTGCGCATCGAGACAGAGATGGGCGGCAAGCGCGTGATTCGTGTGATCGACGACGGGCATGGCATGGCCCACGACGATGCGCTGCTGGCGTTCGAGCGGCACGCCACCAGCAAGCTGCGCACGGCGGATGATTTGCTCTCGATCGCCACTCTGGGTTTTCGCGGAGAAGCGCTGCCCTCGATCGCGGCTGTCTCGCGGCTTTTGCTGGAAACCCGCGACGGCAACGAAGCGGAAGGCACGCGGGTGGAGTTTGCCGGAGGGAAGCTGGTTGGCGTGAAGCCTGCGGGACTGCCAGCGGGGACGACCATCAGCGTAGCGGATTTGTTTTACTGTATGCCGGCGCGCCGGAAATTCCTGAAGTCCGACACGACGGAGCTTGGGCACATTGCATCTTTGGTGACGCATTACGCGCTCGCGAATCCTGGCAAACAATTCGCGCTGACGACGCCGACACAGGAAATCGTCAATTGTCCGCCCGCGGAGAAACTTGCGGACCGCGTTTACCAGCTGTTTGGCCGCCAGGTTCTCGATGAACTAGTGGAAATCCCTTCAACTTCCGCGCCCTTTCGCGCCGCGATCAGCGAACCGGAATTGGCAGCGGGCGAGGAAGCCGCCACGCTCACGGTAACCGGGTTCACGTCACGCCCGGAAATTCAGCGGCCCAATCGCAACGGCATCTACGTATTCGTGAACCGGCGGCTGGTGCGAGATCGCCTGATCCTTCACGCGATACACGAGGCCTATCGCAACATCCTGCCACCAACCGTGTTTCCGGCGACGCTGCTGTTTCTGGAGATGCCGTACCACGAGGTGGACGTGAACGTGCACCCCGCGAAGATCGAAGTGCGCTTCCGACGTTCGCAATTTGTGCACGATTTTACGCGCGATGCAATTCGCCAGGCGCTGATGAACGCCCGGCCAATCGCGAGTTTTGCAACTGTGACCGCCCCCATTCCCGTAGCTCCTCCCGCGGCACTCTCCGGCGGCTTCGCGGGGTCCAATGCAAATTCAGGCGTGCCGCGCGCGGTGATTCCTGCGCTGGAAGAGTTGGGCGTTGGCTCGGGAGTGGGGTCAGATTACGCGCCGGGCAGCGCGTTTGATTTGACGTCGGCGCCGCTCGAGCCCGTGCCGCAGCGCTTTCCTTTCGCAGCGGGGAGTTCGCTCGTTCCCGGTGCCGCGCAGGGGATTGACCGGTCCACAATCAACTGGGCAGAGAATTTCGCGCGGGCCAGTGAAGAAACCCCCGCAGCTCTGCCGCGCCCAGATCAAATCGCGGACCTGAAGCCGTTGGGCCAGGTCAGCTCCAGCTTCATTGTAGCGGTAAATGGGGAAGGGTTGTGGATCATCGATCAGCACGTGGCGCACGAACGAGTTCTCTTCGAGCAACACCTCGAAGCGCGCCGGGCGGGCAAAGTGGAATCGCAGCGCATGCTGATGCCGATGGTGATTGAGCTTGCGCCCCGCCAACTGGTGACCTACGAAAGAATCGCGGAAGAGTTGGCGGCCAACGGATTCGAAGTGGAACTGATGGGCCCGAAAAGCGTCGCCATTCAATCGGTGCCGGCGGGGATTGCCGTGACTGACGCGGAACATTTGCTGACGGAAATTCTGGATGGGATTGACAGGGAGCACGCAGCGATTTCGATTGATACGTTGCAGTCCAAAATTGCGGCCTCGACTGCATGTCACGCGGCCATCAAAGTGAATATGCCGCTGGACAATACAAAAATGGAATGGCTGTTGGGCGCGCTGGCCAAGACCGACTGCCCGATGAGTTGCCCGCATGGGCGGCCGGTGGTGTTACGTTATTCCGTGAGAGAGATTGAGCGCGCATTCCACAGAATTTAGGAAGCAGCGAACGAGCCCCGTCAATTTTATTGGAGTTCAATGGGTTCCATGCAGTGTGTGACCGATATCAGCAATCAGTGATCAGATACGAGGAAGCACTGAATATACAAGGGCGAACCGGCTCGCAGCGATTGTCAGGGTTGCAGATTCCTGATCACTGATAGCTGATTGCTGGTATCGTGATGCGATCTCAAGAAGCAATAAAACACACTACGGGGGAATTGTGAGCGAAGGACAGAAGACCGCGGTGATATTTGGACTGGCCAACAAGCGCAGCATTGCGTGGGCCATCGCGCAAAAGCTGAGCGAGGCGGGTTGGCGGCTGGCGATTACGTACCAGAACGAGCGCATGGCCCAGGAAGCCAGGGACCTGGTGACGGAGTTGCCCGGTGCGGAAGGGTTCATGTGCGATGTGTCGTTCGACGAGCAAATTGCAAAATTATTTCAAGAACTGCAGACCAAGTATGGAGTGCTGCATGGCCTGGTGCACAGCGTGGCCTACGCACCGGCGGAAGAGTTGAAGGGTGAATTTTTGAACACCTCGCGCGAGGGCTTTCGCATTGCCCATGATGTCAGCGTGTATTCGTTGATTGCGGTAGCGCGCGCGGCTGCGCCGCTAATGACCGCAGGCGGCGGGATCATAACGATGACATATTACGGGGCGGAAAAAGTCGTGCCCAAGTACAACGTGATGGGCGTGGCCAAAGCGGCACTGGAAGCCACGGTGCGCTATCTGAGCAATGATCTTGGCGCAAAGGGGATTCGCGTGAATGCCATTTCCGCCGGTCCAATCAAGACGCTGGCCGCGCGGGGCATTTCACAACTCGGTGAAATGCTGAAAGCGCATGCCGAGCGGGCGCCGTTGAAGCGCAATGTGGATCCAGCGGAAGTTGGTGGGACGGCGGCGTTTCTGCTATCCGACGCGGCGTCCGGCATTACCGGCGAGACCATCTACGTCGATTGCGGCTACAACATCATGGGTTTTTAGAGCATTTGTCCCGCCATTGCCTCACGGGAGTGAGTAATCAGGAACCATAAAACATGTCCACACGACTGACGATTGCGATCGACGGGCCCGCGGGTTCGGGCAAGAGCACTGTCGCGCGCCGAGTTGCAGCGTTGCTGGGGTACCTCTATCTCGATAGCGGCGCGATGTATCGTGCTGTCGCGTTGAAGGCCCTGCGGCACAACATTTCTTTGGATAACGAACAGGAGTTGACGGCACTCACGCGCGAGACGCACATCGAGTTGCAATCACCGACGCCGGAGCAGGAAGCGGAGGGATTGAAGAACCGCGTTTTCCTGGACGACAGGGAAGTTAGCTATGAAATCCGGTCAACGATCGTGGCGCAAGCAGCCTCGCGCCTCGCGACCGTTGCGGGCGTGCGGCAAGTTCTTGTTTCGGAGCAACAGCGGGCCGGACGGGGCGGTGGGGTGGTAATGGAAGGGCGAGACATTGGCACGGTTGTTTTCCCCGATGCTGAACTCAAGATTTTTCTCGATGCGTCACCGGAGACACGTGCGGAGCGCCGCTGGAAAGAGCATCAGGAAAAGGGCGAGGTGATGATAATTGCAGAAGTGCTCGAGGAAGTGCGGGAACGAGACAAGCGCGACCGCGAGCGCAAAGTGTCTCCCCT
The DNA here is from genome assembly GCA_963804635.1 of Candidatus Acidiferrales bacterium. Lineage (GTDB taxonomy): Bacteria > Acidobacteriota > Terriglobia > Acidiferrales > UBA7541 > Acidiferrum. The sequence goes on from CAWDRK010000032.1 coordinate 163,118, forward strand.
AGTTCGCGCCGCCGATGCGGTGCTCATTGACAACACCGCGATGGACATCGAGGAAAGCGCGCGCCTCATCGTCTTTCTCGCTCACGAACGGCAAAAAGAAATTGTTCCCGCTTCACGGAGGACTGCATGATTCGCAGTGTCGCTTCCATGGCGCTTTCGCTGCTGCCGATCCTTTTTTTGATGCCTCTATTGGCTACGGCACAAGGCGGAGCAGCGGATCAAGCGGAGGCTGGGCAGCGCCTCCGTGCGTTTCTTTCCGAGGACTGGAAACGCTGGATGCACGACTACCCGGAGATGGCGACTGCCGTGGGCTTCCCAGGACAAAATCGACGCTGGACCGACGAATCGCCGGCTGGCTTTGATGCGCGAGTGAAACATTTGCGGAAAAGCCTGGCTGCGCTTCAGGAATTCAAGCGCGAGTCGTTGCCGTCCAGCGAACGGCTGAACTGCGATCTTTATGGCGAACTCCTGGAAACTGCAGTGGAGGGACTGCCGTTTGGCGACGATCCCATGCCATTTCGCGGCGTGACTCCCGCGAATCGGTGGATGCCGTTGAATCAGATGGGTGGCATACAGCAGGGTGCGGCAGAAACGCTGGCAACCATGGCCCACGAAAAGCTCTCCGACTATGAAGACATGATTGCGCGGCTCGAGGCGCTCCCCGCCGTTGTCGACCAGACAATGGGAAATCTGCAAGAGGGAGTGAAACGAGGTTACACGCCGCCAAAAATCACGATGCGCGATGTGCCAAAACAGATCACAGACTTGATTCCTGTGGATGCGCTGCAGAGCGCGCTGCTCGAGCCATTCACGGAGTTTCCCCCCGGCTTTTCAGCAGCGGAACGGAACCGGCTTGTCGATCGCGCGAAACAAATCTACGTCGGCAGCATTGTGCCGGCGTTCCAAAAGCTGAACAACTACCTGGTCGCCACGTATATCCCTGCCTGCCGCGAAGACATTCGAGCGAGTGCTCTGCCGGATGGCGCGGCCGCCTACTCGTTTCATGTTCGCTGGCAGACCACCACTCGGCTGACGCCAGAAGAAATACACGAAATCGGGCTGGCTGAAGTGAAACGAATCCGCGGCGAGATGGACAAAGTCATTCAGTCCACGGGATTCCAGGGAAACTTTCACGCGTTCACGGAATTTCTCCGCACCGACCCGCGCTTTTACTATACGCAGGCCGATGACCTGGTGAATGGCTACCGAATCATCGGGAAGAAAATCGATCCTGAACTGGCGCACGAATTCGGAAAGCTGCCTCGATTGCCATACGGAGTGACGGCAATCCCGGCATTCAAGGCGCCCTCGCAAACCACGGCGTATTACCAGCCAGGTGCACCTTCGCCCGGGCGGCCAGGAACCTATTTTGTGAACACCTACAATCTGGCGGCGCGGCCGAGATGGGAAATGGAGGCGCTGTCGCTGCATGAATCCGTTCCCGGTCATCATTTGCAGATTTCCCTGGCGCAGGAAATGGAAAACGTTCCGGAGTTTCGCCGGCACATCGGCTATTCCGCATTTGTGGAAGGTTGGGCGCTGTACGCGGAAAGTTTGGGCGAGGATCTGGGGATGTACAAGGACGCTTATTCAAAATTCGGGCAGCTCACTTACGAGATGTGGCGCGCCGTGCGACTCGTCGTCGACACCGGGATACACTCGAAAGGCTGGACGCGGCAACAAGCGATCGACTATTTTCGAGAGAATACCGGGAAAACGGATCAGGACATTACCGTTGAAGTGGACCGATACATCGTGTGGCCCGGTCAGGCGCTGGCATACAAACTCGGTCAACTGAAGATTCGTGAATTACGTGGCCGCGCGGAAAAAACGCTGGGTAATGGGTTTGATATTCGTTCGTTTCATGATGCCGTTCTGGAAGAAGGCGCGATACCGCTCGACATTTTACAAGCGCACATCAGTGCATGGCTCGGGGCGCAATCGGCAAAACAGGCGCAGTGAATTCCTTTCGGTCTTTAGATACCTGAAAAGTAACAACTTACCTCGAAAAACCAGCCAAAAACGTGGTTTTCCAAAATTAGTGCTTGACAGTTGTTCCGTCTCCGTTTACTTTGCAGATACCTCAGTATTATCTGCAGTTTTTGCGACGCAGCGTCTCACTGAGCGTGGAGAGCAGACGATGGGACAAGACCAACCGAGTCATGATAACTGGATGACCAGGCGAAGCGGTCTCGCGGTCTGCATTTTCGCGTGACTTTAACGAATCCCGCTTAAGTCATTTCGATCCAAATCCATCCGCTTCGGGGAAGTGTTTCCCGGGATGGCGAAGTTCACGGCTACTTCGTGGTACAAGCCGCAACGCCCGGGTGCGACCCGGATTGCCGTGAACGCTGATTCCTCCCGGATCAAGTTTCTTCAAGAGATTGCAATTGGCGAGGAGAAATGAACTGCGGAGCATCTGCTGGAGGTGCGTTTCAAATTGAAAAGTTTGCGGCGTGGCGTGGGCGAGTTACACCGGAGCAGCGGTTGCGGGTTCAAATCCCGCCAGCGACGAAAGCTGCTGTGGCTCAACGGCAGAGCCATGGCTAAACACTCGGGCCGCGAGTTCCCGCCGCGAAAGATACCGGGATGGTGCAGAGCAGAGATACTTCGATGACTACGATGGCGGGGCCGCGAGCCCCGTGGCTGTGCTCATTTATTCCTCCCGGTTTGCGTTTGTAGTTGCGCAGGGGAAGGCCTCGAGGCCTGAGCTACAGTGGCGAGCGCAAAGGTGGCACTGTCGTTGTGAATTTCGAAGAAAGGAGGAGCGATGCAAATGGCAAAAATGAATGTATGGAAGCGCATGTTTCCGGTGCGGACTCATGAAGGAGCAGTGGCGCAGCAGGTCAGCCCAAAGCTGGAGCTTCGCCGTACCGTCCTGACGTGCCTGCTCTGGGAAGACACATTCTACGAAAAGGGCGGCGCAACCGCCGCGCGCGTCGCCGAACTCGTTCGCGAGAACAAGCCGGAAGACGTGGCAGCATTGGCCCGCGAAGCTCGCGACAAGATGCAGTTGCGCCATGTGCCCCTGTTCCTGGTTCGAGAACTGGCCCGGCGTAAAGGAACCGGTCCGCTCGTCGCGGAAACCCTCGAGCACGTGATCCAGCGCGCTGACGAGCTGGGCGAGTTCGTCGCACTCTACTGGAAGCAGAAGAAAGAGCCGCTTTCCGCTGGAGTCAAGCGCGGACTGGCTCGCGCGTTCCCAAAGTTTGACGCCTACCAGCTGGCGAAATATAACCGCGAGTCAGTGGTCAAACTCCGCGACGTGCTCTTCCTCTGCCACGCCAAGCCGAAAGACGAGGAACAGGCAGCCGCGTGGAAGAAGCTGGTAGCGGCCTCGCTCGAGGCTCCCGACACCTGGGAGGTAGCTCTCTCCGCCCAAAAGAGCAAGAAGGAGACTTTTGAGCGCCTTCTGGAGGAAGGGAAGCTTGGCGAAATGGCCGTGCTGCGCAATCTGCGCTTGATGCTCGCGACGGGAGTTTCGCTGAAACTGATCCGCCAGCGGCTCGAAAAAGGTGTGTCGCGAGCGCTGCCGTTTCGTTTTGTGACCGCAGCGCGCTACGCCCCGAAGCTCGAGGACGCGCTCGAGTCCGCCCTGCTCAAGGCTGTCGCAGGACTCCCTGAGCTTGCAGGATCAACCGGACTGCTCGTGGACGTTTCCGGCTCCATGAACGCGGCGCTCTCGAAAAAGAGTGAGACCACGCGCATGGATGCCGCCGCAGGACTCGCCATCCTGCTGCGGGAAAAGGCCGAGCAGTTTTCCCTCGCGACCTTCTCCGATTCGTGTGTGGAACTTCCGCCACGGCGCGGTTTTGCGTTGCGTGATGCGATTGTGGAGTCGCAAGCGCACGCAAGCACGTACTTGAAGCGGGCGCTGACGCACCTGAGCAACCAGCCCGACTGGAAGAAGTTGAACCGGCTGATCGTAATTACCGACGAGCAGTCGCACGACGGGATACTTCCGGCGTGGACGGCGCGCGGGTACGTTGTAAACGTGGCGCCGTACAAGCACGGGCTGAGCTACGGCAACGGCTGGACGCATATCGACGGCTGGTCGGAGAGGATCGTCGATTACATAGCCGCGGTGGAAGCGGAATCCGCGGATTGACCTGATTCAGGAACCGTGGTCAATTTCCGGGCGCCTCGACGCAATCGGGACGCCCGCTTTTTTTGGAGTCGTCAAGCGCCAATGGAAGTGGCGCGGAGAAGAGCGGAAAGATAGGAGTCAGGAATTTTTCCTTCCTCACAGCCGATGCGCGCGGCAATGTCGGAAAGCCTGGTCCACTCGGCGCGTTCCAGAGCCAGCAGCAATTCAAAAACATCGTGAAAGCGGTTTGTTCCGCCGCTGAGCGCGATTTTCACCTCCTGAATCACAGGAAGCGCTTTCAGAACTTCACGCATCGGTTTGTCCAGCAGCGCGTCAGTGACAGACAGAAGCCCCATCAGAAAAAGGCTGGCGCCTTTTTCGCGGAGCCCGGCGTTTGCGGAGAACTCTTCACAGAAAAAAGCCCGGGTAAGCGCCGTGCGGATCAGCTCCGGCGATTTTCCGGCACTCATGGAGATAATGGCAAAGATGGAGGCCCAACGCCGGAATTCGTTTTCGCCAAGCAGCACAATGGCATGTCGAACACTGCGAACTTCAGAGCGCAAGCCAAGAATGGGCGAATTGAGGTAGCGGAGCAGCCGATAAAGCAGCGAGGGCTCCTGCTTCAGGAGATTTTCGATGATGTCAAAGCGAAGTTCGGGAGCGGCGACGGCCGTGAGAAGTTGCAGCTGGATGGCCTTGTTGCCCGGAATTTCGCGAGTTTCCACCATCGAAGGTTTGCAGAAAAAGTAGCCCTGAAAATAAGAAAAGCCCAGGTCGCGAGCCTCGCGGAACTCACTTTCCGTTTCCACTTTTTCTGCCAGCAGGCGAATGTTTCTGTCTTCATATTTCTGCGCAAGGGCGCTGCGGGTCCGGGCATCGAACATCTGAAAATCAATTTTCAGGAAGTTGGCGAACTCCACAAGTGGCGCGGTCTCCGGTGAATCCACAAAATCATCGAGCGCCAACTGGTATCCAGCGGAACGGAGTTCGCGACACACGTCGAGGATCTCTCCCGTGGGGTGCACGGTTTCCAGGATTTCGACAACGATGCGATCCGCAGGCAGCAAGCGCGGGGCTCCCAGGCGCAATGCCGTTTCGTCGACGTTCACGAACGCGCGCGCATGGCCGGTAAGCATCTCCAGATCGAAAAGCGTGATGGAGTCCGCGATAACGCTCGAAGCGGCGTTGGCAAACGGTTGAAAGCTGTTTTGCGGGCCGCCCCGGAAGAGCAATTCGTAAGCAAACACCTGCAGGCGAGTATCGAGGATGGGTTGACGCGCGATGAATTTTTCGTGCATAGATGCGCCCCCACGGATTCACAGCCGTTCTGCCGCTTTACGCCCGAGGACAGACCAACTTCCTGCCTGAGGGAAAGGGGACGCCGTTCGAGAACAACTCCTCAGACAGGAGCGGACATCGAACTAAGAAATTCCGCGTTGGTTTTCGACTTGGTGAGGCGGCTCAGAAGCAACTCCATGGCCTCCACGGTCGAAAGCGGGCTCAGCACCTTACGCAATACCCACACCCGGCTCAACTCATCCGGTGGGAGAAGCAGCTCGTCCTTACGAGTGCCGGAGCGCTGGATATCAATCGCCGGGAACACGCGCTTATCGGCCAGGCGCCGGTCAAGATAGATTTCCATGTTACCGGTGCCCTTGAACTCTTCGAAGATCACGTCGTCCATGCGGCTGCCGGTATCAATCAGCGCGGTGGCGATAATCGTGAGCGAGCCGCCTTCTTCCACGTTTCGAGCGGCCGCAAAGAAACGCCGCGGACGCTGCAACGCATTGGCGTCGATACCGCCTGAGAGAACTTTGCCCGAAGGCGGCGTGACCGCGTTGTAGGCGCGCGCGAGACGCGTGATGGAGTCGAGCAGTACGACAACGTCGCGCTTGTGTTCCACCAGGCGCTTGGCCTTTTCCAAAACCATTTCCGCCACCTGAATATGGCGCTGCGGCGGTTCATCAAACGTCGAACTGATCACTTCGCCCTTCACGGTGCGCTGCATGTCCGTGACTTCTTCGGGACGTTCATCGATCAGAAGAACGATCAGCGCCACTTCCGGATGATTGACGGTGATGGAATTGGCGATGGACTGCAGCATCATGGTCTTGCCGGTGCGCGGCGGCGCGTTGATCAGTCCGCGCTGTCCTTTGCCGACCGGGCAGAGCAGGTCGAGCACACGCCCGGTCAAGTTTTCCTTGGTAGTCTCCATCTTCAATCGGCCCTGGGGATAGAGCGGCGTGAGGTTATCGAAGAATATCTTGTTGCGAGCAACTTCCGGGTCTTCAAAATTGACGGCTTCCACTTTGATGAGCGCGAAATAGCGTTCGCCGTCCTTAGGTGGACGGACTTGTCCCGAGACGGTGTCGCCGGTCCGCAGATCGAACTTGCGGATTTGCGACGGCGAAACGTAGATGTCGTCGGGGCCGGGCAGATAGTTGTACTCCGGGGCGCGCAAGAAGCCAAAGCCGTCGGGCAGGCACTCCAGGACGCCTTCTGAGAAGATCAAGCCGCTTTTCTCGGTCTGTGCGCGCAGGATCTGGAAGATCAGCTCCTGTTTGCGCAATCCGCTGGCGCCGGGAATGTTCAATTCCTTGGCGATCTTAGCGAGATCGGTGATGTTCTTTTCTTTGAGTTCAGCCAAGCTGATACTCGGTTGATTATTTGCTTCTGGACTCGTTTCTTTTGCCATAGTTCCTGACTTTTAGTTGTTTGTTGATGGTTGAACCTTGACCCAATGCATTTCCGGAATGGACTGCGTGGTGGTATACCGTCTGCCGGGTGGAATCCCCCGCCAGGGTGGGCAAACCAAACTGTCTGCAACCGGTAGCAGCTCCAGGCCTGGTCCCAAAGTCAACCCGCGGGTGCGGGCCGTGCCTGGAAAAGCTGCTTAGTTGGTCAAACTCGAATCTTTATCGGCGCCGGGCTTAGTAAACGCATCCGCGACGGGCGCAACCCCAGTGTGCTCAAGAGGCACAATCGGGCTCTCCAGTGCAATCTGCAAGACTTCATCCATTGTCTCTACGAAATGCATCTTGAGGCTGGAGAGAATCTCCTGAGGGATCTCTGCAAGGTCTTTTTCATTATCCTTCGGAAGTATCACGGTACGCAAGCCCATTCGGTGGGCCGCCAGGAGCTTCTCCTTGACGCCCCCAATGGGCAGTACTTTGCCCCGGAGGGTGATTTCCCCGGTCATGGCCACATCGCAGCGCACCGGAATCCTGGTGAGCGCGCTGACGATGGACGTGCAGATGGTAATGCCGGCGGAGGGGCCGTCCTTCGGGATGGCGCCTTCCGGGACGTGCACGTGAATATCGATGGTGCGGTAGAAATCCTTAGGCAAGCCCAGGGTTGCGGTGCGCGAACGGACGTAGCTCATTGCCGCTTGCGCCGACTCCTGCATCACTTCGCCAAGTTTCCCGGTTGGAGTCAACCGGCCCTTGCCTTCCATGATTGCAGCTTCCGTCACCAGCACGGAGCCGCCCACTTCCGTCCAGGCAAGTCCTGTCGCCAGGCCGACTTCATTGTGCTTCTCCAGCCAGAATTCGCGGTACTTCAGCACCCCCAGGAATTCGTTCACATTTTCGGGCGTGATTTCCGCTTTCTTCGAGTCCTTGCCTTCGGTGACCACGCGGCGCGCCATCTTGCGGGCAATGTTCTGAATCTCGCGTTCGAGATTACGAACTCCCGCTTCGTGGGTGTAGTGGCGGATCAGGTGCAACAGCCCTTCATCAGTGAAGGTCAAATTCTTATCGGAAAGGCCCGTGACTTCCTGGGCCCGCTTCACCAGGAAGCGCTTTGCAATTTCGAGTTTTTCCTGCTCGGTGTAACCCGGCAAGCGCAGGATTTCCATGCGATCCTGCAGTGGCTGCGGAACGGTGTGCAGAACATTGGCGGTACAAACGAACATCACCTTGGACAAATCGTATTCCACGTCCAGGTAATGATCCGTGAAGGCATGGTTCAGTTCCGGATCAAGCACCTCCATGAGCGCCGCCGACGGATCGCCGCGGAAATCCGTGGACATTTTGTCGACTTCATCCAGCACGAAGATCGGGTTCGTGGTGCCGGCTTTCTTCATCATTTGAATGATCTGGCCAGGCAGAGCGCCGATGTAGGTGCGGCGATGACCACGAATTTCGGCCTCATCTCGCACGCCGCCCAGGGACACGCGCACGAATTTCCTTCCGGTGGCATGGCCAATCGACATTGCCAGAGACGTCTTGCCAACGCCCGGAGGCCCCACAAAACAGAGGATCGAGCCCTTGGGATTCTTAACCAGTTGGCGCACGGCCAGGAATTCCAGGATGCGTTCCTTGACCTTTTCCAGTCCGTAGTGCTCTTTGTTCAGGATTTCTTCAGCGGCCTTAATGTCGCGAATTTCCTTCGAGCGCTTTTTCCAGGGCACCGCGAGCAGCCAGTCGATGTAGTTGCGGCTGACCGTCGACTCCGCGGACATCGGCGGCATAAGCTCCAGGCGCTTCAGTTCGGCGGCAGCCTTGTCGTGAACATCCTTGGGCATACCGGCGGCGTCGATCTTCTTTTTCAGCTCGTCGGTCTCGTTCTTTTCGCCGCGCCCGAGTTCCTTCTGAATGGCTTTGAGCTTTTCGTTCAGGTAGTACTCTTTTTGCGCCCGCTCCATCTGCCGCTTTACCCGCGTGTTGATGTTGCGGTCGACGTTCAGCTTTTCCAGCTCAATCTCCAGAATGTCGCAGATGCGGTTCAGCCGCTCCAGGGGATCGGCGGTTTCCAGCAAGTCCTGCTTCTCGTCCACGGGCAACTGCAGGTTCGCGGCAATGGTGTCGGAAAGGCGCGCCGGATCGTCGACGCGCGCCGCGGCGATCATGGTGTCGTAGTTGAGACTTTGCGAGAGCTTGATGAACTGTTCGTACAGGCCGGTCACCTTTTGCACCAGCTGTTCCACCTGTGGGGTGCTTTCAATTTTTGCCGCAAGCAAGCGCAGGTTGGCGCGGAAGAAGCCTTCGTCCGTGGTGATGGAGAGCGCGCGGGCTCGTTCGACACCTTCGACCAGAACCTTGATATTGCCGTCGGGCAGCTTCACGCTCTGCACGATGTTGGCAAGGGTGCCGACCGCGTAAATCTCTTCAGGCTTGGGGTCATCGATGGAAGCGTCATGCTGGGTGGACAGGAAAATCTTCTTCTCGCCCGCCAAAGCTTCTTCCAAAGCGCGGACACTGGCTTCGCGCCCCACGATGAACGGCGTCATCTGTTGCGGAAAGATCACCATATCGCGAACCGGCATCATCGGAACGCGTTTCATTTCTTGTTTCTCGCGAGTAAACATGCAGGCCCCTGAAACTCCTCAGCGCCCGAAAAAACCGCTATCCGGCCTTCTCGAGCAGACTCCAATTGATTTCGCGCCCGCGCACCATATCGGCGGTGACCACGAAGTCGCGGATCTTCCGTTGCATCGGCAGGTGGTACATCAATTCCAGCATGAGGTCTTCGAGGATCATACGCAAGCCGCGCGCGCCGACCTTGCGCTGAAGCGCCAACTCCGCGACCGTCTCCAATGCGTCGTCGGTGAAGCGCAGCCGAACGTTCTCAAACTCGAATAGGCGCTGATATTGTTTCAGCAGCGCGTTCTTCGGTTCCGTCAGAATCTTCATCAGCGCGCCCTTATCGAGATCGCTCATCACCCCGGCAACTGGCAAGCGGCCCACAAACTCCGGAATCAGCCCATAGCGAATCATGTCCGTGGGTTGAACCTGCTCCAACAGTTCGGTATTGCGGCGTTGCGGTGTCGTCGGCGCGGCATCGGTGTGAAAACCCAGAGACCGGCGGCCCACGCGCTTCTCAATAATTTTTTCCAGGCCGACAAAGGCTCCGCCGCATATGAATAAGATGTTCGTCGTGTCCACAGGGGTAAATTCCTGGTGCGGATGCTTGCGGCCACCCTGCGGCGGAACATTGGCGACGGTTCCCTCCAGAATCTTCAGAAGCGCCTGCTGCACGCCCTCGCCGCTGACGTCGCGGGTAATGGAGGGGTTTTCGTCCTTTTTGGCGATCTTGTCGATTTCGTCGATATAAATGATGCCTTGTTGAGCTTTCTGCACATCGCCATCGGCGGCTTGCAGCAACTTCAGAATGATGTTCTCAACGTCTTCACCAACGTACCCAGCTTCCGTCAACGTCGTAGCGTCTACAATCGCGAATGGCACATCCAGCATGCGCGATAGCGTCTGAGCCAGAAGGGTCTTACCGGTACCCGTCGGCCCGATCAGAAGAATGTTGGACTTGCTCAACTCCACTTCACCCGGCTGCTTATTCAGGAAGATGCGCTTGTAGTGGTTATAGACCGCTACCGCCAGCTTCTTCTTGGTGCGATCTTGCCCGATCACGTAGCTATCCAGGAATTGCTTGATCTCCGGAGGACGCGGCAGCCGGCGCGCCGGCGCCGCTGCTTGTTCGCGCTTCTCGTCTTCCAGAATGGTCTGGCAAACACCCACGCACTCATTGCAGATGTACGCCCGCGGATAGTCCGAAGGCGAGCTGATCAGCTTCTCCACCTGCTCTTGGGTCTTGTGGCAGAACGAACAGCGAAGCGGTTCATCTGGGCTGTATTTTTTCACGTGTTCGCAGTCCTCATATCCGGCACACACCCGGAGGCTGTATTTGCCATTTTAGGCCGAATCTTCCCCGGGACGAAAGAGAATCTCACAACCGTGCCCTCAATCAGGAACGCGCGGTACTGCTTCCTCGCGTCGGGCGTTTCGGGCAATTCCTGGAGCGCTCCTGCTAGCGATGCTTGAAGATGATCTCATCGATCATCCCGTATTCCTTGGCCTGCTCCGGATTCATGATGTAGTCGCGCTCAACGTCCTTTTCGATGCGCTCAACGGGCTGGCCAGTATGTTTGGCCAGCAATTGGTTGATGGTGGAGCGCATGCGCAGGATTTCTTTGGCGTGCAGGTCGATATCTGTGGCTTGGCCGCCCAGCCCGCTCATCCAGGGCTGGTGAATCAGAATCCGCGAATTGGGAAGAGAGAAGCGCTTCTTGGGAGCCCCGCCCACCAGGAGAACCGCGGCGATGGAAGCGGCTTGGCCTACGCAGGTGGTGACCACATCGGGTTTGACAAACTGCATAGTGTCATAGATCGCGAAGCCGGCCGTGATCGAACCGCCCGGGGAATTGATGTACAACTGAATGTCCTTCTCCGGATCCTCGGCCTGCAGAAACAGCATTTGGGCAGTCGCGAGGTTCGCGACATGGTCGTCGATGGGAGTGCCAATGAAGATGATGTGTTCCTTCAGCAGGCGCGAATAAATGTCGTACGCGCGCTCGCCTCGGCTGGTCTGTTCCACGACCATCGGGACCAGAGTTGTCGCGCGGTAGACTGGATCTTCGTAGTTTTTCATGGGTGAGAGTTCACTCGCAAAGCGAGGTTAACATCACTTGGCGCTCGCCGCGGCGACCGTCTTTACCGTTGCATTCTGAGCAAGCCAGTCGAGAGTTTTGTCGCTCCGAAGCTTCGCTTTCATCCTATCGAGCGTCCCCTGCTTTGTCAAACTTGCCCGCAAAGCCTCGGCGGACTGCCCGCTGTGTCCAGCCATATGTTCGAGCTCCTGCTGCAGCTCTTCCTCGGTGACTTCGATCTTTTCTTCCGTGGCAATGCGGTCGACCACCAGTTCCGCCTTTACATCATCCTTGGCGCGGTCTTCCTGCTTACGCCGCAGGCTCACCCAATCCACGTTGACGGCTCGCGGGTCCACTCCCTGATTCGCCAGAGACCGCACCACCCGCTCCAGCCGCACGTCCATTTGATGCTCGACCAGCGCTTCCGGAACCGGGAATTCGTGCAGCTTTACGAGTTCGGCCAGAACCTTCTCACGCTGTAAGTCCTTCTGGCGGTGATCGCGCTCGTGCTCCAGGCTTTCGCGAACCTTCTTCTTAAGCTCGTCGAGGGAGCCGGCGTCACTCACATCTTTGGCGAACTCGTCGTTGAGTTCCGGGATGGATTTGGTCTTCACACCGAGGATTTCCACGGAGTAATGGAACGTCTTGCCGGCCAGTTTTGCGTCCGGATAGTCGGCGGGGTAAGTCACGTCAAAGTCTTTGTGGTCCCCCACTTTCGCCCCGCGCAGGTTTTCGTTGAAAGGCGCCATGGTTTCTTCAGCGCCCACGTGGCAAAGGACGCTGTCGGCCTTCAGCGGGTCGCCGCCGCCTTCGGGCGTGCCAACCAGTTTGATCTGCACGTAGTCGCCATCCTGGACTTCGCGGCCCTCCACGGGAGCGAAAGTAGCGGCACGTTCGCCCATTTCCTTGAGGGTTTTGTCGACATCCTCGTCGGTAATGGTCATTTCCGGCATTTCAATTTCGAGGTTCTTGTAGTTGCCCAGCGAAAACTCCGGCAGCACCTCAAAGGAGGCGCGGAACTTTACCGCCTGGCCTGCCACGAACTCCAGCTTGTCCACCTGAGGTTGCGAGATGGGAGTGAGTTTCTGTTCCGCGACGGCCTTCTCAACCTTTTCCGGGACCAGGGTCTGCAGAACTTCGCCCTTGATGTCGTCCGCAAAGCGCTTCTTGATGAGAGCGATGGGCGCCTTGCCAGGACGAAAGCCCGGAACCCGTGCCATGCGCGCAAATTCTTTCGCCACCTTTTCCGTGGCCTTGGATACTTCTTCCGCCGGAATCTCCAGTTGCAGTTCTCTCCGGCAATTCTCGTCTGCCATTTCCATTTCTCCCTGTCGGCGCAAAATGTTTCGCCGGCGAAAAGTGCGGACCGAAGTCGAATGCAAACTCGCTCGACTTGCGTGTGTCATCCCGCTCTGTCTGCGGAAACTTCAGGAATTTCCCTGCGGTACTCCGGCGGGCCAGCAAAAACCCCAACCAAAAGTATAGGTGAGGCTTACCCAATGGTCAACGAACCGACGAGCATCTGAAGCACCTTCCTCGCGCCGCCACTTCAGCCATGGTCATGGTTTTCTGAAGGTAATCACGTTGTACGATACTACTCACCGAAAGCTCTCGAAAAACGAGGTCCACTATCCTTATGTTTCGCGCCTTCCGTTCCGCCGCTATCGTCGCAGGACTCCTCGCAGTGCTTTACTCCATCGCGACGCCTTCCGGTCGCGCCCAGAACTTCACCGACAGCAAGCCCTCGCCACAACAGGTTGCGTGGCAGGATCTCGAATTCGGCGTCATCATTCATTTCGGAACCAACACCTTTTTAGACCGTGAGTGGGGCGACGGCACGGCCAGCCCACAGGTATTCGCTCCCACGCAGTTTGATCCTGAGCAGTGGATGCGCGCGATCAAAGCGGCCGGCGCAAAGTACGTAGTCCTGGTGGCAAAGCACCACGACGGTTTCTGTCTGTGGCCGACGGCGCAAACCGACTACAGCGTGAAAAGCAGCCCCTGGGAGAACGGTAGCGGTGACGTGGTCCGGCAAGTCTCCGCGGCCGCTCGAAAATTCGGCCTGGGATTCGGCGTTTATCTTTCTCCCTGGGATCGCCATGAGCCGAAGTACAACAACTCCGCCGAGTACGACAATTACTACATGGCGGAACTCGATGAACTGACCACGAGCTACGGGAACTTCGTGGAATTCTGGCTCGATGGAGCAGGCAGCGCCGGCCACGTTTACAATTTCCCACGCATCATCGAGAGCCTCCGCGTGTACCAGCCAAATACGCTGGTCTTTGCTGACGCCGCCCTCGTCGAATATGCCGATATTCGCTGGGCAGGCAACGAAGACGGAGCGATTCCTTATGAAAACTGGAACGTCCTCGATCGCCACGGATATCTTCGCTGGAGGCCCGTGGAAGCGGACACCCCGCTGCACAAGAAGCACTGGTTCTGGCATCCCAACGATGAAGCTACGCTGAAGTCTGTGCCGGAACTGGCTGCGACCTATGAGGAAACGATCGGGCACGGCGGCCAGCTGATGCTCGGTCTGGCTCCTGATCGCCGCGGATTACTGCCAGAGGCCGATGTAAAACGCCTGGAAGAATTCGGCGCAGCGATTCACAAACGCTATGGCGAAAACCTGATGGTGAAGAGTCATGCTCCAGAGCGCGACACCGAGGCCGCACTGGACGGGGATACCGATACGTTCTGGTCGGCGCCCTCCGGGTCTCACCACGCCATACTCCAGGCCAATTTCCCCAAGCCTGTAACCTTTGACCGCACCCTGCTCATGGAGTGGTTAAACGACGGACAGCACGTGGAACGCTTTCGCGTCGAGGCGTGGACCGGCGCCAGTTGGAAGGTCCTTGTGGAAGGCAGCGCCATCGGTCATAAGCGTATCGACCACTTCGCGCCCGTGACGGCCTCTCGCATCCGCCTGAACATTCTTTCTTCATCGGCGCAAGCGCATATCCGGGAATTCCAGATATTCAACGTCGGAAATGACGTTGGTGCGACAGCCGCTGCCTATTGAACGACTTTAACTTCGCCAACCTTCAAGTCTTTCAGGCTTGGCTCGATTTTCGCGCGATCGCCAACGGCCACAACGATCATCGCCTCGGGATGCAGGTGTTCTTTCGCCACGCGCAGCGTGTCCGCGGAAGTGACCTTGTCAATTTGCGCCGGCAAATCGCGGTAATACTCCAGCGGCAACCCAAACACAAATTGCAAGCCAATGGTAGAAGAGATCGCGTCGGTAGTCTCGAAGTTACTCACCAATGATTTTGAGAAGGAGTCCTTCGACTTCTTCAACTCGTCAGGCGTGAGCTCGGATTCCCGGATGCGCTTCAATTCCTTGAACACTTCGGCGGCGGCAGGAGCGGTAGCGTCGGTGCGAATCGCGCCTCCGGTGAGGAATGGCCCGACGCCTCGACGATACTGGAACGTGGAGAACGCGCCGTAAGTGTAGCCATGCTCTTCACGCAGATTCATGTTGATGCGGCTGGAGAAAAGTCCGCCGAGCGCGGTATTCATCACTTCCAGCGGAAGGTAGTCTGGCGTATTACGGCTGGCTCCCAGACTTGCAATTGTCAAAAACGTCTGTGGCGCTCCCGGTTTGTCCACGATCGAGACGGAAGGCGTGGGCGCCGCCGGTGTCGCCGGAGCTTTGGTCTTGAAATCTGGGCCCGACCAGTTGCCAAAGTACTTGCGGGTGAGTTCCGCCAACTGCGATTCGTTCACGTCCCCGGACACGGCCAGCACCGCATTTGAGGGAACGTATCCCTGTTTCCAGAAGGACATCATATCTTCGCGGGTGATAGCCTTGTTCGATGCCTCCGTGCCGAGGATCGAGAAGCCGTAGGGACTCTTGGGATACAGCATCTGGTCGACAGTCCGGAACGCCATGGTGCCCGGATCGTCGTTTTCCTGCAGTACCGCTGTCACGCGACGGCTGCGCAGGCGCTCAGTTTCCTTGGCATCGAACGCTGGGTGCAAGGTAGCGTCTGCCACAAGATCAAAACCAGGGTCGACGTTCCAGGTGAGCGCGGATAATGTCAAATACGCGCTGCTATAGCCGGCCTCCGATTCGAGTGATGCGCCAATCTGATCGGTGTCCTCAGCAAACTTGATCGCGGAGCGGGACGTTGTGCCTTCGCGCAGCATTCCCGCTGTGAAGCTGGATAGCCCTGGCTTGTCAACTGGATTCAACTCGCTCCCGCTCATCGTGAACAAAGTTGCAGTGACGATCGGCAGGTTGTGGCGCTCGACGAGAAGCACCGTCAACCCGTTGGGCAGCTTCACCTGCTTCGGCACCGGCAACGTGAATGTCGGAACTGGTCCCGGCGGCGGAGGCGTGGCCCGCCAGGCTTCATCGGCCATCGCGCTCTTGCTCGGCCCCGCTTCCTCAGCCTGTTTCTTGTTTTCCTCGTCCGAAGTTTTTGCAACGTCGGTGATTTTCTTTTCGCCGGGAAC
Source organism: Candidatus Acidiferrales bacterium (assembly GCA_963804635.1). GTDB lineage: Bacteria > Acidobacteriota > Terriglobia > Acidiferrales > UBA7541 > Acidiferrum. The sequence goes on from CAWDRK010000032.1 coordinate 179,050, forward strand.
ACCATAAACCACGGCGCTTGCGTTCTTGGCAAAAACCTTCTCGATTACATTCTTAATGTCCGCCGGAGTGATAGCGTCGTAGCGCGCCACATCCTTCGAAAAATAGTCGGGAGTGCCTGCGTACTGATTGTAGTAATTCAAACGGTTGGCGACGCCATTGGTCCGTTGCAGACCGCGGACCAGCCCTGTTTCCGTGACGTTGCGCGCGCGATCCACTTCGGCCGCGGTCGGACCGTCCTTGCGAAGCTTGTCCATTTCCGCGTCGATCGCTTTTTCCAGATCCTCCGGTTTCACGCCGGGCTTCGCGGTCACCTCCAGTTCAAAGATGGAGCCCAGGCCAGCTTCCTCGATGCTGGCGGAAACGTCCTGCGCAATCTCCTTGTCGTATACCAGCGTTTTGTAGAGCCGGCTGCTCTTCCCGCCCGCCAGGATTACCGAGAAGAGATCGCTTTCGGCATCGCCTGGTTGAAAAACGGGCGGCGTGATCCAGCCGATATACACGCGCGGAAGTTCCACTTGGTCAGTAATGGTCGCGTGGCGTTCCGAGGTGATTGGCGGGGTTGTCACAGCAACCTTCGGTACCGCCGGTCCTTCCGGAATGGTTCCGAAATACTTCTCCACCTGCCCCTTGATTTTGTTCTTGTCAAAGTCTCCCACAATCGTCAGGGTGGCATTGTTCGGGGTGTAGTACTGGCGGAAAAACTCGCGCACATCCTCCAGCTTTGCGGATTCGACGTCAGCGTGCGATCCAATCACAACGGGATAATACGGGTGATCTTTCGGGAACAGCTCATGGTAGAGACCTTCTTCCACCAATCCATAAGGCGTGTTCTCGGTGGATTGACGCCGTTCATTGCGCACCACGTCGCGCTGGTTCGCCAGGTTCTGAATGTCGAGTTTTCCGGGCAAATAGCCCATGCGATCGCTTTCCAGCCACAGCGCCAGTTCCAGCTGATTGGAAGGCACTGTTTCGTAATAATTGGTGCGGTCGAAATTCGTAGTGCCATTGATTTCTGTAGCGCCCGCTGCTTCCAGGTAGCCGAAATGCGCCTTAGCGCCAACGTGCTGGGATCCCTCGAACATCATGTGTTCAAAAAGATGCGCAAATCCCGTGCGCCCGGCTTTCTCATTGGCCGGCCCGACGTGGTACCAGATGTTTGCTGAGACCAGCGGAAGCGTGTGATCCTCCGAGAGAATGACTTCCAGGCCGTTTTTCAACTTATACTTCTCAAAAGGAATTGTCGGCAGCTTGTGCGCTGGTGCCGGTGCGGACTGGCCCGAGGCAGTTGTTCCCAGAAACAGGGCCGCGCTCAACAAGCAGGCGAGCACCCGGATTGCAACCGCTTTCGTCAACTTGGACATGCGCTCTTCTCCCTCAGAACTAACCTTGAATCATATAGGGTCTCAAACTCTGGCACCTGGCTGCAAATTCGCGGAATGGGGGTACTATCCCAGGTACAGACGCACCGGCAAGTAGGATGGTTTCTTTTTGCGGGACAAGGGATAACGGAGAACATGCGCGCGCTTCGTGGTCGAAATATCGGTCTAGCTCCAACATTCACCGCCCACGCCACACGCTGTATTTTTCTGGGTGCCCTTGCCTTTGTTCTTCTCGCATCCCTTTTGGATGGCCAGTCGCGGCAGACCGCGGCACCGGCGGAAAGCGCTCGGCAGCTGGTCATCATCGACACCGATATTGGCGACGACGTGGACGACGCATTCGCGGTGGCATTGGCGCTGCAAAGCCCGGAGTTGAAAATTTTGGGAATTGCCGCCGCCTGGGGCAATACCCCACTTCGCGCAAAGCTGGTTGCGCGATTTTTGCAGGAGGCTGGCCGGACGGATATTCCCATTGCCGAGGGAACCGAAAAGTATCCGGCCAAGGGCAAGCTGAATTTTTCGCAAGCTAGATATGCGGAGCGAGGCCCGGATCGAACTTTTCCCGCGGCGGTGGATTTCCTGCTGGCACAAATCCGGCAGCACCCCGGCGAGATCACTCTGATAGCCATTGGACCAGAAACCAACCTCGGCGAAGCGATTGACCGCGACCCAGACACATTCCGGAAACTGAAACGCGTTGTCTTGATGGGCGGATCGATTTACCGCGGCTACGACGGGTTCAACTATCCGACCGGAAAGCCCCAGCCCCAGGCTGAGTGGAATATCCTCTGCGATATTCCCGCGGCGCAAAAACTGTTCACTTCCGGCGTTCCGCTCTACGTTATGCCCCTCGATTCCACGCAGATCAGGCTGCAGGAACTGGAGCGCGCGAAAATCTTTGGCACCGGCACATCGATCACCGATGCGCTGACGCTGCTTTATCATCAATGGTCTTATGGCAACCAGATCACGCCCACACTCTTTGACGCTGTGGCCGTCGCCTATGCCATCAAGCCGGACCTGTGCCCCACCACGGCACTGCGGCTGCGCGTCGACGAGCAGGGAAGCACAGATGTCGAGACGGGAGCGCCCAACGCGCAAGTGTGTTTGCGCTCCGATTCCGACCAATTCTTCGAGTTCTATATGCCGCGGATCACCGCCCCGGTCCTTGCGGCCAAGTAGAAACGCGCGCCTGCCCGAGAGTGCTTGCGTTCGCCGCAAACCGGCTGGCCGCCCGGAGACCTCCGTGAAAAACAGCGCCATTCTTCTCGTGCAGTGCCCAGACCGCAAAGGCCTGGACGCCACCATCGCCGAATTTATCTACCGCTACGATGGAAATATTCTTCATTTCGAGCAACATCAAGCTGGCGAAGAGCGCTACTATCTCGCGCGTGTCGAATGGGATCTCGACGGATTCCGCTTGGACATGAAGGACTTCGACGGGGCCTTTGGCCCCATCGCGCACAAGTTCGGCATGAACTGGTGCATCGCCCTGGGCAATTACCGCCCGCGAGTGGCCATCTTCGTTTCCAAGCTCGATCACTGCCTGGTGGATTTGCTCTATCGCCAGCGCAGCGGAGAACTCAAGTGCGATTTTCCGCTGATCATCAGCAACCATCTAGAAGCGAAACGCGACGCCGATTTTTACGGTGTCACCTTCCATCACGTTCCCGTCACCAAGGAAAACAAGGCGCAAGCCGAAGCGCAGCAACTGGAACTGCTGCACGCTGACAACATCGACGTGGTGGTCCTTGCCCGCTACATGCAAGTGCTTTCCACCGACTTCATTGTGCAATTCCCGCAGCCCATCATCAACATTCACCACTCTTTCTTGCCCGCCTTCGTGGGCGCAAAGCCTCATCACCAGGCTTACGAGCGCGGCGTAAAACTGATTGGCGCCACCGCTCACTACGTCACGGAAGTATTGGATGATGGCCCGATCATCGAGCAGGGTGTAACCCGGATCACGCACCGCGATTCGCTGGGTGATCTCGTCGAGAAGGGCCGCGACCTGGAAAAGGTAGTGCTCTCTCGCGCCGTTCGCTGGCACATCGAAAACAGAATCCTGCTCTATAACAACAAAACGATCATCTTCGAGTAGCTGTGAGGAAGGAAGATCGACCGAGAAGTTTTGCGGACAGCCGGCGACCAGGTGGCCGCTCAATTCAAAAGGCATCCTGGAGCAGGAGTTGGTTGGTTTGCTGCAGACCCGTTTAAACACGCTGCTGAAGCTTTTCAGTCGGCAGCGACGGGGCGCACCAGGGCCTTGGTCATGTCCGCATGCAGTAATCTGTGGAACAGATGCTCTCCAGCTTCGCGGCGCACGGAAAGCCGCCCGGCAACGTAGGCGCGCGAACCTAATCCCCGCTGCACGGAATCACAAATGGCCATGTCCTCATCCTGGACTTTTTCGCTGACGGCGATGCTGTCGCGGTGGTGCTTTTCGGCCGACGCACTGATGTCCGCAAAATAGTAATCGAAGATCACGGCGCATTTGTCCACGCCCAGTGGCAAAACGAGATTGGTGTCCATGACGCCAGAGTAAGCGTTGATCATGAAGTTCGGATAAATCCACAAATAAAAGGCCTGACCCTGCCGCGTGGAACCAATGGAGGCTTCCAGCGCCCCCGACGTATCCAGCGGGCTCGACTGCAGGCAGGAACGCTCGAAATTCTCGATCTTGTATTTCGTGTATTCCACCACGCTGCTCAGTCCCTTGTGCGCGTGCGGCACGTGGTACCCGCCGTCCAGATAATTGTCCACGTACACTTTCCAATTGCAGTTCAACGTGTAGATGCGGCGGTCGAAATAGCGGAGATTTTCCGCAAGCTTGAGCGGCGCCACGAGTTCCGGCACTTTACCCAGAAAGTCCTGCACCGGCCGTGCCGCTCCGTCGAGATTCACGAAGATAAAGTTCTCCCAGCTGTCGACGCGTACGGGAACCAGGCCGTTGTCCGCCCGGTTGAAGTTGCACACACCGTCGAATTCCACCATGCCCTTCAATACGCCATCATTCCCATAGGTCCAGCCGTGATAGGGGCAGCGGAACTGTTTGGCGCATCCCTTTTCTTCAGGAACCACCGCGGCGGCATGGTGGCGGCACACGTTGTAGAACGCGCGGAGTATGCCGTCTTCGCTGTGAACGACAATCAGCGGCTCTCCGTTCACATCGATGGTGAAATATTGTCCGCGTTCGCTCACCTGATCGAGGCGCCCCACTACCTGCCAGTTCGCGGCAAACACGCTGTTACGTTCCAGTTCCTCGACGCGTTTGTCGAAATACCACGGCGCGGGAATCGTGAAGGCCTGCTCCAAAGGATCAGCGGGATTGTAGAGGTTCAGAACATCGCGGACGCTGCGCTCATTCATAAAAGATAACTCCGGATGAAGTAAGAGAACGGCGAGAGCATTTTCATTCAGAACGTCGACGGGGCGCAAGGGGAGGGAAGTCCGCAATCATCCAATGGTGGTGCGGGAGAGAGGAGTTGAAGATAAGCAGTGGTAATAAACCACTTAACAAAACATGGCACACTTTTTATTTTGACTGGCTGTGTTCGGTACCAATTCGGCCAACTCTTTTGAAGCCAACTCGTCCAGGTCTAGGAAAGATCCTTTAACTCTGCTGTCAGGATTGGAGCGCTTAGTTGTACGCTTCAATTGTGCTGCGGGCCGGTTTGGGAATCTGCCAAAGAATTTGGGAATCCGGAGCTTGATTGGGATACAAAGGCACCGACTCGGCGTTGGCAGGCATGAGAACGATGTCAACGCGACGATTGTAAGCCAGCCAGGTCGTACGGGAATCGCGCACCCACTTTTCCGGAGGCTGGTTAGGATTGCGCGTCTGCAGGTCGCTAATCGTAGCTTTGTCCAGCTGTTTCTGCTTGCCGTACGCTGAGGCATCGATCTTTTCGGCGGCGATTCCCTGTGAAACCAGGAAATCCTTGACGCGTTGGACCCTGAGTTCGGATAAGGAATCGTTGTACTTATCCGCGCCGCGATCGTCCGTGTATCCACCAAGCGACAACTTCGCGTCAGGGTCGTATTCGAGATATTGTTTGAATCCGGTCGCGAGGGTTGTCAATACTTCCTGCTGACTGCGAACGAGTCCCAGGGTCGGGTCCTCCTTAGTAGGATAGGCGGTTGGGAAAAAAACGCTGCGGAGAAGCACGGTCGGAATGGGGTTGACGGAGCCTTTCAGGTGTACCGCTACCGTCTTGGTGTCCGTGCCACCGCATACATTCGTCGACTTCAGAGTGTATTTGAACTCTTCGTCCACCGGGCCGGCGCCGCTTTGCGTTGGGCTCAGGGTGATGGATTTCGTCCCGCTGGCATCTACGGAGCCACCCGGATCCAGCGAAACCGCGTCGGAGTTGGACGACGACCAAGTCAGAGTAGTGCTCCCTTGTTCCATGATCTTGTCGCCGATGCGGCGGTACTTGACCTCCGGGGGTGAAGCGTTCAGCGATGATTGAACGGCAGAGTTGACTTCCACCGTCGTGCTCGGTGTTACCACGCCACCTGGTCCAGAAGCTGTAAGCTGATACACGGTGGTTTGCCGAGGCGAAATTGTTTTCTCGCCCGAGGTCGGAACGGGGCTCATGCCGCTCATGTCGGCTTCGACAGTTTCTTTGGAATCCCAGGCTAGCTGCGTACTTTGGTTGCAATCGATTTTCGACGGATTGGCAGAGACCGACCCGCTGACAGGAGCCACAACGACGGTGGCGCTTGCAATACCGGCTGTAAAGCGTGGCGCCAGTTTAGGCAGTTCACACTGGGGGCGATATGTTGGGCACGACGAGCCACGTGGCCAAGGCTTGGTCTTTTCTTTTCCATTCGAGATATCAACAATCACGCGCTGGTCCGCCGCAACCGTGATCGGGCCGGACCACAATTCCTTGCCATCCCGAGTGACCGTCACTTGGTGCGTCCCTGGGGGCACAATCAACTCCTGGTGCCAATTAAAGTCGTTATCGAACTCATCTACGTGTCCTACGAAGTACAGGGGCTTCTTGCCGTTCAGCAGAACGGCGGCGGCTGTTGCCCCGTGGTGCCATCCTGCTTCAATCTGGATACGACCACGCGGGCCTGGCACGGGTGCGCCAACGGGTTCCAGCTTTATGTCCACAGGCACCGTCTTGTCCGAATCCAGCGAGACATCTTGCTCGACAAACTTGTACCCGTAGTTGGCCACAACCACATGGTGGGTGCCAACATCGAGCTTGATGACCCGATTGCCGGGACCAATGGCCTTGCCGTCGACAAACGTGTAGGCCTGCTTGGGGATCACCGACATCTTCAGTTTTCCTGGCTTTGCGTCTTGCGCAAAGGTAACCGAGCTGAGCAAAACTGTGGCGCCTACCACTAGGGATAGGGTTTTGATTCTTTGAGCGCTCATAGGATCATCTCCTGCACACCTCTTCGCACATCATCCGGCAAGTTGCGCTGACTGTGGGACAGCTTGGATGTCCTGTGACGGCCCGCGCAATTGGCAATTAAGACCGAGACGCAAACCCAAACTCCTGGCAATCACCCGCGCGCTTCTGAGAAACCGAGTTCAAACACCCGTCGATGACCGTGGAGTGCTTGCGAGGGCAACGATAAGATCGCCGCCGCCGTTAACTCATTATGTAAGTCCCCTGTGATGACGCTGTCAAGGACACAGGGGCACTGATATATATGGTTCTAGTAGTTATAGGACTATGTATGCTCCGGAACCGCTTGCGCCATACTGTCGTCGGGCTTTTGGCCTTTGCCTTTGCCACCTCCCTATTCGGGCGTGGACAGTTTTGGGACTTCTTGGGCTACACGCAGGTCGACAGCCGTCAGGATCATGGCCGGATTCAGATCACCCGTCGTGATGTTCACTTTCGCACGATTCAGTTGCGGGTTAGCGGCGAGGCTATATTCTTTGACCGCCTCGTTGTTCACTTCGATGATGGCACCTCCCAGAAATTGATCGTCAGCGAACGGATCTCACCGGGGGGAAGGAACTACGTGATTGACCTCCTCGGCGAACGCTCCCTCGAAACCGTTGAGCTTTGGTATTACAAAGAGGCCTGGAGGGACAATCCGAGAGTGAGTCTGTATGGTGTCCGTTCGCCAGGAGACGACGGCCCCAATATTGCACAAAAACATTAGAGCTCCTGGGCCAGTGCTATTGAACCCGGCAGTCTTGAAAAACTTCCCACCGTGAATGGCTGCGGAGAGACGCAATGGAATTGCATCGTCATGGCTGATGAGGACGACTCAATCGTCTTTCGGCGCCAACTTTCCTGCGAGCGGGGCCTCATTTTCTTCGGTTCACCGATTAATGACTTCGCACTTACGGTACCGGACATAGTTCCACCTTCCATATGTCCCTCGCGTACTCCTTGATCGTCCGGTCGCTCGAAAACTTGCCCGAGTTCGCAATGTTCAAAATGGCTTTGCGAGCCCACGCATGCGGATTGGCATACAACTCGCACAACCGTTGGTCCGCTTCGAGATAGGACCGGAGGTCCGCCAGGTGCATGTAGTGGTCTCCGGCGGTCAGCAGCGTTTCGCGTAGCGGTTCGAAGACACCGGGTTCGTAGCGGCTAAAATGATCGGAGAAGATCGTGTCAAGCGCCCTGCGCGTCTCGGGTTCATGTTCGTAGTGCCAGTGTGGGTTGTACCAGCGACGGCTGTCGGCCACTTGTGCGGCCGTTAAACCGAATAAGAAGAAATTCTCCTCTCCTGCTTCCTCCGCCATCTCGATGGTCGCGCCATCTCTCGTGCCAATCGTCAGCGCGCCATTCATCATGAACTTCATGTTGCTCGTGCCGCTGGCTTCATAGCCGGCAGTGGAGATCTGATTGGACACATCGCTCGCAGGAATCAGCCGCTCTGCGAGGGAGACGCAGTAATCCGGCAGAAAAAGCACCTTGAGACGGCCGCGCACCGCCGGGTCACCTTCAATCGAGCCAGCAAGATTGTTGATGAACTTAATGATCAGCTTGGCCAGCCGGTAAGCGGGTGCTGCCTTGCCGGCAAACAGGAAGGTACGAGGTGCCATGTCCTCATTCGGATTTTCCCTCAGCCGGTTGTAGAGCACGACGACTCGCAGGGCATTGAGCAGCTGCCGCTTATACTCGTGGATGCGCTTCACCTGACAATCAAAAATTGTGTCGGGGTCCACGGCCTGCCCCGTCGTTACCTTGAGCCAATCGGCAAACTGTACTTTGGCTTTGTGTTTCGCTTGCCGGACTGCGTCGCGAAAGCCGTGGTCGTCCGCAAGCCCAATGAGTTTGCTCAGTTGAGCGAGGTCGGTGATCCAGCCATCGCCAATGACCTCGGTGATCGTGGCCGCGAGCGGGGGATTGGCGAGAAGTAGCCAGCGCCGTGGCGTCACGCCGTTCGTCTTATTGTTGAAACGCTCAGGAAACATCTCAGCTAGGTCTTTGACAGTTGTCGCTCGCAGCAATTCGGAATGAATCGCAGCGACACCGTTTGTGCTGTGCGAGCCGACGATCGCCAGATTAGCCATGCGAACGTTGCGCTGTGGGCCCTCTTCTATCAGACTCATGCGCGCGACGCGCCCTTCATCGCCAGGAAAGCGGCCGCGGACTGAATCGAGGAATCGACGATTGATCCCGTAAATGATTTCCAGGTGCCGCGGCAGCATGATCTCGAACCATGCCACAGGCCACTTCTCGAGAGCCTCGGGGAGTAGCGTGTGGTTCGTATAGCCGAGCGTCTGCTGCGTGAGATTCCAGGCCTGGTTCCATTCAAGATGTGCCTCATCCAGCAGGATGCGCATCAGTTCCGGGACCGCTAGGGTCGGGTGGGTATCATTTAGCTGAATGGCGACTTTCTCAGGCAGAGCGCTCCAATCTGAGTTGCTGCTGCGGAAACGCCGCACGAGGTCTGCGAGCGAACAGGCCACGAGAAGGTACTGCTGGACTAGGCGCAAGGCACGGCCCATGCTCGTGCTGTCGTCGGGATACAGCACTCGCGTTAGACTGTCCGCGGCGAGGGTCTCGGTAAGTGCAGCGACAAAGTCTCCGCCGCTAAATCGCTGGAAGTCAAAATAATCCGGGCTGGCCGCGGCCCACAGCCGGAGTGTGTTGACGGTCTTCCCGCCATAGCCCACGATGGGGCGATCGAAAGGGACACCGTACAACGTGGATGGTTTGTTGGGAATCGCCCGCAAAGTTCCCTCGTGCAGCTCGAAGGAACAGTTCAGCTTGACTTCCACTTTCTCATGTAGGCGAACGACCTCCCACGGATCCGGCAGCCGGAGCCAGTTGTCCGGCTGCTCGTATTGCCAGCCGTCCTGGATAATCTGCTTAAAAATGCCGTAATCGTATCGCAAGCCATAGCCCATGGCCGGAAGTTGCTTCGTGGCCATGGAGTCCAGAAAGCATGCTGCCAGCCGTCCCAGTCCTCCGTTTCCCAGCCCCGCATCCGGTTCTTGCTCCAGCAGGGAGAGCAAATCAACACTCTTTAATTTCGCTATTTTCGTCACGAGCGGATCGAGCAAAAGGTTGGTGACGTTGTTGGCCAACGAGCGTCCGAGGAGAAATTCCATGGAGAGGTAGTAGACGCGCTTAGGATTTTTTTGTTCGTATGTTTTCTCGGTGAGCACCCATCGCTGCGAAAGGACATCTCGGATGGATCGCGCGACAGCTTCAAAGCGCTCGCGCGGGCCAATCAACTTCTCGTCGATTATATTGTCGAAGTGAAGATGCCGCTCGTACAGCCCGTCAGTTCCAATGAACTGAATGGGGCCGCACCCATATTGTGTGAGAAGTTTCGATGGATCTTCCGGCGCTGCTTTTGCCCCGCTTGCCGTGATTCCCTTTGTGCTCATCGGAGTGTTCCTTTCTGAAATTGACCTGCCATCTTCGGGATCCGTTCGCTTCACGATCTTCGCGGACAGGCTCGCGCCGCTACTCCGCGCTCAATGTCCACATGGCGAGTGTCGTTCCAGAATTCCCGGCCGTGAACCACTCGATTTCCTATGGCATGAATATCGGCGAGCGTCCGGACCTCAGAGATTTCAGATGCCTCGGAGACTATCCATCGCACCAGGTATTCCAAAGACGCCGAGAGGTTCGGAAGCGAGGCCGTGAACTTCTTACATGGGCTATCGCGCGTCTGAACCACGATGATCGCTTCTCCGCCGATCCGCTGGATCTGTCCGCGGCACAAGCGCTCGTCCCGACCCTCGGCAATCCGATCGATATCGGTCGCGATCAACTGGAACTTTGGGGTGGAGCTTCCCGAATTTAGTACCAGGATGTTCATATGGCTTTCGATAAGAGCGGGTTAAGCCCGGGCGTTTCCGGCGTTTCTAGTAAGGCCACGTCCACCCTGCCACGTCCGGCTCGTCTATCCCGTGTTCGTGGGCGTAATTCACGCACTGGATTTGCAGATTGCGGAATTTCTCTTTGGCATGACCGCCGATCTTCTGAAGCTTGGGAACACGATCGATGGCATCGATCGCCAAGCTGAAACGGTCGATTTCGTTTGAGATGGCCAGCTCCAGGGGAGTGTTGATATTGCCCTTTTCCTTGTAGCCGCGTACATGGAACCCCTCATGGTTCTTCCGGCGGTAGGCTAGGCGATGAATGAGCCAGGGATATCCGTGGAAATTGAAGATCACTGGCTTATCCGTGGTGAAGAGAGAATCAAAATCGCGGTCCGGTAGCCCATGCGGATGATCCTGGGCAGGCTGCAATTTGAATAGATCCACCACGTTGACATAGCGAATCTTGAGATCCGGAAATTGCTCGCGCAGAAGCACTATCGCAGCCAGCGCTTCTTGTGTGGGAATGTCTCCAGCGGATGCCATGACTAGGTCAGGTTCGCTGCCCTGATCGTTGGAAGCTTTTTCCCAGATGCCGATGCCTTTTGTGCAATGAATGATGGCTTCTTCCATGGTCATGTACTGCAGGTGCATCTGCTTGTCACAAACAATCACGTTCACATAGTTTTCGCTGCGCAGGCAGTGATCGGCAACGGAAAGCAGGGAATTGATGTCGGGGGGCAGGTAAATTCGGGTGACATCGGCACTCTTATTCACCACCAGGTCGAGAAAACCGGGATCCTGATGTGTGAAGCCGTTGTGGTCCTGTCGCCAAACCGTCGAGGTGATCAGCAGATTCAAAGAGGCGATATTTTCCCGCCACGACAGGTGGTTGCAGATGGACAGCCACTTGGCATGCTGGTTGAACATGGAATCAATGACGTGGATGAAAGATTCGTACGAGGAGAAAAACCCATGCCGGCCGGTGAGCAGATAGCCTTCGAGCATGCCTTCGACGGTGTGCTCGCTGAGCATCTCCATCACTCGGCCGTCCTGGGCGAGTTCTCCGCCATCCATGTCCTCGGGAAAATGAGCGGCGTTCCAGAATTTCTTGCTGACCTGGTAAATGGCATCTAGCTTGTTGGAAGTATTTTCATCCGGGCCGAACACTCGGAAATTGTTCATGTTCGCTTTCATGACGTCGCGGAGAAAGGCGCCGAGCGGGCGGGCATTCTCCATTTGTATCACGCCGGGTTTTTCCAGCTCTGTTCCATACTGGCGAAAGTCCGGCAGGCGAAGATCGCGCTTCAAGTGACCGCCATTCGCATGGGGATTTGATCCCATGCGGCGCGTGCCGGTGGGAGCGATCTGCTTTAGATCGGCATGCATCTTGCCCTTCTGGTCAAACAGTTCCTCCGGCTTGTATCCGCGCATCCAGGCTTCCACTTCGTGCAGGCGCTCAGGATTTTTCTTCACGTCGGCCATCGGCACCTGGTGGGCGCGCCAAAATCCTTCCAGTTTGTGACCATCCACTTCACCAGGAGCGGTCCAGCCTTTCGGGGAGCGCAATACGATCATCGGCCAGCGCGGCCGCTCTGCGACTCCGGAAGTGCGTGCCTGTTGCTGGATTTTTCTGATTTCCTGAACGCAATGCTCCGTGGTCGCCGCCATCGCCTGGTGCATGCTCTCGTGATCCGAGCCCTCGACAAAATAGGGCGTCCAGCCATACCCGCGGAGGAGACTCTCGAGTTCCTCGTGGGTGATGCGCGCCAGAAGGGTTGGATTGTTAATTTTGTAGCCATTCAAATGGAGAATGGGCAGGACTGCACCATCCCGGATGGGACTCAGAAACTTATTAATGTGCCAGGAGGTGGCCAGCGGGCCTGTTTCCGCTTCTCCGTCGCCTACCACGGCAGCGACAATCAAATCCGGATTATCAAAGGCGGCGCCACAAGCATGAGAGAGTACGTAGCCAAGTTCACCGCCTTCATGTATCGAACCCGGCGTTTCGGGCGTGCAATGACTTCCGATTCCGCCAGGGAAAGAGAACTGTCTGAAAAATTCACGCAACCCCTCCTCATCTTCGCCCTTTTCGGGATAAACCTCGGAATACGATCCCTCCAGATAGATGGGCGCCAGAACGCCTGGGGCACCGTGGCCGGGTCCAGCAAGGAAGATCATGTCCAGGTCATACTTCTTAATCTGTCGCATCAGGTGAATGTAAGCGAATGCCAGACCTGGACTCGATCCCCAGTGACCCAGAAGGCGATTCTTGATGTGCTCAGGCTTCAGGGGTTCGCGAAGCAAAGGATTGTCCTGCAGGTAGATCATGCCAAGCATTAGATAGTTGCAGGCGCGCCAAAAGGCGTCGGTCTTTCGCAACTCCTCCGCATTCAAAGGCGCGCCGGACACCGTCGAGCGGGCCTTTCCAAATGCGCTCAAAGTCAGTGGGGCATGAGCTGTGGTAGCCATCGTTGGCCTCTCTTTCTGTCGAAGAACTCGGCCGCTGTTCTGTATTCCGCGCATTGAGACAGGTAAATCTGCCATGGGGTTGGGTTACAGAACAGCTGGGAAAATCCCTAGCTTCGGAGATTTGAAAGTTTGCTGGGAACACTGGCATTCACGATTTCTAAATGGCCGTCGAGTTCAAAGCAACTAGGGATTCTCCTAGCCTCAGTTTACGAAATAGCACCGACAATTTCTGCAGTGGTCTAATCCACTAACCGGGGCCCGCCGACCTCGCAACACAGAAAACGCCCGTCCAATGCGGGTATTTCGATAGTCTGCTGCGTCTGGCGGCGCGTTGTTGAGGCAAAGTTCTGAGTCAAAAAATGTATACACTAAAATAAGATCGATAACCTCCCCAGGTCCGCCACCTGGATGTTCAGTGACATTGGCAGTACAGCCGTTGTATATGATAGTGCTGCAACTTTAACAGGTTTGTAGTCGCGACACTTACAGTCCGGAAAGCGGCAGTAATGCTTGAGTTTAGGGTGAACAGCGTAGTGAATGGTCTTCGCGTGGCCGCAGCGACAGGGCTTGTTCCCGGGTGTCCGCTTGATTTGCATCGTTGTACTTCATTCCTTCTACCTCACTGGGAAGTTCCCTCTATCGCCATTCAAAACGAGGGAACAGGCGGAGAAGGCGCGTTTGAAATACCCGGAAGGTGAGCGCAAGAAGATTGGGTTGGGTGTGATTCGCGCAAAGAAGTAATCGAACGCCGGGCTAAACGCTTAGCGCTCGGCTGCTGAGATCTGCTTATCGGGACAGGCAAATTCCAAGATTTCGCGAGTCTGAAGGTTCATCGCAAAGACCGGTTTACCGCTCTTGGCTGACAGCTCCGCCAGCTTCGACGACGCAGTCTCCCGACCATTGACGGCACCGCGCCACAATCTCCCTTCAGGTTGCACCTCAAACAGGTCAAATAGTTCGAACAGGTCTTCCATTAATCGCCTTGGAACCGAATTATATCGTATTGGACGTACAGATAGAACTGTAGGTTTCTACTTTCTATCAAAATTTCGACTTGGTCGGTGGGCATCGAGCATCAATTCGGGATGGGCTGAAACATTGCATTAAACAACGGTCGAGACTTAGGATCTTGTGGGCTAACACCCGCGGAGGTTCCAGTCCTCTCTCCCACATGCCTGCTTTGCGGAATCCCTCAAAAACCTGCAAGAGCCAGTGTTTATGTTTATGCGGCTATTTCGTATTTCGATGAGAAGTCAACTGACGGTAAACTATGCCATATCGGGAAAGGTAAAATGTGCCAGAATGTGCCAGATTTTGGTGGGCCTGAAAGGACTCGAACCTTCACCCCTTGCGGGACATGGTCCTAAGCCATGCGCGTCTGCCAGTTCCGCCACAGGCCCCTGCGGTAGATTCTAACACGCTCGAAAAGAAAAGGACCTTCAGCGCGCCAGTCAAAGGCGCTCGCGGTCATTCAAGCTGGTTTTATGTCTAGGTTCTGCTTCATCTCTTCGACGCCGTCATTCCATTCGCCGTTCCACGCCACTCGCACCCGAAACATTTTTGAATCCGCGACATTTGAACATGCTTGAAGAGTCGCCACAAAGTCACAGCGGCCCGTCCATCGAGTAGGGAGATTGTTTGCAGGTACGAGCGGTGTTATCACTAATGCTAATGCTCCCTTCTTCTCAACTCTGCAAAAATCGCAGTCGGCGTCAGGACCAATCGTCCGAAGGAGGGGAACAAATTCTTAGTTTCGCCATCGAATGGGTATTTCCCCAGTCCACTTCACGGCAAGGTCGCCGCTTGGTCCCGGCTCTTCAATGCGCGTAAGAAACACTTGAGTGTGTTCCGCAGGCGACCAGCGCCGAGAGTCTGAGACCAGAATGTAGTAGTAGCGAGTGTCATCCAAAAATTGACCTGTTTGGTCCGTCAGCCGTCTTTTCTCACCTTCTTTGGAGCGCACCTTCAGCGTCAATCGCGGCGGAAAAAACCTCGTGCGACGAAGATAAGTCCGATCCCTGGAAATCCGATTGAAGGCTTCTGATCTTAGAAAAACGCAACCCAGCCTACTACTAGCCCCAGTTTACGAAATATAGCGAGGGATTTGGGCGAAAGCCGCATCATAGCTTGTTTTGCGAGGCCTCGGCTTGTATAGCCTAAATTGACCTAATCAGGTGTGCCGGTGGCGATCCAGGGCGAGGAGGCGAAAAAGCGCCTGCTGCGTGTCATCCATTTCCGTGAGGGTCGTCTTCACGTGGGGCCGCCCTGGCGAGCCGGGCTTGCCCGCGGGCGGGAACACATTGGTCACTTCTTGGATTCCGTTGAGCGCTTTGAAGAGCGCCTGCAGGCTTAGGGATAAACCGTTCTGCGCCGCCCGGCGCTGGAGCAGACTTCCCAAAATTAATGCCAACACACAGTAGAAGGCATGGACCCGGATCTTGGAATCGGTCCAGTGGAACATGGGCTCCCAGCTCAGGAAGTGGGGATCTTTCATATCCGCAAACGCACTCTCGACCTGCGATTGACTGCGATAGGCGAGGATAATCTGCTCATTGCTCCAGCTCTTCTGGTCGGTGAACAAGATGCGTTTCCCTAATTGATGTTCCTTGATTTGGGCGAAGGCGGAGGCATCGGTGCGGTAGAAGAGCTTCAGTTTGCGGCGTTTTTCGATCACCGAAACGCGCAGAATTTTACAGATGTGCTGGCCCGAACATATCTGTCGCACTCGCTTGGTGAGGCTTTCGCGGCTATAGCCTTTACCTTTAGCGCCCGGCTTCTGCGAGCGCCGCAGCTTGGCTTGGAGTTCTTCTAAGGCCCGCCGCTTTTTCGATAGGTGCTGCTCGATACCGCGAATCTGCTTGCGTTGCAGTTCCGGACTGAAAGTGATCACCAGGGTGCGTTCCTGCCCCCAGACCTGACGCGTGACGCGCCAGGCCCGCGTTGGTTTGAGGCGCGCATCTTCGAGCTCCTGAAATTTCTCGACCGGGAGAGCCAGCAGGTCAGCGAAGTGCGTCGGTACCAGCGAACCAACGAAATGGAAATGGCTAGCGTCAAGAATCTCCTGATTGGTGGCGGAGTTGTTGCCCTTATCAAAGATCAAGGTGATGGACCGGCAATGGCGGGCCAAAACCTGGTACCGCTTGGTGAGTTCTTGCAAGGCCTGGGCAAAGGTGATGCTGTCATGCTGATTGCCCGGATAGACCTTCCACAGTAAAGGAACGTGAAAGTCGACGCTCACTAGCAGAGCCAGTCCCACGATGCGAAGATCGGTCCGTTTGCTTTTGGCATGACCTCGCTGAGGCAGTCGGCTGTGGTTTTCCGTATCGATGAAGGTATCGAAGTTGGTGCAATCGAAAACCAAACTGTTCACATCCAGCTGGCAGGTCGCTAGCAAACGCTGAGCGAGCGCCTCGCTAATGGCGGCGATCTGTTTCTTTCCCAAGAGTTCCATGTTGTCCCAGAAACGCGGAGCAGAAAACTGTGCGGCGGAAAGACCCAACCAACGCAGCAGGGGGGTGCTGCGGAGCCACGCGGGCATCTGCAGTTTGCTGGTAGGCGCCAGGCAGCGGTTGATGGCGGCCACCAGCATGTATTGACCAAGCGAAGGGCCCTGGTGACGTTTGGGGGCGTGCTCATCGATGAGTTCGACCAAACGGAGCTGCTGGGCGAGGTCATAGAGGGCAGCGACACCGCCAAACTGAGAGAGACGAGCACGGGTGGGTTCCGCCTGGGGCTGCTGAAGGCGTTGGAGCAAGGTATCGGCCGAGCCCAAGTACTGCACGACGACAGGGCGAGGTCGTCCGTTCACGCGCCGAGACTCGACGAGGTAGTAGTAGGGGCGTCCATGGATGATCTTACGCTGGAGGCTGGCCACGATATTTAGTGTATACAACACATTGTTGCTGTCAAGGGGAAACTACCATCGGTAGTGTATGTGTTGCGTGAGGCCACACGCGTTACGAACGTGTGGCCTCTGTAACCCATCCAATTAAGCCAAAGTACCCGAAATTGCTGTACAGGTACATTTCAAAAGAACACACTCACCTTGACCCAGTGGCTTGCAACCACCAACTTGACTCGCGGGGCTTTTTCATCCCGGTTTAGGGGCCAATCAATTTCCTCTCCTGCCCCGTTTGTTTCCCGGGCCGCGAGGCTAGATATGGCAAACAAAATGTATTGGGCTGCAAGATGTAAGAAATGCCGTGGGATGGTTGGTTATCGAAATGTGCGATACGCAGTCGATGCTCAAGGATTCAATGTTGAGGAAACGCTTCCCCCGGGCACAATCACGCAGCGTTGCGGTCACTGCGGAGCAGCTAGTGATTTCAACTTGCATTACCTCCGGCCGACTTCTATAGAGTTTCTTGCCCCAAGGGTGCCGTAGAAGCAGCCACTTAACTTCGGGTTGAGAAAACCACACCGATTCTGTGGCTCACATCACACTGGTTTCCACACGTAGTCAAGGTCGAGTACGACGGCTCCGCCATTTTGGGGCAGCCTCATGGGATGGAGTTCACACCATCTAACGATGTCCTGCTTTACCTGTTTACGGGTCGATTGAGACCTCGGCACTTTACCGGTGAATGTGCGCACAAGCCGCGAGCCGTCTCTCTCAATGATTCGACAATGTCGAAAGGCGAGGTCCGAGGGGTCATCGTTCTTTTCCGAGAAATTTACTTTGAATATCGGTCTTGGCTGGGTGTGTGTCATCTTGCCCCCGCATTGCGTCCTGTCCTACGGCTCTCGGCTATCGCCCCACAAACAGCCATCCAACCCCGTCGCACTGCTCGCACTTCCTGTCACCCGTCAGTCCATAACCTGTGCATGCGGGGCATTCCTTCCAGTCGTTCTCATTCAGCGTGCTTCCAACGACACCCCGACAGGTCTTTCCATTTGTAGTCTTGCCGCAAGGTTGACCGATGCGCGCAGCGCTGTGGTCTGGCGCTCCGCATTTGGTGCACCTTCCCACTGGTATTTGTCTTCTGCTCATGCTCGCAGTCTGCTACGAAGATTCGTGACTGGATGATCCGCCTGGCCTAAGGGTCGTCCTGCTTATTGGGCCGAGGAAATGTCACGCGGTAGAAATGGACCGCCGATAATAGCGTCGGGAAGCATTACCTCAAAGTGTTGGCCGCATCTCAGGCACTCAACTGACTGATGAGCCGTTGACCAAGCTCCAGTGCGAGCCTGTACATGAACTAGCTGCTCCTGCTGGCAGTTCCCGCAGGAAACAGTCATCACAACATAATCCCGTTTCAATTGTGGCTGGGGCATGGCCGACCTCTGACACCATCCTGCATCTCCAGGATGTATGCGTCAATCCGCGTGACGCCCGTCACGGACAGACTCAAGCTCCACATCCAGAGTCGACGCCAATGTGAGGAACACCTTCCATCTCAGTTTGCATTGTCCCGATCCTCAGTGCTGGAAGCTTGGTGCACAGAGTTGCTCATTTGATCGCCTGGAGATCGAGGAGAGGCTAAAGCAAAACAGAGACATAAAGGCAATTGGTGGAACCTGCCACCACACGTGGAGTTTAACGGACGGAATGAAAGATAAGCTGAAAAGGACGTTGTTGCCCGGCAGCTCGGGTTGGATCCATGGAAAGAATATCTGGCCGCGATGAATGCTCTGTACGCCCCGTTCCCTTAATACTGTAAGGAACTGAATCTCCACTTGACCCGCACAAACCATGTTGGTAATAGGTCCTTCAACTCCAAAATTGGGGCCGCGGTAGCTCACCAATCGGCTGGAAGACTGCTGTGGCCCCGACCTTTCATCAGAGGTGACTATGCCGTACGCAACTGGTGAAACGCCTGAGATAGGTGACTACATCAAGAACCAGTGGGAACAACCGGGTACGGTGACAAGAGTTCACTTTGCACAGGACGAAGAGGAAAGAATTTGCGTAAGGTGGGACGATGGCGGGGCTGAGCTTCTGTTATCTCCCGCTTCCGAATATTCGCTAGTCTCCCGAAGAACGTGACCGCGTACTTCACGGTCGCCTCGACGAGCCTCGGGAAACCGTTGCGCTTAATTCCCGCCCAGGCCCACCAGTAGTTAGCTCCGCCGTTCGGATTACTTCTTTAGCCTCGAAAAGAAACGTTGGATACTGAGGAGGGTTTTGCAGAATTCTGTAGAATCTTGGTAGCCATCGTGACCTTTTCCTTAGGTCTCTTTGGTCAGGGGCGCGTCGGTGCGACCAGCACCTGCGCGTCCCGCTTTCCTGGATCCCAGAAGACTGGCGATCCGAATCACACCAAGCCCAATTGTTTTGCGCAGACGCTCAGGATATTTCTCACGCGCCTTCTCCGCCTGTTCCTTCGTTTTGAATGGCTTGGATAACGGCGTGAACTCAAAACCGACGTATTTGCAGAGCAACCACTTCTCAACTATTTTGGTCATCTTGGATTTATAGCACGGGACAGGTTCGCTTCCCGTTTTGATGAGGGCCATCGCGAATCTATCCGGCGCATCATTTCCGCGGCCAAATCAATGCTGTCTCGAAACGCCATCTCTCGTGCAGGCGATGGTTTGCCGTCCAGCACGGATAGTTTCCGGCACGCAAAGATTGCAGCAATAACGCCGAGAGTTCGTTTTGCGGCCTTCATCTATTTCTTTTTCCATCGGGGTTCTCCGCAAGAATTTGCGGCAGAGGAAGGGAACTACAGTCTACTACTTCTTCTTCCACATGTTCCAAAACAGCTTGACCGTTCCCGGCCCATGTCCGGCATACAATTCCACGTCCGTACTTCATTCTAAGGACTATACTGTCCTTAATTATGAGGCCACCGCCGCCGGGAGAAACAACCCCATGGCAGCGGAACAAAGAAGTGAAATATGGCGCATTACTCCTACTGGGTGAGGCGGTACAGCAAGAAAGGCAGACGGCAAGTCTCCTTGATGGTTATTGGTATGGTTGCGGTTTTTGTCGGCTGCTTTATTGAGCTGCAAGAGAGTGAAACCGAACGTGAGAGAGTCGCTAGGGTTCAATCAGAGTCCACGGGCCGCCTGTGATTCAACGTAACGCCTCGATGAAACAGCAAGATGAATATCTCCAGAACGCATGTCTTGACGGGAAGGATGCTTGCGACAAAGCCAAAGAGGAAATCCGGAAAGAGAACTGCCATCTCCTCAGTTAGCAGCGGCATAGCTTTCTGCACAGAGCCCAGCAAAAAAGACTCCGAATCAGCGCTCAAGGATGCGGCTTCCGGATGGCTGATAAACATATTGAAACGATATCCAATTCGTACCAATGGCCGTTACTTTAATTTTCGCAAAGTGCCTTCCATCTCTGGTACGAATACGATAAACTTTGTAAAGCTGAGCCTTGACCCATGGCGCCTTATACGCGTCCCCCATTGGGAGCGCTTCGACCAAATTCCTCAGTTCGGTATATTGCGTGATTGCAATTCCGGCGTTCTCATCGGTAAAGCCTTTTGTGTCGTACTGACTTTTGTTTGGCGCAAAGAAAGACATCGCACCGTCATGCATGGCGGCTCCAAGATCTCCCCCGGAGCCCCACGAAATAACCTCATTGCTGGCAAAAGAAAACACGCTTTCGCCGTTTTCACTGTTGTCACTGTAACCATCAATTAGAGTTACCGCTCCTGATGGGAGCGGCGCAGGGCCGATATACATCGGCCAAGCCAGAAAAAAGCTTGACATAAAAAGAGTAGTAGCCGCGATGGCTGCAAGAGTATAAAACCAAATCAAAACTGCGGTGGGACCTCCTAGGGCACCAACGCTTGGGGATGCCGCGAAGTTGGCAAATACGACGAGTACGAACATCAATCCCAAGACCATAAGACCGCCGAATATGGCTATCTGGGGACGAAGCGCAGCGACAATAATAGCTACAACCGCTGCTATTCCGAGGACTCCATAAGCGTATTTCAGCGCTGGAACACGCCGCACCGCCTCTTCCAATATGCTGAGTTGATCTATGCTTTTCAAAAGGCTATATATGTATGATAGTGATTGCGTAGTTGTCAAGTAACCGCAGGCATACTCTACGAGGCAGTGGCGGCTCTTGCCGCGACCATGCCCAAATACAAAGTCGGCGACCACCTGCAGGTGAAACTCTCGGGCGGCAGAATTGTGGAGGCGACAATCAAGGCGGTTGTTACCAAGACAGACGGTGTCCGTCTCCAAGTGTCGTTCGGCGAAGAGATATTAAATTGCTGTACAGGTACATTTAAAAAGTTCACACTCCGGTTGACCCAGCGGCTTGCAACCGCCAACTTGACTCGCGGGTACTCTCCATCTGGTTCGAGGGCCGAACAACTTCAGGTCATGCCCCGTTTGTCTTCGGAGTTGACCGCGAAACGGGGTTGTATTGGATTTGCAGGTCTGGGAATGCAAGGTGATGGGCGCGGCCTTCCGCGCCGTGCACTCCGCCCATGTTAACGGCTGAAGGAGCCGAACTTGCCCACTCAATACGACGTGAAATATGCTCCGGGAGCAAGGCGTTCGCGTGTGGGAGTGATACTTGGCAGCGATGTTGGCAGAGCTACGGCGAAGGATATCGCGAATCTTCCAATGGCTGAGAAGTTTTATCGGTCACGCACAATTGGAGATTTCGTCTCCGTATCAGACGAGTGGCGCAGAATGAACGGGTATTCATTCTCCGTTGCGGGACGTGTAGTACAGAAATCGTCGGTGAAAGAAGGGAACATTTGGCATCACACGCTGTACGTGAAGCCGTGAACTAGGGAAGATCCAAATCGAATTTATCTTTTACTCGAATCCGAACCCAAGCCTGCGCATCCGCCAGTGACGGAAAGATTTTCGTTTCCCAGCCGATCCCCTCGATGAATGCCTCCCACATCCGGGCTAGTGCGAAAACAACGTTTCGTTCCGCAACCAGCGCAACGAGCAATCCGGGCACGGCATATGATGCAATCTGGCGATCTTGCAACACAATGCCGTCCATATCACTTGGCGAAAAGAATGTTGGCTCCATCGAAGCGGCATCAACGAGGACGTATTTGAGCTTCCGTATCCGTCTCGGGGAGGCTAGGAGTTGGTCATTCGCAACTGCGAAGTGTTGTAGGCCCAACGCTCCTCCACACCGATAGATGACCCCCAGCCCTTCATGGAGGAACTCGAGTTGAATCGGCATTGGAGTTACCCTCGTCAAGAATGGTGATGGAATCCAATGGAAATACTAGCGTAAGGCGTATAAAGAAACCGTGTGGAACTGCCATCGGAAAGAAGATTCGAATCCTACAAAATGGAGTGAACTGAGGTGTGAACGCTATGGTTTCGGTAGGGGTGAGTCAGCGTCTTGGCAGAAGACCTTTTTGGATTGAGCACCGCGCCGAGTTCCCGTCCATCCGCACGGACACGTCAGGTGGAAATTCAATTCTGGATTGTCATCACGGAAATGCGCATATAGGTCTCGCTTACACATCTCGCATTCGAAAACGAACACGTAGACTAAACGCGGAACGGGTTCTTGCATTGCCGAACCACCCACTACAGCCGGGGGACTCGGCTGATCGGACCCGCCCAACTTACATTAAATTGATGTACAAGTACATTTCTAAAGTTCACATTCCAGTTGACCAACTCTACGGTCTGGGCACAAGGTCATACCAGAAATGCTTTATCAAAGGAGAAAACGTTTCCGGTAGTATGGAGGTTTTCAGCCTCCCTTTACTCGCACATTTGGCGATGAACCTGATTTCTGTTTCGCAGCAGCCCGTCAGAGATCTTTTGCAGAACTCGACGTATCTTTACCGCAATCTGGTGGATGAGGTCGTCTGGTGGCGCGGCCGTCTGGGGGAGGGTTCGGATGCCGTAGTCGATCAGACTGGAGCGGATCTCGAGTTGCGCGGCAGATTGCAGCGGACCGCTGTCGCTATCACCGTCTTCGGCACAGAGAACATCCCGTCTCGCGAACTGGCAATTCGACTTGGGCTGAAGGTAAAAGAGTTGGAAAACTGGGCACAGAATTCAACGAAGAACCATTACCTGACCGAACTGATGATCAATTTCTTTTTCAAAGGTGGGAACGAAAAGCTCGGTTGCGAATTCCTGCACAAATCTTTCCGTGAGTATCTTTTCGCCGAGTATATTGTCGAGTCCATGAAGCAATTCGGCCGTGACCAGGGTAAAGTATGGCCGGAGCAACCAAATCATGAATATTGGAAAGACTTCCCGGAGAAAAGTAATCTCTGGCAGCTAAGCCGCCACTTGGCAGAATCATTGAGCGCGCAATGGATGAATCAGGAAGTCGCGACACATCTCGGAGCACTAATCCGCTGGGAAGTGGATCGTGCGGATAGTCCTTCGAACTCTGACTCGCGGTCCACACAACCACTCTCTTTAGAAAGGTGGGAGTACGTACGCGACGCCCTCGCGGATCTCTGGGACTGGTGGGGCGAGGGTGTCCATTTGCGCCGTCCAGTGAGCGAGGACGAGCGGGGCCCGGTCTTTGGCAGCGCTTACGTGGATGATTTGGTGAAGAATGTCGCTCCGCGAGACCCACAAGAACAACAACCTGGCATGCCCACGGTCCGCGCTACGACACTTGACGCACACCTTGGAGACTCGCTCTTTCGGCTCAATGTGTTAGTGCACTTCCGTATCGCCGCCAGACGCGGATGGACGGACTTCTCTTTGCAACTTCCTGCAAGCCAGCTCGCAGCCAAATTCTGGGAAGAATCTTCGCAGGCTGCTGTAAGGCGCTATCAGACAGCAGTTTCGAAGGAGGCGAAGACTTTCATTCTCTTCGCTCCTTCTGGACCTGATCCTCAATACTTCGAGACTTACGCCCATCGGATTAATGCCGCCGGATGGAGAGCTCCCTTTCCATCCGGCATCTACCTTGTCGGACTCGACCTCCACAACACTGTTGTGCGAGTCGGTCGTGCACCTATTGAGTTCTCTTGTTGCAACCTGTCCTCCCTTGAGCTGACCGCAGGCATAATCGTCGCCCGTACGAGCTTGGCGCGTGGCTTAAGTGTTAGCACTATCGGCCACTACTGGGGCAGTTTGGTGCTGGAGGGATGTGATCTAGAAGGCGCACGCCTTGGTGAAGCATTTAACCCCGAGTTTCCGTCTGTTATCCACGAATGTAACCTCCGTGATGTAAGTTTCGAGTTTGCCGATCTCAGGCGCGCTGTTTTCCGCAATTCGCCCACTCAGAACTCACAGTTCAGGAGAGCCCACATTGCGGACGCCGATTTTGACGACGCATCCCGCCCACATTAGAGTGCTCCCGCTACTGCGAATTCTATCTTTGTGACTCTCCGGCGTTCTGGGACATCGTGCCGGCCGACGGTCGACGGAAATTAGCGGTCAATTAAACGGATGATGGCCTTTGCTGGCCGCACTTTGGCGCATGCCAACACATCTCTGAACGGTGCCCAAGGAGGTACCAAATCTCTTCGCTAGAGCCCGAAGACTGGTTTTTTCATCGTGGCATCCGGACACTCCTCGACATAATTCGAGATGGCTCTTCCGAACTGTAATCTAATTTTGCAGAAGCCAAACCTTCACCCCCGCTTGGAGCCAAAACCCTTTGATTCACGATCGAAGACCAGGGCGGGGGCGACCGAGTTGAATTTCAATTCTAGTCCTTGGCCTTAAGGCGCTGATCTCCTGATTCCGGACCATCGAATTAAAACAATCTAATGCCCTGTATCGGTGTCGGGCCCCTTCGCTACACTGCCGGGGCCTCGTAGAGACCCTCACCGGAGCTGCTCTTCTTGGCGCAGAGTAACGCCGAAGTGTATGTTGGCCAGGAGGCCGGGAAGGCGTGGCAGCGCGACTGTCGGGAGATCAAGAGGGGCGCTCGGTGCCGGGCTGGTGACATACAATCGGGCTGCCGGAGAGGGAACTCTTTGGCGGGAGCCGGTTTATGAGACTCGCAATCAGGAGAACGTTCAAGATCCTCGCGCCGGGAAACTCACTGCGGAAGAGAGTGGCGCTCAGCCTGGCCATCGCACGATTGATTCTGGTCCCGGTGATTTTCCTGGCGGTATATTACCTGTTCGAAATGAGATGGATCGTGGACCGGATCGTCAATGTAGATGCGCCGGCAGCGACGCTGGCGCAAAAGGCGTCGATTGAAATGCTGGAGGCCCGGCGCACGGAGAGAAACTACCTGCTGCTGCATGATGCGAGCTATCTGGCGGCAAACCGCGAGTCACTCGTCAAAACCAAACAGATAGTGAGACAGATCCAGGAGCTCGAGCCGCAAGAGACGGAACAAACACAGAAGGCGCTGGGTTCGCTCGGTGTGTATGAACAAAGATTCGGGACGGCAGTTTCTGTGATCGAGCAGCCGGGGCAGGGAGATGCGGACCGCATTCGAAGCGTGGTGTGGGCGTACGAAAAGGATCTGGACGATTTGTTGCGAGGAGCACGGTTGAAGAAGCGTGCGCAACTGATCGACGAGCTGCGGAACCGCGTAGGGTCGTTCGATGCGCAGATCTCAGAAACTGTTCAGGAAGGAAACCCTGCGCTGAGGCAGGTCACGGCGGACCTGCAGAGTTCGAGTCAGGAAGTGCTGGGGTTGCTGACCGAGCTGCAAACGGAAAACTGGAAGCTAGTGGAAAGCGATCACAAGGAGGCTCGACGTCTGATGCGGTCGGCGGAGTGGGCGCTGAGCATTGTGTCCGCGATGACGCTGATGTTCAGTTTGTGGGTCAGTGTTATTTTGCCGAGGCAAGTTGTGAAACCGCTGATTAGCTTGCGAGAGGCGGTAGATCATGCCGCGCAAGGGAGCGGCGCGGTCGATCTTGAGATCAAGGGCCAAGGCGAAGTGGCAGAGCTAGCAAAAAGCGTACACAACCTGATTGTGCATCTACGTCACACCGCGTGATTTGGTTTTCGAGAATCGCTTGGCTTTATTTGCCGGCGTTCCCGTTGCTCCCACGATTTCGGGAAGCGAGATGCAAGAAGATCTAAGTTTTGAAGCACTGTGGAGCAGGAGGGGTACAGGTACGTTGGGTTCTGCACGATTGATTTTTCGGCTGATTCCACCAATTTGTAGCGGACCGTCGCGGGGCTATTGCGGTGTTGCGCGATTCTAAGACGACAATGCGGAGGTACTCGGGGTCGCTTGGTGTTTCCTGGGGAGCGGCATCAGTGAGCTTGGCGATTGCTGCGAAGACTCCGTGTAGAGCTCATCCCGATTCCAAGTTTCCATGGTGGGTCTTCGACTCCTTGCAGAGCTTCCAAGAGGAAAATATCAGAACCATCGAGAACTGAAAACGAAGGTGTTCATGCCCACCATGAAAATGTGTTGAAGTAAACATTTGGATTTGTAGCCCAAGGAGAAGCCCGATTAAGGGAGGAAGTCGCTCAGCTATCCGACGCCGACTCACAAGGGCTGCTCAGTTAGCTGTCCTGTTGTGCATCGCGATACACCTCTGGATTGAACCTAGAGAGGTTTCAAACCTCTTCGCCAATAGCCGCAAGCTTGCTCCGCCAGTAGCGTAGGCAGCGGCTATAGCCGCCCTCGTCTCCGCGGATAACAGCGTCTGAGGAGGTCTTCCGATGCGTTTGCCCTTGGCTCGAGCCACTTCCAGACCAGCCCGCACCCGGAGGGAGATGCGAACACGCTCCTGCTTGGCGACGGTGGCGATGATGGCGATTACGGCGTCTTTGAAGATCCCACAAGAATCGAAATATTGTTCGGTGAAGCTCCGATAACCAACTCCCTAGGAAGTCAGCCGATTTAGGTGTTGAAGAGTTTCCAGCACGCCTTCTCGGGAAAGACGATCCAATGCCCAGAACAAGAGAACGTCAAACTTGCGCTGACTGGCGTCTTTGAACATGGCCTGAAACGCAGTCCGCTCGTCAGTCGAGCCCGTCTCGTGGTCTACAAATTCACGATAGACCGCCCATCCTTGCGAGGACGAAAAATCCCGCAACTGGCGCAATTGGTTTTCGACTTCCTGCCCTTTGTCCCTGGTGCTGACCCTCGCGTAGATTGCGACGCGGGTGTTTTCTTGGGATAAACTTCGTGAAGCCACGTTGCACCTCCTAAGTGCAATTGGGTTAGGGGCGTGTCGGTGTTACTAGCACCGGCGCGTCCCGCTTGTCTTCTAAGTCTTCAACTTCTTGCCCTTCTTCCGCCCCCGGCCTTTGCGGTAGTGAGCGGCTTTGTACTTCCGAAGCTTTTCCACATCAGCGTCTGTCCAACGCCAGAGGGTCCGTCCGTCGAACGGGAGGGACTCGGACGGCCGGACCTTGCCCGCAGACAGCCAACGGCGGAGAGTGATCCAGCTTATTCCGACTGCTTTAGCCGCTTGCCTTGTCGAACGAGTCTTCATAATACGATACATCATGTATCACTAATGAATTGACGTGTCAACGGGGAAAATGCAAAATCTTTTCGAAGCAAAGGATATGTGGAGTAAAAACTCTAGGTTGCCCCGTTGGGTGGTTTCGCCCGCGCAAAGAACCAATCAACTAGGAGACACTCAAGGACCTGAAGCGAGCGTTCGACAAACGGATGTATATCGAACACCGACAGTCCACGGATCTCCCTTCATGATTTCAATGAGTTAGAAGGTCGTAGATTATGAGGATTCTTGAACATTAAGGGAGAATAGACTATTTCCCAGAACCCCGTTATCGGGCATTGGCTTTATTATTCGGCTGGCGACTAATCCCGCGGATGTTGTCTACAGCTATCTAGGTGCGGGCCAGTTTCCGACAACCGAATCGCTTTTGTTCTTCCACGTTCCCCTTCGTCGATCCCCTGGTTCACTTCGATGGCCGGACATTCCCGCGTGAAATTATCCTAGTGCGCCACGTCACATCCACGTGTGACGCACGGTATAGATATCGAGTCCAGCTTCAGATAGATGACAGTGTGAGATCACCGTGCCACGCGGTACTGAGAATTTATTTCAATTACTCAAACACCCGCCAGGTTACCCCCAAACTGAGGTGACGTATGCTTCTAGACGGACAGACTTTTTCCGGCGCATTGAAGGCTCGTGGCGTCTCTCGTAGGCGCTTCATGGAATTTTGCGGAACAATGGTAGCGACGCTGGCTCTACCCCCACGTTACGCGGCGAAAGTAGCGGACGCCCTCGGTAAAGTGAAAAAGCCGGTTTTGGTGTGGTTGCAGTTCCAGGACTGTGCTGGCAACTCCGAATCCATCCTGCGGGCAAGCCATCCGACGGTCCTGGAAGTAGTCTTGGATCTGCTTTCGTGGGAGTACCACGAAATCATTATGGCAGGGGCAGGGAAGCAGGCCGAGGCAGCATTACAACGAGTGGTCAACGAAGAGAAAGGAAAGTATCTAGCGGTTGTAGAGGGAGCCATTCCGCTTGCCGACGACGGGGTGTACTGCACTATTGCCGGTAGGACTGCCGTCGATCTCGCTCGAGAGGTTTGTGGGGGCGCAGCCGCTTCTATCGCAGTGGGCGCATGCGCTTGGGACGGCGGACTGGTAGCTGCCAAGCCAAATCCCACAGGCGCCGTGGGGCTTGAGGAGGCTGTGCCAGGGATCAACATCATCAATATGCCGGGTTGCCCGCAGAACCCAGCGAACACAGTTGCCGTTCTCGTTTACTACCTGACCTTCGGCGAATTGCCTGCCACAGACCAGTATCACCGCCCGCTTTTCGCTTACGGCCGCCTCATTCACGACCAGTGCGAGCGGCGCGCCCATTACGACGCCGGGCGATACGTCGAGGAATGGGGGGACGAAGGACATCGGAGGGGATGGTGCCTCTACAAAATGGGCTGCAAAGGGCCTCAGGCTACCTTCAACTGCCCGAACGTGCGATGGAACGATCAAACCAGTTGGCCGGTAAAAGCCGGGCACGGTTGTCTGGCGTGTGCGTCGCACCGTTTTTGGGATACGAAGTCACCGTTCTACGAGCGGCTGCCACAGGTACCCGGCTTCGGCGTGGATGTCAGCGCCGGGGAGATTGGCTTAGTTCTGACAGGTGCCGTCGCTGGCGCAACTATCATTCACGGAATAGCCAGCGCGGTTCGCGATCGTGCGCGAAGGGAAACGAAGCACCCTGAGGACCAGAAGACGAACCCAAGTGAGTCCGCCAAATTATAGGAGGCTCGTATGGCACGCATTGTTGTAGATCCCGTAACCCGGATTGAGGGTCATCTGCGCATCGAAGCCCAAGTGGAAGACGGCTTGGTCACCGATGCCTGGAGTTCCGGAACAATGTTCCGCGGCATTGAACTGATCCTTCGCGGCCGCGACCCTCGCGAAGCGTGGATTTGGACGCAACGGATCTGCGGAGTTTGCACCACGGTTCATGCGCTCACATCCGTGCGTGCGGTCGAAGACGCACTTGGAATCGAAGTTCCCCCCAACGCGGAGCTCATCCGCAACATCATTGGAGCGACGCAGTGCGTGCAGGACCATGTGATCCATTTTTATCATTTACATGCACTGGATTGGGTGGACATCACCTCGGCTTTGAAGGCGGATCCGGCCAAGACGTCACAGCTCGCCGAGTCGATCTCCAACTGGCCGAAGTCCAGCCGCGCGTATTTCAAGGTGATCCAAGATCGTGTGAAGGGGCTCGTTGAAAGCAAGCAGCTCAGCCTGTTTTCCAGCGGGTATTGGGGACACCCTGCCTATCATCTGCCACCAGAAGCGAATCTCCTCGCCGTCGCCCATTATATAGAGGCCCTGGAGTTTCAGCGCGAGTTTATCCGCATCCATGCTGTGCTGGGCGGCAAGAACCCGCACTTGCAGACCTACCTCGTGGGCGGGATGGCATGTGCAATGGATCCGAACGAGCCACAGGCCCCGATCAATCCAGAGCGCATCACTTTCCTTTCCGAGATCGCCAAGACAGCTCAGACCTTTGTCGAACAGGTTTACATCCCCGATGTGCTGGCCGTCGCGGGTTTCTATCGCGATTGGTTTGGCCGCGGCGAGGGACTAGGAAACTTCCTTTCCTATGGCGAGTACCCGCAGGGAGGAATCCACGACGCGCCCAGGTATTTCCTGCCTCGCGGAGCGATCCTTGGGCGCGATCTCTCCAAAGTGTATCCCGTCGATCCTGCGCAAGTGAGCGAGTATGTTACGCATTCCTGGTATGAATACTCAGGAGGGGATTTGGCCGGAAAGAACCCGTATCAAGGAGAAACGCATCCGAAGTACACCGGACCGAAGCCGCCTTTCGAACACCTCAATGTGGAAGAGAAATACTCGTGGCTAAAATCGCCGCGCTTCATGGACACGCCCATGGAGGTGGGTCCGCTGTCGCGCATGCTCGTCGCCTATGCTTCCGGGCAGGCGGAAGTTAAGGAGCTGGTGACCGCTGTACTAGCTAAACTGAACGCACCGGCCACGGCACTGTTCTCCACGCTCGGGCGCATCGCCGCGCGTGCAATCGAGACACAACTCCTGGCTCGACAAGTCCCGAAGTGGATTGATCAGCTGTACCAAAATCTTGCCCACGGTGACCTCCGCGTGCACAACGGCGAAAAGTGGGACCCGGCGACCTGGCCGAAGTCCGCTCAGGGATGGGGATTCCATGAAGCACCGCGGGGCGCTCTGGGCCACTGGGTGCAAATCGAAGACCGCGCAATCAAGAATTACCAATGCGTAGTTCCGACGACGTGGAACGCAGGTCCGCGAGACGCGAAAGGGCAGAGGGGCGCTTATGAGGCCGCTCTGTTGAAGACGCCCATCGCGGATCCCGAGCGCCCCGTCGAAATCCTCCGCACCATTCATTCGTTTGATCCGTGCCTGGCATGCGCCGTACACGTAACCAGCGCGCAGGGCCGCCGCTTCGCCGAAGTGCAGGTTCGTTAGAGAGGAGGTGCCCATGAGTGTGACAGCTCATTCCTGGTCGGAATCTAGAGCGCCGTATGCGCCGGGCAATTCCGTGCGCACTTATGTGTGGGAATTGCCGGTGCGGGTTTCCCACTGGCTCATCTTCCTTGCGGTTGTTGTGCTCTCCGTTACGGGCTACTACATGCACAGTCCTTTTCTCGTCGTGCGCTCACGCAGTGCTTACGTGATGGGGACGATGCGCTTCATCCATCTGGTGACTGCCTCGGTGTTTATTTCGGCATTCCTTCTGCGTATCTACTGGTTTTTCGTTGGGAATGAGTGGTCGAGGTGGCGGGCGTTTGTGCCGATCCGCCGGGAGCAGTGGCGCGGCATGGGGCGGATGGTCTCGTACTACACTTTTTTCCGCAAGAATATCGCGCATTATGTGGGGCACAACGCACTCGCCGCAACGACATACATGGTTATGTTCACGCTGATGTTCATCGAGATCCTCTCCGGGCTGGCTCTCTACAGCTACACCGTCAGCAACCGCGTGCTTACATTTTTCATAGGCTGGCTTCCGCGCCTCATAGATATCTCCCACTTGCGACTCGCCCACTTCTGCATCATGTTTGCCTTTTTCATCTTTGTTATCCACCACGTTTACAGCGCGGTCCTGGTTTCCTGGGAAGAGCGCAATGCCTTGGTCGAGAGCATTTTCACCGGATATAAATTTGTCCCGGAAGCGGAGCTTCGAGAATCTGGGGCCGCTAAGCGAGTGAAGTAATGTCGTGCTTGGGAGCAACGGTTGCGGGCATGAAGTGCGCACGCCGTTGGAATCGCGCATGAACCAAGAAACCCAACCGCAAACGCTGGTACTTGCACTCGGCAATCCAATTCGTTCAGACGATGGTGTTGGAATCGCTGCACTGCGGTGTCTCGAAGAAGATCCCAGAGTCCCAGGTGTTGTGGATCTGGTGGAAGGCGGGACAAAAGGATTGGAGCTTGTTTCTTACATCTCCGGTATGTCCCGGCTCCTGGTTCTTGACGCCGTGGACGTCGGCGCGGCCGCCGGCACGATCGTGTGCATCCGAGGTGCGGAGCTTTGCTCCCTCCCGGGTAATGGTAATGTTCATGATCTTGCCCTTGCGGACATCCTCAATGCGCTACGCCTGCTTGGGCAAGAGCCACGGGAGACCATCCTGTTGGGCATCCAGCCGGGCACGACGGAACTCGGCACTTCACTGTCAAAGAGTGTAGAATCCTCTTTGCCGCTCCTGGTTGAAGCTACCATTGCGCAATTGTCCCTCTGGGTTCCTTTCCGAACAATCCAGCCTTGCGACGCAGGAAACGTGCAGAATTTGGTCTCACCGGTCCCGCAATGACGGGCTGGCTCGGTCCGGAGTAGCAGTTCGATTTCGTAAGCGTTCCATGTACCTGACGATTCCCGGTACGACTCTCGACATTCCAAGAAAAGATGGCGTGCGTCGGTTGTTCTTGTAATATGGAGCGCTTGGGTGCCCGCGTCGCCGAACTCGGACATCAAGGATTTGCAAGCGCCCTGGATTGCCGGCGAAAAATTCGCGTTTCACGAATCGACGCACTGCAAGTCTCACTACCTCAATTGATGGTCAAAGGGTGGGCACTACCGCAGGCTTGTGCACATGCAACGCTCTGGTCATTAGTATAAATGCTGCGAAACGCCCGTTGTGGGAAATGTGAGATACGCCTGGCTACCCGCGGAGACGTCCTCGGTAAAGCACTGCTGTCTGAAGAATCCCAGCCGATCACCACCAGACGTTCAGAAAACCCGAGAGCGGAGAGGGTTGGAAGTGATTGATTTTTCGGGGCGAGCCAGGCAGTTTTCTCGTGTTCGGAATTCATGTGATTTTCGAACGAGAGATCCTCTTATTTCGCGGGCCCCAGATAGCGGTCTAGCCAGTTCAACGCTTCTTTGATCA
Source organism: Candidatus Acidiferrales bacterium (assembly GCA_963804635.1). Lineage (GTDB taxonomy): Bacteria > Acidobacteriota > Terriglobia > Acidiferrales > UBA7541 > Acidiferrum. The sequence goes on from CAWDRK010000032.1 coordinate 211,859, forward strand.
TTTCCGATCGAGGTATATCACAAGTTTCCCTCGAGGCGCCGCAGGTGTTCGGCGCGTTGGCCTGCTACCGCCGCGACCTACAACCACTAAGCTAAAATCTGGACGGAGCTATTGTCCTCCTGTGCAAGAAAAGCCGGGCGGATTATGCAGCTCGTTGGCACTGGGTCCAAGCGATAGCTTGTATTGAACGTCAGAACCTGTGTTCAAGATCTTGCCGTTCGTGCGCTCGAATTTTGGGAGGTCGTAGCAGACAGGTTCAGCGGGCTCAAGCATCCGGCCTATGCGGTTCTCCCATTCTCGCTGCTGGACTTGCAAGAGGCTCGAATAGATTCGACAATTGGTTCGAAAAAGATGGATGATTTTGCGAATGAGCAATTAGGGTTCGCAAGTTGCGCAACCTCAATGGTTACTCGAGGGACCTTTCAAGGGGAGGATGCCATGGAAGACAAGCGGCTCGCGGCGATAGGTCCGAAGCCCTCGGGGCTGTGCATGTGCGGGTGTGTGCGAAAGACAAAGATTGTGACGAAAAGCGATCGGCGACATGGTCATGTGATGGGTCAGCCTTTTCGATTTATTCATGGCCACTGCCGCCCCGCCGCGAAGGGTCCAAACAGATTCAAACTTCGTCGCCGTACAGCGGTTATTTTCCTAGAGCGTCGCGACGGTTCTCGAATGGCTAGAGCAAATTTAGATAGAACCGTTTGCTCATCCAATATTCGTAGCGTCTCATGCGGAAAATCGGCGCCATCACCACAACATCGAACTTCGTTGCCAAAACATCTCCAAAGCTCATTCGCAACGTCCGCCGACACTCCTCGCCTCACGCCGGAACAGTCGGTTTGCCCGCGAACCAGCCTAGGACTTTGCGGTCCGGCACCAACTCGCAATCGCCAGCAAGAAAAACAGCGCAGCACCGTGAAAGAAACTCAAATACGAAATGGCACTGGTACCAGGAAGACCCAAGACCATGATCTTGAGAGCGGTGAGCATCCGAAAGATCAACGCCAGGACAGTGCAGATCAAGCCTAGCCAGTAGCCTACGAGTGAGAGCTGTTTTTCCATGCTTATCTCCTTGAATCAAGTTTTGTGGTTTGGCCCGTGTTTCCGTTCCACTAGCTCAGTACATTCAGCAACCTGATCGTCGATGATCTTGATTTCTAAAGCCAAGTGAGTTTCCATAGGATTCTGCAAAAACCAATGGGACAGTAGTCCTCTTTGCTTTCAATTCCTCGCGCTTCCGCACGGAATCGGTTGGAGTCTCTTGCATAGGGATAAACTCCTCACGAAAAGCGTGGGACAACTTTTTTCGTGCGGGGCCTTCGGAAGGACAGTTGGGGGATAGTACTTCTCGATCTTGTTCTCGTCAATATGAAGGTAACGGCGGAACGGCGGGGCGAAAGGTCAGCGAGTTCACCCGCTCCCGGGCTCCCAATCACCGCCTTGTCAATCTCGTCACCAACCGTTTCCATTTTGATTTGCAGCATAGCCACGCCCAACGTGAGCGAATTAGGATTGTTTGTGGCCGGGTTGATATTCACGGTGGAGGCCGGAGGGGGCTTGCACCGTGGCTCAACCCCCAACCCCCGGCCATCAAGCAGTTACTTCCAACTGAATCTGCTCCTTCTCCGAGAATTCGAGCGGTTGATCAATGAGGATGTGGTGCGGGCTATCAGTACGAGCCTATCTATTCTCAGGTGTTCTTATTCCCTCGAAGGCAGGACCAATTAGCCCGCAAGGAGCGTTCAGGCATACTTGATGCCAAGTGGAGAGCAGGAATTCGACATCGGAAGACGGAGCTAACTCCATCGCGCGATGGCATACGCCGGAGTTACAGCTGAAGCGTCGAGGCAGCTCGGAGGAATCTTGTGCGAACTTCTGGAAGCCATGCTCCAAGAATGCGCGACGGAGTTCTCGCGTGCCTGGCAACGGACGTTCATCACGTGATGTTATACTTCTCGGCCGCTGGTTTTTTGGGTTCCGGATACTCGCGCACGTGCAAAGCCCCAAGCGATAAAGCTACAGCAATCGCAATCGCGCACCAACCGTGATGGGCTGCGCCGTGCCCTGCGACCAGGACCAAGGCTCCGTAGACGGCGAAGGAGATCGCCATTGTAGCTTTGATTGTTCTGAGTGTTTGAAACGCCAGGGTAGGCTTCATAGTCCCCCTTAGTTTTGGAGTCGTGGCTGTGCTTGTGAGTCAAAGACGGAGAATGCTGCTCGTGTCGTAGGTTGGGGGACTGCCGCTATTCAGAGCAAACTAGCCCGAAGCTATACCGCAATCAGGTACCGCGCAAGTATCCGAGACGAGGCAACTGCCTCCGACTCACAGACCAGCGGCCAATGCATCATCTGCTCTCTGAGCTTTGACCTGTCAAATCTCGTCGAGTTTCGCGTTTGCGGCTGGCAGAACGTCGTTGGCCAGATGATCGACGAACTGACTGCTCGTATTCAAACGCTTCCGGCACAGCGAGCAGCCTGGCACAACGACGCCATGGCCGCTCTGCGGTTCATCCATGAACGTCCCTAAATCATGACGTTGAATTTCAACCTGCAACATGCGGAGCAATGCCTGCTTGTCCATTTGAAGGCTCCAAGGATTTTATTTTCGGTGGGGGAGACCAGGAAGGGACATGCTGCTAACCGACGCCGCGAATAGGTGGTGCATCTATGGCGCGACGTTCAAGTCGCGTTCGTGTTTTCGGCGTGCTAAGGAACTCGCAGAGTCAATCGGCGCCAATGCCTATCAGACCGATGTCCGTCGGTAACCGGCTCGTGCATTCGGAGGCGCAGTGCTGCCTTAATTGCCTGCAGCTTGGCCACCATGCGCCTCTTCGCCACCAACCTCAGGCACACCCCCTCCCAAAGGCCTAGCGAACTTCATAGTTTTGTTGGTGGGCGTGTGCAAAGACTTTCCCTTGCCCTGATTATGCAAGTCCTGCGCTGTTTGGGGGCTTGTGCAGTATCGAGCTATCTATAAGAAAATGCGCAGCCTATTTGCGAATCGGCTCACAAATAGGATATTTCGCACCTTTGGCAGCTGAATTGCGGCAAATGAAGTTGTCCCCAGAAAAATCGAGGTGTCATGTCAGGCGATCCTCTGACGAAGACGCACCGTGGGTGTCCAAACTGTAGAAGCACGAATGTAAGGCGCTCCCATACCCACGGTGCGTTGGACAAATTACTTTTCTGGTTCCTTCGGTCCCGCCCTTACCGTTGCCGAGACTGTGACGAGCGCTACCACTCGAGGTCTCAAGAGCAACAACGGAGCTTCGCGAAATAGAAAGCTCTATGTCACCGCTGTGCCCAATTTTGTGCCCCATCTCCATCACAAACCGTAGCAAGTGGGGACAGTCGGACAGGGAAGCGAATCGACTGTAAGGGCAAGGAAAACCAACACCATAGCAAACTATCGTACTCAGTAGTAAAGATGTACGCCGCAACTGTTAACCGAAGGGTTGCTAGTTCGAGTCCGGCATGGCGTGGTATGGAATGCCGCATCCATGCTCATGCCCAAATACAAGTCGGTGACTATGTGCTGGTGAAGCTGAGCGGAGGCTGAATCGGGGAAGCGACCATCAGGGTCTACTCTTGTTCAGCATCGGTCTCTACCCGTCGAGCTTGATGTCATCCACAATTGCGCGACGTTCCAGAACCTGTAATGGGGACCGGGTAGGACTTGCAATAACTGAAGTTGACCCCTGCTGACCTCAAGCTTATCTCCGACTTGGCTAACGGTTGACAGTCTCAACGCTTGTTCGACAACATGCCGTGCAGTTAGCGCTAGATAGCTACTGATGAGCGAAGCAGTACCGAGCATATGTAGTTCCCAATTCGGAAAAGCGACCAAAACTCGCATTGCAACCGCTTCAATTGCTCCCCCGGGCGGTGTATCGTTGAAAATCGGGACTTTCGGAAGATTGTGACGCATACCAACTCTCAGTGAACCTGCTAAATGCCTCGGGTGTTGTGGTGAGCGCGGAAGGACCAACCAATTTCGTGTAACCAACGTCCAGCAGTGTTGAGGATTCCTGTTACTCGAAATGTTTCCAGACCCACGAACGGTTTTCGCAGTCGATTCCCGACCACGGCAAGCCGTCCTGACAGCGGACCTCAATCACCCCAACAGCCCGACGAATGATTGCGGCCACATCCCGCAGAAGCAAAAGAGGGCAAATACTCGCGGTGGTCGTGCCCCATATCCAAATCAACATGGCCAACGTCACCCAGAAATGCCGCAAACATGATTCATCACCAATCTCACTTCCCAACGCAGAACTCTCACTAAGGGTCTAAGCCAAAATAAAGTTTACTCTTTGTCGAAACTATGTGACACGATAGCTTCATGGAAATCGCTCATCGCGCCATCATGCTCAAAGTGCTTAAAACGTTGAACGAAGCGCAGGCCCGGTGGTACGTGGCGAAGGAAGCCTTGGCGTTGGGTCGCGGGGGTCTAAAGGCGATGCACGAGTTGACCGGGATGTCGCGCCCCACGATTCTAAAAGGAATAAACGATTTAAGGCAAAAGCGCTTGCTGGGCGAAACGGGACGACTTCGCCGACTGGGAGGTGGGCGCAAAGCTATAGAGGCATCCTATCCGTCATTGAAACGGGCCTTGGAGAAGATCATGGAAGAGACCACGGCCGGGGATCCCATGAGTCCGTTGCGGTGGACGAGCAAATCGACGTATCGCATTGCCGAAGAGCTGACTCGCCGGGGGCATACGGTGAGCCAACGAACCGTGCATCGCAAACTGAGTGCCTTGGGCTACTCCCTTCAAGGGAACGTCAAAAACAAAGAGGGCAGCGCTCCCGCGAACCGGGATGAACAATTTCGTGCGATCAATGCGCGGATCCGGAATTTCATCCACCAGGGAAACCCGGTCCTGTCCATTGACACCAAGAAGAAAGAGCGGGTGGGTGATTTTAAGAATCCTGGACGGACGTGGCGCCCGAAAGGCAAACCGCGAGAGGTGAATACGTATGACTTCCCCAGCCTGGCGGTGGGGACAGCAATTCCCTACGGGGCTTACGATGTTCATCGGAATCAAGGTTTTGTGAACGTCGGGATGACCCATGATACGGCGGAGTTTGCGGTCGAAAGTCTTCGTCAGTGGTGGATGGGGGTGGGGCGGCGATATTATCCCAAGGCTTCCCAGTGGCTTTTGTGTGCGGACAGCGGCGGCAGCAACAGTAGCCGAAGCCGCGCATGGAAGTATTACCTCCAACAACTTTCAGACCAATTGGATATTGGTATGGGGGTCTGTCATTATCCTCCGGGGACCAGCAAGTGGAACAAGGTGGAGCATCGCCTGTTTTCGTTTATCAGCTTGAATTGGAAAGGAGAACCCCTGGTGAGCTATGAAACCGTTGTGAGTCTGATTGGATCGACCCGAACCAAGAAAGGTCTGCGGGTGAAAGCGAAGCTGGACAAAAAACAGTACGAGACCGGCAGGAAAATTTCAGATGAAGAGATGGATCAGCTCAATATCAAATATGACAAAGTAAACCCACAGTGGAACTACACCATCTACCCGCGGACCGAGAAACCGAAGGCTAAAAAGTAAACTTTATTTTGGCTTAAGCCCTAAACTCTCGCCGAACAGGATGAAAACACCCTAATTTTGTCTAACGCAACCTAACGTAACTCGTTGCAAAGCAGCCTAAACACTGGTTGTTTCCTACATCCTAAGTCTTGCGCGTCTGCCAGTTCCGCCACTCCCGCACGTGAATAAGCTATTCTCAGTGGTTTCCCACGCATTGGTCAACCGAACGAATTGCAGCTTCAATGAAAATCGTGGGATTGCATCTCGGCGCTTGCTGTCAGCAAGGGTTCGACAGTCCTGGCTTTTAGCGACACAACTCCATCCTGGTTTTGCAGCACACCGGAAATGATCAGAAAAGAATGGTGCACGACGGTCGTGTGTCTCGCGTCGAAAAGTTGTGGCGTAATGATGATGTTCGCAACGCCCGTTTCATCTTCCAGGCTCAGAAACACGAATCCCTTGGCCGTGCCGGGGCGTTGGCGAGCAATTACCGCGCCGGCAACGCTCACGAATTTGCCGTCGGCAAAAGATGGCAATTGAGCGGCCGGAGAAATGCCTTGCCGTTGCAAGGTTTTTCGTTGATAGGCCATGGGATGGAGCCCAAGGGTCAAGCCAGTACCGTGAAAATCGGCATTGAGCCGTTCTTCCGGGTTCATGCAGTCGAGTGGCGACGATTCGCCCGCTTGGTTTTCCTTCAACGAATGCCCTGCCAGCAGCGGCCCTGACCAGCGGCTGGAACGCTCCACTTGCCACAAAGCATCGCGCCGGTGAAATTCCTTCTTGCCGGAAATAAAATTCAACGCGCCAACAGCCGCAAGAACGCGGAACTCAGCTTTTCGAATTTCAGGAACGCGTTGCTTCAAATCTTCAATCGAATCGAAAGGACGGATGCGGCGCTGATCACGGATTTGCAGCGCGACCTCCCTTCTCAAACCCTTTACATAACGCAGACCAATACGAACGCGAAAGCCGTCCGGCGCCTCTTCCAGAAGGCAATCCCAATCGGAGTTTGCCACGTCAATGGGCTTGAAGCGCAATCCGTGGCGTTGCGCATCCTTAATCAGCGTGGCGGGCTGGTAGAAGCCCATCGGCTGATTGTTCAGCATCGCGGCCGTAAAGGCTGCCAGATAATGACATTTCAAAAACGCACTGGCATAAGCGATCAACGCGAAACTGGCCGCGTGCGATTCGGGAAATCCATATAACGCGAAGGAAGTGATGGAACGAACGATCTTGTCCTGAGTCTCTCCAATGATTCCGTTGGTTTCCATCCCCCGCCGAAGTTTGATTTCCACTTCTTTCATTCGCGCTTCAGAGCGCTTGAATCCGAAGGCCCGGCGAAGTTCCTCCGCTTCACCTCCTGAGAATCCAGCGGCAATCATGGCCATCCGCAACAATTGCTCCTGAAAAAGAGGCACGCCAAGCGTGCGTGCAAGCGTCGATTCCAGGGAAGGGTGCAGGCTTTCGACGGCTTCGCGACCCAGTCGCCGGTTCAAATACGGGTGCACCATTTTCCCCACGATCGGCCCGGGACGAATGATGGCTACCTGCACCACGATATCGTAGAAACATTTTGGCCCGAGCCGGGGCAGGCAGGACATTTGCGCGCGGCTTTCCACCTGGAACATGGCGATGGTATCGGCGCGTTGCAGCGCGGAGTACACCGCGGAATCATTGGCAGGCAGACGGCCCAGGTCGATCTCTTCGCAATGGTGTGTACGAATCAGGCGAAGCGAATCTTCCAGCACCGCCATCATTCCCAAGCCCAACAAATCGATTTTCACGATGCCCATATCCGCGCAATCTTCTTTGTCCCATTGCACCACAACGCGTCCCGGCATCGTGGCAGGCTCCAGCGGCACCACGGAATCGAGTTGTCCCTGGCAAACCACCATTCCTCCGGAGTGCTGCCCCAAATGTCGCGGCAAATCCTGAACTTTCTGGCACAGTTCAAAGAATTTGTGGATGCGATGCTGCTCCAGGTCGAGACCTGCATCCTGAAACTGCCGCGTCAGCGTATCCTTTGAATCGGTGTACTCCCACGCACCTACGAGACTCGCCAGGCGGTTCAGTGTTTCCGGATCAAACGACAGAACTTTGCCGATCTCCCGCGCCGCGGAACGGCCACGGTAGGTAATCACATTCGCGGTCATGGCCGCGCCCAGCTTTCCATAGCGCTGGTAAACATATTGGATGGCGCGTTCGCGCTGATCGCCGCTGGGAAGGTCGAGATCAATGTCGGGCCATTCACCACGCTGCTCCGACAGAAAGCGCTCGAACAGAAGTTCCATGCTGACTGGATCGACAGCGGTGATCCCCAGTGAGTAGCACACCGCGCTGTTGGCAGCGGAACCGCGGCCCTGAACGAGAATGTTATTTTCGCGGCAGAAGCGAACGATGTCCCAGACGATCAGGAAATATCCGGCGAGATCCAGCTTTTCGATCACCGCCAGTTCGCGATCGATTTGTTGCACCGCCCGTTCATTCCCCGTTCCGTACCGGTGCATCATGCCTTCCCATGTCCGTGCGCGCAGAAACGCAATCTGCGATTCCTTATCGGGAGTTGGATAGACCGGAAACTGGTAGCCCAGATCTTTGAGCGTGAATTTCAGCCGCGACGCCAGTTCCACCGTGTTGGCAATGGCTTCCGGTAGATCCGCGAACAACGCGGACATTTGTGCCGGGGACTTCAGATAGCGCTCGGAATTGCAGGATAACAGGCGGCCGGCATTGGCCAGGACGCGGTGATGGCGCAGGCAGGAGAACACGTCCAGTATTTCGCGCTGGCCAGGTGACGCGTAGCAAACACCGTTGGTGGCCAGAAGCGGAAGTTGCATCGAGCGAGCGAGTGCCATGGCGACTTGATTGCGCCGCTCCTCTTCAAGCGAAAAATGGCGTTGCACTTCTACGTAGACATTTTCCCGCCCAAAAATCGCGCCCAGTTCGCGAAGGCATTTGGCAGCTTGTTCGCTGCCGCCGGTGCGCAACGCGTACGCTAATGGCCCTTCATCCCCTCCGGAGAGGCAGATCAAGCCTTCCTTGGCCTCTCGCAATTCATCCAGTTCGACGGTGCCCTGGCCCTTTTCTGCGCGCAACTTCATGCGGGTGATCAGTCGGCAAAGGTTTTGATAGCCCTTGCGGGAAGCGACAAGTAAGCAATAGCGTCCTCCCGCCGATGAGGTAACCTCTGCTCCGATATGGGCGGTCAGTTCAAGTTTTTTTGCTGCTAGGTAAAACCGTGGCGCGCCGTACAAACCATCGCGGTCCAGCAAAGCCATGGAGGGCATGCCATGAGCCGCAAAAGCGCGAACCAGGTCTTCGGGCGTGCATGCGCCTTCCAGAAAACTAAATGCAGAGCGTGCGTGCAGTTCGATGTACATCAATCGTAGGCGCCCAGTACGAACCATTTCTTCTGCCGCGAATCGAAACAAATGCGATAGAAACCTAGTGACGGCGGAGTTTCGTAAGAAAAATTAACTTCCACGTCCCACGCGTCCTGTTGCCACGGATCCTCTTCCCACCAGTCGCCCGACGTACGCCAAGGCCCGGAAGCATGAAGGACCTCTCCAGAACGGCCTAGAAATGCGACGTTTATCGGGCGTCCTCCCCGCGAGTTCACTTTCGTCAAAACCGGCGGACGATAAGCCCGGAATGCGATTTTCGTTTCCACTTTTCCGTCACGATCGTGCGGCGGCACGGACGCCGCGGAAAACCTGTGCATGCGAAAGGAATCCGGGCGATGCGAATCCATCAACTGCGGCGACCCCACGTTGCCTTCGCCGACCACGTGAGCGATGCGCGCAATCGTCAGCTCCAGTTTTTCGGGATCCGGAGCTTCGGGAACGAACAATCCGCCTTGCATCACGCGCGGGAAAGAAGGTTCCGCGAGCATGTGAATCTTCTGTACCGGTGCGTGCGGGGGAGTCGATTGCAATCGCAAGCGCACGAGTTTCAACAGGAGTTTGGCGTCGCGGCACGGTACGGGCAGTTCCATGGCGCAAACATAATCGACGGAAAGTTCTTTTTTGCGGATCGCTTCGCCGCAAGAGTCAAACGCACTCTCAAACGAAGGCTGCAGCGTGAAATGCAGATGGATCGCGCGAACAGCAAGCGACCTGGCGGCAAGCCGCGCGCAAAGCTGGTCAAGCAGTCTGCCCAGTAGAAAAGAAAGCGGCTCCAGATCCTCGACCGCGTCTTCCAGTTCGAAAAATTCCTCGAAACAATGCGCCGGTTCGGCGATGACCAGCGATCTGACCCCGTTTCCGGAAGCGATCGCGTGCACCCGCACGCCTTCCTGCCCAACACATTCGGAAAGAGAGATTACCGGGAGAGAAGCAAGCGCTTTGCAAGTCTTCACGCCCCAACGTTCGAATACTTCACAGAGTTCCTCGCTCAACGAAAGCATCTGCACCGGCAGGCTCTCCAGGAATTTTGCTTCCTGGCCTTCAGGGACAACCGTAGCTCCCGGCAAAGCTCGCGCCACGACACTGGCGGTTTCCACATTTGTGGAAATGGCCACCTGAACGGTCAGCCCCATCTCCGCACATTTCGCCACCATCTTGGCCGCAATATTTTCGTGCGACCCAAACAGCGCCGCCAGGCCTTCCAGATCAATCAGAATCGTGTCCGGAGCAGTGTCTTCCATGCGCGGCGAAAACGACCACGCCACATCCAGCAACCCCGCGTGGGCCGTGGTTTCCTGGAGTTTGCCTCGCGGCCGGATTTCCACGCCGGGAAAGTGGGTCGCAGCTATTTTTGTCATGCCTGGTGCCACTCCCATGCGCGCAGCTAAACGATTGACAGCCACCACCTGATAGGTCGGTGGAGGACCATCGATCAGCGCGATGGGCCGAACCGCCAGTTCGGGCTCGCAACGCACCACCGCTTGCAACCTGAAATTGGGAACAAAGATGGCCGCGAATGCCATGACGTTTCGAAAAACCCGTTGAGGGAAGGGAATAGCTCAACCGGGATTCTGTCTCCTTTCCCTTTTTCGTGCCGGTGAGGGAACGGGGGGAATGGGCTCATGCTCGCGACGCGGATCCGCACAAACGTCAAAACGAACTGTTTCTCCCGCGTCCTGGCGAGCAACGGAACTCCTGTCGATATAGCGGGGCGCCGCCCGTTGAATGCGCGTGCGAACGATTTCCGCCTCGCTGGTCCACCCGTCCAACAAGCAACTGGGTGAGTGTAAAATTCGACCCGCGTTGTTCCTCGAGTGTAACGACCAGGCGGCCGTCTCTTTTTGCAAACGCAGGACCAGCGAAGCGCATGTTTTTGCGTTCGACTCCTGCGAAAGAACCAGCAAAATCGTGGGCGTGCTTTCCACCGCGCGCCGCAAACGGAACCACACGTTCAGAGGAATCTGACGCACCACACGCGCGGGGGCATCGGCCAGGTCCAGTGCAATCAGGCCGAAACCTCCGCCATGCAAAAGTAAATCCGTGGAACGCAAAGCCTGGTCCAGGCTGCGACAGCGCACCCATAGAACCTGTTCGAGATGCACGCCAGCGGCTTGCGCAACATTCGGATCGAAAGCATCCTGCGCATCCACCAGCGCGCACGCTTCGGCGTTCCTGGTGCGCCCCGCCAGGGTCGATAGAAGAATGGAAGTCTTTCCCGAAGAGACGGGGCCGTAAATTTCCGTAAGGCTTCCCCGCGGCAGCCCACCTGTGCTTTCATCCAGGGCCGGGATTCCGGTAGGAGCGGTGCAAGTAGCCTCCGGTTCGCGAAGACGAAATGGAGAGATAACGCGCCCGGCAAGGGCGGACTCGACTTGGAGACGTAAAGCAGCAGAAGTGGGCCGCATGGCAATCCAGGGCGAGGAAGGAGAGTATTCGCTTTTTGTTCGCCATGATTATCTTCTCTCTTCTCCGTGGCTTTTGTCAAACTTTCCGAATTTCCCGAGCATCTACAGGAAATATGGCCCGCTCGAAAAAAAGCGCCGCCTCGCCGCAACTGCCTCTCCTGTCACTTTCGTTGAAGGAATTATCCACGCAGGCCCAGGACTGCCGGAATTGTGATCTTTGGCGCAGCGCGACCCAGACGGTTTTTGGAGAAGGCAGCGCGCGCGCTCCCATCATGCTGGTCGGCGAACAGCCCGGAGATCAGGAAGACTTGCAGGGCAAACCCTTCGTGGGCCCGGCCGGAAAATTATTGCAGGCCACATTGCAGGAAGCGGGAATCGACCCCAAGCAGGTGTATCTGACAAATGTCGTCAAACATTTCAAGTGGGAGCCGCGAGGGAAGCGCCGCATTCACAAAAAACCCAGCGCCAGCGAGATTGCTGCCTGCCGGCCCTGGTTGGATGCAGAAATCGCCGCATTGAAACCTAAGGTAATCGTGTGCCTCGGTGCAACCGCCGCTCAGGCCCTTCTAGGCCGCAGCTTTCGTGTAACTGAACACCGCGGAGAACTGCTCGAGTCCTCCCTCGCGCCTTACGTAATGGCGACGGTGCATCCGTCTTCGATCTTGCGGGCTCCCGATGAAAAATCCCGCCACGAACAGGAACGGCAATTCTTGAAAGATCTGAAGAAGTTAGCTGCAATCAAGTTGTGAAGAAAAGCCTTTCGTGTGCCAAGGCTCCGATTCTGGAGTCTGGTTCCGTCTGCGCGTAGGCCCCTCCGGGGTCTAAGGGAAAGACTGTATTGGCAAAGCGCAGGAATCGATTTATCAATATCCCTCCCATTCCTCAGCGAAAGGTGGTTATTCGCCATGGCCTCTTTTGCACCGAGCCAAGCTGCCGGAACATCTGACGACACGCCACAAAATATTCCAACACAGCAACGTCAGGTTCGCGTTTTGGTCCTGTCTCCTCATTTGGAGGTTCGCCAAGTCCTCATTCGCACGCTCGATCGTCTTTCCGCCGACGTGATCTCCTGCTCTTCGCGAACCCAAGCTGAGGAAGTGCTTGCTCGCCAGGAAGTGGATCTCGTTTTCTGCGACGAGCATCTGCCTGACGGTTCTTACGGCGATCTGATTCATTCCAACCATTGGAACCACAGAATCCCTCGCATTGTTGTCACGACTCGCCAAGGCGAATGGGATTTGTATTTCGAGGCATTGAAGAAGGGAGCGTTTGACATTACGCGAAGCCCTTGGCACGCCACGGATGTCGAAATGATTCTCATTCGCGCGCTACGTGAAGAATGCCAACAGGCCGCGGCTCGGCAGGTCGCCTGAAAGTCCGCTTTCTGTACTCACATTTGAAAAAGGCCCGACGGCGCGTCCACCAGTTCCGCTCTTTCCCGCATCCTAGTCTTGATAATACTTGTAGTACGGGGACTCGCGTATTCGCAGATTCTCCCCTAGTGGTGCTGGATTGTGCTCACCCGTGAGCGGATAATGTGGGCGTGGAAGGGAAGCAAGACTAAATATGATCGTGCAGCAGCAAAGTGACCCGCTGGTGTTGATTCGCCAGACGGATCACGCGTTTCTCTCGGGATTTTTCGCGCGCGAATGGGGCAACGAGGTTTTTGAGCGGCCGGAACCCTTTGCATCGTTCTGCCTCGCTGCGGCTGAACACGACAATGGTTGGCAGGAATGGGAGATGCTGCCCGGCGTCGATCCCAAAACGTTTGTGCCGTACACATTCATGACCGTCCCGACCGAAGAGCATATTGCCCTGTATCAACGCGGAATTGAGCGCGCCGTTCGCGCGGACCTTTATGCGGGGATGTTGATCGTGGGCCACTGTATGAGTTTGTACGACCGCGCGCGCGCCACCATGCCCGGCTATTCCGCAAAATATGTGAAGTCCTATGAGCAACACGTGGCCGGGGACTTTGTCCAGCGGTTGCGGTTGCAACAGCTCCGCCTGAAGGTGGACCTGCGCAACGACCCGGCGATGAAACCGTTCACCGACGAATCACGGATCAAAGCCAATCAGCAACGATTGGACGCGCTCGATCGCCTGTCTCTGTATTTCTGCCTCGGCGAAGGCGGCGATGTCACCATTGAGGGTGTGCCCGTAGGTGAGGAGCGGGGTGAGGTGGACTGGCAACTGCGCTCGGTCGGGGAAAGTCGCTACACTCTCGATCCATATCCATTTCGACGCGAGCCATTGGAGTTCGCACTCTTGGAGCGCCGAATCCCCAAGCGCCGCTATACGGATGAGGGTGACCTGCAGAACGTATTGACGGCCGCGCCCTTCTATAATGCTCGCTTCACGCTCAGATCAGGCGCCGCGAAAAACGAGTCCTACGCTGTGGGCGCATAACGCTTCCAGTTCTCGCTCAAGTCGCGGTAATGTCGCTGCCCCCCGAAGGCGCCGGGAAATCTTGCGCCGCTTCGGAGGCCGTCGCGTAGATCTGAATAATCTTGTCGACCTTCGTCAGCTTCAGCGTGCCCTCAATCATTCCTTTGACCCCGACCAACCTCAGCGAGCCTCCAAACTTCTTAAGCTGCGACAGGCATCGCACCACGCACCCGATCGCGGCGCTGTCGATGTGCGTCACTTGCGACAGATCGAAAATCACGCGCAGTTCGTTGGCCCGGATCAATCCGTCCACTTCCTGCTCCACCCGGCGGCAATCGGTGCCGGCGTGCACGCTGCCCTTCATTTCCACCACTGTCAGGCCAGGCTGAATCTGCCGCTTGCTCAGATGTAGGATCACGCTTCACCCTCGTAAGGAAACTGCCGGATCAGCCGTACGCAGTCGCCCAGCGCCGCGTAAAGCGAGTTTCCCCAGCCGCACGGAACGAACGGAGCCGTCTGTTGGTTCAGCGACTTATCGGCCTCGGCAAAGAAACGGACGTGCTGCCCGGGTGGCGGCGAGGCGAATTCCTTTATGGTGATGCGAAAGGCGATCTCGGAGCCTTTTTGTGCTTTCAGCACGGAAAAAAAATGCAGTTGTGCAAGCTGTTCGGTAGGATTCTCCTGCACATACATCCAGTCACTCATGCGTAGGCTCCCGCAAAGATGTTGCTTGTTTAGGTAGGGTCCGTCTTCACGGGATGTTAGGCTAACGTTAGCGCCAAGTCAACGCATTGCAAGTGCC
>CAWDRK010000033.1:0-176465 GCA_963804635.1 Candidatus Acidiferrales bacterium
CATCGTGTCTCACGCCCCGTCCCTGCGGAACGGCCAGTTTTTTAACCACTCCGTAATCTGCGTTTTCCTTCAGTCGCGTCACAAAACAAATCCTGGCTGAAACCAAGTTCGTAAACCGCCGTAGTCGGGTACCCCCTGCAAACACCAGAATCGTCCCCGGCGCGAAGCCATCTGCCTTGCCACTCGCACCTCATGTTTCTTGCCTTGGTCATGACCGCATAAGACGGCAGTTACCCATCATGATCCAGCAGCAGATGTAGCTTCACCGCCCCTTTCGTCAAACGAAACTTGGTCCAGTCAAACATCGTGGCGCAGAGATCGATCACCGAGGCGCCCAGGCTCAGCAGCGGGTTCTTGAACCGGAATTTTCTCTTCTTCCTCGTTCCTGGTTGGCTGGCCGCCAGGGTCTGGCACTTCGCCAGCAGTTGCTCAAACACCGTTTGGCACAACTGCCAAGGGCGATGTAGAATGACCACTCCTATGAAACCGTTGCAAGCACAAGCGGCAGGAATCCCCCGTAAAATCATAATTATCATTTGGATGAAGCCTTCGATTGGATCGCCGATCTTGAAAGCGGACATCAACAGCATGTACGCCATAATCCGCCTTGGACGGATCGCGATTGGGTAACAACTCCTCAAGGACGGCTGGAGCATATAGGCCATAAATTGGTGTGCTCAGTCTGTGTACCCTCCCGACACCGGACGAGAAATACATCATTTCCATCAAGGTCTTCTTCATGTTCAGACCCAGTTGCGTAGTACTTTGATAAATGAGTTCGAAAATTGTTCTGGCGCGGTTAGATCGGTAATGAAGAGACTGGCGTAGTGTTTGCTGATCGTCAGGCATATGCACTCCGCGGACGGGATTCGTGACACGTATCACAAGGGTAGCCGATTAGTGTCTTAGGCCGCTCGACACGGAATGACAAACGGGACATGAGAGGCCCCGTGAGTCAAGTTGGCGGTTGCAAGCCGCTGGGTTGATTGGTGTGTGGGCGTCGGAGCTGTATCTGCCAGTAATTGGTATAAGCTAGGCTTAGGGATAAAGGAACAGGCCATACAGCTGCACCGGGCGTGTGGCTTCGTGGTTAATCCTGATAATCTCGACGAACGAGGAGTTTATCCTCACTGCTTAAGGTTCGTATCGTCTAGCCTCATCGTTCGGAATAGAATGCTCCCGGACCTACTGCCCATGGTTGTATCTCGCATCTTCCAGGCTCGTTAACACACTTCGCAAGTTGAATTGCTGTTCTACATGGCGTTAACCGAATACTGAGTGCCAGGGGGGCAGTTTCGCGGGCCTCTATCTCCTATCCGGTCAATCCGTCTCCCTAGCCTTTCATTGCGCAAACACCTGCCGCGGGATTCGTTCAGACACCTTCGCGGCTCCCGCCAATCGGAGGACCGGAGTAATGAACATGGACCAGACGCCATGCGCCATCCGGCATTCTTCGATACACCTGAGTTTCCCGGCCGTCCGTGGCTACTGAAGTACCGTCGCTTCTCCATTTCGCGACGAAGTGCCATTTAAAATCGGCCCACGCGGCGTCGCCATAGACACGTACGGTGACATCCCGGACCTCGAGGTCGCGCTGGGAGAAAAGACTGCCCATAAGCTTTTCATACACATTCAGTTTGATACCATCCCAGCCATGGGCTTCGCCGCGCGGATGGATAAAAGAGACGTCCGGAGCATTTAACCAGATTTCCGATGCCAGCGTGGTGTCTGCGTCATCGATGGATTTTGCATATTTTGCAATCAGGGCAAGTATTTGCGCGCCGTCACCGTCCGAATCAGGTGACGGAACGGTTTGGCTTACAGCAGATTTATCCGTTGCAGCGCGCTGCTTCGCGGCTGCAGCCATGATCCTCTCGATTTCGTCGGGGTCGCGGGTGAGTTTGCGGCTCAACAGTTCGTAGCCGGTCTCCGTGACGAGCACATCGTCTTCGATGCGCACACCGAGATTTTCCTCAGGAATGTAAATTCCAGGCTCCACGGTTACGACCATGCCGGGTTGCAAAGGTCTGCAAGCATCGCCGGGATCGTGAACGTTCAGCCCGATGTTGTGGCCCAGCCCATGAATGAAATACTGGCCCAGACCCTTGCCGTGCTGGTCCTTGCCGTGGGAATTGATGTAGTTGTAAGCGACGTTGAACAGCGAGTTTTTCTTATCGCGGCAGCCCATGATGGCTCCAGGCTTTAGCGCGGCCAGCGCGGCATTTTGCGCGCCCAGCACGATGTCGTAAATCTCGCGCTGCCGCGGAGTGTATCTTCCGTTGGCTGGAATCGTGCGAGTGATGTCGGCGGCATAACCGGAGTATTGCGCGCCCACATCCATCACGACAATATCGCCGTCCTGGATTTTCCGCGAAAGCTTGTCGTAGTGCAGCGCCGTGGAATTGGGACCGGCGCCTACAATCGGCGCATAGGCTTCGATTTCCGAGCCTCCCATCGCGTGGACTTCCGCCATTTTCGCGGCAATCTGATATTCCCACAGGCCGGGGCGCATCATCTTCATGGCTTCGAGCTGCGCGTCGAGTGAAAGATCGATGGCCTGGCGAAGTAGCGCAATTTCCGTGGGAGACTTGATCACGCGAAGATCGGTGATGTTGCTGCGGACATCCTTGACCGTCTCCTGCGGGACGGCCTGTTTAATCCAGTCCACAACTTCTTTTTCGTGCGGATAGCCGCCCAGTTCGCGCTGGTACGGAAGAATGGTGTAAACGGTGGGGAACTCCAGGGAGAGAACTTCGATAATGGCGCGAAGTTCGGAGTAGGAAAGAACCGTGCCGAAACCAGTTTTCGGTTTGATGTCAGGATCTTCCGGCGACATGCGCACGCCGTTCCAGACTTCTTTGCGGCGGTCTTTCGCGGGCAAAAAAAGAATCTCGGGAGCGAGGCCGCCGTCGATCATCGAGGACCGCATCTTTTCCCGGGTCTCCGGCTTGGGCACCCAGGTCTTTCCGCCGGGCAAGAGCAGCAAAGCCGCTCCCTCTTCATTGTGGCCAGTGAGGTAATAGAAATTCTCTTCCTGGGCAAACACGTAGGACTGCGATTCCTCTTCGCGGCCGGTGTAGCCCAGCAGAAGAATGGGGCCATCCACCTGCGCGGCAAGCTTGGCGCGGCGTTGCGCATAAACGGAATTGGGTTCGCGCTCTCGCCGCTGTTGCGCGCCGGCGGGAAAAGCGACCGCGAGACCAGCGAGAAGAATTGCCAGTAAAGCAAAAACTGCCGCGCGGTTTACGCTGTTAGCTCCATTGAACGAATTCTTACGCCGCTCGCCACTCATCCGCTCACCTCGCTATGGGCCCCAGGGCAAGTAGGGCAAAACGAAGATTGTAGCCGATGTCGAGAAGGGTTGCTGTGCGGGAGGGTGCGAGTAACACGGCGAGGCTCGAAGCCTTGGAGATCGTAGGAAACATAACACCTCCCGAGCGCGTCCCTTGTCAGCTTTGTAAGAGAAGCAAGCAAAGGACTTACATGGGTGCAATTTGAAGTGCCGAAGAAAGGCGATTCACGGAAGGAGTTGTTTAGCGTTCACAGTTGTGACTAGGAACTTCGCAAAGAATGAGAGACCGTTGCGATGCCGGGGGGATAGCGGCGGTGTTTTTGGACAGAGCGTGTAAGCTATGAAGGGAGAAGGAATTAAGTTGTGTATGAGAAACGGAAGAGTGCGCAGGAGATGGAAAACAAAGGGCGGAATGTTGTGGAGGGAGTGCGCAGGATGAAGGCTGTAAGGTGAGTGTTCGAACGCAGACAGGCTGAACTTATAGGACTTGAGAGGAGTACTATAGGCAACTCATAGATAGTGAATTAAAAAAGGTGGATTCGCTTGTGCGTATCGGAAGTGACCTCTCCTCTGTCGACAGCAAGTTGCGATACTGCAGCGTGCGTCGGCGTTCACGGATGGCAGTCGAAGCCATGTGGCATTCCGGCAGAAAAATCACAACGCAGACATTCTCATATCTCGTGGGTCGATGCGGCATTCTTTTTTCTTGCTGCCGCTTGCGGCTGCTCAAGGGATGCGCGGCCTTTAGTGCTGCAGCTTGGGGTTTCAGATGATCGAGATCGAGCCTGCGGAGCAGTCGGACTCATCTATGCGGACGCTGCGCTGTTATTCTTGCAATATTCGGTAGTCACGCTGGCCATCGGCTTAAATCAGAACTTCACCCTCCGCGTAGAAATACGGTCGTCTTGTAACTCCAGTACATGAATAAATTGCATGGGAAATCCTCGGCTGTCACGGAAACAGTTGTCGCTATTCAGCTTTGTACAGCAACGCTCCTTATTCGAGCTATGAATTGAAACTTATGAGGACTTAGGAGGAGTCCGATAGGCAACGATTCGAGAGCGACGCGGGCTGCGGCGAACATGCTGACGCTGCAAGCCGTGCGGCGAGAGTCGAGGAAGCGGTGGTCGCCAGATCGTGACTTCCCTGAAAGGCCGATCGAAAAACTCATTTACGTGGTCGCTTATAAGGAGAATCTATGAGCGCGAAGAGAGACTGATGTCCGGGACAGCAGTAAATTGAGTGCCGAGCAATTCAAGGGGATGAGCGCAGATGAACTGAAGCAGTAACAGAGCAATTCGTGCGTCGACCAGGAATTGTGTTCGATCCGAGATGATGAACGGACGAAAGAAACTCTTGCACCGGCGTCTGTTAGATATTTGCGGACTCAGCTGTTCTTGCTTACCAGATTGTCTGACTTGTGCGTATCGGTGTGCCTCTCGCGGAGATTCTCATATCGGCGGGGTTCTTTTTCTAGATGCAACCGCCGGCGGTTGCTAAGCCGTAACTGGCAAAGTCAGATAATGGGGAGCCAAGTTATTTCTTCACCGCCAGGGCCGAACGGCGCAGAAAACCAGCTGCAATCGACTTGTGGCCCGCGGTTAATGAGCGCTGGGTGCTCAGGAACACCAGGTCCTTCTTCACGATCCACTATTTAATCTTGTTCTGGTACATCAGCTCATCTGCCCGTTTGATCAGGCTTTCGGCGGTGTCACCGGGTAGTGCGAGTGTGCCGCCTATCGAGACCGACAGAGATACCAAACTGCCATCACAGCCCGGGAACGAGGTTTGTCCGACCATGGCGGCACATCTCCCTTTCAAGTGGGTGAGGATCTCATTGTTCACGTGATGGGCGACAGCGATGAACTCATCACCTCCCCACCGCCCAACGATGTCCGCGGGGCGCAGCGTTCCCGTCAGGGTCTTCGCCACTTCTAGCAAAGCGTGGTCCCCGGTGGCGTGACCGAAACTATCATTGATGGCTTTGAATCGGTCAAGGTCAATCATCAACACTCCAAATGGCTCCTGGTGTACGCGGTATTCACTCAGGGCTGTCTGCAGTGCCATCTCGACGAAACGGCGATTCGGCAATTGGGTGACTTGGTCGAGAAAGGCCAGGCGCCCCATCTGCTCGATCTCGCGCTGCGCATCCTGCTCAGCTGTACTGTTACTGAATATCTGTACGGCCCCGACGATTGAGCCGTCGGCTGCCCGGAGAGGCTGAACCCGCGCCGTAACGGGAACCCGCCGCCCCTGCTTATGCCGCAAGAAGACGTCCACCTCGTGCGATCGTCCGTTGTTGAGGCTTGCTGTCAGAGGACAATTGTGATGGCACAACTTCTTCCCCTCACTGTCCACGTGACAAAGCCCATCCTCCGGACACCGCCGGCCCACCATTTCATGGGCTTCGTAGCCAGTCTGGCGAAAGGCACCCTCGTTCCAGTACAGAATGCGCCGGTCCAAGTCCACGATGTACACGCCGTCGTTTACCTGGTCCAGCAGCGCCTTGTAAGTTCTCCGGTCGATTGGAGTCGTAGCCATTCTTACCTCGAATCGGGCGGCCAGAAGAAGCTCGGAAGACTTCCGAAAGCGGTACTGTGCCTAGCGAAGCTCTCTAAATCACATAAGTAGCACGTCAAAGTCACAGCAGTATATGGCCAGAGTCATCGATGGACTTCATCGTGCCTTAACCGTCAATGCCGTCGGTTTTTACTGGAGCTTGCAGGACATTTCATGTAGTTCATAAATCGTCTTATTCATTTCTTTGCTCTCAACCGCTTGAACTTCTTTGACATTGCGCCTTCAAAAGCGGCGATTTCCCTTTCTCGTTCTTCCTCTGGCAACTCCACGACATACTTGTAAACCGTCTTGGCAATGGCTTGCGCAGCCATTTTGAGACTTGGTTTCTTCTTTTTGCCGTTCCTTTTGCGTGCCTTCAACGCTATTTTATTACACGCGCTAACATTCTTGTATAGTAACGTTCATGATTTAGCTTAGCTATAGATAAACAGCGGATAAATAGAGATTAATAATTATTCTAAGGTAAAAAGAAGTGTCAAGAGATAGGTGGCCCTGCGTGCTGCCGACCGGCCATACCCTGTTCACAGCATTAGTCGGTGTTAATCAGCGACAGTATATTTACACCGTCGGGTTCTGTCTATGTCTGCGAAGCGTGAGGGATGGCAAACGCCGTGGCGGACGCGCACAACGCCTCCGCCCAAACTTGATGAAGCGGCAGAAGCAGAGCTCAAAGCGAAGGTGGCTGCCCTTGTTGCAAAGTACCGAACGGAGTTGTTGCAACACGCTTGAAGATGCGCGTCGAACAACTTCGGCGAAAGACCGCCGCGTGCAACCAGCGCTTCTACTGTGTCCTGAAAAGGGGTCTAGCAAGTTCTTCCTGCGATGCTGACTCCGGGTGCTCGGCCTTCCAGCGCATTGCGGCGGTGATCCGGGTACGTCCGCTAGGATGATCAAAGAAGACGAACTCCTCAACCGGCCCGGGATCAAGTTTGCGATATTCTCCGAGCATCAAATCAACGTTGGCCTCGCCATCCGGTTGACGAGCAGCGTTCAGACCGTACATGTCGGCCTCGAACTCCATCGTGCGACTGATGGTGTTGGTAACGGGCGTCATGAGAAGGAAGTAAACGGACAACCCGATAGCGGCCAGCGGCAGCACCGCGACGTCGGTTATCCCGCGGATGCCCCAAGCTTGTCCCCAGCGCGCCAAGTAAATGTTGATGAACCAATTCAAGAAGGCCAAGCCCAACACGATCACCACACCAAACATGACTAATCCCTTGTACGCGTGATTGAGAACGTAATGGCCCATCTCGTGTCCCATGGTGGTTTCAATCTCGGGCAGAGTACAGCGCTTCAAGAGATTGTCGTTCAGAGAAATTCGCTGAGTCCCGGCGAAACCGCTGACGTTGGCGCTGACGCGGTTGGATTGCCGGGAGGCGTCGAACTCGTAGACGTCAGTTGCGGGGATGCCGTTGGCGCGCGCCATACTGAGGATGGGATCTTTGATGCCGGCGTCTTGTAGCTTCGTGTAGGTGTTGAATAGCGGAGCGATGTATACCGGAGAGATGAGAATGACGAACGCCAGAAAGATGAGAGAAACCGCCGCTCCCCACACCCACCAGTTTTTTCCGAGACGCCGCACCAACCCGAACAGCAGCACCACCAGAATTGCGCCCAGTATCACGCCAACCACGAGGGCAACAACCTGGTCCCGCATCCAGGGCCCCAAGGTCTGATTCAGCAGGCCATACTTGCGTTCGCGGAAGTAGCTCTCATAGATGGTGAGCGGGAAGGTCAGCACAGACGCGACGATAATGAATTGAAGCCAGTAAAGCGCGGTCTGAAGCGGGCGAAAGCGCGTGATACGCTCAGCCAGATCACGCATGCGCGTCGACCATCTGAACCTGAGCAATATCCACATTACCAGTACGGTGGAGAGAAAATCCCACAAAAGCAACCAATAGCCGCCTTCGAAATAGGCGTTGGAACGAGCGCGTTCCGCCGGAGGCATTTTCGCCAGATAGGCATCCACGGCGGCGTCAACGTCGAATGGTTCCGGCGTTGCATGCCGATCGGCAACGCCCGGCGTCGGCGCAGGGTTCCCAGCGGCGCTTTGCGCCGGCGCGATTGCAGAGAAAACGGCAAGCAGCAGAACGAACGGAGCAACATATCGCATCAGCCGAAGCATCAATCCTCTCCTTTGAAATCGTCGCGCGTTTTCTGGGGGCGACTCCGCGGTAAACCTCAAAGCTCAGGATTGACAAATTGTAAACTGGGATCGTTTTTAAGAGGCTCATGACGAATTTGTGTGATGAGTTATAGCAAGGGTAGTAGGTTTTTCAGTTGTTCTTGGCAACAGCACTTAATTTGTTAGAGCATATTATGTAGGTGGTAAAATTAGTTATAACTTTGGATGACTATATGAGATATGGTAGAGAGGTGGAGTTTATAAGTCTAGGTAAGGGAAACTGTGCCGCACTGATTACGTGAGTAACAGCAGTCAATGCATTTCAACTGCAGAATACCGAGAGAAGAGGAGAAACGGTTAATGCTAGATACACAGAAACTGTATGTCTTCTCTAGTATATTTCAGTTTTGACGGTAGAGCACGTAGAGGCAGAATAGGTAAATGATCTTCACGGAGAGATGTAGCATTTTGTGTTGTAGCTGACATCTGAGTTATAAGGAGTTTAGTTGGTTGCTCTCAAAAAAATGCTGACTTCAAATGGGAGCTATTTTAATAATGAAGATAAGAAGATAGCTGTAAAGTTAGTGAAAGAGATAGAAGAAAAATGGTTCAAGTCAATACGTTAATTTGTCTGCTTACTTTCTAGAGATCCTAATAGAAGGCGAAAAAGGAATAGTGGTGTTGGCGATCATGGAACTTAAGTTAGAGGATAGAAGTGGATCTGACTGGCAACTCAGAGGGCATAGGTTTTGAAACGGTAGAGCGATATTGGAGTGTATTGGAAGACCTCGATGAGGTAGCAGTCGGGATCACGCATGTAGCAACGACACTCTCAGCCGTGATTATACAGCGGCTCGGTAAGGAAGAACGCTCCTTTGTCGCGCTATTGTTTGTAACAGGCTCAGATGTCGGCGACGCGCAAGTTAAGGAAGCTATTCACTAGATTGAGATAGGAAGGGGTTTAGAGGAGGACCTCGGGCTTGTCGGGAGTAGGGCCACCGATGGAATAGAGTATGATATAGGAGTTAGCAAGCTTGATGTAGCAGGGATTTTGAGGCTTGATCACTTTTAGCTAAGGATTAGGACGTAGAAGTTCTTCGATTTTTCCTGATCCTTGACGGTGAGGAAGTGAGTGACGAAGAAGATTTCGAGTGCAATAGGAGCATCAGGCAGATACATGAGGCGACTCTCGCAGTCGATAAAATAAATAGGATGAGGCAGAAATCGCCTTGGGTTTAAGGAATGAACGGTACGCGACATAGAGCCGCAGTCGCGACTAAGTCTAGGTAGTCACTTCTCCAAGAAACCCTGTAACTCCAGCTAATCGGCAAACCTGTCGATCCAGTGATCGGTAGGGAGGTTCTGCTTTCGCATTCCGAAGATATGGCCACTCTTGGCATACATGTGCAATTAGGCAGATTTGTGCGCGCCGGACCACTTCTGGTACAAAGCAACGCTGTCTGGCGACAGTACAAGCTGATCATCGGTCGCAGACACCGCAAACATCGGCGGTGCATCTGCCGGAACGGGATCATTTTTGAACATCTCCCCGCCCGCATAGTCAGGGCCACGAAAGCTGGTTTGCCTTCAGACAGGTAACGGAAGGTAACTTCGGCGGCGACGACTACACGAGCGGAGAAGCTGATGATGCCGACGCGGTCGGGGGAAACTCCACATTGCGCCGCATGCTGGCGAACGTGGTGACGGTATTTAAGACATCGGCGATGGACAAGGGAACCACTTTCGCTAACATTTCTTGAAATTTCGGTTTGTCTTCAAACATCTCGACAAATTCCTGCGTAGCGTACTCGCCGGTGTGGGCGAGGCGGTACTTCAACACAAAGGCCGTCACGCCTCTCGCAGCTATGTACTTGGCAACATCGATGCTCTCGCTGTTGATGGAAAGGGCCATAAAACCACCGCCCGGGCAGATCACCCTGCGGTTCCGTTTCGCGACTCCGGTGAAGGCTTGAAAACTGTCAGGCTCGGCTTGGTCACATTGCTGACGACTTCTGTGTTCCAGACTTTCGAGAAGTATTCTTTCTCTGGATAGTTGTCTTTGTAGAACGAGGCGGCTGCTGGTCTGGAGGGGAATAACCTCCTGGGCGGCTAGCTGTGTCGACAGGAATACCACGATGCAAAGAGTCCGAACGAGGAAGCGTTTCATGGCAGAACAGTCTAGCAGAGAGTCGTGGCTGTGGGCTTCACGATCAGAGTTCGAAACTCGGAAGAGACGGTAATCCGATTCATCGGGGACAAGCCGCTACGGTACATTCGGGAGCGTGTGAAATCGGTATGTTTGCTTGGTTTCTTGCTTGTACACAGTGCCACTGATTTCGAAGAAAACGTAGAGCGGCAACTCCTTGAGGTTTTGATACAGGCTTTGTTTGATCTCTGCGACAGGCACTGGAATGCTCGGCCCTGTTTCGTCCTCAAGCGCGAGGATGTGGGCCTTGTAGCTGACTTCTTCGGCGTTATAAGGAGACGCGCGACTTCTTGGGAATGAACAGTATCCGCGAACCGGTCTTGCTCTAGCGGCCAGATTCCTCTACCCGAACAAACATGTGCTCTCTCGCAGTGACCGTATAGCTCCCACCAGGCGCAAGTGCGATATACACTGCTCCCGTACCGCCGTCCTCTTTGAAATATCTGCGTGCACTTGCAGCTGACAAGCTACTGCAAATGAAGGCGAGTGCAGCCAAGAGGTTCGCGAGCTTTAGCATAGTTCGATTCTACATGCGCAGAGGGTTTGGCCAATCTGAATGCGAGTCGGGGTTAGTCCCTGATTAACGCGAAACTAGGCTCCAATCGGCGGCTCTTGTTCGCCGTCTCAGCATTGCGTAGTCGGAGTGTGTTCAAAAGCGCTCTCCCGCTGCAATTTGAGCGCTGGCCCCAAAATACTACGTAATCAGCCGTCTTCGCGATCCGAGCCCCGTTCCCTTGAAAAAATTGCCGTGCTTTGTGAATAGAAATGTTCAATTCACGTCAGGATGGTGGTAGTTCGCATTCGCCGCTGCTGGTGATGATTGTTCCGGCGGGACAATTCGGCGGAAGCGGGGGAATAGCGCTCAGATATTCATAAATCGCGCGTAGTTCAACGTCGGTCATGTAGCGATAGTCGGGCCACGGCATTACTTGCAGCAATGGGGGACCCGTCGACCCGAAATGGGATCGGCTACGGTCGCAGACCCGCTGCATCGTTTGGGTCTGGTTGACTGCACAACTGAGTTGCGGATTTGATTCCAAGCTGAATTAGCGGCCGAATTTGACTTATTCCCGAACGTCACGCCTTAAGGAACAAGGGATTCTGTTGGTGGACGCTGGCGTTCAACAAATCCGAGTTTCTGTTCAGGTGAACATATACGAGGAAGAAACATGGCAGATCTTAAGTTCGACAAAGAGATCACTGCACTTGTGGTCATCGATCCGTACAACGATTTTATTTGCGATAAAGGCAAGATCTGGGAGCGCGTGAAGGTTGTGGGAGAAGCGAATGATTGTGTTCCTCATATGTTGCAGGTCCTGACGGCTGCACGAAAGGCGGGGCTTCGCGTCTTCTATGCGCTGCATCATCGATACCGCCCAGGCGACTATGAGACCTGGAAGTACATTGCTCCCATTCAGAAAGCAGCTTGGAGCGAAAGACGGTCGAGGAGGGAACCTGGGGTGCCGAGATTCGCCCGGAATTCGCACCTCAGCCAGCTGACATCGTGGCCTTGGAGCATTGGGGTTCCAGTGGCTTTGCGAATACTGATTTGGATTTGCTGCTTAAAAGACACGGCATTCATCAGCTTATGGTCATTGGACTTCTGGCACACACATGCGCGGAGTCAACGGTACGTTTTGCCGCTGAGCTTCGCTACGAGGTCACGATAGCAAAAGACGCAACCGCGAGTTTCACCGACGAACAGATGCACGCCGCTCTGCGCATCAATATCCCAAACTACGCCAGTGCCATGGTGACCACAGACGAAGTCGTCGAGGCCATCTCTTCTCTCAAAGCTTTGTCACGTGGAGCTGACTGACGACCGTCGCCTTGAACGGCGTTCTGGGAACTAAAGGGCTGCCCAGTGGAGTTCCGAAGCGAATGCATTTCTGCTATGACCGCGAAGATTAATTCCACGGATTTCCACGCCTTGTAGCGCCTGCGGACAGGAAGTATCCCACTCCTACTCGTGCCTGAGTGCTTCGCTCGGATCAATACGGCTAGCTCTGCGTGCCGGAATCCAGCAAGCCAGGGTGGCGACAGCCAGCAGGATCGCGGGCACAGCGAGGAAAACCGGAAGATTGACCGCGCCCTTGGTAATCGCGTGAACGGAAATTACGAAGGCAAGGGCCCATCCAATGGCTGTGCCCCAGATGATTACGCCCAAGTTCTCGCGGATAATGTGCAGGACGACCCGCCCGCTGGTAGCCCCGAGCGCCAGCCGCACGCCAATCTCTCTCGTTCGCCTGGCCACCGCATAGGAAACCACGGCGTAGATTCCGATGGCCGCGAGTCCGAGCAGGAGTGGCCCGAGCACCACGAACATCCGCGCGGGAATGCGGCGAAGAAAGAGGTTTCGTTCGATGTGCTGGGAGAAAGTTCGCACGTCGTAAAGAGGGAGCATCGGATCGAGATCGCGCAGAACGGCACGCGCTTCCGAGGCCAGTGCGGTTTCATTGCCGCTGCGCGTCCTGAGGTGAATCTCGCCTTCGGTCGCTGGAAGATCGCGGTACGAGAAATAGACCGCAGGCTGCGCGGGCTCGCCGAATGCGTCGTAGACCGAATTGCGCGCCACACCGATAATCGAAAAGATTCCCTTGCGCGTCTCTAGGCGGCGGCCAATGGCATCCGCGCCATTCAGGTAGCGGCGCACAAACTCTTCGTTGACGATGGCCTGTGCAGGCGCCGCCTTATCCCGCATATCGGCAAAGTTGTTTCCTTCAAGAAGCGGGATGGCCATCACCTTGAAGTATCCCGGCGTAACCGTGTTGAAAATGGCTCGATCCTGGCCCGCCTCGGTGCGCACGCGGCCTTCGACAGTGAAAGGCCGAGCCGGAATTCCATGCAAGTCCAGCGGAACATTCGTTGCGATGGCGGCGGCCTCGATGTTCGGCAAGGATCGCAGCCGTTCCAGCAAGCGTGCAGCAAATTCGCGCTCGGACGCGTCGTCGGGATTCCGCCCGCTTAAGTCGTAAGCGGCCAGCAAAACGCCTTCGGGGCGGAACCTCGGATCCGTTTGGCGTGCCACACGAAAGCTTTCTAAGAAGAGCGCCGCCGCGATCAGCACGACCGTCGCCAGTCCGACTTCCACTCCCATCAGAACATTGCGGGCACGGCTCTGAGGCGCCGTGTTGGAACTGGAGCGAAGCCCGTCCTGCGGATCGAGCCGTGCCAGATGAACCGCCGGCGCCGCGCTGAAAATCAGACCGCACGCAGCACCGAGCACTATCGCGAAGGCAAGCGTGAGCGCATCCACTCTTGTCTGAAACTGGATCGGAAATGCGCCAATCATTGGAGCCACGCGCAATGCCGTGGTGCCCCAAACTGCCATGGCTGCTCCGAGGCTTGCACCCAGGAAAGCCAGCAGCATATTTTCCGACAGCACCAGGCTAACAATGCGCCAGCGTCCCGCACCGAGCGCCACGCGCACGGCCATCTCGCGCTGCCGGGTGCTGCCACGAGCCAGCATGAGGTTCGCCGTGTTGCCGCAGACCGCCAACAGCAGGAGCAACATAACGCCTTGCAAGATGGCCAGACCGCTGATCAACATGCGCTGCGGACCGCGCGGCGCGTCCCAGAACGGAAGAATCTCACCGCCAATTCCGGCATTGGCCTCAGGATAGTCGCGCGCAAGCTGACCCATCGCCGCAGTGAACTCGGCCTGTGCTTCCTCACGCGTCGCGCCAGCCCTTAACATCCCGATCAACGAGAAAGCGCGGATGCTGCGATCTTCGAGGTCGCGCGTTCCGCCGAGCAACGCAGGCGTCAGCGTGGCCGGCACCCACAGTTCGAACTTCAAGGCGAGTATTGTTCCCTGGAATCCCCTGGGCGCCACGCCAATGACCGTAAGGTTGCGTTCGTTAACGCGCAGTTTTTGCCCCACAACCTGGGGTGCGCCGCGAAACCGCGTTTGCCAGTAGTCATAGGAAATCACAATGACCGGCTCAGTTCCGGGCCGCTCGGCCTCCTCCGGTCGAATAAAGCGCCCGATCGCAGGCTTCAATCCCAGCGCAGAAAAATAATTGCCTGAGACGAGTTGCCCGAACACTCGCGCAGTCTGACCCTTCTCTCCGACGTTGAACGGCACCATCTGGGATGCCACGACATCCTGCAGCGCCGGCACCTGGGTCTGCAAGTCGCGATATTCCAGCCATGAAGCGCCGGGATACCCGCTCGTCTCCATGCGAGGCTCGACGAGCAAAAAGCTCGATGCACCACTCACGCCCGGCAATGGCTGGAGCAGAATCATCTGAATCCAGGAAAGGATCGTGGTATTCACGCCAATTCCGATGGCAAGCGAAACGATGATTACGGCCGCAAGTCCTGGCATACGGCGAATCGCCCGCGCTGCGTTTCGCAAATCCCCCAGCAGATGCTCAATAAATGGCAGTCCTCGTTCGGCACGATAGTCCTGTTTCATCGCCTCCACGCCGCCAAACTTGAGCATCGCTTGCCGCCGCGCCTCGACCGGCAACAGGCCGGCGCGAAGATTTTCTTCGGTTTGCAGGGCGATATGTTGCGCGATCTCTTCCCGCAAGCGTTCTTCTTGTGCCCGGGTCGCCGAGTTGAACAGCCGATTGAGGAACCGCCTGAGCGATTTCATGAAGCACCGCCGTGTTGGTTTCCAAAAGGAAGGAAGAATCTCACATTTCCTTTGGGAAAGCAACAGGTAAGTCGTCGGGGGGCGCTGTGTGGGGCGCTGCTATAGATTCATGAAGAGGCTACCCCAAGTAAACGGGGGCAGTGCTATGGGCGGATCGGTCGAACTGCTGGCTTCGTTTTGAAAAGCGACTTCGTTAGGGGATTCATCGTAAACTCGCTGCCATGAAACAGGCACTAAGATTCCTGGCGATCGCTAGCTTCGTTGTGAGCTGCATTTGGGCTGTTGCCCTGGCGCAGACTGCGGCCAAGGAAACTGTCTGGGTGGCGAGTTGGGGAACTTCGCAGCAGATCCCGGAACCGCAGAATGCATTGCCGTCTGAGGACCTGAGCGATGCCACGGTGCGGCAGATCTTTCACCTGTCCTTGGGCGGCCCAGCGGTGCGGGTGCATCTGTCAAACGCGTTCGGAACCGGGGCGCTGCAGTTCACCTCCGTGCACATTGCGCGAGCAGGGTCGCCTTCATCGGCGGCGATCGACGTGACCAGCGATCGGCCGTTGACGTTCGCAGGTAGCGTCGCTGTGACAGTTCCTCCAGGGGCGGAGTTCGTGTCAGACCCGCTGGAGTTTGCGGTTACGCCGCTCGCGGACGTGGCCGTAACGTTCTACCTGGAATCGCCGCCGTCGAGAGAGACGGGACATCCGGGATCGCGGGCCACTTCGTACTACGCACACGGAAACGCGGTAAGCGCGGCGAACCTGGCGGACGCGAAGCATGTCGACCACTGGTACCAGATTTCCGAGATCGACGTGCAGGCTGCGCCAGGAGCGGCAACGGTGGTGGCCCTCGGCGACTCCATCACAGACGGACACGGCGCCACGACGAACGGAAACGACCGCTGGACGGACGTGCTAGCGCAGCGGCTGCAGGGCTCGCCAGACACGCGCAACGTCGGAGTGTCCAACGAGGGCATCGGCGGCAATCACTTGCTGACAGATGGGCTGGGCCCAAATGCCTTGGCACGCTTCGATCGCGATGTGCTGGCGCCCGCAGGTGTGCGATGGGTAATCGTGTTTGAGGGCGTAAATGATCTGGGTGGACTGTCTCGGGATGGCGAAGTGTCTGCGGCCGAACATGCGACTCAGGTGCAACGCGTCGTGGCTGCCTATCAGCAGATCATTGCCCGCGCCCATGCACACGGCCAGCGCGTTTACGGAGCGACCATTACTCCCTACGTGGGTTCAAGCTACTATCATCCCGGCCCGCTGAGCGAGTCCGACAGGCAGGCGGTAAATCAATGGATTCGCGGGGCCGGACACTTCGACGCAGTGATTGACTTCGACAGTGTGCTGCGTGATCCGGAGCATCCCGAGCGACTCTGGCCTGAGTATGATTGCGGCGATCACCTTCATCCCTCCCCTGCAGGATACAGGGCCATGGGGAATGCAGTGTCGCTGGCGCTGTTTGCGCCGTGATTCTTGTTGCGGAGCTGGTGCTTTGATACTGACGAGAGTTCATTGGGTTGTTGCCAGTTGCGTGCTGGGTGCGCTGATTGCGAACGCTGCGGAGGTACCCAAGATCGCGAAGTCAGCTGCGGGCGGACAACTGATCGTCAACGGGAAGCCGTATTTGATCCTGGGAGGCGAACTGGGAAATTCGTCGGCGGGGACAGCAGCACAGGCGGACAGCATCCTTCCCGGAATTGCCCAGATGCACGTAAATACCGTGCTGATGCCGGTGGCCTGGGAGCAGATCGAGCCAGTGGAAGGAAGCTTCGACTTCAGTATTCTGGACCATTGGATCGAGGTGGCGCGGGAACAGCGGCTGCACTTAGTGGTGTTATGGTTTGGCAGTTGGAAGAACAGTGTCTCCAGCTATGCACCTGGCTGGGTGAAGAAAGACACAAAGCGATTCCCGAGAGCGGTCTCGGCCGACGGGGATGAACTGGAGATTCTCTCCACTTTCGGAGCAGAAACCCTGAAGCGCGACGGCCGGGCGTTCTCTGAGGTCCTGAAGCACATTCGCGAAAAAGATCAGGATCAGCAGACGGTGCTGATGGTGCAAGTGGAGAACGAGGTGGGGTATCTTGGCCGAGGACGCGATCGATCAGAAGCCGCGAATCGCCTGTTTGGGAGTCCCGTGCCACCGGAGCTGATCCATAAACTTCAGAGCCGCCAGGATTCATTCTCGCGTGAACTTCGCGCGCACTTCAACGCGTCCGGAACGACCTGGACAGAGGTGTTCGGCGATGCCTCGGACGAAGTGTTCATGGCATGGAATTATGCGAGATACCTAGAGACAGTAGCGGCGCGGGGCAAACAGGAATATGCGTTACCCATGTACGTGAACTGTCAACTGCCGGCGCCGGGAGAGCGAGCAGGGGAATACCCGAGCGGGGGCCCGCATCCGTACTATCTGGAGATCTACCGCGTGACCGCGCCCACCATTGACTTCTACTCGCCAGACATTTACTGGGCGAATTTTGAGTATTGGATCGATCGTTACAAGTTCACTGGGAACGCGGTATTTGTCCCGGAGGCGCGGCTCGAGAGCGCACCATATAATGCGTTTTACGCGTACGGAGAGGCCGGGGCGTTTGGTTTTTCTCCGTTCGGAATCGAGAGCGTCGAGAGCACTGCCGATGCGAGCGGTTCAGGACCAACAATCAAGGATGTATACGAGGTGCTCGGCAGCATGAGCGACATGCTGCTTTCGCATCAGCTTTCGCATGGCACGCGAGGGGTCGTGCTTCACAGCAACGGGCCTCGCCCGACGCGGACCGTGGATCTCGGCGATTACCTGTTCGAAGCCACGCTTTCGCGATCCTGGCCGGCGAAGACGCTGTTGACGGACGACGGAGCAATGATCATCGTGCAATCGAATCGCAACGAGTTCTACATCGCCGGTACAGGGCTGACGGTATCGTTCTCCCGTAATCCCGACGTCGATACTGCGGTCAGCGGAATCGAAAGCGTCGAAGAGGTCGGCCGATCGAACGGCAGCTGGACCACAGTGCGGCGGCTCAACGGCGACCAAACCAATCAGGGGCGGCAACTGTTAATGCCGGCGCACCAAGTCCGCGTGTATCGGGTAGTCCTCTACGCAACACCCAGGACCCCAGGTCGCTGATCGAGGACTTGCGGTCTATTCATGTAAGGCCGGCGTCTGAACGGAGTGATGGCATAACTCCAATGCAGAATCGCTCAAGATTGGCTTGATCCGCGCTTGTGGTGTTTCAGCGGTAGTGTTCCAGGTAATACAACGCTGCAAATGCGAGAACCAGAGCAGCGGCTGGAAGTGCCAATGGACGTACGCTTCGCAGAGGATGTTTGCGGTCCAGCGTGCCGAAGAAAAGCAAGGTGATGGGGACTAGCGCGACGATCGAGAGCTGAAAAATGTGTGCCGCCGTGCCTTCGTCCGGTTGGGGCGGCTGAGCGTAGCCGCTAAGTACGGCCATCAACGCCAGGAACGAGAGGACCACGATGATTTTGAAGGCCACACGGTTAATTTGCTGTTCACGCACAAGGTTCACTCGCTTTCCGGCTGTTGTCCCTCAAGGAGCTATCCCTGCTAGGGTACGCCAATGCTTCTTGATGTCAAGTACTCTGTATTGCAAAGTACAGCTGACCGACTCACTGGCACTCGGGGGCTTGCAATCGAGGCGGGATTAGTTTGAGCGGATCTTTCCGTTGGCGGCCAGCTGCTCGAGCCAGCGACGCGCCGTGACCGCTTCCTGTGTGCTGGCGTGGTCCCTGAGAAATTCGCGAAGCATTTGCGCCGCATCTTCATATCGCCCAACGGCCGTCAGCGATTGTGCTACCAGTAGTGCCACCGCGGGAGCGTTTCCATTCGATTTTGCGAATGCCTCCTGCGACATGTTCAGGGCTTCGGGATACTGCTCGCGCTGGTAATACGATTTCGCGAGCGCCCAGCGCGTTTCCCACGCGCCCGCTGGATCCAATTGCAGTGACTTCCTGAGCGGTGCGATAGCGGCGTCATAATTTCCCTGGTCACAAAGGGCCAGTCCCAGTGCAGCAAAGGCTGGCGCAGAGTTGGGATCGATCTGCGTGGCCTTTTCCAGCGCGGTTTGCGCCCGTCCCCAATCGTGCTGCTTCAGGCTCAGTATGCCTCGCGCGTATAGAACTTCGGGATTGCCGGGGGCCAGGCGCATTGCTTCGCCGATATGCCTGTCCGCCTCGGCAAGTTTGTTCTCTTTTAAGGCCCGCAGGCCCTTATCAAGGGCTTCTTTCGCTTTCGGCGCGAGCATCGGTTTGCCGGGAACTGTTGCGGAACTTTGCGCGCTGGAAGTTGGCCGCAGGTAGACATCCACGCGCGCTCTCCCGGTGGTGTCGATCGAGACGTCCTTTTGCGTCTCAAGGTATCCCGGAGCCGCCACGATCACGGTGTACTCGCCGAGTCCGATCACGACAAATTCGGCGACTCCACGCGCAGTGTCCCGCTGGCCGCTTGGAACGATTCCACGGAAGAGCTTTACCGCTGCCGGCGAGGACAGGGGACCGCCGGAAGCATCGTGCACGGTCACGGTGATGACCGAACCATTGCCCATGAACTCTTTTTCTTGGCTGCCCACGTCCTGGCCGAAGAGCAAAGTGGTAAGCACCAAGCTCGGCAACAACGGGAGGAGGAGTAGAGCGAGAATTCGGCCGACGTACCCGTTGGTGCGTGCCTGACCGCGGGCCGGAACAACTCGGTGGGAACAGCGCATGACCACCCTCGACGAATTGGCGCAAGCCTAGTCCGCTACACCAAGTGCGTCAAGCGAAACATTGCCCGGATTCGTTGTTCGCGGTGGAGCAATGCGAGGGTTGGGCAAAAGCGGCGGCGCGCCGCGGCACTCCAGAGCGGCAGCGCGCTGACATTTACAGGCAGAACCGACCTCACGGTCAGCCTCTACAAACTGCTCGGGATCGCAGCCGCGAAGAGGTTATGAATTCTAGAACGGGGCGCTTGCGCGGGAGAGAAAACAGGTCCAGAGAGGGATAGGATAGAGCATATCTCAGCCAAGGAGGCACCGTGGAACGAGAAAGACGCCGCACGCCCAGGTACGTCTTCTTTGCCAGCGCGGAATTGTTCGAGCTGAAATCGGAAGTGCGAGTGGCCTCGCGGGTCAGCGAACTCAGCTTGAACGGTTGTTATCTGGACATGATGAACCCGTTCCCGGTGGACACGCTCGTGCTGCTGAAGATCTGGGCGGAAGAGAAGCTGTTTGCGGCGAAAGCGAAAATTATCTATTCGCAACCGAACATGGGCGCGGGCGTGGTGTTCCTGGAAGTGGAGCCACAATACCAACCGATCCTGCAGCATTGGCTGGATGAAGCGGCGCAGGGGAAGTAAGCACGCCTGTTGGAGCTGGCAGACGGCACACTAGACCTTGAATTCTGGATTGCGCGGGCCGCCGTCGGCGCCGCTAACGCCAATGTAAGTCATGTCGTTGACGGAAGTCAGGCACGAGGTGGGATGACGGCAGAGAAAACGGCGAAGTAGTGGCAGATGCTTCCCGTCAGGACGAAAATGTGCCAGATGGCATGGTGGTAAGGAATGCGTTTGGCGGCAAAGAAGATGACGCCAGCGGTATAGGCCAGTCCGCCAGCGAGCAGCCAGATCAGCGCAGGGAACGGAACGTGGGTGATCACCGGCCTGGCCGCAATGACCACGAGCCAGCCCATGGCGATATACACGGCGGTGGACAAGATTCCAAAACGTTCCAGGAACCAGAATTTGAACAAGACGCCGGCCACGGCGAGTCCCCAGATGACGCCGAAGAGCGACCAGCCCCAGGGTCCGCGCAAACTCACCAGGAGAAAAGGCGTGTAGGTGCCGGCAATCAGCAAGTAGATTGCGGAGTGGTCGAAGATGCGCAAGGCCCGCTTGACGCGCGGGGAAATGACCGCGTGGTAGAGCGTGGAGGCGCTGTACAAGCAGATGAGAGTAGCGCCGTAGATGCAGCAGGCGACGATGTGCCACGCGGTGCCGCGCATTGCAGCCAAAACGAGAAGTACCACGAAGCCAGCGATGCTGAGCAGCAACCCGATGCCGTGGGTGGTGACGTTGGCGATTTCTTCGACGGAATGGCGAAGCTTAGTCATAAGAGCGGTGCTAACCACCATTGTTTCCTGCCGCGGAGACCAGCACAAGGGATTTCACGAAAATTTCGAGAAGCGAGAACTATCTCACCACCGAGGCCACCGAGAACCACAGAGGAAAGAAAAGGCTGAATTCAGAGGCGCAGTCTACGATTCGCTGAAGGCAATTCAAGAGCAAGATGGCGGGATAAACGCGCCGCTACAGTGAGGTTGGTGGAATCGGCGGACGCAAAAAAATCAGAAGCCGGGGGCGCCGGTTGAAGCCGGGCGCATCTCGGGCGCGTTGACACCGAAGCGGAGATGCGCGAACCAGGATTGACTGAGCGACATGAAGCCGGTGTAGAGATAGCCCCAGACGAAAAGCAGAAGGAAGGGAACGGTGGCGTAATTCTCGTTGGTGATGGCGTAAAGAATGGCCAGGGAAAAGTACAGGCCAAGGGCGATTTCGAAGTACGGCATCCAACCGGATTTGTTGCGATATTTTTTTGCGGCGAAGGTGCCGGACTTGCCTTCGATCTTGTATTTGGGAGTGCGGGCAAACTCAGATTTCTTTCCAGCGATAGCTTCGAGGACGGCCTGCGCATTGCGAACCGAAAGGCCGATGCCGGTGGCCATGACGAAAGGCATATAAAGGAACGTTCTCATCCAGGTTTTGGGGCGAAGCTCTTTTTGCGCGGCCAGATAGAAGCTGGAGATGGAACACGTGGACGCCAGGAAGAGCGGAAGATCGATGACCAGCATCTGAAACCAGCCCTGGTAGAAACGCACGATCATGGCGGGCAGAAGCATGGTGGAGAGCAGCACCATGAGCGGATAGGAGATATTGGCGGTGAGGTGGAAGAAGGCTTCGGATTTCACGTGGAAGGGAACGTCGGAGCGGAAGACCCGCGGAAGGATTTTCTTGGCCGTTTGCATCAGACCCTTGGCCCAGCGCGCTTGCTGCGCTTTGAAGCCGTTCATGTCCACGGGTAGTTCCGAGGCGCACTCAATTTCCGGGAGGTACAGGAACTTCCAACCCTTGAGTTGTGCGCGGTAAGAGAGGTCGGTGTCTTCCGTGAGGGTGTCGTGCTGCCAGCCGCCGGCAGAGTCAATGGCCACGCGGCGCCAGACGCCCGCGGTGCCATTGAAATTGAAGAACGTGCCACGGCGGGAACGTCCGCCGTGCTCGATGACGAAATGGCCGTCAAGCAGAATGGTTTCGACGCGAGTGAGCAAGGAATAGTCGGAATTCAGGTACGTCCAGCGGGTTTGCACCATGCCAATTTTTTCACCGCCGTCGGGATTCACGAAATAAGGAATGGTGCGGCGGAGAAAATCGGACTGCGGGATGAAGTCGGCATCAAAGATGGCTACGAATTCACCCTTGGCGGTGTGCAGACCGTTTTCGAGGGCGCCGGCTTTGTAGCCTTCACGATTGGTGCGGTGGATGTAAACGACGGGGAGACCGGCCGCGGCGTGGCGTTCGACGCAGGCACGTGCGACCTCGCGAGTCTCGTCAGTGGAATCGTCGAGGACCTGGATGTCGAGCAGTTCGCGGGGATAGTCGAATAGCGATACGGCGTCGACGAGGCGCTCGATGACGTAGCGTTCGTTGAAGATGGGGAGTTGTATAGTAACCTTTGGCCAGTCGGCGACGGGCGGTGGTGGTCCAGGAACATTTTTGCGGTAAGCGTAGTATTCGTAGAGCAGGACGTAGCGGTGCAGGCCATAAGTTGCGAGGATGAAGAGAACCACGAAGTAAGGAATCATCATCGCGAGATCGAAGGCGTTGGCATGATAGACGCCGCTGAACGTGCGGTCGGTGACTTTGTGCCAGTAATGGCCAAAAGAGGTCTGCTGGGCGGCGAGTAGAGTTGGGAGCAGGTTGAACAAGACTAAGAAATCTCCGAATGGCTTCTGAAAATCGATCCAAAACGCTGCCAGTGGGGCTGGTGCTGGGCGCAGGCGCGCTGCTGGAAGCCTGCTATCTGGCGATGCACCACCTGTACTACCTCAAGAACCACGCCATCGCGTTCATGGAGCTGGGGCTGGCCGCAGGCATTGTATACCTGATAGCGCTGTACGGATTCGGACAGACGCACACGACACGAGCAGCATTCATTTTACTCATTTTCTCGGGGATTGTATTCAGGGCAACGCTGTGGCCGATGGAGCCCACACTATCCGATGATTTGCAGAGATACCGATGGGAAGCAAAGGTGCAGGCACATGGATGGAATCCCTACGCGATTGCGCCGAACGATCCGCGACTGGCAGGTTTGCGCGACAAGTATTACGAGGTGATGCCGGGCAAGGAAATTCCGGCGATTTATCCGCCGGCGACGCAGTTGGTGTTTCGCGCGACTTGGAAATTCTTTCCGGGGCCTGCGGCGTTCAAGGCGCCGTTTGCCGCCGCCGATGTTTTGGTGATGCTAATCCTTGCGTGGATGTTCAGACGAGAAAAAGATGCGCTGTTTCGCGTGGCGATTTATGCATGGAATCCGCTGGTGATTGTGGAGTTTGCCGCGAGCGGACACAACGATGTACTGGCGCTGCTGGGAATTATGTGCGGACTGGCGTTAGTGCGGAAGCGGCCGGTGTGGGCGAGCGTGCCGCTGATGCTGGCGACGATGGCAAAAGTATTTCCAGCGGTGCTGCTGCCCGTGTGGATCCGGAAAGCGGGCTGGCCAGGAAAACGCGCCGGGTGGTGGGCGGTGGCGTTGGCTGGTGCGACGGCACTGCTGGTCGTTGCGCCATACTGGAATGCGCTGGGAATGTTTCGCGCGACGATGACCTATTACGAGGCGACCTGGAAGAACTACAACGCGAGCCTGTACACACTGATTGATTGGACGACCGGCGGTAAGACGAGAATTCCGGCGCTCACAGGTGTGCTGGCCAGTTGGGGGCTGGCGCTGTGGCTGGCATGGAAAAAGGAAGAACCGGCGCGCGCGGCGTATCTTTTGATTGGAACGATACTGGCGTTTGGGCCGAATGGGTATTCGTGGTATTTCGCGTGGATCGTGCCGTTGCTATGCTTTTTCCCGAATCCAGCGTGGCTCATGGTGACGGTGCTGCAGTTTCTGTCCTACAACGTGTTGATTGGTTACGGGATTCTGGGAGAGTTTAAGTTTGATCCGCTGATGCAGTGGCTGGTGTACGCGGCGTTCTATGCCGTGCTGGTGGGCAATTGGTGGTTCGGGCGCGAGAGGGATCAATTAAAGGCCAGGGCGCAGCATTTGCGGACGGCGTCAGAAGGCCGCCTTTACAAAGACACGGAAGCCGGGCACTAACGAAAATCCACTTTTTTGAAACCGAGACCCTGGAGAAGGCTGGAAATCGTGGAACGCGCGTTGCCATCGGCGGTCTTCAGGATGTCTCCTTGCATCGCGGCTTCCTGCAGTTGGCGCTCGGCTTCCTGACGAACTTCGCTTTCCAGATTGGGATCAGGGGATGAGAAGAGGCCAGTGTCCCGGGAATAGACGCGAGTTTGCGCGTTGTCGAGACGAGTGATGAGAATCTGCGCCTGGGGAAGGCGAAGCGAAATGGACTGACCCACGACGGTGACATCGTCGGGCTGCAACTTGCTCAGGTCGACGCCGCCGATGACTTCGCCATGCACGACAAGGAGAAGTCGATCGCTCACGAGGAACGTGGGCAAATAGGGGCTGTCGTGTTCACCGGAAATGATTTTGTCCATGGTGAAGCTGACGGTTTCGAGGCGCTGGAGCTGCTGGATTTGGCGGACGACAGTGGGTTGGTCGATGTGGATCAAAGCGCCGCCACGATAGGCGCGCAAAAGAGAAAGCAAGCCGGTGCCGGTAGCGAGCCAGATGGTCAGACCGACAGCCAAGAGCGCCAAAAGAAAGCCAAAAACAAACGTTTTCATCCACGGGAAGGAGGAGCGGTTAACGCGCTGTGTGTGGTAGGCAGTGTTCATGGCGGCTGGACCCGAAACAATAGAGTAAAGAAAAAGTGCCAAGGTGTCATGTGATGCTTGAGGGCAGGAAGGCGCCCTGCGGAACATGATGGAAGAGATGACGAAGAAGAGTGAAGGACGCGGAACGCTTCGGGAAATTGCGAAGGAATTTCTGCGGCTGGGGTTTGTGGCTTACGGCGGACCTGCGGCGCACATTGCCATGATGGAGGAGCGTTACGTGCGGCGGCGCGGATGGCTGACGCGGGAGCGCTTTCTGGATTTGCTGGGAGCCGCGAGTTTGCTGCCGGGGCCAAGCTCGACAGAAGTGGCGATGTATCTGGGAGAGATTCGAGGAGGAGTCGCGGGGCTGGTGGCAGCCGGTGCGTGCTTCATCCT
Organism: Candidatus Acidiferrales bacterium; assembly: GCA_963804635.1. Lineage (GTDB taxonomy): Bacteria > Acidobacteriota > Terriglobia > Acidiferrales > UBA7541 > Acidiferrum. The sequence goes on from CAWDRK010000033.1 coordinate 25,208, forward strand.
GCCTGCAGCGGTGCTGGTGACGGCGCTGGCTTGGGCATACCGGGAGTATGGCGCGATGCCGCAGGTTGCTGGATTGCTGTTCGGGATCAAGCCGGTGGTGGTGGCATTGATCGCGCAGGCAATCTGGAATTTGGGGCGGACGGCGTTGAAGAGCGTGTGGCTCGGCGCGTTGGCGATCACGGCGGTCGGTTTGGCGGTGTGGGGAGCCTCGCCGTTGATGGTGCTGCTGGGCGCGGGTATGTTATGGGCGCTGCTGGGCGAGGGAACGAAATTGGTTCGCGACAAGGCCGCGGTGGCGAGCTGGCTGGGCACCGGAGCAGCGGGCGCGACTACACTGTTTGGTGTGCTGCCGGTGTTCTTGTATTTCCTGAAAGTGGGAGCGGTGTTGGTGGGAAGCGGGTACGTGTTGTTGGCGGTGCTGCGCGCGGACCTGGTGGTGAAGATGCACTGGCTGAGTGATGCGCAATTGCTGGATGCCATTGCCGTGAGCCAGGCGACGCCCGGCCCGTTTTTTACCGTGGCGACCTTCATCGGGTACCTGGTGGGAGGATGCAAAGGCGCGGTGCTGGCAACCGTTGGAATGTTTTTCCCGGCATTTGTGTATGTGGGACTGACGGCGGGAATTTTGCCGAAGTTGCGAAAGTCGGCGGTGGCCAGCACGTTTTTGGACGGAGTGAACGCGGCGGCGGTGGCATTGATGGCGGTGGTGGGGTGGCAGTTTGCGCGGGCGGCAATCGTGAACGTGCTGGCAATTGTGCTGATGATTGTGAGCGCGGTGCTGGTATTCCGGTACAAAGTGAATTCCTCGTGGCTGGTGGTGGGAGGAGCGATTGTGGGCATTGTGCTGCGCGGATCCGGTTGGGTTTGAGATCGCAGCCTGAAGGTGCGCGCTGCAGAGATAGAGCCGGGAAGCCGAGGAAGGCGGGCATAAAAGCGGCCGCGAAATTCAATTGAGCGCGAGGTTGTCGTTCTGAGCGCTGTTGCGGGTTACTGGGTAGGTCATTCCGAGCGAAGCGGGGAATCGCTCTGTGGCCAAGACCCAAGAGCAGAGGAATTCCCCACGGCACAGACTCGGGCAGCCTCGGAAGGCGGTGCTACAAGACCCGCGACGAACCCTTAAGGGATCAGGACAATTTTGCCGAAGGCGCCGGGGGCCAAGACCTCTTGATGCGCTTTCGGGGCATCTTTCAGCGGGATTTCCTTGCCCACGATTGGCCGGAGCGTGCCATTTTCCAGGCCGGCGGCAATGGCGGCATGAATCTCAGCGGACTCGGCTTCGGTGGTGGCCCACAAGGTGAAGCCGCGAACCGTGCCACGGCGCGCCATCAGGTCGCGCGGATTGATGGTTATTTCGCCACGATTGCCAATGACAACCACGCGTCCGTTGACGGCGAGAAGCTTCAGGTCGGTGGCGAGGTTCACATTTGCGAGCATTTCCAGGACGACGTCGACACCTTTGCCGCCAGTCACTTTCTGAATTTCGTCGCTGTATCCGGCTTTGGTGTGATCAAAGGCGTGATGTGCGCCTTCCTTCTTGACCAGTTCCAGACCGCGCTGTGTTCCGGCAGTGCCGATCACCGTGAGGCCTTGGGCGCGCGCGAGTTGCACCCCGGCAGTGCCGACGCCGCCGCTGGCGCCGTGGACGAGAAGCGTTTCGCCCGCGCGAGCGTGTGCGTGGTGATGGAGCGCGGTGTACGCGGTGCCGTAAGGAACCCAAAGGCCCGCGCCTTGAGCGAAAGAGATTTTGTCGGGCAGCAAGAACACTTGCGATTCGAGCGCCAGGGCATATTCGGCGTACGCACCGGTAATGGTCTTCGCGGTGTAGACGCGATCGCCGGGTTTCACCTTGCTGACGCCCGGGCCGACAGCTTCAACCGTGCCCGCAGCGTCGGAGCCCGGCGTGTATGGGAGAGGCGGCTTTACGGCGTACGTTCCGGCACGCATGTAGGTGTCGTAGGGATTCACGCCCGCAGCGCGGACGTGCACGAGGACTTCTCCGGGTCCGGGCTTTGGGGTAGGGATTTCTGTAAGGACAAGAACTTCGGGAGCGCCGAACTGGTGGACTTGAATGGCTTTCATGAGAGCTCTCCAGAAACGAGATGAAGTCGCAGTGATTGGATGATGCGGCGCTCCAAAAGATAGCAGATATCAGCGATCAGATATCAGTGATCAGATATCAGGAGACCAGAGACGAACCAGATCAACAGCTGCGAGGCCGACATACGCCTTGTCAGTTTTGTCGGCGGGCCGACTCAGGCGGCGTAAAGCGGCCGTCAGAAATGGTCATCGTGAAAGACGGACTCGCCCTCAGTGGCCAGCATGCCGGCGCTACGACCCCAGGCGGTGGTCTGCCAATTGTCTTTTCCCTTTTTGATGGGGATCCATGGCGGCAGAGACTGGCTCAAGTGGTTCGCCAGGGCGTAGACGTAGGGCTCGTACATCGCACGCAACTCAATGAGCTTGCCATCAGCTTCGGGCGTATCGCGCAACTTCAAGCCGAGCTGCGTGAGCTTGGTGCGCAGGCGCAGCAATTCCTCCGCCGGAAGGCGATCTTGCGGCAAAGCGCGAGGTGTTGCGGCGAAAACCTGGGAAAGATCAACGACCGCGTGGCGCGCGATCGCAAATGTAAGTTCCGCCTGTTTGGCGCAGGCTTCGTCAATGCTGGCTATCGCCAGGGCGCAGGTGTCGAGTATAGCGGTGAGAGATGCGATCCAGGATTGGTTGTCATGCTGGGAGCGGAAGTATGCGAGCACGGGATAAGAGAGATGGCTTTCCATGAGTTGCGCGCTCCAGAGTTCCCAATCCTTCAGCAAGGAGTGCAGCGCCGCGTGGCCGTTCGGGTAACTGTGGCGGCGAAAGAGTTCACCAGCGGTGGGAGGCGTGCCGGCACGCGAATCGAGAAGCGAGATGTCGACTTCGCGTTCGGCGAAGGCGCCGTAGATAAACGGGAGATAGCCGATCACGGCGGCAAGAAAGCCGAAACCGAAACCAGCTTCAGCGACGACCAGAAGCCGAGCAAGGCCGGAGCGCGGAACTACGTCGCCGAGTCCCAGCGTGAAGAAGGTGGTTCCACTGAGATAAAGGTCCGTGTACAGGCTGGGGACCTGGCCGGTGAGATTGACGGCGGAGCCTGCGCCGTACTGCATCATGCCGAACGAAAGAACCAGTCCAATGGCCCAAAAGCCGATCAAAAAGAGCAGCGAGATGGGACCGTAGAAACCCAGAAAAGACTCGCGCCGCTTGGGTGAAGAAATGCTGCCAGCCAAGGCTTTCCAGATGGCCCACGTGGAACGGTAGTAGAAGCGCGTGAGCCGAAACTTTCTGGTCACACGGCGGGGGAGGATGATGGACTCGAAGGCGTCCCACACCACGACGAAGAACAGCACCACACCGGCAATAAACACACCTGGAACGGGAATCATGCGCAGCATTGTACTCGCATTGTGATTGTTAGAGCGCTCAGGCTGAGATCGAGGAAACCAGCCTCGCGTTCACGGAAATTTCGGCCTTGAAGAGCTTGGAGACCGGGCAACCGGTTTCCGCAGCTTTTACAGCGGCGTCAAACTTGGTCTTGTCCGCATTCGGTATGGTGGCTACGAGGTCGAGATGGCTTTTGGTGATGGAGAAACCTTCGCCGACCTTTTCGAGGGAGACGGTGCAAGTGGTTTCGAGTTTCGATGCGGTCATGCCGGCGCCGCCAAGTTGCGCGGAAACGGCCATGGTGAAACAGCCGGCGTGAGCGGCGGCCAACAGTTCTTCGGGATTGGTGCCGACACCGTTTTCAAAACGCGTGCTGAAGGAATATTGCGTGTTCTTGAGTGTACCGCTGTCGGTTGAGATCGCACCTTTGCCGGATTTCAGGTCGCCTTGCCAAACTGCGGAAGCTTTACGTTGCATGGTGAATTCTCCTTAGATTGCGAGGTTACGATGGGCGAGGAAATTGTACTGTGGAGTTGGATTCGTAGACCGCAAGGTAGGTTATAACAATTTTGTGTGCGGCGCTTCCAGCGGAATGATTTGCGGCCATCCGGCGAAAGAAAAGTCACATGTAAGGAATTCGGGCGGGCCAGAGGCCCCGGATATAGACGGTGTTTTGAACGACGCGGTAGTAAACGAGCCAGTTTCCCGCGAGAACCCAGCGATGGCGACGGAACCGGCTGCCCGGTGTTCTTTGCCGGGTACATGAGCGGAAAGCGCTTAACATACTTCAGGTGCTCGAGAATTTCCTTGTGCTCTGCCTTGGAGAACCCGTCAAATGCTTCCCAAAGGGAAGCCGCCCAGACAATTTTCCAGTTCACCGCCTTTTACCCTTGGGAGTCCTCGCTCCGGACCGGCGCACAACTTCCTCGTGACGAATTACGCGGCCTGCTTTGACGTCCGCAGCGGACTTGGCCATCATGGTTTGCAACGCAGGGGCCGTTTCGATTTCTTCCAAACCGTCTGCCATGTCGGAGTAGACCTGCATGGCTTGGCGGACGACCAGGCTGTGATTTCCGCCGCGCTAGGAGGCCAGTTCTTCGAGCAGCTGGTTGGTCTTTTTATCGATGACGAAAGAGCGAAGAAAACCATGGAGTCGATCTTCGACAAAGTTTCGCACCGTCCGTGGCCGCTGCCGAACCGCCGGTGGGTGATGGAACAAAGGTGGCATGACGTGTTGTTCGCGCACTGGCGGGTTCAGAAGGAATTGTTGCGGCAACACGTGCCTGGCGGGTTGGAGATTGACACCCATCAAGGGCAGGCATGGTTGGGAGTCATTCCGTTTCGCATGGAGGGAGTGAGGCTGAGATACGCGCCGGCGATCCCTGGGACGTCCCGATTTCCGGAATTGAATGTTCGGACGTATGTGCAGCACGGCGAAAAGGCCGGCGTATGGTTCTTCAGTCTTGATGCCGCGAGTCGGTTGGCGGTGGCTGTCGCGCGAGCATGGTTCGAGCTGCCTTATTTTTTCGCGCGGATGAGCTGCGAGGAGCGGGGCGGATGGATCGAATATGCGAGTGAAAGAAAAGCGCGAGGCGCACCGGCCGCTATACTACGCGGGAAATATCGCCCCGAGGGAGAGACATTCCATGCAGCCAGCGGGACGCTGGAACACTTCCTGACGGAGCGATACTGCCTGTACCGTGCAGATGCGGAAGGAAACGTGAAGCGAGCGGAAATCCACCATCGGCCATGGGATTTGCAGCCCGCGAGGGCCGAAATTTCAGAGAATTCCATGAGCAAAGGACTCGGGCTTACTTTGCGGGCTCCGGAGTTGCTGCATTTTTCGCGCCGTCAAAATGTGGCCGTGTGGCCGCTAGAGTCCGTGTAGCGGGCTGAGCTCGGAATGGCGCTCAGGCGTTGAGGGTCAAGGAGACAAGGCCCGGGGGAGTAGCCGGGATGATGGGAGGAAGCTTGGAGCGGTCGATGGGATTGTAGAGGGTGTCGCGTTCGACGGGGACGCGGCCGGCGGCGCGGATCAGGCGCTCCAGTTCGGTGCGTGGCGTGAACTCGGCGGTATGTGCGCCGGCGTCGTGGTAAATCTTTTCTTCGACGACGGTGCCATCCAGATCGTTGGCGCCAAAACGAAGCGCAATCTGGGCGATGCTGGGGGTCAGCATGATCCAGTAAGCCTTGATGTGATCGAAATTATCGAGCAACAGGCGCGAAACGGCGATGTTGCGCAGATCGTCGTAGCCCGTGGGCTTGGGAATGTATGACAGCGCGGTATGGTCGGGGTGAAACGCGAGGGGAATAAAGGCAACGAAGCCGGCCGTCTCGTCCTGAGCTTCGCGCAGTTTCACCAGGTGATCGACGCGTTCTTCAATGGTTTCGACGTGGCCATACAGCATAGTGGCGTTGGAGCGCAGGCCGATGCGGTGCGCCTTCATGGCCATGGACAGCCACATGCGACCGCTGACCTTGTGGTCGCAGATGATTTTGCGCACTCGCGGATGAAAAATCTCAGCGCCGCCGCCGGGGCAGGAGTCCACGCCGGCTTCTTTCATTTTGCGCAGGGTTTCATCGACCGTCAGTTTGGCGATGCGGGCGAAGTAGTGGACCTCGACCATGGTGAAGGCCTTGAGATGCACGTGGGGATGGCGTTGCTTCAGGCCGCGGATGAGTTCCAGGAAATAATCGAAGGGCAAATCCGGATGGAGGCCGCCGACGATGTGAAATTCGGTGGCGCCTTCGCGGACGCCTTGCGCCGCGCGTGCGTAAATTTCTTCGAGCGCGAAGGTGTAAGCACCGGGCGCGCCGGGATCGCGGCCAAACGCGCAAAGCTTGCAGTGGGCGACGCACACGTTGGTGGGATTGATGTGACGATTGACGTTGTAATACGTGACGTTGCCATGGCGCTTCTCACGAACGTAATTGGCGAGCCAGCCGACGGCGAGAAGGTCGGGCGAGCGATACAGCGCCACGCCATCGTCGCTGGCGAGGCGCTCGCCAGCGAGCACCTTGTCCGCGATGGGTTTCAGGGAAACGTCATTAATAGTCAGTTCTGCCACCGGTTCTCTCTACCTATAGAATGCCCCGGCCGGGCCGGAGTCGCAAAATGAATTCGCTTTTCAAAAACGGCGAAACGTTCAAACCCGCCAAACGGCTGCGGCGGCGCCCCAAAACAGCAGGAACAACATACTAATATAGCCGTTCACGGTAAAAAACGCAGCGTTGAGCTTGCTAAGATCATTGGCCTTTACAAGCGAGTGTTCGTATGCGAGCAGTGCCGCGACGACCACGATGCCGGCCCACGCGGGCCACGGTAAACCGAAGCTGGCGGCGAGCGCCGCAAGCAAGAGCACCACGCCGACGTGCATGACCCGAGCAATCCACAGGGCCTTGGCAATGCCAAAGCGCTTGGGAACGGAGAACAGGCCAGACTGCTGATCAAATTCGATGTCCTGACAAGCGTACAGCACGTCGAAGCCGCCAACCCAGAGCGTGACGGCGGCGCAGAGAATCAGCATGCGCCAATCGAGGCTGCCGGTGATGGCGATCCAGGCGGCAGCGGGGGAAATGCCGAGCGCGAAGCCAAGAAAAAGATGGGACCAGGATGTGAAGCGCTTGGTGAACGAATAGAAAAAGAGAATGGCGATGGCCAGCGGAGCGAGTTTTAACGCCAGAGGATTGAGCTGCCAGGCGGCAAGCAAGAAAACCGCGACGGCAATGAGCGTAAAGATCCATGCGAAGGAAACGGACAGGGCGCCAGTGGCCAGGGCGCGCATTTTTGTGCGGGGATTCTCTTTGTCGTAACGCAGATCGGCGATGCGGTTGATAGTCATGGCGGCAGAGCGGGCCGCGACCATGGCGAGAATTATCCAGAAAATCTGGCGCAGCGTGGGCCAGCCGTGTTGCGTGGCGCGCGCAGCCAGCAGGGCGCCTGTGAGCGCAAAGGGCAGCGCGAACACGGAATGCTCGAATTTGATCATTTCCAGGATGGTACGAATGCGGCTGGCCATCGGCGTCTAGGACTCCAGCCGTTTTCCGGCGGCGCTTCCGGTCCAGCGGAACATGTGGTCCTGTGGAAGGCCGGCCTGGGCGAGCACGCGACACACGAATTGTGCGACAACGTCGTCGATGTTTTTGGGGTTGTGGTAGAAGGAAGGAACAATCGGCATGATGACCGCGCCGGCTTGTTGCGCGCGCAACATGTTTTCCAGATGCACGCGATTGAAAGGCGTATCGCGAACGCAGAGGATCAGTTTGCGTTGCTCCTTGAGCATGACGTCCGCGGAACGAGACAGGAGGTCGTCGCTGATGCCATTGGCGACGGCGGCGAGCGCGCCCATGGTGCAGGGAATGACGATCATGGCGTCGACGTGGTAGCTGCCGGAGGCGATGGAAGCGCCAACGTCTTTGTTGGAGATGGTCTCAATTTTCTTTGGGGCACGGCCGAGAACGCGCGCCGGGAGTTTTTTCAGATCGCCGGAAGTGATGCCGAGTTCTTCGGAAAAGAGCCGCTGGCCGGTTTCGGTAGTCACGAGATGAATGCGGGAAACACGCGAATCGTTTTCAAGAAGGGAGAGAGTCTTCTGGGCGAAGATGGCGCCGCTTGCGCCCGTTACCCCAACCGTAATGATGGATGCTTTTGTCGAAGGCATGATTTTTGGCGGATACGTTCAGTCTCGCAGCGGCCCCGCAGCAAGTCAAGCCAAGGTGGTCGCGAGAGCGCGGCAGCGGACAGTTCTCAGCGTATGCTAGACTTCGCGATTGAGCGAGGATTGATCATGAGCGGGAAGTTGCCTGTGGACACTGTGCTTGCCTTCCTGGAACAAATTAATGCCCGAAACGTGGATGGACTGTGCGCGTTGATGACGAAAGACCACGTATTTGCTGATGGGCTTGGGAACCGCGTGCAAGGCCGGGAAGCGATGCGCAAGGGCTGGGCCGGATACTTTCGCATGTTTCCTGATTATCGCGTGTCGCACACGGACGTTTTTTCGCAAGGCGATGTGGTGGCGGCATTTGGCTCCGCCGAAGGTACGCTTGCCGTAAAGGGAGAACTTCCGGTGGAAAACCACTGGAGCGTGCCGGCGGCGTGGAGAGTTGTGGTGCGCGATGGCTTGATCGCCGAATGGCAGGTGTATGCGGACAATCAAAGTGCGAGAAAAATTATCGGTGTGAAAAATCCGTAGGCAGACAGGGATTCCATGAACGAACTCGATATCCGGGAACTGCTTGAGGCTGTGGGCACGGGAAAGCTGTCGCCCGGAACAGCGATGGAGCGGCTGAAGCATATGCCGTTCGAAGACATCGGTTTTGCGAAGGTGGACCACCACCGGGCGTTGCGCCAGGGGTTCGCGGAAGTTGTATTTGGGAAAGGGAAGACGCCGCGGCAGGTGGCCGAAATTGTGCGGGCGATGGTGGAGAAGAAGGCGTCGCGCCAGAATGTGCTGGTGACCCGGGCGGACGAGAAAATGTTCGCGGCGGTGAAGCGAGTAAGCCGGGTGGCGAAATTTCACGCGCTTTCAAGGGTGATTACGATCGAGCGGAGCAAAGAGATTACCGGGAAGGGCGTGATTGTGGTGGTGTCCGCCGGGACGAGTGATATTCCGGTGGCGGAAGAAGCGGTGCTGACGGCGCGCATGATGGGAAATCGCGTCGCTCAGGTGTACGACGTGGGAGTGGCGGGGATTCACCGCTTGCTCGATCATCGCGGCAAGCTGAATGAAGCGCGGGTGATCGTTTGCGTCGCGGGGATGGAAGGCGCACTGCCCAGCGTGGTGGGCGGATTGGTGGGCGTGCCGGTGATTGCCGTGCCGACGAGCACGGGATATGGAGCCAGTTTTGGCGGGGTGGCGGCGCTGCTGGGAATGCTGAATTCGTGCGCGTCGAATGTGACGGTAGTGAACATCGATAATGGATTTGGGGCCGCGTGCGTGGCGTCGTGCATCAACCGGCTGTAGTTAGTTCTTCTCATTCATGGAGAAAGGAAATTCGAGATTCGCTGAATGGATGGTCCGGGCCACACTCGTAACGCCGGGATTGGCTATGATGGCGCTCGGTGTCCTAGCGCTTCAACAAGGTATTTGGTGGGAAAAGAGTTTTAATGCCCGCTTGGGGCGATTTGGGTTGAGGACCACACTCGATTGGATCGCCCTGGGCGTCATTTTCATCGTCGCCGGTCTGCTGCCATGGAATCGCATTTCCAACTGGCTCGAGAAGCGGGATGCCGGAAAAAAGCGAAGGCACTAATAGTTTTTCAGCAGAACTTTCATGACGCCGGGCGTTCGGGCGTAGACGATTGCCTTGGGCGCGTCTTGCAACGGGAAGATGCGCGAGATCAGTGGCGAGGGACGGACTTTGCCGTCACGCAGCAGGGCCATGGCTTTGGCGAAGGGACCGCAACGCGAGCCGACCACGGTGATTTCTTTCACCACCATCGGCCAAGTCTCGACCGCAGCAGCGCCGTGGAACGTGGATTTAAGCAACAAAGTGCCGCGCGGTTCGGTCATCTGCTGGGCGAGGGTCAGCCCGGTGGGAGAGCCGGTGGCTTCGACGACCAAACGATAATTTTCCTGCACATTTTTCAGATCGCGCGCGTCGCCGTGCACTTTCTTCATTTTGATTCCTGCGCGGCGCGCCAATTTCAGTTTGCAGTCGTGCTTGCCGTACAGGGTGACGGCCATGCCAGAGGCGTGCAGAACCCTGGCGATCAACTGCGCGAGTTTGCCATCGCCCAGAACGGCGGCGGAAGGGAACCGACGAATATTGATTTGGTCGAGAATCTGGCAGGCGGCAGCGAGTGGCTCGACGAAGACGGCCTTTTCATCGCTTACTTCCGCCGGGATGCGATGCAAGTTTTCAAGTGGGAGAGTCAGATACTCGGCGAAGGCCCCGTCGTGCGCAACGATGCCCAGAACGGTACGGCGCGCGCAATGGGTCTTCAGGCCGCGGCGGCAGAAATCGCAGACCGGTTTATAGCCGTAAGCCGAACAGGACACGTTAATTTCGCCAGCCACGCGGTTACGGAGCCATTTCTTTGCCGTGGAGTCAGAGAGGCCATGAACGGCAACCACGTCGCCAACGAATTCGTGGCCCACCGTGCCGCGAAAATCGTGATAGCCGCGCAAGATTTCCACGTCGGTGTTGCAGATGCCGGCCATGCGCACGCGAATGAGCGCCCAGCCGGGTTTCAGATCAGGCAGCGGTTTGCGAGCGGCGACAAGTTTGTGGTTGCGGGCGATGAAGCTCAGCATGGCGGTTTACTTCTCAGAATTGTCGGGAAGGCGTCGCGCTGTCGCCGCATCGAGGTTTCTCATGGCTTTGGGGTCGTGGTCAATACAAGCAATCGTTTCGTCCAGCCGGGCAATGCTGCCGTCGGCGGATTCCTTGGCCATCCGAGCAAGGTTCTTCAGTTCCTCCTCGGTGCTAACGGGCAGATCGAGATCGAGGTCGGCGGCGTCACGCACTTCCTGGGAGAAGGACTTGCCGCGCAGCTTGGCGCGGCGCTGGAGGCGTTTCTTCTGCTTCGCCTTAAATTGCATGAACGCAGGGGCCATATGACCCTATATCACGCCGCCATCATAGCATTTTACTGAAACTGCGGCGCCGCTCAGCGCAGCGCGGCCACTAGAGCTTCGCGCAATGCGGCATCCTGTTCGGGGAAGACGGTGCGGAGGTCAAGAAGGAGCCGGTCTTCTGCGATGCGCGCGATGATGGGAATACCCGCAGACGGGCAGCGAAGCCGCGCCTCGAGTTGCGTGGCGGAATGACGAGTGCTGCTGATGCGAAGGACCTTGGTGGGCAGGGATTGCGCTGGAGTCGAGCCGCCGCCAACCAGCGACTCGCCATCCGCGATTTGCAATTCCGCATCGGCATGGGCGACGAGCCGCTGCAGTGACTGTAAGAAATCGCTGGCGCGCTGGGCAATTTCTGCCGGCGTGAGCCGAATCATGCGCTGGGACGGCAGAGCGTTCCAGTCGGCGCGGAGATAGGCGCGCAAGGTGCATTCCAAAGCGCTGATGGCGAGCTTGTCCACGCGGAGCGCACGGAAAAGTGGATGGCGGCGGACTTTGGCGACCAGATCCTTCTGGCCGGCGATGATCCCCGCTTGGGGACCGCCGAGGAGTTTGTCGCCGCTGAACAGCACGAGCGAGAAACCAGCCGAGATGCTTTCGCGGGCGGTTGGTTCACTGATGCCTTGCGCGGACAAATCGACGAGGCAGCCAGAGCCCAGATCCTCGAGCACCGGAAGATTGGCGCGTTGCCCGAGGGCGATGAGTTCGGCGACGCCGGGTTTTTCCGTAAAGCCGGTCACCTGAAAATTGGAAGGATGGACGCGCAGAAGCACGCGCGTTTTTTCGTTGATGGCGTGCTCGTAGTCGGCGAGGCGCGTGCGATTGGTTGTGCCCACCTCGCGCAAGACCGCGCCGCTCTGCTCCATGATTTCCGGGATGCGAAAGCCGTCGCCAATTTCGATCAGTTCGCCACGCGAAACAATCGCCTCGCCGCCACGAGCCAAGGCCGCGAGGGTGAGCAGCACAGCGGCGGCACAATTATTTACAACGATGGCGGACTCGGCGCCGGTGAGGCGTTGGAGCAATCGAGCGGTGTGAACGTCGCGCTTGCCACGCGCCCCGGCAACCAGGTCGTACTCCAGATTGGTGTATTGCGTGGCGGTGCGGCGCAGGTCTTCGATCAGTTGTGCGGGCAGCGGCGCGCGGCCCAGGTTGGTGTGAAGAATGACGCCCGAGGCGTTGATGACAGGCTGCAGGGAGGGAGCGAGTTCCTGTTGAATGGCCAGGACAATGCGCTCTTCGAAGTCTGCGGGTGACATCGTTTGCTCCGCCGACACTTCCCCAGTGGCAATGTTCCTCCGCAATTGCGAAAGGACCTGGCGCGTGATGTCGACAATGAATCCGCGGTCGTTTTCCGAGCAAAGCTCGGCAACGCGAGGCAGCTGCAGTAGTTCGTCCACGGAAGGCATTTGCCGCAGCAGTGCGGCCTGCTCGCCGGACGGTGCGGGTTTGCCGGGAACGGTCATGGCGACATTTGAGCACAGCCGCGAAACTGCCGCAACGGATGCATGAACCGCGGGCTGGCCCAAAGGGCAGGCGGGGTACCGGAGTCCGTTGTTTCATCCGCAGCGGGAACGAGGATGCAGGTTGACGCTTGCCCCAGGCGCTCCTAGCATGAAGGGTCAGGGAGTCTGCCTTCATGGCCACCATTGATGAGGAATTGGGGCAACTCGAGCGCGACATCCGGCAATTGAAAATCGAGTACGAAATGTACTTCGGTGGAGGCCGGAAGCGCCCGCCCACGGAAATCGAGTGGCGTGTGGATTTGATGGTGAAACGCTACGCGGAGCGCGGCGGCGAGCTGAAATACGGGCAGCGGTTCCGTTACACCAACCTTACGCAGACGTACGCGAAATACAAGGACATGTTCCGCAAGCGGCTACAGCAACGCGAAGAAGGAAAAGTTCAGCGGCATTTTGGAGCGGCTGCGAAAGCGATTGAAGCCGAGCGCGCGAAAATTCAGGTGACCACGCAGACGGGCTCGACAGCTGAGACCCATGTCGACGATGCCAGGGCATTTCGCATGGTGTGCTCCGAACCGGAAAAGGAAACCGAAAAAGTCGATCAGCTCTACGAGGCATTTTTGCAGGCGAAACAAGCGGCCGGCGAAGAGACCAGTAAGGTGACCAAGGCGGGGTTCAGCGAATTTGTAAGGAAGAAGACCAAAGACCTGCAAGAAAAGAAGAACTGCCGCGACGTGGAGTATGTGGTGGAAGTCGTCGACGGCCAAGTGAAGCTGAAAGCGCTGGTAAAATCGTAGTTTCATTAGCCACAAAGATTTCCCACAGGCCCCGACTTTCCGAAACTCCGTTCCTCCGCGTACACTAAAGTGTTCTGAAGAGCACCGGAGGAAGACATGGGAGTGGAACGGGCGCTGCTGAGCGTATTCGATAAAACCGGCGTCGTGGAATTTGCCAGAAGGCTGGCGGCGTTGAAAATCGAGATTCTGTCGACCGGCGGCACAGCAAAACTGCTGCGCGACGAAGGCGTAACGGTGAAGGATGTCTCCGAACTGACGGGCTGGCCCGAAATGTTGGGCGGGCGCGTGAAGACCCTGCATCCCAAAGTGCACGGGGGGCTGCTGTATCGCCGCAATCACTTGGAGGACCAAAAACAGGCAAAGGAACACGGAATTGCGCCCATTGACCTGGTGGTGGTGAATCTGTACCCGTTCGAAGCGACGGCCGCGAAAGGCTACCTGACGTCCGAGGAGCTGATCGAAAACATCGATATTGGCGGGCCGACGATGCTGCGATCCGCGGCCAAGAATTTCGAGAGCGTGACGGTGGTGACGGACCCGGCGGACTACGGCCGCGTGGCGCAGGAACTGGAAGAAAACCGGGATACGACCTTGCCGTTGCGAGTAGAGTTGGCGCGCAAAGTGTTTGCCACGACTTCGCGCTACGATGGATTGATTGCCACCGAACTGGAGCGCCTGTCGGTTGCGGGGCAGAGCATGGACGTGAACGCGCGCGCGATATTGCCGGAACGAGTGCACGTTTCGCTGCGCAAACAACGGGAATTGCGGTACGGAGAAAATCCGCACCAGGCAGCAGCGCTGTATGTCCCGGCGGGGCGGGCTCCGGAAGGCCTGGCGGCGGCCAAGCAGCTTCAGGGCAAAGAGCTTTCCTACAACAACTATGTGGATCTGGAAGCGGCGCGCAGCCTGGTGGCGGAATTCGAGCGGCCGGCCGCGGTGATCATCAAGCATAACAACCCATGCGGTGCGGCGCAGCAGTCCAGTTTGCTGGATGCGTATCTGAAGGCCTACGCCTGCGACCCCATCTCAGCGTTCGGCGGGGTGCTGGCGTTCAATCACATTGTCGACGCGGTGACGGCGGAAGCAGTGTCGCGGCTGTTTGTGGAGTGCATCGTGGCGCCGGGATTTGCTGATGAAGCGAGGGATATTTTCGCGGCAAAAAAGAATCTGCGTCTGCTGGTATTGCCGCAGGGCGGGCTGGACCACGACAAGGAACTGCAACTGAAGCGCATCCTGGGCGGCGTGCTGGTGCAGCAACCGGACCGGGGCACTCTGAAAGGGAAAGAATTGCGCGTGGTGACGAAGCGCGAGCCGAGCGAGACGGAACTGGCGGACCTGCGGTTTGCATGGAAAGTGTGCAAGCACGTAAAGTCCAACGCCATCGTATTTGCAAAGGATGGGGCTACGGTCGGCGTGGGGGCGGGACAAATGAGCCGCGTGGATTCGGTGAAACTCGCGGTGATGAAGGCGCAGAACTCGCTTCAAGGGACTGCGCTCGCTTCCGATGCGTTCTTTCCGTTTCCCGACGGCGTGGAAGAAGCCGCAAAGGCGGGAGCCACGGCGATGATTCAGCCAGGCGGGTCCGTGAAGGACCCCGAGGTGATTGCAACGGCCGATCGCTGGGGGCTGGCGATGGTGTTCACGAGCATGCGGCATTTCCTGCACTGAGATTGCGCTAGTGCGTTTGAACGGGACTTTGCGCGGGAGTGACCGGAAACCAGTGACGCGTGCGATTGCAAACGCGGCAGACAGAGAGCATGACCGGTACTTCGATCAGCACGCCGACAACGGTGGCCAAGGCGGCCCCAGAGCCGGCTCCAAACAAAGCAATGGAGGTGGCGACGGCAAGTTCAAAGAAGTTGCTCGCGCCGATCAGCGCCCCCGGAGCCGCGACCTGATATTCCACCCGAAACAGCCGCATCAATCCATATGCCAAGGCCGAATTAAAGTACACCTGCAGAAGAATCGGCACCGCAATCAACAAAACATGCACGGACTTGCCCGTGAGGTTCTCTGCCTGGAACGCGAAGATGAGGACCAGCGTGGCCAGCAACGCGAGAATCGTGAGGGGTGAAAATTTTGGGAGCAAGACGCCCTCGAACCAGTCTTTTCCGCGACGGCGAAGGAACCCAGCGCGCAAGGTCGCGCCCACGGCCAGAGGAATCACGATGAAGGCGACAACGGACAGAAACAGGACACGGAAAGGCACGGAAAGCGATGCCGCGCCACGGACGAGGAAGCGCACTATCGGCGCGAAAAGAAACAGCATGATGAGATCATTGAGAGAAACCTGCACCAGGGTGTACGCAGGATCTCCATCTGTCAGATAGCTCCACACAAAAACCATGGCAGTGCAGGGAGCGGCGGCGAGAATGATGGTGCCCGCGATGTACTGGCTGGCTTCAGCGGGAGAAATCCACGCAGAAAAGACATGGCGGAAGAAAAGCCAGGAGATCAAAGCCATGGAAAATGGTTTGACCATCCAGTTAACGAACAGCGTAACCAGCACTCCTCTGGGTTTCTTGCCCACCGCCTGAATCGCCGTGAAATCGACTTTCATCATCATGGGAATAATCATCAGCCAGATGAACACAGCGATAGGCAGATTGATCTGGCTGCCGGTCCCGAATTCCAGAGCGCGCAGGACGCCCACAAAAGCAGGCGCAAATTTTCCGAGCGCAACACCGGCGAGCATGCAAAGGGCAACCCACAAACTCAGGTAGCGTTCGAAGATATTCAACCGTTTGACACGGGAAGCCGGAACGGGACTCGGATCAGACTGCTTCACCATTGTCCGCCAATCCGATCAATTTCCTTTTTGATGGCCAGTTGATCGAGGCTCGAGAGCGGCAGGCTGAGAAACAGCGCGATTCTCCGGTCAAGGGTAACGAAGGTTTCGCGGAAGGCTCGAGCGATTTGATCGGGTGAACCGTCGACGGCGGCAGGATCCGGAACGCCCCAATGCGCGGTCATGGGTTGTCCCGGCCAGATCGGGCAGGTTTCGTTCGCGGCGTTGTCGCACACGGTAAAGACAAAGTGCATTTTTGCCGCGCCGGGCTTGGCGAATTCCTCCCAGCTCTTGCTGCGCGCTCCGGCGGTGGGCAAACCGCTGGCTTCGAGTTCCTGTAGGGCGTAAGGATTAACGCGGCCGGTGGGATGACTGCCGGCGCTAAAGCCCCGGAAGGTTGGCGCGCCGCGATGGTTCAGGATGGCTTCGGCGAGAATGGAGCGCGCGGAGTTCCCGGTACAGAGAAAAAGAACGTTGTAATGCGCTGGCATAGACTGAATTTCTATCCGCAGCAAGAGGGGCCGCAGCAGGCGGCAGCCGCCGGTTTGCTGGCGCGGATGAAGGCGCTCATGAATTTGTTGTCGAGGAACGGAGCGACGCGATCGGGGTCGAGACCCGCGGCTGAGAGAAACGCGCGCGCTTCTTCGGCGTGGTAAACGCGAGTTGGCTGGACGTGCGCGGAAGTAAAACCTGCCGCCTGTAGCTTCTGCAAATATTCGGCTTCCTCAAGCGCGCCAGCCATGCAGCCTACCCAGAGTTCCATACTCTTGCGAATATCGGCGGGGACTTCGCCGCGAACGACCACGTCGGAGACGGCAAAGCGGCCACCGGGCTTCAGCACACGAAAAGCTTCGCGCATGACGCGGTCCTTGTCCGCGGAGAGATTAATGACGCAATTGGAGATGATGACGTCGACGGAATTTTCCGGCAGAGGGATATTCTCGATGGTGCCTTTCAGGAATTCGACGTTCTGCACGCCGGCCTTTTTCTGGTTCTCGCGCGCCAAGGCGAGCATCTCGTCGGTCATGTCGACGCCATAGGCCTTGCCGGTGGGACCCACGCGCTTCGCGGAAAGCAGAACATCAATGCCGCCGCCGGAGCCTAGGTCGAGCACAATTTCGCCGGGCTTGAGTTCTGCCAAGGCGGTGGGGTTCCCGCAGCCGAGAGAAGCGGCTACAGCATCCGCGGGCAATGCGGATTTTTCCGATTCATTGTAGAGATTGCGGGTGATGGGGTCGCAACCGCTGAGTTCGGCGCCGCCGCCGCAGCAAGCGGTCTTGCCGGCGGAAACCTGCTGGGCCGCTGCGCCGTACTTTTCTTTCACGGCGTCCTGGATGTCGCTATCGCTCATGGTTTGCTCCTATCCTTTCGAGATGTGGACTATGGCTTCTTCGGGAACGGCGCGATTCCGTGTGCAGCATTCGTCATACAGAAAGCCAAGCACTTCGCGAAGCGCGTCGGTGCTGGCGGTGTACCAGAGGAATGTTCCCGCCCGGCGGACGCACACCAGGCCGACCTGGCGGAGTTTTTCGAGATGGTGAGAGAGGGTGGAAGCGGGGATGTTGAGTTCATCCTGAATTTCGCCGGCAACCATGCCCGTGGGGTGCGCAGAGAGAAGCAAGCGCACAATTTGCAGGCGCGGTTCGGCGCCGAGAGCGCAGAAGCGCTCGGCCGAGCGGGTAACGAGGAGCGGATCGGGCTTGGACATATTTCGATAATTGCAGAACTACAGTAGTAAGGCAAGCATTTTCTTTCCCACCTTTTTGCCGTTTCTCGGCATCCTAGCCTTGTGGGCCCATGATCTTTGAAACGCCTCCTTTTTCGCTTTTGACCGCGTTCCTCCTGCATGGGATACTTTAAAATCCTGGACAACTTATGAAGACAATTCGCTTCGCTCTCACCATCGCCGTCGTTGCACTGGCCGCGCTGCCGACCCTCGGCCAGCTCCTCAGCAGCCCTGCGACGAGCGCATCAGAGAAAATGTCTCCCCGCGCGGAGGCCTATTACAACTTCACGGTGGGCCATCTTTACGAACTGCAGTACGAACAGACCAGCCAAAGCGAATACGCCACCAGAGCCATCGAAGCGTACAAGAGGGCTTATACGCTGGACCCGAAGTCGCCGATCATCGGCGAGCGGCTTGCGGAGATGTACTGGAAGGCGCAGCGTGTACACGACGCGGTGGTGGAAGCCAACGAAATTCTGAAGCGCGACCCCAATGACCTGGCGACGCACCGGCTGCTAGGGCGGATTTACCTGAAGAGCTTGGGGGACATTAACGGCACAGGCGTGCAAACGGAAATGGTGAGCAAGGCGATCGCGGAATACAACGCGGTGCACCGGCTGGACCCCGCGGATCAGGAATCCGCGTTGTGGCTGGCGCGGCTGTACCGGTTGCACAACGAGCCAGAAAAGGCCGAGGATGTGCTGCGCGGGATGCTGAAGGAAGACCCGGAGAACGATGCGGCCATGGAGCAATTGACGCAGCTGCTGTTGGACGAGAACAAAGCCGAAGAGGCCATCCAACTGCTGGAATCGACGACCGCGCGCACCCCTTCACCGACTCTTTATGATCTGCTGGGCGATGCTTACACCCAAACGAAAGATTACGCCAAGGCGGAGAAAGCGTACCGCCAAGCCGTGGAGCTGGATCCTTCGGAACTGAGTCACTTGCGCGGGCTGGGGCAGACGCTGCTCTCTGAGGAAAAATATCCGGAAGCGCTCGCGGTCTACCAGAAGCTGGTCGAGGTGATGCCGGAAGACTCCGACAACTATCTGCGCCTCGCGCAGATCTACCGCGAACTGCACCAGCTGGATAAGGCCGAAGACAGCCTGATGAAGGCCAAGCAGTATGCGCCGGGCAGCCTGGACGTGTTATACAACGAGGCCATTGTTTACGAGTCGCAGGGACGCTTCGAGGACGCAATTCGCGTGCTTAGCGATG
The DNA here is from genome assembly GCA_963804635.1 of Candidatus Acidiferrales bacterium. GTDB lineage: Bacteria > Acidobacteriota > Terriglobia > Acidiferrales > UBA7541 > Acidiferrum. The sequence continues at coordinate 44,200 of CAWDRK010000033.1, forward strand.
CGCTGGCGCGGGTGAAATCGCAATCGACGGTGCTGCCCTCGCGCCGGCGTACCCTGGCGATTCTGTACCAGCAGCTGGGGCAACTCTATCGCGACACACAAAATATTCCGGCAGCGATTACTTCGTATCAGGAGTTGGCGCACCTGGGCGACGAAGAGGACCGCCGGGCGCGGCTTCTGCTGATGGAGACGTACCACCAGGCAAAGGAACTGACCAAGGCCCTGCAGATCGGTAAAGAAGCGATCGCCAAGTATCCGAATGATGCGGCGATCAGCGCCAGTTACGCCATGTTGTTGGGTGAGAACCAGCAGACCGACGAAGCCGTGAAGCTGATGCAAAGCGCGCTGAAAGGTAGCGCATCGGATCGCGACGTGTATCTGAATATCGCGCAAATCTATGAACGCGGGCACCAGTACACGGAAGCCGAAAATAGCGTCCGCAAAGCACAGACGCTGTCGAAAGACCCGCAAGAAAATGAAATGGCCTATTTTCTGCTCGGGGCGATCTACGAACGGCAGAAACAGTTCGATAAGGCTGAGGAACAGTTCAAGAAAACTTTGGACCTGAACCCGAAGAACGCGCCGGCGCTGAATTATTACGGCTACATGCTGGCGGACCGCGGGATTCGCCTGGACGAAGCGCAGGAGATGATTCAGCGCGCGCTCGATCAAGACCCGTACAACGGGGCGTACCTGGACAGCCTTGGCTGGGTGTACTTCAAAGAGAACAAACTGGACGAAGCGGAAACCAATCTGCACAAGGCGGTGCAGCGCGACCCGGGTGATCCGACCATTCGCACGCACTTGGGAGACATCTACGCGAAGCAGGGCCGTTCGGAACAAGCCGCGGCGGAGTGGGAAAAGGCGCTGGCGGATTGGCACAAGTCGTTGCCCTCGGACGTGGAAAGCGATAAAGTCGCGGAGTTGGAAAAGAAACTCGGCCAAATGAAGCACCGCGTGGCGCAGAAAGCCGCGTCGCCCGACGCAAAACCCTGAGCTAACCGAATGAAAGAAGTCCGGATCCCGGCGCACGCAAAAGTAAACCTGCGTCTTGAAGTTCTGGGCAAGCGGGCAGATGGCTACCACGAGTTGCGGACCATCTTCCAAACTGTGTCGCTGCACGACAGATTGCGACTGCGGAGTTCGCGCCGTCCGGAAATTACGCTTACCGTTACTGGGAATGAGACGCTTTCCCAAGAGCCCTTGGAAAAGAACCTGGTATACCGAGCCGTGGATATGCTGCGGCGCGAATTGAAAGTACGCGCCGGGGTAGAGATTTTGCTGGAGAAACAGATTCCGGCCGGGAGAGGCTTGGGGGGCGGGTCCAGCGATGCGGCCGCGGCCTTGCTCGGATACCTGCGGTTCACAGAAAAGAAAATGAGCGCGGCGCAGCTGATGTCCATTGCCGCAGGCTTAGGAGCCGATGTTCCGTTCTTTCTGTTTGGCGGACGGGCTCTAGGGGTGAGCAAGGGTGACGAGATCTATCCCCTGCCGGATATCGCCAAGGTGAGCCTGCTGATTGTTTCGCCGAAGGACATTCACGTACCGACGCCGGACGCGTACCGCTGGCTGCACGCGCCGGAGTTGGCTTCGTTGACAAAATCCGCGGCAGCCCATAAGCTATATGGGTTCTGTGCTCTGTGCTGGAGCGCGCAGGAAGAGAGCCTTTCGAACGATTTCGAGGCGGCTGTTTTCCAGCGTCACCCCCGTCTTGGAAAGATCAAGCGGGCGTTGCTCCGGATTGGGGCGTCAGAAGCCTTGCTGGCTGGTAGCGGTTCGGCGGTGTTTGGAGTTTTCCCGAGCCCAGCGAAGGCGCGCCGAGCCGTTGTCGGGTTCCCGCAAGATCAGACCTTTGTTTGCGAGAGCATCTCGCGTGCGAGGTATGCGCGTTTGGTGAAAAGCGCGATTGTGGGTTAGACCGCAACGCCTCTCCGTGTTTCTGACTCCTTATTGAACTGTCTCAGGTTGCAGATCCAGGTCAAGTGTCACCGCAAAGCGGTGACCAGGGTGGCGTGGCGTGCACGACGAGCGATTCAAGATTTTTAGCGGGACGGCAAATCCGATTTTGGCGGAATCGATCTGCCGTCATCTGAATGTGCCGCTCGGCAAAGCGCTGCTCGGGCGGTTCAGCGACGGCGAGATTTACTTCCAGATTTTGGAGAACGTGCGCGGCGCAGACGTTTTTGTGGTGCAGCCCTGCAGCTATCCGGTGGACAACCACCTGCTTGAGCTGCTGCTGATGATCGATGCGTTCAAGCGCGCCTCCGCGTGGCGGATTACCGCGGTGTTGCCGTACTACTGTTATGCGCGGCAAGACCGTAAAGACAAGCCGCGCGTTCCGATATCCGCGAAACTGGTGGCGGACTTGCTGGAAACGGCGGGTGCCAGCCGCGCGCTGACGTTGGATTTGCATGCACCGCAGATTCAGGGCTATTTCGACGTGCCGGTGGATCACTTGTACGGTTCCCCGGTGCTGGTGGATTACTTCCGGAACAAGAAACTGCCGAACCTGACGGTGGTTTCGCCGGATGCGGGCGGAGTGGAGCGCGCCCGCGCATTTGCGAAGAAACTGGGAGCGCCGCTGGCGATCGTGGACAAGCGCCGCGTGGACCTGGACGTGACCGAAGTGATGAACCTGATCGGCGATGTGAAGGGAAGAAGCACGCTGATCGTGGACGACATCATCGATACGGCGGGCACGCTGGTGAAAACCGCGGACGCGCTGATTCGGGAAGGGGCTACCCAGGTTTTTGCGGCTTGCACGCATGCCGTATTTTCCGGCCCGGCGGTGGAGCGCATTGAGAATTCGCGGATTACGGAAGTGGTGGCCACCGATTCAGTGCCCGTTTCGCAAGCCGCCAGGAATTTGAAGAAGGTCACGATCTTAAGCGTTGCGGACTTGCTCGCGCGTGGCATTCGTTCGATTCACGAGGAGACTTCCATCAGCGAGCTGTTTATCTGATTTTGTCCGGCGCGATCGGGCCGGAAGAGATTCCACGGAAGGAAAGAAGCTATGGCTCAAATTATTGTTGAAGGGGCGCCCCGCTCCCAACGGGGCAAAAACGAAGCGCGCCGCATGCGCCAGACCGGCAATGTGCCGGCGGTGCTTTACGGCGGAAAAGGCGAAGCGTTGCCGCTGTCAGTGAACGCCAAGCAGGTGACGGCAATTCTACGGTCGGAGACCGGACACAACACCCTGTTCCAGGTGAATCTGGGAGGCAAGCAGGAACCCGCGATCGTAAAAGACTGGCAGGTGGATCCGGTGAGCGGGCACTTGCTGCACGTGGATCTTCTGCGCATTGCCATGGACGTGCGCATGAAGGTGAAGGTGCCGGTGCACACCTTCGGGGAACCCTCGGGCGTGAAGGTGCAGGGCGGAGTATTCGAAACGGTGATGCGGGAGGTGGAAGTCGAGTGCTTGCCTGCCGACATTCCGACGGAGTTCAAGGTGGACGTGAGCGGGCTGGCGCTGAACCAGAGCTTGCGCGCCTCCGATCTGCCGCTCGATAAGACCAAGGCGAAGTTGCTGACCGACGCGAACAGCGTTGTCGCGCACGTCGTGGCGCTGCGTGTCGAGGAAGAGAAGCCGGTGGAAGCCGCAGTGGTTGGAACAACGCCTGCGGAGCCGGAAGTCATCAAGAAGGGCAAGAAGGAAGTGGAAGGCGAACAAGGCGCCGAGGAAGAAGGCAAGCCCAAGGCAGCAGAGAAAGCGGAGAAGCCGGAAAAGAAGAAGTAATTCTTTTTCGCCGGTCTGGTGCGAAGCGCTATGCGGCTCATTGTTGGCCTTGGCAATCCTGGCCCGGAGTATCAGTGGACGCCGCATAACCTCGGATTCCTGGCGGTGGACGAAATCGCGAATCGCGCGTCTATCCGCGTGGAACGGCCCGAGGGCAAGGCGCTGGTGGGCCGCGGCAAGCTGGCAGGAGAAGAAGTCGTTCTGGCCAAGCCGCAGACGTACATGAACCTGAGTGGCATCTCGGTGAGGGAGCTGCTGGGGAAGTACGAATTGGAAGCCACAGGACCTGCTGGTGATTTTTGACGAGCGGGATTTACCGTGGGGGATGATTCGCATCGGGGAACGCGGGCGCCCGGGGACGCACAACGGCGCGAAGTCTGTGACCAGCGCCGTGGGAACGCAGGAATTTGCAAGGCTACGGCTGGGATGCGGTCCGGATCATCCGGTTGGCGACCTTGCCGCTTACGTTCTGCGGCCGATGAAAAAGGCCGAGCTGGAAGTGGCGGCAGAAATGGTGGCGGGCGCGGCAGATGCGGTGGAGTTGCTGCTGGGGCAAGGGATCGCGGCCACCATGAACAAGTACAACCGCCGAGTGCCGCCGCCGGAAGAAGCAAAGTAGCGGCGGAGTTCGCGACCGATAGGAACAGGTTTCCCGGGATTTGCGCCCGGAACAGGAAGAAACGAGGTCATTATGGAAGAGCGTTTGTACGATTTGATCTTTATTGCCCGCCCGGCGACGCCGGAAGAGGAAATCAAGAAAGTCATCGCCACTCTCGAACACGCCTGCGAAGAGAAGGGCGGAAAGATCGAGAAGACCGAGCACTGGGGAACGCGGAAGCTTGCCTACAAGGTGATGAAACACCGCGAAGGCATCTACGTTTACCAGCAGGTGCGCACCAATCACGGTGAACTGGTGCACGAACTGGAGCGCCGCCTGGGTGTCGCGGACTCCATCATCAAGTATCAGACCGTGCGGCTCGACGAAGACCTGAAGCGGCAGAAGAAGCTTTCGCACAAGCGCGAAGTGCGCGCCGCGCGGCGTCCGCGCCGCACACCCGCGCCGTCACCGGCTCCGGCTGCGCCACAGGCAGAACAGGCCTCTCCGGCCAGCTAGGCGCGGTTCTGGATGATGCGGTTCGCGAGAGATTCTGTTGATGCGCGCCGCGCAGGAAAAGATTTGATTGGGAAGCTCCGCTCAGGAAAGCCCGGAGCACATGGGAAAGGTAGGAACGTATGTCAGAGGAACAGAAACCAGTGACGGCCGCCGCTCCGTCGGCGCCGGCACCGCGGGAAACGCGCGAAGGCGGTGGTGGACAAGGTGGCGGCGGGGGTCGCCGCGAAGGCGGGCATAGCGGCGGTGGCGGAGGGCGTCGGGAAGGCGGACCGGGCGGTCCCGGTGGACCAGGCGGGCGGCCTCGCGGCAAGCGGCAGTATTTCCGCAAGAAGAAGGTCTGCAAGTTCTGCGTCGAGAAGATGGACTTCATCGACTACAAGCGCGCCGACATCCTGGCGCAGTTCGTGCAGGAACGCGGAAAGATTTTGCCGCGCCGCATGACGGGAGTTTGCGCGCGGCACCAGCGCTGGCTGGGCGTGGCCATCAAGCGCGCGCGGAATATTGCTTTGCTGCCGTTTGCCGGCAGCGCGGCGGGAACCCAGGCACCTCGCGTGGTCGTTCCCGCAGTTGAGGCCCCGAAGGCCTAAAGGTCAGGAAAGGGAGCTAGGGATTTCATATGCAGATCATTCTTCAAGAAGATGTCGAAAAGCTGGGGAACCGCGGAGACGTTGTGACCGTGAAGCCCGGGTACGCGCGCAATTTTCTTTTGCCGCACAAGCTGGCGATTGAAGCCACGGCCGGCAACATGAAGGCGTTGGAACGCATTCGCGGGTCTTTGGCGAAGAAGACCGCGACGGAACTGGACGCCGCGAAGAAGCAGGCCGAGTTGCTGACGGGAGTGTCGCTGAAGTTCACGCGCAAGACCGGCGAGAACGAGCAGATGTTCGGTTCGGTGACCACGGCTGACATTGCCGACGGACTGAAGGCGCAGGGCTTTGAAGTGGACAAGCGGCAGATTCAGTTAAAAGACCCCGTCAAGGCGCTGGGCGAATATCCGGTCACCGTCAAGGTGTTCCGCGATATCACTGCCGAGATCAAGATCCACGTCAATAAGGAAGCGTAAGCTTTCGACGGATTCTCTAGAATGCGACCAAGGGGCACCGAGTAATCGTGCCTCTTTTTTTGTCTCGATTCTGAGCACCGCACAAAGATTATTTCTTGATAGCTTCAAAAGCTTCCGCAACGGCTTTCAGCTCTTCCGTCTTCCATGTGCCGTCCGAGAGATTTGTGACCAGCGCCACGACCACGTGGCTGTCGGGATACACGATCAATTGCGACGTTCCACCGACTGAGCCACCGGAATGTGCGTAAAACCGCTTTCCCGAAGGACTCTTGCCAATGCCCCAGCCAATGCCGTAGCCAGTTTCGTCGCCGGCGCTCGTTTTTTGCGACGTGAACATAGTTTTCAGGGATTGCGCGTTCAGGATACCGGGCTGGAGTAGAGCGCAGCCGAAACGGACGAGATCTTCGGCAGTTGAGAGAAAGCCGCCCCCGGCCCATTTATAACTATTGTCGACGTACGGAGCGTTTTCTACCGGCCCATTTTTGGGCCATTCGTAGAAGCGCGAGCGCTGCTCCACGATTTGCGAGTTCAGGTCCGGCGTGGTGTGGACCAGGCCGAACGGCGCGAACACGTTTTCTTCCATGTAGGAAAGGAAGTCTTGTCCCGACGCCGATTCTATTGCGGCGCTCAGCAGGTTGAAGCCGTAACTGGAATAGTTAAACTTCGTTCCCGGCGGCGAAACGAGGGGATCGTCTTTAAAGATGGCGAGGCCCGCGGTGACATTGGCGTAATGCTTCTGGATGGCGAACTCGTCGCCCTGATAATGCCGGATGCCGCCGAGATGACCAGCGACCATTCGCACCGTAATCACAGCACCTTTATCAGGAAAGGACGGCACGTATTTCTGAATGGGAGCATCCAAATCCAGCTTTCCGGATTGTACCAACTCCATCAGTCCGACCGCTGTCAGCGGCTTGGAAATGCTGCCGATGCGGAATTTGGTGGTTGGCCAGACGGGCACGCGCTCCTCCAGATCGGCGAAGCCGAACCCTTCGGAGTAGACGATTATTCCGTCGACTGCCACGGCCAGCGCCAAACCTGGCGTGCCTCGCGCGATCCACTCCTTGGCCTGGCGATTGGCGTTGTCACTTGCCGCGGCATACGGCGAAGCTACAGGGACCTGCGACGGCGCGGATTGCGCGAACGCTGCGACCGCACCGGTCACCAGAAATGCGGCAGCGTAAAGTAAAAGGGCTGCGGTGGCGCGCCTTAGCCAATGATTTCTGCCGCGGGTGGTTTTCATCGCGATTCGCCTTTCCGATTTGTGGCACGAGCATCTTGCCATACCAGTGCAAGAAAGTTGTGCAACGATTTCCTCCGCAACTCGCAGGCCATCACGTTTGACGTTAACGTACAACGTTATCCTATTTAACCGGTGCTGCGGTCGGTTCGCTGTCGAGGCACCGAAAAGCTGTATCACCGCCAACGCGCCTCACGCTTTGCCGCCATCGAGCCAGTCGCCCGGGCGGAAGCTGCGATTGCTCGACAGTGCCGTGGAGTCACGCGATCTGGCAGCACCTCCCGGAAAGTGTTGGGAGGCTTGGCATCAACAAACTGGCGCTGGTCCCTGCGTGTTCCCGTTACGCGGATTTCTGAAATCGTCCATGAACGGCGGGGCATCACGACCGATACCGCGCTTCTGCTTGCTCGATACTTCAACACCACGGCGCGATTCTGGCTGAATCTGCAAGCGAGCTACGATCTCGAAGTAGCCCAAGATGAATGCTCCGATCAAATCGAGCAAGAAGTGCTGCCTGCAGCTCGCCGCGAATTCTCTCTGACCTAGACTCGGGCCTCGAAAAAGTTTTTCACCGGTTTTCCTTCGCGATTCACAAGCAGTCCGATTGACGCGAACGAAAGACACGCGCACAATCAGCGCATCACTTCGACGCAGGGGAACGCAAACAACGGAAAAACGAATCCGCACTTGCCTTCCAGCGGGAAAAATGTTCCAATAGCGAAGAGAAAGCGAAAACCAGACGGGCTTTTCCGTCCCATCATGCCTGCTGATACCACCATCGAGAAACCGCTGCCGAGCAATATTGACGCGGAACGTTCCATCCTCGGCGCCATCATCCTAGACAACAACGCGCTGAACGCCGCCATCGAGTCCCTGAAAGCCGAAGACTTTTTCTTGCCGCAGCATCGCAACGTGTTCACGCAGATGGTGGCGCTGGCGGAAGCGCAGCAGGCCATCGACCTGGTAACGCTGACGGAGGAATTGCACCGGCACGGGGAACTGGAAGCGTCGGGTGGGGCGCCGTACCTGGCGTCGCTGGTCGACGGGATGCCACGGGTATCGAACGTCGACCACTACGCGCGGATCGTGCGCGAGAAGGCGCTGCTGCGCAACCTGATTCATGCCACGCACAAGATTCAGCAGAGCGCACTCGAGGGCGAAGACGGCGCGGACGTCATACTGGACAGCGCGGAATCCAGTATTTTTGCGCTTGCCGAAGATCGCGTGAAGGCCGGGCTGATTCCCATCAAGGACCTGGTTCGCGATAATTTCGAGCGCCTTGAAAAGATTTTTCGTGAAGGGAAGAGCGTCACCGGCATTTCCACTGGTTACGGCGAGTTGGACAAGCTGCTCTCCGGCTTGCAGCCTTCGGAACTGATTATTCTTGCCGCGCGCCCGTCGCAGGGAAAAACGGCATTGGCGTTGAATCTGGCGGAAAATATTTCGATTCGGGCGGGGATGCCGGTAGCGGTCTTCAGCCTGGAAATGTCCAAGGAATCGTTGCTGCAACGCCTGGTGGCTTCGGTCGCCCAGATCGACGCGCACAAATTCCGCTCCGGGCACCTGAGCAGGGAGGACTGGCGCCGCATGACGGAAGCGCTGGGGACAATCTCCGCCGCGCCGTTGTGGATTGACGATGCGGGGTCCAACAGCGTGCTGGAAATTGGCGCGAAAGCCCGGCGGTTGAAACGCGACAAGGGCCTTTCCCTGCTGATCGTCGACTACCTCCAGTTGATCACAGCGCGCGGGCGGTTCAATTCCCGCCAGGAAGAAGTGGCCAGCATTTCGCGCGGGCTGAAGGGGCTTGCCAAGGAGTTGCAGATTCCCGTGCTGGTGCTCAGCCAGTTGACACGTGCGCCGGAACGCGAGGAACGCGGGCCGCAGCTTTCCGACTTGCGCGAATCGGGCGCCATCGAACAGGACGCCGACGTCGTGATGTTCATCTACCGCCCCAACTTCTTTAACTTGAATGCCACGCCGGAAGAACGCGACATGGCAGACATACTGATCGCGAAGCAACGGAACGGCCCGACCGATAAAGTGAAATTTGTATTTCGCAGCCGGTTGACGCGATTTGAAGAAGCGGCGCCGGATGCGTTCTCGCAGTTTGCGGGCGGCGACGAGATGTAATCTCGGACACACCGCGTCCGCGCGCACACAGCAGGGCAAGAAGAAGCCGTTAGACGTACTTTGTACAGGGGGGCGACGGCACCTGTCAGAGAATCGTTAAGTCACAATAAATCAGGTATTTAGCGGCGGGTTTTCCGTCTAGCCCTGATGCTGATAACTGTGCCTGTCCACGATTCCGTTGGCTACATTCGTGCTCTCTCCAGCTGTTGTCATTCACGCGCTTGCGGCCACAGCTTTTAGGCAACAGGTTTTAGGCAGTATCGCAGGAGTGTCGTAAACTGGATTTCTCAGGAAGATTCATGCGCAGCAGGAAAAACGACCCAAGCAGATTTGTTGGACGTCCCGTGTGGGCGGAAGTCTCGGTTTCGGCGCTGGCGCAGAACTACCGCGCCATTCGCGACTACATCAATCCCAGGTCCGAAAAAAGGAAGACGCCGCGCAAGGTGCTCTCCATCGTGAAGGGCAACGGCTACGGCCATGGCGTCGCGCAGGTGGCCGTAGCTCTCGAGAAGATTGGCTCCGACTGGTTCGGCGTCGCTTCGGCGGGAGAGGGAATCGAGATCCGCAAGAAGGGTGTGCGCACGCCCATCCTGGTGCTTGGGGGATTCTGGCCCGGCGAAGAAAAGAACTTTCTGGAACACGATTTGACGCCCGCGATTCATCGCTGCGAACAACTGGCGACGTTCGAAGCGGCCGCGAAGCTGCGCAAGAAACACGTGGCGATTCACGTGAAGGTTGATACGGGGATGAACCGCCTGGGGATTGCCCCGAGCGACGCAGATTGTTTCGCCCGGCAATTGGCCAGGTGTCCGCACCTGCAGCTCGATGGCGTGTTCACGCACTTTGCTTCCTCAGAAGTCCTGAACGACTCCTCCACCGGGATTCAGACGCGGCTGCAAACGGAACGCTTCTACACGGCGGTGGACCGGTTGCGAGCGCTGAAAGTGGACACCGGGCTACTGCACCTGGCAAACAGCGCGGCCATCGCGGCGCGTCCGGAAACCTGGGCCGACATGGTGAGGCCGGGCGCGATTCTGTACGGATATCACCCCGGACTCGATCCCATTGAGCGCCGCAACGAAATCGAATCGAAGCTTCCGCTGCGTCCGGTGATGAGCCTGCGCGCGCGGCTGATCGGCCTGCGCTCCGTGGCTGCCGGAGACAGCGTGGGCTACAACGCCAGCTGGGTCGCGCAGCGGCCATCGAAGACCGCGGTGATGTCGGCGGGATACGGCGATGGCATCCATCGCTCGCTGGGCAATCGCGGCAGCGTTTATATTCGAGGGCACCGCGCGCCAATGATCGGGATCGTCTCCATGGATGTGACGCTGCTGGACGTTACCGACGTTCCCGACGTGGCGATCGGAGATGTAGCGACAGTTTACGGGACCGACGGAGAGAACGTTTATCCGGCAAATGTGATCGCGCGCAGCCTCGGCACGGTCACCTCAGACTTGTTGTGCGCGGTCAGCCAGCGCGTTCCGCGTTTCTACGTGCCTTGAGTCACGCTGCCTTGCAGATCGGGCGAGGTACTTCTGCCCGAAGGTGCTGAACCGCGACACTCTGATCTTGAAGCGTTCGTTCAACTCCAGTGATTCGGCCAATCGAAAAATGAGTAACTGGTCAGCGCAGCTTCTCCTTGACTTGATGCCTAATGGGAGAGTATATAGACAGCCTCGTTACTAGTTTCGCGGAACTGCAGTCAGTTGCCCTGCTGCAGCTTTTCGCGGAAGCAGGTCAATTCTTGCCGTAAGGTGAGGATTCATGGGCCACAATTACGTTTACCCGCGGATTCATGCAGCCTCTGACGTGCCGAGCGCGCTCCCGGTCGGCGGCGCTTCGCACCAAGGAGTTCGCGCAGGTCACTTTTTGAACCACAGCTGGGACTTTTGGGCGGCACGCATCGTTTTGGTCAGCGCGGCGGTCGTGTTGTGTTACTCGCTGAGCCCGTTCGGCGCCCACGGACTCCCTGCCGCGGGTCTCGGCTTCCTGATGGCTATGGTGATTTTGCTGGCGGAATTGCGCATGCGTCGCGCGGAGATCAGCGGGCTGATGGGGGGAATGATCGGCGCGGTCCTCGGTCTCCTCGCGGCCCTCCTCATTACCCTGGTTATTTCCCGTACTGCTGAGCCTGAACCTACCAAGTCGTTCTTCGAATGCACCTCGCTGTTTGCTCTTGGATATTTAGGACTGGCAGTGGGCTCGCGCAAAGCGCGCGATTTCCACTACCCTTTGCCGCACTCCGTTGCCGTGCCCGCTGCTGCCAGTTCCTCTTGCCTGAAGCTTCTGGATACCAGCGTCTTGATTGACGGGCGCATTGCCGACATCTGCGAGACGCATTTTCTGGATGGTACGCTCGGAGTCCCGCGCTTTGTACTGCATGAGCTGCAACTGGTTGCGGATTCCGGGGATTCGCTGAAGCGCCAGCGCGGGCGGCGCGGCCTGGAAGTGTTGCAACGCATGCAGAAAATGCCGGGGCTGGAAGTTCGCATACTGGAAGAGGACATTGCGGCGGGAACGGGCGTGGACCAGAAGCTGATGGAGCTGGCGAGGCGTTCTTCGTGCAAAATCGTCACCAACGATTTCAATCTGAATAAAGTGGCGCGCGTGCAAGGAATCGCGGTGTTGAATGTCAACGAACTTGCCAACGCCATGAAGGCTGCGGTGCTGCCGGGCGAATCGATGCGCGTGCTGATCCTGCGCGAAGGCAAGGAATCGAGCCAGGGCGTGGCCTATCTGGATGACGGCACGATGGTGGTGGTGGACGGAGCGCGGCGGTTGATTAATCGCACCGTGGACATCATTGTCACTTCGGTTCACCAGACGCCCGCGGGCAAAATGATTTTTGGACGCCTGGAAGAGCGCCATGACGCAGCCGCGACGAAAGCCAACTGGACTGCAGCGAGCCCGATTGAGGCGCTTCCTGCTGACAATGCCAACGGGAACGGGCATGCGCGAGGGGAAGCCGCTGCGCAGCGGGCAGAGGCTGGTTCGCGAGTGGGGTTCCCGGACACCGAACGGACTTAGCCCGGCTAACCCTTTTCTCTTAGCGTCCGCGACGTCAATGCTCGCCCGCTGGATTTCTCTTCCGGCCCTCGGTTGATGTACACTCAATTTTCTGCAACCCGGCGTCAAGCCGCTGGACACTCCGCTTCAGCCGGACTGCTTTCAACCATGAGCCACATCGTTGCCATTCTTCCTGCCGCAGGACTCGGAACGCGCATGGGCGCGGAAACTCCCAAGCAGTTTCTGGAGCTCGACGGCGTGCCGATTGTGATTCTGAGCCTTCGCCGGATCGCCGCTTGCCCGCTAATCTCTGAAATCATCGTTGCCACACGCGCGGAAAACGTAGAGCCACTGAATGCCCGCATCAGCCAGGAAAAGTTCAAACAACCGGTGCGCGTGGTGAAGGGCGCCGACTCGCGTCAAGGGTCGGTTGCGGCGGCGTTGAAGCTTGTTGGCGACGATACGGAACTGGTGGTGGTGCACGACGCGGTGCGGCCGTTTGTGACCGTGGAGCAGGTGACGCGCGTGATTGAACAAGCCCGCCGCCACAAAGCGGCCATACTTGGGATTCCGGCGATGGACACGGTGAAGGAAGTGAAGCGGGCCAGCTTGCCGGAAGATGTGGCGGTCATCACGGCTACCGTTCCGCGTGAGCGTGTGGTATTGGCGCAGACGCCGCAGGTATTCGAGACACAACTGTTGAAGCAAGCGTTTCGAGAAGCCGAAGGCGATGGACTGAATGCCTCCGACGAAGCCGGGCTCGTCGAGCGCCTGGGGCAAAACGTGTTTGTGGTGCAGGGGTCGGAGCGCAATATCAAAATCACGAAGCCCTCGGACATGGAGCTCGCGCGCTTCTATCTGCACTCCGAACAAAAGACCGCATGAGCACCCGTTGCGGCATCGGCTATGACCTGCACCGCCTGGTGGAGGGCCGCAAGCTGATCATCGGCGGCATAGAAGTGCCTTTCGACAAGGGGCCAGCGGGACATTCTGACGGCGATGTTGTCGCGCACGCAATGTGCGACGCGCTGCTGGGCGCGGCTGGGCTTGGCGACATTGGCAAGCATTTTCCCGATACGGATCCGAAGTGGAAGGGCGTGGACAGCCTGTTGTTCCTGGAGTACGCGCGGAAACTGCTCGACGAACACAAATTTGCCATTGAGCACATCGACGCTGTCGTGATACTGGAACGGCCCAAGCTTGGCCCGCATTTTCCCAAAATGCGGGAAGCGCTGGCCAAGTCGCTGAAGGTGACCGCTGAAAGAGTGCATCTGAAGGCCAAGACCAACGAGGGCGTGGACGCGGTCGGTCGTGGAGAGGCGATTGCCTGTCACGTAGTCGCGACCCTTTCCGCGCACTGACCTTCATGGCGTCGTCAGAACACATCCAATCGCATCCGGTTTCCGTTCACTCCTGTGTCGCGAACGATGTCCTGGTGGTTCTTGTTCAGCGAGGTTGGCTCACCACCGTGCCCACGCGGGAGTTAACCGCCTGGTGCGAGCGTGCCGCGTCGCTACTGGGTCAGTTCGCGGTTGATGCCGAGGGATTGGCGGAATTGCTGCGCCTGGTATTCGAGTATGACGCTGCGGAGATCCTGAATCGCGTGGATGCCCACGCAGTGCTCGCGCGCTACGCTGCCCGCGATGTGATCCGCCACCTCGCCTTGCTATTGCTCAATCCCGCGCCGCTTACGTCTGACCGCTTCAAAGAGGTGGTCACCTCTTTAAAGGAAGATCTCGATCTTCGCGGTCGCGAGCTGTTTCATCCCATTCGTCTGGCTCTGGCGGGACGCGCCGGTGAAGGCGAACTTGACCGCGTCATTCTGTTGCTCGATGATGCCGCCGGGTTGCCATTCGCGGTGGGGGTGAAGTCCACGCGCACACGCATCCTGGAATTTTGCGCTGCCCTTGACTAAAGAAAAGCTAGTCCGCGGTCTTTGCTGTGGCATTAACTTTTAACTTTCAACTCTAGACTGTAAACTCTTTTCCCATGGATCGATTTACCGGCATTCACGCGGTTCGCGAGGCCCTTGAGGCAGGCAGCACGTTTGACCGCATCCTCATCGCCAAAGGTCGCCAGGATTCGCGCGTGGAACAGATCGTGCAGCTGGCGCGCGAGCGCGGCGTCGCCGTGCGCTTTGAAGATCGCGGCCAGTTGGATCGCGTCGCGAATACTCGCGATCACCAGGGCGTGGTGGCTATCGCCGCGGCTCGCGCTGCCACGACGCTGGAAGATATTCTGGAGCGCGCGAATCAGTCCAAAGGACAGGCCGGGCTGATCGTGCTGCTCGATGGCGTCGAAGATCCCCATAACCTGGGCGCCGTGATTCGCACCGCGCTTGCCGCCGGAGCTCACGGCGTAGTTATTCCCGAGCGCCGCGCCGCCGGACTGACCGACACGGTCGCGCGAGCGTCCGCTGGCGCGCTGGCGCATCTTCCTGTCGCCAAGGTGACGAACCTGGCGCGTTCCATGGAGGAATTAAAGGAAGCGGGTTACTGGCTGGTCGGCCTCGACGAAGCAGGAGAGAAATCCTACACCGAAGTGGACTACAGTTCTCCCACAGGAATCGTGATGGGGAGTGAAGGCAAAGGTCTGCACGAACTCACGCGCAAGCGCTGCGACTTTGTGGTTTCGCTGCCTACCACCGGGCCGGTGAAATCGCTGAATGTTTCCGTGGCCACGGGCGTTGTCCTGTTCGAAGCGATTCGCCAGCGACAGCACCCAAAGAAATAAGGCTGCATACCGCTGCACCTCACCTGTCGTATTGCATTAGCGAGAATACCTCCAGCCCCTGCAATTTTGCGCGGCCCTTTAGAAAAGTCAGCTCCACAGCAAACGCGGTTCCGTCCACCACGCCACCCAGCGAGCGAATCAACTGGATGGCAGCGGCTGCGGTGCCGCCGGTGGCCAGCAAATCGTCGCAGAGCAGCAGGCGCTGCCCGCGGCTGATGGCGTCCTCATGCATCTCCAGAGAATCGGTGCCATATTCCAGCGCATAGGAAATCTTCGCGGTCTTGGCGGGCAGCTTTTTGGGCTTGCGAATTGGGACAAAGCCCGCTCCCAGGCGGTAGGCGAGCGCCGGCGCAAAAATAAATCCGCGCGCTTCGATGCCTGCCACCAAGTCAATTTTGCGGCCTTCATAGTGTGCGCAAAGGCGGTCGATCAGGGTGTGAAATCCTTGTTTATCTTTCAGCAGGGTCGTGAGGTCGTAAAAGAGAATCCCCGGCTTGGGATAGTCCGGCACCTCGCGAATCAATTTCTTCAGATCGTCCATTCCTTGCGCTCCTCGTCAGATCGTCATTTCGACGGTGAAATCGCTGTCGTAGCGGGTATCCAAGGTTGCGGGTTGCTCAATCACTTCGGCAACGCGAGACATCATCGGGCCCTTCTGCAAGGCCTGGCGCGCGAGGCGCAAAGTCTCCGGCGAGCCAATCGCCAGCACTTCCACGCGGCCGTCGCGGAGGTTACGCACGTAGCCGCGCAGGCCCAGTTCTTGCGCTAATTCCTGAACGAAATAGCGGTACCCGACTCCCTGCACGCGTCCTGCGACGAAAAAACGTCGGGCGTGATTCTCGTTGCTGTCCATTTGTTAAACAATAAATTGTAGCAGAGAGAGTTTTTCTAATCCCGCAAAACATCGCAACCCGGTACGGCTGGTTGCGCTACACTGGGCCATGGGCTTGAAGCGGCGTTTCACGGGTTTGCCGGCATCTAACTGGTTAGAATGAACGCCATTTTCCGAACAATCGCCTGTGTACTCGACCGGCCGCATGTGTTGTCCGTGGCGCTGCTGATGCTGCTGGCGACTTCCCGCCTGCCCGGGCAAGAAACAAGCGCAGGCCCGCTCACGGCGCCACCTCCCGAACACGACGTGAAGCGGGTGATCGGCGTGCCAGAGCCGGAAGCTCCTCCTTCATTGCCGCCCGCGCAAATCATCAAAGGATTCTCGCAGAAGGAAGACATCTACGTTACCGCGCGGCCGCAATACTCCTATCGCAAGACCATCCGCATCCAGGAATTCGGGCCGGACGGACAGCCATCCGGCGAGTATCAGGCCACGTATGAAGCGGGGCGCACCAGCGACGGCAAGATTTATGAGCGGGCGCTTTCTTCACCGCAATCGACGCTCGAGTACCTGCAATTCGAACCGGACGACGTGCAGCAGATGTTCCGCACACCCGCGTATCCACTGACAACAAGTCAGTTGCCCAAATATGAGCTGCAGTACCTGGGGACGGAAACGGTGGACGAGGTGGAGTGCTACATCTTCCAGGTGCATCCGAAGACGCTGGATCGCCAGCATCCGTACTTCGATGGCGTCGTCTGGGTCGATCAGAAGTATCTGGAAGTAGTGAAGACATACGGGAAATGGATAACCGACCTAGGCGAGTATCGTCCCTCCAGTTTGCCGTTCAGCATGTTTGAAACCTATCGCGAAAATGTCGATGGAAAATACTGGTTCCCGAACTACTCGCGGGCAGAAGATGTCGTGAAACTGAAAAATCGGAATGTGCCGGTACGCGTAACCATCAAATGGTCAAACTTCAAGCCGTTTCCGGCAAGCGAGGCGCCAGCCACGCCGGCCTCAGCTGCGCCCACGCCAGCAGCTGCGAATCCACCCGCGACCGACCAAGCCGTAAGTGGGAAATCAGGCGCGAGAGTTATACGCGGGGTTTTTCGTTCGCGCGGGCTACAAACAACTTTCGCAATAGCTCCGGTAACTGTTCCAATTTTTCCAGCAGAAAGTCCGGCTTTTCAGCGCGAAGCTTCGTTTCGGTGGGAAACGGCCCAAGCACAGCGATGGCACAAACTCCTGCCGCGCGCGCCATCTGCAGATCTTCCGGTGTGTCGCCCACATACACGCATTCCCGCGGGTCGAGTTTCATTTTGTTCAACGCCTTTAGCAGCGGTTCCGGGTGCGGTTTTTTGTTGGCGGTGTCGCCCCCACAGACGCGCGCGTGAAATATCTGCGTCAGCCGGTACTCGCGAAGCTGCCGGGTGACGCGATTGCGGTCGCCGCTGGTAACCAATCCTAGCCTGTGGCGGCGCGCCAGTTGTGCCAGCACCCTTCGCGTGCCGCGCATCAGTTTCGGCCGGTGGCGCGCGTAATTCGTTCTCCAGAGCGTGTCGGCTTCGTCCCATCGGGCATTCGGAATGCCGGCCGCGCGATAGACGGTGTACCAGTCCGGAGAGTAGTGCAGGTGCAGTTCCGGCAATCCCCACGGAATGCCCAGTTCCTGAAACATCGCCAAATACGCTTGCGAATCGGCGTGATAAGAATCAATCAGCGTGCCATCCCAGTCGAAAAGCACGCCTACCAGTGGTCTGCGAGTGGACACGACTCCAGAGTAGCAGAAACTCTATGATCGGTTGACGTGGGAATACAGGCGAAAGTTCGGAGTCCCTGGCGTTTAGTCTGGGGAATAACGCATCGGAATGTTGTCGTCGCGATCGAACGCGAAATCCTCGAAGCTGGCGCCGATGCCGAACCACCCGGGCATATTGGCGGGCTCAACGCGGCGAACGCGCGCCTTGGAGGAGACTACGACGTTTCCGTAGCCCAGCGGTCGGCTGACCAGGACGATATCCAGTTCGATTGCGGTATCAATCGCCAGCGACCTGGGGCAAAGGAAGTACACGCCGGAGGAACTGATGTCGCGGGTCACCAGCGAAACCGGGAAATCCTCCATGACGCCGGAAACGCTGTGCAATTTCAGAGGCAACTGAAGCAGGGCGCGCGGGCGCTCGCGCTTTTCCATGTGCACGCCAACGGCATACGTGGGCACGCGAACAAATCGTCGTGGCTGCGGCGAACGGAGCAGCGGCATGACCCGCAAGGCGGGCACGCGCGGAACAATTGGTTTTTCCGGGAGTGCGGGAGCCGCGCCCAATTTGGCGGTCGGTTCCGGCAGTGAATGCAATCCATCCCAGACTAGCGCGTTGCTGGCACTCATCTCGCCCCTCAGTGAGATGAACGTACAGAATTATAGAACTAAGGCGGTAATTCTATTTCCCGTACAACGATCTTGCTGGTCTTGCTTGGTCGTGCTGAAGCGAGATCCCCGAACCCTGAACCCAAAGCACCGAAACGAAACAGCGCACCGAGAAGATGGTGTGGAGTGCCAAAATGCCACAGTGGAGGTTGCCTGTCAACCTGTGGAAATGGGCAGAAGTGTCCTAAGATCAAACACATGGTAATGGTACTTTGAGGCTGAGTCCGCCCTGTGAGTATTTTCAGAGAGCGGGTTCAGGCGGCTTTTCGTTCCAATTTGGGAATTCGTCCATCTCATTGCTGTCGCGAAAGCCGCAGTTTTGCGCGCAAACCTCCAAAATGGCGCTCGGGGCCGCTGGGAATCCCTGCTATCGTCGGTCTTGGCCCAGCATGATCACCGGAAGCACATCCGTCCAAGGCGAACTAAGCTCCGCCAAGATCGTCCCAAAGGCCACGCCAGGCAACCGTACGCTGCTTTATCTCGCCTACGCGGCGGTCTACATTATCTGGGGCTCGACATTTTTCGCGATTCGCATCGGCATTGAATCCCTGCCGCCGCTTCTGCTGCCCGCGCTACGTCATTTTTCAGTGGGTTTAGTCTTCTATCCCATTTTCCGGTACCTGAGGAAAGAAAAGCCCACCGTATTTCAATGGCGAACGGCGATCGTGACCGGGTGCTTGTTGCTGTGCATCGGCAATGGCACGGTTTCCTGGGCCGAGAAGATCGTCCCGTCGGGCATCGCGGCACTTCTGGTGGCCACGGTTTCGCTGTGGATGGTGCTGATCGATTGGCTGCGCCCCGGCGGGAGCCGGCCGGTCGCGCGTGTGCTCGGGGGAGTGGTGCTGGGCTTCGCGGGACTGGCGCTTCTGGTCGGCCCAAAGGATCTTGGTGGCTCAGATCGCATCAATCCGTTCGGGACGCTCATCCTGGTGATTGCCTCGTTTGCCTGGGCCGCCGGCTCCGTCTATTCCAAGCACCATCCGCAGCCGAACTCGGCGCTTCTCGGAGTGGCGATGCAATGCCTCGCGGGGGGAATGGCTCTGCTGATTGCGGCGACCGTTAGCGGTGAGCTTCGCGGCTTCCACTGGGCGCAGGTAACGCAGCGATCGTGGATGGCGTTACTGTATCTGGCGGTGTTGGGATCGGGAGTAGGCTTCAGCGCGTACGTGTACGTGCTGAAGCACAGTGCCGCCACGCGCGTGGCAACCTACGCGTTCGTAAACCCTGTGGTTGCGCTTTTCCTGGGTTGGTCTCTAGCTGGCGAGCCATTGACGCTACGTACCATCCTGGCGAGCGCCATCATTTTGGCCGCCGTTCTCTTGGTGATCACGGCACCGCACCGGGATACCATGCAGGCCGACGAAAGTATACCCACTCCGGGCGAAGCATAATCCAATAGCGGTCAAAGTTCGGCGCGCGAAATCGGATAGATTCCTTTTTAGCGCGCGCGTAATCTAGGCACCATGAAGACACCCTCGATCGCCAAATCTTCCAGCCATCTCTCGCCAAGGGCCCAGACGAAATTCTGGCAAGCGATGCTGGCCCGCGACCGCCGCGCGGACGGCTCGTTCGTGTTTGCCGTTCGCTCGACGAATATTTATTGCCGGCCCTCGTGTCCTGCGCGCCGGCCGCTGCGCAAGAATGCGCTGTTCTTTCGTTCACCCAGGGAAGCCGAACAAAGTGGTTACCGCCCGTGCCAGCGGTGCCGTCCTCAGGAACAGCAGGAAGGAGCCAACCTGGTGCGCCGAGCCGCCAATTTGCTCACCACAGCGGACGAGGAAAGCCCGCGCCTGGAAATGCTGGCCACGCAATTGGGCGTCTCCAACGCGAAGCTGCGGCGCGCGTTTCGCCGCACAACCGGATTATCGCCGAGGCAATTTGTTGAGGCGTTTCGCGTGAAGCAGTTCAAGAAGTTACTTCGTGAAGGGAAAGAAATCACCGAGGCACTGTACGAATGCGGTTACGGTTCGCCGAGTCGCATCTACGAAAAAACGAACGCACATTTGGGCATGACGCCAGCATCGTATCAAAAGGGAGGGTCGGGTATGGAGATCGGCTACGCGATCGCAAAATCATCGCTCGGGAACGTGCTGGTTGCAGCCACCGAGCGCGGCATCTCGGCGGTGTATCTGGGCGAGAATGAGAAAGCGCTCGTCGCCGAGTTGCGGCAGGAATATCCCCGTGCGGAAATTCGGCTGTCGCCCGGCGAACATGAAAAGTGGGTGCGCGAAATCGTGAAACGCGTGGAAGGCGATGCCCCGAGTGTGGAACTCCCGCTCGACATTCAAGCCACAGCGTTTCAACGCCGCGTCTGGCAGGAATTGCAGAAGATTCCGCGGGGAGCGACGCGCACGTACACGCAGGTGGCGCGGGCGCTCGGCAAGCCGCAGTCGGTGCGAGCGGTGGCCCGGGCTTGCGCGACCAATCCCGTGTCGATTGTTGTGCCCTGCCACCGGGTGATTCGCACGGATGGTCAACTAGCCGGTTACCGTTGGGGGCTTCAGCGTAAGGAGAAACTGCTGGAGCGGGAAGCCGCCCGCGTCTGAATTTCGACGAACAGATACTATGGAGTGCGGCGGCTTGCCGCCGCTTTTGCGATTGCTACTCTCGCGAGAGGTATCACTGCGCAAAGCGGGAGCAAGCTCGCGCACTCCAAAGGGTTGTCATCAGCCGCTGTGTTTCTCTACTTTTGTGCCTTTGGGCCAGTCAGGTTTGAATTTGCTGTCGCCGATCTTCAGGTTTTCCAGAACGTTCGTATACTTGGAAATGAAGTAATCGCCGGAGCCGGTCTCGAAGAACTTCTGCTGAACCGGCAGCCAGGACGACTCATCCACCCAGATCTGAATTTTGTCGATCTGCTTTTTGGCCTCTTCGTTGAGTGGCACGAGCTCCAATACCGCCATTTTGTGACCGTCGAGGGTATCCTCGGGAGCGAGCGAGATATTGAAGTTCTTCCTCAGCCGCTCGCTTTGGCTGCCGAAGCCGAGCGCCAGATACTGGTCAGCCACATCGAGGTGTTTGCTGATGTTTATCTCCTCGACGCGGCCGATTTTTGGTGTGTAGATGTACAGATGATCGCCGTCGCGGATAATGGTGCGCGGGTCCGGGTTCAGGAAATCGATGCGCATCTTGGAATCTTTGCGCACCCAGATTTTCCCTGTTTCGGTGGAAGTATCCTTCACCACGGCGGTGTATTTGATGTGTTCGATATCCGCGGTCAGCGTCTTGAAGCCCTGCCCGGCGTGATCCATGAACTGCAGCACGGTATCGAGAGTGAGTTTTCCTGGTTCCTGGCCCGTTTTCGCCATGGAAATTCCGGAACACAGGCCGATCACGAGCATGGCGGTCAATAAGGCGGAATTTGTTCGTCTCAAAGCAGCCCCTATAGCAAATCTCGCTTCACAAGGTATCGTTAAATCGTAGCACAAGCCCCGCATGTTCCGCAGTCGCGGCGCCCATCAGCGCCCGTCAAGAGCGCAGGAAAGTGTTGTGGTGCAGGCAAAAAAGGTCCAGCCAAACAACAGGGTCGTTGTAGAAGCGGGGTAACGTACTCTGAAAGTCAGTGCCGGATGGCGACACGATAGGCGAGCACATTGCCCTTTTCATCGCGGATCGCCTCAATGTCTCGAATGGAGAACCGGCCATCGTTTAGTTCCGGCTGTGCCTTTTGCAGGGCGCTGTGCAGATCGTTTTGTAGCGCTGGGGTGCGTTCCGGCGGGGCCAATACCCGGGCATCCACACGGTACACTTCGTCTTCGCCACTCTTTGAGAGCTGCTCCACCTGGCTGGCGTTTGCCGGCAAGCCTACTTCCGGTTGGTCATGGAACCAACGGCGAGGTGTGGCCAGTGAGAAAATAAGGATCAGAACGACGGCCACGTCGTATTGCCATGATCCCCGCTCGTAGGACCAGAAAAACGTGCGGTACAGGATTTGGCCGAGGCCCGCCATTTCAGTCTGCCGGAATTCCGTCGACAATAATGCCGTCGCGCATGTGCACTACGCGATCGAAATAGGTTGTAGCTTCGGGGTTGTGCGTGATCATCACCACGGTTTGCCCAAGATCTTTGTTCAAACGCCGCAACATTTCCAGCACAATTTCGGAATTCTTGGTGTCCAGGTTCCCGGTGGGCTCATCGGCCAGCAAAATCTTCGGTTCATTGATGATGGCGCGAGCGATGGCCACGCGCTGCTGCTCGCCGCCGGACATTTCCGAGGGCTTGTGCTCCAGCCTGCCGTCGAGTCCCAGCATTTTGGTGACGACATCGAAGCGGTGCGGGTCGTAACCGTCGCCGTGGATGTATTGCGCGATGGCGATGTTGCCCCTGGCGGTGAGCGTGGGCAAAAGATTAAAGCGCTGGAACACGAATCCGATTTTGCTGCGGCGCAGTTTGGTGCGTTCGGCGTCCGACATGTCGGAAAGGTCATTGCCGTCGACCAGCACTTTCCCACGGGAGGATTTTGCGAGGCCGCCGATGACGTAGAGCAGGGAAGATTTGCCGCAACCGGAGGGGCCCATCACGGCCACGGATTCTCCCGGCAAAACGTCGAAATTGACGCCGCGCAGCGCGGGCACTTCCACTTTGCCCGCGTGGTAGAGCTTCCAGAGGTTTTCGGTCTTAAGTATCGGCTCCACGGCCCTCAGCTCAGTGCTGGCGTTTGCGTCTGTGAGTGGACGTATTGTAACTGTGATTGTCATCTGTCGCTAGTTTCCAATCTTTTTAGTCGTAAGACAGTGATTCGACGGCATCTTTACGGCTGGCCACCCACGCAGGGTAACTGGCCCCAAAAATCGCGCCCGCCAGCGCAATACAAGCGGCCCGGATAATCCATCCAAGCGTAATCAGAACAGAAAGCGTTGGGAATATGGCAAGAAACCCGGCGCGTACCAGGTAACTTAATCCTACACCTGCGGCGACGCCCATGGCGCACAAAAGCGCGGTCTCTGAAAGCAGAGCCCGGACAATCAGGAAATTGCTGGCGCCCAGGGATTTCAGCACGCCGATGTCGCGAGTGCGCTCCAGGACGGTGGTGTACATGGTCAGGAAGATCACCAACAATCCGATGGCGACTGCCAGGGCGATCATCGCGTTGATGAAGGTTTGCAGCCCCGGAATGTTGGTGGAGGTCATCAGCGTTACAAAGTCTCTGAGCGGGCGCACCGGATAGCCGGGAAAGGTAGCCTTCATCTCCTCGATCACGTCGTCGGTGTGCTCCGGACGGGTGCACTTCACGAGGAAGATGGACGCTTTGTCATGCGCACCCACAAGATCCTGTAGCGTGGTAATGGGTACGAACAGGCGCGCGCCCTTTCCGTGCTCAACGATTCCCACTACCTGCCAATCATGGTTCAGCAGATTGTAGGTATCGCCGACTTTCAAGTGCTTGGCCTTCGCCGCCCAGTCGTCGACGAGCAGGTCGTCGGGTCCTTCCATATCGTGGCCGGCAAGGAAAACAAAGCCGCCCGAAACATCACGGAAAGATTCAGGGTCGATGCCGTATACGACGTCGACACCGCCGCCCAAATTGAACTGCAATAGCGCCGGAGCAACTGCCTTGACATACTTCAATTCGCGAAGCTTGTCGGTAATTTTGATGGGCATCGGCGAGCCGCTGAACGCCAGGAAAATCTGTGCCGAGGGCGACTGCAGCATCACGTCGGCGCCAATGCCTTCAATACGCTTCGCTGTTTCTGTCAGCATGCCGGAGGTAAGCCCAACGATCAGCACGACCAGCGCAACTTCCACAGCGATTGCCATGACGCCAATCAAGGTGCGCATTGGCCGGTGAAACAGGTTTTGCACCACCATTTGACCCATCATGGAGTTTTTCCCTTGCTGTCATCGCCCACGTGGACGATTTCGATCCCTGCGGGCGGCGCAAGCGTAAAGCGGTCGGCCTCCAGAGGCTCGTTCAGCACGATTTTCTTGATGCCCATGTTCAGCTGGTACTCGTCGCGGGTGCGATCAATGTGAATATTCCTCGGGTATTCCTGTCGCGTATTCCCTCCCGCAGCGGAACTTGTTCCTGCTGCCGAGGCATCCACGGGCTGCCAGTCGGAGTAGCGCACGTCGGAAAGAAGTACCCCTTTCGGCCCATAACTCGCTAAACGAACCATGTTCAGATCCGCGCGATCGAACCAGACCTTGCGCAAGATTTCCGTCTTGTAACCGCCGCGCAGTACTGTCAGCACGTAATATCGCCCGGACTCGTCGTTTGCTTCTTCAAGCAACACCGATTCTTCTTTCAGAATTTCCGGCCACAACAGAGCTTCCGTGAGATGTTGCGGGCGCAGATTCTCGATGGGATTGTCGCTCTGCCGCGTCAGCGCTACCGGCCCCTCCAGGAACTTATTCCTCGGGGGAATCGAGACTTGAAAGCTGCGCCCGTCGCTGGCCATATCGAAAATGGTTTTCCCCACGACAGGCACCTGGCCGACCATGCGGATGTAGGAAGGACGCGCGGCAAGCACAAAGGCTTTCACCTCGTGATATTCGTTGATCACGCCGTTGTACGCGGACCCGGTGGTGGTCTTCAATTCCACGGTGGCATCCAATGCCTGCACGTTTCTTGCGAGCGTGTTATAGCGATCCAGCAAGTCTTCCTCGGTCGCCTCCTTCGCCACCGGACGCGTCGCGGCCGGAATCACCTTGGTGCTTTTCACGCCAGCGTTCTTGCCGCCGCAAGCGCAGGCCAGCGCCGACAGTGTCAGAAGAACTGTCCAGTTCCAAACAGGTTTCATGGGGCAAATTTGCATTCTAAAGGTCAAACCAAGCAATTTAGCAACCACAGCGAAGGGCGTCAAACCGCAACGCGCAATCCCATAAATTTCAAGCTTGCCTCCCGCTCGGTCTAATGGGGCCGCGCCAAGTAGACGTCAAACGGTTGCAGCGCAGGCCGCAGGCGGCGCATGCCTTCGCTGGTCCACAGCTTGTCGCTAAGCAGCGTCACCCAGCCGTCCTCCGGTTCGCACACCGCGCAAAACGTATAGCGAGAATAGGCCGCCTGATACGCATCGAGGCCACGGTGCGACAGTTCATTCTCGAGGACCGCATCTTCCTGCTCGGCCTTGGCCCCTACGCGAATCCCGAAAGTTTCTGTTTCAAAGCGCTCGAACACCAAACGCAATTGTTCCTGAGAAGGTTGCGTGAGCACCAGGCACCGGCTGGCCGTTTCCCGGAAGAGCACGCCATGCAGTTTGCAGAATTCGCGAACTCGCTCCAGATGGCTGAAAAAATCGACCACCAGGTTTTCCTTCGCCGCCAATGCCGGGAAGGCCGCGCTCCAGATCTGGGCCGCGACAGGTCCTCGCAATGGCTCGCGGCTCTCGGTCTCCAGAAGTTCCAGTCCGATGGCTTTTGTGTCGTCGCCAAGTTCCATCGGCTGAACATCCAGGGAATAAGGAGGCAGGTCTGGCGCGATCATTTCCGAAGACAACGTCATTCCTCCTCGATGTCTCCGAATTTTTCGCTGAACTCCGGCGAAGCCTTGCGCACTTCGAGCCAATCGAAGAAAGCATCCGGCGTTTCCAGCCAGATGCGGAACCACTCGCCGATTTCTTTCTTTTCTTCGCGTTTGGGAGCTTCCACTTTGCGGTTGTGCGAAATCATCTCCGCGCGGCGTTTACCCAATCGTGCAATTTCCAGTACACGCTCCATAGCCGCGGTCTCTCCGTGGGCCCTGAAGCGGCGCAGCAGTTCATCCAGCCGCGTCAGGCTGACTTCGGCATCCTTCAGAGTCTTGAAGTGCAGGATGTCTTCAAATTCTTCCTCGAAGCGCTCCTCGGCTTCTTCCCGCTCGGTGAGCTGCACCTTCCAGCCCATCTCTTTGAGTACGTCGGCGATGTAGTCGTTGCCTGTCTTTCCGTGTTCGCCGTGTTCCGCCAGAAGTTTTCTGCGCAATTGATCGATTTCCGCGGTGGTCCATCGCTGGATTCCCATCGAGCGCGCGGCGCTCAGGATCATCTCTTTCTTGGTTTTCAATTCATCCGTCGTCATTTTTTGCCTTTGTGGTTCGGCCCTGCGGCGCGCGCGTGTTGGGCTTCGCTTGCGGGCGGATCCGCGGGTTGCCCGTTCAGCAGACGGTGATACTTGGCTACATTTTGATTATGTTCCGCCAGCGTGGCAGCGAAGAAGTGTCCTCCCTGCGTGTTGGCCACAAAATAAAGATAATCGGTCGCCGCGGGCTCCAGCGCCGCGCGCAGCGAAGCTTCGCCGGGATTGCCGATGGGACCTGGCGGCAGGCCGCTATGAATATAGGTATTGTATGGCGAATCGTAACGCAGATCTTTGAACGTGAGGCTGCCCTTGTATGCGCCGATTTGTTCAAGCGCGTAAATGACCGTTGGATCGCACTGCAGGAGCATCCCCTTCTTCAAGCGATTGGTATATACGCCGGCAACCACCGGGCGTTCGTCCGGGTTCGGCGTTTCGCGTTCCACCAGCGACGCCAGCGTGACAACGGGCAAAAGCGCGGTGCCGGAAACCTCGCCATTCGTTCGCGCGGCAGAGAGCCGCTGCATGGCCTCACGGAATTTTCGCACCATCATGCCGGTCAACTCCGCCGCGCTGGTGTGCCGCGCCAGGTTGTAGGTTGCGGGGAAAAGAAACCCTTCCAGAGTTTTTGCTCCCGGCGCTAGGTCCTGCACCAGAGAAGGGTTCTGGGCGGCCGGGAGAAAGTCGGAACCCGACATGTACTTGGCTTGTTCGAGGTCGCTGGCAATCTCAAATATAGTTTCGCCTTCGCGCACGGTAAATGGCCGCTGGTATACCTGGCCATTGGCGATTTTCCAGAAGATTTCCTTGCCGCTGAGCGGGTGGTCGAGAAAATATTCTCCTGCTACCAGGGTGCGCTTCTTCTGGCGGCGGGAGTAGAGTTCAAACGCCCATGCGCTGCGAATCAAGCCTTCGTTTTTCAAGATGTGAGCCACACCCCGTTGCGATGTGCCGTGCGGAATCTCGACAAAGACGCCGTCAGGTGGAATGGCGCCATAGGGTTTCTCCATCGAATACCACAGGTACACCGCCGCAATCCCAGCGGCAAACATCAAAATCAGCAGCAGTACCACCAGAAATCGCAAGCTATTCGCGCTCCTTCGCCTCGGGCGGCCGTGAGAGATATTCCCGAAGGATTACCATCGCAGCCACCGCATCGACAGTATATTTCGTGTCCACTGCCCGGCTGATCTTTTTCCGCCCCAGATGTGTTTCTTGGTGCATAAGTTTGTGGCCCAGTTCTTCTTCCAGGATGCGCTCGGCTTCCCAACTGGTCAGCCGTTCGTCCACCAGTTCCACCGGCACGCCAACCTGTTTGCGGACGCGTTCCGCGAAGCGCGTTACTTCTTCGGCCATGTCGCCTCGTGTGCCGTCCAATCGCAACGGCAGCCCCACGACGATCTGCTGTACCTTTTCCTGGCGGGCTAGTTCCCGCAGCCGGCGCATATCCTCATTACGATTGATGCGCGCGAGGGTGGCGACGGGTGCAGCGATGCGCGCCTGGACATCGGCCAAGGCTATGCCGATTTTGCTACGGCCATAATCCAGCGCCAATATCTTCGGTGATGTATTCGCTGGCTGTACCGCGTCGCGCTTCGATTTTCTTGGGTTTTCCGCCACATTATCAGTATATCGTGAACCGCATTTTACGGCGCAAATGGCCCCCGGGATACCGCGCATCTGGCACGAGGGAAGGACCGCGCTGACGAATGCGCTCGCGGGCTCAGGGTTTGCGGCCACGCGCGCCGGACTGCCACGCGTCCCACAAGAGTTTGGTCTTCATGTCCAGATCCAGCCCAGATTCTTTCATCAGCGATTCCATTTCCTCGCGAGACAGGCGCCTGCCAATGGGTTCCACGCGATCGGCGATGCCCCATGCAGTAACCGCGCCGAGCACGGTGTTCAACTTCAGTTCGCGGATGTCCACCTTGTCCAAGGTGTCGGAAGCTGCATGGTAGTTCAGCAAATAGTTGGCGATTTCCTGATTGGCCATGAACGTGGGCACGCCTTCCAGCATGAAATCGAAGTTGTCGGTGCCAATCGGCGCGTCGTAAGTGAAATTTTCAACGTCCCAGCCGGCGAATGGCTTCAGCACTTCGCGGAGACCCGCTTCGGTATCGCGCCGCCCGCCCAGCGAATAACCGGTGACGCGGCCAATGCCCGTATCGAAGACCACCATGCCGCGATAGTTGTCCATTTCTGCGCGGTGCGCGTGCACGTAACCCAGTGACCCCATCATGCCCTGCTCTTCGCCGCTGAACAGGATGAAACGAATGGTGCGCCGCGGCAG
This sequence comes from Candidatus Acidiferrales bacterium, assembly GCA_963804635.1. Taxonomy (GTDB): domain Bacteria; phylum Acidobacteriota; class Terriglobia; order Acidiferrales; family UBA7541; genus Acidiferrum. The sequence continues at coordinate 72,763 of CAWDRK010000033.1, forward strand.
CAGGCCACTGGCCTTGATCGCCCGCGCCGCTTCAATCACCAGCGCGGCGTTGCAGCCATTGTCCAGCGCGCCGGTGCCGAGCTCCCAGGAATCCAGATGCGCACCCAGCACCACGATTTCGTCGGGTTTTTCGTAGCCGCGAATTTCGCCAACAACATTCTCCTGTTCCACCGGCCCGACGATCTTGTTTGGCATGGTTAGCCGCACGCTGATCTTTCCGGGATGCGCCGCCACCGTGCGTGCGAGGCGCATCGCGTCTTCCCGCGCAAGCACCGCCTGCGGAATGCGGTCGACCTGCCCGTTGAGCGCGTTAGTGTGGCGGTACAGCAATTTGCGTTCGCGCGCTCCCATCCACAGGATGGCGATTGCTCCGTCGTTCACCGCGCGGGCGATGATGCCGGGCGGCCGCGAGTATTCCTCGAACAAGGCTGCCCAGGTTGCGCCGACTTCGCTGTACACCAGTAAGATTGCGCCTTTGACCGCCGCGCCGGCTTTGGCAAATTCCTGCTCGGTGCCGTCGCCGACATCGACGAGTTTTGCTTCCAGGCCTCCCGCGGGCGTTGCTGGCGAGAGTCCTTCGGCAACGAGCGAGACCGGAAACTGCACCGGGCCGAGGACTTCCAACCGTGTTGCGCCTTCGCTCCAGGCTACCGGCAAGGTGTATTTTTCGGTGTGCACGTCGACACCGGCAGCGCGAAATGCGGCCACGCCCCACTCCACGGCTTTGGCCATTTCAGGTGAGCCGCTGACGCGCCCGCCAACTTCGTCGGTGAGTCTGCGAAGATTTTCCTGCAATGGAGAGTCGCCCATCACCATCGGGATGATTTTCGCGGCTGCCTGCGCGCAAGCGGAGCTTTCCGTTGCGGAGCATGCCGCGGTGCCGGCAACGCCCTGCGGTGGGCGCAAAACATTGGTGTTTGCCGGTGGCAGCTGAGCGCGGAGGCCGAGAGCGAGGAAGAGTTCCGCGACGGCGAGAAACAGGCAGAGTCGATAAACGTGGCGCATTCAGATTCCTTTTTCGTAAGGCGCAGATTTGCCCGAACTGTGTGCGGGTGAATTATATAGAAATTGTCAGCCCTTCGTGGGCCGCTGTGCGGATCCGCTGCCCGGCTCGAGCAGGCAATCACTGACGCGGGCAACCTGAACCATTTCGCTGACGTCATGAACGCGTACAATGTGCGCGCCATTCAGAATGCTTGCAGTGACCGTAGCGGCGGTGGCCCAGATGCGCTCTTCGGGCGGAGCGGACTTCCCCTCGCGGGCCAGCGTGGCGCCAAGAAAGCCTTTGCGCGAGGTGCCCACGAGCAATGGAAAGCCGAGTCGCGCCAGTTGCGGGAGTTGGGCGAGAAGTTCGTAATTTTGGGCGAAGCTTTTGCCGAAGCCGATGCCGGGGTCGAGAATGATTTGCGACTTCGCTACACCCGCGCGCCGCGCTGTTGCTATCGCTTCCCGCAAGCCACTGGTCACATTTTGCAACGCATCTTCCGCGAAAGGCCCCTTCTGCATGGTTCGCGGCGTGCCGCGCATATGCATCAGAATGAGCGGGGCGCGAAAGTTCGCCGCTACATCCGCCAGGTGCGGATCATGTTTCAGCCCGGAAATGTCGTTCAGGATTTGTGCGCCAGCCCCCAGCGCGATTTCCGCCACGCTGGCTTTCTGCGTGTCCACGGAAATGGGAATCCTCAGCCGGCCACGCAATGCCTGCAATACGGGCAGCAAGCGCGCAAGCTCTTCGCTTGCGGGAATGCCCGTGGAACCCGGCCGCGTCGACTCCGCGCCGATGTCGAGCAGGTCCGCTCCGGCGCGCTCCATGGCCAAGGCGGCTTCGACGGCGCGATCCAAGCTGAAGAATTTGCCGCCATCGGAGAAGCTGTCCGGCGTGACGTTCAACACACCCATCACCAACGTGCGTTCGCCCAGCACGAGCGTGGTCCGCTTGAGCTTGAGACGGTAGGGTTTGCGTTTGGCCATTCGCGGAGAATTAGTGTAGCGCATCTCTTGGTGAGGCTAACGGATGCAGGCGACCCCCAGGGTGACATCGCCCGCGGAATTCCCCGTGCCAGAATTCCTCAACCGCTCGCATGATTTTGCTTTTCAGTCCAGCCGCTGAACTGGCAACGGTTTCCGCGGCTTCGGCGATGCCACGGTAGCCGAATTCTTCCTGTTTCTGTCGTCGGCTTCGATGACGCCGTCGGTGAAAGGAAGCAGGCCGTCTCCCGGGGCGAAGGCATCGGCGTAAGTCCACTCCGGCAGCACGCCCAATACGCCGCCTTGTCCTTGCAACTGCTCCGTTCTCGCATTAGTGATGGTCAAGGGGAATCCTCGAAAGAATGATGCGCCACCTTATCGCAGGCCTAGCCGGAAGGCCGTGACGAGACACAACATTGCGGAGAGGCTGAGGGGGCGGGCTTTGTGAGGGCCATCAGAGCAGCAAAATGGGGCTGAGATCCTGCGCTGCGCGCAAGGATGACAAACGGCGGCCAGCGGCTGAAGGTTAATCCAAATCGAAATCGCGGATGGGCTTGCCGGCGGGCGCGTCCTTGGCCTTTTTCATGGCTTCTTCGAACTTCTTCTTCAGGATGTCTTCCTTGTTGGCTTCCTGGAACCAGGAGTCCGCGAACTTGTCCTCGCGCTGCTTCTTCTGCTCTTCCAGAATGCTGGAAGCCTTGGTGAGGTCCACGTCCGGTCCGGGCTTTACCGGAGCAGTGTGCGACAGCACCGCACCGAAGATCGGATCGATCACCAGCTTCGCCTGGCAGCACGGGCAAGTCACATTCAGGTTTTCGCCATCTTTCCGTCCCATGGCCGTATTCTACTCCCACTCGCACAAAAAAGTCGGGGGCACGATGTGCCCCCGGGTGCGTTAATCCTTAGAACTTAGAGCTGCCTCACGCCTTCGCGGGAGAATCTCCTCGCGTAAAGCCCGGAGCCGGCCGCAACTCTGGCCGCACCACCTTCGGATCGGTGCCCGGCGCGGCTTGCGGAGGCGTCGTCGGAGGCGTCCGGACTTTCTCCGGCAGCGGTTTGCCTTCCATGAGCATTTTTACCTCGTTGGCGTCGAGGACTTCGCGTTCCAGCAACGCTGTCGCGATACGGTCCAATAGATCACGATTGTTCGACAGCAAGCTGTGCGCCTTGTCATACGCCTCGCTGACAATGCGTTTCACTTCCTTATCGATGTGCAACGCCGTGTCTTCACTGAAATCGCGATGTTGGGCAATTTCACGGCCCAGGAAGATGGCTTCTTCCTTCTTGCCGTAGGCCAGTGGCCCCATGTTGCTCATGCCCCATTCGCAGACCATGTTACGCGCGATGTCGGTGGCGCGCTCGATGTCGTTGCCCGCGCCGGTGGTGATGTGCCCGAGGAAGATTTCTTCGGCGGTACGGCCGCCCATTAGCACCGCGAGTGTGCCCTCAAGGAATTCCTTGGTGTAGGTGTGCTTGTCCGCCTCGGGAAGCTGCATGGTCAAGCCCAGCGCCATGCCGCGAGGAATGATGGTGACTTTGTGTACCGGATCCGCTCCCGGCGTCATCGCGGCGACCAGGGCGTGCCCAGCCTCGTGATAGGCCGTATTTTTCTTCTCCTCGTCGGAGAGAATCATGGACTTGCGCTCCACGCCCATCAGCACTTTGTCTTTGGACATCTCGAAATCGGCCATAGTGACGAATTTGCGGTTCTGCCGCGCGGCCCACAACGCCGCCTCGTTCACCAGGTTCGCCAAATCGGCGCCCGAGAAGCCCGGCGTACCGCGTGCGATGATGGACATCTCGACGTCATCGGAGAGCGGCACCTTGCGCGTGTGTACGCGAAGGATCTCTTCGCGGCCCTTTACGTCGGGGCGCGCCACCACCACGCGGCGATCGAATCGGCCGGGGCGCAACAACGCCGGATCAAGAACGTCGGGCCGGTTGGTTGCGGCAATCAGGATGACGCCTTCGTTTGACTCGAAGCCGTCCATTTCCACGAGCAGCGCGTTCAAAGTCTGCTCGCGCTCGTCATGTCCGCCGCCAAGGCCGGCGCCGCGATGGCGTCCAACCGCGTCAATTTCGTCGATGAAGATGATGCAAGGCGCGTTCTTCTTGCCTTGTTCAAAAAGATCGCGTACCCGGCTTGCGCCCACGCCCACAAACATTTCCACGAAGTCCGAACCGGAAATCGAGAAAAACGGAACGTTGGCTTCGCCGGCAATCGCCCGGGCCAGCAACGTCTTGCCGGTTCCTGGAGGCCCCACGAGTAGCACGCCCTTGGGAATGCGTCCGCCCAGTTTCTGAAACTTTTGCGGGTCCTTCAAGAACTCGATGATTTCCTGCAGCTCTTCTTTGGCTTCGTCGCTGCCTGCTACGTCCTTGAAGGTGGCTTTTTTCTGCTGAGCGGAAAGCAAGCGCGCGCGCGATTTGCCGAAGCTGAGGGCTTTGTTGCCGCCCGCCTGCATCTGGCGCATCAGGAAGAACACGAATCCGGCAAGCAGCAGCAAGGGTAGGGCGTTCAACAGAATCAGTACCCAGTCGCTGCTGCGGACTTCCTTCACGTTCAGCTGCACTGATTTGTCGCGCAAGGCCTTGGTGATTTCCGGCGCATTTTCCTTGGGCACGGTCACGCGAAACTTCTTGTTTTGCTTCGCGTATTCTCCCTGCATCTCGTAGCTGTTCGGCGAGAGGTACATGGTGACTTCTTTGACGTCGCCCTCATCGACCCGGGCCATAAATTCGCTGTAGCTGGGAGTGTCTTCGCGGGGCGTCTGGGTGTTGGCGGAGACCAGCCGCCATAGCATTACGCCCAAAAAGACAATCGAGATCCAGAAAAGAATTGTTTTTGCCGTGGAACTGGAATTCACATTAGCCTCGCTATTTTCCAAAACCCCCGAACCCTGGAAGTTCCGAGCCCGGTTATTTCTTTCGACCCTGTTTCCTTTTCACCGGCCGATTCACCGTCTTCCCTGCTGCCAGCTGCTTCCCGTTTCCGCCTGTGCCATCGCTGCGAACTAGCCCATAGCCGGACCACAATACATTAGATGCAGTTCGGAAGCCGAAGTAATCGGGCTCCAGAGCTACGCGGCGCTTGGAAGTCTTGTCCAAGAGCACCGCCAGCCGCAGCGACCTTGGCTTGCCTTCGCCAATCCGCCGCAGCAGAAAATCCTGCGTGATACCGCTGTCGATGACCGCATCGACGAGCAACACATCCCGGCCCTTCCACGCCGGCCGCTCTTTGCCGTCAGAGGTCATCGCCGCGCGGTTGGCAAAAAAGACTTCACGGCGTGCCTTGCCGGCCAGATCAACGTCGCGAACATCCTCGCGCAGGAAATGCAGGGCTACCGGAACATCAATCGCGCGAATCAGGTCCGCGGCAAATACAAAGCCCCGGTCCATGGTTACAACCACGTCCAACCGCCGGTCGTGGTACTCGCGCGAAATCTCCCGCCCCAGTGCGCGAACTCGGTTTCCAATTCGCGCCGCTGAAAAGGTGGCGCCACTCGTCTTGGTCACGATGCTGGTTCCTCAGTGATCAGGACTGCCTTCCGGGTTTTCGCCCCGGCCGCCAACTCAGCGGAAACAGGTAAGCCGCGGACCCACGCCAACTCCCCGCCGCTGGTTAGCACCGGCCAAGTTTCTTTTTCCCAGCGGCTGACGGACTTCTCGTTCAGAAGCCGCGCCAATTTGTGGCGCTTCTGATGGCCCAACGGACGCATGGCGTCGCCCGACCGCCAGTTTCGCACCACAAGGGGTAGACGTAACCTGTCACGGTCCAAGACCGCCCCTGTCTCACTAGTTTCTCGCCCTTCGGCGGGCCAGTCAATGACCCTGAACGACAAGCGACGGGATAGTGCCACAAGGGGCAACTCCGCCGAACCGGAGCGCAGATCTAGTTCGTAGCAGTATTCACGAGGCGCCGACTCCTGCCGCGTTGGTACCGCAGCAATTTCCGTTGCTCGGAATCGAATGGAGTCGCAGTCGCGACGCACTTCCACCCCACCGGGTAACTGCAAAGCCTTGCCGCTATCTTTCTGCGCGGCCAAGTCGAGAACGGCGGCCACATGAATGGAACTCAGCTGTCCGCCGCGCGGCTTCACGTTCCGCACGATTTGCCGCAGCAGCCTGGCCTGCAGCGCTTTGGGGCCCGCAAGTAAATCGGCTAGTGCGACGCGAGCTTCGCAGGGAGATTCCTGGGCCAAGGCCTTGCGCCACTGGCCGACCTGGGCATCCAGATAAGCTTCATCCTCGCGCGCCAACTCTGCCAACTGGCAGAGATGCCCGACTACGGCGGGCTGAAAGTTTTTCTGCAGCAGTGGCATGAGCTTTTGACGAATCCGCGCCCTCATTCGTTTGGTGTCGAGATTCGTTGCGTCTTCGCGCCAGCGCTGGCGCTTCGCCCGCAAATACCTGCGCAACTCTTCGCGGCGAACGTTGAGCAATGGGCGAAAGACCGCCCCCGCTTGCGGATGGATTCCGCCCAGCCCCGCGAGGCCGGTGCCGCGCAGGATGTGCGCCATGACGGTTTCAGCCTGATCATCCGCGGTGTGCGCCACGGCTATCTTCGCGATGCGTTCCTCGCGCACCAGCTTTTCGAAAAACGCATAGCGCGCCTTCCGCGCTACCTCTTCCAGATTCCCGCGTTCGCGTTTTGCGCGGCCTGCGATGTCTTCATGCGCGACGTAAAACTCCAGCCCGTGTGCAGCGGCCAATTTCTTTACGAATTTCTCATCGGCGTCGCAGGCCTTGCCGCGCAGTTTGTGATTGAAGTGGACCACGCTCAAAACGATTCCGGCCTGCTCCCGTATCTCCAGGAACAAATGCAGCAGGGCAACGGAATCGGCTCCGCCAGACACGGCGACAGCGATGCGCTCTCCGGGCGCTAGAGACGCAGTCTTTCGCAAAGCCCGATTCAGGTTTTCCGCGGGATCTAGCGGTCTTGCGGGCGAGCGGCGCGAAGGCGGGTTGCGGCGAATCACGTTTTCAACAACCTCTCTGCTCCGCGCATCCTAGCATGTTGTAAGGACTTACAGGCGTAGTCAGAGGTAACTGTGGAAAATCGGAGAAATCCTCGTAATCGCGTGTTGACATTCTCGCCTAGTCTGCTACTGTTAGTAAGTTCGTTGAACGCCACTCTGCAGGACAGGGAGGCAGAACAAACGCTCTTTGACAACCGATACGATGTGCCAGAATCTGTTCGACCCCATTCGGGTTTTCGAGCGCGAATGGGTTTTTGAGTTAATTTGAGCGACTCATAATTTTGCTTGGTAGGCTGGCCCGGGGCAACCCGGGTTTTTTTATCGCCAAGCTACAGGCTTCAAACGAGAGTTTGATCCTGGCTCAGAACGAACGCTGGCGGCGTGCTTAACACATGCAAGTCGCGTGCGCAGTTTCCGTAGCAATACGGGGATCGGCGCACGGCGCACGGGTGCGTAACACGTGGGCAATCTGCCCTCCGATGGGGAATACCCCCGCGAAAGCGGGACTAATTCCGCATAACATTCCTTGGACTAACGTTCGAGGATTCAAAGCAGCAATGCGTCGGAGGAGGAGCCCGCGCCCGATTAGCTAGTTGGTGAGGTAACGGCTCACCAAGGCAATGATCGGTAGCTGGTCTGAGAGGATGGCCAGCCACACTGGAACTGAGACACGGTCCAGACTCCTACGGGAGGCAGCAGTGGGGAATCTTGCACAATGGGCGAAAGCCTGATGCAGCGACGCCGCGTGGGGGATGAAGCTTCTCGGAGTGTAAACCCCTTTCGACTGGGACGAATGCCTCGCAAGAGGAGTGACGGTACCAGTATAAGAAGCCCCGGCTAACTACGTGCCAGCAGCCGCGGTAAGACGTAGGGGGCCAGCGTTGTTCGGAATTACTGGGTGTAAAGGGTTCGTAGGCGGTGTGGCAAGTCGGGAGTGAAATCTCTGGGCTCAACCCAGAGACTGCTTCCGAAACTGCTGTGCTTGAGTGTGAGAGAGGCTCGTGGAATTGCAGGTGTAGCGGTGAAATGCGTAGATATCTGCAGGAACACCCGTGGCGAAAGCGGCGAGCTGGATCACTACTGACGCTGAGGAACGAAAGCTAGGGGAGCAAACAGGATTAGATACCCTGGTAGTCCTAGCCCTAAACGATCAGGACTTGGGGTGCCGCCCGTTCGGGCGTCGTCCCGGAGCTAACGCGTTAAGTCCTGCACCTGGGGAGTACGGTCGCAAGACTGAAACTCAAAGGAATTGACGGGGGCCCGCACAAGCGGTGGAACATGTGGTTCAATTCGACGCTACGCGAGGAACCTTACCTGGGCTCGAAATGCTAGTGACCAGCTTTAGAAATATTGCCTTCCCGCAAGGGACACTAGTATAGGCGCTGCATGGCTGTCGTCAGCTCGTGCCGTGAGGTGTTGGGTTAAGTCCCGCAACGAGCGCAACCCCTGCACACAGTTACTACTCGCAAGAGAGGACTCTGTGTGGACTGCTCCGGATAACGGAGAGGAAGGTGGGGATGACGTCAAGTCCGCATGGCCTTTATGTCCAGGGCTACACACGTGTTACAATGCAGGGCACAAACCGTTGCCAACCCGCGAGGGGGAGCTAATCGGAAAAAACTCTGCTCAGTTCGGATTGCAGTCTGCAACTCGACTGCATGAAGCCGGAATCGCTAGTAATGGCGTATCAGATCGACGCCGTGAATACGTTCCCGGGCCTTGTACACACCGCCCGTCACATCACGAAAGTGAGTTGTACTAGAAGTCGCTGCGCTAACCGCAAGGAGGCAAGCGCCCAAGGTATGACTCATGATTGGGGTGAAGTCGTAACAAGGTAGCCGTAGGAGAACCTGCGGCTGGATCACCTCCTTTCTAAATAAGAGAAATCTACTCCGCTATGGTGTGCGGAGGATGGTTTCCACGCATCCTGCAGCTCTCACGGGCTGTGGTTTGCTAGACTCAGTTAACTTAAAACCCTGACGGCTAACGCCTGAAGGGCGAACAGATTCTGGTAGATCGCTATCGGCTAATCAAAGAGATCAAAGTTTCAACCAAGGGCCGCTGAATATTCAGCGGCCCTTTTTTTTATTGACGGGGTCGCGGTTCTTCCCACCATGTTGTGTTACGCGTGGCCGAGCACCAGCTCATTATGGAAAGAGCTCCCTTACAGCAGGTGTAAGTCCTCTTAATGCATGCGTGATGTTTCAATGCCGCAGCAACTCCTTAGCCCCTGTCCATCGGCGCTGAGCGCGTTGGGGTCGACATTCCCGACGTGCTGTACCGGGAACTAATAGGCAAAGGCGGTACGGGAAAATCGCTCACAGTAAAGGAACTGATTCTCCGTCAGTGTCGAAGTCGAACTGCGAGCAAAGTCCGTGAAGAAAAAGAAGCGCGTTGCACTTCCTTTGGTCCCCTCCAAAAGGCCAGGCAGCCTCGAGGTCGACAATGACAAAATCTACGACCTCATTTCTTTTCCCTGATCTGAATGTGTGGTTGGCTCTGTCGGTCCAGTCATGTTGATCATCGCTCGGCCGCGCAATGGCTGGAAGCGTTGTCTGGTTCACAAGCGACTTTGCTTCTGTCGGTTTACTCAACCGGGTGTGTTGCGATTGCTGACCACCGTTCAATTGATGGGCGCCGATGAGGTTCTTACTCAACTGCAAGCATGGAGTATCTACGACCAGTGGCTTTCGGACGAAAGAGTTCTGTATCTTGATGAACCACCGAGACCTGAGAAACTTCGTTTCGAGATCTTACCCAGCTTCGCCATGCCGCTCGGACAGGACTGGGCGGATTCCTATCTGATTGCATTCGCGCAGTCACGCCGGAATCCGACTGGTTACATTCGACAGCACAATAGAGCCATAGGGCGAGCAATACAATTCTGTTATCACATTCCTAAATCGTTTCCGGCCGGCGACAGCGAAGTGGCCAGATCTTCGCCATTGACGGCCCCGATGCGGCGTTTGGACCTTCTGTCAAATCCTGATTTACCAGTGGTAGGCGTTCCACATGTCGTCGATGAAGGATAGGTTGCGGGACTTCGCCGTCCAGCCAGTCGACCGTTTGTTTCTGGCGTTCCCAACTGGCGCTGTAGTCGTAGCCGGACTGCGCTTTTATTTGCGCCACGGCCTGCGTGTCGTCTTCGGTCATCCAGCGATACACGTAATCGAAGAACGCCTGGTGGTTCCAGACACTTTCGCCGTTCGACTAAATGGACTGCCAGGGCTTCGCCAACCCACGAAACCGATGTGCAGCAGCGCCGATATGCTTCGCCCAACTGTTCGCCAGGCGGATTTAGGATGGCCCAGTTCGCCGGCTGCAGTTGCTCGTAGGGCCCATAGAGCCCTGCGACTGACCGGTGATGAGTCGGCGGCGTGCACGCCGTAATGCCCGCCATAAATGACCGTGGCGCCCTGCCATGCTTGCTGGTAAGTTCCAGCGGGCGGCAACTGATTGACATACAAGAGTTTGCATATCTTCGCCAAATTGGTCTGGATAGGTCGTTGACACATTCTCCATGCCGGAGTCACTCAACAGAATTCCCGCCAAGATGATCGGCAATTTCCTGCCGCTGCGGTGTCCTCCAAAGGCCGGCCACCATAGCCTGTCTGGACACAGCCGTAGAGATCGATCGCCGTACTGCACAAAATAGTTGGTGAGATTCACTTTCTGATCCGCCGGGAAGTTCAACATGAGCAGCAGAGCCGCATAGGAATCCGCAAAGGCAACGTGCTGGCCATAGCTTGGCATGTAGTTAGCCGGCGCGTCGAACAAAAACGCGTTGGTATCGATCCATGGCTGGCGATAGAGCGCCTCGTACTGCGCAAGTGTTGGCGTGTTGGAAGGATTGGAGGCCCAAAGACGGCAGCAGGCCTCTCTGCAAATTGTTCGCGTGATAGATGACCTGGTTTCGGTCGCAATAAGACGGACGAAGCGCGTCCGCCGAGGGCGCGAAGCAGAACCGTCAGAATGGATGCGGAGGCCACCGGACTGGCGCTCTGTCGGAAGCGCGCATGACTTCCGGCACAGAATGGATCGTCGCCAAACTGATGGATGAGACCAGTGCATCGCCTGGATTCAGCGCGATCGGAGGATACGAACGCAGCGTCGCGTCAAACCACCAGGACTCGTCCGTGCCGTCGTTCAATCGCGAATCGAATCCACTCTTGCCACTGCTGCTGGGCAGATTCTTGACCGATCCATTCAGGTAGGGTGAAGAAGTTGTGGCTGCGGACTGATCCCCGTGACCGTGACGGTCCCACACGTAGTAGTCCCCATTCACAAACTGGCCCACCGGGACAGGCTCGCTGAATGTCCAGGTGATTCCGTCTTTGGTGATGGAGGACGCCGTCCCGGGGTTGGCGCGGGAACGGTCGCGGTGATGGTAACGATGCGTTGGCGGACTGCTGGTATCGGCGGCGCTGCTCGCGGTGACCGCGAAACTCCCGGGGTATCCTGCGACATATAACCCGTGCCGAAATCGTCCGCCGGTAGCGCTCCAAGTTACGGCGTATCGAAGCCGGTTACGCTGGCAGAAATTGTGCGACACCCCTTCCGCAGCGAAGCGGATGTCGGACTAACGTACCGTCACGGCAGCGGAGGGTTTGCGTTGGTGAGCCACCCGATGACTGGCACCGCGAGAGCAGGGGAGGCGAGGACCCGCTGCAGGGAGCGTTCGGCGAGAATCTCCAGCCGACAGCGAGAGACAGGCGAAACCACAGCAGTGTGATTTGGCACGGGAATAGAGAACTCCTGGTAGCAGGCTAGCGGATTGCAGTCGGGCGCTTAACTGCCTGTTGGTACAGATTTGGCGCAGGTGTAGCCAGGTGCGACGGGATTAGAGAGAGGTTCCTGGCGTTCGCAGCGTAAGAGGTGGCATTCGATTTCGCGCCGTCCGTCCTATTTCTCGGCGGAACGATCCGGGAATCGCACGACTCCGGCACCGTCCGGCTTCCGATTTGCCGTGGCGGACGAATCTATTTTGCTGAGTAAGCCCGGCGAAACATTCCAGTGCTGTCCGGAATCGGTCACCACGGTGACAGTCTTCCTGTTGTAGCGCGTCAGCGTTCCCATTAACTCCGGACTCCCATCCGGATGGAATTTGACTCTTTCGCCGATTCGAAAATCCAGCATAGCGCAATGAGAGCGCATTTGACTGAGGAGCCTGAGTCGCGCAACAACTTTGTGATTCAGTTCGATGAGTTCTTCTTCGGAAAGGGAATCAATATCGATTTGGCGCATCGCTTTTACCGCCTGGTGACACGGTAGTATTGTACCGGATTTTTCGCGGACTCCCAGCCCGAGGACTATTTCTTGGATGAGAGGATTGCGGCGACTTGCTCCAGGTGGTTGATGTCGTGGCCGGCCATCATCAGCGCGATGCGCTCGACGGATTCCTCGCCGCGTTCGGCATGAACGCCGTGGTGTTTCCACTGCTGCGGTGTGAGGTCCTTGTAGAGAGCCAGATTAGCGTCACGCAAAACGCGGAACCGCTCGAGAGACTTGCGCGCGTCGCGCTTCCCGTAATGTCCAGCCGCCACCCACGCGTCTTGATCGTACGCCTGAATCGGAGTACCCGGTGCTCCAAGAATCGAGCGAAGCCTCCAGCTCACGACAATTTCCGCATCGGCCAGATGCGCCAGAATCTCCGCGGCCGACCACTTTTCCGGCGCCGGGCGCTTCCGCAACCTCGCAGGCGTTGCGCCCTTGACCAGCCGCTGCAGTTTTTTCGCGGTTGTCGCCTGCACTTTCAAGGGATCCTGGCCAGCGATCTTTGATTGGATCCGTTGCACGTACTCCGGAACTGTTTCCTTCATTGCGAGCCATCCTCCCATCCGGCGTCCCGCAGGATGACACAATTGTGCGAAATCTTGAAATATCTAGAGGACGCTGGACGTGGTCCTCGAGGCGAGATGCTTTTCTGCTAGTCCGCTGGAGTTAGTGCCGGCCGCCTCCTCCGCCACCGCCATGGAAGCCGCCGCCATTGAAACCGACGGCGCCGTGAAATCCTCCACGCGGTTCGAAGCCATGTCCATACGGTTCATGAAATTCACCGAAGTGATGAGGGTGGCCGTAGCCATAGTATCCGCCATAAAAGAACGGGGAACCATAAACCGCGAAGGGCGAGTAGAAGCCCCAGCCAAATGGGCTATAGAAAATCCCATCCCCCGGAATAAAGGTGTACGCGCTAAACCATGGATCCCAGTACCAACCGGAGCCGTTCCAGCCAGCGCCGCCATTCACGTACAGCCGGGCGGTGTCCGCGTCGGCCTCGGCGAGATATCCAGCACGCAGCCCCGACCAGCGGTAGAAGTCGTCGGTATATTGCCGCTCATCAAAGTTTTGGGCTTTGAGCTTTCCGCCGGCCGTTAGCGTGAGCTCGCGACTGTCGCCCAGGCCGATCTTTTGGTTGTTCACGAAGACATCGGCCTTCCCTTTGAACACCCGAACCTGGCTGTGGTCCGCATCGAAGTCGTATAAGCCTTTTTTCAGCAACTGGGTAGAAGCGCCGTTTTGATCGACGCGAATGTTATTGTTTTTGCTGATGTCGGTGACTTCCATCATGGCGCGGCCTTTGTCGAGTTCGACTTCGGTGTTGGCAAGATCTGGCGAAACCATTTTGAGCGCGCTATTGTCGGCCACGCGCAGAAAGACTCCTGGGGTGAGTAGGATTTCCACTTTGCCGGCCTGCGTGGTCAGCACCTGGCCCTTCTGCAATTCGACCGAGCCCACCGCGCCGGGATTCAACGACTGACCGTCTATGGCGGCATCACCCTCCACATAGTTAATCGCGCCGGGCCGCGCCACATGCGTATTCTGGTTTTGCGGGTTCTGATTTTGCATGTCTGGATTTTTCCCCAGGCGGAGCAAAACCCAAAAAAAACCACCTCCTTTTTCTCCTCCCCCCTACCCTTCCCATTAGGCAAAAGACTGCAGCTGAGCGCGCGGCAGCGACTTTTCGGGTCGTTGCCGCTTCTCAAGTCAGGCCATAGCGCGGCCAGCGATTGCGAGTTGGCCTATTGCACCTTCTTATCTTTGGGAGTAGGCTTCCCGAATCCTCGTTGTTCCCGCCGCCACGCGGACACCGGATCGGACCTGTTCCGGAGGGGGTTTTCGCTCATGTCCGTTTCTCCCAAGGAAGTGATTCGCCGTCTTTACAAGGATGCGTGGAATGAACGGAAGTTCGAGGTCATCGATCAACTGGTTTCCCAAAGCCACGCGCTCGTCGCTCCCAATGTCTCTGGAGCGGCAGTGGGGCCGACAGCCTATAAGCGGCAGATCGCGGCGTTCGTCGCGGGTTTCCCTGATTTGCGATTTGTCGTTGAAGAAATCATTTCCGAGGACGACAAAGTCGTCGCGGCGTGGACTTGGTCCGGAACTCACCGAGGTGAATTCCTCGGGATCGCGGCAACCAACAAAAAAGTCTCGGTAGCAGGAATCACAATTCACCAGATTGCGAACGGAAAGATTCTGGATTCCCACGCCGCCTGGGATTCCCTCGGACTCCTACGGCAGTTGGGCGTCGAACTGCCCAATAAACTTGAAAGACGCGCCGCATCTACGCCCTGAACCCGGTCGAGACCCGAGCTTCCCAAACCCGTTGTTCTTTGCGCACCGCAACAAGCATGTTCTGTTGTTGGCGACGTTGCCTTCAGCCATGATGAAGAACGCAACTTTTCTTTCATTCCGGGGTTGTATAAAAAGACCTCGATCCCTATCGCCCTAAAGGAGAATGTTCTGTATGACTAAAGCGAAGCTCGTCCTCGGCACGGTGCTCGGTGCGGCGGCCTTGATCTGTGGTGGCATTGCCGCGGCACAGAAACCCGTAGATAACGTCAGCGCCAAGAAGCATCCAAATATCGCAGCGGCGCAGCGCCTGTCTCAGCAGGCATGGGAAAAGATCACTGCGGCCCAACAAGCTAACGAATGGGATATGCAGGGGCACGCAGCAAAGGCCAAAGAGCTACTGGACCAGGTCAACCAGGAACTAAAGCTCTCGGCCGAAGCCGCCAATAAGAATCACAAGTAAGTCCCGACCGTTTGCCGCAACA
The DNA here is from genome assembly GCA_963804635.1 of Candidatus Acidiferrales bacterium. Taxonomy (GTDB): domain Bacteria; phylum Acidobacteriota; class Terriglobia; order Acidiferrales; family UBA7541; genus Acidiferrum. The sequence goes on from CAWDRK010000033.1 coordinate 87,764, forward strand.
AAATTAGCTGCCGCGTCCGTTCCGGCATCTTGCGCGGGGCGGACGCATTTTTTTGCCTATGGGAAGGTACGCGTTTTTCGTGCCCGCAAGCTGCGTTTTCCAGTGCGCCATCTTCTGAGCTCTGTGTTCAAAGTGGATCTGGTCCTTGACGGTAAATGATGAGCCGCGGAGTGGGGGTGAAGAATAGACAAACAGGTGTCTCATGATCACCAACTGGCTCGGCTGGCTCCGGGTAGCGCCTATGCGAACTCCGCACGCACGTACCCACCCCAAGCTTTGTGGGCTCGGAATTTCATGTATTTCCCCCTTCCCCGTCGCGTGTTATCGTACCCACTCCTTTTTCGCTGTAGGGGACGCAAATTGTTGCACTCGCCGGTTCGCCTGATATTTCTTCTTCTCCTTTCGCTGCTACCCGCGCTCGCTGGCGCCCCGGAACGTTTTCTCCATAATCCTCCGGCTTTCGCGAGCGTGAATGGCGCTCCCCGGCAACCTCAGGATTCTTCTGCGACTTCCGTGCCCGTTTTCGTGAGCGATTTTGAACTGTTTGCCGTGGGCGGCGGCGCGCCGCCTCGGCGGTCCAGTTCGCCTCCGCAAATGAAGAAGCCCGCAGCGACATCGGGAACGAAAGATGCGCCGCCGCCGGTGCTCGAGGATACGGATCCCCCCGCACAGCAGGCACGCCAATTGATGGACTTGTTCTCCGACACGCTGGTGGAGTCTCTGCAGAAGGCCGGATACAAGGCGGTGCGGCGGGTTGCCAGCGGAGGCAACCCCGGATCGGGTAAGGGAGTCGCACTCCGCGGCGTTTTTGCCGAGCCCGATGACCTCAACCGCATTCGTCGCGCGATCTTCGGTAGCCACGCTCCCGGAGCCAAGTTCTTGCTCTATGTCGGAAGCTTCAATCTTTCGCGTCCGGACCAGCCGCTCTATCAACTTGCAACGGTGCAACCCACTGACAGCCGGTACGGCCCCGTCATCACGCCCAATGCCTACGTCCCGCTCGTGAAGTATGAAATCCCGAAGAACCCGACAGAAGAGGATGTCCGCAAGGTGTGCGATGACATCGCGCGCAACCTCACCACGCTGCTGAGCGCAAATCCCGCGGCATTTGTCCCGTAGCAACGCTCGTCTGCCTGCTGCGAACCATGCTGGAATCTCACTTGCAAAAGTAGTCATCATGATTGAGACTTTTAAGACCCCCATTTTGCACGTCCGTCTAGGGGGGAGGGGCCCGAAACGCGATTCTTGATGAGAGGCACGGAAATGCCCGTTGTGTCGCATCCATTCCTGCGCCGGTTTGCCAAACCGCTGGCATTTGCCCTGGGTCTTCTCTCGCTCCTATTCCTGCTGCAAGTTACCACGCACTCACACGCGAATGGACAGGACGATCAGCCTGCCGTCTCTGTCAGGTAGCACACCTGGGATGGTACCGCGGTTTCGGCTCTGGAACTGAGTGTCCCTCTGGTTTCGTTCGGTCGGGTGACCGCCACAGTCGCCCCCATTTTTCGGAGTCTTTCTCTGAACAGTCCCCTTCCCGCGCACCTCCCTGTTCGTAAGTCCTGCAGCATCTAATCTTTGGATTTGCTTCGAGCGCGGCGTGTCCATGGTGCGCGACCGCGCTTTTTCCGGTGGGCCTACCCATCCTATACACCAATCGCTCCCTACGGGGTCGGAGGAAAGATGCGTTACGCTTTTCGAGGTTTTGCAGTTTTCGCTTTTGCTAGTTCTAGTTGTCTGTTTGCGGCAGCTCAGATCGGCAATTCCGGCTCGATTGAAGGAGTGGTAAAGGACCCCTCTGGCGGCGCCGTGGTGAGTGCGACGGTTACCATCATGGATCCCGTCAGCGGCTACCAGAAATTCACGAACACGAATACCGAAGGTGTTTTCCGATTCAGCAACGTGCCGTTCAACCCGTACCACCTCAGCGTCAATGCCAACGGCTTTGCCCCGTTCGCCCAAGACGTTGACGTCCGTTCTTTGGTCGCCACAAGAGTGGACGTCGCTCTGAAGCTGGCAACGGAAGCAACCACAGTGACCGTCGAATCCGGGGGCGACCTTTTGGAAAACGATCCGACCTTCCATACGGACGTGGATCGCAACGCCTTCGATCGGACTCCGCTGGAAAGCACGTCATCTGCTTTTTCCTCCTTGGTTACGCTCAGATCTCCGGGCGTCGCCGCAGACTCCAACGGCCTGATGCACGGGCTCGGCGACCATGCGGAGAATTCCGTTTCGCTCGACGGCCAACCGCAGACCGACCAGTTCAGCAAAGTGTTTTCCAACCAGATTCCCGCGGACTCAATCCAGTCGATGGAGGTGATTTCCGGCGCTCCGCCCGCAGACTATGGTGACAAGACCAGTCTGGTGATTAAGGTGACCACCCGCTCCGGGTTGGGAATAACCAAACCGACAGGAAGCGTGTACACCAAGTATGGCAGTTTTGGAACGGCAACCGCTGGATTCGAGCTCGCATACGGAGGTCCGAAGTGGGGCAACTTTATCGCCGTAAACGGTATGAACACCGGACGCTTCCTGGACCCACCCGAGTTCACCGCTCTGCACGACAAAGGGAACGAAGAAAACATTTTCGATCGAATTGATTACATGATCACGCAAGCCAATACAATTCACTTGAATCTCGGCTTCACGCGTTCCTGGTTCCAAAATCCGAACACCTATGACCAGCAGTATCACACCTGTGTGCCCGGATTTCCTTGCGATCCATCGGGCACGACGATGGTCAGCAACGTAACGGGTCTCCCTCTGGGAACTACGGACCAACGCTCTCAGATTCGCACGTTTAATATCGCGCCGACATGGACCCACTTGATCGGCGCGAGTGCCGTCTTCACCTTGGGCGGTTGGGTTCGCCATGACCAATACAATTACTACCCGAGCGGCAATCCTCTGAATGATCTGGCCGCTGATCTTCAGGTGGAGACCGCAGGCCAGTCTCGAAAGCTAACCAACACCGGTACCCACGCCGACATCTCCTACGTGCACGGAGCTCACAACATTAAGGCGGGAATTTTCTACCAGCAGACGTTTCTCACGGAAAACGACCACTTCGCGATCGTCGATCCAACATTTAATGCCGTGTGCCTGAACGCGGACGGCAGTCCCAGTACAAGTGCTAACTTGACAGATCCGACCCAATGCGGCGGCCCGCTGAACCCAGGTGGCTTCGTAAATAAGGGCCAGGCTCCGCCTACTCCCGCGTTTAATCCTCTTCTGGCGTGCTACGACCTGACGCGTCCAACTCCGGCCGCGTCTGATGGGTGCACGAACACGACAAGCGCGCTTTATCCGTTTCATGGCCACACGGATGTTAAGGAACTCGCCGTCTATGTCATCGACAACATCAATTGGCGCAACTGGGCTTTCAATTTGGGGATTCGCGGGGATGACTACGCAGCCATCACTGGCGGCACTCAGGCCGAGCCTCGGTTGGGCGTCTCCTACAACATAAAGAAGACGAACACGATTCTCCGCACTTCCTATGCGCGCATTATGGAAACTCCTTTTAACGAGAACCTGGTTATTGCCAGCACAGGCTGCGGCGATCCGATCATTGCCGCCATCGTGTCGCCTCCTGGCGTCACCTGTAACCTGGGTGCCTAAGCCCCGGGTTCCGCAATGAATTCCACACCGGCTTTCAGCAAGCCTTCGGCAAGTACCTGGTTGTAGATGCGGAGTATATCTGGAAATACACGCACAACGGTTTCGACTTCGGAATCGTGGGTGCCACGCCTATCACCTTCCCGATTGAATGGCATAACTCCAAAATTCCGGGCTGGATGCTTCGTGCCAGTGTCCCGGAATTTCACGGCCTGACGGCGCTGGTGGTGATGTCCAGCGTTGCGGCGCGCTTCTACAATCCGCAAGTCGCGGGAATCGCCTTCTTTCCTGCATTCAACGTTTCGCATTGATCACGACGAGCACTTCAACGAGACAACCCACATTCAGTACCAGCCGTGGAAGCGAGGACCATGGGTTGGTTTCAACTGGCGATATGACAGCGGTCTCGTTCAGGAGCCACACCATGCCTGGCGCCGACGGCGACCTGCACGGTTTCCACCGGCACGGGCGTGAATGATAGCTTGTCCTTCAGAACAATACCATCACCGGTTTGCCTTTGACCGCCGACCAGCAGTATCAGGGTGGCTTCACCTGCAACGGCGTGCGTACCGCGCCTAGCCCGTTTGGACCCGCCATGACTCCCTGTCCAGCAAATCAGTTCAGCTCGATCGATCTTCAGGTGCCGGCACCGGGAAAGGAAAACGACGATCACAATCCGCAACGCATTGATCCCCGCAGGCTGTTCGATATCGCCGTTGGCGATGACAATTTGTTCCATGGCGATCGTTACCGTTGGAGTCTGCGCTTCACGGTCACCAACCTGGCCGACAAGGTCGCTCTTTACAATTATCTTTCTACCTTTAGCGGCACGCATTACGTGACGCCACGAACAGAAACGGTCGAACTCGGGTTCCACTTCTAAAGTGGGGCTTCAAACGGAGACACCCGGCGAGGGTTGCGATGGGAACGCTGGCCGGGCACTCAGCAGCGCGCGCAGTAGACGTAGTGCGCCGGCGCGCTCAGGACGATCGCGCTAGGTGGGAAATGGACTGCCAAAATTCAACCGGGCAACGGTCGCAGTGTTGTGCCGATCTTGCGTCGCAGCCTGCCAGCATTGCAAGTCTCCAATGGCGCAGGACCTGCTGATGTCCTGGCTGTTCTGAGTGCATCCGCTGACCTCCTCGCGAACCGCGATTGATGACCGTTGCATGAACCAAGCGTTCGAAGCCAGGATGGAGACCGCGGCAACTCGCGCCGCTGGAAGAATAGGGCTGATCCGCGTTATCGATCGTCTGAGACAGCGCGACGCCGCAGCTTAACCGCGCGACCGCGGTCACGAGCCGACCCAGGGCAGCGGCAGCTCGCGACTGGCGCGGCGACGACCGAAGGACTCTGCGGGATTTAGAGAGTGAGTCGGCGATATCCAGATGATGGTCCACAGACGCCTCGGCGGATCGGCTCAGAATGCGAAGCAGTGCGGCAGCGCAGCGGATGGCAGGCACGGGAGAAAGCGCGAGCCGCAGCAAGTTCTCCCTACCCCCACGGACATTTGGCTCTTCTCCCCGCTGTCTCGCGCCCAACTAGCTCGCAGATTCTACTGCGCTTTCTTGTGCATTGGTCACATCGCGCGGTGCACGTGACCGCCGGTCTCGCGAGATTTTGCGATAGAATCTCGTCGCCATGTCCAACCCCTCCAGCACTCCCGTGGATCAGCTTAGAATCGGCGTCGATCTCGGTGGCACCAAGATTGAATTTGTCGCTCTGGAACGCGATGGCCAGGAACTCCATCGCCACCGTGTGCCTACCCCTAGGCACGACTACGACGGCACGATCCGCGCCATCAAGGAGGGCGTCGAACGGATTGAACGCGAATTGCACCGCGGCGCCACGGTAGGCGTTGGTATTCCCGGCACAATCTCTGGCATCACGCAGGCCGTCAAAAACGCCAACTCCACGTGGATGAATGGCAGACCGTTTGACCGCGACCTGGGAGCCGCGCTGCAACGCGAGGTGCGTTGCGCCAACGACGCCAACTGCTTGGCGGTCTCCGAAGCGACCGATGGCGCGGGCGCGGGAAAGCACATTGTCTTCGCAGTTGTTCTCGGCACAGGTTGCGGCGGCGGGATCGCGGTCGATGGCCGCGTGCACAACGGCCGCAATGGTGTCGCGGGCGAGTGGGGACACAACACGCTTCCCTGGATGAAGCCCGAGGAATATCCAGGCGGGCCGTGCTATTGCGGCTTTCGAGGTTGCATCGAAACTTGGATTTCCGGCACCGGACTGGAAGCCGATTACGAGCGCGCCACGAAAAGGCCACTGAAAGGCAAAGAGATCATCGCGCGCAGCGAGGCAGGAGAAGCCGCCGCCATGGCCTGCCTGGAGCGTTACGAAGACCGGTTGACCCGCAGCCTCGCCAATATGATCAACATTCTCGATCCGGACGTGATCGTCCTCGGCGGCGGCGTTTCTCAGGTTCCCCGGCTGTACCGCGCCGTCCCAAACCGGCTAAAGGAATATGTTTTCGGCAAAGAGGCCGACACGCCGATTCTCGTCGCCAAGCACGGCGATGCCAGCGGAGTTCGCGGCGCGGCATGGCTCTGGCCGCTGGAAGCAAAGTAATTCCTGCGGCAGATATGCGGTTACAAACGAAAACGCCCTCGGCACGGAAGCCAAGGGCGTCTCCTGAAGGTTCAATTGACGATTGCTATGCGCTGAGCAGCCCGCGACGCAGAAGAGTGATCACAAGAGCGAGCATGGCACAAGCGACCATCGCGAACGTTCCGGGTTCCGGTGTAACGACCAGGAATTCCTGCACCTGCCCGGTGAGCGCCAGCGGATTATTGGCCGACGACGTGTTGGTGATGATCAAGAAATCGTTTGGATTGATTGAGCTGTAATCGGCCCCGGCCATATCCAGCCAAGCTTGCGCTCCGGCGGTATCGTACTTGGTCAGGTTTGGATTCATCAGGAACCACAACGCATATTGCAGGTTCGTGTAGTTGCTGGCGTTGGATCCGAATTGTGTGGTGAGCCATGCAGCTTCCTGATAGGTCTGAGCAGCATTGCCGTAGACCAGCGAAGAGGGAACTCCTCCATATCGCGTTTGTGAAAAGTCATTGTTTTGGATGGCCGTGCCCAGATTCGTAACGTTGGCTTGCCACGTCTGGCCGAAGTTCACTTCATTCAGAACGTCGTCGCAGAACAGTGTTACGGTCTGTCCACTCATGGTGCCAGTGTACGGACTTACGTAATACTGGCCGTCGTTGGCACCATTCACATTTTGAAAAACCATGCTCACCGGGCCACCGTCGGCATGCGCCAGGGGACTAGGATCAGCGCTGCGAGCAGTAAGCCAAGAACAGCTTCATTCGGGTCTCCTTACGAGTTGCTGCAAGGCCGGGGAATCCCTGCGCAGATCTATCTATAGGGCAGGTTTCCCTCCATCCGAGGAAGGATTAATACGCTGAAACGAAAGAGGTTACGAGGTTCGCCGTTGACAATAGAATGCTTTGCGCGGAATGCTTGTGCCATTCACCTCCCAAATTGTTCCTAAATCATTCAAAGGAAAGACGTTGCGGGTACCAACCGAAGGTACCGGGTACTTCTTCGCTTTGTGGCCCGGAACGCAAACAAGAGCGGCCGCATCCTTCCGCAGGAGGGCGGCCGCTCTTCGCACCACACTTTTCTCTTTTCTTGACCTCTAGTCTTGTCCCGCTGCCTTGCTCATCTTGGCCGTCCATTCCACGGCGCGCTTCTTCATTTCTTCCGGAGAAACGTCTTCGACGTGCTGCGCAAGTCCCCATTGATGGCCGAACGGATCGCGCACCTTGCCGTAACGATCGCCCCAGAATTGGTTCGCGAGCGGCATTTCGACTTTGCCGCCGGCTTTCACCGCGCGGTCAAACATGGCATCGACATTGTCGGTGTAGACGAACAGCGAATAGCAAGTGATGGGATTGGGGCCAGGCGCATTGGCCATGCCTGGAAACTCATCGCTGAGCATCATGCGGGAGTCGCCAATTTGCAATTCGGCGTGACCAATACTGTTGCCTGGGCCGGTCATGCGCGATATTTCCTTGGCTTGAAATACCTCCTTGTAGTAGTCAATGGCTTTGGCGGCATTCTTACACACGATGGTAGGCGTAAGGGAATGATAGCCTTCCGGGATAGCACGGACTGCACACATAGTAGTTCCTCCTTCATAGGTTCAGGTTGGCCGCGCAGGTCACAGAAGGAAACGGGGCAGGGAACCGGGACAACGAATCGCTGCGCGAGGACTCCCTTGATACGCCCGTGCTCTACCCAAGTCAAGAGAGAAAAATCGGCTGAAATCCGTGAGCCGTTGTCGTAATCTGCGCGAACGTATTTGCGCACTTGACGAGGTGAGCTATGCGCTATGAATTTCTCGTAGAGACCTACGCCAGCGAACGAATTAAGGTTGTCAGCGTGTGGAGCGAATTCCGCGATGAGGACATGGAATTCCGTCCCAAACTCCAGGACCCTCGCGGACGCAGTCTTCACGAACAGATGGTCCACCAGTGCGTGAGCGAGGATTTCTGGTTCCGCACCATGCTTGGAATCGATGTGGCAGCGCCGCCGCTGCCGTCCTCGGAAACGCCAAGGGAGTTTATCCGGCGCTACGCGCGGGACAGCGGCAAACGGCTCGATCTCCTTGAGGCGAAGGCCGAGGACTGGTGGGAATGCGAGACGACTTTTTTCGACGTCAATCGTTCGATGGCTTGGGTGATGACGCGGCGCATCGCCCATACCGCCCACCATCGTGGCCAACAGATGGCCATGCTGCGCATGCTCGGACGCGATCTCCACAGCAACTACGGTCCGACGGCGGACACCGGTGGGCTGATGCAGAACCACGCGCCCACCATCTACGCGTACCGCGATCTCGATAGCCTTCTAGAAGATTTGGAACGCGGAGTCACGAAAACAGTTCTGCCCGGAGCAGGGGGAAAAGCCGTCACGGAGCGCCCCGCAAAAGGCGCTTAGTTTTCTCTATAGAGTTCCGGGAACTGCTTTTTAAAGCTGGCGAGTTTCGGTAAATCGTTGATCACGATGTAGGGGTTGTTGGTATGGTGGCGCAAGTAGTCCTGATGATAGCTCTCAGCCGGATAGAAGGCGGTTAACGGAACCACTTGCGTAACAATCCTTTGCGGATAGACCTTGGCCTTTTCCAGTTGCGCGATGTACGCCGTGGCGATTTTCTTTTGGTCTTCGTTGGTATAGAACACCGCAGAGCGGTATTGCGTGCCCCAGTCGGGTCCCTGCTTGTCCAACTCCGTAGGATTGTGGGCCACGGAAAAAAAGATCATCAGAATTTGCCCGTAGGTAATCTGCCGCGGATCGTAGACGATGCGCACGCTCTCCGCGTGCCCGGTATTTCCGTTGCCCACCATCTCATAATGCGCGGTTTCCACATTGCCTCCGGAATAGCCAGAGGTTGCGGAAACCACCCCCCGCATGTGCTGGTAGATGGCCTGGATTCCCCAGAAACATCCGCCAGAAAGGACAGCGACTTCCTGACCCTTGGCACTCGCGACCGGTTGGTCAACCGCGGGCTTGGGAAAGGAACTGTCGGTACGAGGTGCGGCGTTAGCCAAATCAGAACACACCGCCGCAGCACCGAGAAACATGACGAAGCGGATAAACCTCCAAGCGGAAACCTGCATCCGAAAACTCCGTGGGGCTATCGGGCGCCCCGATTTGTATACTGGTCTTTGGATGCAACAAGTACTTTTGAGGTTTCGCGCGTTCTGATGAAGCAGCCCGAGTGCCCCGGGGAATTAGGGCGCCGGGAAGTTTACGCCGTGCCAAGCACGCGAGAGGATCAAACCATGCGTATGCCGGTGCTGTTTGTTGGTCACGGCTCCCCCATGAACGCGATTGAAGAGAACGCATTCACGCAAACGCTGCGAAAACTAAGCCAGACCCTGCCAAAACCGAACACGATTTGTGTTGTGTCCGCTCACTGGGTGACGCGCGGGAGCCAGGTCCTGACCGTCGAGCGCCCACGCACAATTCATGATTTCTATGGATTTCCGAAGGCTCTTTACGAGGTGCAGTATCCTGCGCCGGGTGCGCCGGTAGAAGCCAAGCGCCTGGCCTTTGAACAACATCTGCTCGCCGACCACGCATGGGGATTCGATCACGGAACGTGGAGCATTCTGCGGCACATTTATCCCGACGCGGATATTCCAGTGTTTCAGGTTAGTCTCGATCATGCCCGAACCTTCACCGAGCACGTCGCCCTTGCGCAGGAATTGCGCGGCTTGCGAGACCGCGGGGTGCTGATTATCGGCAGCGGAAATCTGGTGCACAATCTTCATCAGATGAATTGGAGCATGGAACACTCCGCCTATCCTTGGGCAACGGAATTCGACGCGAAAGTGAAACAAGCGATCGAGCAACGCGATATTGCTTCGCTTCAGGCCCCCGATCGTTGGGGGACTTCACTTCTTGCGTCCGCCCACCCGACCCTGGAACACTACGCACCCATCCTGTACACCATGGGCTGCACCGACGAGTGCGATACCGTCTCTTACCCCTACGAAGGAATTGAATTGGGCAGTGTCTCCATGCGCATGGCGTTGTTCCAGCAGGAACTTTCCCCGCGGTGATATCTTGTGTGCCTGCGCGCCGTTTGGAACGTGGCGTTTTGCGCGCGGTATCTTATTCGTGGTTTTGAGAATTATTTCCTTGGAGGATACGCTCATGTTCTCGAAAGTCGCCGGTGCAGTTGTTCTATGTCTCGCTCTGATCCCGGGCAAGCCTGCCGTGGCGCAGCAAGTGACCTACGGCAAGAAACCTCAGCTGCCCGCCCCCTTCAGCACGAAATCCGCTGGGAACGGTCCTTCATCCGCCAAGCCACCCGATGGATTTCTGCCCACGGCGCCCGCAGGTTTTCACGTTAACGTCTACGCGAAAGAATTCAAGTACCCGAGGTTTCTGGCGGTGGCGCCGAACGGCGACATCTTTCTTGCGGATCTGGGGGCCGGGCAGGTGATAGTGCTGCGCGATCCCCAGCACACCGGCGCCGCGCAACAGCGCGAAATCTTTGCGGACAAATTGAATCGTCCCTTCGGAATTGCCTTCCACGACGACTACGTTTACGTCGGCAACATGAATGCGGTGGTTCGCTTCCGGTATGACAAGCAAACGTCCAAGCGCGTCGGTGAAGCGGAACACATTCTGGATCTTCCCTCAGGCGGTTCGCACGTCACGCGCACAGTCGCCTTCAGCCCGGATGGCAAGCAGCTGTTCGTCAGCGTCGGCTCCTCCGGCAACATCGACATCGAAAAAGATCAGCGCCGCGCCGCGGTGCTGGTGGCCGATCCCGACGGCAAGAATTCGCGCCTCTTCGCCAGCGGTCTGCGCAACGCCGTCGGCCTGGGCATCGAGCCGGTGACAGGCGCGGTGTGGGTCGCCGTGAACGAGCGCGACGAACTCGGCGATAATTTGCCGCCCGATTTCTTTACCTCCATCAAGGATGGAGGCTTCTACGGCTGGCCGTACAGCTACATCGGCGACAATGTTGATCCGCGCGTCCAGCCGCAAAGGCCCGAACTCGTTGCCAAGGCCATCATTCCCGATGTATTGCTCGGTGCTCACGTCGCCCCGTTGGAATTTACCTTTTACACCGGCAAGCAGTTTCCCGAGCAATACCACGGTGGCGCGTTTGTTGCCGAGCACGGCTCGTGGAACCGGGCCTCGCGCGCGGGTTACCAGGTGGCTTTTGTTGGATTCAAGGATGGAAAAGCCTCGGCTGATCCCGTGCCGTTTCTCACCGGGTTCGTGCCCAATCCTGCGGGGAAAAATGTGAATGGCCGCCCGGTAGGAGTGGCCGTGGCCCCTGACGGCGCGCTGCTGGTCGCAGACGATGGAGCGCGCGTGATTTATCGCGTCAGCTATGCTCAGTAAGCTCGGCGTAACGCGCGCGGGCTAGTTCACCACCAGCGTCAGCAGGATCGCAGATATAAGACCGTAACAGCGCCCGGAGCTTCGGGCCCCCGGACAGCGGTATCCGAACTGGCCCCACCGGATTCAGCCCTGGCGCCATGCCCAGAATGATCTGGGAAACCTGCAGTGGCGTTAGCGTGATGTCGAAACAGTGCCCGTGGAAACGATTATTCAAAACACAGTGAAAGATAAACGGTCTGTTCCAAAATGGAACACCAAGCTCCCATTTCGCGGTACAATTCGCTTTGTTAACGCTCATTAATGTTCTTTCTCATTTCTTTCGCTAACTTCTAACGCTTATGCCTGCCTTCAAACTCGAACTTGAAAAGCGCTCGGACAGCACTGATGCTCTGGCAATCTACCAGCTGAAAGGCAAACTCAGTTTGGAAACGGTGAACGAGTTCATTCAGAAGTTGCGTCCCGAGCCGGCGCAGCACCTGATTCTGGACATGAGTGGTGTGACGTTTCTGGATTCCGCGGGAGTTGGGGCGCTGGTGTCGCTATTTGTAAACCGTCGAACTCATGGCAAGACATTTGCTCTGGCATCCTTGGCTCCCCAGAGCACGGCGGTGGTAACCGTGGCAGGGCTGCAGAACCTCTTGCCCATTTTCAAGACAGTGGAAGAGGCCATGGCGAAGAAGCCATAGGCCGTTCCTGGATGGCGGAGCGGAATTACTTCGGCGACCACATCGGGTGGCTGGTGAAGAGGCCGTCGACGATGCCGATCTGGTAGACCACAAAGAGTCCGAAAGCCAAGCTCAACAGGCCGGAGCCGGTAACCAGCCCGCGATTCAACCACGCAAAGCGGGTTCCCGCATAAGAAAAGGGCAGCGACATCGCCGCCGTAATCAGCATCATGCCCGCAATCGTCCCCAGGCCAAAAATCAGCAGGTAGAAGACGCCCCATCGCGGGTCGTGGATGGTGCTCAACACCAGTAGCGCGACCGCTGCCGAGCCGGCCAACCCGTGCACGATGCCAATCAGCAACGGACGCAGCGAGTGAAACATCCCCAGGCTTCCGAAGGGTCCACGCAACCATTTCGGCTCGGCGAGCGAATCCCCGTGGTGCTCTTCGACCGGAGCGTGCGCGTGCCGGTGAAAGTGCAAATGGGAGCCATGCTCGTGGATATGTGCGTGTTCGCCGGTGATATGCGGATGAGCAGGTGAAAATTTCTCGCTCATCCAGCGAGACATGCCGGTCAAATTCAGGATGCCGAGCAGGATGAGCATCAGGCCGACGGCAAATTCCATGGTCAGGCCCACGCGAGGCGGAATCACAATGTTGAAGATGATGATCGCGGCGCCAACAAGCACGATGGTCAGGGTGTGGCCGACGCCCCAAAGCGCCCCGATCAAGGCGGCCTTAGAGAGCGAGCGCTCGCGGCTCACAATTGTCGAAACGGCAATGACGTGGTCCGCATCCGTGGCATGGCGCATGCCAAGAAAGAACCCCAAGATGAGGACAGCAAGTCCGGTGATCATAGGCAGCCGGCAATAGGCCAACCTGTCGCGGCTGCCGGTAACTCCCAGAATAATCGAGAACGCTTTGCCAAGCGAGCGTTTCTCGCGTCGCGCACGGCCGCGCGAATCGCCCCGCGATTCCTCGAAAAACACTATTGCCTGCGGCGCCCGACTGCGCTACAGTCGTTCATCGATATACTGATTATCGATTACCTATGCCTAAACGAAAACTCGATCCATTGCCTTCGGCGGCATTTCAAATCCTGCTCTCCCTGGCCGGTGAAGACCTCCACGGTTACGGAATTATGCGGCAAGTTGCGGAGCAGACTGGCGGGGGCATGCGACTCGGCCCGGGGACGCTCTACAGCTCCATCCAGAGCCTGCTCGAAGAGAAATTTATTGAAGAGCTTGACGCACGCGAGGACGCCAAGCTCGGCCACGAGCGCCGCCGCTACTACCGGTTGACTTCCGCTGGACGCAAACTGGCGCGCGCCGAGGCCGACAGACTCGCGGGCTGGCTGCGTGTCGCTCGGGCCAAAAAAATCCTGAGGGGGGACTATGTCTGAAAAGATATATGCGTTGCTGCTGCGCCTTTTCCCTTCCCATTTTCGCGAAACCTACGGCGACGCGGCCCTCCAGCTGTGCCGCGACCGCGCCCGCGATGAAAGAGGATTTTTCCCAAAGCTACGGCTCTGGCTCGACCTGCTCGCCGACTTAGCAATCTCCGTTCCACGCGAGTATGGCCATGTCCGGCAGGCGCTCGCAACAACTTCCGCTCCGCGTCGTTTGGCCGGCGCGCCTTGGTTATTCGTTCTGGAAGACGAGTCGTTGCGTCCACGAGCGTTGTTTTTTGGAGGCGTGCTGACGCTGCTTGCCCTTGCGGGGTTCTCGATGGGAATCAATCATGTCGGAAGCTATGCGGCGAACGTGACCGTCTGGTCCGGCGAGCCAGCGTCGCGCGTAACCCCTGCAAGATCCCGCGTCGGCAAGCCGAGCCATTTCGAATCGGGCTGGCGTTCGATGCTGAAGCGCATTGCAATGTTTCTGCCGCAAGCACGGCAAGCGAAGCCGCCCGAAAGGACCGCTGCAATGAACGGCGCTGCGGGCGAGGTCATGAAGCTCGATGCTGCGGAGCGCCAACTCGTGATCGACGGTGCGATTGCCAACGTAAAGGCGCACTATGTTAATGCAAACGTCGCGCAGAAGGTGGCCGAGGCGCTGCGGGCACACCAAAAGAACGGCGATGACAACGCCGCGGCAGATGGCAGCGCATTTGCCGATCTGCTGACCCGGCAAATGCGCGAGGTGAGCCACGACATGCACCTGATGATGGTCTACAGCGAGGAGAAAATACCCGACCGTCGTCCGGAGCCAACTCCGGAAGAATTTGCGCGCTACCGAAAGGCCATGGAGCAAAATAAGTGCACGTTCGAAACGGTGAAGATTCTGCCGCACAATATCGGCTATCTGAAGCTCAATTCGTTTCCCGATCCGTCTGTATGCCAATCCGGGGCCACCGCTGCGATGGCCTCCTTGAACCAGGCGGACGCGATCATCTTTGATTTGCGGGACAACAGCGGCGGCGAGCCGAAGATGGTCGCGCTGATTGCCGCCTACCTCTTCGACCACCCGGAATATTGGTTCAACCCCAGGGAAGAAACGACCCGTCAGTCTTGGACATCGTCGCCGGTCCCGGGAAATAAACTGGCAGACAAGCCGGTCTTTATACTGACCTCAAGCTCGACGTTCTCCGGGGCAGAGCAGTTCAGCTACGACCTGAAGATGCTGAAACGCGCTACGCTTGTCGGCGAAACGACACGCGGTGGCGCGCATGCCGGGGTGTTTCATCGGATTGATGATCACTTCGGAATGGGTATCCCTGAAACAAAAGCGATCAATCCCTTTTCAACGGTCGACTGGGAGGGCGTAGGCGTACAGCCCGATGTGAAGGTCAAGGCCGCGGATGCGTTGCAAACAGCAGAGAAGCTGGCAGAGAACAAGCTGCAGAAGAAGTAGCCGGACGGCGCAAACCGGGATCCCTGGACGCGCGGCCTCGATGCGCGTCCAGGAATTAACAGCACTTATTCGGCTTGTTACTAATGCCGGGGCATGACGGGGCGGGCTACCCCACACGCTCCTCTCCCCCCCTCCCTCTCAGTCTCCTCTCATCCTTCTTCGTGCATCCCCCCGCCCCCCCCTCCAATTTTCTCTTCTTCCCCTGTGCACCCCTTCCTCCCCCCCCCACCTTCCGCCTTATTCCCTTCTCTACACCGCGATCAATCCCTTTCACAAAGCAATGATACATTTGCAGCGTGCGTGCTCTGATTGCCGTGATGGTGGTGTTGTTGCTTGCCGGTGTCGCTGCCGCGCAAAAGACGGTTTCCTTTCCGACCGAGGACGGTGGCCTGATTTACGCGGATGTCTACGGACAAGGTGAAAGAGCCGTCGTGCTGGCCCATGGCGGCCGTTTCAACAAGGAGAGCTGGGACAAACAGGCTCGAACGCTCGCGTCGGCGGGATTTCGCGTACTCGCGCTCGACTTTCGCGGCTACGGTAAATCGCAGGGGCCCGGGCGATGCCGATCCATGGACGCGCCTCTGCACTTGGATGTACTGGCCGCGGTCCGCTATCTGCGCGAAACGGGCGCGAAGAGCGTGTCGGTCGTCGGTGGCAGCATGGGAGCGGGAGCTGCTGGCGACGCGTCGATTGCCTCGCAGCCAGGGGAGATCGATCGTTTGGTATTGCTTGGCGGGTCGCCGAACGGCCCGGCCGAAAAGTTGAAGTCGGCCACGCTGTTCATCGTGGCGCGCGACGATTCAAGCGAGGACGGACCGCGTCTTCCCAGGATTCAGGCCCAGTACCAGAAAGCTCCCGAACCTAAAGAGCTGATCATTCTTAAGGCTCTGCGCACGCTCAGTACCTCTTTCAAACGAATCAAGCAGAGCGCGTAATGCGAGAGATCCTGAAGTTTGTTTCCGCGCAGTGAGACGCTCGGAAACAGCCATTGTGGCCAGTTCGACGAACCTCACTCCTCGCGCAGCGCCTTCAGCGGGTCCATCTGAGCCGCTCTGCGCGCCGGCACGTAACAGGCCAGCATCGCCACCGCTGCCAGCAGCAGTGGTGTGCCGACGAGCAAACGCGCATCGTTCGTACCCACTCTAAGCGCGTCGACAAGCAGGCTCGCCAACGCCGAAACTATTTTTGCTAGAGCCTCCGCGCCCAAAAATCCCAACACGGTTCCGACCCCTACCAGTGCCGTGCCTTCGCGCAGTATCAGCCCCAACACCTGCGTTGCTAGCGACCAATGCCGTGCGGATTGCGATCTCCTTGCGCCTTTGCGCAACCGCGTACGCCGTAACTCCGGCGAGCCCGATAGCAGCCAACACCAGGCCAAACACTCCAATTCCGCCATAGGTTTGGATCGAGAACCGCAACGCGGACCGGCTGCGATCCAGGTACGCCCCCAGCGTTGCACATGGAAGATGTTCAGATTGGGATCGATCAACGCGATTTCGTTCTGAATCGCGCCGAGCGCATCCGTTCCTGCCTCCGACCGCACCAGAATGGTGATGCCACCGGCTGACGGCCGCGCAAAATCACGCAATGTCAGCGGCAAGTAAATTATGGATTGGCTGAATCCCTGAACATCCTTAGAGTCGCCCACCACGCCGACCACCTCATAGGACTGCTTGTCGTCCCTGACGCGCCTGCCGATCGCATTCTCATTTCCGAAAAGCCGGTGTGCGGCACTCTCATTCAGCACTGCGGGCAAAGCCTTGGATGCGTCTGCCTGGCCTCGTTGATCCTGCTCCACGAACTCCCGGCCGGCCAGCATGGGCTCATGGAGCGTGGCAAAATAGCCCGCACCCACAGTTTCCTCGAGCACTGGCTGCAGTACCGGCGAGGATCCCGGCGCGTCTTCCGCAGACAGTTGGGTGGGTTCGACTTCGCTGGTAAAGGGCGCCTGCGCAGCCAGGGCGATGCTGCGCACCGAGCCGGCGGTTTTGAGTCGTTCGGGAAGTTTCTCGAACAGAGCTTGCGCCTTTTCGGGCGCGTAACCGTCGCGCACCGGATCGAGCGACAAAAGAATCATGGTGTTAGGATCGAATTTGGTTTGCATGCTGCTCCCCTTGCTAATTCCCATTACCAGGAATCCAGTCATCAGCAAGAGCATCAGCGACGCCGCAACCTGCGCCACCATCAGCACGTTGCGCAGACCCATGCGCCGGTAACCGGGCAGCTGAAGCGCGGAGCCTTCCTTGAGCGCTGGAGTCAGGTCCGCTTTCGTTGCTTGCAGTGCGGGCGCCAGGCTGAATCCGATACCGCACACGATCGCTAGGCTGAACGCGAAGACGCCTGCGCGCCAATCCAGACTGAAATTGGTTTCTTCCGGCACCGTCATGGGCGGCCTGAAGTGAGCGTTCAACACCGCGAGACCGCACGCGAGGGCAAATCCTGCAACGCCGCTGAGCAGCGAGAGCAAAATGCCTTCGCTCATCATCTGCCGGATAAGCCTGAACCGGCTGGCTCCGACGGACAAGCGAATCGCCAACTCCTTGCGCCGATTGGCGCCCCGCGCCATCAGCATGTTTGCCAGATTCATGCACGCCAGCGTGATAACCAAGCCCATCAGCGCGACAAAAAATCCGATCAGCGCAGGCTTCAATTTCCGCGGGATCGGTACGCGGGTGCCTGCGGGAAGCAACGTGACACGTCGGCCTTTGTCCGCGCGCGCCGGCGAGGCAGCATCTTGCTCGTCGAGACGACGTGTGATCGCGTCCAGGCCCGCTTCCGCGGATTCCATCGTGACTCCCGGCGCCAGACACATCATTGCCAGAAACTCTTTGGCATTGCGTTGATGCAGCACGTCATTGGCGAGTTCGGGAGCGAGCGCCGCCGGGGCCGTAATCGGAACGAACAACTCCGAGGGATTGACGGAAAGGGCGCCATTGAAATCCGTCGGGGTGATTCCTACGATGGTGGCGAACTGCCCATTGAGGTGCAGTATTTGCCCCAGGGCGTTGGGCGAGGAGTGCAGGCGATTGCGCCAGAAACGATCGCTGATCACTACAACCGGCGTGTCACCGGGCCGGTCAACTGCGGTGCTGAGCACTCGTCCACGTTGCGCTCGCACGCCCAGCACGGAAAAATAATCGGGTGACACAAGTTGCCCGAAGACGCGCTCGGGTTTGCCATTCAGATCGCCCTGGAACGTGACATTGAACGGGATCCCGGTCTCGAATGCAGCGACCCCGGTGAACAGGCTCTTTTGCTCCCGAAATTGCTCGATCGTGTAGTACGACACAGCAGCGAGATCACCATCCGCCGACTGTTGCAGCATCACCAGGTTTTTGGCGTTTGCCGCTGCCGGTAGTTCACGAAACAGCGTGCGCCGTGAAAAGGTGATGGTCCACAGCGGGAGTTAAACCCGCCCGGGAACTGGTCCGTTCCACCCGGTAGCAATCAGAGCAGCAGTGGAGGCAACGAGACTGCTGAAGCCTCTGGTGCAGAAGGTCGTTAAAGCGACTCGGCAAGCATGCAGGCCGTAACGTGAGTGAACGCTGAGCAGGCCTCGAAAAGACTAATGCAGGAGCCGACCCGCCGCTGTTTCGGGGAAGGCCGCAGTCGATGGAATAGTACGAGCGAACAGATTCCATCTATCCTGCCGGGGTATTGGCGACGGCATGCAGGCACAGGGGACCATACACAACACGGGAAGTCCCAGCGGTGATCGCGGTGTGGATCAACTGGCAACTCGCGAGAGACAGGCCGGGCCGTTTGGGATGGCGGAGAGGCTCGTAGTACCGATGAAGCCGGGTAACTCCGGTGGAGGGAAGGGGCCTCAGTTGAAGGCGGACGCAAGAAGCAACGATAGAAAGGGAGATTGGCGATGAGCCTGATAACTCCCACGTTGTTTTCAGAAGTTGCAAACGGCGTCACAGGCAATGGCTTCGGCTATTGCATGAGCCTTCTCCGAGAGCCGGATGCCTGAAACAGGCACGTCCGGTTGTGCGACCAGGAAATGCAGGTGTGTACAGTGGGAGACAGACCCACCGAGGTAAAAGTCAGAAGCCTCGTAGCTTTGGATAGCGGGAAGGAGGGAAATCGAATTTCCGAAGCCTATCGACAAAGCCATCTTCAGGATGGTGAGCAAGTCATCGGGCCGTGGAGCAGCCGACAAAGCTGCGAATCTAGCGGGGTGTAAGTCCCCGTGCCGTCAATTGCCTGTATTCGGGCGGTTAGCATGTCCGGTGCGTGCGGAGGCAACGAAGCACGTTCTGCCCGGACCTAAAAGCCTCAGCTGCCCTGTGCCGTAGGCACAGCGGTAGGAACAATCTGGGAGACAGCAAACTCGGAGGCTTGAACGTAATGGAATGTCTGCAGCCCTCGAAAATGACTTCCGCGGAAAAGTTGTTTCGCGGTTAGAAGCGGGAAGCCAATCCTCTGCGGCCCAGGGGAAGGCCGATGACACAGACGAAGAAACAGGCACAAGCAGTCTGTGGGACCGCCGTGGCATGGGACCAGGCATCCGAGGAAAGATTCGCAGAATAACGTCGGGAAGGTCCCGCAGCAGGGGCTGATGGCAACCTGCACAGACTCCTCGAACGAGGCTAAGGCCGAAGGAGGGGAGAGCCGGAGGGGATCGGCGCATGAGTCCGTAAGAGCGATGAATGAGGGGTAACGCCTCAGAGGAGACGGTACACGTCTCTACGATGGCGGTAACACCGACATCGTGCAAGGGACTCTGGATACTTGGCGGTTCCACCGATCAGCGCGGTGGCCGGGCACAGAACCGGCGATCAGCCGATGCCTGAGGTGGAGCGAGGCTGTGGGCAGACCAGGAAAGTCGGGGCGTATGCGAATCAGTGCTTAAACCTCACCCAACTGGAAAGGCCCATGGAAGAAAGCTGAGATTCCGAACCGGACCTGAGAAACTCGGCCGTCCGGGATTATCGGGGGGCCTCGGGAAACGCAGCGAAGGTGGAATTGTGAACCCGTCTTGCAACCAAAAGGGCAAGAATGGTAACCCTCCACCTAACGCTGGTGCACCCGAGTTCTATCCCAACGGAGCAGCCGACAAGGCTGCGAATCTAGCGGGGTGAAAGTCCCCGTGCCGTCAATTGCCTGTATTCGGACGGTTAGCATATCCGGTGCGTGCGGAGGCAACGAAGCACGTTCTGCCCGGACGTAAAAGCCTCAGCTGCCCTGTGGCCGTAGGCACAGCGGTAGGAGCGATCTGGGAGACGAGCAAACTTGGAGGCTTGAACATAATGGAATGTCTGCAGCCCTCGAAAAGACCTCCGCGGAAAAGTCGTTTCGCGGTTAGAAACGGGAAGCCGATCCTCTGCGGCCCAGGGGAAGGCCGATGACACAGGGGAAGAAACAGGCAAAAGCAGCCTGTGGGACCGCCGTGGCATGGGACCAGGCATCCGAGGAAAGATTCGCAGAATAACGTCGGGAAGGTCCCGCTGGCAGCAGGGGCTGGTAGCAACCTGCAAAGACTCCTCGAACGAGGCTAAGGCCGAAGGAGGGGAGAGCCGGAGGGGATTGGCGCATGAGTCCGTAGGAGCGATGAAGGAGGGGTAACGCCCTCAGAGGAGACGGTACACGTCTCTCCGATGGAGGCATCGCCGATATCGGGCAAAGGGACTCTGGATACTTGGCGGTTCCACGATCAGCGTGGTGGCCGGGCACAGAACCGGCGATGAGCCGATGCATGAGATGGACGAGGCTGTGGGCAAACCAGGAAAGTCGGGGCGTATGCGAACCAGCGCTTAAACCTCACCGAACTGGGAAGGCCCATGGAAGAAAGCTAAGATTTCGAACCGGACCTGAGAAATTCGGCCGTCCGGGATTATAGGGGGGCCTCGGGAAACGTAGCCAAGGTGGAATTGTGAACCCGTCTTGCAACCAAAAGGGCAAGAATGGTAACCCTCCACCTAAAGCTGGTGCGCGCGAGTTCTATCCCAACAACGAAAGTGAACGCAGATGTGGCCTCGAAAAGTGAGAAGCCCCAGAGGTTGAGCCTTCAACCGGAAAGCGAAAACAGCATGGATCGACGCAGACTGACTGATGCGGCGGTATTCACTCTGGCGGGGTTAGAAGCGACAGCACGATGGCAAGGACACGCTAAGCAACTGGAGAGACCCTCCTCGTCCCGACGAGAAATCGGCGGAGCAGGAAACCGTATAACCGGAAATACCGGGAAAGCGATGGAAGACGAGAGGGAGTTGGAGGGGTTCATAGTATCGATGAAGCGGGGTAATGCCCGTGGAGAGAGGGAACCCTGCTGTTTGCAATGGCTCGAACAAAATGGGAGGCAAGGGTGATATGACAAAGACACCCGGCAGTTTGCAGGACCTGAGCAAGAGCCTATACGACAAGGCGAAGGCCGAACCAACCAAGCGTTTCTGGGGATTGTACGTCCATGTCTGCAAAATGGAAACACTTCAGGAAGCCTATGAGATGACGAAGAAGAACGACGGGGCACCGGGAATCGACGGGGTCACGTTCGAGGTCATCGAAGAGAGCGGAGCGGAGAGTTTTCTGCAACAGATCAGAGACGAACTGATCACCAACACGTATCGACCCATGCGGGTACGGAAGAAGGAAATACCGAAAGACGGGGGAAAAGTCAGAATTCTCTCGATCCCTTCCATCCGTGATCGCGTGGTCCAGGGAGCACTCAAGCTCATCCTGGAACCGATTTTCGAAGCGGACTTCCAAGCAGGATCGTACGGATACCGACCGAAACGAACAGCGCATGAAGCGATGAACCGGGTGGCACAGGCAATCGTTGAAGAGAAGACCAAAATCATCGATCTTGATTTGCGAGCCTACTTTGATAATGTGCAGCATTACTCTGCTGTTAGAGAAGGTGGCAAAGCGAGTACAGGATAATGCGGTGATGAGGCTGCTCAAGATGATCCTGAAAGCGACAGGGAAGAAGGGGGTTCCGCAAGGCGGTGTGATTTCGCCGTTGCTCAGCAACGTCTATCTCAATGAGGTAGATAGGATGCTGGAGAAAGGCGATCGAAACCACACGCAACGGACAATACACGGCCGTCCAATATGTAAGATTTGCGGATGACCTGGTGGTGTTGGTGGATTCCTATGCGCGGCATGGCTGGATTGTAGCGGCGTTGAAGAAACGATTGCGGGAAGAATTCGAGAAACTCAGAGTGGAGATAAACGAGGAGAAAAGCCGAATGGTGGACCTCAGGAAGAAGGGAAGTTTCGGATTCCTGGGATTCGATTTTCGACGTGTCCGGAGTCTTAAAGGGATGTGGCGACCGCAGTACACGCCAAAGCTGAAGAAGCGAACAGCGTTACTGGAGAAGCTAAGGGAGATTTTCCGGCGAAACGAGAGCCAACCAGTGGGGCGGGTGATCGAAAGGATCAATCCGATTCTTCAGGGATGGGTGAACTACTTCAGGGTAGGGCATTCAGAGCAGGTGCTTCGCGTTGATCAAAGACTGGGTGGAAAAGAAAATTCGGAGACATCTGATGCGTGCGCGGAAGCGCAAGGGATTCGGCTGGAAGCGATGGAGTAGGGAGTGGTTTTACAACGTGCTCGGGCTGTTTAACGGCTATCGAGTACGCCGAAGCGAATCTCTCCGGAAAGTCGCTCCAGCACGATAGGCCACATAACCCTTGACGAGAAGCAAGCAGGAAAGCCGTAGTGCTGGAAATGGGCATGCTAGGTTCGATGCGGCGGGGACTGGAAAACCAGCTTACGATTCGATTAGTGAGGCACTCCCAGAGGAAACGGGGAGCAACAGATAGATCGGATCTACAGACGCATGGCGTCAGCCTTCGACCCTACCGATGAGCGGGATGTGGAAACGGAGCATGGTTTGGATAGTGAGGCACCGGCGTACGAAAGGGCCGGCAACCGATAGGCCGAACCTAACCCACCGCGCCACATCTCGACTCCACATCGCCCATTTCGAGCTGCACACGTTTGTCGTCAGGCCGATTCCCAGTCCCATCGAAATGATACCCACCAGCGCAAATCCCGGCGATTTGGTCAGCGCTCGCCACGCATAGCGCATATCGCCGCGCATTTCGCTCAGGTATTCCAGCGGCACGCGAATCGCGATGTCCGCGATCAGACGGATGAGCCCCGCGGCTCCATGCCTCTTGGCAATTTCCTCCACGACATCCTCCCCGAGTTGCATCACCTCCGGGCCATAAGCCAACTTGAATTCATGAGGAAAGGCCTGTGCCAGCCGCCGGTAGATCCGCCACGCGAAATTCATTCCGTCACCATGCCTTGCTTCACCCGAATGGTACGAACCAATTCCTGCAGACGCTCACATTCCGCGTCCAGCACGAGCCTTCCTAGAGGTGTAAGCCGGTAATAGCGGCGTCGCGCATCGTCCAATTCCGGCGCGGGTCGTTCGTCGGACCCCTCGATCAGGTCCGCCTCGATTAGCCGCTTGATCGACCCATACAGTGTCGCTGGCCACAACCGCACTTTTCCGGCGGTGCGATGCAAGACGTCCTGCATAATTCCGTAACCGTGCTGCTCTCCACTCGCTAGTGACAACAGGATGTGGAACCAGTTGGTCTTGAGTGGGATGAACCTTTGAGGATCAATCTGAGTCACGTCAATATCTATATCATTTGATATCTATATGCGTCAATAGGGGTCCGTCCGCCTTTCCAGCTTTTGCCTGTTCGGGATGTGTTTTTGCGGGTTATGCGCTCGACGCCGGCACCATCTGCGGGCAACGCTGCTGCCTAAGTTGCTTGTCTAAGTCGCGCGCAGGGCATCCACTGGATCCGCAGAAGCAGCCCGGGTTGCGGGGATCAGTGATGCGAGCAGCGCCAGCAGCATCATGATCAGCACACCTGCCGCGTAGACGACCGGGTCGGTCGCGCTAACCTCGAAAAGAAAGGAACGAACAAGCCGCGACACGGCCAGCGAGCCAAGCACGCCGAGGCCGCATCCGAGGAGCGCTAGTTTACCCGCGGAAATAAGGACGAGCCGCGCGATGCCCGTGCGCTGCGCCCCAAGCGCCACGCGAACGGCCAGCTCGTTCGTGCGTAGCGAGACGGAAAAGGTCACCACGGCATAGATCCCGGTGACGGCAAGCAGCACAGCGCCGAAGGCAAACGCGGTGATCAGATCGGTATTGAAACGGCGCGGCGCTTCCACGTTTGAGATCACATCATCCATAGGCTGCACCTGCTGCAGAGCAAGCAGCGGATCGATTTCGGCAATCGTCAAGCGCAAGGTGCTCGTCATTTGCTCGGGAGGAAGCGCGGAACGCACCGTGACGTATCCACTGGCAGGCTCCGTGAGCTTCCCGGAAAACTTGGAGCCGTAGAGGATGGCCGGCTGTCGCGCCAGGCTATACCACTGGTCAGCGCTGGGTTCATCGCGAGCGCCGAGTTTGGTATCGGCGACGATACCGACAACAGTTGCCCACGGCAGGTCCTTCTTCGGATTCCCGACGTGCATGCGCTTGCCGATGGCCCGCTGACCGGGCCAGGAATGTTTGGCCATCGATTCATTCACGATTACCACCAACTGCGTATCCGGCCGGTCGTCTGCTGTAAAGGTTCTGCCATCGAGCACCCGGATGCCCAGGGCTCGGAAGTACTCGCCATCGACACACGCGAAACTCGCAAATTTCAGTTTCCAGTTCTCTGCAACCTGGCCCTCGGTTGTGTACACCGCCTGTCGCGAAGCGCCGGTTGCGGGCAGCGCATTCGTGGTGCCGACGGCGATGATCCCCGGCTTGGTGGAAAGATTGTCGACCACCGTGCGGTTGAACGTGGCGACGGAGACAGTGCTGGAATATTGCTTGAGCGGCAACTGATACTCGCCGACGAGCACGTGACCGGGACGAAAGCCCGGATCTACGGCACGCATCTTCTCGAAGCTACGCAAAAAAGCACCGGATGCGGTGAGCAAAACCAGAGCGATGGCAATCTCCGACACCACCAGCGCGGAGCGCAACCAGGTATGACTGGACGAGCTGCTTCCGCTTCGTAGCCCCTGTTTGAGGTTTTCGATCAGATTTGTTCGCAACGCCGCGAAAGCGGGTGCCAAGCCGCAGACTGCGCCGGTCAATACGGCAAGAAGCAGTGCGAAGCCGGCGACAGATGCGTCGATCGAAATCGAGTCGATGCGCGGCATGGATTCGGGCAAAAGGCGCAACGCGGTTCGCACCGCCACCGCGGCAAATGCCAAGCCGAGTAACCCGCCGGCCACGCTGAGCAGCAGGCCCTCGAACACAGATCCCCGAATGATCGCCATCGAGCCGGCGCCCAGAGCCCGCCGGACCGCATACTCGTGGCGTCGACGGATGGCCCGCACCAGCAGCAGGCCGGCAACGTTCACGCAAGCAATCAGCAAAACGATGCAGACCGCAATGAACAAAGCGCGCAGCAACGGTTGCACGTCTCCGACGGCGTTCTCCCGCAGCAGCGTCACATCACCACGAATATGGATCGCAGACATACTGGCGGGAAAATTTCGCATGATCTCCTTGGCGACGCGGTCCGCATCCTGCGCCGCCTGCGGCACGGTTACTCCATCCTTCAAGCGCCCCACCATGCGGTAGCCCCAAAAGCCGGCGTGCTCGTCGGAAAGTTCGTCAGCTCCCAGGCTCATGGGTACCCACAGCCGTGCCTGGTCCAGACGCCCGGTTTGCAGGGGAAATTCAAAATTGCGCGGCATCACGCCGATGATCGAGTAAGCCTGGCGATCCAGATCGATCGACCGGCCAAGAACCAGCGGGTCACGGTGATAGCGGTTCAGCCATAACGCGTAGCTGATCACCGCAAGCGGCTGATGTGCGTCCTCTTCTTGTTGCGTAAACACTCGTCCAAGGATGGGAGCAACGCCAAGAGTCGGAAAGACGCCTGCGGTGAACCGGGCGCCGCTGATTTGTTCCGGAATTGCGCCGCCGGAAACCTCGTAGGAGGTGTCAATGTAGCCGCCAACAGAACAGAAAGCGCTCGTCGCATTCGCGTAGGTGCCAATCTCGCGTGCGGTCACGGGTTTGTTCGTGGAATTTCCTATCTGATCGCCCAACAGCACCAGGCGGCCTGCTTCGTGAAAAGGCAGCGGGCGCAGCAGAATCCCTTCGACCAGCGAGAACATCGCGGTGACAGCGCCGATGCCCAGCGCCAGCGTGAGCACTACCGTCAGGCCGAAGCCAGGCGCTTTCAGCAGTTGCCGAAATGCGAAGCGGAGATCCTGCGTGAGGTTGTACATCATAAGTCCTCCTCCCCGACCCCCGAGTTTCGTCAGTGCCGCCTGGCCTGGATTGTAGATTAGAAACTCTTCCCGGCTTCTTTTCAATCGCCAAAGAGGCTGCGTGAGAACGCCTGTCTTTCGGGAGGGCATTGTGGTCATTGCGAAGCGAATCTGCGGGGCGCAGGAATCTCTCTTTTCTTGCGTTTTCGCAACCGAGAGATTCCTTGCTTCGTTCGGAATGGCGTGTCAAATCACTTTTTCTGCAAACTGTCTAGCCATGCCGCAGGCGGCGTCACCGTCCCCGCATGTGCTTACTCCGCCTTCAGCAGCCGCAGGAATTCTGCGGCGGCATGCGGCAAGCGCGCGCCTCGCCGCGAGATCATGTAAAGGTGGCGCGGAATAGTTAGTTGCTTAATTTTCAGTTCCTTGAGCCAGCCGTGTTCCACTTCCCACGTGACGCACATGCGCGGCACGATGGCCACACCCATGCCCATCTGCACAAAGCGCTTGATGCTTTCAATGGTCGGCATTTCCATGGGCATATTGAGCGCGGTGCGATGTCGCGCGAAGAGCTCGATGACCTTGCGACGAAACGGAGATTCCACGATGTGCGCAATAAAGGATTCCTTGCCCAGTTCCTCTATCTCAACCTCCCGGCGCTTCGCCAAGGGGTGTTTCGGCGGTACAACCAATGTCAATTCATCCTTCAGAATTTCCGTGGCCTGCAACTGGGCGTCGCGCGGCACAAACGAAACAGCTCCCAAATCCAGCCGGTAGTTCACCACCTCATGCGGGATGTCCCGCGAGAACATGCGGTGCACCCGCACTTGCACGCCGGGATGTTCTTCGCGGTATTTAGACAGCGCGGGCAGAAGCGCATGAATCGAGCTTTCGTTCACGCCCAGGGAAAGTTCCCCACGCTTCAGCCCCTCCAGCTCCATCAGGCCTTTTTTGACCTCATCACGAAGGTTCAGCAGCCGCTCGGCATACTCCTTCAGCAGCGTGCCCGCATCGGTCATCCGCACCGGGCGCGCGCCACGCACGAACAACGGTTGGCCCAGAGAATCCTCGAGTTTTCGGATAGCCAGGCTGACCGCGGGTTGCGTCCGGTACAGTCGCTCCGCAGCGCGCGAAAAACTGCCCTCCCTCGCAACGGTCAGAAATACCTGCAGTTCGGCTAAATCCATAGCGATATACCCTCGATTCGGAAGCGTCCCAGAGGGTTGCTTCCGCGGCGGCGAGGCGACAAGCCCTTCCGGTGTGATCCTTCGGGTAGGCGAGGCCCCCCAGCCTTCTTTCGTAGTATAAGGCAGAATTATCAAATGCAGAACAAAGATAAATTGGACTAGGGCCCCTCCGGCGTGCGTTACTGCTAGGTGAACCATTGGGGGTCTCATGAGCCACGTGCAAATCTTCGACACCACCCTGCGGGATGGCGAACAGTCACCAGGCTTCTCCATGAATACGGCGGAGAAGATCCGTATGGCTCATCAGTTGGCTGCTCTTGGCGTGGATGTGATTGAGGCGGGGTTCCCCATTGCCTCAAAGGGCGACCTGGAGGCGGTCCTGGCGGTTGCGCGGCAAGTGCAGGAAGTGCCCATCGCCGCGCTCGCTCGAGCCCGCAAAGACGACATTATGGCGGCCGTCGAGGCGCTCAAGCCCGCGAAGTATCCCCGCATGCACGTCTTTTTGGCTACCTCTGACCTGCACCTGCAGGCCAAGTTGCACATGACCCGCCAGCAGGCGCTCGAAGCCATCGGCTCGATGATCAAGCTGGCTAAGAATTTTGTTGCCGAAGTGGAGTTTTCCGCTGAAGATGCCGGGCGCACCGAACTGGAGTTCCTGTGCGAAGCTTGCCAGGTCGCCATCGACAATGGCGCTACAGTCCTGAATTTGCCCGATACGGTTGGCTACGCGGTGCCCGAAGAATACGGCGCCATGTTCCGCAGAGTGCGTGAACATCTCGGCGACCCCGATCACATCGTCCTCAGCGCGCATTGTCACGATGACCTCGGCCTTGCAGTGGCCAATTCGCTGGCCGCGGTTCGCGCCGGCGTGCGCCAGATTGAGTGCACCGTGAACGGCATCGGCGAACGCGCCGGTAACGCCGCGCTGGAGGAAGTGGCCGTTGCGTTGGCGGTGCGCAAGGAAAGCTTCGGTATTGCCACCAACCTGAAACTCAACGAACTCTATAAATCCAGCCGCCTGCTGACGGAAATTACCGGCGCGCAGGTAGCTCCCAACAAAGCCGTCGTCGGCGCCAATGCCTTCGCGCACGAAGCGGGCATTCACCAGGATGGCATCATCAAAAATCCGCTCACTTACGAAATTATCTCCCCCGAAGCGGTCGGTGTGCCTTCGCGCTCCCTGGTTCTGGGCAAACACTCCGGTCGCCATGCCTTGCGGCAGACCTTGCAAGACCTCGGCTATTCGCCCAGCGATGCGGAACTGGCGGAATGCTACCGCCGCGTAACTGCTTTCGCCGATCAGACCAAACAGGTTCGCGCCCGCGATATAATGGCTATCGCTCACCAGGTGATCAACCGGAAGAGCGTTCCTGTTGCTACGGGAGCTTCCTCGCTCGCCTGATTCGTGCGCCCAGTCCACAACGGGGACCCAGAATGAAGTTGAAAAAGACGATTGTGCTCCTGCCGGGAGACGGCATTGGCCCGGAAGTGACGCGTGCCGCGGAGGGTGTCCTGCAGGAATGCGCGCGCGAGTTTCACCACCAGTTCACCATGGTCGAAATGCCCATCGGTGGTGCTGCGATCGATAAGACCGGAAACCCTCTTCCCAACGAGACCCTCGACGCTTGCCGCAAAGCCGACGCCGTTTTTCTGGGCGCCGTCGGCGGTCCCAAATGGGATTCGCTTCCGGTGGGCAAACGTCCGGAGACGGGCTTGCTCGGATTGCGCAAGGCGCTCGGCCTGTATGTGAATTTGCGCCCGGTAAAACTGATTGAGCCATTGCGCAGCATTTCCCCGCTTCGCCCGGAGCGCCTTGGTGAACTCGACCTTGAAATCGTGCGTGAGCTAGCCGGCGGGATGTACTTCGGCGAGCGCGGCAACACAAAAGAAGGTGGAGTGGAGCGCGCATTCGACACGGAGTCCTACTCCACGCCTGAAATCGAGCGCATCGCTACTTTTGCCTTCACACGCGCCGAGACACGGTCCCGCAAAGTCTGTTCCGTGGACAAGGCCAACGTGCTGGCCAGTTCGCAGCTCTGGCGCCGTACCGTCTCCGCCGTGGGTGCGATTTATCCCAACGTACGGCTCGAGCACATGTACGTGGACAACGCGGCTATGCAGCTCACCCTCCGGCCAACGCAATTCGACGTCATTCTGAGCACCAACATGTTTGGCGACATCCTCAGCGACGCCGCAGCCGCCCTGGTTGGCTCCATCGGCCTGATTCCTTCCGCCAGCTTCGGCTCCAGCGCGCCTCTGTTTGAGCCCATCCACGGCTCCGCGCCCACGCTCGCAGGGAAAGACGTGGCAAATCCCGTCGGCTCCATCCTGAGCGCGACAATGATGCTCCGCGATGCGTTTGGTCTGAACCTGGAGGCTGACTGGGTGGAACAGTCCGTTGCTCGGGTGCTCGGCGCCGGGTATCGCACAACCGATCTCGAAGAGCCGAGCCGCAAGACTGTGAGCACCTCCATGTTCCTGGAAATCCTGAATCAGGAGATGCAGCGAACCTTCGAGCACGCCGAAAAGTACGGTTGGGGCGTCTGACTGCAGCCCGCCGGTAGGCTTGCGCCCTTATTGCCGCCGGGGACGCGTGTGCCCGGTGCACGGTAAGCCGGTTGGGAACCCATCCGGTCGGCAAGCTGGTTGCGGGAACCCTCGAGGAATGTTAATTTTAGTTACCGAGGTATTCCGGGCGCGCACCAGGGGAGTTGCAGATGGGAACGCGGCCAGTCAAAACCCGCTCCATCGCGAATCCCGGGCCTGACTTGCTCATGCCAAGCGGGAAAATGAGGAACTCCGGGTAGTCCCTTTTCCAAACGATCGAGTTTTCTGACACCAAGATGCCAGATCATTCTTCTAAACTGACCAGCAGCGAAGCCGGGCGTGTGCGTCAGGTAACTTACTGGCGTGTTGAGGGTTCGCTGTTGGAGATTAGCGCGCTGCGAAGCCTCGGGTTCTTCAATTGGAACAGCCAGAGCTTCCTGGAGCGCTGGGTACGCCGCGCCGCGATGTTCGGCAATGGCCTGCTGCGACCTCCCGCCTATTTGGCCAGCCGCACGTTTGCCACTCGCTTTATGCATACCGTGCTGCGCGGCATTACCCGCGACCGCCTGGATCTACTCGGCGAGGAATATTTTCAATATGAACTGAAGCCGCGCATGCGACGCGACGCCGTCGAAAAGCTGGTTGACGCGGTGCGCAATGGCGAGCGCGTAGTTCTGGTCGGCCAGCTCCTCGATCATATTCTCCGGCCGATGGCCGAGTATTTTGCTGCCGAAGGACTCATCGCCAATCGCATGGAATTTCGCGAGGGCGTTGCGACAGGGCGGCTGCTCGATCCCATTGTCCGGCCGCGCGGACCGTTTGCCTGGCTCGCAAGTGGCGCCGTGGACGGCCACGTTTCCCGTGAAAAGCTGCTCGCGCAATTGGGTTGGGAGCGCACCCCGGAATTCTTGGACACCGCGGTACAATCCGTCGCGCGGGCAAAGATGCCCGCGGGACGGCCGGTGGAATTGCTCGCCAGCACGCCTCGCGTCGAGCACCTGAACGTGCGGGAATCGCTTGCCGGGAAGCATCTGCTTTTGATTGGCGTGACTGGCTTCATCGGGAAAGTCTGGCTGGTGGACCTGCTGGAGAAAATTCCGGATATCCGCAAGGTCACGCTGCTGATCCGGCGCAACCGCACAACTTCGGCGCAGCGCCGCTTTGAAAAGATTGTCGAAGAATCCCCGACGTTCGATACCTTGCATGAATTGCACGGCGCCAAACTGGCGGACTTCCTGAACGAAAAAGTGGAAGTCGTCGAAGGGGACGTCAGCCAGCCAGGATTGGGTCTCTCGCCGGAAGCGCAAACGCGTTTGCAGCGCTCCTTGGACGTGATTGCCAACAGCGCGGGCTTGACCGATTTCAATCCCGACCTGCGTGATGCGCTTTCCTCCAACGTCGACTCAGCTATCAACCTGCTCGAGTTTTTGCGCAAGTGCGACCACGCCGGACTGATGCATCTTTCCACCTGCTACGTTGTCGGCATGCGCGACGGCCGCGTCACCGAGGACTTGCGCTCGAATTACAATCCAGGGAACCACCCCGACTTTGACGCCGAGAGAGAAATCGCTTCGCTGCGCGATATGGTGCAGCGCGTCGAGGAGCGCTCCGAAAGCCCTGAACTGGCGAAAGCCTTGCGCCGCCAGGCGTTGGGCCGCGCCGGCGACCCCTCGAAAGTATCCATCGAGGAACTCGATGGCGTGTTGCGCCGGAATCGCGCTCGCTGGGTGCGCAATCGACTGGTGCGTGCGGGCATGAAGCGTGCCGCGCATCTCGGCTGGCCCAATACCTACACCTTCACGAAGAGCCTCGGCGAATCCATGCTCGCGCAACGCGGAGACCATCTCGCCATTGCCATCGTGCGTCCCTCCATCGTCGAAAGTTCCGAGCGCACACCCTTCACTGGCTGGAACGAAGGCATCAACACTTCCGGCCCGCTCTCCTATTTGCTGGGCACGAATTTCCGCCAGCTTCCCTCGAACGAACGGAAATGCCTTGACGTGATTCCCGTGGACATGGTCACCCGCGGCATGACCCTGATCGCCGCCGCTCTGGTGCAGCGCCAAAACGCCCGGCTCTACCAGTTGGCCACTTCGGCGATCAATCCTGTGAACATGGGACGCTCGATCGAATTGACGGGCCTCGCTCACCGCAAACACTACAAAATGCAGCAGGGTCTGGATCACTGGTTGAAAGTGAAGCTGGAAACCATTCCGGTCTCGAAGCTGCGCTACGAACGCATGTCCATTCCCATGCAGAAGGCCGTCGTCTCGCGCATCAACAAAGTCGCCACCACCATGCACATCGGCAAAACGCCTCTGGCAAAGGTCGAACGCGACCTGGGACGCGCCGAGAAGCTCATCGAACTCTACGAACCCTTCATCCTTCACAACGAGCATGTCTTTGAGTGCGAGAATGCGCGCCTGCTTTCCGCCGCCCTCTCCCCCGAAGAAAAAGCCAGGTTCGATTTTTCTCCGGAAACCATTGACTGGTGGGACTACTGGATTAACATCCACATACCGGCTCTGCGGCGCTGGTGCTACCCATTGATGGAAGGTCGGCCGCTGGAGGCCAGAGAACCTCGGGTGCTCAATTGGTCGGTGCCTTCCGCGGGGGCTTCCGCGGTTTCGCGGTAGGCGCGGCGATCTTCTTATGGCTATTTTCCTTACCGGCTCAACAGGCTATCTCGGCAGCTACCTGGTTGCCGGGCTCTTTACCGAACACCGCGATCAACTTAATCTACTGGTGCGCGCAAAAAACGAGCAGGAAGCCCGCGAGCGGCTCTGGCAATCGCTGCAGCTTCATTTCGAGTTTCCGGAATTCCTCGAGTATTTGAATTCCCGCGTGCGCATCTTTCGCGGCGACTTGACCGGTGAACGTTTCGGCCTGAGCGATGAAGACTACCGCGCGCTGGTGGACACCACGGATTCGATCCTGCATTGCGCTGCTTCGCTGAACCGCAAATCCGAGAAGCAATGCCTGAACGTGAATCTTCGCGGCTCGCTGGAAGTGCTTCAACTGGCGCGCCATGCTCAGAATCACCACGGACTGCGGCGTTACTCGCAGGTGTCCACCGTTGCAGTGGCAGGGAAGCGTCAAAACGAAGTGCTGCAGGAAGACGCTTCGATCGACTGGCAACGTTCGGATTACGATCCCTATGCGCGCACCAAGAAATTCTCCGAGCACATGGTGCATCAATTGCTCCCCGACGTGCCGCACACGATCTTCCGCCCCGCCATCGTTATGGGAGACAGCCGCCGCCCGGAAACCACGCAGTTTGACATGGTGCAGGCTTTCGATATGCTCGCGCGCATGCCCATACTCCCGCTGCGCGCCAACGACCGCATCGACATTGTGCCCGCAAACTACGTGGGCGCCGCCATCGTGAAGATTCATCAGATGGAAAAGCCTCACTACGGCATCTATCACCTTTCCTCCGGCACCGGTTCGCAAACCTACCGGGAACTGACCGACTCCCTGGCGACCCAGGGCGGTTGGGGAAAGCCGGGCTATTGGCCTTGGCTTGGCGGTCCATTTTCAGGCACGGTAAACTGGCTGGCTTTCAAGGGCGGCGCCATCGGCTATGGAGCGTCGTTGTTGAAAGTATTCTGGCCATACCTGGATTGGAATACGGTGTTCGACAATTCGCGCGTGGTCGAGGAGATGGGCCAGGCGCCGGCGAAATTCTCGTCCTATGCCTATCCGCTGCTGCAATTCAGCCGCCAGAACCAGTTCAAATATCCCGCGAAGCCGTGGCCTGCGGATACCTCCAGCGTTGCGGTCGAAAGTACGAGTGCCGGGAGCGCCGTGGCATGACGGATTTCTTACTCGTCGCCTGGGTGAGCGCCCTGATTGAGTTGCGGCGCCTCGGCTGGATGTTTGGCCTGGGCAAGCGCTGGACGCCGGGCGAAAAACTGAAGTTACTCTTTGCCGGATACAACGGCACGCGCAATACCGGCAGCGATGTGCGTGTCCAGGAAATGTTGCGGCAAATCCGTCATGTGCTGGGTGCGGAAAATGTCGAATTCAGCGTGATGACGCAGAATTTTGACCGCACTAAGGGCTATTTCGGAGACACGCGCCAGGTTCATCTTCCCGACGTCTATCCGCCATTCCTGTTCCGCGAAGTCCACGCCAATCACGGCGTGGTTTCCTGCGAAGGCTCGATGTTTAAAAGCAAGTTTGCCAATGCCCTCACAACCATGATGATCGGCTCGCTTGGGCTGGCTTCCGCGGAGAATAAATTGTCGGTGGCCTATGGCGGCGACGCCGGGCACATGGACGACCTTATCGAATGGATGTGCGCGCGCTACACCAGGGACTCGCTGGTCATTACGCGCAGCCTCGAATCCCAACACCTGCTCAGCGGCATGGGCGTTCACAATGAACTGGGCGCCGATACCGCCTGGACCTTTGAGCCTCATCCGCAGCCGTATGCCCACCAGACCCTACGCCAGGCTGGTTGGGATGAGCGCACTCCTATTCTGGTGCTCTGTCCCATTCATCCCTTTGTCTGGCCGGTGCGCGCGTCCCTGGGGAAATACCTGGCACGAGCAACGACGGGTGCCTACAAAGACAGCCAGTATCGCACCGTATATTTCTTCGAATCGGGCGCGGATGTCGACCGCAAGTTTCAGCATTACATCGACGGCTACAAGAATGCAGCGAAAGCCTTTGTACAGAAGCATCGCGTGTTCCCGATTCTGGTGGCCATGGAGCGCCTCGACGCCGTGGCCTGCCGCGAAATCGCCAAGGAAATGCCGGGCATCCCGATTTTCACTTCCGACGATTACGATATGTTCCAACTCGTCTCGATTCTGCGCGCTTGCACCTACATGGTATCGTCGCGTTATCACGGTATTGTCACCTGCATGCCTGCGGGGGTGGTTTCCGCGGGGGTTACCATGGACGAGCGCATTCGCAATTTGATGCGCGAGCGCGGCCACCAGCAGCTCTTGCTCACCGTCGAGGATCCCGACTTGGAGCCACGGCTGTTGCAAGTGATGGAATCGTTGGTCAGCGAAGCAGAGGCGCTTCGCGAAAGTATTGGCAAGACTGTGGTGAACAATTTGAAGGGCATGTCGCGCATGTCCATCTTCCTGGAAGATGAAATGCGCCACGTGTATCCCGAATTTCCGCTGCGCAAAGGTGTTTTGAGCTGGGAAGACAACCTGCCCCCGATGAGCGAGACGTTGCGCAAGTTGGTGGAGCAATACGACCAGTCGCCGGTGGTGCTCGCCGCGGGGGGTTGAGAATCTATGCCGAATTTCCTCGAGAACATTTTCACCCAGCTGCAACAAGCCGCGGAACGGGTGGTCTTGCGCGAAGTTCGCGGACGGGAATTCGCCAGTGTTACCGGCCGCGAGCTGCTCGAGCAGATTTCCCGCGCGCGCGCATATCTTCGGCAATCCGGGATGCAGCCCGGCGATCGTTGCGCCCTGCTGGGAGCAAACTCCATCCAGTGGGCGGCCTTGGATGTGGCGCTGATGGCGGAAGGAGCGATCGTCGTTCCGCTGTATTCGCGCCAGGCTCCCGCCGAGCTTGCGGCGATGATCAAGGATTGCTCTCCACGGCTGCTTTTTGTCAGCGATGCCTCGCTTGGCGAGGCCGTGGCAGAAGCGTGGCCGAAAGCCCCGCCGCGCGTTTCGTTTGACGATGCGCTGGGGAAAGTTCCCGCCGGCAAGGGAATTGCCGGCGGCCCGAATCCGCGCCGCGACGACGAGCTCGTCACCATCATTTACACTTCCGGCACTTCTGGCGAACCCAAAGGCGTCTGCCTGAACACCGGGAACCTCAATCACATGTTGTACTGCACCACGGAGCGTCTGAATCAGCTGATGGGCGCGACTCGCGAACCGGACCGCGTCTTCCATTACCTGCCGTTCAGTTTTGCGGGCTCCTGGATTCTGCTTCTGAACTGTTTGTCACGCGAGAGCATGCTGACTCTCTCCACGGACTTGAACCGCCTCGCCGATGAGATTCGCGTCGCCTCCGCGCATTACTTCATGAACGTGCCAACGTTGTTGGAGCGCGTACGGCGCGGCGTGCAAGAGGCAATTTCCAAGCGCGATGCCTTGAGCCAGTCGATCTACCGCAATGCGCGTGCCGCCTGGGAGCGGAGAAACGACGGGAAATCGCGCGGGCTGGACACTTTCTGGCTCATGCTCGGTAAGAAGCTGATCTTCGGCAGAATCCGCGAACGCTTTGGTCCTTATCTTCGCGCATTGATTTGCGGTTCAGCGCCTTTAGCCCCCGAAACGCAACAGTTCTTCCACATGCTTGGCATTCCCATTCTGCAGGTATACGGGCTCACTGAAACCACCGCCATTTGCACCATGGATGACCCGCGCGTGCCGTCGGAGCCGGGGCGAGTCGGCGTGGCCATTCCCGGCATCGAAATGACCGCTGGTGAAAACGACGAGATCGTGGTGCGCGGCCCCAATATTTTCCCGGGCTACTGGAACCGTCCCGAACAGACCGCCAAGGTTCTCAAAGACGGCTCCTTCCATACCGGCGATCAAGGCGAAGTGAATTCGCGCGGGAACTGGCGCATCAGCGGCCGCATCAAGAATCTGATCATTCTGAATTCCGGCCACAATGTCGCCCCGGAACCGATTGAAGAAGAAATTGCCCAGCACCTGCCGGGCGCGCAGCAAATTGTGGTGGTGGGAAACGGCCGCGGATATCTTGCTCTGCTGGTGACAGGCTCGGTGGACAGCAAAACGGTACAAGCCGCGCTCGATACCGTGAATTCCGAGTTGCCGCACTACCGCCAGATCCGCAACTTCAGCATTCTGAAGGAAGTGCTCACGTCTGAGAGCGGTTTGTTGACCGCCATGGGCAAAATCAAGCGTGACGCCATCAATGCGAAGTTTCGCGACGAGATTGATCGAATGTACCGCAAGCAGTCCACGGCCGTGGGTGTAAGCGGATGAGGGCCCGCCAGCACGGAAAAGAGGCAGTGAAAGAATTTCGTGGTGAAGCGCTGCGCTGGGAATGGCGTGATGGTGTCATCGAACTGACCCTCGATCGCGAACCGCTCAATGAGATCGGCACGGTCATGCTCGCCGATCTGGAAAAATTTGTTGCTGCGTTCAAGGGCCTCGCGCCCATCACCAGCGCGTGCATTATTACCAGCGCCCGGCCAGGCGGTTTTTGCGCCGGCGCGGACTTGCGAGAACTGTACCGTGGCGCCGTCGATCTGCCCAAAGCCAAGCGGCTTGCGGGCGTGCGCACCTTCCTGAAGCGTATCCATGCCGTGGCCAATGCGATTGACGAAGCGCCGTTTGTCACCTTCGCGGCCGTACACGGCCTGTGCATGGGCGGAGGCCTGGAACTGGCTTTGGTTTGCGACCTGATTGTCGCCGATAAGATGGCGCGCTTCGGCTTTCCTGAATTGCGTCTGGGACTCATTCCCGGCTTTGGCGGCATTCCCCGGCTTCGGCGCGATGTCGGAAACAGTTTCCTCCGCGATTTGTTGTTTACCGGTCGCACGGTGAAAGCGGAAAGCGCGCAGCTGGCCGGGCTCGTGTCGCACCTCGCGGGCGAAGGCTACGCCCTGCAAGTGGCGCGCTCAATGGCACAACAAGTCACGAAGTTCGACCCGCAAGCTCGCGCCGCGGCGAAAAAGTTCCTCAAGCCCATTCCCGGCGCTGAATTAAAAAAAGAAATCGATCTTTTCTGCAAGTTGTTCGCCCGGCCCGTAGTCATGGAAGCGTTGCGCCGATTTGTCGAAACGGACGACCCCATGAAACATCTGCCGGTAGCGCCAACGAGCAAATAGCATCGCGATATTGGTAGCGTTGCGAGGGACAAGTGGGCAAAGCAGTGCTCGAACGTTGCGGCACCTATTTCATTCTTCTCTTGGCACCGTTTCTGCTCACCTCGTGCTCGCGACCTGCGGGCGATTCCGCTGATCAGCATGCCATTCTGAGCGGCGCGTCGTCTGCGCCGCAAAGGAGCTCAACCCCGGCGTCGTGGAATTGCAAACAGCAGGGGCGTTTCGCGCACCAATCGTTCGTCTGCTGACGTCCTTCCAGAGAGAAATTCCACCTAGCCGAATGGCGGATGTGGCCCTTCCAGACTTGGTGCATTCTGCCGCTGGAGGCAATCGCTATGTCAGCAGAATGGCTTGCAATTTCAAATGCACTCGCGGAGGCTACCGAAAAAGCCGGGGCGTTCACCGTGGCAGTGCACACCGAAGCGCGCGGTTCTTCGAGTGGAGTGATTTGGCGGTCCGGCGTGATCGTCACAGCGGAACATGCCCTGCGGCGCGATGAAGACATCCAATTGACCGTAGCAGACGGTCGCGTGCTACCCGCAAAGTTGGTGGGACGTGATCCATCGACCGATCTCGCGGTGCTGAAGTTTGAAGGCGCATCCGCCGCGGCGCCGACTGGCGACTCCGAAGAGTTGAAGCCGGGAAACGTGACGCTGGTGGTCGGACGCACGCGCGCCAGCGGGCCCGTTGCGGCGCTGGGATTTGTCAGCCTGGTGGTGAAGGAACGCCGCATCTGGGGCGGCACGCAATTGGCGCCGTATGTACGTCTCGACGTGGCCCTGCAGCGAACCGGCGTCGGCGGCGCGGTCGTCGATGGCAACGGACGCGTAATGGGAATGGCCACGCCAAAGCTTACGGCCGGCGGCGCGTTGGCGGTGCCCGTGGCCACCGTGAATGGCGTGGTCGACGCCCTGCTGCAGAAAGGACGCATCCCTCGCGGCTACCTCGGCGTCGGTCTGCAACCGATTCGGCTCCCGGAGAATCTCATGCAGGCGCTGAATCGTCAGGCGAATCGCGCGGTCATGGTGCTGGAGGTCGAACCGTCGGGCCCGGCGCACAAGGCCGGAGTCGTCATCGGGGACATTCTCGTAAGCCTGAATGGCAAACCGGTGCTGCGCCTCGAAGATGTGCAATCGCATCTCGCAGGCGAGAACATCGGCAAAGAAGTGCGCGCGGGATTCCTGCGCGGCGGCGCGCCTCGCGAAGTAACCATTGTAGTTGGCGAACGCAAGAACGAAGGCGAATAACATGAGCATCCCGGGGTTGGGAGAAATTGCCGATCGCCTGCGCCGCTCGACGGTGTTGGTGCGGCCGGGCGGCAGCAAGGGCAACGGCTCCGGTGTGCTGTGGTCGTCCGACGGCCTGATCATCACCAATGCTCACGTGGCACAAGCGTCGCGTGCTGAGATCTCTCTCTGGGACGGCCGTGAATTTCCCGCCGAGGTTACCTCTCGCGATGCGCGCCGCGATCTGGCCGCTTTGCGCATCTCCGCTGGAAACTTACTTGCTGCCGAAGCCAGCGACTCTTCCTGCGTGCGGCCCGGAGAGATCGCCATTGCTGTCGGCAATCCTCTCGGCTTTGTTGGCGCGCTCACCACCGGCGTAGTTCACGCCGTCGGGCCCCTTCGCGGACTCGGTTCGCAAAGTTGGGTGCAGTCAGACGTGCGGTTGGCTCCCGGCAATTCGGGCGGCCCGCTTGCCGACGCGCGCGGTCGCGTCATCGGAATCAATGCCATGGTGGCGGGCCGGCTGGCGTTAGCCATTGCCAGCAACGAAGTCATGCGATTCTTGCGGGGCGAAAGCGGAGCAGAATCGCTACGCCTTGGCGTTTCCGTGATGCCTGTGCAATTGCCACGGTCGAGCGGCGGCAGAAAATTCGCACTCGTGCTCGCCGCAGTTGAGCCGGGAACTCCCGCGGCTCGCGCTTCACTGCTGCCCGGCGACATTTTGCTGGGCACCGAAGAGAAGCGATTCACTTCCGTGCGTGACCTCGCGGTAGCGTTGCAGGGCGACGCGGCCTGCCTGCTGCGCTTGGAGTTTCTGCGCGGCGATTACGAGCATGTTCGCCGCGTCAGCGTCCAGCTTGCTGCGTGTGGGCAGAAGGCCGGGGCAATGGCGGCGTGACTCACGTCTTCATCGTCGCGGCGCCGCTGCGGGCGCGCAGGGAACTGGCAGCCCTTCTCGACGAAGCTCCCGATGTTGAAGTCGTGGGAAGCGCCAGTAGCCTCGAAGGCGCCGCCGAAGAGTGGGAAGAACTCGATGTGCTGCTGATCCGGGAGTCCGGTGACTCCACCGAAGAATGGTTCGACTCGCTGGAAGATAATGGCTTGGCGCGCCAGACCCCCGTTCTGCTACTCCTTGAACCAGCAACGCAAAACCGAGTGAATCGCGCCATGCAACTCGGCATTCGCGGCATTTTGCCCGCGGATGTTACCCCTGCGCAACTGGTCAGCGCCCTAGGCGCTGTGGCCAAGGGTTTAGTGGTGTTGCAACCTCGCGAACCGGCGCTCGCATTAGCCTCAAGCCAGGCCCGCAATGGCGAGCCCGCCGAATTGTTCGAGCCCCTCACTCCACGCGAAAAAGAAGTCCTGCAAATGTTGGCCAGCGGCCTGGGCAACAAGCAAATCGCAGCGCACTTGAAAATTTCCGAGCATACCGCCAAATTCCACGTGGCTTCCATCCTCGGCAAGCTCGGCGCCTCTTCCCGCACCGAAGCCGTTTCCCTCGGCCTGCGTCGCGGCTTGATCCTTCTTTAGTTCGACGGTGCGGCGCCTTGGTTCCAAGTCCGCATTTTTGCTATAAACCGTCGTGTGGAGCGCGGCCGTTTCGCGTTTGGAATGATATGGAGCGCAGAGAATTTCTGGCCCTGCTGGCAGCACCGGCTTACGCCGGGTTGGCACGGCGTATCGGTTTGCAAACTCCCGGAGACCATCCTAAAGCCGACGTGACCATTCACATCTCGCCCGTCGAGCTGGAGGTGGCCCCGCGAAAAATCATGAAGACCACCGGGTACAACGGCTCAGCCCCCGGTCCGATCTTGCGATTGCGTGAGGGCCAGCCCGTTACCGTGGAAGTATTCAACGACACTAAAATCCCGGAGATAGTTCATTGGCACGGCTTGTTCGTTCCTTCGGAACTAGATGGTTCCGAGGAAGAAGGCACGCCGATGGTGCCGCCCGGCGCGACCCATCGCTACGCTTTCGTTCCCCGTCCCTCGGGGACCCGCTGGTATCACAGCCATGTTCACGCTGGACGGGATATGAAGCGAGCCACTTATACCGGGCAATTCGGCTTCCTCTCCATCGAACCGAAAGAACACTCAGGCCGCTATGACGCCGAGGTCCTGCTTGCGCTACACGGCTGGGAAGCGTATCTGAGCAGTCAGGGCGACGAGGGCACTCTCGAAGTTGCGTATCCCATTTATTCCATGAACAGCCACGCACTCGGCTCGGCTGAGCCGGTTCGCGTGAAAGAAGGTCAACGAGTGCTTTTTCGCTTTTTGAACGCAAACGCCACCGAACAGCACCGCGTCGCCCTCCCCGGTCACAAGTTCCGTGTTGTCAGCCTCGACGGCAACCCCGTGCCTGTACCGCGCGAAGTGGACGCCATTGAAATGGGACCGGCGGAGCGCGTCGATGCTGTCGTCACGATGAACCAACCTGGCGTGTGGATTTTGGGCGATGCGGACGATCGAGCTAGAAATACCGGGTTGGGCATCGTTGTGGAATATGCCAACCACGGCGGCGCTCCGCAGTGGACCCCTCCGGCAAATGCTCCCTGGGACTACACCATTCTCGGACGGGAATCGGAGACTCCCGTGCCGGAAGGCGGCGTTGTCCCGCTGGTTTTCCGCAAGAAATTTGCCGGACACAACTGGGTGGATAATTGGACCATCAACGGCAAGTCCTTCCCAAAGACCGATCCCATTCGTGTCCATGCGAATGCCCGATACCGTCTGCGCTTCGATAACCAAAGTGACGAGGCGCACCCGGTCCACCTGCACCGGCACACCTTCGAACTGACCAGGTTCGCCGGAAAAGCAACCGCGGGCGTGCGCAAAGACGTAATCGTTGTGCCCGCCATGAAGCAAGTCGAGGTGGATTTCACGGCGGACAATCCCGGCGCCACGCTTTTTCACTGCCACCAGCAGTTGCACATGGACAATGGTTTCATGACCATGCTGCAATACGAGAGTTAGCCAGCGGCCTGGGCAACAAGCAAATCGCCGCCCACCCGAAAATTTCCGAGCACACCGCCCGCAAGGACGGCAGAAGTCGCTAGGATGGCCAAAACAATTTCCGCAGCGAAGATCCGAAGAAATCTCGCTGACGCCTTTCGCATTTGGTCCCTTGGTCGACGTTTCCTGAATGGAGATGCAAGCTTATGGACCGCTTTGCGGCTGGACAATAACCGAAACTAGCTACTACGAAACTACTATGGACGGGTGGGTTGCGAGGGGTGAGGTAAACTGCTCAGTATCGCCGCACGTTTTCATTCCAGCGGCGGGGATGATAAATTTAGGGCTTATGCGCACACTGGAACAGACCACCCAGGAGATTCTGGACTTGGCGACCAAGCAGTTCAAAGTCCCTGCAGGTTCGCTCAAGGCCGACGACGATTTCTACAAGAAGCTGGCCATCGACAGCCTCCAGGCACTCGATCTGCTCTCGCGCATCGAGAATCATTTCCGCATCGAGCTCCCCGATTACGAAGTCCAGGGCGTCAGCGATTTCAAGACGCTTGCCGAGCGCATCCAAGCCCGCCTCTGATGCTCGATCTCGCAAAATATTCATCGATTGGCGACGCGCTGCGCGATGCGCTGGAAACCTTTGCCCCGGAAGTCTGTCTGATCGAGTCCGACCGTGGCGAAGAAAAACTGCGCCTCACCTACCGCGATTTCAAGAACCGCGCGCTTCCCTTGGCCAAAGGCCTGCAGGAGTTGGGCGTTGCTGCGGGAGGCCGCGTCTCGGTCATCATGACGAATCAGTCCAAGTGGCTGATCTCCGCATATGCGCTGTTCTATTGCGGCGCCGCCATGGTGCCGCTCGACTACAAATTGAAGCCCGCAGAGCAGTGGCAATTGCTGAAGCACTCTTCCGCAAGCGTGCTCATCACCGAATACGGCATCTGGCGCCAGCTAAGCGCGTCGCCGGAGCGCGCCAGCGCGGACAAGCTCAAAATCGTGCTCGTAACCGAAGCGCCCGCCAATGCTGATTTAAGCGGAGCCTTGCGCTGGGAAAGTGTCACCGGCAGCGGACAACCCGCCTTCGTCGCGCGCAAACGCGAAGATCTTGCCAGCATCATCTATTCCTCAGGAACGGGTGGCAGCCCGAAGGGCTGCATGCTCACCCACGGAAATTATCTGGAGCAGTGTACTTCGCTCACGGCCTGGTATCCGTTCTGGCCCGGTGTCCGCTACCTGAGTGTTCTGCCCACGAACCACTCCATCGACTTCATGGTCGGATTTTTCGGTCCGTTCGTGTGCGGGGCCGCGGTCGTGCACTTGCGAACCCTGCGCCCGGAATTTGTGCGCGAGGCTTTTGCCAAGTATCAGATCACCTACGTCACACTGGTACCGCTGGTCCTGAAAAATCTGCAAAAAGGCTTGCAAGCGCGCTTCGATGAGTTGCCTCCGGCAAAGCGGCGCGTCTTTGAAGTCCTTCGCAAAATTAATATCGCGTTGACCAAAGACCGTCCGCGCCTCCCGCTCAGCCGCAGGCTCCTGAAACAAGTGCATGCGGCGTTCGGCGGAAAGCTGGAAGCCATCATTGTGGGCGGCGCATTTTCCGAGCCCCAAACCCTACAGTTCTTCTACGATTTGGGCATTCCGGTAGTAAACGCCTACGGCTTGACCGAAGGCGGTACCGGCGTCACTGTGAACGACCTAAAACCCTTTCGCGCGGACACCGTGGGGAAGCCATTGCCGGGCATCGAAGTGCGCATTGCAAATCCTGATGCCGATGGAATCGGCGAAGTGGCAGTGCGCGGCAAGACGGTGATGGCAGGCTACCTGAACGATCCCGAAATGACCGCGGAAACCATCGTCGATGGTTGGCTCATGACCGGCGACATGGGCCGTTTCGATGCCATGGGCCATTTGCAGTTGTTTGGCCGCAAGAAAAACATGATCGTCACGGAAGAAGGAAAGAACGTTTACGCCGAAGATGTGGAGAGCGCGTTTGAAGGCCTGAAAGTGAAGGAATTCTGCGTGTTTGCTGCCAATTACATCTGGCCGCAGCGCTCCATGGTCGCCGAAAAGCTTGTGCTGGTTCTCCATCTCGAGCCCGGCCAGGCCTTCACGGGCGAGCTGAAAAACGAAATCGCCGCTCGCAACAACCGCTTGGTCAACTACAAGCGAGTTCATGGCGTGGTGTTAATGGAAGAAGACTTTCCGCTGACGGCCTCCTTGAAGGTAATCCGCAAGGCCTTGGCCCAGCGCTTAGCCAATCTTGATCGACAAAAGGCAATTCTGCCGATTTAGACGGGAACAAGGTAGAATGCCCCATCCGGGTAAAACGTGAAAGACAGCTTTCTGGCGATAGTGAATCCTGCGGCGGGCGGCGGGCGAGCGGCGAAGTTCGCCGGAGATGCACTCGCGCGTCTGAAGGCTAGTGGACTTCGCGTGGACGTCATCGCTTCCACCGGCCCGGGACACGCTTCGCAACTGGCCGCCGAAGCTTGCGCACAGGGCTACCGAAAATTCCTCGCGGTCGGCGGAGACGGCACCGCCCATGAAGT
Source organism: Candidatus Acidiferrales bacterium (assembly GCA_963804635.1). Classification (GTDB taxonomy): domain Bacteria; phylum Acidobacteriota; class Terriglobia; order Acidiferrales; family UBA7541; genus Acidiferrum. The sequence continues at coordinate 132,243 of CAWDRK010000033.1, forward strand.
GATCAACGGTGCCTACAGCCAAAACGACGCGACCCGCCACATCGAACTCGGTTTCCTGCCCCTCGGCACCGGCAATTCCTTTCTGCGCGATTTTGCCGGCAAAGGCGCGGAATCTTCCATCGAAGCGCTTATCGCCGGCAAAAAGCGTCCCGTCGACCTTCTCCGCCTGCGCTATTCCGCCGGTACGATCTATTCCTTCAATCTGCTGAGTATCGGATTCACGGCCGACGTTGGCGCACTCAGCAACCGCGTCTTCAAGCCTTTCGGCCACTTGGCATATCTTCTCGGCGTTTTTGTCCGCGTTGTCCAACTCAAGCGCCGCGGCTTCAAGATGCGTTGTGACTCCGATCGCGATTGGGACGAGCGCCGCTGCCTCTTTCTCACTTTCAATAATTCCAAATTCACGGGCGGCACCATGATGATCGCCCCGAACGCCGACCCCAGCGACGGCTTCATCGAATACGTTCGCTGGGGCCCCATCGGCAGACTCGGACTCCTCAAAATGCTTCCGCGGCTCTACGACGGAACCCACACCGATCATGTTCTCGCGGAAACCCGTCGCGTGCAGCGTGTCGAGTTTGCTCTGGAAGGTCCCGTCGACGTGATGATCGACGGCGAAATCCTCTCGCTGGAGTGCAGATTGCTGGACATCCTTCCCGGCGCCATGGACGTTTATATATGACGCGGTTCTGGGAGCTGTTACGCAGCATCTTCCTATGGTTCGTTAGCTGGCTTCATTTCCTGATTTTCGTGCCCATCCTCATTGCTCTTGCCATCGTGCTTGACCCGCGAAAGCACGACTGGCTGCAACGCGGCCTTTGCCGCAGGATTGCCTATTTTTCTGGCGCGAAAATCATGGTGAAAACCTCGCCGGGCTTTGATGCGCAACGCACTTGCATTTTCATGGTCAACCACGTCAATTTGTTCGATCCCTTCATGTTGTATTGCGCTATCCCGCAACTGGTTCGCGGCTGGGAACTCGAATCGCATTTCCGCATTCCCATCTATGGCTGGCTCATGAAGCGCTTCGGAAATGTGCCCGTGCCGAATGTCCGCAATCCCAGGGACTTGAAGCGTTTGTGGCGCATGACCCAGGAAGCCATCAACGGCGGCACTAGCTTGATCATTTTCCCGGAGGGAAAGCGCACGCGCGACGGACACGTGAACGACTTCGAAGAGGGCGGATTCCGCCTGGCACAACAGCTGGGAGTTCCGATCACTCCCGCTAGCCTTGTCGGATCATTTCACCACTTGCGGACAGGAGACTGGACCCTGAGGCCTACCACCATCACCATCTTCCTGCACGACACCATTGAGACCAAGGATTTGAAAAAGGAAGACGTGCCCGCACTGAAAGCTCACATAAAAGAGATCATCGGGCGTCCAGTGGAAGCGTGGTTACAGGAAGGATGCGAACAGGAAATCCGCCCGCCTGCCGAAGTCACGCGTTAAAATCAACCGGAGAATTTGCGCGCTACAAACTCAGTCGCACTCCCGGCAGCACGCGGCCTGCACGCGTCTCTTGCCAGGTGAAAAAAATTCGATGGATCACCGTAATCGTGGAGATCACCGCAATCACCCACAGCACCGGCCCCATACGATTGAACAAGCCTCCGATGATCAGCAGCACCAGCCGCTCGGGCCGCTCCATGAACCCCACTTTGCAAAGAGGAATGAGCGATTCGGCGCGTGCTCGCGAGTAACTTACCATTACCGATCCGGCCGTCGCCACCGCCGCGAGCACCACATATGGCGTGCGTCCGCTGACCGAGTAGTAGACCAGCAAGCCCATGTACAGCGCCATGTCCGCATAGCGATCCAGCGTGGAATCGTAGAAGGCCCCAAACGCGGTCACGCGATTCTGCCGCCGCGCCACTTGCCCATCCAGCATGTCCAGGAATCCCGCGATAAAAATGATGATCGCTCCGGTGCGAAAATTCCCGACCGCGAAACAGGCCGCAGCCGCAAAATTGACCAGCAGCCCGAAAAACGTCAGCAGATTGGGATTCACGCCCGTTGCAGCTAGCGCTCCAACGACCCGATCCAGCAGCCATTTGCTGCCCGCTCCGATTGCCCCTGTGAGAGTCGTCGCCATGTTTTTAGGCCACGTGGAATCATACTTCAGCCAGAGAGCTTATCCAAATCCTGCATCGCTTTCCGGGCGCTGTGCCCCAGCGTCTCGAGCGTTTTCACAATGTCCTCTTCGGACGTGCGTGGGTTGATGGTGCACAGCCGCAACACCGTCCGCCCGCGAAGCCCGGTGGAGAGCACCAGCGCGAACCCTTCTTCTTGCATGCATGCGGCGATCGCACGATTTAGTGCGTCGATGCGCTCCGCCGTCCACGATTTGGGGGCGCACCGGAACGTCACCACCGCCGTTTGCGCACGCGAAGTGATCTCCCACAACGGATCTTCGCGCAACTGCGCTTCCGCAAATTGCGCCAGGTGCATAGTTCGATCGATCGCCGCCGCGAACGACTCCGCGCCGAATACCTGCAGCGACATCCACACCTTCAAGGCGCGAAAAGGTCGGGTGAGTTCCGGCGAATAGTCCCAGAGATTGATCTCTTCTTCGCGCCCCCGCGCATCTTGCAGATATTCTGCCTCGTCCTCGCGCACGTGAAAGGCATGCCGGAGCGCGCGGCGATCGCGAACCATCAGCAACGCGCAATCGAACGGCTGAAACAGCCATTTGTGTGGATCCAGGCTGAAGGAATCGCTGCGTTCAATTCCCGCAAGCAGCGCGCGTCCCGCAGCGCTAAACACGGCGGCGGCTCCGTAGGCGCCATCCGCATGCATCCACAGTTTTTCTTGTTGGCACAAATCCGCAATGGCATTCAGCGGGTCGATTGCTCCGGTGTTGGTCGTACCGGCATTGGCGATCACGCAGAAAGGCGCAAGCCCTTTCTCGCGGTCCTCCTGAACGGCATCCCGAAGCAAATCGGGGACAAGGCGGCATGTATCGTCGGAAGGAAGCCGGCGCAGTTGATGTTTCTGAAAACCCAGTATGCGCATCGCGCGTGCGATCGACGAATGCGTCTGGTCGGATCCGTACACCACCCCACGCGCAAACTGATCTGGCTGCAGCAGTGCATCCCGCGCCGTAACCACGGCCGAAAGATTCGCCAGCGATCCTCCGCTCAAGAATGTCCCGCTCGCCGTTTCCGGATAGCCGGCCAGCTGGCGGATCCAATCCAGCGTCACCAGTTCGGCGATTGCCGGTCCAGAGGCCTCCAGCCAACTCCCCGAAAAGATGTTGTAGCCCGTGCGCAAAAGTTCGGCGAGCGCCCCCACAAAGTTGCTCGGTCCCGGAATGAATGCGAAGAAACGCGGATGTGTCTCGTGGTTGGTGCTGGAAAGTATTTCGTTTTCCACGCGATCGAGCACGCTTAGCGGAGCCTTCGCCTGCGTTGGCAACGCTTCCCACAATGCGGCGCGCAGCTCTGCCTGTGTTTTCACCCGCACCACCGGCATCTCGCTCAGGCGCCTTTGATACGCCAGCAGCCGATCCACAATCGCATAACCCAGGGCTCGCGCCTCGTCCGTTTCCAGTTCCAGTAAATAGTTCGGAGTTTTCATGGCAGCAAAAGTTTACCAGCAACCGCTTGCCGCTCTCCTAAAAGACGAGTAGCGCGCATCAACAGAAAACGTCCAATTGGCTCTTGACGCAAGCGGTTGCAATTCATACATTGCTCAGAACACTTGGGGTGCTCATGAATTCAGACCGGCGGGATTTTCTTCTACATTTGGGCGGAATAGCAGGAACAGCTTGGATCAGTGCCCAGTGGCCGGCCATGGTTGCCGCGGCTCAGCACGCGCACCAAGCCGCGGCGTCCAAACAATCCTTTGAAGCGCTCACGCCGGATCAAGCCAGGGAAGTGGCGGCGATTGCCGCTTGCATCATCCCAACGGACGAGCTTCCCGGCGCCACGGAGGCGGACGTAGTGTACTTCATCGACCGCGCGCTGAAGACCTTTGCCAGCGACAATCTGCCTGTCTATCAATCGGGCTTGCTCGAAGTGAATCGCGTCGCCGCGGAAATGTTTCCCGGCGTAAAATCGTTTTCTGCCGCCACTCCCGAGCAGCAGGACAAAATCCTCACTGAGTTATCTGCGAAACAGCTTCCCCAGACAGGTTCGCGCCGGCGCAATCAACCCGCAGCCGGATCCGGATTTCTCCAGACCATCTGGTACGACACTGTTTGCGGATTCCTCGTTGATCCGGAAGGTGGCGGCAATCGTGACTTTGCCGGATGGAAAGTAATTGGACGCGACCCCGCACACAGTTTTTCGCCTCCCTTCGGCTACTACGACAAGGATTATCCTGGCTGGCAGCCTCTCCCGGCAGAAACGGATAAGAAATGAGCCAGGCCAAAGTTTCCTACAAACCCTCCGAAGAAGTCGATTTCCTTATTGTGGGATCCGGCGCGGCCGGCGGTGTTCTCGCGAAGGAACTTTCCACCAACGGTTTTCGCGTGGCCGTCCTGGAGCAGGGGCCATATCTCACCGAGGCGGATTTCTCGCACGATGAACTCAAGGTTCTCGGCCGGCATCTACTGACTAACAATCCAAAATTTCAGCCCACGACCTTCCGTCAAACCCCGCAAGAGAAAGCCAGAGTTCAGTCCAGCGTGCTGTACGGTCGATGCGTCGGTGGCAGCAGCGTGCATTTCACCGCCAACTTTTGGCGCTTTCACGAGATTGATTTTGTCGAGCGCAGCAAGGTCGGCGAAATTCCCGGAACCGGCTTTGTCGACTGGCCGATTCGTTACGCGGATCTCGAGCCGTATTACACCAAGGTCGAATGGGAGGTCGGCGTTTCCGGGCTTGCCGGAGCCAGCCCCTTCGACCCTCCGCGCTCCAAGCCTTACCCCATGCCGCCGTTGCCGGTCAAGGGTTCGGGCGTCATTTTCGAGAGGGCATCACGAAAACTCGGTTATCATCCGTTTCCTGCGCCCATGGCCATTCTCTCCCAGCCGCGCCCGGGCCGCAGCGCTTGCGTGAACTGTGGGTTCTGCCTCGGTTTCGGTTGCGAAGTAGGCGCGAAGTCCACGGCGCTTTCCAGCGTGATTCGCATGGCGGAGAAAACCGGCCGCTGCGAAATTCGCCCCAATTCCTATGCCCACCAAATTGCCATCGACAAGACCGGACGAGCCACCGGGGTCGTTTACTTTGATGCCAAGAAAAATGAACACCTGCAAAGGGCCAAAGCCGTCGTGGTCTGCGCAAATGGCGCGGAGACTCCTCGTTTACTCCTGCTTTCCTCGTCGAATCAATTCCCCGACGGGCTGGCGAACTCGAGCGGCCTTGTCGGCAAATACCTCATGCCGAATAGTGGCGCGATTGCTTATGGAGTGTTTGACGAGCCCCTCAACGATTACAAAGGATTCGCGGTTAGCCGCATCTTCCACGATTTTTATGAAATGGATACGCAGAAGCTCGGCATCTACGGCGGCGGCGGTCTCGACGCGCGATTCGATCTCACGCCTATCGGATTTGCCACCGGCGCTCTTCCGCCGGGCACGCCGCGCTGGGGCAAGGATTTCAAGAAAGCCCTGAACCGCAATTTCACCCGCACCATGCAGATTTTCTGCCATGGCAGTTCGCTGCCCCTGGAAACAAACAGCTTTTCTCTCGATTCCGATGTGAAGGATGCCTGGGGTCTCCCTGCTCTGCGCATGACCTATCAGGATTCCCCGAACGACTTAAAGCTCATGAACTGGATGAAAGACCGCGCCATGGAAATCTTGGATGCGGCGGGCGCCAAGGACAAGTGGCATCAGCCTATCAACTCGCAGCAGTTCGCGGTCCACCTTCTGGGCACCTGCCGCATGGGCGCCGAGGCAAAGTCTTCCGTCATCAATCCCGATCATCGCACCCACGACGTCCGCAACCTGTTCCTTTGCGACGGTAGCAGCCTGGTCACTTCCGGCCGCGGCCAGCCCACCATGACCATCCAGGCGCTTGCCTACCGCGCTGCGGATCGCATCACCGCGCTAGCCAAACAGGGAGACCTCCTTGGCTAAGAGTGGCGCGGAAATCCTGCTGGCGCTATTCTTCTATCCTCGCTGGAAGCGCTTTCATAAATGCCTATGGGAGGGCACGGCTTTACGGTGGAAACTCTCATTTGTCATTCCGAGCGGAGTCTGCGGAGTGAGGAATCTTTCGCGGGTTTCTCCCACGGAGAGATTCCTCGCTCTGCTGGGAATGAGGCAGCAAACCACTTTTTATGAAACGCATTCTGGTCATCTCTAAGACCCTGAGGCCCACATGACAACAAGCCGTGCACGCTTGTGGATTTCCGTTGCTGCTTTGTCGGCAGCGGGTATGCTCGCCGGATCGATAGCTCTAACTCGCGCCCAGCAGCCCCCTGCAACTCCGCATGCCGGACAATTCCAAACCGCCGAGCAGCATTTCAAGAACATTCAGGTCCTGAAAAATATTCCCGCCGACGAGTTAATTCCCGCGATGCAATTCATCGCGGCATCCCTGGGCGTAGAGTGCGAGTTCTGTCACGTGGAGCACGCCAACGACAAGGATGACAAGAAAACCAAGCAGACTGCTCGAAAGATGATCACCATGATGCTGGCCATTAATCAGGCCAACTTTAATGGCCAGGTACAGGTCACCTGCTACACCTGCCATCGCGGCGTTGCCCACCCTGTTTCCACGCCGGTTCTTTCGGCGGAAGCCCGGCCGCCAGCCCACGTTCACGACGAAGCTGGCGAAGCCAATCCCTCCTTGCCTTCCGCCGACCAGATCCTCGATAAATATCTCGCCGCTGTCGGCGGCGCTGACGCCCTCAACAAGATCAATACACGGGCGCAGAAGGGAACTATCGACGCTTTCGGCAAGAGCTACCCCATCGAGATCTACTCCGAAGCTCCCGAAAAACGCGTCTCACTTACCCACCCTCCCACTGGCACGAGCGTTACCGCCTTCAACGGCGAGGTTGGCTGGCTCAGCATGCCGGGAGGTTTCCATCCCATGACTGCTGCGGAAGGCGAAGCCGCTAGGATCGACGCCGAATTGCGATTCGCCGCGCGCCTCCGTGAACTTTACAAGGATTTCAAGGTGCGACCCGGCGAGCCCATCGGTGGACGTCCAACCTATCTGGTCATCGCGAAAGCGCCCAGCAAGCCCACACTCAATCTTTATTTCGATCAGGAAAACGGTTTACTGCTGCGGTTGATTCGCTTGGCCGAAACGCCATTGGGACGCAATCCCACCCAGATTGATTACAGCGATTATCGCCAAACGGACGGCGTGAAAATCCCCTACCGCTGGACGCTTGCGCGGCCCAACGGAGCCTTTACCATTCAAGTGGAGAGCGTCCAGCAGAACGTGCCCGTCGACGAAAAGCTATTCGTCATGCCGGAAGCACCCGCGGCGCACTAGCCGGAATTTCTGTCGCTCGGGTCTTCGGGCCCGAGGCTTCGCGACCGGCAGCCAAGTGTCATCCTGCCGGGTGCGCGTTTGCGTCCTGGAGAATCTCAACCGCGCCACCACGCACCATTCCCGAGTCGCGGCTTACTGGCAAAACCCAAGACTTTAGAAACGAAAAATAATGCCGCCGGTGAAGCTGCCCCGGTTCAGGTAGTTGGGCAACGACGCGTTATAGCAGAAGCCATAGAACGGGTCGCAATATAACCCCGTCGTGGAGCTGCCGTATGTAGGCAACCAGCGCACGTCGCCTCGCAACCCCACGTGACGGCTCAGGTAGTATTTCACGCCCCCGCCGATGTTATAGGCGAATTCCGTTCGATTCGGCGTTCCGCTGCCGTTTGAATCGTGCGTGAACCCTACGCCGCCTTCAATGTATGGGCGCAGCCGGTGCTCGCTGTTCAGAAACATGTACGATATCCCGAACTGGAACTGGTCGACGGTCGTGTCGAACGCCTTGTGATATTGCCCCGTCAAAATGGATTGCCCGCTATATGATGTGTTGTTACGATTCCACATAAATTCCGCCTGCGTATTTTCCGTCAGGTTGTAGTCTAGAAATGTCCCGAAAGCCAGCGCGTCATTTACGCGCAGCGAACTCACCGGCGGAAGGTTTCCAATTGGCGGGTTGAAAGGGTTCACCGGAAAGGATCCGCTGGTTTCATAGCCGACGAAGGGCGAAACCTCAAATTTCTGTTGTGCTTGCGTCGAAGTCGCTGCAAAAAACAGCAATGCGAAACACAGAATGTACACGCCCCGGTTCATCATTTCGCGTTCCTCTCTTCTTCCTGGACCAATTTTTCATTGCAATGGAATTCATTTCTCGCCTGACAGCACCCAGGCCTCCCAGACGATTTCCATACCCCCGTCTAGGCAAACGCGACCCTCGCGCGCGGCCCCACCCTCGAGCCGGAGACATCTTGTAGCCCTGGTAAGCAAACCCGCCAGCGCCAAGAAAGTTTCGCGGCTTGGCACCCTGGCCACCCATTAGATGAGGAGGAACTCCCGAAACGGTGCGTAAGAGGTGCGGCCAGCGTGACTCCAGTTGGAGGCCTATCCAAAAACCTGAAACCGCAGCCGTTTTTTCACCCGCTGCGTCTGATTTAATTCTATTCCTTCTTCGGCGCGGTAGGCTCGTTCCCGCCGGTGGATTCTTGCTTCGCCAGGCCCTCCGCGGATTTCTCCCCCGCTGCTTTCTCCTGGTATTGCACGATCAGCGAGATGCGCCGGTTCAGCGGATCCAGAGGCGCATCAGGTTTGCGCAGCCGCTGATCCGCAAATCCGCGTATCTGCGTGACTTGATCTTCGCGAAAGCCGCTCGGTGTCATCAATCTTCGCGCTGCATTGGCGCGATCGGCGGATAGCTCCCAATTTGTATACGCAGCGGTAGGAGGATAGGGCTTGGAGTCCGTGTGCCCTTCGATCGCCACGTGATTCGGCAACTTGCCCAGTTCCTGCGCCAGGGTTTTCAGCAGATCACTGCCGTGAGCGCTCATCTTGGCGCTTCCACTTTCAAAAAATGTGCCGGTGGCAGATTCCGTCAGCTCGATGCGCAAGCCTTCGTTGGTCACCGTCATGTCGATGTGGCTCTGTAATTTGTCGAACTTGGGGACTTCGCGAATCGACTTCTGCAGCTGCTCTTTCAACTCCTTCATATTGTCTTCGGATACGATGAAGTTGTCGCCGCTTCCTCGCATGTCGCTCCCCACCATCTTCGAAGTGCCGGAGGGATCCTTGAAATACCCGCCAACCGCTTCCTTCACCTGGTTGCTGCTATTCATCAGCCAAAGCACAATAAACAGCGCCATCATGGCGGTAACAAAATCCGCGTACGCCACTTTCCAGGCTCCCCCATGGTGCCCACCATGCGCGGCTTTTTTCTTGATGATGATCGGAGGAGGCGACGGCATCGAAAGTCTCTACGCCGCCGGCGCGACTGGTTCTGCCGCCGCCGCGCCTTCGGCCGCTGCGCCGCGATTTTTGATGTGGTTCTCGAGTTCCTGGAATTTTGGCCGCACCGTCCCGGGAATTGCGGCGACGTCCGAACTCTACCGCCACGCTGGGCGGCGATCCCTTGATGAACGCCACAATCACCACGCGGATCACATGATAGAACGCGAATGCCGCGCCCTTCTCTGAGCGTCGCCAGTACTGGCGCCGCGTTCCCGGTGAGAGTATTATTCTCGCCTTCCGAGTGCTCCAGAAATCCGTCGCTGCACACTCGCCCCAGCACCTCCTGCTTCAGGTAGCCCGTGATGCGCTCGGCACCGGCGTTCCAGAAGTTGATCTTTCCCTCGCGGTCCACCGCAAACACCCCGGTCGGAAGGCATTCCAGCACCTGCTGACAAATCATGGAGTCTGGTGGCGACGTCATTGGAACGTCCTAAATGATTCCTACACAAGTTAGGCACGTTAGAGACCAACGGAAGGAGGGCGAAACGCGGGTAATTCCCTTGATTCGAAGGATAGGGGCCTAGTTCAATGCGGGCGTGAGTTTCAGTTCAGTCGGGTGGGTTCAAATTCGGAACAGTTTCGCGCGGTTCCACTTCGCTTCGCGGCTCGCTCCTATTTCATCCGGCCGCTGCCCCCCATCGGATCGCGATCGGCCGATGACAACAGCCGCACCGCCACGCCATGCTGGCCTTCGCCTAGATCGTCCACGCGCGCCACCTGCCCGATATATTCGTGATTTAGGGGATTGATCGGCGAATGATAGGGAAGCGTCACGAACAGGCGCATGCCCAGATAGTAGCTTTCGCGTTGTGTCACGAAATAAACGCCATCGCGCGAGACGTTCTTGGTCGTGGCAATCTCGTCGAACGGAACATCCTTCGGATCCGATGGGCGCACGCGCAACGATTGCCCCATGCGCACACGGCGAGTCCGGCGGCGTTCACTCTGTCGCACTTCTTGCATGTAATGATTAAAACATAGTGTAAATGAGGGCAATACAACCTGTGCCGAATCAGCTAAGGCTTATGTCGGTACCGGCGTTACCAGTTGGCTGGATTTTAAGATCGACATGAATCTGATTGGCTTTCGCCTATCGTAGGCTAATAATTTGCCCACCAAGAGTCTCCTCCGTGATGCCGACCGCAACACCAAAAATTGGAAGAGCTCTGGTGAGAAGTTAGCCGAACGTCATTGGTGCTTTCACACCCATCCCCAATACTATCCCTTCAACAGCGTCGTCACATACGCCGGCGTCAACGGAATCCTCCGAGGTTGCACCCCAGTGGCATCGAAGATCGCAGCAGCAACCGCTGGCGGAACAATGGCGTTCGCGGCCTCTGAACCGCCGCCAAACCCTTTGTCGTCGCGCGAAATCTGCACCACCTTGATCTCGGGCGTCTCCTCCATGGTCAGGATCTTGTAGCGGCTCCAGTTCGTGCTGGTCACTTTTTCCTTGTCAAAGGTAACCTCTTCCTTCAGCGCCTCGCTCAATCCCATAGCGACCCCGCTCTTCATGCAGCGGTCCAGTTGCCGCGGGTTAATGACTTTTCCGCACTCGGCCCCAATAGTGAACTTTGTCACCTGCACCGCCCCTGTCGCGGGAGTCACTGCTACCTCGGCAATTCCCACCCAGTACGCATTGGAACGCACCATGATGCACACGCCCCGGCCGGTCGCCGTAGCACTCCCGGTCTTTCGCGCACCACGATGTGGTGAAGGCCGCGTCTCCCATCCCGCTGCCTTAGCCGTGGCGTTGAGAATGTCGATTAGCCGTTGGTCGGTCGTATGCTCAATGCGAAACTGAACCGCATCGGATTTCGCCGCCGCTGCTGCTTCATTAATCAGTCCCTCCAGCGCGAAGTTCTGCTGGCGCTGTCCAGGCGTGCGCATGATGTTCCCGCGCAACCCAGCACTCGCCGATTCCGCTGCGAGGTTCGGCATTCCGTACACTTCTTCCAACCTTTGAATTTTTTCGTAATGCCACTCCGTAGCAATCCAATTCCCCGGCTTCGATGTGGCGCAAGGCATCCCGGCAAGAAGCGCTCCGAGGGGCCGCGGGTCAAACATGTGCGGCGAGTAAAAGGCGCTGTGCAGGGCAGTCAAATGGCCATTGCCATCGAAAGCGGCCTTGACATCGGAAACCCATCCCGGCGAGACGGTGGACCACGCCATGTCCTCCTGCATTGTCCATTGCACTCGCACTGGTTTGCCGGTCAATTGCGAAAGGATCACCGCATCGCCTTCCGCGCCATCGCCACCGAGCGTTGTGCGTCCATATTGCCCCGAGTGCTCCAGCCAGCGCACCACCACTTTCTCCACCGGCACCCCTAACAGGAACGCCATCCGCGCGCGTAGCCCCTGCGACTGCGCCGAATGCGTCCACACCATCGCGCTGCCATCACTGCGCACATCCGCGACGGCAACGAACGGCCCGATTGGCGCGTGCCTCACATACGGCTGTTCATACGTGGCAGAGATCGTTTTGCCCGCGCTCGCCAGTGCCGCCTTCACTTCGTTGGCCTTCCCTTTGCTCTCCGCCGGCGCGCCCCAATTGTATTCGCGAAGCGCTTTCGTCAGATTCTCGCTGCCCGGCAGCCCCGCCCAATCTGTCCACTTCGTGCCTGCGGCAACCGCACGCGCCGCGCTGATGGCCTGCCATTCATTAGGACAGACGACGGCAAGCAGGTTGCCCTTCTGCACCACTTGAGCGGTCGGGAACTCCTTTTTGTCCACCTCGCCAATCGAAACTAACGTCGACCCGAGCGTCGCTGGCCGCACCATTCGCGCATGCAGCATCCCGGGCAGCGCGACGTCGCAACTCCATTGCGTCTTGCCCGTAACCTTGTCGGTAATGCTGGGTACCGGATACGACGTGCCCATTACCTTGAACTCGCGCACCGGCTTCATCGGCGGGTCTCCCGTCACCGTAAAGCCGTCGAGCGATGTCATGCCGACCCACCCGCTCGGATCGGGGGTCGCTTGCTTGCCTTCGACTGGAATTTTCAAGTCTAGCTGCTGTCCCGCTACGAGTTTCCCGTAACTGATGTTCTTTCCGCCCCCCGACACGATTCCGTCCTTGACGCTGAGTCCGGAAACGGGAACACCCAGTTGCGTCGCCGCCAAGCCCATAAGCGCTTGGTGCGTATACGCAGCCACCTTGCGAACGTTGCTCATTCCCGTCAGGAAACCTGCGGAAAATCCGCCGTCCGGCGTTCTGTCCGTGTCGCCCAGGATCAGCGAGATGGTTTCCGGTCGAACGTCCAATTCCTCCGCAATCGCTTGTGCATAGTAAGCGCTCATGCCCGTGCCCGTTTCCGTGCGGCCCGTGCGCATCACAATTGTGTTGTCGCTGCGAATCTCCAGCCACGAGGCCAGCAGCGTCGGGTCCAGCGAAGTCTGGCTTTCGGCCGTCTTGGCCGCAAATATCTCCGGGATGTACAGCGACACAAAAAGTGCGCCGCCGATCTTCACGAAGCCGCGCCGCGTGATCGTCGCTGTGATTGGCGAATCGTTGGCGGTTTCCGTTTTCACCGTCATGGTCGTCGCTCCTTTCACACTTTCATGGCTTTGGCGGCGCGCAACACTGCATCGATGATTGCGGCGTAGGTACCGCAGCGGCACAGGTGTGGCGAAGGCGGCGTGTTCGTGAACGCGGCCTTGATCTGCGCTACGGTTGGGTTGGGATTCTTGGCCAGCAATTGCGCGGCGGCAATCATCATCCCGCTTTGGCAGTAGCCGCACTGCGGCACCTGCTCGTCAATCCATGCTTGCTGGATCGGATGCAGCGTCTTGGCGGCGTCCGCCGCGCTCAATCCCTTTTTCTCTGCCCAAACCGCCGGCAGTCCTTCGATGGTTGTTACTTGTTTGCCCACCGCGAAAGATACTGGTGTAATACACGTGCGCACTTCTTCTCCATCCAGCAGCACCGCGCACGCCCCGCATTGGGCCATTCCGCAGCCAAGGTGCGGGCCCGTCAATTTCAACTCGTTACGCAGCACGAATAGCAGCGGTGTCTCCGGCGCCACAGACACCTGACGTTTCGCGCCATTCACGGATAGGGTCAGTTCGCTCGCCATCTCTCGCCCTCCCGACTCAGCCAGTTTCGACAATTCCATCCATTGGACGCAGCCCGGGCCTCCTCGTTAGCCGCCACAATGCTAAGTCAGGACCGATACCACCTTTTGCACGACCGCTTCCAGCACCACGCGTCGATCCAGGCCCAGGTCGCGCAGTTCGCCTTGCGCAATAGCGTCGAAGGTTCGCTCGGTTGTGAACAAGTGGATGGCGTCGTCTTCTCGCCGGCCAGGCGGCGCACCAATCTTTGCGCGAAGCTCTGCCATCACGTCCATTTGCCGACGCCGCTGCTTCGGAATCCGTGAAAAGCAGTTCCAGCAGCGAACTTCTCAGCCCCCGCCATCGGGTATGAAACTCTATCGAGAGAGCTACGAGACGGCGAGCAATTTCTTCGGCCGTGCCGCCGCCGGCAAATTCAGCGGCCACTGCTTTCCATTCTGAAGCGACCCACGTTTCGTAAACCGCAAGAAAGATTTCACGCTTGTCCTTGAAATGCTTGTAAAACGTGCCCGTCGAATACCTGGCCCGCGATTCGCGCCTTCTGCCTCTAGCAGCTCGCCGGCCGTTTCTCCCGCCGCAAAATTCTCCACGCCGACACGCAAATCCCCGCTGCTCCTGCTAGCGGCACTATCATTCCATAGCGCACTCCCAACGCTTGCGAAATCTGTCCTACCGCCCAGGGAAACGACATCCCGCCCAGCAGCGCAATCGCAAACAGCAAACCAAAAACCGTTCCTGCCATCTTCCGGTAGGCATCGCCGGCAATGGCCAGCGTCGTCGGAAAAACTCCCGCATACGACAACCCGATTACCAACACTCCTGCGACCAGCATCGCCTCGGAGCGGTTCGTCAGCAAAATTCCTGCCCCTGCCAGCGCGCCCACGCCGCTCGCCAGTACCAGTTTTTTCTTGCCCACAAACTGCAGCAGTCGCGCCACTGCCAGCCTGCCCGCCATCAGCGCCGCCCAGTATCCTGCCAGGATCAGCGTAGCCGTCCTCGCCCCTAGTCCGGACTCACCCACGTAAGTAGACGTCCACCCGCTGATGCTGGCTTCATTTCCCGACTGGCAGAACAGCAAAAATCCAAGTGCCAACACGCCGGGAGACCGTGTCAGGCGCAGCGCTTCACGCCACGAAAAACTCTGTGCCGCGCTCGCCGCTGGGAATCTCAAGAGCAGAAACAGTACCGCGCAAGCTCCCGCTAGCCCGCAGCAAATCAGCAACTGCGAGGCAATCGGGAAATGTCCCGTAAGTACCGCTGCCAGAAGAGGAATGCACAGCGCACCAATGCCGTAGAAGATGCCAAGCATGTTCAACATCAGGCCGCGCTTCTCGCCGTACAAGTCGGAAACCAGTACGTTGGTTGAAGTGTTCAGTCCACCGCCGCCCGATCCCAACAGCACCGCCGGTATGGCCGCGCCGGCAAACGAATGCGCGTACGCGAACCCCGCCATGCCCAGCGCCACGAGCAACGACGACACCACCAGAATCACTTTGTTTCCGATTGCGTCAATTACCGGACCGGCAATCAGCGTCGCAAGAAAAATCCCCAGAAACAGCAGCAGAAACACATTTCCCTGTTGTGCCAGATCGATTCGCAAACGCGCGCGCATCTCCGGCAGCCCGAATAGGGTCCCCAGCACCGCCATCACAATCCCAAAGACAAAAATCCCGGTAGCCGCGCCGCCGAACAGCACTACCCGCCGAATGGTCTCCGCCACGCTTCACCTTTTCAATCGTCGCTCGTACTCCTCGTACACGCGGTTGGTATTATCCGCGGGAATACCCTGCACATTCGGTGAAACAAAAACCGGGGGCGTGTGTCCCTTGGCCGCCAGGTGTGCCGCTACCTGCGCGATGATCGACATAGCGATGGTGATGAACGCTACCGTGGAGCCCGCGGCCACCGGCGCCTTCCATCCCGCAATCGCCACCAGCGCATCCTCCGCGGGCGTGCAATTGTCGATCACAATGTCCGCGACATCCGCCAACTTCTTTCCGGAAGAATGCATGGCTTCGCGTTTCCCGTAATTGTCCATCGAGGTTATTCCCACGGTCGTCAGTCCGCGCTTCTTCGCCTCCATCAATACTTCAATCCCTGCGGCGTTCAATCCACCGTGTGAAAACACCAGCATCACATCGCCCTTGCGAATCGGCTCGTTCTCGAACAAAACCTTCGCGTAGCCTTCTTGCCGCTCCAACCACAGCAGTCCCTTTGCTCCGCCGCTGCCGATCACATTGGTCCACATCAGCCGCATATCCATAAGCGGTCGGAATCCCGGGAAGGCGCCATATCGCGGAAACATGTCCTGTACCGGCAGCACGGAATGCCCGCTCCCGAACATATGCACCAGCCCGCCATTCGCGATCGTCTCCGCCATCACGGCCGCGGCCTTTTCAATGTTGCCCATTTGCGTCTCCGAAATCTTGCCCAACACTCCCGCAATCCGTTTCTGATATGCGTTCGCGCTCACAATTCGCCTCCCGTGGCATCGCTCGACTTTCTTCCTTCGGTACCGCCGCTGCCGATTTTCACAATGATGCTTTAGTTGAGATGGTACTACCGATAGCGGCCCAGGTATGGCTTACTCGTTCTTGTTTTCCTGATTGTTGGTTTCGTGAGAAAGGAGAGCCGCAGGAGTGCCGTGGTCAGAAGACCCATGCTCGCTGGTACGCTCTGAAAGGCTGGGCATTGTGACCGTCCAGCCGCCAGGACAAGCTCCTTCCGGTTACCGTGCCGCAGATGAGTGAAACCGAGACAGCCAACGTGGACGCTCGGTGCCACGCAAAATAGAAGGAAAAGTCACATCCTCAGGAGCTTCAGCTCATGCCTTCAGCGCGGATCAGCTTCCGCCCCTGTGTCGGCTTTGGCGAATCGCGTCGGTTGCAGACGATATCCGTTACGCGTGCGCACATGGCATCTCTTCAAACGGTCAGAATTCAGTCTCACTGTAATACTCCGCCAGCCGCGGTTCGGGTTCGGCTGCGGATAGTAGCTCAGCGAATAAAGATGCGCCAAGTCGTCTTTGATCATTGCAAAGGCGTGTTTTTCCTCTTTCCAGCTCTTGGCGAAGTAGGCCTTCCCTCCCGTAGCCGCAGTCATGCGCTCGAACACCGCGGTCGAGATCGGCTCCAATTGAGCCTCGCGCGTGCAGATCATGTAGATCGCGGTCCCCGTCGATTGCGCCAATTCCGCTACGTCTTCCGGTGGAACCACGCTGGCATTGTCCGGCCCATTTGAGAAAACCACTACCACCTTGCGGCCCGTGAATTGTCCCGCATCTTTTAGTGTCAGCAACAGGCAGTTGTAAAGAGCCGCATCGTCGCCAGCCACCGTCGTGCGTACGCCGCGCAGAACCGCCGATCGATCCGAAGTCAGCCGGGCCGCTCTCGACAAGTCGCGACTATACGAATAAAAGGCAATTCGGTCCGCGGATTCCAGGGAGCGCACGAAATCGGATATCGCATCCTGCGCGAACACGAATCCCCGATACATGTAGTCGCTGGTATCGAACAGCACAAAGACATTTGCCCCAGCCGTCACCGAGCTCAGCTCCGCAGCGGTCAAGTGCGTGGCATCCTGTACGCCGTCGGGTTGCCGCGTATCGCCGGGACCGCCGTTCGCATCGTTTGCGGTCTGCGGTGCGTCGGCCAGCCGCCGTGCCGGACTATTACCTTCCGCGAATGTAGAAATCTTCTGTGGGATTCCGTCTTCCATTACGACGAAATCGCTCGGTTGCAGCCCTGTGACGTAGTTCCCTCGACTGTCAGTCACGGCAACGTTCAGTTGCACCAAATCCACCATCACGCGAATGTGCGGATTCACGGGCTCTTGTGCATCCGATGCCAATCCCATACACAGACCAAAACCCAAACTCAGCCAGCATACTGAAACAAACACTTTGTTCCTCATGGATTGCATCCTTGTTGTTATTTTGTCTCGGGCACGGGTTTTGCCATGCTTCCAACCATCCAGGGGATTTTCCCCTCGCGGAACTCTTCTCCGGTTTCCTGCATAGCAGTGAGGATCGCTGCCCAGTCTTCCAGCTCGCTCGCGAAAATCTTCTCCACCATGCGGCGAGTTAGCTCAGGAACCATGCGGTTTAACAGGACGGGCGAGTAACCCATTTCATCCGCCAGCCGCGCCCAGTACAGGTTGCCGGAATCCCAACACTCCGCCATCAGACGGCTATACGTGCCGGTCAATGCCGGAAATGGCTTCACGTTTATAAGCTCGCGGCCGTAACTCTGCGTAAACACGGGATGGATTATTCCGAAGTCCCGTGAGATTCGTTCCTTGCTAACCTCGTCAGGGTCTTTCTGCGACAGAGCTTCCAGTTCTCGCCCCGCCGGGCTGACGGCCCTGAGCTCGCCGGGAAATCTCTGTTGAAATTCGGCCGTCAGAAAAAAGGTTTCGGCCGGCATCATCCCTTCCAGCATCTCTTTCCTTTTCCCGGCACGCATCATCTCTTCCAGCCATGCCTGGCGCGCTGGAAACATTCGGTCTGAGACGATAATCATCACTTTGCCGCGTAATTCCGGGTCCCCAAACGAAGCCGTCAATACTTCCTCTCCGGCTCGTTGATAAAGGGCCGCGGCGTGCAACTCGGTCTGGCTAACGTCCCACCAGCGTGGCACGATCGCGCCGCTCATCAGTTCCGGCACAAACTGCTTCCATATCAGAGCTTGAACGTGATCCGGCGCGAGGAAATCCTGCTCCGCCTCAGCCAGCACGTAGGATAGGTCGGCGAGCGATCCAATCAGATGTGCACCGCCGCCAGCCGGCGAGCCCGCGCCAAACAGTTGCGGCGACTGCCACAGATGCTCTACCCCGCTTACCGTGTCTCCCGAAAAATCGTGCGAACGCACGAACAGCGGGTTATGGTGCAAAACTTGCGAGCCCGGCGGTTCGTAATACGCATAGTTCATGCCCACCACCGTGTCCCTCATGAACGTGGCCAGTTGCCCTCGCGCTTCCTCTCTTTGCTTGGGCGAACTCGGAGAACTAAGCACCTTTGTGAGATTGGTCTTCATCTCTCCTTCGGTGTGGCGATTGTTGTAGGTTCCCGCGGCCCAAGTACTTCTTTCACCGCTCGTAAAGATGGGTCGTGGCATCTCGAACTCCCGAAGTTCCCCGGCGAGCGCGATCAACGCGTCATTTTTCGCCGCTCCCTGTCCTGGATCGCTCAGACCGTCGTCCAGAGCGAATAGCGTGTCGAGTGAAATCAGCCGCTGATCGTCTAGCACCGAGCGAAGCCTGTCCGCCATCTCCGCGCGCATCCGCTCGCCGCCCGCGGTTGTCTGATGCGCGGCGGCAAGCACATTGATCATTTCGTCCTGCGAGATCCTCGGTTTCCCCGTCGCTGCTCGGAAAACTGCCTGAATCGAACTGCGCCCAGCCGTAACCAGTTGCGCTGATGTAGAAAACCGGGCGAATGGCGCAACCACCTCGAGCCACGAGGAGTTCAGGCGACTCGCATCGATTTGTCCTTGCCTCGCCAATATTTGCCATAGGCCCACGGCTCCCTGGAACGTCCCCATGGCATTGCCGCGCAGCGCGTGATCGGAGATCTTATTCAACGCCTCGGCGGTTGTCAGGAAGCGCGTGATGGAGGCGTCGTTTAGCTCCGGGAATTCCGTGAAGATCAAATATTGATCCCCGAAATCTGTGAATTTATCCGCCAGCAACTCAACCGTCTGATCGCTCATTCGTTGCTGGGACGTCCGCACGCGATCTATTTCGCTCAGACAAAGATAGGCTTGCAGCGGTCCTTTTTCGTTATCTAGCCGCGAGAACGCGAACATAGCCTCAGCTAGCTGATCCGGGTATTGCCAGCTGCTTGACCGCTTGGCCCATTCGCGCACCAGCCTGTACGGGTTCTGGCGAAGAATCGCGCTCCAGGCCTGCAGGCTTCCCGGGACATACGGCTCGCCCTTGGCGTCCCACTGCAGACGCGTTACCAGCACCATTAGTCCTGCCGCTGGTCTGAACGCGTACCTCACCGCCGCGTCGCTCGAAGCTCCCGGCGATCGGAAGGCCTCGTAGTAATGCTTGTATCGCTGACCCGCGGCGAAATGTTCTTGCTGGATGTTATTGGCTCGCGCCATCGCGTCATAATAGGCCGCCAGCCACCCGTGATCTTTTGTCAGCAGTCGGGGGACGAACTCTGCCGGGGTTCGCGCACTCGCTCCCACCAATCCTTGCCAACTCTTCTCAGCGTTTTGTCCGCCGGGAACGACCACGGCGCCTTCGCGAATACAGATCTGGCTCCCATACAGATCCAAAGCTGCGGCAACCGGACGTAGCCTTTCGAGTCCAATGTCGTTTTTCAGCGCCAGCCGGGTTTCAGGGTCGATTTGGGATAACGCCCAGTACAGTCGCGCCACGTCAGCTTCGTTCAGGAGGATTTCCGCTACGTTTCTATTTCCTTGTCCGTTTGTTGCCGAAAGCGCTTTCCAGTCGGCTGGCCCGAACAGCACCGGCACGGCAGATCCGGCATACACGTATGTGAAGGGCGTGGACCGCTGCAATGCTTCTTCCAAATCGACAAGCGGAAAGCCCGAATCAATGGTCAGAAACGCTCTCTGCGCGTCCGCCGCCACTAAGTTCATGTCAGCGTGCCCGCACTCTCCTCGGGTTTTGTATCCCAGGACACTCAGCAGCGGTGCAGCCTCATTGCAGCCAGTGACCCGGATGTTTCCGTCAGCACCTGCCAGCGCACTGAGTTCTTCGGCCTGCCGATAATAATGGCGCAGCAAAATCAGGTATTCCGTTGGGTGCCCGACCTGATACCCATGGAGGAGCACGTTGCGCGCAAGCATCGGCAACACCTCCTCGGATGCAACCTTCTGGCGCAGACCCGCCATGCGCAAAAAAGATCGCAAGGGCCCAGGAATGACCACGCTCTCTTCCAGGTGCGAGGAGCTCCCATCTTCCTCAATGCTTTCGGCAGCCGGATAGGAAAGGCTTCTAGCGGCCGCAGAGTAGGCGGGGGCAGCAGCTACGAAAAGGCAGACGACAATGAGGGAACACAGGAGGAGACGCGATCTCATAACTTACCCTTCTCCGCCCCCGAGGGGTGAAGGCGGCACATCCCTGAGCCAGTCTAGGGAGAACAGCCTACGCCTCTGGATCGCTATAGCCAACGGGATTTTTTTGACCCCTCAACCCCAGCTCAATTTGGGCTGATGGTCCTGGATTCTAGTTTAGTTCCTGTAGCTCAGGCCTTCGGGCCCGAGGCGACCGCAATACTGATAAGGGCGAGGTCGCTGGTTCAAGCCCACCCAGGCCCACCACAAATCCCCAGTGTTTATACGGTCATTCTCACTTTTTCTGTTTGCCGGTCTCTCGCTCAAAGACCCATTTGCCAACTTCCCGGGTGAGCTATAGGGTATCCCTTGAATCCTTGCTTGACCAAAACTGCAATCACCAAGGCAATGCCTCAGAACCTAGGAAACCCGGGTTCAATCCTTCCCGGGGCTCGGCGGGCTGCATCATCGTTATGCGGTGGCAGCGTAGACCCAGGAACCACTCTTCCGGAGACCAAACTCTCGTTCCTGCAACTCATCTCGGCGCGGCTCACGTTTTCGCCGAGCATGGTTTGCCGATCGGCAAATCTGCCTACTATCTCAAACCAACAACTCCCGCCGCACGGAGAGGAATCCTTTTCATGTCGGGAACAACGATTTGGCAAATTAAAGCCATTTCGGAGAACTCCTCTCACGCAGAGAGCCTATGAGGTTTGTGCCGTCTCGGGGTGACATGGAAAGGGCGTGGCTCTCAAGTGCCCGAATTTTTGGCAAATTTTGGCAAAATGGCTTTTGGAAGAAGATCCTCAGACAAACGGGAGTGAGAATTGCCGTATAAATATTGGTTGAGTGGCCGGACCCGTGGTTTCTTCGGAGTGAGCTAACGGTTTCGCGAGGTGGCCAAGAGCGGCGACTGAGGCCCTTGGGTGATGTCTGTGGCTCTGGTGAGACGCAGTGAGGGGCGACTCAGTTCTCTTGGTCAGTTAGGAGGAAGAACCCCTTCAACTGTGGCTTCCCGATCCCCGTTCTTGGATAACTTCAGTGTAGCCGACGATCCGTCCGATAGCCGCTCTACTGTCTAACCGCTGCGTGGCTGGAAGCCTCCAGCAGAAACAAATGAAAGTCCGTTGGCAATGGCTCGGCACCAACCTGCCGCATCATCAACGCAACTTGGCCGCGATGATACGTAGAGTGATTGGCCAAGTGCTGCATCAAGTGTGCCAAATTGAGTTGTGTCGTGCGGATAGGAAGCATCTTCCTCAAGGCTTCCTCTGTCAAAGAACTTACGAACTCCGTCTGTTCTTTCTCTACTTCCTCCCACTTCAAGCGTACCGCTGGCAGATTGGGAAACGCGACCGGATGGAATAGGGCGTCGTGTCGGTCCCACAAATCCGCTAGGAATGCGGCGCTATGGGACGAGGCTTTCCAATAGGTAAGCCAACCCCATTCACCACCGATGATGTGCACGAGGGTGTCTCGTACCGAACGAAAGCTGCCACCCAGATCACGCGTGAATTGCTCAGGGCTCAGAGCGGAAACCGCTTGCAAAACCCTGTTGTTCGCCCAACGATCGTACTCGTAGAGCAACCGAATGTCGTCCTTGGTCATGCTGGAAGAGTCCCTCCCTACCTCTCGGGAATCTTACCGCTCATCGACTCTCGATGAAACCGCAGAGGCGGCATTGTGGCGAGTTCGGTGATCGGCCCGAATGACGGGGAGCCCTCCCGTAATCCCGTAAGGGAAGAGTTGCCGGCCAACCGGTGGCAATCCGTAAAGCTACGGCGCTACGGAGTCGTTCCTCGTGTAAGCTAAGTAACCACAAATCTCGAAAGCAGAAAGTGGAGCGACAGAATGGAATTGCTGCGATTCAACGGCGCTGTCGAGCGAGATCCTGCCATCGATGCATGGATGAAAGCGCATGCCGGCGAATTGGGAGCCATCGCGCGGCAGTGGTTTGGGGTGATGCGAAAATGCGGGGACGAAGTACGGGAGCTCTTGCATGACGGCTGTCCGGTTGCATGTCTGGGAGATGCGCCTTTCGGCTACGTCAATGTATTCACTTCGCACGTAAATATAGGCTTTTTCCATGGTGCAGCGCTGCCGGATGCGGACTGCTTGTTGCAAGGCAGCGGCAAGTTCATGCGCCACGTGAAGCTCAGACCGGGAACGGCCACAAACGCCGCAGCCCTAAGGAGACTCATCGATACGGCGTACTCGGACATAAAGGTGCGCGTGGAGAACGGCTAGCCCGGAGAAGCCCCTTCGATAATGCGGCGAGATAACTCGGTGACCGACGGGAGATTCAGTAGTGGACGGAAATTCGCATTGCGGTATCGGCCATGATCCTCGCGGAGCGCGCTGAGCTGTGGGCGTGGTGTTTGCGCAACCGCCCTTCTGATCCGGCTTTTTGGCTGGGCGCTGCCAAGCGCATGGGCCATCACGACTTCTGTGCGAACTCTGTGGAATAATCAGTCACGATGGAACCCTCAGCGCATCCCGAAGGAGTGCTTGGCCGCCACGCAGCGGCACTCCGAGCGGCACTCTTGCAGCCTTTTCTCCGGTTAAACTTTGTGACGCTGTGGGTCCGCGATCAGGAGCGGAGCCGGCAGTTCTTCGTGGAAAAGCTATTTTTCGAAGCGATTGTGGAGGTGCAAACTCCCGAGGGAGGCCGGTGGATCGTGGTCGCTCCGCCGGCTGCTGGCTGGCTCCCTGGAACGGCAGGAGCGGGCCTGACCGGGATGGCCCTCTGTGTTCCGCCCGAAGGATCCGCGGAGCATCAGCGCATTGGCCAAAACACCGGATTCAGCTTTCTTACCGAAGACGTGCGCGGCGTGTTCGAAGAATGGTCGAGGCGCGGAGTCCTTTTCCGACTCCCACCAACGGAACCCTCCTGGGGAAGCGGGCAAGCGAGATATGCGGTTTTTGAAGATGTGGACCGGAACAGTTTTTCTCTGATTGAGTTCGACGACGCGACGCGCACGCTGGAAGCCGAGCGCCGCACCCAGGCCGCCAAGTTGGAAGCGGAGCGCCGGGCTGCGCACGACTTGGCAATCGCCAAGCAAGTGCAGACCCGTTTGTTTCCGCAACGGCAGCCGCTGACTCGAACGCTTCTGTATGCGGGGATTTGCCATCCCGCTCGGACCGTCGGTGGAGACTATTACGACTTTCTTGATCTCGGCAACCGAAGGCTCGGCCTGGTGGTAGCGGACATAGCGGGCAAAGGCATCGGAGCCGCTCTGCTCATGGCGAATCTCCAAGCAGCTCTGCGCAGCCACTGCGCGACGGCTTGGGAACAGCCCGAACGATTTCTGCGGTCGGTGAATCAGTTGCTTTACGAAAACACGGCCGACGGGGATTACGCTACCTTATTCTTCGCCGAATACGACGATGACACGCGCAAGCTGCGCTACTCGAATTGCGGCCATCCGCCTGCCTTGCTTTTGCGCGGCGACAACGGTTTGGAACGGCTCGGAGCGACCTGCACAGTGGTGGGCTTGTTCGAGAAATGGGATTGCGCGATGGAAGAACGAGAACTGGCTCCGGGCGACGCCGTCCTGCTTTACACCGATGGTGTTACGGAAGCTCTGAATGGTGAGGGAGAGGAATTTGGGGAAAAGCGTTTGTTGGAAGCCGTCCGGCAATGTCGTGGGCTCTCCCTGCCGGAGTTGCTGGCAGCAGTCGCAGATCAGGCTCGCAGATTCAGCCCCCATGAACAGTCCGACGACGTCACCTTGATAGTCGCCCGATGCACATGAGCCTCGGGATCACGGAGATTCCTAGAACCGCAGAGTTCCGGGCACCGGCTAGCGCATGGCCTGTCGATCGAGGCGACTGAGCGGCCCATTTGCGAATGCGGATGCGCCGAAGCCGAGCAAAGCGAGGTCGTCGGTCGGTCTATTTGGAGTACGGACCAGAGATCAAAAACCGCCACTTCGGCGCGCGGATGTGATTGATTTGAGATCTGCGGCAGTCGGCGGCGAAGCGGCGCGAGCAGAAGCACGGGCCGTTATCGGTCATGACGCGGAACCTGGGGCAGCGTTAGAAATTCGGGCAGGGACTTGGCGGCGCGACCCATGGCGCGAGCGAGACTGAGCTTGGCGATATTGTGGGCGAAGACGGCGTTGATGTAATCGAATTGCGCGCTGGTGGCGGATTCCTGGGCCTGGGTGTAATCGACGGTGGTACTGACGCCGGCTTCGAGTTTTTGGCGGGTGAGTTCGGCGGCTTCGCGGGTGACCTGCACATTTTTAAGCGCGACTTCGACCTGACTGGCGGCAGCCTGAAGATCGAGGAAAGCGCTGCGCACATCACTTTCCGTCTGGCCTTTCAGGTCTTCGAATTCGGCGCGACGCTGCGCGAGAGTCGCATCAGCCTGCTCGACATCTCCACTGACGCGCCCACCCTGCCAGATGGGAATTTTCATGTTGGCGGTGGCGGTGTAAGTGTTCTGGAGCTGGCTGGGGGTGACGCCAATGCCGCCGAAATCGGCGTTGATGCTGACGGAAGGATAGCGCTCGGCGCGAGCGGCGGCTTTAGCACGCACCGCGGCCTGGAACTGCGCATCGGCGGCTTTCAAATCCGTGCGCTGATCGAAGGCCTGCTTGACGGCATCGTCGACGCTAAGAGACACCGCGGGGGAATAGGGGATTTCGTCGGTGACTTCGTAATTTTCATTGGGAGGCAAGCCAATCATGCGGGCGAGATTGATTTTTTGTTTGGCGAAATCGTTCTGCAGGGAGAGGAGGCGCTGCTGTTCCGTGAGAAGCTGCACCTGATTTTTGTCGGCATCGACCTTGGCGATGATTCCTTGCGCCAGTTGCTGAACACTTTGCTGGTAAACGGCGTTGGCGGCTTGTACCTGGGCCTGTTCGGCCGCGAGGCGAGCTTTGGAGGCAGTGACCTGCAAGTAGGCACCGCCAACGGCGAGGACGATGAGGTCGCGGGCGTCGATAGCGGAATAGCGATTCGCGCGGGTGACCTCATTGCTGGCCCGATAGTTGTTGAGGGCCGTGAGATCGACGACGGTCTGGGACAGATGGGCGCGAAAATCGATGTAATTAAAGGGGCCGATGACCTGGGGAATGGAGAAGCCCTGGAAATTGAAACGGAAGCCCAGAGCGCGCAAGTCTTCGGTTTCCACATTTTCAACCACGGTGCCGGTGATGTTGGGAAGCAGAGCGGCGCGAGTGGACTTGGTCTGGCCTTCAGCCTGACGTAAGGCCTGGGTGGCGCCGGTCTGACCGAGGTTATAGGAAAGCGCGCGGAGGATGGCTTCCTGAAAGCCGAGCTTGCCGTTAAAGGGCATAAGCTTGGTGGAGGGAGTGCTGCCGGTGTAGATGCCCTGAGTTTGTACGGTGGAATTGAGGGTGTTGACGCTGGTCGTAACGCCAGCGATGGGTGATTCGGTGGCTTTGACGGTGCCGTTGCTTTCCGAGCTGCGGCCCGAGAGCGGGAGCTGCACCGCGGGAGTGGCTTGCTGCGGAGTGGACGGGCCAATTTGCGCCACGGCGGGAAGGGTCAACGCGAGAGAAGTGCCGGCGAAGGCGGCGAGGAAAATGAGGGCACGCATGGAGTGCGGCCGAGTGCGTGCGGTGCGGTACAAAATTTGTTGCTGTGTAATTGTAGCCATGCGCATGAAGCTCCCGAGACTACGTCAACTGAGTT
The DNA here is from genome assembly GCA_963804635.1 of Candidatus Acidiferrales bacterium. Taxonomy (GTDB): domain Bacteria; phylum Acidobacteriota; class Terriglobia; order Acidiferrales; family UBA7541; genus Acidiferrum. The sequence goes on from CAWDRK010000033.1 coordinate 158,404, forward strand.
GCTTGCGAAAACGCCAGATGCTGAGCGAGACCAAGACTGCTGTGAAAGCGAGAAGCGCCAGGAAATTGGGCCAGAGCGTGGCGATGCCGCTGCCCTTGATCATGGCGCCACGGGAAATTTGCCCGAAATGCTGAATGGGATTGAACTGCGCCACAGGCTGGAGCCACCTGGGCATGGCTTCGACGGGAGTGAAGGCGCCGGAGAGAGAGGTGAGCGGGGGGTTGACGAAAAAGAGGGTAAGTTGGGACTGGCGCGCTGATCTGGTGAAGGTGGCGATGAAAGTGCCGATGCTGATACCGCAGAGCAGGCAGAGCGCGGCGGCGCCCAAGACCAGCAGGACGTTGCCACGGAATGGGATGCCAAAGACGACGCGCATGACCACGATGGCCATGAGGCCCATCATGCAGAGAAGCGCGAAGAGCGGGAAAAGCTTGGCGACAATGATCTGGGTGGTGGAAGCGGGGGACATTAATAGTTGTTCAAGCGTGCCAGTTTCGCGTTCCTTGACCATGGCGGCGGCGGAGATGAGCGAGCCGTTGAGAATGAGCAAGACGCCAAGAATGCCGGACACAATGAACCAGGTGGGCTCGAGACCGGGATTGTAAAGATAGTCGGGATGGAGAAGCACCTGACCCTTGCTGTTTACATCGGGCGCGGCGATTTGGCGGAATTGCGCGTGAAGGCCCTGAGCGACGAGACCCTGACCATAGGTCGCGATTACGCCTTGAGCGTAGGCCTGGGCGATGGTGGCGGTGTTGGAATTCATGGCATTGAGGAGCACTTGCACGGTGACGGGACGACCGCGGTGCAAATCGCGCGCGTAGTCGTAAGGAATGACCAGACCGGCGTCGAGCTTGCCGTTGGCGATGTCTTTGGAAAGATCGTTGATGGAAAGATAGGTGCCGCTGGGGGCGAAACTCCTGCTCTCGGTCATCTGGGAGACGAGTTCGCGGCTTTCGGGAGTTTTGCTGTCGTCGACGACGCCGAGGTGGAGATTGGCGACGGTGGGATTGAGCGCAAAGCCGAACAGCAGCAATTGCAGCGTGGGCGGAACGATGAGAGACATGGCGAGACGGCGGTCGCGGAGAATCTGCTGAAATTCCTTGCGCACCAAGGCGCGCATGCGGGAACCGAGCAGCAAGCGAAGTTTTCTCATGCTACACCTTGACCTGCATGCGCCGCATGTTGCGCCATGCGAAGAAATAGAAAGTGCCGCCGATGACCCCGATAATGAGGACTTTGTACCACACGGCGGGCCAACCACCGCCGGCGAGCATCGCGTCGCGGACGACTTCGATGTAGTAGCGGCCCCAAACAAAATTGGAAAGCCAGCGAATGGAGCCGGGGATATTAGAGATGGGGAAAAGCAAGCCGGAGAACATGTAGACGAGGAGAAAGCCGGTGAGCGCGATGACCTGGACGGCGGCAACCTGGCTGGGAATGGCGGCGCCGATCATGTTGCCGAAGGTGGTGACGCAAAACATGTACAGGATTGTGGCGATGAGGAAGGGCGTGGGATCGCCGGCGAAGCGCAGTCCGAAACCGGCGAAGAGAATTGCCATCATGATCAAGGCTTCGCCAGTGGCGACGATCATGAAAGCGAGAATTTTGCCGAGAAGAAATTCGTGAGCGGAAATATTGGCGACATACACCTGGAGAATGGTTTTTTGTTCGCCTTCCTTGGCCATGGCGAGGGTGGCAAGGAGCGGGGGAAAGATGGACATGGCCATGACGAAAATGCCCGGCCCATAAAATTGCTGGGAGGAACGGCTGGGGTTGTACCACAAGCGAATGGCGGCGGTGACGGGTGACGGATGACTGGCGCCGCCCATCTGGGTGTTGTAGGCACGAACGATCTGCGCGGCGTCGCCGGCAATGATTCGCGCGGTGTTCGAATCGGAGCCATCGATGAGCATCTGGACTTCGGCAGTTTCGCCGCGCGCGATGTGGCGGCCGAAATCCCTGGGAATCACGAGAGCGCCGCGGGCTTTGTTGGCGGTGAAGGCATCTTGCGGCTGCCGATTGGTGGGCCAGGCAACGATATGGAAGCTGAGGGCATTGCGGAAAGCGTCGACGAGTTTTTGGGAAGCGAGAGAGGAATCGAGATTCTGCACGACGATGGGGAGATCGTTGACGGTGAGGGAAATGGCGGTGGTTTGCAGCAAGAGCAACACCACGGGAAGGACAAGGGCGAGGGCCACGGCGAGCCGATCGCGCAAAAGCTGCGTGAGTTCTTTGCGGGCTTGAGCCAGGATACGTCGCATATTCGGGCTACCTGAGCGGCTACCTTTCGCTAATCTTCGGAGCTGACTTTCCCCTGCTGACGGGCATGCTCGACGACGCTGATGAAGACGTCTTCGAGAGAAAAACGACCTTCGCGCGCTTCCAGCACGCGGATTCCGGCGCTTTCGAGTTTTTCGCGGGTGGCGCGGATGGCGACGTGGGCGGGATCGTCGCTGATGACGTGGAGCCAACGGCCGAAAATGGAAACGCGCCAGTGGCCGCCATCGGACTTGAGCAAATCGGCGGCGCGCTGGGTTTGCGCGACACGAAATTCGAGGAGGTGGCCTTTTTGCTGGGCCTTGATTTCGCTGGGGGTGCCTTCGACGAGCAATTCGCCGGCGACCATGAGGCCGAGACGATTGCACTGCTCGGCTTCTTCGAGATAGTGCGTAGTGACGAGAACGGCGGTGCCAGAATCGGCGAGGTAGTTGATCATGGACCAGAACGCGCGGCGGGCGAGCGGATCGACGCCGGAAGTGGGCTCATCGAGAAAGACGATGGAGGGCTCGTGCATAATGGCGGAGCCAAAAGCGACGCGCTGCTTCCAGCCGCCGGGGAGGCTGCCGGTTAATCGATGCTGCTTGCCGGCCAAGCCGGAAAACTGGAGCACCCAGCCCTCTTTTTCTTGCAACTCTTCGGAGGAGACACCATAGACACCAGCAAAGAACTGGAGATTTTCCTCAATGGTCAAATCGTCGTAGAGGGAAAATTTCTGGGACATATAACCGATCTGCTGGCGGACGCGCATGGAGCGAAAGGCTTGCGCTTCGCCGGCAAGCTGCATACTGCCGTGCGTGGGCTCGAGGAGGCCGCAGAGCATTTTGATGGTGGTGGTTTTGCCGGCACCGTTGGCGCCGAGGAGTCCGTAAATTTCGCCGTAGTTGACCTGCAAGCTGACGTTGTGGACGGCAGTGAAAGAGCCGAACTGCTTGGTGAGGCCGCGAGCGCCGATGCCAATTTGGCCGCGGAGATTGCGGTGGGCGTGGCGACTGGGAAACGGCTCATCGGTGGTGCGCACGCTGAGTTCGCGAAGTGTGGCGACGAAAGTGTTCTCCAGCGTGGGCTCATCGACGTGGAGATCGTCGATGGGCAGGTGATTCTGGCTCATCACGCGCCGGACTTCGGCGGCGCCGCGGTCGGCATCCTGCGAAAGCAGATCGAGGCGGTCGCCGAAACGCTGCATATCGAAGATGCCGCTTTGCTGAGCTTGGGAGAGTACGTGCAAGGCTTCCTGAAGTTTGGGAGTGCGCAGTTCGAGACGCTTGGCGTTGAGCGTGCCGCGGATTTCCTCGGGGGTGCCGATCTGGCGGATTTTGCCCTGATGGATGAGCGCGATGCGATGGCAGCGTTCTGCTTCGTCGAGATAAGGAGTGGCGACGACGACGGTGAGACCTTCGCCCGCTAGGTGCGCGACGGTGTCCCAAAATTCGCGGCGGGAGACGGGATCTACGCCGGTGGTGGGTTCATCGAGGAGAAGGATGTGAGGCTCGGCAACGAGGGCGCAGACCAGGGCGAGCTTCTGCTTCATGCCACCGCTTAATTGGCCGGCGAGACGCGAAGAGAAACGATCCATGTCGAAGGCTTGCAGGTAGCGGAGAGAGCGCGCGTCGATGTCGGCTTCCGGGACGTGGCGCAACTGGCCGACATAGCGGATGTTTTCCATGACGCTAAGGTCGAGATAGAGACTGAAGGCTTGTGTGAGGTAGCCGGTTTGCGCACGGGCTTCGCGCGCGGGCTTGCCAAAGATTTGCGCACTGCCCTTAGTGGCTTCCATCACGCCGGCGAGGATTTGGAAGGTGGTGGTTTTGCCGGCACCGTCGGCGCCGATCAGTCCGAAAATTTCGCCACGCTCGACTTCAAAACTGATGCCGTGCACGGCTTCGACGGAGCCGTAGCGCTTCCACAAATCCCGAATGACGATAGCGGCGTCAGGGGACGCGTCGCCTGCTTGCAATACCTTTCGATCAGCAACGGTAGTGCTCATTGTGCGCGCCTGTGCTTGGGCCAGGTGGTGCCGCTGACGAGAATTTCGCCGTCGGCGGGCATGCCGGGCTTGGCGTAGCCGATGCCCTGAGTGACTTGGAGTTTGACGCCGACGACCTGCTTGACGCGATCATTGCGGAAGTAAGTGTTTTCGGGAGTGAAGGTGGCTTGAGGATCGATGCGGAGAACGTAAGCGTCGAGCGGCTGATTGGGATTGGAATCGAGAAAGACGTGGCAGGGCTGGCCGATTTTCACTTTGCCGATTTCGCCTTCAGGAATAAAGCCGCGGAGGTAGACCTTGCTGAGGTCGAGAAGAGTGATGATGGCGGTGCCGGCTTGTACGACTTCGCCAGGCTCGGCGGTACGGGTGATGACGGTGCCGGTGAAGGGAGCAACGACGGTGAGGTCGGAACGATTGGCTTCGGCTTCGGTGAGTTGCGCCTTGGCTTGATCGGTTTGCGCTTTTGCGGCGGCGACCTGCGCCTGTTGCTGAATAATCTGGCGCTCGGTGCCGGCAACCTGGGCATCGCGGATTTTGGGATTGTCGAGCATGGCTTGCGCGGTGGTGAGGGCGCCACGCGAGGATTCAACGCGACGCTGCGCAGCCAACACGGCGGCTTGTTGTTGATCCGCGGCAGCTTCGGCTTGCAAGCCTTGTTGCTCGGAGACGGCGCCGGTTTTGGCGAGCTTCATGTAAGCATCGCGATTGAATTCGGCGAGCTTGAGCGCCGCTTGCTGCTGCGCGAGGTCGGCTTCAGTGGCGGTGAGATCGGCCTGAGCCTGGCGCACGCGGCCTGCGGCATCGGTTTCCGCTTGGCCGGTTTGTAATTGATTTTCGTGCAATTGCTCCTGAAGGACATGAATTTGTTCGCTGGCGGATAGCGCTTTGGCTTGGGCGTCGAGCAACGCGGCGCGGGCCGCTTGCTCCTGAGCCCGGATCTGGGCGTCGTCGAGACGAGCGATCTCCTGACCGGCGGTGACGGAATCGCCTTCGCGGACGGTGATTTCGAGAATTTTGCCGCTGGTCTTGGGGGCGACGGCGGAATCGTCGCCTTCGATGCGTCCGCTGAGCGCGACGATGCTAGCGGGCAAGCTGGGGCTGGCGAAAAACACTTTCCAGATAAAGAGAAGGCCCATGACGACGGCGACGACGGTGAGAATGCGGACGACCTTTCCGCGCGGAGGACGATCTTCGGCAGGAGGCGGGGTCTCCGGTGTGGCCGCAGGGGGGTGTGTGGCGATTTGCGTACTCTCGACCGCGGGTGTTGCGGTGGATGCTTGCGCGTCAGTCATGGGAATGTGCTCCGGAACCGCTTCTCTCTTCCCTATACGTGAGACCGGCGGCGCGAGCTATGAGCGGTCGCGGGGAAAGCTGGGGCGTTGCCGGGAATTGCCACCTTGGAGATTTCTTTGGCCGGCTTGTTTTTCTGGCACGCCATTTCTTTCAGGGAAGCCAGGGAAAATTCGGTGATGTGGTCGGCGATGCGCTCGAGTCGCTCGGGGGTGAGTCTGAGGTCGGGCTGCAAGCAGGAAAGCACCGGCTGAGAGAACGTGTAGAAAAGGACTTGGCCGATGATGCTGTTGTTGCAGAGGCGGGTGGTTTCGTGTTCGGGAGGGAGGCCTAGAATTCCGCCGACGGCTTTGAGGACACGCTCGTAAATGGGACGCATGCCTTCTTCGACGACGCGGGTCATGGCCGGAGTGGGTTGGGAAAATTCGTGCATGACGATGTTGAAGCCCCAGTCCGGATGCTTGCGGGCGCAGAGGCTTTGCAGGCGCATGTGGATGACGTTGCGTAGGACTTCCTGAGGGGAGTGCGCGGCATCGAGGGCGGCAGTGACGCGGGCGTGCTCGGGGGTGCGCATCAATTGGCGAAGGACTTCGGTGTACAAGCCGAGTTTGTCGCCGAAGGTGTAGTTGACGGCGGCAACATTGGCGCCGGCGCAGCGGCAGATTTCGCGGATGGTGGCTTTGTAGAAACCCTTGCGGGCGAAAACTTCGGCTGCGGCGTCGAGCAGTTTTTCGCGGGTGGGGGCTTGCGTGGGCCGACGGGATGGCTGGGGAGCCGGCCGCGGAGCGACGAGGGTGGAGCGTTGGGTCATACTAAACACTTGTTTAAAACAAGTGTTTGAAAGTGTCAAGGGAAGAATTGGTGGTAGGGGATTAGCCGTATGAGGACGCGCAAGGGTTGCGTTTGGGATTCTGTCGCGGCCTTGTCAGGTGCGGCGCGGGAAGTATTTCTGCCCGTCGCCTTATGGGCGTAGACAATGCACTTGGACGAAAAACGCGCTATTCGTGGAAGTGCCACGGCAAGTGTTTTCCTTGGAGCCCATCACCGTTGGAGTCGAATTCACCACTGGAAAATACTGGGTGAGCGGCCTGAGACACCGGGGATGTATGGTGGGCCTGGGTGGACTTGAAACACCGACCTCGCCCTTATCAGTATTGAGGTCGTGCTCCCAGAGTATTATTCTTCGCGATATCGGATGCGCGTCGGCTTGACAATCCAAAGGATTGCAGCAACGCGGGGACCACGCGTTTCAAAAGAGCAACAAGCGTTGGTTTGTGACCGTTCCGAAGACGTGCAGAGCATACAGTAGGAACTCACCTGGCTCCCGGGCGGGCGCAGTCTCACCATGCTAAGCGAATCAATGAGACCCCTTGCCGTGGCAAATCAAAGTGAATGGACGCAGTTCCCGACTGCGTCCATAACCAATTCGGCGAATCTAGTAACTGCAGTTGGCCGGCCGCCTCAAGTTGCCGACGTTGATCAGGCCTCGGGTCCTGCGGAGCGCCCAGGCTCTTCCAGATTGAATAGGCGTTGCTGTGATTTGCATCGATGCGGTAATGAGTCATCAAAACACGCTGAGCAACGGGTAATGCTTGCACCGAGAGAACGATTGCAGCGGCCGGCCCGAAAATGTCATCGTCGTGATAATTCCAAATCATGATCGAGACGCCATGGTCGTCGCGCGCAGCGAGCACATCTATGTCCGCATTTTTGCGTACGCCATCGGCGAGCAGTTCGTCAAGCGGAACCGCGCCGTTGCTCGAAGCTTTGAGACGATCGCCCCTCATTAGGCCGAGTATGCGGAAGAGGTTCAGAATAGGTTTATCGACGCCGTTGGTCGCCAGAGTTCGTAGCCCGTCGAAGTACGGCTGCTCTTCGAACTCGAACGCCCACGTCAGCATTCCCTCGACGTTCATCTGGTCTTTGGCGCCTATGTCCAGGATGCCTTTCATCACGGCGGCCGTATAGCAGGCGTAAAGTGGCCCATTCCGATACGCGTTTTGCGGGTAGATTCGCGCGGAGCAGGCGGCGCAACCTTCTGGATCGGATTCGCTAAGGATTACCGGGAGATTGCGAAATGTCGGATAGCTGGCAAGGATCTCCAATCCGCTGTCAACATCTTGCAGATGCCGAGCAATGCTCATGCGCACATGACCGTCGATCGCACGGGGGCTGCCCTTCGCGTGATAGCTGACGAAATCAAGCGGAGCGCCCTTGCCTCCATTTGCGTAGTTCGTTCCTTTCGCGCAATGGTTAAGGAATGCTTTCAGAAATTCTCCCGCCTGCTTTCCCGCCGGTCCGGTGGAAGCTGGACCTCCGACATGCGCATGCGGCAGGGCCCGCTTGACCGCCGCCACTGCGTAGTCGTAGAGCTCGAAATACTCCTCTTGCGTCCCCTGCCAGTAGAAAATATTTGGCTCATTCCAGACTTCCCAATACCAGGATTCCGCCTCTTGCTGGCCGTATTTCTCAGCGCAATGCTTAGCCCAGTGGTAAACCACTTCACCCCATTTCGCGTAATCACGCGGCGGGTGGGACCACCCCGCGGCATATCCCTCGTTCGTTCCGCCGGGGATCCAAGCGGAACGATACGGCTCCGGATTCGAAGATAGTGCTTCGGGCATGAATCCAATTTCTACGAATGGTTTTCCATGGGCCTGCAAATAACTTTCAAATATCCGGTCGACGACGGTCCAGTCGTACTTCCCGAGTCCCGTAGCATCTTCGACGTAGGCATTCGTCGATCCCCATTTCAAGCTTGCCGTGCCGTCCCCCGTCGCCAATAAAAAATGCGTTCGAAACAGTACCGTCTCGTTTGTAAGAGCAGTGAGTTCCCCGATCAGTTTGCGGCCGTTTTCTGTATAGGTGTAGTTCGGTTCGTCGTACCCAAAAAATCGATAGATGGGTTTGAATGGCGCAATCTTTTGTGCGGCGTCGACTTGCACCGTGACCTGATCCTGCGCAAATGCGTTCGTCTGAATCAATGCCACGATCAAGAGAATCGCCAGTCCTGAAGTTGTTCTTCGCATTTGCTAGAACTGCACCCTCTGTTACGTTTCCTTATTCTGCTTAGCTTCCGGTGTTCCTTTGCTTCTGGCTGATTTGATGACCGCCGCGAAGTCTTCGCTTCCGTAGCCCCGTTCCATTGCCTGCTTAAAAACGCACCATGAGGCTGTTGCAACCGGCAGCGAAACTCCTTTGCCGCTAGCGGCATCGATCGCGTAGGCAAGATCCTTGGCCATCCACTGAAGCGCAAAAACCGCTGTGAAATCGTCCCTGGTTTCCCGCTCGGCCATTCTCTTTAGAATTCCGCTTCCGGGAGCGCCGCCGGTCAGAATGGAAATGGCCTTCGCCCGATCCAGGCCGGCGGCATCAACCAGGGACAACGCCTCGGCAAACGACGCAGCCTGCACTCCGCACAGGAAATTGTTCACCAACTTCATCATGGCCCCGCTTCCAATCGGGCCCAAGTGAATCACATCGCGTCCCAGCGTTGAAAAAAACGGCCGCGCTTCCTCAAGCACCTCCGCCGGGCCGCCCACAAGAAATAACAGTTCACCGGACGCAGCATGAGGTTTGCTGCCGGTAACCGGGGCGTCCAGGAATTTGCATCCGCGCTCGGCCGCCCTGGCGGCAAGCTTTTGCACCCAATCAACACTCAACGTGCTGGACTCAATGAGAAACGAACCCGACGACGCGCCATTCAGTGCGCCGTTTTCGCCCAACCACACATCACGCGAAGCGGCGTCATCCGCTACCATGCTCAGCACGATCTCGGCGTGCGACGCTGCCTCGCGCGGTGTTGCCGCCACGAATGCTCCGGCTTCACCGAACGCCGAACATTTCTCGGGATTCCGGTTGTACACCGCAAGCGGAAAATTTGCAGAAAGCAGGCGTGAAGCCATGCCTGATCCCATGATGCCAAGCCCTAGAATCGCCACTGATGGTTTTGCCATAATTCTATTCATCCTAACGATGCAAGCTTATTAAGAAAAAGCTCGGGTTTGGATTGGTCCGATCGAACGGATTCATCCGTGGACGTCCGAATCCTTCGGCTACCACTTGCATCACGTCTCCATCCTGCAACCGGACCTGATCGCGGAACACGAGCGCTGCCTGTATGAGCCCGGCGCCAGAAACAGGGCAGTATGCCGACTTTGATTTGGATCAGTCGTATCATCGGATCACTTGGAAGGACGCGGATTATTCGTACACCTCGAACCGTTCCAGCCCCCCTTCATCGATCGTCAATCCAAGGCCTGGCCTATTGTCGTCGAGATCGATGGTGCCACCTTTCGCATCGGGCTCGCCGCGGAAGATGTACCAGAACAATTCATTGCCCACTTCCACGTCGACTCTCGGAAAATACTCCGCCATTGGAGAATTCAAGCTCGCCATCACCAGGTGGTAATTGTGCATCTGTCCCGCATGGGGAATTACCGGCACGGAATACGCTTCCGCGAGCGCTGCGATTTTCCGCGCCTGGGTGATACCGCCGACTCGATTTGTGTCGAATTGGATGTAATCTACGGCGCGTGCCTCCAGCAGATCGCGAAACCCATAGAGCGTGAATTCATGCTCGCCCCCGGCGATAGGAACCTTCCCGTAGGATTTCAGCTCGGCATAACCGCGGATGTCATCGGGGATCACGGGCTCCTCCAGCCAGCGGAGGTGAAAGGCTTCAAGCAGCGGCAACATTCTCTTCGCGTAGTCCAGGTTCCATCCCATATACGCGTCAGCCATCAGATCGATATCTTCGCCGATACTCTCGCGTACTGTCCGAACCAGTTCGACGTTGCGCTGCATCCCGCGAGCCCCGTCGGCGGGGCCCCACCCGAACCGCAGTTTCATGGCCTGGTAGCCCTCGTCCTTGTAGCGCTTGGCTTCCGTCGCCAGTTCGCTGAGTCCCGTGGGGTACAAGCGCGAGGCGTAAACCGGTATCCGAGTTTTGGTCCTGCCTCCTAGCAGCCGAAAGACAGGCTGTTTAGCCGATTTTCCCAGCAGGTCCCACAACGCAATATCGAGAGCACTGATCGCTATCATGCCGATTCCTTTGCGCCCGAACGCCATTGTCTTGCGATACATGAGTTGCCACAAGCGCTCGACATCCCACGGATCCTGCCCGATCAACAGAGGTTGGAGGTAAAGATCGATCACTTGTTTCGTGGCTTGAGGCGCGAGGGCGGCATTCCCCAAGCCCACAAACCCGTCATCGGTGAACACTTCTACGACCAGCCATCCGTGAAACGTGAACGTACGCATGGACGCTTCCGGCAATTCCATCACGTCCATCGGATTGGTGCAGAAGTGCGCAGGGAGCGGGACCGTTTTGCCACGCCAGCGTAAGACCCGCGTGCGAATTTGCGTGATTTTCATTGACCTCTCCCGTAACTCAACTTCGGTTGGAGCTTCAAAGGCACGACCACCGGTATCGCGCTGAGAATGATCAGCAGAGCTGTGATGTGCAGGGTCCCTGCGATGCCGAACACCGAGCCATATCCGAAGCCGTGATCCAGTAGGTATCCCGCGAATTGCCCAAACGCAATCCCACCCATCGCCCCTCCGAAACCCACCAATCCAGCGACCGATCCCACCACTTCCTGCGGAAACAGGTCGGTCGGCAGCACCATCACCAGCGTCGACCAGGATTGCTGGCCGAAATATGCCACGCAGAATATCGCGATGGCCCAGGGCACCCGAACGTGAGGAACCAGAATCGCCAATGGCATCACTGCAGCGCTTGCACCCAACGCCGCTTTTCTCGCTAGACCAACAGGGAACTGACGGCGTACCAGGTAACTCGAGAAAGTGCCGCCGAACAGGCAACCGATCCCCGCTGCGGCGTTCGGCATCCAGGCGAACAAACCGACGGACTTGATGTCGAAAGCGCGCGCGTCGTAAAGATATTTGGGCAACCAAAACAGATAGAAATACCACGCTGCATCACTCAGAAACTTCGCGGCCACGAGTCCCCAGGTCTCGCGTACGCGAAACAGGTGTGTCCAAGACAATCGCACTCCAGCGTTTGCCTGCAGCCCAACCAGTCCCTTCGCATCGTTTCTCATTCCGTGAGAGTTTTCTGAAGCCGGGCAATACGACCATTGCCACCACGCCGTCCAAAGCAATCCGAATCCTCCAGCCAGCACGAAGATCCAACGCCAATTCGTGACTCCCAGAACCACCGCAATGAAAGGAGGAGCCACTACCGCACCCACCGCCGTGCCCGCATTGATTAGGCCCATCGCCGTTGCCCGCTCTTGCGTCGGAAACCACTCTGCCACCGCCCGCGTGGCTGCGGGGAACCCTCCGCCCTCCCCGACACCCAGGAGCAACCGGCTGATGGCCAACATGGCGAACCCGGTCGCCAGCGCATGACTGGCACACGCAAACGACCAGAACAGCATAATCACCGTAAGGCCCAGCCGTGTCCCGAGGGCGTCCACCAGCTTTCCTCCCCCCGCATACATCAAGGCGTATGCAAACAAAAAGGCAGACTGCAGAGCAGAGAACTGCGCATTGCTGAGTGGAATGTCTCTGCTGATCGCTTTGATCGCCACGGGAAGAGTTTGGCGATCCAGGTAGCTGATCGCTATCGCAGCACTGACCAGCACCGCGATGCGCCACCGCAAACGATCCTCTCGAGCTCCCATGCCACTTCCTCCGCGGAGATGCGATTATACACACGAAGCGAGCAAACGTTTACTTCATTTCTCCTTTCCGCTACAATCGCTCCCGTCCAACAGCGCGCGCAACCCGTTCCGCCAAGAGGAGGACAACTACAGCGATGGGCGCACCATGGAACCGACGGGATCTGCTGAAGGGATTGGCTGCCGCGTCTTCCGCGATCGTTTTGCCCCACCAGTTGCGAGCAACGCAGCAAGAGCAATCGCTTGCCCTTCCGCCGATCGAGATACAGATCACCCCGATCACTCCGCATACCTTTCGATTGAGCATCCTTTCTGTCGAAAACGGCGTTGTTCAGGCCATACCATTCGACGGCTCCCTGGTGCAAAAATCTTGGGGTGCTCCGATCGCTCGTCTCCGCGGCCCGTCTGATCGCACCACTGCCGTGGGCCGCCTCAAACTTAAGACCTCTGTCCATCCGTTCAGCGCAACGTTAACCGGGGTGGATGGCAAGGTCGTCCAGCAATTTGCGTGGGACCACAACACTGGTCACTTCTCATTTCTCATCGGCAATTCGACCCTATTTGGCTTAGGGGAGGGAGGCGCCCAGTTTGACCGGCGCGGCATTGTTGATTTGATGAAAAATGGCCAGGGAGGCTATCAGCTTGCCACGCACGGTGGCCGCGTACCCATTCCCTGGATTATCAGCGCATCCGGCTGGGCGATATTTTTTCACCAGCCGTACGGCACCTTCGACCTGAGCGGAATTGAAGGCAAGCTTCAGCCCGGCAGCGCCGCGCTTCCCTTGGATGTATTCGTCGTCACCGCGCCCCATCCAGCCGTAATCATGTCGGAATATGCTCACATCACCGGCCATCCCGAGATGCCCCCGCTCTGGAGTTTCGGCTATCAACAATCGCACCGCACCCTCGCCAGCCGCGAAGAGATTCTGAGCGATGCGAAGACCTTCCGCGAAAAGAAACTTCCTTGTGACACGCTCATCTATCTGGGAACAGGTTTTTGCCCGTCGGGATGGAATTCCGAGAATGGCTCCTTCGTCTGGAACTCCCGCGTTTTTCCTGATCCCAAGGAAATGCTCGACGAGTTGCATCGAGAGAACTTTCATGCCGTCCTGCATGCCGTCATTCTTTCTGACAGGCTTCGCGGTACCGTACATGATGCTTGTGATCTTTCGCGCTTCGACGAATCCGAAGCAAGTTGCTACTGGGATGCTCATCGCAAAGATTTTGCCATGGGCGTGGACGGATGGTGGCCGGACGAGGGTGATCCCCTCGATGCCCCCTCGCGACTCGTGCGCAATCGCATGTACTGGGAGGGGCCTCAGCTTGATCGGCCGAACGTGCGCCCTTACGCTCTTCATCGCAACGCCTACGCCGGCATGCAGCGCTATGCGTCCTTTCTTTGGTCCGGCGATGTGTATTCGACATGGGAAACCTTGAAGACTCACATTCCCATTGCCCTCAACACGGCCCTTACAGGAATTCCGTATTGGGGTACGGATATCGGCGGATTTGTTCCAACGCCAGAATTTACTGCCGAGCTCTATCTTCGCTGGTTTCAGTTTGGCGCCTTTTGCCCCTTGTTCCGCTGCCACGGCCGAGCCTGGAAACTCCGTCTCCCTTGGGGATGGAACACCGGAGACACCGGTCCGAGCGAAATCAACAATTACAGAGGAGCCGCGCTTCCGGATTCCAGCCAACTGCACGACGCGCGCGTGGAAACCATCTGCCGGAAATATCTCGAACTGCGCTACCGCATGCTGCCGTATCTCTACAGCATGGTTCGCGAATGTGCGACCACCGGGACGCCCATCATGCGCGCCTTGTGGCTGCATTTTCCCGAGGATCCGAAAGCCGTTGTGTGTCCTGACGAATATCTGTTCGGCAAGAATCTCCTGGTCGCGCCCGTCGTCGAAAAGGGAGCAACCACCCGGACGGTGTACCTCCCGCGCGGCGTCTGGTGTGACTACTGGACGGGCGAACGCATCGATGGCGGTCGCGAAATCATCCGCCCCGTCGATCTCGAAACCATTCCTCTTTATGTCCCGGGCGGATCGATCCTGCCGCTGGGGCCAGTGAAGCAGTTCACCTCCCAGAAAGTCGATGGACCCCTCGTGGTCTCGATTTATCCCGGTGCCGATGCCTCATTCTTGCTTTACGAAGACGACGGCACCTCCTTCAACTATCGCAAGGGTGAGTGGATGGGAATTCAGATGACGTGGAACGATGCGGCAAAGAAACTTACTTTGCAACTGGCGCCCGGCTCGCGCATGCTTCCTCCGGAGCGACGCAACCTTACGGTAGACTTGGCGGGAATGAAACGTGACGTAGCATTTGAGGGCAAGTCCTTTGAGCTTTCGTTCGCCGCCGCGACCGGCTCGAATTAGTTCGAGCTCCAAAGGAGAGAAGCGAAATCATGAACTACCGCCCTCTTGGTAAAACCGGCTGGCGCGTTTCAGATATTAGTTTCGGCGCGTGGGCCATTGGAGGGAATTGGGGACCCGTCTCGGAAGCGGATGCGCTGGCCGCCTTAAACAGAGCGGTTGATAGCGGCGTAAATTTTATCGACACCGCGGACGTTTATGGTGATGGTCGAAGCGAGCGCTTGATCGCCAGCCTCAAAAAGGATCGCAAGCAAGAGATCCTAGTTGCCACAAAAGCTGGCCGGCGTTTGCCTCGCCAGACCGTTGAAGGATACACCCGCTCGAATCTGACCAAGTGGGTTGAAGACAGCCTGCGAAATCTTTCAACCGACGCAATTGATTTACTGCAGCTCCATTGCCCTCCAACAGAATTGTATTATCGCCCCGAGGTCTTCGTAATCCTCGATGATTTGATGAAAGCTGGAAAGATTCGCCACTACGGCATCAGTGTGGAAAAAGTTGAAGAAGCACTCAAAGCCATCGAATTCCCAAATGTGCAGACCGTGCAAATCATCTTCAATTGCTTCCGGCAGAGGCCCGCTGACCTGTTCTTCGCTCGTGCCAAGGAGAAACACGTCGGCATTCTCGCTCGCGTACCCCTGGCTAGCGGCTTGCTCACCGGCAAATTCCAAGCACATTCCACCTTCGCCCCGGACGACCATCGCAACTTCAATCGCCATGGAGAATCCTTCGATGTTGGCGAAACTTTCTCCGGAGTTGACTACGATTTCGCCCTGGGGGCGATTGAAAATATTCGTCGCATTGTCCCCGCCCAGATATCGATGACCCAATTCGCACTGCGCTGGATATTGATGTTCGACGCGGTAACTTGCGCCATTCCCGGCGGAAAAAATGTCGATCAGGTGATGGAGAACTGTCATGCATCGGACCTTCCGCCACTCACGCCACAACAGATGGCGGAAATCGGGCGAATCTATCAGGAGCAGATTCGTCAGCTCGTCCACCAGCGCTGGTGAACGCTGGCCTCGCAATCCGAACGGGAAGTTGGTAGCGAATCCGCATGCAGCCAATAGAAACCAACAGCAGCAACCCTTACTACTCTCCAAGCTCCGAACGTCACTCCCCCATTCGACGCGGCGACTTTGTCCTCCTCGACATCCGGCCGACGAGAACGTCCCCAGCGCCGTCTACCACGACATCAGTTGGACGGGATTTGCCGGACCCAGCTTGCGATGGCCTCCGTGAAATCTTCGAAATCGTGCGCCTCGCCAGAGATACGGCAATCCGACATATGCAACGCTCTTTGGCCGCCGGAAGGACACCGGCGGGCGGGGAAGTCGCCAGAGGCTCGCGCGACGGGATCGAAACCGCCGGACATGGCTCTTACTTTAACAACCGTACCGGCCATTCCATCGCACCGAGGTGCGTGGAGTCGGTCGCAATATCGACAACTTCGAAGTGCGCGACGAAACGGAACTGATTTCCAACACGTGCTTTCAATTGCGCCGGGAATTTATCTTTGCGATTTCTGATTAAGTTACGGGTTTGATCCAACAGGAAATCGCGCTGTTCTAACCAACGGATCGCAAGAATTTCCTGAGGCTGCGAACGCGCGTGCGTCCAGATGAGGGAAGTTTCTACATTATGTCTTGGGAATCCGAACGATCTGTTCTTCACGTTCGGTTTGAGTTCGCGAGGTGTTCTTTGATCTAGCGCGCCGTCCCGTCCCCGTATAGCTGGGCGGAAAAGTCGTCGAATTTCTCAGAACCAGCCGGGTCCTGAGTGCGTATTCGGTCCCTTCCGGTACAGGGGTTTCTCGTTTCACTTCCTTCAGCAGTGCTTCAAACGCCAGCCTCGCCAATTCCGATTGAGACATCTGAACTGTGGTCAGCGGAGGTGTCAAAAATTCTGCCATGCGAATGTCGTCAAATCCAATCACCGACAAATCCTGCGGCACCTTGATGCCAAGTTCAAAGGCCTCTCTCATAACGCCGATTGCAGTCATATCATTCGAACAAAGAACAGCCGTCGGCCGCTCGCCCAGCTCAGCAAGCTTCTTGAGAGCCTTCTTTCCACCCTCTAACTTGTGGTCGCCTTCGACCAAAAAGTCGGGGTTTACCGGTAAACCGATCTCTCGCATTGACGCCTGAAATGCATCTTTGCGGGCCATCGCGGATCTTAGCCTTAGTGGCCCGGCAATAAATCCGATCCGTTTGTGCCGCAGCGCCGCAAGGTGTTGCACCGCTTCGCGGATTCCATCGGCGTAGTCGACGCGAATGTTGCTGACGCGGGGCGCCTTGGGCCCGATATCGATAAACACCAGCGGCAGGTTCCGGAAACGGAGGTGTTCCAACAAATACTCTTCCATGCCAAACGTGAGAATAGCCACGCCATCCACTCGGCCTTCGATCATTCTTCGGACCGCAAGCTCCATCCGCGTCGGGTCGTGAATCGTGGAAGTCAGTAGAATTTCGTAGTGTTGTTCGACGGCCAGCGTCTCGAACGTCTGCACGATCTCGGGGAAAAAAGGATTTGTGATTTCGGAGACGATCAATCCAAACACGCGGCTCCGTCCTGAAACCAAGGCCCGCGCTTGCCGATTGGGGTAATACCCCAGTTCCTCTATCGCCTTCCAGACCCGTTCGCCAGTTGCGCGTCAACCGTCGCCACTTGGTTGACAGTGCGCGACACCGTTGCGGTTGATACCTTTGCTCGTTTGGCGACGTCACGGATATCCACGGATCCTCTTTAGGTTCATCTTCGGAAAAGAATTCTTACTTACAGTATACGCTATCTCAAGTTCTTTCCAACGCGACGAGCTTCGTTGGCACGCTTGTCCACGATCCCTGGGGCCGGAGTAGCGCAGGTATATCGTTCGCCGAGGTCTGAGTTATTCTATTAGATGTTAGAACCGGCTGTCCTAAAGCCCTTGCAATACCTCGGCGAACGTGGTAAACGTTTACTTGCTTTGTGTGGATTTACCTCCATCGCTTTCCGCGCCGTCGAGGGGGGCCCGGTCATGCTCAGACCGTCCGCCGCGCTTTTGCTCTTGCTGGTGTCTCTGGCCCTTTCTTTCCGTTTCTCCGGCAACGCGGCGCCCCATAAGATCCCGATCTCAGATTTTGCAAAGACCCAGGACGACAACGCCGTGTCCCGCTACGTTCTGGTAAACCAAAAAGGCATGGAAGCCGTCGTCATCACCTATGGGGCCGCGCTTGTCTCCTTGAAGGTCGCCAATCGCTCCGGCAGAATTCAGGACCTGGTTCTTGGCCGACTCGTAATTGATTCTGTTCGAAAGCCATCGGGCGGGGCGGAGTCAGTCACGTCCGAGTTAAACCACGGAACAGTAGAGGCTCAATGCTGCTGCCGAATTTGCATACGCCAGCCCTCGAAGCCAATCTTGACTTGGTTCGGGAAGGACTCGTGCTATCGACCTTCGGCCATGTCAGCGGCCTCGACCGCGACGAAGGCTTAATC
>CAWDRK010000034.1:0-233013 GCA_963804635.1 Candidatus Acidiferrales bacterium
CTCGGCGATGTCAACCCCGGTGCCGACGATCATAGAAACATTGTTAATTGCGAATTTGTAATTGGCAATCGGAACTGAGGATAGGTGTCAGCTGTCAGGTCTCAGGTTAGGGATGCTAGGACCGTGGCGAGGTTTGCATCCTGGTCGGGGAACACGGTGCGCAGGTCGAGCAGGACGCGGCCTTCTTCTACTCGGGCGATTATGGGCGGAGTGCTGGCGCGGAGACGGGCGTTAATTTCGTCGGCGCTGAGATCGGTGTGGGTCAGCGCGATCAGGCGCGTGGGCAAGACCGCCGAGGGGGCGGCGCCGCCGCCGATGACCGATTCACCATCCCGGAGTTCCAGCTTGAGGTGCGCGGATTTTACCGGAGCAGATTCAACCTGGGAAACGATTTTTTCAGCGCGGCGGGCGATCTCGTCTTTCGACAGGCGCATCATGCGCAGCACCGGCACGGCGTCGTGATCGCATTTAACGTAAGCGAGCAGCGTGGCTTCGAGCGCAGCGTAGGTGAGTTTGTCCACGCGCAGGGCGCGGAACAGCGAGTTCGAGCGCATGCGCGCGACCAGATCGGCGCGGCCGCTGATCAATCCCGCTTGCGGACCGCCGAGAAGTTTATCGCCGCTGTAGGTGACGATGTCGACGCCGGCGCGCAAGCTGTCGAGCACGCCCGGTTCGCCGTTGATTCCGACCGAGCGCAGATCGAAGAGCGCGCCGCTGCCCAGATCTTGCATGAGCGGAAGATTGCGGCGGCGGGCGAGAGCGACCAGTTCGTCGAGCCCAGGCTGCTCGGTGAAGCCGGTGATTTCGAAGTTGGAACGATGCACGCGGAGCAGGAGGCGGGTGCGGTCGTTGATGGCGCTTTCGTAATCGGCGATGCGCGTACGGTTGGTGGTGCCGACTTCGCGCAGCGTTGCATTCGACTTCGACATCACGTCGGGGATGCGGAACGAGCCGCCGATTTCGACCAGCTCTCCGCGCGAGACGATGACTTCGCCGCCCTCGGCCAGCGAGTTCAACGCGAGCAGAACGGCGGCGGCGTTGTTGTTGACCACAATTGTCGAGATGGCGGTCGAGATGGCCGGGCTTTGCCGAGCTGCGCTCGGCTGGACGGCCGAGGGCGGCCGTCCCTACGTGGGCGTCGCCGAGGAGCTTCTGGAACAGGCGATCCACATGGACGTCGCGCTTCCCGCGCTCGCCGGTTGCGCAGGTCGAATTCGAGATTGGAATAGGCGCTCGCTGTGGCGCGGACGTGATCGAGCGCACGCGGCAGCCAGCGGCGCGCGTCCGAGATTGGTGTGCAGGATCACGCCGGTGGCGTTGACGAGCGGCCGCAGCGAGTAACTCAGCGACTGGCGAAGTTGGCGTTCGACTGCTGCGGACAGGCCGCCGAGCGCGAGATCCAGCGATTTCTCGTTTAACTGGGGCCGGCGATTTGACGTCAGCGATTCGACCGCTGGCGATTTCCTGGCGAAGGCGCGCGAGCACGACGCGGATACTTTCGGCGACGGCGGAATGACCCTCGCGTTCGATCAGCGCCTGCATGTTGGGCTGGCGGAGAAGTTCGTCCGTCGAAGGCAGTTTCTGAAACAGCGCGGATTTGTTTGGCGGTGGACACCGAGGGCGATTATGCCACAGGGAGCTTGGGTCGCGGTCACACGGTCGGAATCCGGAACGGTCCAGGAGCGACACTCTGGATGTGGTGCAGCGGGTGTACAATCCTTCCCTGGATCTCAGGTCAAAAAAGAAATCTCAGCCAAAATAGAGTCTGTCATCTTGAGCGAAGCAAAAGACCCATGCATTTGCGGTCAATGACATGGGGTCCTTCGCTTCGCTCAGATGACAGTGTGGATTCATGCCACGGACTTGTGGAGACGCCACACTAGGTTTTCAATACCGTGCACACCGAGGCGCAGATGGGCCCGCCGATATTGAACGTGGCTGCAACATTGGCCCCCTTGACCTGCAACGGCTGTGGGACCTTGCCCAGCAGTTGCCATGCGCACCATCCAGCATGGCAACACCAGTCGCGCCGATGGGATGTCCTTTCGCAATCAGCCCGCCAGAGGTATTGATCCCACATTCACCGTCGACCTTGGCTTTTCCGTCGACCCAATACTGTGCGCCTTTGCCGTACCCGGCTTTTCCTAATACCTCAGTCCCGAGCGCTCCCATGACCGTGAAACAATCGTGGATCTCGGCGACTTTCACGTCGTCCGCCTTGACACCGGCCATCCGGTAAGCGCTATGCATGGCCTTGATCGCCCCCGCGGGACGAAGCACATCGCGGCCGGTTTTTTCAGGGAATCGGTGGCTTGCGCGTACCCGGCAATTTCGACGCAGTCCCGCTTGTCGACGCCGAGCTTTGCCAGTCCTTCCTCAGTCGCGAGGATGAGCGCGGCATAGCCGTCGGTGATCTGCGAACAATCGTAGGTCTTGAGCGGCAGCCCTTCGACAATGTAGCGATTGATGCCACCGATCTGCATCGCCTGTTCGACCGTGAGTTCGACCTTGCGCATCTGCGCGTACTCGTTGTGATGGGCGTTCGCGTACTCGGTGACGGCGATCTGCGCCAGGTGTTCTTGCGGAATGCGTGCACTTTTGGAAGTAGCACTCCATCACTTCGGCAAAAAGGTGGGGGAGAGTATACCTTGCCTTCCCGTTCGTCGGGATGCGAGAAATACCCGAGGGCCTGGCCGATGAGCTTTCCATCCATCTTGCCTTCGGCGTCGCGGATTTTTTCGTAGCGGATCGCAATCCCAGTGTTACCCCATCCGATTTGCAGTTTCTGGATGACAGAAAGGACGGCTTGACCGCCGGAGGCGCAGGCATTTTCGAGCGACTCGATTGGCTTACCAGCGAGTCCCGGAATGTCCCGACCAGGCCCGCGAGCAGCCCTTGCTGGTTGAGGGAGATATTGCAAGTAGCGCCCACGGAGCCAACATCAATGGCTGAGGGTTCCACTTTGATCTCCGCACAGGTTCGGTAACGGTGCGCCGGAGAATTTCGGGTACAGACATGCCCATGAGCTTCCCGAATTTCGATTGATGGTAGGCGGCGATGTAAATACGTTTCATAAGACACCTGCTTAAAGTGATTTCTGCTCCGGCGCGACCGATAGCTTTCGTTGGCGACGCTAGACGTCAGATTTTGAAAAAATTGTTATCAACCGAGTCAAGGTCAAAATCTTAAGAGGGAGTTCGAGTTTCAGGACCTTGCCGTAGGCGTTGCGGGACGCCCTCCCATCAAGATACCCTGCCGTGGCAGTTTGATCTTATTGATTCTGGGACGAAGAAACTCGATGAGTTCTAGGTCGCTGGTGCTTGCGCCCGCCTTCAGCGCAACGAAAGCGACAGGGACCTCGCCCCACTTCTCGTCGCGTCGTCCCCATGACGGAGACCTCGGCAATGGCCGGATGATCGAGTAATTCCTTCTCGATCTCCGCCGGATAGATGTTGACGCCGCCGCTGATGATCATATCTTTGGAGCGGCCTGCGATGTAGAAAAATCCATCTTTATCGCACCGCGCCAGGTCGCCGGTGTGGAACCATCCTTCGGCATCGAGCACCTACCGCAGTCCAGCCAGCATCCAAAACTTGGATGCTTCGAAACCACTTTTGTAATAATAAGCTCCGCGGGCATCAAGAAACCGAAGTGTTCATTCGCAATGGCACCAGGGCGCTTCTTTCGGCTGCCACATTGCAACCGTCTTGTACAAGTCATTGATGAGTGAAGGATAGCTGCGGCTTGCCATTGCAGGCCACCACAACTCGATGGGCGGCGGTTACATCCAGGACATCAATTCTCATGCTCTCTTTGATTGGCCACGCTATCGGCTGCTGGGCATCGATTTTCAGCGAGAGCTTTGCGGAGTCGCAAATATCAAGCAAGCCGGTAAAGGGTGCTGGTTTCTCTGGAACAGGGCGATGCAAAGAGACGCAAAGTCGGATTCCGCGGCGAATGCTGGACTCAGCAGACAACCAATAAGACAACGCCGCCGATTCGCAAGGCTGCCCTCTCGCCCGCATTACAGCGACCGCAGGAAATCGATGAGGTCCTGCTGCTCCTGCGTGCTCAGCCGATTGAAATGCTCAATCACTCTGTTCGCCTCGCTGCCACGGCTTTGGTGAGCTCGAAGGGCTTCTACCAGGTTGCTCGTACGCCCATCGTGCAGGAAGAAAACGCGCTGTCCGACGCCCCAGAGCGGCGCGCTGCGGAATTCGTCGGGGCCGGCGCCGCCTTGCGTGATATCGTCTGCCAGCCCTGTGCCCATGTGGTGGACAAGAAGGTCCGAGAAAAGATTCGCCGTCTGATTGGAAAGCGCGACGCTCGGGCTGGTGGAGGAACCGCTCGCGATTTTTGGGCCCGTGGTAAGCGATGGAGCATGACAATGGGCGCAACCGATCTTCGTAAACGTGGCTCGTCCTTTTTCACTGGAAGGCGTGGCCGGAGCAGGAATAGGCGGCGCCAGCATGCGCATGAAGTTGGCGAACGCTTCGATGTCGGAGAGAACTGCCGTGACGGAGCTGCCGGCGGCGGCCGGAGGCGCGAAGTTGAGCGTGTCCTCGGGAGTTGCGTTAAAAACGCAGCCCGGCGTTTCATCGCGCTCTTGCTGGAAAAGCTGGTTCGTGACGCCCATCTCAACGTTGTAGGCCTCGCTCGCGAAGATCAGCAGTGACTTATTCTGCGCCTTCCAGCCGAAACGCGTAATGGTTCCATCATTCGCGCTGCGGTTTACGTTTCCGCTCAGGTGGGAGTTCGCGTGGCCGGAAATACCCAGGGCCGATTTTTCCGTCGCGTTGGAGCGCATGTTGGCAAGGATAGCCGAATCAGGGATTGCCTCGATCAGGCCCGCGCCAAAAACCGGAGTCGGGATACGAAAAATAATATTCGCATTCCCACCTTGGCCCGTCAGCGAATTTCCCGCGGGTAGAAAATTGGGTTGGGCGATGTTGCATCCTGTGGCGTCAGATCGCCCGGTGATCACAAAGAGGTCGTGTACCTCGCCGTCGCTGGTACCATCGGCGTTGTGCTGGAAGCGCGCTTCGCGCACCGGACCATTTTTCGTGATGAACCATGGGACCGTGTTCTTCGCTCCATTCAAGGTGGCAACGGCAATCAACGGATTCTCCGTGGGACTCGATCCGCCCGCGTTGGGCTGGGCGTGGCAAGACAGACATTGGTTTGAATTGAAGCGCGGACCAAGTCCGTTGTTCGCTCCACCGGTTACGACCTCAATATCGGCAAACCTTGCCTGCCCATCCTGAAAAAACGCAGTCTCGTCCACAGTGAGACCGTTCAGCGGAGAGCCAGCACCTGCCGGACCTCCGCGCACGCCCGGGTCTACAGGACCCGGTTTGGTTTGCGCCAAAGTGCAAACGCCTGAGATCATGGCTAGAAACAGAATCGCGCTAAAAGTCTTCGAAGCAATTCCCCGGAGCGCCATCGCGATACCCTCCTGGGAGTGGGAATGCCGCATTGTACACCCGGTGTAGCCGCCTGCCGATTAAAGAACGCGGTTGATGTAGCGCGGCATGGCTTCTCACAGCGCGGGAAACTGTGTGATCTTCCGAATAGGCTCGCCTTCTTTGATTTCGTAGATAGCGTCGGCCTGAACGTCGTGGAACTCCTGGCGTAACCCGCTTGGCCAAAAAACTTCCATTTTATTTATGGTCGATTCGCTGCCGAGGCCGAAGTGCAGCCGTGTGTCGCTGGTGGAATTGTAGCTGCCACCCGCGTGAACCTCGTCGATTTGCGTCAATTTGGAAGTGCTGACGCGGACCCGGACGCCGACGGCAGCGCGGTTGCTTTTCGTGCCGATCAGCCGAAAAAGCACGCGATGGTTTCCGTTCTTCGTTTCGTTGAGGAATACCGACGGCGGAGCGCCCGCATTGAAGACCACTACATCCAGGTTCCCATCATTATTGATGTCGCCGAACGCGGTGCCCCTTCGCGAATACAGTCGCCCGGCATTGAGTCCCGCCTCGTCGGCTATTTCCTCAAACGTACGATTGCCCCGGTTGCGAAAGAGCTGCATCGGCTCGGCAAAGCGATCCTGTTTCGGAAGCGTGTCGAGCAACGACGAAAAGTTGCCGTTGGCGATGAGTATGTCCGGCCATCCGTCATTGTCAAAATCGCCAAAGCCGGTCCCCCATTTTACGGGAGCCTTTGTCAGGCTCGCGATACCAGCTTCGCGCGCCACATCGATGAAATGGTCGCCCTGATTCCAATACAGGCTGGCAGGTTGATTGTCAGCTCGGGTAACAAATAGGTCGAGTTTGCCATCGCGATCGAAATCCCCGAAAGCGCCTGCCATGTTTCCGTAGCCCTGTCCGTCGGGCCCCAAGCCCGTTCCTGAAGGCCCGCCCACTTCTTCAAAGGTGCCGTTTTGCCGATTGTGGTACAGGTAGGTCGCGCCATAATCGTTGGTCACATAGAGGTCGGGCCAACCGTCACCGTCGTAGTCGCCCCACGCTACCCCCATGCCATGAAGTTTGTCGGGGTCGTTTACTCCCGCTTTTTTGGATACCTCCTCAAACGTGCCATCGCCACGATTCCGAAATAAGAAGTCGGTCTCACCCTCCATCGTGTCGGGCAATTCGAACAGCACTCCTCGGTAGCCACGAAAGCCCTTTGCCGGGTCGGGAAGATGATTTACATCCGTCATTACGTACCGCGCGACGAATAAGTCTAAATGCCCATCGCGGTCATAATCGGCCCACGCGGCGCCGACACTAAAACCTCCGGCTTGCACTCCGGCCTTGGCGGTCACGTCCTCGAATTTGCAGTTTCCCAGATTGTGGTACAGCACGTTATGGCCATAGCCCGTCACATACAAGTCTGGAAGCCCGTCGTTATCGTAGTCTCCGACAGCGATGGCCATGCCCCACCCGCGGGTGGTCAAACCAGATGCTTCGGTTACATCGGTGAAATGCACGGCCGGAGAATTGCCGTCCTGGTGGTACAGCGTGATCATCAAGTCTCCACCTTTACGGTATTGCTCGATGGTCGAGTCATTGACGACGGCCAGATCCAGCTTGCCGTCATTGTCACAATCAAACAGAGCGACTCCGCCAGCGCCCATTGTCTCCAGGACATAACGCCGGTCTGTCCGCGTATTGGGCATGGTTGTGACACCAACTTCAGAGGCAACTTCGCGGAAGAACATGCGCGCATCCGGCGCGGAGCCCGCTTTCCCGGTCTGTGCTTTTGCGGCATCACCGCCAGACGGGGCCACAGAAGGGGGATTTTGCGGGGTTAGGCCAGCTACTAGTGGAAGGCAAACCAGCATTGCCAAAACAATCAGAACAACTGTGCGCTCTCGCCCCATGGGATGCATGGAATTCTAGCAACTTTTGCCGCGATTGAACCGCGACAAAGTCCAGACTTTAAGCCATCCGACGAAATCACTGGCAAGGCGTGCCAGCAAGAAAGGAAGCAGACATCCCATTACTGCAATGTACGGATTTCTCTTCACCGGGGAAGTTTGTGCCCGTACCCATATGGGAGGTTCCGGCCTTTATCCGGAACGGAGTCAGCTCAGACCAATACTTTTCAACGCCGGGTGATTCTTGAGGCTCGATACAGCTCAGGCCAAGTGAGCCTCGTTAGTCAGGACTCAGAGTGCGCCGCTTTGCTGCGGTGGCTATGCGCTCTTTCAGTAACACTTTCACGGTTTCGCCGGCGTCCTTTCCGATTGCTTGGCGTGTCTCTACCTTTACAGGCAGCATGTGCCTGCCATCACCCATAGCCATGAACGAACTTTTGAAGGGATGACCATCAATTGTGCCTCTGACCTTTACCAAGCCACGTGTGCCGAAAAATTTCACGGAATTCGGCCATACTACATAGGTCCATCCGCCCTTGTGACTTTTCTGTAGCTTGACAGAAAACGATTTGTGCAACTTGTTCGCCATCCTTCAGACCCTCCCCGAGGTTGGAGTATATGTCAACGTGAGAAGCACGCGACACTATGAATTAATCACCGGAAAGCGATGCGCCGGCGAGATTCTGCGCGCATTGCGGTTGCCAGCACACTCCGCTAGAATCGCCGCCAGAGGCGCACATGCCGGAACTTTCGCCGAAGCCGCGAGTTGCCTTGGGTGCGGATCACGCCGGCTTCCCGATCAAGGAAACCATTCGGGAGTTCCTGCAGAATGCGGGCTACCTTGTCGATGACCTGGGCACGTGGTCGGAAGAATCGGTGGACTATCCCGACTATGGCAAGGCCGTGGGTGAATGCGTTGCGTCGCACCAAGACGTTTTTGGGATCGCCGTGTGTGGCACTGGAATCGGCATTTCCATCGCCGCGAACAAGGTACGCGGGATTCGCGCGGCGGTGGCGCATGACGTCAGCACCGCTCGCCTGGCCCGCGAACACAACGACGCCAACGTGCTGGCTCTCGGCGGCCGCGTTGTGAGCGGCAGTCAAGCCATCGAAATGGTGCAGACTTTTTTGAACACCGCGTTCGTGGGCGGCCGTCACTCGCGGCGCGTTGAAAAGATCGCCATAATCGAGCAAGATGAAAGAAAGAAAAACTAGTATGGTAGTTGCCTGCGAGAGCCGCGTTGCTCCCCGCACGTACGAGGCTTTTAGGAGACCCAATGAACACGGAAGCAAATAGCAGAATGCAGCGTCCGCTCGATGCGGTCGATCCGGACATCGCCACCCTTCTTAGGGCCGAAGCGCGGCGGCAAGCCACCGGCCTGGAGCTGATCCCCTCAGAAAATCTGGTCTCTGAAGCGGTGCTCGAGGCCATGGGCTCCATCTTCACAAACAAATACGCCGAGGGTTATCCCGGTAAGCGCTACTACGGCGGCTGCGAATATGCCGACAAGGTCGAGCAGCTGGCCATCGATCGTGCCCGCGAGTTGTTTGGGGCGGATCATGCCAACGTGCAAGCGCATTCCGGCACATCCGCCAATGTTGCGGTGTACATGGCGTTGCTGCAGCCGGGCGACACCGTTCTGGGCATGGCGCTTTCCCACGGCGGCCACCTGACCCACGGCCATCCCCTGAATTTTTCCGGACGCATGTACAAGTTCACCGAATATCATGTGCGCCGCGATAGCGAACAAATTGACTACGCGGAAATTGAGCAATTGGCGCACCAGCATAAGCCGAAGATGATCGTGGCCGGCGCCAGCGCGTATTCGCGGATCATCGACTTTGAACGCATTGCCAAGGTCGCGAAGTCTGTCGACGCGCTGTTCTTCGTCGATATGGCGCACATTGCCGGGCTTGTCGCCACGGGAGTGCATCCCAGTCCCGTGCCGCACGCTGATGTGGTCTCAACAACGACACACAAGACGCTGCGTGGACCTCGCGGTGGACTGGTGCTTTGCCGCTCCGCATTGGCGAAGGAAATCGACAAGCTCACTTTCCCGGGCACGCAAGGCGGTCCGCTGGTTCACATCATTGCCGCAAAAGCGGTGTGCTTGAAGGAAGCGATGGAACCGTCCTTCAAGGAATACCAGAGGCAAATCGTGGCCAATGCCAAGGCGCTGGCCAACGCCATCGCAAAGCGGGGCTTCCGTATTGTCGCAGGCGGAACAGACAACCACGTATTTCTGATTGAAGTGCATCCACGCGGCATTACCGGCCGGGACGCGGAACAAGCGCTGGACCGCGCCGGAATTACCGTCAACAAGAACTCCATTCCGTTCGATCCCCTTCCGCCCATGAAAGCAGGCGGCATTCGTCTGGGCAGCCCGTCCATCACCACTCGCGGGATGAAAGAACCGGAGATGGAACTGATCGCCGGCTGGATCGCCGAAATTCTCACCAACATGGGCAAGCCGGAAGTCGAGCAGAAAGTACGAAAGCAAGTTGCGGAATTGGCGGCTCGTTTTCCGATTTATGAGTCGCGCATGAACGCTTCGGCAGTACCCGCCCGCGTCTGACGGCGCACCACAGAGACGGCGCTTGAAGCTTGAACCTTCTTCGCCTCTCGTGCTAAACCATTGCTCCGGCAGGGACCGCACCTCCTGCAAGCCCTAAGCTCATGAGCGCAAGAAAAGCTGATCTTCCCGATATCGTTCGCGCCACCGCTGACTTCGAAAAATGGGCGTCGCGGCACGTGAAGCTGATTCCTTCCGACGTCAAGCTGAAGCACCGCAACATGGCGCTCACTGCTTTTCCCTTTCTGCGCGCGACGTTCTACCGCTGGGCGCAGTGGTGGCCGGTGGTCTGCCCGGAACTTGCCCGCGCGCCACAAGTCCTGGCCGTCGGCGATCTGCACGTCGAAAATTTCGGGACCTGGCGCGACCTGGAGGGGCGGCTCATCTGGGGCGTGAATGATTTTGACGAGGCGTGGCCGGCGTCTTATGCCGCGGACTTGGTGCGGCTCGTGGCGAGCGCGTACCTGGCCATCGATGAACAGCATCTGGCCATAACCCGCAAGGTTGCGCGCGAGGCCGTGGAGGAAGGCTACCGCGACGCCATCGCGCACGGTGGCCGTCCCTTCGTGCTTGCGGAACATCACCGCTGGCTACGACTGGTTGCGCTGAACAAGCTGCGTGATCCAGTGATCTTTTGGCAGAAAATGCTGGCGTGTCCAAAGTACAAGGGCAAGCTTCCCAAAGACGTGTTGAAGCTGGTGCATCGCTCGATGCCGGTGAGCACCATGAATCATGAATTCAGATCGCGAATCGCGGGTCTTGGCAGCCTGGGGCATCCGCGTGTGCTGGCTCTGGCTAGCTGGGATGGCGCGCATGTCGTGCGGGAGGCCAAGCAGCTCACTCCTTCCGCCTGGATCTGGGCCAGGAACCTGCATAGCGCGCAAATCCTGAGTCGTACACTGATTGAGGCATCCGTGCGCGTGCTGGATCCGCACGTCCATTTTGCCGCGCATTGGATCGTTCGGCGCCTCGCTCCGGATTGCTGCCACATCGAAATTCATTCCCTGCCCGAAGAGCGCGACGAAGAACGGCTTGCCTACTACATGGGATGGGAGACGGCCAACATCCACCTGGGATCGCACAAGGCGATCCCCGCGGTGAAGCGCGACCTCGCCAGGCGCAAGGGGCGCTGGCTGCACAAATCCTCGAAAGCCATGCTGAAGGCTACGCTGGCCGACTGGAAAAACTGGCGACGCAATTGGCAGCGCGTGCCGGTCGCCGACAGGTGATCCCGACCTAAAGAGTCTCTGTGAGGATGTCCGTTTTCGGCGGAGCGCAACGTCAAAGCCTGCGGAGAATTCTCATTTTGTCATTCCCAAGGGAGTCTGCGGAGTGAGCAACTCTGCGCCATCGCACTTTTTTGTGCGATGAATCTCTCTTTTCTTGGGTTTTCGCAACAGAGAGAAATTCATCGCTTGCCCGGAATGACGTGGCAATCTCTTTTCCGCCGCTTGTTACACCTTTTTTACAATTCAACCGGGAATAGAAACTCGCCTCCTGCAGTTCCCCTGTGTGAGCGAGCCCAACTCGGCTCGAAAACAAACGCTGCTCAAAAAATCAATTCGCAGGAGGCCGATTCGATGAGGCAGAGGATTATTGCTGTGCTTGTATTGCTGGTCGCAATTGTCGCCGTGGGGCTGGCGGGTCTGGCGCAGGACGCCCCGACCGAAGCGCCGGCCGGCTTCGACACACCCACTCTGGTAGAGAATCCGGGCTCTCAAAGCCATAGCAACGGGATTGCGCAACCCGCGGCCGACTTGTATGCCAACGATCAAAAAGTCTACGAAACAACCCACGATCCCAGCACGGGTTTAGGGCCCGTCTTCAACGCTAGGGCTTGTTCCGATTGCCATCAGAACCCCGTCAGCGGCGGCGCCAGCCAATTCACCGAATTGCGCGTCGGGCATCTGGACGCAAATGGCAACTTTGTGAATCCCACCATTCCCATCAATGACGGCGCCAACACCATCGGCGGTCGTTCCATCGTCAACGATCGCGCGGTCGTTCCAGAAGCCCAGGAACACATCCCCGCCACAGAAGACATTCGCGCCTTGCGCGCCGCACTCAATACCTTAGGCGACGGTTTCGTGGAAGCCATTGACGACGCCACGCTGGAGACTATCGCGCAAAATCAACCGTTCCTCAGCGATGGCAGGATTCACGGTGAGGCCATCCAGGTGCCTATCTTCGAGGCCCCGAATCAGACTCGCGTCGGCCGTTTCGGATGGAAGGATCAGCACGGCAGCTTGCTTTCGTTTATTGCCGACGCCTACCTCAACGAAATGGGCGTTACCAGCCGTCTGCGCCCGAAAGACAGCACCACGATCGGCAAGATCACGCAGGATCCCGAGGACGTTCCGGACAATTTGGGGCTCGCGGACATTGACCATTTCGCGCAGTTTATTCGCGGGACCAAGGTACCGCCGCGGGATGCGGCTCTGGCAGGGACCACCGCCGCGCAGGTCGGGCAAATCTTTTTCGAAAAACTCGGCTGCAGCACCTGCCACGTGGGAACCATCGTCACCGCCGCGCCCGGAACGGTGATCAACGGCGGCATGTTCACCGTCCCCGAAGCTCTGGGCAACAAAATCATTCACCCCTACAGCGATTTCCTGCTCCACGACCTCGAGACCGGAGACGGCATCGTGCAAGCCGGCCCACAAGACACGGCCAACAAGTTGCGCACCGCTCCGCTGTGGGGGCTGCGCATGAGGCCGCGGTATATGCATGACCTGAAATCCTTGACGCTGGAGAACGCTATCGAACGCCACAAAGGGGAAGCCGAGCACGTGAGACAGCGCTTTCAGGAATTGACACCCCTGGAAAAGCAGCAATTGTTTTCATTCCTGAATTCCCTGTAATTCATAGCTTGCCGCCTGAAGGGTCCGCGCCCATCGTTGGACCTCGACTGGGTCCCACACGCCGCTTGTGCGTGTGGGGTTCCTAGAGTTTTGCTGGGAGAACTCTTCTCTTTAGGGGTCGGAGCTTTAGCTCGCTGCGATTTTCCTGTAGCTCACCCCTTCCAGGGGTGAGGGGGTTTCGCTCCCACCGCGACCACGCCGCTGCGCGAACAGACCTCAGGCCGGAAGCCTAAGCTACAGGAACATTTTCTTTGGCAATCTCGCATTCGCGTGACTATTTAGACCTCCCAAAATTTCCTAGAACCCCAAGTCCTTGTCCCACTTCTGTCCTCCGGGTCAGTAGATTCTAATCAAGCAAATCCGTAGCGTAGTCAAAGACCGGTGATGCGAACTCCAGCAACAAACTCGCTCCGCGGCTTCCACCTGATGGTTTGCACAACTCTAGTGCTGTGCCTGGAAACACCTGCGAACGGTGGGCCGAATTCGAACGGAATCGGAATCGCAGTTATCTGCGTTGGCTGATCGGAGTTCAATGCTTCCGGGTAAAGTCCACGGCTTACGAGGTGGTTATCATGATGGATACGGAAGCGTTTCGAGAGTTCAAAACCGGCTTGACGTACTTGCGAGATAATTCCGCCACCCGGGCGCTGCAACACATCCAGCGCGCGGCTGATTTAGAGAAGAACAACCCCTACTACATGTCCTATCTAGGCGTGGCCCTGGCACGCACGTACCAGAAATGGGCCGACGCCGAGCGCATGTGTGATACCGCAGTACGCTTGAAGAGGAATCAGGCTCAACTGTATCTCAATCTCGCGGAGGTTTACCTCTCGGCTGGACGTCGCGAAGACGCGCGCGAGGCCCTGCTGTCAGGAATGAAATATGCCCGGCGCGATATTCGCTTGAACATCGCCATGGCCAAACTGACGCCGCGGCGCGAACCGGTCTTTACGTTTCTGGAACGCAAGCATCCGCTGAATCGTCATTTCGGGATGCTGCGCCACAAGACGCTGCAGGCATTCGGCAAGGATTGAGCCGCCGTCGGCGCAAACGCCGTTGCAGGGATCGCCTTCTGAGGAGGCCCGCTCTCAGCTGAAACGATCTTCCCCAACCCCCAAACGCAGAATGGGCGGGTGGCCACAAGCCCTCCGCCCTTTCTGTTTCATTCGCCCTACCGCTTGCTTCCTACTGACTAGCCTGCACTTACGCCGCTGCGAAAAGTGATAGCGAACAAAAAGCGAATACGTTACGTGCTTTCCGTGGATGAACCAACGAAAAGGACACTGGCGGTGTGCGCCGCAATCTTCGCGTGCAGGAAATTAGCCGCGTTGGAAGGCAGACCCTCGCCTGCGCGGGAGACCGCATTCCTCGACAGCATTCAGTTGGCAGAAGAACTCTTGCGCCGCGTCGATCTTCGCTGGCCACGCGAAAAGAAGTAGGACCCAAGCAGATCCGTTGTCGTACGGTGGTTTGCTGTAACGTGTGCGGGGCGTCGAATCAGGGTACACAGACGGAGCACAGCAACGCATGGCCTATATGCTCCCACCGTCCTTGAGGCGTTGTTACCCAATGGCGATTCGTCCAAGGCGGGTTGTGCCGTACATGCTGTTGATGTCCGCATTCAAGATCGGCAATCCAATCGAAGGCTTCATCCAAATGATAATCTATGATCTTACGGGGGATCCCTAGCACATGTGATTGCAATGGTTTCATAGGTAAGCCTGTGGTCATTCTACTCTTATTACCGCATCGAGTCACTTGTAGGACTCAAGCAACCTCAGGATTAAGAAGGGTTCAGCCTCTTTCGCTTCACTTTGGACAAAGTTCCAAACGTCGTTATGCTTGCGTGTAAACTGCGAGTAGATTGCCGAGGTCATGGCGACCCAAGCCGCACACCGCGCCGATGAAACGCTGTGCTGCGTCTGATGGAACAGAGATATTTGCTGTAACTGCGTGATGGCTGGGGGTTGGGGGTTGAACCTGCGGTGCAGGCTCCCACAAGCCTCCACCGTGAATATCAGACCCGGCCACCAAGTATCCTATTGGCTCGCGTTGTCCGGGCCATGCCTCAAATCACTATGGCAACGTTTGTGCTGAGATTGATACCGGTGACGGCGAGATTGGATGGCCGGTGATCAACTGGCACGCCGCGCCGATCCCGCGCATGAGGTGCTGGCGGTCTGTCAGCGAAGGGTATGGCACGGGCTGCCGGTATCAGAACTGTTAAATCGCAGCGGTTCTTATTCCATCAGGGGCGGAGGATTGAAACGTCTGACCAAGTAGCCCGTGAGGAGTGCTCCAGCATATTTGATGCCAAGCAAGAGACTGAACTTCGCCATCCTTGAATGGCGCTAAACCTAACGTGCGACGCGGTATCCGGCTACAACCACGGATGCGAGATCCCCAACGAGCTACTCTCAAGTCGCAAACTTGCAAACACTTTCCAAGACTATGCAAGGAATGTTCAGATATTGGCAAGACTGCGTAGGTTCGCGTTCGACTCCTTATTGCTTGCAAGGGTGGGGGTAAACGCGTGGTTACTAGGTGAGGTTATATCGAGGTGAGGTGGCCGGGGGTTGGGGGTTGAACCCACGGTGAAAGATCCCTCCGATCCCCGCCATGAATATCAACCCCGGCCAAGACAATCCTAATTCGCTCGGGTTCTGCGCACCGTATCGTACATCACATATGTAACGTTGGTGACGAGATTGACAACGGGGTATGGGAGACGATTGGCCGGGGGGCGGTTGAACTCTGAGGGAACGATTCGCGTTCCAGTCGTGGTTGACAGCTTCCCGGCCAATACACACATGATACTTCGCTATGCTGTCTGTGTCTGTGTTACTGGTCACGGAGCAGTTAACTAGTTAGTTGTGTACGGAGGGTCTATTCTTGAATAATATTAAGCATGTAATGTTTATTCTTCTTTTCAGCTATGCTTATTGCTCGAAGCAGTTCGCGTATCGCATTTACGATTCGACCTTCGCGTCCAATTATCCTTCCAAGGTCCTCTGGGGCGGCACGAACCTCTAGGGTTATATATCTAACCCCTTCTATGACGCGGATATCAACAGCCTCAGGGTGGTCAACGAGGCTGTGGATGATGCTTTCGACTAAGGTTTTCACGACGGCCCCATTACGACAGATAAAGCGCCCAGGGATCGTCGACCCAAGCGACTACCAGGGCCGTCATATCGTGGCCGTTAGTTAAAATTATAACAACATTAATTTGCGAACATGACAATCGGGAAAGTTCTGCTTCCGCCGTAAGGGAAACCCCTATATGGAACCCAGGCCGCGCTATCGTTCTTCGAATGGACTATCGCTGGTGCGAACTTAATCCCGCGAGGCTGCCCGGGGATGCGGCAGCTCATGCACCAGGATGCACCGGGAAAATTCTCGGTCTTTGGTTTTCCAACACTCAGGAGTGAACCACCGTTAGACCATCGGCAGTTCAGGCGCTGCCAACCGCCGCCCGATGGGCGTGACAAGTCTGTCAAGCGCATCAGTGAGTTGCACCGTGAACTAGTCGGATTCAAATCCAGACATAAGCAGGTTGATGACACTGACGCTAACCGCGTCGGTGAGGGAGAAGCCCTGCGCAAGGAATTGGGATTTGCCGACGGTTAACTCGAAACCAATATTTCCCTCGGTCGTATCCACTAAGACGGAATCTGCTCTGGCGGACCGCTACATGCGAGGAACAGCGACAAACCGATAAACGATGGACGGGTATGGTAAATGAGGGGCAGGGATGCCAGGGCGAACGCGAGATGCAAGAGCGTGGTCCTCCTCTCCCAATCTAGGCCCCCAAAGCTGCCTACACTTTATGGGCGAATTCCGGGCTGTCTGAGAGCACAG
Source organism: Candidatus Acidiferrales bacterium (assembly GCA_963804635.1). Lineage (GTDB taxonomy): Bacteria > Acidobacteriota > Terriglobia > Acidiferrales > UBA7541 > Acidiferrum. Next base: position 16,620 of record CAWDRK010000034.1, read on the forward strand.
CCGGTTCTGTTTTCTAAGCATTTGTTCGCTGGCGACAGTTACCTGCGCTGGTGGTAGCCGCCGATGGAATAGCCGCCCTGAAAACCCATTTCCATCAGGATTTTGAAACCGATGCCGAACAAGCCGTTGGGCAAATGATCCCGCCGAACCACCTCGGCGAGATACTCGCGCTGCATGGAAGTGGGTTCCTTGGTGTAGGGCATGGTGACAAACAAACGCATTCCCACCTGGTAGCTTGTTTCGCTGGAGTGGAAATAGACGCCGGTGCGCGACATGCTGACGGTGCCGCGAATGTCGTCGAAATGATCGCGCTCGGGATCCGACGGGCGGATGCGCATCAGTTGCGTGATTTTGCAGCGGCGGCTGGCGCGGCGTTCATTTTGTTTGGGGCGGGTCGGCGCTCCGCCAGGATTATTTGCTTTCACCATAAGATCGATCGCGGACGCCATTGGCCTGTCACCCTTTTCCAAAGCCCTGTGCTTGTTCACGAGCAGAGTATGGGGTCTGGCAGGTTAAACCTATAGCGTGACGGTACCCGGAAAAAAGTAGGACCTCTCTTCTGCATGGTAGTACGGAAGTACCAGGTACGCCAAGTTGCGCCCTAAAGAAAACCGACGTGCCGCCAGATCGCCTTTAGCTGAATTCCGGCCTCACCGGGTTGTCGACAATGATGACCCGAATCGCCGACTTACACCCAGAATGCGCCCAGCGCGAACGGGACTTCCGCAATAGGTCCTTTTCCGTCAACCGTTCGTAGACGTGGTTTCCCTCGACGTGATCTCATACTTGAAGTTATCGGCATCAAGGCTGTCGAGTCGGCCTTCGGTGGTTTCCGCCTGCGGGTACATGAGGAAGCCGACGGGCGCGCCCTTGGACCCGGGTAGAGCGACATCGTGCGCGAAGTTGTACGCCATCCAGTTCATCTCCCAGGACCCGAATAAACGCGCGCGGGCGCTCTTCACCATGTTGTCGTCCAGAGAGCGATTCCCAGGAGGTTCCTCGAGCACGACCTTGCGCACGTCCGCGGGATCAACGGGTACCCAGCCGTAGTCATCCAGATAAACCTCAGCGCGGCAGTGTTGCGCCTTCGTCACGTTCTCTGACGAAGGGCCGAGGCTCTTGTATCCCAGTTCGGACTTAGCAACGCGGATGCCATAAACGTCGCGCGCAGGAAGTCCGGCCGCACGGGCGAGTCCAACGTAGAGCGCGTTAAGATCTGCGCATTTACCGCCCAGATCTTTCGACTCCAGCATGAAGCGAATGTCGCCAACGCCGCAGCCGCGCGTTTTGGGATTTCGAAAGGTGTTGTCAACGATCCACTCATAGATCGCCCGGGCCTTCTCGACATCGGTATTCGAGCCCTTGGTGATTTCGGTAGCTGTCGCTTTGATGATACCGTCGGTCGGCAGAAGCTTGGTGGGCCGCAGGAAATGTTGCAATTCCTCGCGGCTCTCCTTCGGCGCGGCGCCCCTTTTGGCGAGATCGACCGCACAATCCCTCGTAGCGATCTGGTTCGTCACCGTGAGGATCGGCCGTACCCCGGCCGGAAATTCCGCGGCGATGATTCCGAGCGCATCGCTCTTGCTCTCGATCATCTTTGCGGTTCCGCCCTCGCAGTTGAAGGCATTCGCGAGCGTATTCTGGAAAGGCGTTTGACTAATGAGTGCCGCCGGCACCCATATGCGCGTCGTCCCGGAAGGTTTCAGAACTTCGACGCGGGTCGTCACCTGAAATGTGCGCCAACGGTCGACCGCGGTGAGCTGAGAAAACAAATGCTCAGCGTTCGCAAACGCGAGGCTTACTGACACAAAGCCGCCTGATTGCAGAAAATGGCGACGGTTCATGATTCCCACCTATGCACCAGAGTTTTGTGACTTCTCTGCCGAGGAATAATGTACACCCGGCTCGGTCCGAATGCGCAGAACGGCTCGACGCTAACCGGCAAGCCGGAACGAACCCACCCCTAAGATGAGTTTCAACCCTATTTTGTTGTACCGGGCAACGTACAGCTTGGCTTCTACCCTCGCCTTGGGTACCCTTATTTTTATTCAGGCACTGGTTCTTACGAGCGATTGCATTGGAGAACGGCGCTTGAGGTTGGCATGCAGATGACTACCAAGACCGACGCCTCCATTGCGCTTGGGCTCGGGCTCACCAACGAGTGCAATCTCGCCTGTTCCTTTTGCTACCGCGATCCAACTCGCGCGGATCGGCTCTCCCTCGATCAAGTGAAGTCCGTCATGGAACGCCTTCCTGTCCGTTCGGTGAACCTGGGCACTGGCGAGAACGGAATGCATCCTGACTACAAGACTATCTTGGCTTACCTGCGAACTCGACCGGTGAAGCTCACCATCACTTCCAACGGTCACAGTGTTGCGGTTCTGGAAGACCATGACTTGGGCGGCTTTCACGACATCGAGTTTTCTCTCGATTACCCGACCCAAGCGGAACAGGACGCGCAACGTGGGCCTGGCAATTGGGCGCTGATCCACGAACAAGCCGAGCGTTGTGTGCGTCTGGGCGTACCCGTGACGATTATCGCGGTCATGATGAAGTCCAACTACTTGCGGCTGGGGGATGTCGCACCAGTCGCGAAACGGTTTGGCGCACCCTTGCGTGTGAACGTCTATCAAGCCGTGCGGTCCGATCTCTACGCACTCACCTACGAAGAATACTGGCAAGGGTTCCGTAAGCTTTTCGAGAGCACCGACGTAATCGCCATCGGCGAGCCCTTGGTGCGCGCGATGGCCGGCCTGCCGCCACTCGAAGGAGGATGTGGCGTTAGCACGGTGCGAGTTACCCCCCGCGCCACAACGCAGCCTTGCGTTTATTGGCCCGGCTCCGGAGAGCCGCTGTCAGAGCTGCTTTTGTCAGGGTCCGAGATTCTGAACTCTGCGCCATTTGAGCAGGCCCGCACGCTTCCCGAAGCCTGCAGGCCTTGCGAGTTTAGAGACACATGTCACGGAGGATGCGCGGGACGACGGCGCCTGCAAGGGGCGCTACCGCAACCGGATTTTTATTGTCCGATCATTCGGGGCGAGCGCCAAAAGCTCGAGATTCGCGCGGCGAAAAATCGCGATCTGCCCAAACTAGGCAGCTCCTGCACAACCGTTGTGATTGCCCGGGAGTCCGAGGCGTGAAGATTTTCGTCCGTGGGATGCAATCAGCCGCCGGCTTGCTACTGCGCTTCGATCCACTTGTCCGAACCCGTCACCTTGACAGCCACATTCGTAAAGAAAATTCGCGCCGGCTTGCCGTCCGCCGTTCCGCGATGGTCGGTCGAGAATAGCAGACCACCGGCCTTCTTATAGCCCGCCCAGGTGGTTGTGACGTTGCTCGGCCGTTTGGGTCCGCCGCGATGATAGACGAATTGCACGACTCGCCCATCCGACCCGACGTACAGGTCCCAAGTGTCTCCCGGCGTGTAGCCGCCAACCTCCGCTGGATATTTCACGGATACGAGCTTCGCGGTGCCCTTTCCCATCGGCAATTTTTGGTTGTCCTTCACTTCTACATTCGCGCTGGTGTCCCAGTGGACATGGAAAGGAAAAATACACCAATAATTATCGTTGACGAAGGCCGGCTCAATGTCATCCTTCACGTTGGCCGGGGCACTGTTCAGTTGAGAGCGAACGTATGTTACCTTTACCGGCTTGCCGTCCTTATCTTTCGATTCATAGGACACTTGGCCGGTCTTAGGCGCCCACTCCCAGGAACGAGAGATATTCACATTCAAGGCCGGGAGCTGCAGGTTGAAGGTATAGCGGATCGCTTCCACTTGGTCATACGCATCAATGCCGTAGGTCTTGGCAAGCTGTTCGACAATGGGTGGACGCGTCTGTGCACAGGAAGTGCCCGCAAGGAGCAGCAGCAGCCCCCCAAACAGGCAACAGATCGTCATGGAACGGCGCAACTTTGTCATAGAGGTCCTCCTCAGTGAATGAAATGGACGTGCCGTTGGATGACATACAGAGGCCCGTGGATGCGAAATTCCGGTGGGGATAAGAGCTCGCGGATGGCCAGGAGGTACGCGACGCCAGCAACTGCCCGAGGAATGACAAATGCAAAGGTACGAGTTTCATGGACCTCCGGAACAATGACGAAGTTGCGCGACCGCGTGCTGCCATTCGCCGAACCAGCTTGCCGTCCTTGGGGCCTTCGCGGGAGCGAGGTGCAATTCCCGGGCCAGCAAAATCAGGTCGTTTGCCACGTCGATGTCATAGAAGGGTTGCGTGAAGCCGGTTGACAGCTCAAGGACCTTCGTGCGCGCCAGCAATCTATCAAGCGCACTCCTTGTTCCCATAGGATCGCTTTCGAACAGCGCCGGGTGAGCGGCCTTGGCGCCAACCAGATAGTAGCCGCCATCGTGGGTTGGTCCGACGACCACGTCATGCGTGGCGAGAATTTCGAACGCACTGTCCAGGATCGAGGACGCAAGATGCGGGCTGTCGCTATTAAATGCGATGACGTGCTGCCGCCCGGCGGCAGTGAAATGTCGAAAAACAGAGGTGAGCCCTGCTGCGAGACCTTCGCCTTTTTGCGCCACGACCTGCACGGTGTTACCTAACAGGTGCGCCAATTCGTCCTGATCCGACTCAGGGCACATTACCGCGACCTGCACGCTCATCAACGACGTTGCCAACTCGACGGTGTCCTCTAAAAGGCAGCGATACAGCGCTGTTACCGCGTGAGAAGGAAGGCTCACGGTGAGACGGGTCTTGACCATGCCAGGCTTTGGGGCTTTCGCCATAATGACTAACGTGCGGTTTGGGTGGGAAGAACAGTCGGTGTTCTGGCTGGAGGATGCCATGAGAAATTGGTCCATCGGGCTTACGCCAGTTGCGGGGTTCTCGCCTTTCGACGTCGAAAAGAATAGCGCACGATCCGGCTCAGGATGAACCACGCTGCGGCTACCGTGCCCTTCACCGTACCGCTAATTTTGGACTTTCCAATGCGCGGGTAGTAGCTCACAGAGACTTCCACGATGCGAAATCCCGCGATGGCCCCTTTTACGATCATTTCCACCGCCCAGCCATAGGTAGCCTCTTCAAGAGCGAGGGCGCGCAGCACATCTGCGCGGCCGGCGCGAAACGGACCGAGGTCACTGACCTTCACGCCGTACAATAGCCTGATCAGGCCGGCGGCGAGCCGATTGCCGAATGCTTGGTGCCAAGGTAGCGCACCGGGGTTGCTTTTGCCGCCGAAGCGCGAACCGAGGGTAATGTCAGCGCGCCCCTCGATGATCGGAGCCAAGACAATCGGCAACTCCGAAGGGCGGTCGCTGTAGTCTCCATCGAGGAATACAACCACATCCGGATTTTGCGTATTTGCAAGCCCTGTCAAACAAGCGCGCCCATACCCTCGGCGAGGCTCATGGATGACTTGTGCTCCCATCTTTCGGGCGAGATCCGGCGTTCCGTCAGTCGAATTGCTGTCGACAACAATGACCTCAGTGACGAGATTGGAAGGCAGATCGGCGAGCACACGTCCAATAGCCTGCGCTTCGTTATAGGTGGGAATGATGACGGATACTCGCACGCAGATTCCCTCATCACCACCACAGGGACGCGGGGCGCCGCCGCGCCAGCAACGCGTCAATGCCCCAGGCACGGCCTGCGCGTCCCACCGCGAGTCCCAGCGATGCGAGCACTGGAACCAGTAGTTCCCAAATCCATGACGTGCCCCATTCCGAGACCCAAAGGCTGCCAAGGTACAGGAATGCGAGAAAGGCCACAGGACGCGTGAGCAGGCCGATGACCAGCAGGATCCCCAGCGAAATCTCCCCGGCTGCTTGCAGCGGAGCTGCCATGGCCGCATGGCTGACCATGATTCCCATCACCCACTTCCATATCGCCGGTGAGTGGCTGTTCTTAATGTAGTAATTGATCACCCCCGCGTAGCCCGCAGTGGTGTACGTGCCCTTCCCCAGATTCTCAAAGAACACCCAAACGAGCATCGCCCCGACCGTCACGCGAACCAATGCCAGGCCATTTGCCGCAGCGGATTGGCCGGCGAAGCTGACCGTGGCATTTTGTGCTTGAGTTGCGTTTGTCGTCATTCCAAACCCCTTCGCAATCGATGCCAGCCGCGACTAGAAGACGCAATCTTAAACGATCGGACCTGTCTGTGCCAGATGAATGCCCACAGGACAACAATGTTACAGCCAGGAAACGCACGTGGTCTGGTGGTCGGCAGTTGGGAAGTTGCGATATCTAGGCGCCGATGCTTGCGGAAGAATGCTCGTCAAATCCGCTGCGTTCGGCTGGCGTAAGCCGGCTCACGGTTGTGACAACGGCCAGGTTACAACACAAGGCAATGAAACCGGCATTCAGCCCCATGGCGGGATCGTGCTTGCTAAGCACAAGCGCAACAAAGACGGCGACGCCAGTCACAACTCCTGCGAAGACCCCGGGCATCGTCACACGCTTGGAGTACAATCCCAACACCACGCCGGGAAAGAACTGCCCCACGCCTCCGTATCCCACTAGGAGAAGCGAGACGAGCGTCGGCGAACTGTAGATCGCGGAACACAAGGCAGCGGCGGTAATCACCAACACGGTAGTTTTGGCCAATTTCGCAACCTGTTGGTCGGTCATGCCAGGCCAGAGAATCGGACGGCACATGTTCTTCGCGAATAGGGTCGCCGCAGTAAGAAGCATGACCCCTGCGGGAACCATGGCCGTGAGAGCGCCTGCTCCGCCAATCAGGCCAAGGAACCAAGCCGGGAAAGTCTTGCGCACCATGGTTAACATCGAAAGGTCGCCATTGGCAAGGCCGGGCACAACTAGGGTTGCGGCAAGGCCGATGAAGAACATCAGCGGCATGGTGATGCTGTAGAAAGGCATCACGATGGCGTTGCGGCGCAGGGTGTCGCCGCTCCTTGCGGAAAAACTGGCGCCAAAGAACTGCGGCCACATGTAAAACCCGACCGCGACCAGCACAACCGTGGAGATGTACCAGGAGTGCCCGAGATTCGTGGTAGCTCCCGGCATAACCAGGTGAGCAGGCTTGGCACGCGCGAGTTCAGTGAACATCCGGCCGATGCCACCAAAATAGATATAAGGAATCGCCAGACCGACGAACACAGCCGAAAACAAGAGCAGCAGATCCTTCAAGACGCTGACCCACGCCACACCACGGATTCCGCTGGTCAGCACAAACGCGGCGACAATTACAAAGGCAATGATCATCGCGGGAGTGCGGTGGATCGCGCCGTAACTTGCTACTTCCACGATCATCCCAAGTCCCATGAGTTGAAGCTGCAAATACGGGACGATGAAGATGATCCCCACCAGAGCGACAAACGCCGCAAGATATTTGCTGTTGTAGCGGACCTGAAAAAAATCGGCTTGCGTTTGCAGACGATATCTCCTGCCAACTTCCCAAACTTGCGGCAGAATGAAAAAAGAAATCACATACATCAAGGGCTGGTATCCGAGAACGTACAGAACGGGTGCGCCTTTGGAGTACGCCCAGCCGCTGGCCCCCAGGAACGTGAACGTGGTGTAGACCTCTCCGGCCATCAGCAGCCACACCAGCAGCATTCCGAAGCCCCGGTCGCCTACGGTCCATTGTTCCAGATCCATTTTGTGGCGAGTTCCGGCATAAAAGCCGATGAACGCCCCTGCGGAGACGATGACCGAGATGAATGCCAGGGCGACGAAGCTTGCGTTCACGGCCTGCCGCTGTCTTCACGATGCGGGTCAGAAGCGCGGGGCGCCTCCAATCGGTATACACCCCACATGCACAGTGGCGTCAGGAGCAGCCACGTGATCAGCCAGAAAAAGTTGAACGGCAAACCCAGAACCCTGGGATCAATGCGGTCCCACAAAGACACGGTAAAGCAGATGGCAACAAATGGAATCAGAGCCAACAGAATCGCGCCAACGGATGGCTTGCGCAATGACGCTCCTTGGAACCAGATTCAACTCATGAATCACCCGAAGAGGGGGACAACAATGGCCGAGATTCTCCTTCAGAAAGAGAGGAAGGGCAAGCGCTAAGACCGAGACGCTCGAAACAGTATGTCTCACCATCATGCTTTGCCATCTACCATGCTGCCTCAGCCACGCCGACAGCATGCTCGAGTTTCTGCAAGATGCCTGGAGCGCGGAATCCCTCCATAAACTGGCGTTTCTGTGCCGCTCCGAATGGTGCCGCGGGTCCGGCCGCGTCCGCCTCGGCAACCTTCTTGCACATGACTTCTCCGTCTGGCAATCCGCGCGGATATTCACCCCTCAGGTGCTGGCGGAACTGCACCTCGCCCTTGGTGTTGGCCATGTTGTAGTCCACGTCAAAGCGCTACGTGCGGGTACCGCGGTCCTTCACCTCCCTTCCCTGAGGCAGGTTCCATGTCTGCGCAGGTACAGATTGCGTGGGCCGGGATTGACCAAGCAGACCGGACGCTGCCGATATGACTAGGCCGCTGATAATGAAAACTAAGACGACTGTTTTTAGCACTGCTGGCGCCTCCGGCAACCTCTGCCAGCGGCGTGGGCTGAAGGGCATCTTCTTAACGACGAAAGGCAACAATTCCCGACCACGGGTCGCCAGACCCGGACGAATCCTGCCTCGAAATTCCGTTGATAGGCGGGCCACGCACGATTACATACCTTGCACTTCTATGGGTCCTGATTTAACATACATATAGAAGCTCGAGGTATAAGCGATGGCGGCGCCAAAAACGGATCTTCCCCAAGGAACGTTGCATCTCTTGATCTTGAAAGTTGTCGCGCTTGGTCCGGTCCACGGATACGCAATTGCCCAGCGATTGGAGCAAGTGTCGCGCGGCGTCGTCCAGGTTCCGGAGGGGTCGCTTTACCCGGCTCTGCACCGGCTTGAAAATCGCGGCCTCCTGGCGGCGGATTGGAAGGAGACCGAGACGGGACGTGAGGCCAAGTTCTATCGCCTGACAGGGAAAGGCCGGAAGCAGCTCGAAACGGAAGCTGCCAGCTGGCAGCGATTGATCGATGCGATCGCGCTCATTCTCGGAATGGCCAATGGGGGTGCGCGGTGAACTGGTGGCAACGTCTCTGGCAAAGAAAGAAAATGGAGCAACAGCTCGAGAAGGAACTGCGCTTCCACCTCGACGAACATGTGCACGAATTGATCGCGCGGGGCAACGCTCGCGACCTGGCGCAGCGAAATGCCCGCCTCGCTCTTGGCGGTCCAGAGCAAGTCAAAGAGAAGTGCCGCGATGCCCGTGGCACACGCTGGCTGGAGGACATGTTTCAGGACTTTCGGTATGCGCTTCGCACCCTGCGCCAGCGACCTGGCTTTGCGGCCGTTGCGATTTTGACGCTTGCGCTGGGCAGCGGAGCGACGACCGTCATGTTCACAATCATCAATGGCGTTCTATTGAAGCCGCTGGCTTACCCGCAAGCCGACCAATTAGTCACTCTGCACGGAAAGACGGAGAAATATGGTGAGCAGTGGGGCTTTTCCTATCCCGAGTTTCACGACTATCAAAATGCCAGTCGCACTCTGGGCTCTGTAGCTGCGTGGACATATGGTGGAGGCACGGTAACTGTGCCCGGAGAAGCGGAGTACGTTTTTGGCCGCCAAATCTCGTCCGGGTTGTTTTCTGTTCTCGGCGTTCCACTGGTCGAAGGTCGCGCGTTTCTGCCGCAAGAAGACCAACCGGGCGCAACACCAGTCGCGATCATCAGCTACAGCCTGTGGCGGCGCCGCTTTGCCGCAAGCAAAGAAACGATCGGGCAGCGCCTTATTTTGGAGGGGAAATCGTACACCATCGTCGGAATCGCGCCCGCTGGATTTCGCATGGATGGCGAAGCCGACATCTACACTCCGCTCGGCCAAAGCACGGAGCCGAGAATGCGGGATCGCGGCGCGTTTTTCATTCATGTTCTGGGGCGTCTTCAGCCGAAGGTGACGCTCGCACAAGCACAGACCGAGCTATCGGTGATTGCCCGCCAACTCGCGGTGCAATACCCACAAGAGAATCAAGGACGCGATATGGTGGTGCATGCGCTCAGCCAAGAGGTGGTCGGCGATGTCCGGCCCACGCTCTGGCTGCTGCTCGGGGCGGTCAGCCTGGTACTACTGATTGCTTGCGTCAATGTCGCCAGCTTGCTGCTGGCACGCGCCGTTGCGCGCGAGCGAGAATTGGCCATGCGCGCGGCGCTCGGAGCGAGCCGCGGCCGGTTGGTGCGCCAATGTCTGACGGAAAGCAGCGTGCTTGGGATTTCGGGGGGCGCACTGGGCATAGTGCTCGCGTTCGTCGGTATTCATCCGTTCGTATCCCTTTGGCCGGGAAGCTTGCCGCGCGCCGAGGCCGTCCAGCTCGATTGGCGCGTACTGCTTTTTGCCATCGGCGTGTCGCTGCTCAGCAGTCTTCTTTTCGGACTCGCACCGGCTTTGCGTGTTCCGGCGCGCCAACTGGAACGCGCGCTCCGCGGCGCGGGCCGGAGCCTGGGTGGAAGCACGCGTCGCTTGCATAGCGGTCTCGTGGGTGCTGAGGTGGCGCTTGCCGTGGTGCTGTTGGTCTCGGCGGGAATACTGGGGCGCACGCTGCTGCGGTTGTCATCCCTCGACCCCGGATTTAATACCCGAAATGTGTTGGCCGCACACGTGGCGCTTTCTCCCGCTGTGCTTGAGAACCCGACGAAGTTGCGTGCCGCCTGGGAGGACGTGCTGGACCGCGCCCGCCGCTTGCCGGGAGTGCAGTCCGTCGCGCTGGCAGACGTCGTCCCTATGCGAGTAGGAGAAGACTCCGTGGGGTATTGGGCCACGGCGGTCCCGCCCCCGCCGGACCAAATTCCTCTCGCACTCACATCCATTGTGACGCCCGATTATCTGAACGTGATGGGCATCCGGCTGCGCCGAGGCCGTTTCCTTAACGAACAAGATCGCATTGGCCGCGAACTTGTTGTCGTGATTGATGACAATTTGGCGCAACGTGCTTTCGCGGGAATCGACCCTGTGGGCAAACCCCTCTGGATTCAGGGGATGGACTCCAACCCAGCCAAAATCGTAGGTGTGGTGGGGCATGTCCGGCATTGGGGGCTCGCCGACGATGATCAATCGCGAGTGCGCGATCAAATCTATTGTTCTTTTTATCAGTTACCAGAACCCCTGGTGCATTTCCTTTCTTCGGTAATGTCAATTACCGTCCGGACCAGCATCACCCCCTTGAATGTAGCCGAATCGCTGCGGCGGGAATTGCGCGGCCCTGGTGGTGACCAGACGCTCTACGATGTTCATACCATGGACGACCTTAGGAGAGCCTCACTCGACCGGCAACGCTTTCTTTTGTGGCTGTTTGGCATATTCGCCGGCTTAGCTTTGCTGCTGGCGTGCATCGGCATCTACGGTGTGTTGACCTATTTGACGAACCAGCGTGTACCGGAAATCGGATTGCGCATGGCGCTGGGGGCCAGCACCCGAGATATCATGCGGCTTGTACTCGGCCAGAGCTTTGGCATCATTGTCGTCGGCATTGCTGTAGGAGTTTTCGGCGCTCTAGCTGCGGGCCGTCTTTTGCAACATCTAGTTGACGGAACGCGGTCTATCGATCTGTCCACTTTTGCGATCATGATTCCGATCCTTCTGACTGCGGCTTTGTTCGCCAGTTTCATTCCGGCCCGTCGCGCAAGCCAGGTAGATCCAATTAGCGCGTTGCGCCAGGATTAGCGCGGGATGCAGTTTTGCCCCGATCGCGGGCCAACCGCGTAGCTTGACGCGCCCATGCTGCCCGCCTAACATGCGCTGAAATGACAGGTATTATCGCACTCCGTTCACCTCTCAGCTTGCTGCAGAGCAGGCTCGGAAATATTCCACATTGCGATGTGCTCGACGCTGAGGAGGCTTGGTGGAAAAACGAAGGCGTCGCCATTTCGGACGCAATCGACCGTGCTGGGACACCGTGGTTGCGGATGTTCGATCGTCGCGGAAGACGCGTCGATGAAATTCTCTATCCTCACGAATATCAGGCGATTTTGAAGAGGGGTTACCGATGCGGCGTGGTTTGGCGCGCGGTGGAAGAAAAATCGCTGCTCCCTACTTATCTGCTGATGTACAACATTGCGTTCTACGATCCCGGAATTTGCTGCCCTTACACTGTGTCACTGGGCACGGCGGTACCTCTTGCAAAATATGGAAGTTCCGAACTGCAGCTTCGCTTTTTGCCTCAACTCTCGCGCAAGGACGATTCCGTGTGGCAGGGTGCCACGTGGATGACAGAGATCAAAGGCGGCTCGGATTTGGGAGCCGCTGTCGAGACGATTGCCCGGGCTTCGGGCGATTGCTGGCGGCTGACCGGCGACAAATACTTTGCGAGCAATGCTAATGCAGAGTTAGCCGTTGTAGCTGCGCGTCCGCACGGAGCTGCGGCAGGTGTGCGCGGCCTGGCATTATTCCTGGTACCGCGATACCGCAGGGATGGTGAGCTCAACTACTTTATCCGGCGGCTGAAGGACAAGATTGCAACTCGCTCTGTTCCCACCGGGGAGATTGAGCTAAGAGACAGCGAAGGCTACCTGCTCGGCTCGGCCAACTCGGGAATTTATCTGATCCTCGAAGTGTTGAACCTCTCTCGGGTAGCGAACAGCGTCGTGAGTGTGGCGTTGGCACAGCGCGCGATGGCCAATGCGCTTTCCTACGCCGAGCATCGCACTGCATTCGGCAAGCCAATACTAGAGCATCCGCTGCTTCGCCATCAATTTGAGAATCGCTTGCAGGCGCTTCGATCAGCGTTTGCGCTCGCGTGGGATTCTGTTCAGCTTCTGAATGACGTTTGGATGGAGCGGCCGCCGTACTCCGATCGCTATCACCTGTTTCGTCTGGTGGCACATCTTGCAAAATACTGGACCGCCGAGTTGGCGGTTGATACGGCAAAGTGGGCCATGGAAGTGCACGGCGGCCTAGGTGTGCTTGCCGAGTATGGTGCGGAACGGTGGTATCGGGAAGCAATGATTCTCGCGATTTGGGAGGGAACATCGCATCGCCAGATCCTGGATGGACTGGAAGTGATGGAACGAAAACAAGCACACAAGATGCTTTTCCAGCGATTGGCAGAAATCGCACCGTCGAAGGAACTTCAGGACATGGAATCGGAAGTCGAGCAACACTTGAGACTTCCAGCAACAGAAAAGGAAGAACTCGCCGAACCGCTCTTCAGAAAGCTTGCGGCTTTAACCGCTGAAACCCTCGCTCGTATATCGAACTAGCAACTGAGGCTTTTCGGTGGCATCAAGCCCCATTCCGAAGAGCTTGTTGTCCGAGCAAGCTCTAGCCAACGCGACTCGAAGTCAGACGTTTCCCTCGGTCCGCTCGGCGTTTAAATCGAGAACGTACAAGTAGGATGAAATATTCAGAAGTGATGCATGCAAACAAAACGTTTGACGAGCGAGCCTGCGGGCGAGGATCCTCGGCGATACGGCGTGGCGCCACGGACCATGCCCGACATCGGGTGATCTGGGAACAGCTGGGGACTCGATATGCAAGACGCTATCTACGCAAAATGGGGCGCGTCGGTCGGTTTTCACGACGGCAAGATCATCTACGACTTGCAAGGTCAGCCAGTCGGCCAATTGCGCGGCTCACAAGTTTACTGCATGGCTGGTCACTACTTTGGCGAACTGGAGAACGGCGTAATCCTTGACAAGAAACCCAACTGTGTCAAGAGCGCCGGTAGTAGTGGAGCGCGTGGAAATCCAAGCACCCGGAACCACAGATCGCAGCGTATCAGAAGCAATGCCCGCCAATAAGCGAACCCTAAAGCATCAAGTGCCCGCTTCCGACCGCTGTCCTGTCTTGTTGTCGCGCTAGGCCAAGAAACGCTCAATCCGCCACCCGAGAAACTCGTCTTTGGTCTCGGAACTTTGCACGTGGTGCGATTTCACCTCCGAGAGCGGACCGAATTTCCAGCCCGTTTCGCTGCCGAGCCTGCCTTAGGGAGGTTCCCTCCCGTTTCACTGGTCAGTCGGTCTTCAGCGTCTCGCCCCTGAGACGAATAGAGAAAGCCCTCGATTTCATCGATTCGTTTGCTGGCGTCCCGGTAACCAATCTCAATGAGCTCTCGGGTGTACTGTGGCGTGAATAGTAGGTAACTCATCAGATCCGAACAGGAAGCTGCGTCTCGGCCCAAACTGGATAGAAAGTAATGGATCAGAGCGGGCATGTCTTTCTGGTGCTGCTTTGCCACGTCTGATAAATGGACCGAAGGCGCGATGATAAAGGTTCTCAATGCCCGCATGTGATTGCCTGCAATGCCGGGCTGATTGATCTGGTCATGCTTGAGCAACTGATTCAACCGCTCAAGGTGCTCGATGTCAGTGTCGAGATGATCCAGAAAAATAACGTCAAAAACGACTCCCAGCACTTGCGCTAGCGAAGGGTTTCTCTCATCGGTGGCCTCCTCTGGACGTTCTCTGTTCCCACAGCGGACGCCGATAGCGAAAACCTTCTCGGCCCCCAGGCGGATTACCGGACTGAGAGGCTGTTGAAGGCGCACACAACCATCGCCGAAGAACGCAGATCCACGAGGCGGGATTGTTAGTCTTACCGGCTGGAAAACAAAAGGAATAGCACAGGAGGCGCAAACGTGATCGACAGTAATCTTCGTCGCAACGGTCACCAGTCGGACCCGTTTCCAAATCGCATGTCCCTGCATCCCTTGAATGAAGAGATAGCTTTTTCCTGAGTTGAAGTTGGTCGCGGAAATAGCGAGAGCGTAGAGGTGCCCACGCTTGATGTTTTCCTGTATCCGGTCGCACTCCAGGTGCCGATTCAGAAAATGTCGCAGCGGGGTGGCATCCAACAACGATCGGGCATGGCCTCCCCCCAGAATTGCACCGAGGGAGAGATCGACCATCCAGGTGATGGAATTATGTGCTTGGGACAAAACGTCACAGCGAAAGACGTCGGAAGGCTTAAGAGTTGCCCAGAATTCTGCAAGAATCTGGGTGACCGAAGCAAAGTCGTGACAACCTGTGGCAAGAGCAGCGCCATTGATTGCTCCCGCCGAAGCGCCTCCTATGATGGGAAAAGGATTACCTTGGGTCCGGACGCGCTTCAACTCGCCAATCCGCTTGAGAACGCCAGCTTGATAAGCGCCGCGAGCACCGCCACCCGTCATGACCAGACCGACCGCGTTTTCCATCGGGCAACTCCCTTGGACCTCTAGAGGCACACCCAGCCCGCCTGCCGGGGGCACGCGAACGCTTGCTTGGCGGTCGCCACCTGCTGGTCAAATGCGGTCATATGATCCTCCTGCCTTTCGGCGTGACAAACCCATAGGCATCTGCTGACGTACAAAAATGGTGTTTCTTCCACACTGGACAGGTTGCGTTTGGCGCAAACCACCCTACGCTAAATTGCTAGCCTCAGGGCCAAGCGAGCGCAAGGGCAACGGTCACCCTGTTGAGTGACCCTCCGCTAACGCCTCCCGCTAACTATTTATGTGGGTATTATGAGCCACGTGCCCGGGAACGGGTCGCGGAAAACGGAATAGGAAACTCTGGGCGTATGGTCGATAGCTCAGAAGCTGAGTCAGCAACGCTTTCAGCCAAGAGATGACTTCCCCTCCCTATCTGTGCCATTCTCTACCGGAAGTTCGCTCCGGCGAAGGAACCCATGCTCAAACGATTCAAGGATTTGACCGAGAAAGAGATTTTGGCGATTGCGATCGCCAATGAGGAAGAGGACGGCCGCATTTACGGTGAATTCGCGGATGCCCTTCGGGAATCGTACCCGGCTACCGCGGAAATGTTCGAAGAGATGCGCACGGAAGAAGGTGGCCATCGCGACCGATTGCTTGCCATGTTCGGTGAACGGTTCGGCGATCGGATTCCTCCCATCCGTCGCGAAGACGTTCGCGGATTCCTGCAACGCCGCCCGGTATGGATGATGCGTCCGTTGGGCGTGAAGCAGGCGCGGCGTCAAGCGGAAATCATGGAAATGGAAGCGAGCCGATTTTATTCGCGCGCGGCCAGCATGACCACCGATTTGAAAGTGCGAGAGCTGCTGAATATGCTGGCCGACGAAGAGCGAAAACACACCAAAGCCGCCGGTGCGTATGAAGAAAAACACCTGACCGAGCAGGCCAAAGACATGGAAGAGCAGTCGCATCGCCGGCTGTTCATGCTGCAGTACGTGCAGCCAGGCTTGGCAGGATTAATGGACGGGTCTGTCTCCACGCTCGCGCCATTATTTGCCGCCGCATTTGCCACGCAAAAAAGTTGGGACGCGTTCCTGGTCGGCATGGCCGCCAGTGTCGGCGCGGGCATCTCGATGGGCTTTGCGGAATCGTTGTCTGACGACGGCTCTTTGACCGGGCGCGGCTCACCCTGGATTCGTGGCACGGTAACCGGCTTGATGACCACCGCCGGCGGTTTGGGGCACACGCTTCCCTACTTGATTCCGCAATTTCGTGCCGCTACCGGCGTAGCCATCATGGTGGTTGCCGTGGAGCTCGGCGCCATCAGTTATATTCGCCATCGCTATATGGACACGCCGTTTTTGCAGGCCGCGTTCCAGGTGATTCTTGGTGGCGTGCTGGTGTTCCTGACCGGCTGGTTGATTGGTAGTTCGTAGAAATATCGAGCTTCGCCGGCTGAGATATGGAAGACCAACGCGCACCCTCCCACGTGCCCACCCTCGACTACAAGCCGAATCATAAACGGCACTCGCGAGGGCAGGCCTTCAACCATGCCGAAAGGTCCAGGCAAAACGAGGGCTTAGCCCCTGAGGAATTCCCTCTGCTCTGGTTATCAGATGAGCTGTAGAGAAGATTGTCAGTCAGAATGAACCGGCGCGTGGGACGGAACAGCCGGCTTCCGGAAAGCGCGGCGAAGCGCCGACTGCAGGCGGTCCATGTAAATATAAACCACCGGCGTAGTGAACAGCGTCAGCATCTGACTGAGAATCAGCCCCCCGACGATCGCAATGCCCAAAGGCCGCCGCAGTTCCGCGCCTACGCCGGTGCCGAGCGCCAGCGGCAGCGCGCCAAACATCGCGGCCATGGTGGTCATCATGATGGGACGGAAGCGAAGCAGGCAAGCCTTGTAGATCGCCTGGTCGGGCGGCTTCTGCTCTTCGCGTTCGGTTTGCACCGCGAAATCGATCATTAAGATGGCGTTCTTCTTCACGATTCCGATCAGCAGAATAATTCCAATTAGCGCGATGATGCTCAGATCCATGTTCATCAGCTGAAGAGCGAGCAACGCGCCAATACCGGCCGATGGAATCGTCGAGAGAATGGTGATGGGGTGAATGAAGCTCTCGTACAGAATGCCCAGAACGATGTACACCGCTCCAAGCGCCGCCAGGATCAGAACCAGTTGATTCGAGAGCGAATCCTGAAACGCCTGCGCGGTTCCCTGAAACGTCGCGTGGACAGTGCTTGGGACCCCCAATTGCCGCCGCGCTTCTTCCACATGCTCCACGGCCGGCCCCAAAGACGCGCCAGGCACCAGATTGAACGACAGCGTGATGGACGGGAAAATCCCCTGGTGATTGATCGACAGCGAGGTGTTGGAGTGCTCGTAATGCGCGAAGCTGCTTAGCGGAACCAGCTTCCCGGAGCTCGAGGGCACGTAGATGAGCTTCAGGGCCTCCGGATTCTGCTGGAATTCCGGCGCGACTTCCAGTACAACGTGGTACTGATTCAGTCCCTTGTAAATATTGGAGACTTGGCGCTGGCCGAAGGAATCGCCCAGCACGTTATCGATGTCCTGGATGGAAACTCCCAGGCGCCCGGCGGTGTCGCGATCAATGGCAAGATAAGATTGCAGCCCCTTATTCTGTTGGTCGGAATTGATGTCGCGCAGTTCCGGAATCTGCCGCATGCGATCCATGAGGATGGGAGCCCAGTGATACAGGTCGTCGAGGTTGTCGGCCTGCATCGTGTACTGAAACTGCGCTGCACCGAAGCGCCCGCCCACGGTTACGTCCTGAACCGATTGCAGGAACAGTGAAGCTCCAGGGATGCCAGAGGTCTTGTCGCGAAGCCGCGCGATCACAAGATCGGCATTAATCTTGCGATCGGCCAAAGGCTTCAATTGCGCGAACATGCGCGCGGTGCTGGTGCCGTTCCCTCCGCCGGTGAACGCGGTGACGGTGTCAACCGCGGGATCCGCGCGCACGATATCAACGAACGCGCGCATTTTCTTGGACATTTCCACGAACGAGGTGTCCTGATCGGCCTGAATGAATCCATTGATGCGCCCGGTGTCCTGCTGCGGAAAGAAGCCCTTGTTGACGTGTTTGAACATGTAAACGCTCAGGCCCGCGGTAAAAATCGTGACGCAAAGGATCAGGAATTGATGACGCAACACCCAGCGTAGCGAAAGATCGTAGCCATGGAGCATGCCGTTGAACGAGCGCTCCGAAATCCGGTAGAAAAATCCATGCTTCTTTTTCTCTGCGTGCTTCAGGAATCGCGCGCACATCATCGGCGTAGTGGTAAGCGACACGAAAAGAGAAACGCCGATCGCCACGCTGAGCACCACCGCGAACTCACGGAATAGCCGCCCCACAAGTCCGCTCATCATCAGAATAGGGATGAACACCGCCACCAAGGATGCGCTCATGGACAGCACGGTGAACCCGATTTCGCCGCAGCCCTTCATAGTGGCCTGGTACGGGCCCAGGCCGTTCTCCATGTGCCGGCTGATATTTTCGATCACGACAATGGCGTCGTCCACAACGAAGCCGGTACAGATGGTAAGGGCCATCAGAGAAAGATTGTCGATGGAGTAGCCGAACAGGTACATCAACCCGAACGTTCCCACCAGCGAGAGAGGAACGGCGACGCTGGGAATAATGGTGGCGCGGTAATTTCGTAGAAAGGCAAAGACCACCAGAATCACGAGGCAGATGGAGATGATCATGGTGCGCTCGACATCGTGAACCGAAGCGCGAATCACCACCGTGCGGTCGATCAAGATGCTCAAATCCATGGCTGGCGAAATGGAAGAGCGCAGCCACGGCAGCGTAGCTTTTACGCGGTCCGCGGTTTCGATCATGTTCGCGCCGGGTTGCCGGAACACCGCCAGAATCACACCGGGCTTGGCGTTCGAGAGTCCCAGGTTGCGGATATCCTCCACGGAATCCGTCACCGTGGCGACGTCTCGCAGGCGCACGGGTGCCCCCGCGTGGCCCGCAATGATTAGCGGCTCATATTCGTAGGCCTTAAACAGTTGATCGGTGTCCGTGACTTCCCACGTGCGGCCGCCGTTCGACAAGGAACCCTTGGCCTGATTGGAATTCGCCGATTGCAGCGACTTGCGCACGGTTTCCAGGCTGATGCCGTAACTGTTCAGCAGCTGCGGATTCACCTGCACCCGCACAGCAGGGCTCGCAGCTCCCCACACAAACACCTGGCCGACGCCGTCAACCTGCGCAATCTTCTGAGCGAGGATGGAGTTGGCTGCGTCGTAAATCTCCGGAGGCGGAATCGTCTCCGAGGTCAACGACAGGATCAGAACGGGAGCATCCGCGGAATTCACTTTGCGGTACTCGGGCTGGCTGGGCAAATCGGCGGGCAACTGGCTGCGTGCGGCGTTAATCGCGGCTTCCACGTCGCGGGCAGCCGCGTTGATGTCGCGATTCAAGTCAAACTGCAGCGTGATCCCGGTGTTGCCCAGCGTCGATGACGAAGTCATCTGCGTAACGCCGGAGATGCGGCCGAATTGGCGCTCCAGAGGAGTTGCCACCGAGGACGCCATGGTTTCGGGGCTGGCCCCAGGCAAACTGGCGCCCACACCAATCGTCGGCAAATCGACTTGCGGCAGCGGAGCAACGGGAAGAAACCGAAACGCGATCACGCCCGAAAGCAGGATGGCAATCGTCACCAGCGACGTCGCAACCGGTCGCCGGATGAAGGGAGCGGAGAAGTTGGATTGAAAATTCATCCGCTAGTCTCCGAGTGCCGGTTCATCCGCAGCGTTGGCAATCCCGAGATGCAGCCGGCTTGCCAGCCAGTCAAACGCCAGGTAAACAACAGGCGTGGTGTAGAGCGTCAGAATCTGGCTCAGGATCAGTCCGCCCACGATCGTGATCCCCAACGGCCGGCGAAGCTCCGAGCCCACGCCAGAACCTAGCGCCAGAGGCAAGCCGCCGAGCAGCGCCGCCATGGTGGTCATCATGATGGGCCGGAAACGCAGCAGGCAGGCTTCATAAATCGCATCCAGGGGTTTCTTTCCTTGGGTGCGCTCAGCCTCCAGCGCAAAGTCGATCATCATGATGGCGTTTTTCTTTACGATGCCGATCAACAGAATGATGCCGATCAGCGCAATGATGCTGAATTCCGTGCGGCACAGAAGCAGCGCAAGGATGGCGCCCACTCCGGCGGAAGGCAGCGTCGAGAGAATCGTGATCGGATGGATGTAGCTCTCGTACAGAATTCCCAGCACGATGTAAACGGTGATCAGCGCGGCAAGAATCAGCAGCGGCTCGTTCGCCAGGGAGCGCAGGAAGGCCGCGGCTGTGCCCTGGAAAGTCGCTTGAATGCTGGGCGGCATGCGGATGTCTGCGCGCGCCTGTTCGATCACCCTGGTGGCGTCGCCGAGCGAAGCACCCGGCGCGAGGTTGAAGGAAATGGTGACCGCTGGGAACTGGCCCTGATGATTGATGGCGAGAGCGGCGCCCCCCGGCTCCACTCGAGTGAAAGCGCTCAGAGGAACCTGCTGGCCATTGGAGGAATGCACGTAGATGTTTTTCAAAGCGTCGGGATTCTGGCGGAAGTCTGGATTCACTTCCATCACAACATGATACTGGTTGAGTTGCGTGTAGATGGTGGAGACCTGGCGCTGGCCGAAAGCATCGTAAAGTGTATTGTCGATATCGGAGGGCAAGATGCCCAGGCGCGAAGCAGAATCGCGGTCAATCGTAAGCGTGGCGAGAAGGCCATCGTTGAGCTGATCAGTGGCCACGTCGCGCAGTTCGGGGAGGGTTTTCAATTTCTCGACGAAGCGCGGCGTCCAATATGCAAGCTCTTTGGCGTCGACATCCTCCAGTGAATACTGAAACTGCGTGCGCGACACGCGGTCTTCCACCGTCAGATCCTGTACCGGCTGCATGAACAGGGTCATGCCGTTGACCTTGGCCAGTTCCGGCTGCAAACGCCGGATCACGTCCGAGGCACTGATCTTTCTTTGCTCCAAGGGCTTCAGGTTGATCTGCACGCGGCCGCTGTTCAGGGTGGTGTTGGTTCCGTCAATGCCAATAAACGAAGATAAGCTGGCCACCGCCGGGTCCTTCAAGATGACATCCGCCAGAGCTTGCTGACGATTTGCCATCGCGGTGAAAGAAACGTTCTGCGCCGCTTCGGAAACCCCAAGAATTACGCCAGTGTCCTGCACCGGGAAAAATCCCTTGGGCACATAGATGTACAGCAGAATGGTTCCCGCCAGCGTGGCCACGGTGACGAGCAGGGTGACGGTGCGGAAGCGCAGAACCACCTGTAACGTGCGGCCATAGAAAGCGATCACATCGTCGAATACTTTTTCGGACTTGCGATAGAACCACGTGTGTTGACTCGCAGGCTGGTGGCGCAGCAATTTCGCGCACATCATCGGCGTCAGCGTCAAAGAAACCATCGCGGAGACAAGAATGGTGACAGCCAGGGTCACCGCAAATTCCCGGAATAGCCGCCCGACAATGTCTCCCATAAAGAGCAACGGGATCAGCACGGCAATCAGCGAGACGGTCAGCGAAACGATGGTAAAGCCGATCTGCTCGGAACCTTTCAACGCCGCTTGCAAGGGCGAGTCGCCGTCTTCGATGTACCGGCTGATGTTTTCAATCATCACGATGGCGTCATCGACCACGAAACCCGTGGAAATTGTCAGCGCCATCAGCGAAAGATTGTTCAGCGAGTAGCCCAGCAGATACATGACGCCAAAAGTGCCCACGATGGACAGCGGAACCGCGACGCTGGGAATGATCGTTGCGCGGGTGCTGCGAAGGAAAAGAAATATGACCATCACGACGAGCGCAATGGTCAGCAGCAACGTGAATTGCACATCAGCCACCGAAGCGCGAATCGTTGCGGTGCGGTCCGTAAGCGTCGTCACCTGAATCGAAGCAGGCAGCGCTGCCTGCAGCTGCGGCAGAATGTGCTTCACCCGGTCGACCACGGCAATAATATTCGCGCCTGGTTGCCGCTGAATGTTCAAGATGACGGCAGGTTGCTTGTTGGCCCACGCCGCTTGCCAGACATTTTCGGCGCCGTCGACGGCAGTCGCGACGTCACTCAGCCGGACAGGTGCCCCATTACGAAACGCGATCACGATGTTGCGATAGCCGTCGCTGGAAAGAAGCTGGTCATTCGCGCCAATCGTATAGGCTTGCTGTTGCCCGTCAAACGTGCCTTTGGCCTGGTCGACGTTCGCATTTCCCAGCGCCGTCCGCAAATCTTCCAGACTCAGCCCATACGAAGCCAGCGCCGTGGGATTCGCCTGCACCCGCACCGCGGGCCGCTGGCCGCCGCTGATGCTGACCAGGCCAACTCCCGAAAGTTGCGAAATTTTCTGCGCCAGCGTGGTGTCCGCCAGATCTTCCACTTTCGACAACGGCAGCGTCTGTGAGGTAAGCGCCAGCGTCAGAATCGGCGCGTCTGCCGGATTGATTTTGCTGTAGACCGGCGGGTTGGGCAGATCCTTGGGCAAGAGGTTGGACGCGGAATTGATTTCCGCTTGAACCTCCTGCTCGGCAACGTCGATATTCAGGTCGAGATTGAACTGCAGCGTAACCAGCGAGCTGCCGAAGGAGCTCGTCGAGGTCATCTGCAGCAGGCCTGGGATCTCGCCGAAGTTGCGCTCCAACGGAGCGGTCACGGAAGAAGCCATCACTTCCGGGCTGGCTCCAGGATAAAAGGTCTGGACTTGAATTGTGGGGTAATCGACTTGCGGCAACGCCGAAACAGGCAATTGCCGGTAGGCAACATAGCCCACCAGAAGGACGCCAACCATCAACAATGTGGTGGCGACCGGCCGCAAAATGAACGGCCGTGACGGATTCATCGAGCAGGTCCTCCACCCGGTGAGGCGAAAGAAGAATTGCCAGCCGTCGTCGCCGCACCCGAGGACGCCGCCGCGGATGGCGCGGTACGCGGCTCTACTTTGCTGCCGTCCTGCAACTTGTCTTGGCCATCGGTAACCACCACTTCGCCCGCGGACAGGCCCTTGGCGATACCGGTGACATTGCCGTTTGTCTCCGCCACCGTAAGATTGCGCACCTTCACCGTGTTATCAGGTCCAACGGCAAAAACATAAATTCCCTGCGAACCGCGCAGGATCGCCGACGTCGGAACGATCACCACGTTCTTCTTGGTATCTACCAGCAAATGGACGTTCACGAATTGGTTGGGGAACAGCGAATTGTCCGTATTGCTGAAGATCGATTTCAGTTTGTACGTGCCGGTGGTCGGATCGATCTGGTTATCAATGGTCAAAAGTTTGCCAGCCGCGATCTTCGAGGTATTGTCGCGATCGAACGCATCCACGGAAAGTTCCAGCCCATTCCGCAGTCTCGAATAGACCGCCGGAAGCTGGTCTTGCGGCAAACTGAAAATCACCGCAATCGGCTGCACCTGGGTGATCACCAGCAAACCGCTGGCATCGGAGGCATGCACCATGTTTCCGGAATCGACCAGCCGCAGGCCCACGCGCCCGCTGATGGGCGCGGTAATCCGGCAATACGCGATATTCAGTTTCGCGTTATCGATGTTGGCCTGGTCTGTCTGGATGGCGCCATCAAATTGCCCGACCGACGAACCTTGGGTATCCAATTGTTGTTGCGGGATCACTCCCTCTTTGAACAGCAGCTTGTACCGCTCCAGATTGATCTCGGCATCCTTGCGCGCTGCCACGTCCTTGGCCAACTGGCCTTGCGCTTGTTCCAACTGAACCTTATAGGGCCGCGAATCGATTTCCGCCAGCAAGTCTCCTTGCTTCACAAACTGGCCTTCTTTGAACGCAACGTTTGTCAATTCTCCATCAATCCGCGTGCGCACCGTGACGGTGTTGAGCGCCGTCACGGTCCCCAGCCCGTTGTAGAAAACCGGCAGATCCCCCTTCGTCGCGGTCGCCACTACCACCGGCACAACGAAACTACCGGGTGCGGCCCCAAGTCCTCCAGCTCCCGGCACTGCGCCTGCGGTCGCCGAGGAAGCAGCTTGCAGTGCCCGGGAGCGCACATACCATAGGCCGGCCCCGACTAAACCAAGGACCACCAGCCACACCCACCACCGGCTTTTCGATGGGGCACGTGACGGTAAGGAAACCGCGGAAGTCGAAGCTGCGCGTGTTTGCTGCGCATCCACTGTGTCGTAAGGGGCCATTCCCAGGAACTCCTCTAGTTTGAAGCCGCACGGGCGAGTTATCCGCGGACAGGACCAGGGCTCGCCAATAAGCGTGGTGGCGGGAAATTACTCCGTAAAAGACCTATCGGAACGCAGAAATACCCAGTGATTGGACGGCCCGGACAGGAAAACGGTTACCCTTATTCCCGGGATCCTGGCTAAAAACCTCATTTGACCATAGCACAAAAGCCGGTGCATAAACCCTTCCTGCGTCGTACACTAGCTCTGCTTCGGAGCACCACGCCGAATTCGTCAAGACCATTTCACTTCGAAGGGGACAATCAAGATGGTCAAGGGGATCATCGTAGGGATTTTGCTCGGGCTGCTGCTCGCTGTGGCCGGCGTTTATTACTATTTTTCCTCCGGCCGCGCGCCTGTAGCCGTCACTTCGCCGGAAATGCCGCTGGAGCGCAAATTTGCCGGCATGGCCCTGCATAGCTATCTGGAGAAGCTGCCCCACCCCAATTCGCCAGTGCCCCAGGACGAAGCCAATTTCCTGGCGGGCGCCAAGGTCTACAAGCAACACTGCGCGGTTTGCCACGGGCTCCCCGGTGAACCGAAGTCGGTGATTGCCGCAGGTATGTTCCCCTCCCCTCCACACCTCTTCTATGGCATGGGAGTTACTGACGACGAACCTTGGGAGACCTACTGGAAAGTGGCCAACGGCATTCGTATGTCCGGCATGCCGGGCTTCAAGGAGCGCCTGAGCGAGACGCAGATATGGCAGGTAAGCGTGTTGGTGAAAAATGCCGACAAGATTCCAGCGTCCGTGAAAGCAGAATTGGCGGCTGCGCCTGGGGTGGTCACTGTTCCCCTGGTTCCCAGCGGCACGCCTGCCACGCCAGAGCACGTTCACGATCACGATCACTGATGCCAACAGCAAAATCGAAACCAGCTAGGCGCTCGGCTCGCGCGTCTGGGTGCGCACTGGTGTCAGGGAGTCCGCGCGACGAAGCTCTGGGAATAGCCAAGCCCACAGAGCCACCACGAGAATTGTCCCTGCACCTCCCAGCACGACTGCGGGAACCGCGCCCAGCCATTGCGCGGCTAGCCCCGATTCAAATTCGCCCAATTCGTTGGAAGCGCCGATAAAGATCATGTCCACGGCATTCACGCGCCCGCGCATCGCGTCGGGCGTTTCAATCTGGATGAGTACGCCGCGAACGACCACGCTCACCATGTCCGCGGCGCCCACGAAAAACAAGGAAATCAGCGAGAGCGGCAAGCTGCGCGAAAATCCGAAGACCATGGTGAACACGCCGAAACCAGCCACGCACCACAGCATGGTGGCTCCGGCACGCTTGCGGATCGGCTGGTAGGCCAGCAACAGCGCCATCACCGCGGCACCGATTCCCGGCGCGCTACGCAGCAGACCCAGGCCCCAGGGCCCAGTGTTTAAAATCTCTTTTGCATACACCGGCAAAAGCGCCACTGCGCCGCCCAGCAGCACCGCGAACAGATCGAGCGAAATCGAGCCGAACACAATCTTGTGCTTCCAGATATAATGAAAGCCCGCAAAAACTGTGTTCAGCGTGAATGGCTCTCTCGGCCGCGGCTTGCGCTGGGCGTGGATGCGCAGCGTCACCAGGACGGCTGCCGCCCCGGCAAACGCCGCTGTTGCATAAACCGCCGCAGGCCCGCGGAAAAAGGCGTAAAGGATGCCTCCCATCGCCGGACCCAGAATGGTGGCGAACTGAAAAATGCTCGAGTTCCATGCCACCGCATTTTGAAACTGCTCTTCGGGCACGAGTTGCGGCAGAAGCGCGCGGCTAGCTGGCATGCTGAAGCTGCGAACCGCGCCAACCAGAAACAGCACCGCGAAAATGGGCGTTACCGATCCGGAGCGATGTAATTTTCCCGCGTTCAATGCCAATACGAACAACAGCGTCGAGGAAAACGCAAATCCCACATAACAAACGGTTAACAGACGGCGGCGATCGAACCGGTCCGTAATGTGCCCGGCCACCAAAAACAGCAACACGCCAGGCAGGAATTGCACCAGCCCGGTTAGTCCCAGATCCAGCGGCCGGCGCGTGATTTCATAGACTTGCCAGCCCACGGCAACCGACTGCATCTCGGTGCAGAACACAATGCAGAAGCGAGCAATTTGATAGAGGCGAAACCCTGAAAACTGGAAGGCGGCGGTACCTGCGGTCAGCGGCTGTTCGGTAGTCGCCATTCCTCATTTTGCCACAACTTGGCCCTCGCTCGAGGCCGGCGGCGATGGTGCCACGCATCACCCGGGCTAGGCCATCCTACCAGGGTCTTAGTATGTGAATGCCTTGGTTCTCTTTTTAGACTGTTTATCTGCTTCTGTGTGGCGGAGGAGCCCGAAGACATCTCCGGAATTGTCGGCTGCGTCCGAAAAGACTGGCCACTAGGCAAAGCGGCCTCGCTGCGCATGCGCGATTTGCTCCATCGGGGTCCTGATGACGCTGGCCTCTGGAGTTCTCCCGCGGATGGCGTGATGCTCGGCCGCCGTCGCCTGGCCATCTCGACCTTTCTGCTCGTGGCCATCAGCCCATGCGCGACCACACCGGCAACTTGACCATCGCTTTCAACCGGGAGATTTATAATTGGATGGAGCTTCGCGACGAACTCAAAACTTACTCATTCCGTTCGCACACCGATACCGAAGTCTTCCTCGCTGCCTATGCCCGACGGGGAACCGAATGCCTCACCTTCCTCAACGGCATGTTTGCTTTCGCTATTTGGGATGCCAAGCAGAAGCAGCTCGTCGCCGCTCGCGACCGCTTCGGTGAAAAGCCCTTTTACCACTTTCGCCGCCGCGGCCCATTCCTTTTTGCCTCAGAAATGAAAGCACCCTTCCCTTCCGGTCCGTTTCCCGCAGAACCCAATCTCAGCACCATCTACCGTTATCTTGCCTACCAGGAGATCGATGCTTCCGCCGAAACTTTTTTTCGCGATGTCGCCGCTCTGCCGCCTGCGCACGCTCTTCGCTACTCCCCCGGCAGCAGCGAAACGACAAAAAAGGATTCGAGGTTCCAGAAGGCGCCTGGTTGCTCGGTCCGCTGCGCCGGTGGGCGGAGGGTATCCTCAATTCCTCAGAATTGCGGCAGCGCGCTTGGATTGATCCGGCGATGGCGCAGCAAGTCTGGAAGCAATTCCTGAGTCGCCCCGCGAAACACCACAGTCTAATCTTCCGCTGGCTGTCTCTGGAATCTTGCGCCAGCGTATTCCTCCATCCAGGAAATTCCTGGCTGGAGCCTCGGAACCGCGGCCGTTTCGACTTTCGCGCCGCTGGCGGCGATCCTACCCTGATTTCCGAGCGGTGAGAGCCATCTTCTTTTCACACTTGGCGCTGGGTTTCTCAACCGCCATCGCATAAGATTCTCGCTGCGTGGAAACAAAACAAGCTGCCGGCAAACGTAAAGCTTTCGGTACGATGATGAACGACCAGGCCACCGCTCTAAGCCGCGCGCTCCCGCTTGAATCACGCTAGCTGACTGTTCACCGCAACAAGCCAGGCGGAATAGCTGCAATTCGCGCCTGATCGACGTGCCTTCGGAGGGCCGATGAGAAAATATTCGCTGTTGCTCCTGGCTACCCTCTCGTTCTGTTGCTCTTTGACTCCTGCGCTCCTTTCCGGCGACGAAATTCCCAAAATAGCTTGGACACGGCATCTGGGCGCGCCTCTTGCGTATCCGGGGACCCGGAAAAATAACTCCGATATTGACGATGGTTACTGGCAAGGCGCACCCGTCGGCGGATTCGGGGCCGGAACATTCTCACGAACCTATCGCGGCGATTTCGCCCGCTGGCATATCAAAAGCGGCGTGCACAAATATGCCCCCGTCTGGGCCAACCAATTTGCGATGTTCCAGCAAGTAGAAGGCGAAGCCGCGGGAACGGCGCGCGTCCTGACCACAGACCATCCCAAGAACGGCGAATTGTCGAGCTGGCAATGGGACTATCCCGTGGGAGCGGGCGAATACGCCGCGCTGTTCCCGAAGTCCTGGTATGACTACAAATGGCAGAAATTCCCTGCCCACGTGGTGCTCGAGCAGTTCTCTCCCGTTCTGCCCGGCAACGATCGTGAATCCAGTTATCCCGTAGCCGTATATCGCTGGCACGCGGAAAATCCCACCAATCACGCCGTGACCGTCTCCATGCTTCTTTCGTGGACGAATATGGATGGCTGGTTTCGCACCTATACTCACGACTTTCAGGGCGCGCTGAATCAGGGGAACCACAACTATTTTCGATCGGAAGACGCTGGACCATCGCAAACGATGAAGGGCATCGTCTTTGACCGTAATCGCGCTCAAGAATCGGGAAACGAATGGGACGGAGAGTTTTCCATCGCCGCGCTGGAAACGCCTGGCGTCGAAGTCACGTATCAGACCGAATTTCTTGCAGACGGAGATGGCAAGGCGGTGTGGTCGCCCTTTTCCAAGGACGGAAGATTGGCCAACAGCGCCACCTCATGGGTGAGTGCCAGCGAAAAGCTGGGCGGGGCCGTGGCCATTCGCTTCACGCTGCAACCCGGGGAAAAGAAAATCGTTCCCATGGTTATCGCGTGGGATTTTCCGGTGGTGGAATTTGGCCAGGGACGAAAATGGAATCGGCGCTACACGGATTTCTACGGCGTCAGCGGAAAGAATTCCTGGGCAATCGCTCACGATGGCTTGCTGCACGCCAGCGAGTGGAGCCAGGCCATCGATACTTGGCAAGCCCCGTACATCAACGATGAGAGCAAGCCCGCCTGGTATCGCGGCATGCTCTTCAACGAACTCTATGCCCTCACCGACGGCGGGACTTTCTGGGGGCGCCAGGCGGGATCTGATCGCCAAGCGCCGGCAACCTTCGCTCTTCTGGAATGCTTCGACTATGCGTACTACGGAACGTTGGATGTTCGCTTTTACGCTTCCCTGCCGCTACTCAAGTTTTGGCCAACCATCGATAAACAAGTGCTACGGGAATTTGCGGCCACCATTCCGCGAGAATACCCGGAGCTGGGTTTATGGGTGTGGAAAACGCAGCAGACCGGCGCGCCCGTGCTGCACAAGCGCAAAAAGTCAGGCGCCGTGCCCCACGATTTGGGTGTGCCCGAGGGCGATCCATTCGTCTCCGTGAACGAGCCCGGCTGGCAGGATACCAATGACTGGAAGGATTTGAATTCCAAGTTCGTGCTGATGGTGTATCGCGACTACGTGCTGACGGGCAAAGACGACAAGGCATTTCTGCGCGACATGTGGCCGGGGATGCAAGCGGCGATGACCTACCTGCAACAGTTCGATCACGGCTCCGGGATCCCCGAAAACAGCGGTTATCCGGATCAGACCTACGACTCCTGGGTAGTGCGCGGCGTGAGCGCATATTGTGGCGGGTTGTGGCTGGCGGCACTGCGCGCTTCGGAGGAAACCGCCAAAGCGCTCGGAGAGAACAACGCGGCGGAACAATATCGCAACTTGTTCGTGAGAGCGCAGAAGTCCTACATCGACAAACTGTGGAACGGCGAGTACTTCCGCTACGACATGGAGAGCGATTACCGCGATGCCATTCAAGCCGACCAACTCGCAGGGCAGTGGTACGCCAATATGACCGGTTTGGGCGATTTGGTCCCGGCAGCAATGCGGCACTCCGCACTCCGGAAGATTTACGCAAACAATGTGATGAAGTTCGCCCATGGTGAAATGGGCGTGGCGAACGGCATGAATGCTGACGGCAGCATCATGAGGGGAAATGAGCAAGGCGAAGAGGTGTGGGTTGGAACGAGTTTCGGTTTCGCAGCCCTGCTGCTAAGCGAAGGATTCAAGGATGAGGGCTACCACACTGCCTGGGGCCTGTACCATGTGATTTATGAGAGCAAAGGCTACTGGTTCCGTACACCGGAAGCATGGGACGACTCGGGCAATTTCCGGGCTTCCATGTACATGCGCCCAGCGGCCGTATGGGCCATGGAGATGACTGGCCCAGTTGCGCAATAAGAATTGAAGAATTTCAGTGCGGCCGCGAAAAGCCGGCGCTACGAAACGGCTTCTTTTGGGCCCGGAACCACTTCTTGCGGCGGGCAAAGGGAACTTCCTAAACAATCTGAAAATACCTTACCATGGTCACCACGTTCGAAGCCGCGCACCAAAAACGGAGTAACCCGCAGTGAAGAAAGAACTCGTTCCCGTTGGCAGGCCTCCCCTGCTGCGGCAAACTAACGCGCAAATCTTATTGAAACTTCTGCGCGAAGCGGGCCCCTGTTCTAAAGCCGACCTGGTGCGTGCCTCTGGCCTCAGCGCCCCTACGGTCACGAATGTCGTTGCGTACCTCGCGTCCGCCGGATTGGTGGAACCGATTGGCGAAGGGGATTCCACCGGCGGCAGGCCTCCGGACATAATTCGATTCCGCTCGGAATGCGGCTGCGTACTCGGCGTGGAAATTGGTCCTGCCTTTCTCCGTTTTCTTCTCGCCGATCTGCATGGGCTCGAACTTGCCAGATCCAGAGTCGCCGTTCCCTGGCAATCGTCGACGCCGTCGGCAGTCTGCTCGCAGATCGCCGCGGAGGTGCGCAGCCTGCTGCGCAAACAGAAGCTGTCGAAGGACCAGCTGTTCGGGCTCGTTGTGGGAGTTCCGGCCATCGTTAACGTGAAAGAGGGGATGGTCACCTCGTTCAGCGCCCTGAAAGAATGGAACAATGTGCCGTTCGGAGCGCTGCTCCGCAATGAACTGAAATGTCAGACAATCGTCGAGAACGACACCAATCTGGCGGCCCAGGGCGAATATCATCGTGGTGCGGCGCGCGGCGTGGACAATTTTGTATTCATTACCATCGGCGAAGGCGTGGGAGCCGGCATTTTCGTGGACGGCAACATTTATCGCGGCTCTCAATGGTCGGCCGGTGAAATTGGATATCTTCGCGTGCCGAATATTTCGCGAGCGCATCCCACGATACACGGGTATGGAAAGCTTGAAAAGGTGCTAGGCGCTTCCGGAATCATGCGAAGCTGGCAGGCCACCCGGAAGCGCGCGCGCCCGCATCCCAAGGTCCGTCGTGCCGCGGACGTTTTCGATCTTGCAGCCGCGGGCAATGCCCAGGCCAAGCGAATTCTTGTGCAACGCGCCACGATTGTGTCCGACGTGATTCTGGATCTGGCGCTGATCCTCAACCCCGGCGTGATCTTGTTGGGCGGAGAGGTGGGCAGCCACGCGCGTCTCCTTCAAGAAGTCAAAGCGCAACTGAAGGGGAGTGAATTCGCGGTGATGCGCGTTTCTTTGGGCGCGCTAGGTTCCTCGGCGGTGTTGTGGGGCGCCGTTTACAGCGCCATCGAGTGCGCCGTCCTTGGCTTGATTCAGCCGTCCCACTCTGTTGAGTGATAGGACCCTTTCGGTTTGGGCAGTTTGGGCCCTTCGATTGACGGACTTTATAAATAGCGTTAACTTAGTCTCAGTCTCTGCCTATTTCAAATGGCCAAAAACAAATTCCCGCCGCGGCCCTCGCGGCCTCCCCACCGCTCGCATAATCGCGCCATGCGCAAAGCGCATGGTGCTGGACACGTGATTGGCATTGACATCGGCGCAACTAACATGCGCATTGCTCTCGCGAACATCAAGGGCACCGTGCTGGCCAAGTGGTCGACTTCCACGAAACGAACTTCCTCTCCCAAAATGGTTATCCAGCAGATTCGAAACGGCGTGGATCATCTGCTGCGACAAGCTTCCGTGCCACGTAGTTCCCTGCTGGCGGCGGCCGCTGGAGCGCCCGGCATTACCGACGGCGAGGCGGGCATCGTCTTGGTGACGTCGTTCCTCCAGGGCTGGAAGAATGTCCGATTTGCTCATCTGTTGGAGTCTGCACTGCGCGTTCCTGCCGCTGTCGAAAACGATGTCAAGATGGCCGCGATTGGAGAGCACTGGATCGGCGCTGCGCGTGGCAGTGACAATTTTGTCTTTCTTGCCCTTGGAACCGGAATTGCCGCCGGGATTTTCATCAACGGGCAACTGGTCCGCGGCAAGAATTGTGCCGCAGGAGAAGTTGGCTATATGGTCGTTCCGGGCACATCGCAAGCACCCGTTAAACACGGCATGCCCGGCGCTCTGGAAAGCGTGATTGGCGGCGATGGCATCGGTACGCAGTGGCTACATGCTCGGAACGGGAGACATAATTCGCAAACGCAGAAGCTGACCGCAACCGAGATCTTCGCTCACGCGGCGTCCGGCGACCGGTCTGCCAAAAGCGTGCTTGAGCATTCCGCGCGAATCCTGGCTTATGCCGTGTACAACATCTCCGTGGTCCTCAATACCTCGCTCTTCGTCTTGGGCGGCGGCATAGGAATGAGCGCGCCCTTACTCCACGCCACGCAGAAGATCCTGAAGCAATACGATGAGCCGGCGCTCCCGAAGCTGATCACCAGCAGGTTGGGCCAGGATGCACAGCTAATGGGAGCCATTCGTCTGGCGCTCGACAAGGCGGAATCTCACGCCAAGCTGAAGAGCTAGGCGCTTTCAAGCCGTTTTCGGCACGCTGATGCTCTCCAGTTCGCGGCCACACGTCTCCGGGACCACAAAGCGAACGAAAACCAGCGTCACGATACTCAGCACTCCATAAAGCGCAAACGTGGAAGCGCTGCCCATTAAATTGATCAGGGACAAAAATGTCAGCGATACCGCGAAATTTGCGATGCCGGAAAATAGTGTTCCGACGGCAACGCCCCGCCCGCGCACGCGCAGCGGGAACACTTCTGAAACGAGGATCCACGCGATAGCCCCGAGACTGAATGCGAAGCACGCAATGTAAAGCATCAGACAAGCAATCGCGATGACGCCCATCGATGCACCCAGCGTCGCCTTGTGACTGAACGCGAACGCCAACGCGAACAGCGCTACCGTCATCCCGCCAACGCCCGCATACAGCAGCGGCTTGCGCCCAACCCGGTCGACCAAAACGATTCCCACGACCGTCGCAATCACGTTCACCACCGCAACAAGCAGCGTCGCAAAAATTGAACTCGCGTGCGAGGCGATTCCCGCGAACTCAAAAATCTGTGGACCGTAATAAATAATGGTATTGATCCCGGTCACCTGCTGCAGCACCGTTAATCCCACCGCGATGAACAGCGAACCGCGAACGGCCGGGGTCCATAGCGCCCTCCAACTCTGTTCCATTGGCATCTTCAGGCCTTCCTGAATGTCGGCAAGAAATTGTTGAACGCCGTTCTCGTCCGTGTAGCTGCGCAGCACCGACTCCGCATCATTCGGGCGGGCATGAGCAAAGAGCCAACGCGGACTTTCAGGAACCGTCAGAATTACCGCGAGGAAAAACAGCGTTGGCACAACCGCCAGGCCGAACATCAGCCGCCAAGCCTGTTGCGTCGCAAGCCAGTAACCGACCAGGTCCGCGAGAGCAATCCCGAGGGTGAGCGCGAACTGGTAGAGCCCGATCAGCATGCCGCGCGACTGCGGCGGAGCCAGTTCGGACACGTAAACCGGCGCCGTGACCGAGGTGAATCCGATGGCGATGCCAATGATCGCGCGCGCCACAATAAGCACAGCAACATTCGGTGCAAGCGGCGCGAGCAGCGAGCCGACAATGAAAATCCCGCCGGCCCACACCAGCGTCGCGCGCCTGCCAATCCGGTCGGCAACCGCCCCTCCCACCATTGCGCCGGCCATCGCTCCGACGAGCACGATGCTGACAACCAGTTCCTCCATAAGCGTCGACAGTGAGAAGGTGTGCCGGACAAATATGATCGCGGCGGCGATAATTCCCATGTCGTAGCCATAAAGCACGCCGCCAAGTGCGGCGATGAACGAAATCCGCGCAAGAAAACTGTGATTCACCTGTGGCTTTGGAAGGGACTGCGCAGCAGTCATGTCTTCACCTGGGCATCATGATATCGTAGTCTTTGTTATGAATCATGAAAAAGTTCGACTTGGTTACCTTCGAAGTGGCTATCGATCAGCTGACAGCTTCCGGTGCCGATGCTGCGAAGGCAATTCAGAAATGATAGAGAATAACCACTCCGGTCTGCGAGGAACACTATGGACAAGATGACCAACAAGGAAAGCCGCTGGATCGCCGGCATCAAGCCGCCCGACGAAATGCTCACCATGAGCATGACCGCGATTTTCGAAAAAGAATGCCGCCAACAACCCGAGCGGCTTGCTCAGCTATTGCGCGCCTATGACCAGGATCAATCGCTCCTCAAGGAGCTTCACCAGCTGCGACACATTGCTCTTTCGCCTGGCCCCATCCTCTTCCTGGGCATGGGGGCTTCCTATTGCTCCTCGATTGCCGGTTCCGTTTGGCTGCAATCCTGCCACAGATCTTCTTTTTTCGCCGATGCAGGCGAATGGCTGCATTACGCCCCCGCGCTTTTGGACCAGGTTGCCGCTTCCGTCCTTACGACCGCCTCCGGTGAAAGCGCAGAACTTGTGGAGCTATGCAAGATCAAGACACAGAAGCCGGTGGTCCTGATTTGCAACAACGAAAAGAGCATCTGCTGGTCTTTGATGCAGACCAAGCTGCCCATCCTGGCCGGGCCGGAGTATGGCAGCGCAACCAAAACCTATACCAACGCCACCGCCGCCTGCATCGTGCTGGCTTCCGCCATGGCCGGCCATTCCTGGCGCGGAGATGCGGAGCGATTGCTGGCAGCCTATTCGGATACTCTCAATCAAGTATTTGGCATCCGCGGCGAACTGGAGAAATTCTGTCGTGGCGCGGCCAACATTGAGGTCGTTGGGCGCGGTCCCGCGTATGGTGGCGCCATCATGGGCTCGTTGACCATGCGCGAGATGGCGGGTTATCGCGCCTCAGCTCACTCGGGAGCCGGGTTCCGTCATGGGCCGTTGCTCGACGTCAACGCCTCGCACGTAGCCATAATTTTCGCGCTGGGGCGAACAGCGGAGCTCGGCATTAAGCTTGCCCGTGATTGCAATGCACGCGGCGGCAGAGTCATCCTCATCGCAACCGAACCCCACCGGCCATCCGAGAAATTGTTACCGGTAAGGATCAGCATGGTGCCGGAACCATGGGAAGCACTCACCTCCGTCCTCGTCCCGCAAGCCCTCACACTGGGGATGATGGAACGATCCGGCGCCAATTTGCCTCCTCGCTTCGAGTATGGAGTGATGGAGGAATAGGGCGCGTCCGCGCAACCACTAGGCCAGAATGCGGCAGCACCGCGGCGATTGCCTCCGGCCTTCCTGCGGGCTAAAATGCCCCAGGGGGACCAACCGATGGATCGTCGCGAATTTATTGGCGCGGCCGCGGCATTAACCGCCACGGCCGCATTGCGCGCGGCGCCGACAACGCTGCCCAAGCGCCCTTACAAAAATGGAATCGACCTCTCGATTATCGCCATGGGCGGAATCGTCGTTTGTGGCATGTCTCAGGACGAAGGCTCGCGCCGCGTCGCGGAAGCCTACGACCGTGGCGTGAACTATTTCGACTGTGCGCCCTCGTACTTCAACGGCGAAGCGGAAACAAAACTCGGCGAAGCGTTGCGGCCTTATCGCAGCAAGGTCTTCCTTGCCGAAAAGACCATGAGCCGCGACGCCAAGGGTGCGCGCGCGGAGTTGGAGCGCAGCCTCGAGCGTTTCCACACCGACCACGTGGATCTTTACCAGTTTCATGCAGTCAGCTCCATGGAAGATGTCGACAAGATCCTCGCACCAGGCGGCGCCGCTGAAACTTTTTTCGCGGCCAAAAAGGAAGGAAAGGCTCGTCATCTGGGGTTCTCCGCGCACAATGCGCCCGCCGCGCTGCGTCTGATGGACGCGCTGGAATTGGACAGCGTCTTGTTTCCCGTTAATGTCAACGCCTGGGAAAACGGCGGCTTCGGCCCGCAAATCCTCGCCAAAGCAAAGTCTAAGGCCATGGCGCGCATGGCTTTGAAGGCCCTCGCCTTCGGCAAGTGGCCCAAAGAAATGAAAGAAAGCGATCGCAAATACGCGAAGTGCTGGTATGCACCGATCGACGACCGCGAAATGGCTCGCTTGGCTCTGCGTTTCACCCTAAATCAGGAAGTCACCGCAGCGGTCCCCCCGGGCGACGAGCATATTTTTGACTTGGCACTGGAACTGGCCGCAGCACCCCTTCCGGAGTTGAGTGCAGCCGAACTAACGACGCTCAAGACCAGGATTTCTTCCCTCGAACCTGTGTTTCGTGTGTGAAGTGGGCTGGAAAGTCAGCCAGGATCCTTACTTTCCACGGGAGCCTCTTTTCGGGCGTCTTCTTTCCTGATTTCCTCAATCACTTGCGCGCAGAAGTTCAAGCCTCGCAAACTGGTAGTAGCCCATCCAAAAACTCGGGTTCAACTCGATACCACGCCGGATCCTGTTTTCGCCTTCGTCCAGATTTCCTTCATCCACTAGAAGCGTGCCCACCGCAATTTGCGCTTCACCATAGTGATCTTTGCTCAGGTTGATGGCCTTTGCAAAACGATCCCGCGCTTTCTTTTTCTCGCCCAGATCCACGTAAGCCATTCCGATCTCATAGTCCAGCTCGTAAAAGCCGGGTGCCTTTTCTTGCGCGCGCAGAAAATCGTCCAGAGCCCCGTGTGGATTGTTTTCGTGATACAGCTTCTTCCGGCCTGCTGCCAGAAGCTCCTTCGCCACAGCCGGCATCGTTAATTCATGACGGGAAATGCTTGGAAGATTAGTCGTTTTGCCCGCTTCCGAGGGGATCCGTTTCATGTAAATGAACGTAGCCGGTTGGGATCCAAATTGCAGATTCACGCGAACTTCCGCAGCTTGATAAGAATCCGCGGTGATTTTCAGAACGTATTCGTTCCGCCGCAACCCCCGAAACGCAAAATATCCGCCGCCACCCGAAGCCCCTTGTTGGATCAGATTTCCGTTGGGATCACACAAATTCACCATCGCGTTATCGAGGCGCTGTCTTCCGTCCTCCGAAAAAATCGTTCCGGTCACTGCCACGACATCAGCGGGGGTTAGAAGATCAGGCGGGTTCTGCGCAAAGGTACAGGAGGCGACAACCAGGACACAGAGGAGTGAAAGTAGGCAATGGCAACGCCGGCTCATCGAACACCTCCCAGCGGCCAGAGGCGCTGATACTATCACCCGGAACAGCGCGAGGAAAGCTATCTTTCGACTGACGCCGACGCGAGCGTCACGCCCAGATCTTGGCAGTCCAACGGCGCTCAACTATATGCGTTCTAGCCCAGCCATTCCGGATGCGCTGCAGTGGAATCAAAGGTCGGCGTTGTCTTGAAGGGCTCGAACTTGCCGTCCGCCGCCACCGCTTCCGTTTTTTGCAGAATGTTGGCGACATCTGCCGGAGTGACTGTAGCAAGTGTGTTCGCCGCCTCGAATGCCTGGTCCAGCACCTGTTGGCTGTCGATACCGGTGATCACCACCGAAGTCGGCAGGCTCAGCGCATAATGCAAGCACTCGATCGGCGTCACGATCTTGCTCTTCAAAATGAAACCGCTGCCCATGGACTTCATGCCCAGCACCGCGATTTGTTTCTTTACCAGAACTGGCACAACTTCTTTCCCAAAGCTTCGAAAGTGCGCGTCCATCACATTCAGTGGCATCTGCGCCGTATCGAAGTTGAACTTGTGTTTATCCGCCAGCTCCAACATCCGCAGGTGCACACTGGGGTCCTTGTGCCCGGTAAAGCCAAAATACCGGACCTTCCCTTTTTGTTTCGCTTCAACCATCGCTTCACACGCGCCACCAGCGGCAAAAAATCGGTCCGGATCTTCCAACCGGATATTCTCGTGAAATTGCCAAAGATCGATGTGATCAACTTGCAGCCGTTCCAGTGACTCGTCGAGTTGCTGCAACGCGGATTGCTTCGTTCGTCCGTCGAACTTGGTCATCACGAACACCTTCTCGCGATAACCCTTCAACGCCTTTCCTACTCTCCTTTCGCTTTCCCCGTTGTTGTAGTCCCACGAGTTGTCCGAAAAATTGATTCCTCGATCGACGGCGCTATGGAATATCTTGATGGCGTCTGCTTCTGAGAGTCCCGATTGCCCCAGGTGATACCCGCCGAGGCCAATGCACGAAACTTCTTCGCCGGTGCGTCCCAGCGTCCGATACGGCATGTCGCGGTGGCTTGCCGTTTGTCCTTCCTGCTCATTCCTAGCATTCCCCCCGTTCCGAGCGGTCAAAGAAAGGGCTGCCAACCCTCCAATAAAGTCGCGTCGTTCCATTCCGTCCTCCCATGCCCCTCAACAGATATAGCCGTATAACTTGAGGCGAAATCAGCCGAACCGCAATCGAGACAATCCTGTA
This sequence comes from Candidatus Acidiferrales bacterium, assembly GCA_963804635.1. Taxonomy (GTDB): domain Bacteria; phylum Acidobacteriota; class Terriglobia; order Acidiferrales; family UBA7541; genus Acidiferrum. The sequence continues at coordinate 55,165 of CAWDRK010000034.1, forward strand.
AATAGTTACGAACAAATGGAGCAGTCGCAGTCCTACGCGGCGTGACAGATGGTACGATGCCATTTCCATTTCGCCGCTACCGGAGGTTTTATGCTTCGCTTACTTCGTCTCTCTCCCGTTGCTCTCCTCATTCTTGTCATTCTTGCGTTTCTGCCCGTCTTTGCCTCGGCGCAACGATCGCTTTTTGCCGTTGGCACCGCTTCCGCCGCGCCTGGCCAGAAAGCCACAGGCTACCTCGAAGTTCCCGCCGTCGTCGATGCGGCAACAAACATTCCCGTAGTCGTGGTGAATGGCGCAAAGCCCGGTCCGGTACTTGCTCTGGTCACCGGCGCCCACGGCACGGAATACGTTTCCATCATTGCTGTCGAAAGGTTGATCGCCGATCTCGACCCCGCCACAATTTCCGGCACGGTCATCCTGATTCCGCTCGTCAACATCGCTTCCTTCGAACAAAAAGTCCCGCACGTCAATCCGGTTGATAACAAGAGCATGAACCGCTTCTATCCCGGCAAACCCGATGGAACGCAAACCGATCGCGCTTCCTTCCTCATTACCAAACAAGTCGTCGATCGTTGCGATTACTTGATTGACTATCACGGCGGTGACCTCGACGAGAGCCTCCGCCCCTACGCCTACTGGGGACCCACCGGCAACGCCTCGCAGGATCGCATCTCCAAGGACATGGTTCTCGCCTTCGGCCTGGATCACATCATCATCTGGCACGACCGTCCTACCGATCTTGCCGCCAGCCGCTACCTCGACAACACCGCTTCTCTTCGCGGAAAACCTTCCATCGTCGTGGAGGCGGGATATGCCGGCACCGTCGAAGCCGATGACGTGGCGCTTCTTGTTAACGGCACACTCAGCGCTATGCGCGCCTTGAAGATGCTTCCTGGCGAGCCCCACTACATCGAAAATCCAGTTTGGCTGGAAAAAGTCGTTGACGTTCTCTCCGACGGCCCCGGCATCTGGTATCCGCTGGTCAAGCGCGGATCGTTTGCCCAGGCAGGCATGAAACTCGGTTACATCACCGATTATTTCGGGAAAGTGATTCTCGAACCACGCGCTCCCGAAGCCGGCGTGATCCTTCATGTCAATGCTGTTCCCTCACTGAAAAAAGGCGACAACATCGTCGACCTCGGCATAGTGGCATCCAGGCCGCCGCTATAATGCAAACGGAATCGGCGCCGTCGCAGTCATCACGATTCCCTCAATGATGTCCCCCTCCGCCACCACCTCCCGCGGACGAGCCACCTGCCGGTCCCCCTCCGCCCGAATGTCCTCCGCCACCGGACGACCCATGCGATCCTCCGCCACCTCCGCCGCTCCCTCCATGTCCACCCATCCCCCCTCCACCACCTCCCACATGCGCCATCACCACTCCATGCGAAGTTCCGCCCGTCGTCGATCTCCCTACGAAATTGCCCGTCTTATAATCCAGCCGGATCGCCGTTACGCTGTTCTGTCCGTGGGCATGTCCTGCGCCCAATACTCCCCGCGGCAGAATCGCTTCCGCCAACTTCATTTCAATCACCGGTTGCGCGACGCGTGGTGCGTTCTCCATCGCTCGACGCTCCACACCTCGTTCCATTCCCCACGGCACACTCTCGACCACGGGCACTCCCTTACTCGGAACTGGCTGCACTCCCGCTTGCAATTTTCCCTTCTCCGTCGCCAGCACGAAAATCCCCGATTTTGCACTCAGCAGCCGATGCCCTATCTGATCCTGTTGGAGCCTGGGCAGGATTCCAACTTGGTGATGTCCAGTTTTCACAAAATGGCAAGAGTGATGATGTCGCCTTCCCGCCACCCACGTCGGGTACACAGCGCATCCCGCCCAATAAACGTACATCTTGCGCGCCGGGTCCCAACGACGGCATGGGTCGTTCGGATCCCATTGCATACCGTTCCAACTACCCGCCAGGCACGTGCCGTATTGCATCACCGTTCCACCCGCGGCCACTTGCCACGCTTCCATCGGGCATCTCGTCAGCATCGTTTGGTTCACCACAATCGTTGGCCGAGTCGTCCTGTCAGCCGCTGTCGCTGCCATCGCTGTTTGTGCTGCCCTTTCGCTCGTCCCCCAGCAGCGCCCTTGCGGGCAATCGAAAAATCTTCCTTCTTCCACCATTCCCGCCAGTCCAGGTATCGGCTCCTTCATTCCGCTTTCCTTCAATCCCTCTGCCACCAACGCCTGTCGCGTCGCCATTCGGCTCGCCACCCACTGATCCCATTCGTCGCCTTCCGCCGGTGGTTCGATCTCCCGCTGTCGAACCGTGCGCACACCCCACTTACTCAACTCATCCTCGCCAATCGTTTGTTCTATTCCCTTCAGTGGAATCAACGTCCCACCCACATACGCCACCGATTCACCTGCATCCAGCCTGGTAATTCCCTCAGCGGTCAGGATCTGCCGCGACCCCTCCATCGATTTGACCACCACGGCATTCAGCGCGCATTCCACGCGCGTCGTGTCGATTCCCAGCAACCGCATCCGCATCACCTGAGTTTCCAAATCCACTTCGTCGTGCGACGTATGCGCGATCGTCGCCGTCCCGGTCAACAAATTCAATTCTGTCTTTGTTGCGCCTTTCTCCGTAACCCACAACCGATCAAATTCCAGAGCCGAATTCTCCGCCAAATAAACCACGGTCCCATCTTCGAGCTCGATTTCCGACCTTCCTTTTTCCGTCACCAACGTGTACCCGTCCTCCATCACTTGCCCGCGATTCACCGCTATCCAATCCTTCCCCAGTTCCGCCTCCCCGTTATGCCCCGGCGAAAATTTCACCTCGCCCTCTGCATAGTTCACCCACACCATTTGCGGCTCGCCTTTTTCCTTCGCTTTTGCTTGTTGAGGATTTACCGGAATGCTCGTCAGACAAATTATTAAGCAGGGCAGCAACTTTGAGGTCCGCATCAGAACCTCCAAGACGATCAATTAACTCGTTCCCAGCTATGGGACGTAACGAAATCTCCGCTGGGTACACACTCGGCAAGAAATGCCAGTCCCCGTTCAGCACAGTAATCGGACAAAGGGTTCTAAAATGTCAGGTAATGCGAGAAATCAAGGCAGACTGCACTAATGTCTTGTTGGGTTCTTGCCTGCGGATGTAAGATCGCGCACAAGACTCAGGAGCAATCATGGCCCATCAACCGCCACTGAAATATATCTTCTACATTGCCGCCACCCCGGAGAAGGTGTGGGAAGGCTTTGTGTCGCGGGAGTCGAACCGCATCATCTTCTCGGGCGCTGAGCTTCAGGCGGACTTCAAGCCTGATGGCTTGCTCGCATGGGTTGGCGCGGGAGCCGATGGCAAGCCCGTGACCTACGTCAGCGGGAAGGTCCTGCGGTTTGAGCCGCCAAGAATCTTTCAGTACACCTTCGCAATGGGCCAAAATGATAAGGCGTCACGCGCAACTATCGAACTGGTGCCCGAGACCGAAGCCACCAAAGTAACGGTGACGCATGACGAGTGGGCTGAGGATGACCCTACCTACGCTGCATGCGCCGACGGATGGCCACGTATTCTTTCCCGCCTGAAGACGCTGCTTGAAACCGGGAAGACATTCAAGCCGCATTGATAACCAGGCGGGGGTGGTCTGAAGTTTTACGTCCGGGAGTATGTCCGACGGTCCCGGCATCTGTATCCGCTGGTCAAACTACTCTCTTTCACCGTAACCTTTGGCGGATGAGCCTGTAAGCCGGATTGTCCGGGCTGCATTGCAAACAAACAAGTTGTTGGGAATCAATCGGCGTTGACCGTCGATGATGTCAACTTTGGCGGTGTGAGTGGGTTTTGTGTCACACCGGCGTCACAATTCTGAGCATCATTCAAGTCGCTCCCTCTTGTCCCCAGGCTGCGCCGCAGCAGCGGGCGAAGTCTCCATCGTTCCTTACTTCTCTCCTTTCTAAGCGTTCTGCGTTCGGCGAATCATCTTGAGCACTTCCTCATTCGCGTTTATGGACTGCAAATCTATGCCAGGATGGCTAAGTGCGAAAACACGGAAAATTTCGTCCGCAAACGCTTGCCCAATTTGATTGACATTTTGAAAATCGAGGACCACCGTTCGGAATCGGTCGATGCGCAGCAAAAGCCGCTTCGCCTGCGAACGCGAAATCAAATCGTTCGGGCTTTGCTCCGCCATTTTCACAGGCACGACTGTTTTGTTGAATGCATAGTCGTTTTCCGGCGATGCGAACGCATCAAAAACCTCCTTACGGGACCTGTCGGATGTGTTTTTCAATTTCATCCAGACAGCCGTGCCCTTGGGGTTCTTCAACGGCGACACTGAGGTGAAATACACGCCGCCCGAGGAAATGTCGAAAGCGTCGAGCATTTTCGACGTGAAGAAGATGCCCTCCCCTGTGTGGTGTGCAGGGTCCGTTGTGAACTTGCCTTTCGCCAGTTCCAGCACCGAGTACCTTTCGTTGGAGAACTTCATCGCACGTTGAATCTTCTTAAATATGCCCACGCCGTTGTCGATGATGGCAATTTGCACGTTGACAGCAGTGCGCTTCAACTGCACCGTGATACGTGTGCCTGAAGAGTGGTCCACGGCGTTGTTGAACATTTCAGTGAAACCGTACCGCCAAATATCTAAAGCGTTGCCAGGCAAGTCTGAAATCTGCGGGAGCACATCATTCTCCCAAACATCAGACTCGCTTTGCTTACGGGCATAGTACCTTTGCCAGGTCTTTTTCGGGGCAAGAAAGAATCGAGCTCGCCGAGTCTTTCCTTCTCGAACCAAATCTGAATCGGCCAGCAAACGTTGTACATGGAGATTGACTGCCTGACGAGTCAGACCGAACTGCTTCGCGGTCAATTGGGCAATATCGTGAGGATGTTCGTCAACCCGCCCCAAGATAAAGTGGCGAATCTCCTGGCCCCGGGCGTCATTTGGCGTTCTCATAGACTTCGGTCTCTGCTTCTCTCCCTCTACGCAGGGAGCCATCAAGGGATTGTCAAGGGTATATTTCTAATTGTCAAGTTTATTATGCGGATTGTCAAGGCTCCTCATTCAAATTGACAAGTCTATGTTCGCAATTGTCAAGGCATCACCGAGGGGCGCTGGGACATCAGTGCGACGAGATGTTATCGGCGACAAAAAAGAAGATTTGGCGGATGAGCCTGTAAGCCGGATGCAACCGTGGTGTATTGCAAACACGTAAGTTACTGATTTCATTCAACTGAGAATTGTCAATGATGTCAGTTTTGGCAGTGAAGTCAGGATTGTTGCCACAACCTTGCCACAGTTTTTTCGATCGAGTGTTTCATGGCCTGTCGCCACTATGATCCGGGTGAACTCTAGACGGGTTGCCGCTGCATAAAACTTAGCGTAGGTTTTGAAGTCTGAACTTGAAGGAGAGAACCCAACCTGGCGAAATCGAAGCGAGAATTATCGGGAGATGGTGGGATTCAGGCGTCGGCCCTTGAATCGTCATGGTCCCAGGTTGTCGACATCGAGCAATATGGCTCGTGCGTCGGGCTTGAAGAATATATATACCTTTCAGCCGAGCCGGAATTGAGTGGGAAGGTATATATCTTCAGTCCTGGTCGTTGTTGTCTGAAGGTGGCTCGCCGTTGCCGTTGGGCTCTACATCAATCGCGGGATGAAGTTTCGGAGGCCGCAGAATGTCCACAACTACCACGCGAATCCCAAATTGCGCGGCCTCAGCTGGATCGCGCGGTGCGTAGCTGCCGCGGAGTTTGAAGGCGGTGTCGAGCGCCTGATGACGAATGCCCAACGCTGCCACGTTGATGCGCACCCTTCCCTCTTTGTGGTTTCCTCAGCTGCAAGCAGTGGAACTAAATATTTCTCTATCAGGCGGTGATCAGTCAGTCCCATCTGATCCATAATCTGCGGAACTTTACTTTGAATCTGTTTGAGTGCTTGGTGAGCGCCTTGGTCGGGATGCTTTGCTTTGTAGCCTGCTGCGATGAATGCGTCTTTTTGGCTGGCGCCTTTGGCGAGATTCTTCACGAAGGCGTGTTGCCGTGAAGTGAGTTTCTTCTTACCCGATTTCTTTTCTGCCATGATTCGCTAAGAGCATCACGTTTGAAAAACTCTGCAGGACCTGCGCGCCTACTCACAACTTCTCCAATTCTTTCTTGGCCTTGTCCAAAATTTCTCCTCATGTCTTGGTGGCTTTGAGGGCTTTTCCCCGGTCCGCGGGAGGTTTCGCGTATTCCAGCACTTCTTTGCACGTCCAGAGACTACGCTGCGCACTCCAAACTGCCGCTTCCAACATCCCACCGCCGCGCGCCGATGTACCGGTTCCGTAGATGGTAAATCTCCGTTCGCCTACACTTCTCACGCCTCCTTCCGCAATTTTCCGCCAACCTTTTACGCCGATACTGGATCACTTCGCTCCTCACCCCAATCCCAGCCCGCAGTCCAGATATTCCTTACTTCCTGCCTAATTGTGGACGTATACTTCCTTTCGTGCCACAGCTGATCCGCGCAAGGAGAATTTAAAATGGGCGCTTTTCGCCGGGCACGAAATCAATCTCCCCAGCGCACCTCCACCACCGCTGCGCCTCTGCCTACCCGCGCTCGTTCAACAAATGGCTCGGCAAGTCCCATCCTTGACCTTCAGCGCACGATTGGCAATCAGGCCGTCTCGCGCCTGTTGCAGCCTGATTCTGCTCGCGGCCATGGCACCGCGTCAGGCCAAGGACACGCCGCCGCCCCACCCATCGTCCACGAGATCTTGCGCACGCCCGGCCAGCCTCTCGACCCGGCAACCCGCGCTTTCATGGCGCCGCGTTACGGCCAGGACTTCTCCAACGTTCGCATCCACTCGGACGAGCCCGCCGCTAAGTCCGCACAGGCGGTCGCCGCCGCAGCCTATACCGTAGGCGAGCACGTCGTGTTCGCATCTGACCGTTACCGCCCCGGCTCCTCGTCGGGCCAGCGGCTCATCGCCCACGAACTAGCCCACGTTGTCCAACAGCAGTGCAGCGCCAGCTCTGCCCAGCCCATCCTCGAGATTGGCCACCCAGATTCTCGCGCCGAGCACGAAGCCAGCACCGCCGCGAATGCCGCTCTCGCCTCCGCCCACCTGCCAGCCTCCGACGCCTCCCGCTGGATGCCTCCTCTCTCCGCCTCGTCAAGCGCTCGACCGGTGTTACAACGTGCTCCCGTAGATACTTGGGGAGGCAAGTTCGAGGCCGACCCATATGAATTGGTGAAGCCAGTGCGCGAAACTGGCGTTGAGAAAGGCACCAGCGGTTTTGCAGCGCATATCGAACTAAAATTCACTCCCAATGATCGGGTGAATGCCGAAGAAATCGCCTTGGTGCAGACGGCTCAAACTCTCATCGACGGGGTGCCTCAAACAAGGGACAACGATCCCGAGCGGATTACCGAGACCCGCATGACCGATCCGTCTTCCTCTGGTCCCGGGATTCACATTGATGTCGGCAATCCCGACGCTAGAACGCCACTCGCCGGAATCGCGAATCCCAAAGGGGACGATCTCTCTGAGGCTGTCCCCGATAAACTTAACATTGCGGAGATTGGGTGGAACTCGAAGGGTAAGCATCCTCCCGTGAAGCCTGCCACTCTGATTGACGAGCCAACCTGGCCGGTTCCGGACAAGTTGGCCGCGTCGATGATTCTTGAGACTAGCGCACTTGCTATCGCGGGCCCTCAAAAGGGGGCTTACTATGGATCCGTCGAATGGGGATGGAGAAAGAGTGCTTCTGCTACCGAGGCCACCCTCGTAAAGTTTCAGCGCATCTCAAAAGATGTTCCCAGTCCAGAATTTCACGAAGTATCCGCGTTGTGGAATGCCTCGAAGACCTCGGAAGGAAAAGACACCATTGACTTGCCTCTTGTGACCGGCATGTTCACCATTCCCAAGAAGGCCGAATTGATCGATGATCCCGCCAAACCCAAGCCCCTCTCCCTTGGCGATCTCAAAGTCCATACCAGATTGGAAGTCATCGAGCCTGCCGATCCAAAAGATGTTTGGCGGCATGTCATTGTGATCGACGGCCCACTGGCGGGAAAGGTGGGATGGCTCAAATCGGCGACGCTCACGGAAAGACAAAGCCCACCCTAGCCATGGCAGTGAATATCTGCGTCGCCCAACATTCGGCAATCGAGCATGGCGAGTTAGATTCTACTTTTCCAGTACCCAGGCCGCCGCTTGCCATCATCGAGCACACCGATGGCAAGCGGCTACAGGTGGATTTTGGGAAGGACGAGACCGCGCTAGATTGCTCTTGTAATTTGGGCCGTCCAGTTCGTCTTTCCTTGGCATCCGCCGCCATATTGCAGTGGTTAACAAGAAGATCGGGGAAACGCCACGGATTTGCCGGAGCGCTTGAAATCCTGATTGGCCTAGATTTCTCGATGAGTAGCCTGCCTCGATTGCAGCATCAGTTAGGTTGGCTCCCTTGGCGAGGTTCTTCTTCCGTCCGTCAGTTTTCTCACCCGAGTTCTTTGCAGCCATGATTCGCTCAGGGTATCACTTCTTGCTGGGTTTGGGTGCGATTACCGATTGGCTAGGTATTCCGAAAAAGAGTCACAATTTCTGGATTGTCCGATTCCGAGAGTTGGCCGCCTCAAGAACGGTATCTCGCGTATCAACAAATGGTGGACGCGTGCAATGAGGGGACTCCCATCCGCGCCGGTAATCCGCGAGTCATGATTCGTGGTAAGTTCGCTGGAATATCTATGGGATCAGCTGAACGGAGATAATCATGGCATATGCAAGTGGCGAAACTCCCGAGGTGGGGGATTATGTCAAAAACCAGTGGGAGCAACCGGGAACTGTGACCGCTGTTCACGCCGCAAAGGGTGGTCATGAGCAGGTAAGCATAAGATGGGATGATGGTGGAGTTGACCTTCCTTCGGCTTCTGCTTCTGAATTCACGCTACTAAATCGGAGTGGTGGGGTGACCAAAGGGATCGACACGACGGCCAAATCGAGCCGGGAAAGCCAATCTGAGGAAGGGGCCCAGCAGGATCAAGCGTCTACAGGTCGTTCTAACCGTGCAATCCAGTATGGTGTAGTGCCGCAGATGACTGCAAAGACCATGCCAGGCCTGCAACTGCTCACGGAAATCATGAATGGTACGCAACCTGCGCCTCCCATTCAGCAGGCGCTCGACTTCCGCCTCGTGCAAGTCGAGCAAGGGTATACGGCTTTTGCGGGTACCCCTAAATTCGAGTACTACAATCCGCTCGGATCTGTTCATGGGGGATACACCGCCGCAATTCTCGATTCTTGCATGGCATGTGCTGTGCACTCCACCCTTGAGGCCGGATATAGCTATGCGACATTAGAAATTAAGATCAACTATGTGCGGGCAATTACTTCTGACACAGGTGAGGTACGGGCGGAAGGAAGAGTCATCAATTCAGGAAAGCGAATCGCTACCGCAGAAGGACGGCTCTTTGATTCAGCGGGAATCCTGTACGCGCACGGAACAACGACGTGCCTTGTCTTGACTTTGTAGCGCGCGATAAACGCGGTACCGGTAAAGCCAAATGCTGGGAACCTGCCCAAAAACCACGAGGCGTCAGCAACTGCAACTCACTCATTCTAAAAGATCGAAATTCGCGGATCGGGAGTGCCCAAATCAGATGTTTTTGGGCGCGCCTTTGTTGCGAACGGCAGTTGGGACATTGGTGCCAGCACCAGAGTGAATTCAAGGCTTCTGGCCTCGGCTCGAACTGAAGGAAGTTCAGCCTCGCGATCGAGTCCGCGCTTCATCGCATTGCTGGGCGCGCAGCAGACACTCGCGTAATCTTCACTTTGTAACCCACAGTACCGTCCTCCAATCGGTGTTCGGACACAACACGACCCGTACTCTTCAATTCGCAACCGGCATTACCGGAAATTTCCATGGGGAGCCGGAACCTCAAAGCCAATAAGGCTCCTAACTGCAATCTCTTGGAGCTCTTCATCAGGAAGCCGTTTATTCCAATGCTGACTGTCTCGGCGGTATTTTCTACAACTTGCCCACACACATCCAAATAACTGAAGTGCAATGGAATTCGCTGCAAACGAGGATGGCTCGCATCTTTACTGCGAGGGATCATGCAGCCCTCCTTTTGAACAATGGCAGGATCGAAACGTGGTGCTGGGCCGTGAGTTTACGGTCGCGTTGCTCGACCGCAAGTGACACAGGTCACGTTTCTACTTGCCGCTGGTTCTTCCTCTGATTGGGGATTGCCGACAATGGCTCGATATCCCGGTTGAAAGGTTGCCGTTCCGTTTCTACCGCACCTCGGAGTCTTAGACGACGCTTGAACCGTGTTCCATGTCACAGACCCTCGTTTCCCATGTTGGTATTTGAGAATGGGACTCCTGACTCAACCCGGGACAAAACTGCCCTTGGAAATTTACTCATGTTCGCTCTCGGGGCCCCGTTTTAAAGCGAACATTGGCTAGGTTAGATTGCCAATGCGCGACCTAATGAAGTGGAATATTGCGCTCGCCCGTCTGTCTAATTTCATCGAAAAGTTTCCTTCATGTCCTGACGAAGACCACATTCTCCAGTATCACGGGATCATCGGGCTCTTTGAAGAAGCCAGCGGAGATGCCCTTTCTCAGTTCCGAATCACCCCTGATCAATTAAGTCCGAGAATCAATGGTGCCTCAAAGAGCTTTTGGCAGTCGTTGTGTCGGTGGGAAATTATCGAGTACGCGTATTTCAGTCGTCAAATTGGTGGGCTGGTCGCATACGCCACGAACAATTTGCACGACAATCCATCACCAATCATGCCGCGGGTCACTCCAAACGCCGATTCAACCTGAGTTCCTCCATGAAGGGATGGGAGTGATCTACCGGTGCGGAGGAGTCTTGAGTCTACGACACTTCGCAGCCGCCAACGACCAACTTCTAGCCTCCCCGGGACGGATACGGATCCTCAAATACATTCTCGTTAATGGGGCTTCGATGGAGCCAACATTCTTTTCGCCAGCTGAGATGGACGGCATCGTGTTGCAAGACCGCCAGATTGCATCATATGCCGTGCCCGGATCGGCCCGTTGCGGTTAAGACCATCATCGAAGCCAATGAAGGCCAAGAAGCCCGCTCTCGGCTTTGGCGCGAGGCGCGCTCCTTAGCACGCGTCAATCATCCCAACGTCTGCCAGGTCTTCGACGTTCTGGAGGAAGGTGTGTCTGGAATAAGCCATGCGGGTCATCTTGAACCGTTAAGCGTGACGCGCGTCACCGACTTTAGTATCCCCGACCAATATAGAGGCTAGTCACAACAACAAACCGCCCTGTTGTTTCCCAGCTGAGACCGTTTTGAGCGGGAGGTGGTGTATGAACATCGCTCTGGTCGGCGCAGAACTCGAAGAAAACCTGGGTCTCCGTTACATTGCATCCTCCCTGGAGAGCAAGGGACACCGCATCGCGATCGTCCCCTTCAATTCTGAGCAAGACACCGAGAAAGCAATCGAACAGACGTTAGCATTTGCGCCAGAGATCGTGGGCCTATCGATGATTTTTACCTCGCGGGGCCACGAATTTTGCCGGTTTGCAGAAAAGGTTCGTCAGAGGGACTACCGCGGGCACATCGTGGCGGGAGGTCCATTTGCATCCTTCAACTGCGAGCGGTTGGTAAAGGAATTCAGGGCCTTTGATTCCGTGGCGCTGGGCGAAGGTGAAGAACTGATGTGCCGGTTGGCGGAACACCTGGATTCACTAAAGGAAGTGCCGGGGCTTTGTTATCGCAGTGTCAACTCGCAAGTGGTGACAAATCCAGCGACAGGGAATGCGGACCGGCTCGACGATTTGCCTTGGCCGAAGCGCACGACATTTCACAGTTATTTTGACAAGCCGATCGCGAGCGTTCTGACGAGCCGGGGCTGCTGGCGGGAATGCGCGTTCTGCAGCATCAATGCATGGTATGAGCGGGGTGGCGGGCACAAGTTCCGCTATCGGAGCGTGGATAGCATTGTGGCGGAGTTGAGCGAGCTGTATCACCGTCATGGGATCCGTATCTTCAACTTTCAGGATGACAATTTCTTTTTGCCGAATCCGGTGAAGGCCGCCGAGCGGTTCAACGCGCTGCGAACGGGACTGAAGGACGCTGGAGTGGAGGGGATCGCCATTGCGGTGAAGGCGCGTCCCGACAGCATCAATACGGAGGCGATTCGGATTCTGGATGAACTGGGATTGTTCCGCGTGTTTCTGGGCGTGGAGAACGCATCCGAGAACGGTCTACGGAATTTGAATCGGAAGAATACGGTAGAGCAGATCCTCAATGCCCTGGAGGTACTGAACAAGTTCGACGTACACATTGCATACAACTTGTTGATGTTCGAGCCAGACACCACTCTGGAGGAGATCCTGATAAACGTGAGGTTCATGGAGCGGCACAACGAAAATCCCTTTAATTTCTGTCGGGCAGAGGCATACCCGGGCACCGGGCTGGAATGCAAGCTGCTACGGGAGGGGAGGCTGCTAGGGGATGCTTTCGGCTACGACTACCGGCTAAAGGATCCGCGCGCCGAGGCGTTCCATCAGATCGCAAATTACGCGTTTTTCGACCGCAATTTCAGCGATTACGGGCTGCATTATTTCAACATGCAGGTGGATTTCTACTTTCAATTGTTGCGACGGTTTCATCCCGAAATGCTCGGCCAGGGGCTGCGCGCGGCGGTGCGGAACTTCATCAAACAGACGAATCTCGATACCTATGAGAGGATCTCCGAGATTTACGATTACGTGGCAGGATGCGATCCTCTGGACCACGGCGCGATTCGGGCGTTTGCGCGCGAACAAAGGGAACGAGTCGACCGGCACAGCAGCAGTCTGCTAGTGCGCGGCGAGCGCATCCTGAACTGGTTGGATGCGACGTATGCGCGCCGGCAAGCCGGATTGACGGGCCCTGCACCCGCTCCCTCAGAAGAAATTGGCGGCCCAGGACTAAGTGAAGAGCCTGCTCCGCCGGAAATTGCGGGACTGGAGTTCATTCGGAGGGGTTCGGGTTGGGAGAAGATTGATCTTTTTGGCGTATCTCGCGCGCCGGTTCCCTACGAAGTATTCCGGCTTCGCTTAGCCGAGCAAAACGATTCAGGCGATGTCGAGAGCGTCTCAACCGCTCGAGAGACGAAAAGCACTCGAATCGCCTCCCTTTAGTCGACAAATTTTCAGTAGCAATCGAGGTGAATTATGAGTGAACCCATATTCCGAACTCTGCGGGACTGGACGGAACCGGCGCATCCAGGAGTCGTCCGGCTCTACGACGAGCTGATCCAGATTTATCAAGAGATGAGGAAACAGCAGGATAAGATCGATGCGGCGTTCGATAAAGTGGCGTCACAAATCGGATTTGTCGTGACCACCACGCTGCCTGTGCGCATTGAGCTCGATGCAAACGGAGCGGTGAAGAGTGCGGCGTTGGACGGCGAGGCGCTGCGCGGGACACTCTTCGAAAAGGAACTGGCTCCGTTTGTGGGGAGTTTGAAAGAAAGGAAGTTCAAGGGCGTGCCTGCGGGGACATTCCGTTTCTACCTGATCTGGTACGACGCGCTGAGGTTGAAGCTGCGCCGGGACTGGATGGAACCAGCGCACGTATTGCAAGGCGTGCTAAATACCTTGGTGGCACAATCGGCGGAGCGAAGAGTGGCGATACCGCCTGAGGTGGGAGAACCGGTGCACTGGTTTGATCCCGGGTTTGTCATCGCCATTGAGGACGTGGTGGTGATCTCGGCGATTGACGAAACGTATCCGGAGCTGAAGCTTGCCGAGAGGATCGCGGCAGACAGGCTGTTGATCCGGCGGATCCGCCCTGAAGTGCTGGAGCCTGCGCATTTCGCAGGAATCAAGGATCGCGATGTGCTTGGAGAAGTGAAGGCGGCACTTGGTAGGAATCGCGCATAACAACTGGCAAACCGGATGAGTCCGCACCGACGGGGGGCGGCCTCGCCGCGAATGAACAGAGGCTGCGGGACATAGCGAGAGTTTCCGCGTCGACGAGAGTAGCGTTCGTGCGACGTGACCACGCGGGTGTGCAGCTGTCCCTGGCGAATTGTTACTTCGGGTAACCACAGGGCATGTAACATTGTTGGGTCCTAAACGCGCCCGGCTGATGCGCCCCTATGTTCATCCTCTCAATGTCGCTGATTCAAAGGCATTCGCCCCGGATAGCATTTTCGGTAGGGACAGGTGGCCAACCTTTTATTTTGGTATATTCTGCTTGCCTGCCATCGCGAGGCTAGAAGTGAACCGTTCAATTCCGCAGCCACGCCACAGGTCGTTCCGTGATTTACGACTCTCGGTGATCTAAGTTCAAAGGAGATTGCCTTAATGGACAAAGACGAAGACAGGCTCCAATACCTGAAATCTCTCTGCCGCGCGTTGCTCCGGGTCCGTGGAACTTACTACGCACCGCGCCCCTTCAATCGCTTCCCTTCTCTTCTTGCGAGCTAGTTCCTGCAGTTCTTGATCTCCCGGGTCGCTGCTCTTGCCCAACCTCTCTTCAAATTCCTTCCAGAGTCTGAGAATTTCGCGAGCAAACTCAACGGGCATCTCGTTTAGCTCTTTCTCCCCACCCACGCTTTCAAGTGGCGCTGGTCCGGATCGATCCTGAGCAAGCATAAGACTGCTGTGAACGGGGTCTTCCCAGTTGGCGTAGCTGTCGGATTTCAGCAACTCAGTATCAACAAAATCGCTAAAGCTATAATGATTCCTGCGCGTCGGTCGCGTGAAGAATTCTAAGAGCGTGCGTGCGTGAAGCAAGGCTGAATCCATCGCGTAGACCTGCACGTCGTAACCGACTATCTCTAGTCTCAACTGATCTTGAACGGACCATTCGGTCGCGGCACCCAGCAACCAGCGGAGTTCGTTGTACAAATGGCGCCCGATGTACTCCTGCTTCTGATTATGATTCAAACCAGGACTCTTCATTCCCATACGTCTCTCCCCATCAACTCAATCTAGCGTTTGTTCACTGTACACCTATGCGGCTCATCGCTCAGGTATGGAAAAAGCGCGGCTTCCCAGCCTCGCTCAAGGCCCAGCTTCGCTGCCCGCCTGTTGTGTCGGCCTTTATTGTCACCCGAGGCATAGTGGTCACAAGAGACGCCTAGTGAGCAGAGCGCCTGTACTCTGACATCGTTGTGGCATTCGTCGATGGGCCACTGTCTAACTGCTAGAAGCGAGTCGGCGAAAGAATGACCCGGACCACCAACTGTACAGATGTTGGACTGTACTGCTTTCGGCGCGGAGCTTCTACCATGACTCCCAGCCGAGGAGTTCCAGGGCGCGCAGAGAATAGAGCTCGGCGTCAGCGGGTTTTTGTTGAAAACTGGCTGAAAGGAGACATGGCAAGGCTCTCAGAGCAAGGTCATTTCACTTGGAAGGAATGGGCCACAACTTTGGCCGAAGAACTCAAGCTTGCTGCCGATCGCGGCGAACCTGACGACGGTTCTCACTACTACGAACACTGGCTCGCCTCGCTCGAACGTCTCGTGTCCGCGAAAGGTCTTGCCGATCCGGCTGCTATGCTCGCCCGCAAAGAGGCCTGGGCGGACGCCTACCGGCACACGCCTCACGGCAAACCCGTGGAACTTATCTCCACCGCAGGAAGTACCCAACACGGGAAGACATAAATCAGTTTTCCATTAATTGAGTTCGTGCCTTAAGCCTTATTATAGCGTTCCCCCGAATCTTTGTCGTTTTTGCACATTGTGTCGTCCGGAGCTGGACAGCGAAACGTTACGATGACTGCTCGGCGATTCCTACAGTCGAATTAGCTTATGTCCGGCGATTCTGAGCGAATCACGGGCAACCCTTCCGTAATCCGGTAAGGTAAGGGTTGCCGACGACTCGCCCAACCTTGCTTGTGGCCGTTTAGCGCCTTCGAACTAAAGGCCGAACGCTCCCAGCGGGCGAGTGCGGCTATGAAGTCCGTTATTTCTGGCAAAGGCCTTTGGGCTGCCAGTCAACGAAAGTGTTCCAGGATTTCGAGGAGTCGTGGACGACTAAGAAGAGCGCGTCGCGCTTCGCTGGGCCGATGATATTGAGCTTCATAGGAGTTTCGGCGGGCGCGGACATGGTTTGGCCAGCGCGGGCGTGCACCGTCCGATCTGGCAACTCGAGGCATTGTTCCCCGGTGAGCAGAAACCAAGTTTCGGGTCCGGAGTGCTTGTGCGTCATGACGTTGGCATCTGGGCCGAGGTTGGCTTGGGAGACGACGATCTCATAGCTCGGGCCACGAGGAATCGGCGGGAGCAGCTCCGTCTCCGCAACAAACGTTGCGTCCTTGGATCGGTCGCCTTTTGCCGCGAGAGTGAGAAGCCAGACTTTTCCCGCCGCTTCTAGCACGACACTCGCGGGAGTGGCGGCACGCTGTGCGGCATCAGTCGTGGAGAAATTTTCGAACCGCCAGACTAAGGGACCGGGCGGCAAAATGCCAAACGTCTTGTGTAAAAGGACAGCGCAATCCGTGTTGGGAGGCCGCTTTCCGGGCGTGGGTGAGTCGTTACATGCTACGGCGCCGGGCACGTGGGGATCCCCCGGATTCATTTGGGCAATAGCTGAGCTAGGCGCGATCGCAGCGAAACACAGGCCAAGAGGAAGAATGAGGCGTGGCATAATTCCACCTCCACAGTTCGGCCAATCATCCAGGATTCCAATTTTCGCATCCCGAAGCACAGCAGTATACATCGCACCGACACAGGCTGGAAGACCAAAGCTTCCACAGATTCGGCACGCACGGAGTCCTGTGGACTGATGTGGCAGCCAACCTCCTCGTGTTTACGACAGTTGCGCTGGCGTTTGCAACTCACGGCTTAGGCCTGCGAGGCACCGCGAGGTCGCAGGCCTCGAAACTCGACGTGTACAAATCCTGAGCATTCATGACAGGGAGTGACAGGGCTGTCGAGATGGGACCTCAGCCGATCGTGTCTGGATCACGAGCGACTCGGAAGCAACCAGTCGAACGAAGACGCCTTATCACATCTTGAATGCGCTCTGTGCGAGCCGTCGCTCGTGGCGCAAACGGCGCTTAGGGTTGGGAGAGGTCAAAGGGCACAAAGCTGTCCGCCTGCTTGGGATCGCCCTTTCCGGAGTAACGAGCCAAGACTGGATAGGGGAAGACCGGGCGTGTACGCTCCACAACGCCGTTGCTTAATCGCCCCGTGATGAGTTTTTCGGGTACCTGCCCCTTCTCCACCCAGTTTTCTAGTGCGGTCAGGGAGTCAAACTCCGTGAATCCCGGACCGCCGCCGCCATGATGAACTCCAGGTACGAGAAATAGCCGGAAGAAGTCTTCAGTCTGTCTGCGGCCGCCCATCGCCCTGACGACGCCCTCGTAGTAGCCAATCGAAGAAGTTGCCATGATGGCCCCATCGGCCCAGCCATGCCACATCAGGATCTTCCCGCCTCGCGCTTTCAAGGCGCTCAGATCGAATGACGATGCGTCGTAAATTCTCCGCGACCGAGCCAGGGTCGCGGGCCCGCGATCGAAGTCATATTTGAGGGCGTCCACATTGTCTCGTATTCTCTCGTCCGCTAAATACTTTTCATGCTGCACCGGCACCTGCAAATTGGCAATGCGCGGCGTGTACCCAGCGCGCGGAGCCCCAAAATAGTTCCAACCCGCCCATTGCGTCTCGGTTCCGGGGATGTAAGGGTACGCGTAGAGCACCTCACCTTTGGAATTCGTGACGGGGGTCATTAAGCGCCTCACGGCGGCGACTTGCCTTGGATTCAAGCAATCCGGACCGCTGCTTCCTTGAGAGCAGGCGATCATTTCCGGCTGCCACTTGCAGGAGGGCGGATCAGTGACCAGCCCTTCTTCCACACCGGCCTGAGCGCCACAGAGTTCCAACACTGACTTGTGGACTGCCTGGGCAGCTTCGGCGTTGAGCACCGACCCGCCATGCCGGTCACTGATGGCTTGTGCAAACCAGGCTCCGGCGAGCACGTCCCGTCCGGTTTGATCGTAAACGGGCGCGCTCGGCATCAATCCGTCGAAGTCTTCGGGAAACCTTTGCGCTTCCAGCAGAACCGCTTGGCCTCCCTTTGAGTTGCCCACCATGTAGGAATACTTGATGGGCATTCCGTAGTATCGGGTGGTGATTGCCTTGGTTATAAGCGTGACGACGTGATTGCTGCGCCAGCCATAATCCTCCTGTAATTCGGGTGCGTTTGCGGCCCAAACGCCATCGAACCCCAAAGCGCTCTCATGCCCTCCGTTTCCGGTGGCGGAAGCATAGCCTCGGGCCAGACCTAGATTGGGAGCGTCCGTAAAAAGGGTGCCGCAGAAACCGCCGCACGCATAAAAGAAAAACTTCTGATTCCAATCGCCTGGCAGCGGCAGCTTCAGCACGAACTTGTTCTGCGGGGCAACGTAGCCGGTCACGTTGCAATACTCACGAATGCGGGAGGCACGCTCCGGGGTGAGGCTCCCATATCCGCTCTGAGTGAATATGAAGTGCTCCAGGCCCGTGGCGGGAACCTCGATGATGTGCGCTGCGGTGATGACCGCCGGACCTCCCGGAATGGCTTCGAGGTTGAGCTCGGCCAGCGCGTCGCACTTCTGCGTGTCTTGGGTCTGGGGTTCAACACGGGCATCCTGCGCGGCAAGCGCAGGGCCGCTGAACGCTAGAAAGGCAATCCACCCCACGATGGACAAACTACAGGCGCGCCGTGGATGGGGTTTCTCTTCTAACGTTGTCAGCCAAGCCTTTCGATGGTGGACCTTCATCTGGTGCCTGCCGATTTGCTCTCACGCGCGTGCTGGTTGTCAAGATGCTTCTATTTCGGGGCCGAGCACGAGAAGTTCGCGCCGTCGTCAGTGCTTCCAGTTCCTTTGTAGGTCGCAACTTGTGGATAAGGGCAGAGCGGCCGGGTCTGTTCCGTCTTTCCGTCCCGAATGCGCATGGCCACAATCTGTTCCGGCGCTTTTTCCGCTTCGACCCATTCTCTGATTGCTTGGATCGAATCAAAGGTGTTCGGTCCATCGCCTCCGCCGCAATGGTCCATCCCGGGAGCCATGAAGAGGCGGTAGAAGTCCCGTACGCTGGCCGGGCCTCCCATAAAATCGAGAACGCTGTTGTAGTAATTGATGCTACTAAGCGGAGAAATCGAAGGGTCACTCCAACCGTGGTACTGCAGCAGTTTTCCGCCACGGCGAAAGAAATCTCGCAGATTAGGATCGGTGGCCCTGGTTACGCCGTCATCGATACGGTCCGCCAATGCCACCCCGGAATCGAAATCGAACGTCATGTAGTCCCACCTAGGATCCTGGAATACCGCATATCTGAGGTACGCGGTGGCGTTAGTCTTAGTGATGTCCGGCGGGTCCGCCCACATCCGACCCGAGTCGGAACTCCAGCCCACTTCACTACCCGGAACCATCCCTGGAAAGATCTGTTCCCTGGTTCGCGGATTTACAGTGGGACCGTAGAACGCCCGGACGACAGTTATTTGCGCAGCGGTCAGGCAGTTTGGAGCGTCTTCACCCTTGCACTCGAGGATCTTCGGGTCGAAGTCACAAAGCAGCGGATCCTCCAAGAGTCCGTCCCTGACGCCGTCTCGAGTGTCGCAAGCTGCCAGTACTGCTTTGTGGATTAGCAGGAGCTTGGCAGGTGGCACCAACCCGCCGGGATTCTTACGGATTGCCTGAGCTTTCCAGACGCTCGCGGCCTGCATGTGTGTCAGGAAGATAGCAGGCGCTCCAGCGACAATTCCGTTGTAGTCGGCTGGAAACCGCTGAGCTTCCGCTAACGCCTGCCTGCCTCCGGTCGAGCAGCCGTACCAATAGGAGAACTTTGGCGACCGGCCGTAGTAGGCCGCGATAATCAGCTTTGCGTTGACAGTCATTTCGTGGGCCGCACGGTAGCCGAAGTCGATTACCTTCTCCCGATGGCCGAGCGCGTAGCTTCCGTCCTGTCCCGTACCCTCATGACCGGTATCGGTTGCGGCGGCCGCGTAGCCACGGGAAAGAGGTGCCGACATGCTTCCGTAGCTGATCGATCCGCCCATACCTCCGTTGCCGAGACCCATAAAGTCGCCGTTCCAATTGGAAGTGGGCATCCAAACTTCGAACTTGATTTCGGAGTCTTTGGAGGGCTTTGCAACTCCAACGACCCGGCAAAACTCTGGAAGATCCTTCGCTGCGACGAAGGTGATCCCTCCATGGGGACCAGCGTCTGGAAGAGCTGTCGGCAACCTAAGCGCCCCGGCAGCTACAGTCTGCGCCACGGTGATGGTGGTGTCCGGCAGGGAGAGTGAGGCGAGGCTTTCGCAGGTCGCTCCGGCGGAGGCCCGCGAGCTCAGCAGGTTCATCAAAATGGCAGCAAAAACTACATCGGCCAGTTTCACAGGTCCCCCTTTCAAGTTCTTGGGGAATCGCAACCAGGACGAGGACGAAGTTTAATACAAACAAGGTATGAAAGGAGGCACGCAAAAACGTTGGAGCCGGAATCGCCACAATCCACGATCATGGATGGATGACGGACAATACGCACAGGGCCTCGTATTTCGGTCCGCGCCGCCCATCTTACTGAGACCGTTGCGGGCACTCAAGATAGAAGTCATTCTCACAACGTTGCGAACGGGCGAAATGGGCGTACACTAGCCACTATTTTTGAAGTCAAAAAGGAGATTCGATTTACTTGACCATTTGCTTGACCTCGATACTCCGGAGACGAAGAGTGTGCTCGGTGCGGACACTCGCCGGTCGGTTGGCCACGCCAACTCTCACGGTCGTTGCTGCCGGACTGACGGTTGGCGCCGGACAAAGCGCGAATCGCGTCGCCGCCATCCACCAGCAGGTGGTGTTCGTGGACATGCACGCACATCCCAGCCGATTCCATCGCGCTAACGTTGTGCGCATCGAGCCCGACGAGCTCGCACGCTATCGCCGGGGGCTCATGGACGTCGTGGTCTGCAACATCAGCACGGACGCTGTGTTCAGTGGCGACTACGTCAAGCGCGACGGCACGGACGTGAAACGCGGCGAGCTTCCGCGGCCAAAACCGGGCCAGCCGTTCGCGTTCACACTTGACCGGTTCGCCCGCATCACCAGAACGATCGACGACGGCGACGCCGTGCTCGCGACGAGCCCGCAGGCGGTGCTCGATGCGAAACGGCAAGGCAAGCTGGCGCTTTTGGCAGCGGTCGAGGGCGGCGACGGCCTTGAGGCTCAGGTAGAGAACCTGCGAGAACTCTATCGTCGTGGTCTGCGCTTGCTGCAGCTCGTGCACTTCCGCGCGAATGAGTTGGGACACATCCAGACGTATCCCTATTCACCGGGGGGCCTAACGCCATTCGGGCGCGAAGCGGTGCATGAAGCCAATCGCCTCGGCATCATCATTGATCTGGCGCACGCCAATACTGAGACGATCTTGGATGCGCTCAAGGAGTCGTCACAGCCCGTGCTCTTCAGCCACACGGGCGTGAAGGCGCTGCACGACGGCGATCGATACCTGACCGACGATGAGATAGTGGCCATCGCTTCGAAGGGTGGCGTCATCGGGATCTGGCCGAACGGTGATTCGAATCCCACTATGGACGACCTGGTCCAAAACATCGACTATGTCAAGAAGCTCGTCGGGATCGATCACGTCGGCATCGGCAGCGATCTGCGCGGAATGTCTAGCTACACCTCAGGGTTCGGGGAGGACGCGAACTTCCAAGCGATTGCGGAGGCGTTACTCGCGCACGGCTTCAGCGATGGTGAGACCGGCAAGGTGATGGGCGGCAACTTCTTCAGGGTCTGGCAGCAGGTCAGCGCCGCAGCGCAGCACTAGCGAGAGATCGCAGGCGTCAGAAATCCTCGAATCTGTCTGAGAAGGACTCCAGGGGCGTAGACGTATCTCGGACAGACGTCCGCTTGTTAAAGTGTCCCCTGGCCCGCTGATTGACGTGAAGTCAATCGCTGATGCGGGCTGCCGCTTTCACCAAGAACCCCGGCAATCAGTCCATCAATGACCGAACTTTTCCTCAGGTGAGGGATCGATCGGTCGACCAAGATCGATACTCGGAAAGATTTACCGGCGCTCCGAAAACTGCTCGTTCAACTTGTAGACTCGATTGGCACTTTCCGCCGGTTCCGAACGGATGACGAGCTATGCGGAGGAAATTCGAGGAGACTCGATTTTCGCCATTACTTCCGGCTTGCTAACGATTCGGGAGTCACAAGCGCGACCACAGCTTCATCCCGCTGTCGCGCCCCATCGCCGCAATCGTTGTTAGGAACTCCCGTGTGTAAGAACCGCTTGCGTGGCTTCCTCATCGCAGCACTCCTGCTGGCAACGGCCTGGTGACCGTGTCTTGAGCGGCGCTGACCCACCACCGTGCACTGTTGCGGGTAAACACGCGAAGTCCTGTGATGGTAATCGTTTTGTCGTCCCGCCCTTCGCCCAATAGCTGCCACTGGACTTCGAGAACCACAATGTCCGGACCAAGCGGGGTACTGGTAAGAATGCTCGTGCGCGACGTGGTGCCATTGAACTGATGTGCTAGAACATCCTCGATGTGTTTTTCGATATTGTCCCGTCCACTGAAGCGACGGGCGGACGTATCCACAAGATCTGCATGGTCCTCGAACAGGCTCGCAACAGCTTTGGCATCATTCTGGTTCCAATCGTTGTCGGCTTCGACGAGCAGTTTTCGCACATCGGAAGGCGTCTGGTCTGCATCGGGCCCTGTGGGCAAAGGACTCGGGACAAGAACGGTTGTGCCGGGCAAGGTTGACCGATCAACGGCGGAGCCATTCTGGGCGGCAACGATGAGCCAGCGTCCATCACGTTTGCTGACCACCATGGTCATCAAATAGGAGCGAGGCTGTGGATCACGAGGGTCCCCCGTGATCGTCCAACTCACATGCATCAAAGCAATGTCCGGCCTGAGGAGCCGCGCGCTTTCGGGCTTGATCTCTGCATGGCTGCTCTTGAAGATCCCCGCTTTGGCATGCCTGTCCTCAATGTCTTTTCTGCCGATCCAAAGAGCACCATTCACATTGACAAACGTGGCGTCTTCGGTGAATTGAGAGGCGAATGCGTGCGCGTCCTTCAGGTTCCAGAAAGCCATCAAACCGGAGACTGCTTCTTCGGGGCCGGATTGGGGGCTGGCGCCGGTGACCACAAATTTACCGAGGAGAGCGACTGACAAGATTATGTAAGCAGGAAAGCGATTCATGTCCCCTCCAGCAGCAGGGTGCGACATGGATGGAGATTTTGGCAATGATAGCGCGGATGCCGCTGGAGCCTACAAATTGTTCGTTGTTCGGATAGTCCTTGTCTTAGTTCTTTATCTACGTCACTGCTCAGGGGTCGCGTAGTGCCTACCGAAGACCCCACGGTGGGACTAATCGTCTGATCATGACTCGCTCACTGGACAAGGGGAATCAGTCCAAGCGCGACAGTTACGGTTCGTCCGTCGGATTAGTACCGACAAACGCTTCAGGGTCTCGGTATCCCGGCGTTGAGGCCCGATCAGAATTCCTGAACACTGGCCGACTTCTCGATACTTAACCGCACGATGCCCAACTGGACCAACTATCTGGGAGTGATCGCGTTGCAGTTCGGACAAGTTGGCACAGGACCCGCCGTTGGGATCTGTCAACACAACGCGACTCTTGGCGGGGTATTCCAGGTATGCCTTGGGAGCTCCGCTCACTTCGCCAGTGAACCGGCTACACGTCCCGGACACGGGTTGGATTCTGGCTCAGGAAAGGGTCACGGGCGGCCGCAAGCCCTTCGTTTTGTAATCGTTTCTCGACTTCGGCCATTCTGCGGAATTACTGAGGAGATTTGTACCGAGCTACTGAGATCGAATGGCTCACTAGAATGGTCGAATCAAATGCAGGGTAGTAATGGAGTGGCATCTGGTCGTCAGCTCGGGGCTTGATGTGCAAGCCGGGAAGGTCAGGTAGACCATTGGTCTGGTCGGTCAGCGTTAGCTGCGGAGCATCGGCGAGGCCCACGGCAATGTCCAGTTCAATTCCATCTGCAGGGGGAACAGCATAGTAGAAACCCCAGAGCCGGTCATCAACAGTCTTGGACGGAAGCTTTTTACCGCCGATCGTCGCGCGAAGAACAGTCACCTTCTCAAGTGCCACCCACAACACATCCGCATGCCGCAGAGAAGTCAGTCGCAGCCGCAAAATGCGCTCGTTGCTCGATACGGAGTCGTCCAGCGTCACGATTTCCGGTGCAGGCAATTTCACTGGCGGAGCGTCAGTTCTTAGGACCGACTCTCCTCTCGGCGTAACGAATATGTCGATCTTGTCGCGTTCGATGCCGCCCGTCAGAAACTGTGAAGTCCAAGCATCGGGCCTTTCATCCAAACTGATCCATGAACCTTTGCCGGTATCCGCATTCAACCAGTAAGCAAGGCTATCCGGCCGAGGATGCAGGGCGTCGTAGCCACTGTGAAGGGCGCCGAACGAAATGAAGCTGAGGCTCAGGACTGCGCAGGCCCCGGGAAGGAGCCATTTGCGGTGTGCCGTCATCACCTCAAGCTGTGGCGCCAACAGTGCGAGCAAGACCACAGTGAAAATGCTGAGGGAGACCATGGTCTGCATTACGCCTGACTCCAAGATGGCCAAATCCCAGATGAGAAGAGTAAACAGAAAAACCGGGATGCCCGCGCAAATTAATTGGACTATCTTTAATACCTTTGAGTCAGGTCGGTCTAAGACAAGTCCCACGCCGAGTGGGAGCAAAGCGAAGAAGAGAGGCCACATAAGCAGAAAGCTCGTGCCTGGCGCGAAGAAATAGGTAAGAACCAACAGTGCCATGCACAGCAGAAAAGCGCTCATCGCCAGGTCCAAGGCGCCCGCCTTGCGGTGGAAGGTCACATATAGCGACGATGTGGCTGCGATGGTGAGCGCTAGGAAACCCAAGGCATATGTTTGGGCGTTGTAGGCGGACTCAAAGGAACTGCTCACCAGATGGAGCGCCTCGAGCACCCACCAAAGGAAAGCAACCGCCCCGCTTGTCGTGGCCGCCGCTGCCGGCCAGAGGAGCAAACTCAATCCTAGACCACGTCGACTCAGGCGCCCGCGTCTGAAAGCGAGTAGCAATACACCAATAAAAAGTGCGAGCGTGATAATCATCAAGGGCGGAACCCATGTCATCGGATAGATGATGAGTCGTCCGAAAAAAGCAAAATAAACGAGGCGGTGCTCGACACGAGTCCGCTTGAGATCCAAGTCCACGAGATCACGTGCGACCGCTAACGTGTAATTTCCCTCGTCCTGAATACTGCGGGGATCGAGATTCTGGAGATTATCCATCCTTGTGTGATAGGCGGTTCTGCAACCGCTATAACCTCCTTCCAGCGTCGGGATCGCGGAATCGAGTTCCGTGGAATCGAGACCCGCAAACCTGGGGAAGAGATCAAGGGAAGCCGTGAGTGGGTGAGGAACTGCTTTGGCGATCTCGCGGACCAACCATTCGTGGAGATGTTTTGTTTCGCTGATTGAAGCCGGTCCGCAGCTTCCGCCGGCGTCCAGGTTCAAAGCTACGGATATCTCTTTCGCCCACGGATGCTCGTCCACGAAACCCTGCACTCCCACTGTTCCGAGTTCTTCCCCATCGGTGAACACAATGGCCACATCGTTTCTCGGTGGGGTACCGCTACGCAGAGCGCGTAGCGTTTCGAGCAGTGTCACCACTCCTGAACCGTCGTCGGTGGCTCCGGGAGCGGGAGCGACCGAGTCGTAGTGCGCCATCAAGAGCACAACTCCCGTGCTGTT
This sequence comes from Candidatus Acidiferrales bacterium, assembly GCA_963804635.1. Classification (GTDB taxonomy): domain Bacteria; phylum Acidobacteriota; class Terriglobia; order Acidiferrales; family UBA7541; genus Acidiferrum. The sequence continues at coordinate 80,856 of CAWDRK010000034.1, forward strand.
GCTTCCCTTCAGGCGGGCCAAGATGTTCTCTACGGTTCCGGCTCCATAGGGACCTGGAAAGTCCTCCATCAAACTGGCGACACCCGTCCTTTGAATCTGCGGTTCCAATCCTTCCTGCTTCAGCTGCTCCACGAGATAATCGCGTACGCGCGCGTTTGCAATCGAGCCGGTCGGATGGGGCTCACGGGCAATGACTTTCAGGTGTTCAATAGCGCGTTCGACGGAGAAGTCGGTCGCTGGAGCAGACGCAGGAACAACGGCAGGGAGTACGAGATAGCTGAGGGCGGCAATTGCCACAAGCAAAATGAAAACAAAGCTCAGCAAGGCTTCCGTAATGGAGACCGACGAAGCCGACGGATTCATTGGCACTCACCTCCCCGGTTAAGAGTTCGGCGGCTTTCAATCGGGCAGTTGGTTTCCTTCAGGCTCACGCAGCCAGAAACTCCCGATTAGCGACCCGCTAAAGGCGAGGACCGCGAGTGTACCGGCCGAATAGGCAAGCCGAGCAGTTGCGCCGGCACCGGGCATAACGTTGGCGAGTTGCGTAGTGAAAAGCACCCCCGATGCGCCGATCACGCGGGCTCCGATATTGATTGCGAAACTCTCGCCGGTGCCGCGCAAGTGCGTAGGATACATCCGCGGCAAATAGTTGCCCCAAAGACTAAACGGCCCATTCAACAGGAGTCCCGCGAGAAATATCCCATACTTGACAAGCACCAAACTGTGCGTCGCAGCAAAAAAATAGAGGCAAGCAAAGACAATCAATCCAGGAACCAGGAAAACGCGCAGGAGACGCCGCTGCGTCGCGATCCGGACCACAAGGAAGGCAAATAGCAAGCGGCCAACGATCGTGCCGAGCTCCTGAAACAATTGCACGCCACTCACGGTTTGCTCTACCAGGCGAGGCGCGAGGCTGCGCACCTCCGGAAGGCCAGGAACCATGCGAGGTGTCTGCAGAATGACCCCTGAAGCCGGGGCATAACTGCACGCCACCAAAAATGTGGTGACCAACGTGGTCCTCCGCAGCGCGGGCCGGAACAACTCCGCGATGCTCGGCCGCTCCAATGTACCTTTGGATTTCTTTTCCCGCCAGATTGGCGACTCGGGCAAAAACGGCCGCACAAGGATCAGTGGAATCGCGGGAATCAGTCCGGACAGCAGCGTATAGCGCCACGCCTCGTGGCCACTGTGGATGGCTGGAAATTTTTCAGCGTACGTGACGGCGACGTAATAGGCTCCCGTCACCATCAGGCCCCCAAAGCCGAAAGCAGCTTGCGTGTAGCCCAGAACGGATTCACGCTGCTTGGGATTACAGAACAGCTCCGCCACCCACGCTACTCCAGCCACATACTCGACACATACGCCGATGATCGTGGTGCAACGGAAAAACAACAACTGCGGCACCGTAACTGCAAAACTGGCGGCGCACGCCGAAAAGGCATACAACAAGATGCTCCACACCAAAACACGTCGGCGCCCCAAAAGGTCAGTCAGATAGCCCCCTAGCAGTCCAAAGACGCCCCCCGAAGCCAATGGCAAATAAAACAGCAGTCCCACCCAGAAGTTGGCCCCTGGGCTGCCGGGACTGAAATTTCCCAGGGCGGCGAGCGCAGGACGCACGATGAGCGGCATCACCAAGGTCTCGTAAAGATCGAACGCAAAACCGAGAGCCGCAACTCCGCAGATGAGCCACTGGACCGGCGTCAAACGGGCAAGCGGAAATCCAAACTGTGGAATTTCCGCGCTGCCTCCGATTACCCGCTGTTTGGGTGTTAGTTCTTCCAAGGGCCCCCTTATCCGTCATGTACAAGGATCGACGACCCGCAAGCTCGCGGCTGCGGTGCCTGCCAGTTTCATTCCGGAGTTCCTCGCAGCTAGGGCGCGGAGATAGTGTGGCACAGCACGGCCATGAAGAATGTCAGCGAAGAGCCCGGGCGCGTCCGGCCCCCCATGGCGCGGTGAGCCTCTTAGTTGCGGCTGTTCGTATCTTTGTGGACTTCGTTTTCGTGAGCATAAACGGCGATACAACCTGTCTTTGCCGGGAACCCAAACATCGCCGCGCAAGTGTCCGTCGGGATCGTCGCACTCGGTGTCCCGATTGGAACAAATATGTGATTGGTCTCTCGGAAAGCCGCCACTGAGTGAGCGCTGGGCCCTGACGGCAGGGTTTGAAGGAACGTGCTGGTCTCGGCATCGATTACGCCGAGCTGCGGGTTTGGAGCAGTGTTTGAAGCCGCGTAGAAGCGACCATCGCCTGAGTCGTACCAAACTTCATCGGCGCCGTTGATCTGGGTAATGGTGTTGAGCGTGTGCCCATTTAAGGCGTTCAGGATGAGGAGCGGCCCGCCGCTGCAGCCCACGAGCAGATGCTGGAATGGACCGAGCGCGAGACCGCTTCCATTGCAACTCGGTGTCGCATATGTCGTCTCAACAGCAATGGCCTTTGGGTCAATGACCACAACCATCCCAGAATCTCCAGTGCCTGGAACGTTCACTAGGAAGCGCCCGCCATGCATTTCGGAATCCCACAGGGACTGCTCGAAGCCACCCGCGCCTGGGAACGGGATTTGCCCCACCACTTCGTAGGGTGGATCCGACGAAATCAAACTGCCAAATGGGGGATTCTCTGCAGGATTTCCGACCATCACCAGATGATCCGTCGGGTCAAATGCCAGTTCGTCAGCACGGCATTGCGCGCCCGTGGAAATCGTGGCGATGGGAGTCAGATTGAAGGGTGGTTGGGCATTGGTAAGGTCGAAAACCTTCACCGTGCCGTGCGCATCGGTGACCCACAACTGGTTGTTCGGAGTCGTCAGGACTCCGCTTGGTCCTTGGCCATCGATGCGGCCACATGGGTCATTCGTCGCAGCTGCCCCGTGGAATCCACCAATCCGGCCCAGGAACAAATCGTCCTCGGCGTCGAAAACGTCCACGCTGGCGTTCCCTGATTCAGCGAGGTAGTACCTTTCTGTTTCCTGGTCAACCCAGCTGATATCGAAACGGAGAGGATTGCCCGGCACAATGATTCCTCCGATGAGTTTGAGGGGAGTTTTCAGATTGTGCGCGTGGTGCTCGCTCTCCCGGCAATCCCGGTGCCTATCATCCCCGTTCTGTTGGGAGCGTGCCCCAATCGCCAAAATGAGCGCGAAAACTAGAATCGAAAACAGAGATACCGCCCAGCTTCTCGATTTCATGGTGGCCTCCTTCGAAAAATACGCCGCCGACCGAGAAGCTATTTAAATTCAGACTCACTTATGATACAAGTTGAAGTAATTCAATAATTGTTGAGGAATTGTCAATAGTGGATTTTACATCGAAGCAGTTCCGCGCGTTCTTGTTGGTGGCCCAGCATCGTAGCTTCTCACGCGCCGCGGAAGCGCTCTACATCACTCCGTCCGGCTTGAGCGTTTTGATTCGTGAGCTGGAAACACAATTAGGATTTCGCCTGTTTGATCGCACCACGCGTCACGTCGGCCTGACAAGTTACGGCAGCGATTTGCTTGGAGTCGTTCGGCAGAGTCTGGAAAAAGTTGATAGTACCGTCTCGCGCATCGGGAGGTCGGCAGCCGAAGCGAGCTTAACGTTATCCATTGGCGCACCTCCATTGATAGCGGCCAACGTCCTGCCGGAAGCTATCAAGGAATTTCGCAGTCACCGTCCCGACCTCCGAATACAAGTGTTCGATGTCGGCGGAGAGGCCCTCACGCGACTTGTCGAGGAAGGCGAATTAGATATGAGCCTTGGTGGTTTTTTTCATCCAGCACCCGGAATCCGCCGTACGCCATTGTTTCGCTTCTCTTTGATGGTGATTCGCCCCGACAGCGATCCGGCAGTGCGCCGCGCATCATCCACCTGGTCCGCTCTGAAGGGGGAGCAGTTGATCGCTCTGGTGCCGGGCAATAATGTCCAACAGTTCATCGACAAGCATCTGACCCGCGCCGGTGTTCTCGTTCCTCCGCGTGCCGTCTTTAATTATCTTGATACTATGATTGCCATGGTCGAGGTCGGCGAGGGCGTTGCAGTCATACCCTCATTCGTTTTGCCCGCCTGCCGAAATCGCAAAGTGGTGATGAGCAGGCTGATCAATCCCGTTGTGCACGTAGACTTCTCTCGAATCAGCCTTCGAGGGAAAAAGCTGCCGTCTGGTGCGGAGGACTTCACCTCGTTCTTGCAAGACTATATCGGCCGCTGGGCCGGGCGCGCGGGAATTCTGTAGGCCCGCAAAATCTCTGGCACATGATCAGCGGATGACAGGGAAGTCGGAAGTAATGCCTCCGGGTTGTGAGATTGCTCCCGATAAACGTTAGCGCTTTACCGGATGCGCGTTCTCGCTGAGGAGTGAACGGGTGCGAGGAGTTCTGCGCGCGTCCGGTAAAGCCGTCAAACGCCCATCTCATCAGTGCTCGATTTCCTGACGAGATGCCGACTTATCGGTATTAATGCGCTAGACGTAAGCGGCAGAAATGAACCCCAATTCTGAGACAGGGTTTTGGGACTGGCCTCGAACGCGATCCCGGAGGGCAATTGGTACGCTGTTGCCGGGCTTTTCGGGACAGAGCTTTGAGACTCTAGAGGCCTTGAATTTAGGGCCTTCTGATTTAGTCCCGAAACTTACCGGTTGTGAAACGACCCATAGAAAACCCGATTAGCGATCCGCCAGCCGGATGTTCAGCGCAATGCGGTCTTCGGTTCCGAAGGTACGAGAGATATGACCCTTCCCGGTGGAGTCTTCAACCAGAACGATGCTTCCCGGCGCCAACGAAACTTTGTGACCGCCGGAGATCTCGAATTCTCCCTGCCCACTCAACGTGATGAGGTACTGACGATATGTTTCTTGGTGCCAGTCCCGGACCCAACCTGGAGAAGTCCGCGCGAATACCAAACTAGTGACTTTGATCGGGTCCGAAAATTCAATGCCGTTTCGCGAAGGATCAGATTTCAGATTTCCAGTAATCTCTTCGGCGTGTGTTTCACCGTCAGAACCGGTATAGATCCTCGTAATCGTAACCGGCTTGCGGTGCTGAGCCGTCAATAGGTGCGCGCACCAGCCGAACGCGAAGCAGCCTACAAGTGCGGACGAAAGAAGCCATTTTGATTGCATTGATTCCTCCCGGTTGGTGAGCCAAGTCTATCAGGTCTTCGCCAAGGTCGATTTCACGAACCGTGTCGCAACAAGGACCCTTTCGGGACGGGTTACTCCGCACTTGGCCGTGTAACGCGCGAACCGTTGATATGTCTAACGCTTCAGTGGCCCGATTAGCCCGATTCATCAGATCTTGCTGTTCTTCGCTTAGCTGGCTCGCCGGTGGGTGCTCGGGCGGTATCCCGGACTCGTCGTACTTCTTCTTTAACCGATTCAAGCATTCCGCAATTAGAAACGTTGGGTCATCCATTGAGCTCTCCCAAGTCCAGAATTGCGCGCGAATATATCACAGGTGCTTAACAACGACTTGACCCTTACTGTCACGGAGACTATCCTTCAGTCTCCCCGGTAAACTCCTACAGATGCCCCGTCGAAGGAGAAAATGATGTCTACAGCTCCGAAATCTCGGCCGGTATTTCAAGACCCCGTGAAAGTCGATCCGAAACATTACAAGATTGAACTCGAAAATGACCAGGTTCGCGTGCTCCGAATCAACTATGGAGCACACGAAAAATCGGTTATGCACGCTCATCCTAACAGCGTCGCGATTTTTCAGGACGATGTGCACTGCAGTTTTACGTTTCCGGACGGCAAAATGGAAGAACATCATTTCCGTGCAGGCGATACGCTTTACACGCCCGCCGGAAGCCATTTGCCGGAGAATCTGACCAATCAGTCCTTCGACCTAATCCTCGTCGAGCTAAAACGGTAGTTCGGGAGACCGCCAAGCGCACACGAATGAAGACTGTGCATTGACGCTTGAACGTAATCGGTTAAGTGCGATTCCGTGAGCGCTTTTTAAACGCCTTTGAAATCAGCGACATTGAGAGGATGAACAGAACATAGGAGGCGCATCAGCCGGGCGCGTTTAAGACCCAACAATGTTACAAGTCCCGTGGTTACCCGAAATAACGATTCGCCAGGGACAGGTATCTGTGGAGGAGGCAATACGCAAACCGGATGGCGCGGCAAGAACATGAGCCGCTGAGTCGTGCAACGAAACTCCCACGTTTTCTTGTGGTCTAAAAGGTATCTGCTAGAGTTCGCCGAAATTCGAAGCGGAGGGAGGCGTGATGGGAAAAGTCTTCCACTACCACGGCGAAGTCGGGCCGCACGGGGACAAGGGTTGTTCACTGACAAACGGGCACGATAGTTCTTGCTCGAAAGGCCAGCTGACGAACAATAACGAAGACAGTTGCGAGAAGGTGGATAGACACCCCGAAGGGAAGCCTTACAAATGCACCCATAATGTGCCGGATGATAAGCTGCGCTCTGTCATCGAAGCGCACAGCGAAATCGATCTCTGGCGAATCAAGTCGCGTCCAAAGAAGCGAGGAAAAGCCAAAAGGTCAGCTCGTAGAGGATAAAAATATCTTCAAGCCTCTTGTGCTGCAGAGTGGCAGAAGCTCACTGTTCGGAGCAGGCAGCGTTTGCGCTCCCCTGATGCAAGCGCAGGTGGAAGAACTGACCGGGGAAGCGGGGCTGCAGATCCGAAGCGCGAGGATCTCTGCCTGCAGGGCAGCACGGGTTCGAAAACTGGAGGCTAGCAAAGCGAAAAAGGTGACAAAAGAGAGCTCATCGTGGTAGCCCACCATGATCTCACAAGTGATCGGAACCCCTGTGTTCTCATATCGGACGGAGTTTTCGGTAACCACAACTACCGATTAAAGGAAAATTCAATTAATTCAGTGGTTGCCTCTTGCGCTATTGCAAAACGCCACTCCTTTACTGCATCCAGGCAGGGTTGGACTAGAACCGGCGAGCCGCCTACGGCGCGCACACTTTGCACGTGGCCGTCAGCAGCGACCACGGCTTCAACTTTGACCTTGCCCGAAATCTTCATCTTCAGCGCTAGCTCGGGATATGGGGGGTCGACTTTGGTCTTGAGTTTTCGTTTGGTTTCTCCTGACTGCTGACCATTGATCAGAGATCCCACGAGGGCAACAATCGCGGTTCCGAAAATCAGTTTGCTTTTCAAGCGAGCTTTCATACGAGATGTTTCGCCGCCCTCAACAATGGGAAAGTTTCCTGAGTACTCTAGACAAATGAGCTACTTGATTTGCTGGTCCGCAGACAATCCCTGGTTAATGCTACTTAACTTCTGGAATCCGTCTTTGACCACAGTGGCCTTTATGTTGTCCTTCGTTACGAGCACGGGTTCCAACATTATGGTAGGCACCTCTATTTTGCCATTGCTCAACGTTCCATTTGCGCGTGGCTTTTCGCCCTTCGCCATTCGAACCGCTTCCTCCGCGGCTTTTGCCGCTTCCGTTGTCACGGGTTTGTATATCGTCATTGCCTGCGTACCCTGGGCGATGCATATAACAGCCATCAAATCCGCATCTTGTCCCGAAACGAGCACTTTGCCCATCAGATCGTGCCCATGGAGGGCCTCGATTGCGCCTGCGGCCAATCCGTCATTTGAAGCAAGAACAGCCGAGATGTCGCCTTGGCTGGAGTCAATTGCCTTCAACATAAAAAGGTACGCTTCGGTAGGCGACCAATCTTTGGTATAGCCGTCGGCGATCACCTTGATGTCACCGCGATTAATATATGGCTGCAGAACGTGCATCTGAGCGTCATGTAAAGTCTTGGCGCCTGCGTCATTCGGAGAGCCTGCGATCATTACATAATTCCCTTTGGGCGCATGCCTTACCAGGTATTCCGCTTGCATCCTGCCGATCTCAACGCGATCGAAACTCACGTAAAGATCGACGTCGCTATTCAAGACCAGCCGATCGTAACTGATAACCTTGACCTTGGCCGACTTTGCAGCGTTCACGATCCGGCTGGCCGCCGTGGTATCACGCGGCAGCAAAACCAGCACTTTTATGCCTGCCTCGATCATGTTCTTTACCTGCTCGAACTGAAGATCATCGTCTCCTTTAGCGTCGGCTGATATCACTTCTGCCCCTAATTGCTTGGCCGTGGTCTCGAAGGAATCGAGATCCGTCTGCCACCGTTCTCCATTCATCGCTTCTATCGAAAAGCCTATTTGGAGTTTGTTGCCGTCTTGCGCAAGCAGAGGTTGTCCGCTAAGGACTATAACGATTAGGGCGGATAGAACGGTTAGCCTGCTTGGCCCTTTTTTCACTGCACTTTCCTCCATGTTACGCCGACCATACCATGCTGAAATTCGTGAACATAGATGCTGAAAGTCAACGATGTTCAAAAGGATATTGCAAGGTTCGGCCCAAATCGATCAACTCCCGATCCGCGAGACTCCAGCCACGAAAGCGAAAGCAATCCCTGGATCAGGCTGTTGCAAAACCCCAATCCTGCAAATTTGGTCGGTCGAGGGGGTAATTTTTAGCTTTTTAGTGGCAGGCAGGAATCACTCTGAGTCTAGTTCAAGGTGACTCCCAACTGTTCGCTTACACCTTCCTTTATGTGGTCACCAATTTTCCGACTTAACGATGTGTATAGCCTTTATTCTTTATTCCTCTCCGGCAGCCGGGTTATGAAATAGACATGGCGGGTGTTTGGAACACTCCCGCAGTGAAGACGGAAGTGATGCGATGGGTCCAGGCTACGCGCGATAGTTTACAGCCCTTTGCGCATGGAGTGTACGTCAACCAGTTGGGCGATACGAGTGACCAACTGGTCCGCTCGGGCTATGGGCCGAACTATGCTCGCCTCGTGGAGATCAAGAAAAAGTACAACCCAAACAACATGCTGCGACTCAACCAAAACATCAAGCCCGATAGCGCCCCGGACACTTAAAAACCTGTGCGTGCGTTGCTGGGGCCGCTAATAAACGGCAACTCGGAAGTTATGTTTCCTGACACGGCGACGAATTACCGAATTTTTGTTGAAGTGATTTCCTGGCAGAACGCCTAGGAGTACTTCCCTGCCGACCTCACTTGAACCTATAATTCCGGTTCTGTCGCTACCGCTTTCCCTGCAAGACGGAATTGATATCAAAGGACTTAGGCCGTGCAGCCAAGTAGGAGGCATCGCGGCTTTGTGGACACCAAGCTACATCCATGACCTATAACTCGTTGCAAGTAAATCAGTTAGCGGGTGAGCTTCGTAAGCCGGATTCTGTGCGGTGCACGCCTTGCAGCAGTGCTCCGCGACGATCATTCCTCTAGCCCCGGCCTCGCGGCCGGGATCCAGCAACCTACCCGAGGGTTCATCCTTCCCGGCAGCTTGCGCCACCGCAAAGGGAGCACTTTCGCTTTCGCAATAGCACTCGACGAGCCGGGCCAGCTCTCCCCTCCTATTTGGTCTTGCACCACGCGGGGTTTGCCATGCCCTCGACATTACTGCCGAGGCGGTGGGCTCTTACCCCACCTTTTCACCCTTACCTACTTCGCAAACCTTTGAAGATGTCCCGAAGGTTTTCCTCCGGGCTATCACCGGGTTACGCGCCGCAGGCGGTATAGTCTCTGTGGCACTTTCCGTGACGCAGCCGCACCGTGCCGGGTTGAACCCGGCACCACACGCCGAAGCGCGAAACTCTGCCTTGCGGCAAAACCTGCGTGGCCGGCCCCCTGGCGTTACCAGGCGCATTGCCCTTCACCCTCAAGCCTTGCGGCCCAAGGGTATTCTCTGCTCGCGCAGAGTGGTGTCCGGACTTTCCTCCCGCCCGGTCCGCTTGCGCGTTCCAGGCCAGCGATCGTCCAACTCACCCGCCACTTCCATTATATCGCGAGATCCGCCTCTATCATTCGGATTATTCCCCAGGCGGAACGTGATTTACTTCGCTCCCAGCAGCTTCTCGAATTCACTTTCCGTCAGCACGGTGACTCCCAACTCTTTCGCTTTGTCGTGCTTCGACCCCGGATCTGCGCCCACCACCACATAATCCGTCTTCTTGCTCACCGAACCGCTTACTTTCCCGCCGTGCTGCTGCACCAACTCTCCCGCTTCTTCGCGGCTTCGATTCGCCAATCCTCCGGTGAACACAAACGACTTCCCCGCCAGCTTCTGGCTTTTCACTTCCCGTTTTTCCGCTGTTGGCCGCACTCCAGCGTCGCGCAATTTCCTCACCAGCTTGCAATTCGCCGCCTCAGAGAAAAACTCCACAATACTCTCCGCCACTTTCGGTCCGACCTCGGGGACCTGCTCCAATCCTTCCTGCTTCGCCGATTCTAGTTCCTCCAACGTCGAAAAATGCTCCGCCAGCAACTGCCCTGTTCGCTCGCCCACAAAGCGCATCCCCAAGGCGAAGATCAGCCGCGACAACGGACTCTTCTTGCTCGCCTGAATCTCCTGCACCAAATTCTGCGCGGATTTCTCTGCCATGCGTTCCAGCTCCGCCACCTCTTCTGCTTTCAGCGAATACAAATCCGCCACATCCTTCACCAGCTTCTGTTCCACCAACTGGTCAACGATCTTTTCGCCCAGCCCATCAATATTCATCGCGTGGCGCCCTGCATAGTGCTGCAGCGATTCCTTCAGCTTTGCCGGGCAAGCCGCATTCACGCAGCGATATGCCACTTCCCCTTCCGCCCTGTGAATCGTACTGCCGCATACCGGACAGTTTTTCGGCATGCGGAACGGCTTGCGGTCCTTCCCCTCTTTCACCACTTTCAAGACATGCGGGATCACTTCGCCCGCGCGCTCCAGCAACACCGTGTCGCCGATGCGCAAGCCCAGCCGATCGATCTCGTCCATGTTGTGCAGTGTGGAGCGGCTGACCGTGACTCCCCCAACCTGCACCGGCTGCAGCACCGCCACTGGCGTCAACGTTCCCGTTCGTCCCACTTGCACGATGATGTCGTTCACCACTGTCGTTTCTTGTCTGGCCGGGTATTTATAAGCAATCGCCCATCGCGGCGCCTTCGATGTGAATCCCAGTTCGTTCTGCAGTCCCGTGGAGTTCAGTTTGATCACCACGCCATCAATCTCATACGGCAGCTTCTCGCGCTTTTCGTCCCAGTCCGTGCAGTATGCGATCACCTTCTCGATTCCGTTGCACAATTTCCAGTCGCTCGAAGCGCGGAACCTTAGTTCTTTCAGTGTTTCCAGGGAATCCGAATGCTTCGGGTAAGGCACTCTGCCGTCGACGAACAAATAATAGGCAAAAAAATCTAGCTTGCGGCTCGCCGTAATCGAAGGGTCCAGCACGCGCACCGCTCCCGCCGCGGCGTTCCGTGGATTTACGAATATTTTCCCGCCCGTCTGCCCCTGGTGCCGGTTCATGGCCTCAAAGGCCTTGCGCGTCATCAGGATTTCTCCGCGCACCTCGAACGTGGCTCCCAGTTTCGCTTTCTTCAGCACCGCGGGATCCACGCTCAGCGGAATCGACCGAATCGTCTTCACGTTGGGCGTAACGTCTTCTCCGGTGGTGCCGTCGCCGCGCGTCACGCCGCGCACCAGCACGCCATCCTCATATTGCAGCGAGATACTCAGCCCGTCGAATTTGTGTTCGGCAATGTATTCAATGTCTTCGCGGCCTGTCCCCTGGCGAACGCGGCGATCCCAATCGCGCAGCGCATCGTAGGAAAAAGCGTTGTCCAGGCTCAGCATCGCGCGGGCATGCCGCACCGTCTGGAAACCCTCACGCGGCGCTCCACCCACACGAACGGTCGGCGAATCCGGTGTGATCAAAGCGGGATGCGCTGCTTCGATCTCCTTCAGGCGGTTCATGAGCTTATCGAAAGCGGCGTCGGAAATCTCCGGGTTATCGACCACGTAGTAGAGGTACTCGTGGCGGCGGAGCTCTTCGCGCAACTTTTCCGCCTCTTTCCTCAACGCCCCATTCGCTTTCGTTGCCGCCTTCGCCATCGCCTCTACGCTCCGAGTACCACAAATCGCAACGTATTATACGCGACTGCCACTAGTCCAGCGACCAACCCAGTAGGGGCACGATGCCTCGTGCCCTCGTGGTTTTTTCTATTCGCGACCCCAACGCACTCATCTCCGAACTCGAATTCCGCGCATCGTTGCTTCCTTACTTCATTGCTTCTTTGCTTCCTTGCATCGTATAGAATGGAGGTTTGTGCAAAGGCCCAGGAGACTATGGAAACTCAGTTCCACAACGCGCTCTTGATTCACAACCCCAACGCCGGCACCAGGGGCCATGTCCGACGCCGCCAGCTCGACGAGGTACGTCGCATTCTTTCCGCGAAAGGCATTGAAGCGGACCTCGCCGAAACGAGGGGACCCGGCCATGCCACGGAAATCGCTCAAAATGCCTCGAGCGAAAAGCGTCAACTGGTAATTGCCTGCGGCGGCGATGGCACCTTGAATGAAGTCGTGAATGGCCTGGCTACCTCCAAGAATGGGCATCGCGTGCCCCTGGCTCTGCTTCCCGGCGGAACCGCCAATATTCTTGCCAAGGAACTGAATCTCCCCTGGAACATTATTCGCGCCGCGGAAAGACTACCCGCGGGAGACGTCCGCGAGATCGCCCTTGGCTTGGCCACTCCCATCAATGAGCCCGAAAAGAAGCGCTATTTCCTAAGCGTCGCCGGCGCCGGTCCCGATGGCATGATCGTTTATTGCGTGGACCTCGGCCTGAAGGCGCGCTTCGGCACGCTTGCCTATTGGTGGCAAGGATTCCGCGAAGTGGTGCGCTACACGTTCCCTCGGTTCCGCATCCGCACCGGCAATCGTCAGGTCGAAGGGACACTCGCCATCGTTGGCCGCACCAAGAATTACGGCGGACCGTTCAAAATCACCGATCAAGCCAGTCTGTTCGAAGATCAATTTGAGGTGCTGTCGCTTGAAACGCAAAGCGGGCTGCGCTATCTCAGTTATCTGCCCACCCTGTGGATGGGCAATCTTCGCAAAGAAGCCACCGGCGTCCATTTCTGGAAGGCCGATACGCTGATCTGCGAGCCGCTCGATGACAAACCGGTTTACGCTCAAGTCGATGGCGAGGCGTTCGTTCGCCTGCCGGTGGAGTTCTCGATTGTTCCCAACGCGCTCAAATTGCTGGTCCCGCACGAGGCTCTCGCGGCCAACGGACCGTCTGCTTCGCGCTGACCATGGACATCCCCACTCACGCGCTCACGTCCTTCGCGCTGGCTCGTGCATTCTTTCCACGCCGAGGCTGGCCGCTTGTTGTGGGCATGCTGATTGCCGGAACCGCCGCCGACGTTGACCAACTCAGCGTGTTCTTCGGCCCTGCCGCTTACCTCGCGGCGCATCGCACCTGGACGCATTCGATACTGGCGACGTTCATCATCGTGGCGATCGCCGCGGCCGTCATTCTTTACCTCGACAAAACAAAGGCCATTCCCCTGCGCACGATTCTGGCCGCCACCTTCCTCGCTGCCGCCGTGCACATGGTTATGGATCTGTTCCAATCCGCCGGCGAAACTTTCCTCTGGCCCTTCCGCGCTACCCGCTTCGCCGCCGACTATCTCCCGCGCATCGATCCATGGATCCTTGCGTTGCTGCTCGCCGGAATCCTGTTGCCTGAACTTTTCCGTTTAGTCAGTTCCGAGATCGGCGCCAAAAGCAAAACTCCGCGCGGCCGCAACGGCGCGCTGATCGCTCTCGCCCTGATCGTGGTGTATATCAGCGCGCGCGGTGTGCTGCATGGCAACGCCACCGACGTGCTCGATGCCCATTCCTATCACGGCGAATCGCCCCGCCGCCTTGGCGCTTTCCCCGATCCCATTTCTCTTTTCACCTGGCACGGCATCGCGGAAACACAATCCCTCGTTTGTTTGGCGGAAGTCCCGGTGCATGCAGCCAGGGAATTCGACGCGGAAGCCGCGAATTGCCAGCACAAGCCCGAATTTTCACCAGTATTGGATATGGCGCAAAAAACTGCGGTCGCCGACAAATTCCTGCAATCCGCGCGTTTTCCCCGCGCCACCGTTGAGAAAACCCAGGACGGCTATGAGGTGATAATCCGTTCGCTTCGCGATATCGTGGAACAGGAAACCAGGCATAGCGTCGCCGCGCGTATCGTGCTGGATGCAAAACCGCGGGTCTTCAGCGAAGAACTCGTCTGGGCCAGGGACTTACGGCTGCGTTGATGTCGTGCTGTTTAAAGCGGGCGGGTGCTGCCTTTTGCGTAGCATGAGACGCGAAGCCAGGTAACTGAGAGCCACAAATACCACCAAAAACGCGGCAGTCTGCAATTTGTGTTGCCGCAAAAACGGCAACGCTTCATTTCCATAGCGAATCGCCAGGTAGCCAATGCCCAGGTAGCGCATCAGGCGAGCCAGCGTGACCGCCGAAGTGAAACTCCACAGCGGCACTTCAAACACTCCCGCCGCAAGCACGAAAACTTTGAACGGCGTCGGCGGAGGCAACAGCGCCGCGACCAGCATCCCGAGAAATCCGTTCTGTTCCACCGCGTGGCGGATGATCTGTGCTCGCGGTCCAGCCTTTTTATGAAAGAAAGCCTCGCCGCCTTTGCGCGCAATGAAGTACAGCAGCACGCAGCCAAGCACCGAACCCGCCGCCGCCAGGAGTGCGTACAACACCATGCGCGCAGGATGCTGGATGGCAAGTTCAATCAGCAACAGATCGTTGATCACCGGGAACGTCAGCACCGACGAATCCAGAAAAGAAATCAGGAAAAGCCCTGGTGCGCCCAGCACACCGGCAAACGCGACGATTTTCTGTTTCCATGCGCTCAACGAAGTGGTCAAAAGAAAGCCCCCAGAAAAGCGTGGAATTCACCGACCCTCGGGCGCGCTCTAGAGCAGCGTCTCGATCGCCTCGACGATTACATCGTAAACGTGATGCAATTCTTCGGACTCCATCACGTAGGGGGGAAGGACATACACAACATTCCCCAAGGGCCGCAGGAGCACGCCACGCTCCAGAAAGAACCCATATAGTTTTGGACGCAGGTCTGAGAGATATCCCGGATCATCGGCCTGCAGTTCCACTATGCCAATTGTTCCGATTTGTCTGGTCTCCGCTACTTGACGCATGTTGCTCAGATGCCTCAGCCGCATCGCATGGATTCGCGCGATCGTCGCAATGCGGTCGAATACCGGTTCATCATCGAAGATCTGCAAATTCGCAACCGCCGCCGCGCAAGCCAAAGCATTTCCCGTGTAGGAATGCCCGTGATAAAAAGTGTGCAGGCGGTTCTCGCTGCGGAACACCGACTCCACGCGATCGCTGCAGAGAGTCACTCCCATGGGGAGAAATCCACCGGTGATTCCCTTGGAGATGCACATCAAATCCGGCGTGACATTGGCCAGATCGCAGGCAAACATTTTCCCGGTGCGCCCGAATCCCGTAAGTACCTCGTCGGCAATCAGCAGGACATCGTGCTTGGTGCACAAGGCGCGAACTTTCTGCAGAAATTCCACGGGATGCACGATCATTCCGCCCGCGCCCTGCAGCAATGGCTCCACAATGACGGCGGCAATCTGCGCGCCGCGCTGCTCTAGCAATTCCTGCAATTGCTGCACGCAATCGATGCGGCAACTCTCGCGTTTCAAACCGACAGGACAGCGATAACAATAGGCGGAGTGCACGCGGTGAACCGAATACCTCATCGATTGGAAAGGGTCGGTGAAGGGCGATTCGTCGCTTACCGACATGGCTCCCGCCGTATCGCCGTGATACCCGTGCGTCAGTGCTACAATCTCGCGCTTCTCGGGCCCCTGCATATTTCCAAAATGCTGCAGCGCCATTTTTAGAGCTACTTCCACCGCGGTTGAGCCATCATCGGAAAAGAACATGTGCGTGAGTTGCGCCGGAACCCACTTGCGCAGGCGTTCGGCCAACTCTTCCGCCGCATCATGCGTAAATCCTGCCAGGATCACATGCTCAAGCTTTCGCGCCTGCTCGGCGATTGCCGCGGCAATCCGCGGATTCGCGTGGCCATGCAGATTCACCCACCACGAGGAAATCGCGTCGATAATCTTGCGCCCGTCTGCGGTATACAAGAAGACGCCTTCGGCTCTGGCCACGCGGATGGGCGGCGGGTCGAGAACACGATTAGTGAAGGGATGCCAGATTTGCAGCGGTGAATTCATTGCGCAAATGCGGATCGATCAAAATGGTTCAGGAACACCTGCATGAGGGCGGTGCGGTGAAGGTTGGGGAGTTTCGGAACTTCCCCAATCACGCGGACGTGTCCGAACTTTTCAATGGTGTCGCGGTTCTCGCGGTTTTGATCGCCGATCAGCACCACGCCATGCACCGGCAATTCCGCCGCGTGCAGCGCCGCCAACGTCAGCAGGGTGTGATTGATGGTGCCCAAGCCGCTGCGCGCCGCCAGGATCACCGGCAATTTGAATTTCACCATCATATCCAGCATGAATTGCTTTGGATTGATGGGCACCAACACCCCGCCGGCGCCCTCCACAATCAGCCAGTCATTGATCAGGGTCGTCGGCAGGTTGATTCGTCCCAGATCGATTTCCACGCCGGCCCAACGAGCGGCCAGATCGGGCGAAACCGGAGGAACAAATTTGTAAACTTCTTCCAGCGTGCGGTCGGTGCCGATGCCGGCCAGACGCATCACCGTCACGCGGTCCGAACCTTCCAGCGTACCGGTCTGAATCGGTTTCCAGTACACGGCATCGAGTGCCGCACACAGCAAAGCGGCCAGTGTTGTTTTCCCGACTCCCGTATCTGTACCCGTAATGAAGAAATGGCGTCTCATGCGCGTTTCGCCACCGCCACGCTAGCCCGCAAGGAACGCCACGAGGTCAGGGATTTCACCAATCTCCTCAATTCAGCCTCCGGGATCTTGCTGGTCAAAGACAATCGCAAGCGCGCGTTCCCATCCGGCACTGTGGGCGGCCGGATAGCCCTGACAGCAAATCCATCACGTTGCAGATAATCGGCCGCGTCCAGAGTGTCCGCGACATTTCCCAATACCACGGGCACGATCTGGCTGGCACTGCCGGCGGTCTTGAATCCTGCGGCCCTCAGCTGTTCCGCCAGACGCGCAGAGCGTTGCAGCAATTCCTGACGCTCCCGATCCATCGTGATCGCAATCTCCAACGCCGTGCCAATTTGTTGCGCAAAATACGGCGGCAGAGCCGTGCTGAACACAAAGGTCCGCGCGTGGTTCACCAGATAGTCCTTCAATATTTCTGGACCGCACACGAATGCTCCTGCAGAACCCAACGCCTTGCCACAGGTGTGCACGCTGGCCAGCACTCGCCCCGCAATTCCCGCGGCGGCCGCCAATCCACGGCCACTTGGTCCATGCACACCTATTGCGTGGGCTTCATCGACAATCAACGCCGCGCCGTATTCCTCAGCCATTTCGGCCAATTGCTCTAGCGGCGCCAGATCGCCATCCATGCTGAACAGCGTTTCGCTAACAATCACCCTGCGCCCGGGAGCGCCCGAATCCTGACGCAGCGCAAGCTCCAGGGCCTGCAAATCGAGATGCGGATAGATGACTTTTCGCGCTCCTGCCAATCGCATTCCGTCTATCAGACTGGCGTGGTTCAACGCATCGGAATAAATCACGTCGTCCTTACCGACCAGCGACCCCAGCAAACCCAGGTTCGCCGCGTACCCGGTGGTGAAGAACAACGCCGCTTCGGTCCCGGCAAATTCCGCGAACCGCTCTTCCAACTCCCGCCAATCTTCGGTTTGCCCAGAGAGCAGCCGCGAGCCCGTTCCTCCCACGCGACTCGCTTGGCTAACCGATTCCAGGAGTGACTGCCGCAAAGCGGGATGTTCCGCCAGACCCAAATAGTCGTTCGAGCAGAAATTGATCCCACGAATTTCTGCCAAGGTCCGGCATAGGCTGCGCTCCTCCAGCGCGCACAGATCTTTCCGCAACCCGGCTTTCCAAATGGATAGGACGTCAGACGGCATGGCGCTCCAGCGGCTTCATTCCCAAGCTCTCGAGCAACTGTTCATCCTCATCCGGCCCGGGGTTCGGTGTGGTCAGCAGTTTTTCTCCTACAAAAATCGAATTCGCTCCGGCTACAAAACACAGCGTCACGGCTTCCGGCGACAATTGCTTTCGTCCGGCCGCCAGCCTGACGCGCGAGGCCGGCATGATGATCCTGGCCGTGGCGATGGCGCGAACCATTTCCAGGGGATCCAGCGCGGGCATCGATGCAAGCGGGGTGCCCTCTACTCGCACCAGCATATTGATGGGCACGCTTTCCGGATGCGGCTTCAGCGTGGCGAGCTGCTGCAGCAATCCCACGCGGTCGCTCTCCTTCTCGCCCATGCCGAGAATTCCGCCGCAGCATACGGTGATTCCGGCCTTGCGCACGGCCGCAAGCGTCCGCAATCGTTCGTCGTACACGCGCGTTGTGATGATCGAGCCGTAGAACTCCGGCGAGGTGTCCAGATTGTGGTTGTATGCGGTGAGCCCCGCGCCTTTCAATCGCACCGCTTGCTCTTCCGTCAACATCCCCAAGGTGCAGCAAACTTCCAGTCCGAGTGCCGATACGCCCCTAACCATTTCCAAAACTTTGTCGAAGTCCCGCCCTTGCGGAGCCTCCCGCCACGCCGCTCCCATGCACATTCGTGTTATGCCGCGTGAAGCCGCGTCGCGAGCCACGGCGATCACATGCTCGGGGTCCAGCAACCCCTGCCGCTCCACATCTGCATCATAATGTGCGCTTTGCGGACAGTAGGCACAGTCCTCCGGGCACCCTCCGGTCTTGATGGAGATCAGCTGGCAGGTCTGTACGCGGTCGGTCGCGTGAAACACGCGGTGCACGGTTTGTGCGCGATACACGAGTTCCGGAAGCGGGGTTCGGTAGATGGCTTCTACTTCCTCTTTTTTCCAGTCGTGCTTAAGTTGGGTATCCATTTGCCGGGCCGCAACCAATTCGGTCGATTCACTGATCATTTTTCTATTTCGCCTGGTTCAGGTTTGAACTGTGTCTTAGTCGTAGCTCTTCATACTATCATTGCTATTCCCTGCAAACCATTTTCCCTTCCGGCTATCCTGAATCTGATAACTCCCCGATGGCCTGCTTGCGCACACCTGCCCATCTTTTCATTGCAAATCGTTTGACCACCCATTGGCAAGATGTTATAAATCAATGTCTTGTATCACCCGTCGCTTTGGCACACCGTTGGTTCGGGGTAGCGTGGGCCCGCTTGGGGTCTGAAGGTGCCATTCAGGGTTGAACAGTTCTCGTCCTGTCATAACTGCGGGTTCTCCCCCAGGTTCTCGAGGAGTGTTCTGGCCTCGGGGGTGACTGACTTCGTTTTTCCGTTCACTTCGCTCAAGTTGGACCGGAAGTGTGGTGTAGTTCGACGGGGAGCCAAACAACCATTTGGTTGTGCGCTCAGCCCCCGTAATTGAATTGACTCAATCTGGAGGAACCTTCATGCGTACTTGGCTGACCTCGGTGTGCTCCATCGGCGGTCGCTTCATTTCAAGAATTTCTGCTGCTCTCGTCCTTGTGCTTCTCAGCGGTACCGCGCTCCTAGCTCGGGCCGCGGAGGAGGTTCCGGGCGGCGAAGCAGGCCTCAAGCTCCCGGATCTTTCCCAGGTCACATTCCTGGGCATCAATGGTCACAAGTTGCTGCTGTTTGGCATCGTGATTTGCATCCTGGGTCTGCTGTTCGGCATGACCATTTTCACGAAGCTGAAGAACCTGCCCGTGCACCACTCCATGCGCGAAATCTCCGAACTGATCTACGAAACCTGCAAAACCTACCTGATCACGCAGGGCAAGTTCCTTCTCCTTTTGTGGGTCTTCATCGCCATTGTGATCGTGCTCTATTTCGGCATGCTCGCCCCGGTCCCGGGCAAATCCGTGATGCTTACGCTGCCGATCATTTTGCTATTCAGCTTGATTGGTATGGGGGGCAGCTACGCCGTGGCGTGGTTCGGCATCCGCGTGAACACCTTTGCCAACTCCCGCACCGCCTTCGCTGGTCTGCGCGGCATCCCTTACCCCATCAACCACATTCCGCTGGAAGCAGGCATGAGCGTTGGCATGATGCTCATCAGCGTGGAACTGCTGATGATGCTGATCATTTTGCTGTTCGTTCCCGGCGATTACGCTGGGCCGTGTTTCATTGGCTTTGCCATCGGCGAATCCCTCGGCGCTGCCGCGCTGCGAATTGCCGGCGGTATTTTCACGAAGATCGCCGACATCGGGTCTGACTTGATGAAGATCGTTTTCAAGATTAAGGAAGACGATGCCCGCAACCCCGGCGTCATCGCCGACTGCACGGGTGACAACGCCGGCGACTCGGTCGGCCCCACCGCAGACGGCTTCGAGACCTACGGCGTCACCGGCGTAGCACTGATTACCTTCATCCTGCTGGCCGTGAAAGATCCCACCATCCAGGTTCAATTGCTGGTGTGGATCTTCGTTATGCGCGTGATCATGCTGATCGCCAGTGCCGCAGCCTACTTCATCAATGGAGCAATCCAGAAGGTGCGCTTCGGCACTGCCAAAGAAATGAACTTCGAAACACCGCTCACCTGGCTGGTGTGGATTACCTCCTTCGTCTCCATCGCGCTCACCTACGTGGTCTCCTCTTTCATTATTCCGTCTCTCGGCGGCGACCCTTCTCAATGGTGGAAACTCGCCACGATCATTTCCTGCGGAACGCTTGCGGGTGCGGTCATTCCGGAATTGGTGAAAGTTTTCACTTCGACGGAATCGCGGCACGTCAAAGAAGTGGTCATCTCCGCACAGGAAGGCGGCGCATCGCTCGGCATTCTCTCCGGATTTGTGGCCGGCAACTTCTCCGCGTACTATCTGGGCTTGGCGATGGTCTCGCTAATGTCCATCGGCTACCTGATCAGCACGTTGGGGCTCGCGAATCTAATGGTTGCCGCGCCGGTCTTTGCCTTCGGGCTGGTAGCTTTCGGGTTCCTGGGCATGGGACCTGTGACCATCGCCGTCGATTCCTACGGCCCGGTCACCGACAACGCACAATCGGTGTATGAACTTTCGATGATTGAGCAGATTCCCAACATCAAGGCGGAACTGAAGAAGGATTACAACATCGACGTGGACTTCGAGCGTGCCAAGCACCTGCTGGAAGCCAATGACGGCGCGGGCAACACGTTTAAAGCCACCGCCAAACCAGTGCTGATCGGAACTGCTGTGGTCGGTGCAACCACGATGATCTTCTCGATCATCATGGCGCTGACGCACGGCCTCTCAGAGAACGTCAACAAGCTTTCCCTGCTGCATGCACCGTTCGTTTTAGGACTGATTACCGGCGGCGCCATGATCTACTGGTTTACCGGCGCATCCACGCAAGCCGTGACCACGGGAGCGTATCGCGCGGTGGAATTCATCAAGAGCCACATCAAGCTGGAAAGCGCGGAAAAAGCCAGCGTGGCGGACTCCAAAAAAGTAGTGCAAATCTGCACCCAGTATGCGCAAAAGGGCATGCTGAATATTTTCATCGCCGTGTTCTTCGCTACGCTGTCGTTTGCGTTCGTCGAACCTTTCTTCTTCATCGGCTATCTCATTTCCATTGCCATCTTCGGTCTGTACCAGGCCATCTTCATGGCCGACGCCGGGGCCGCTTGGGACAACGCCAAGAAAATTGTGGAAGTGGAGATGAAGCAAAAGGGTACACCGCTCCACGATGCTACCGTTATTGGCGACACCGTTGGTGATCCGTTCAAGGACACTTCCTCCGTGGCTCTCAACCCGGTCATCAAGTTCACGACGCTGTTCGGCTTGCTCGCCGTCGAGTTGGCCGTGAAACTGACCGCACAAACCGGCGGCACGTTGTCGCATCTCCTGGCCGCCGCGTTTTTCCTGGTTTCCTTCGTATTCGTGTATCGCTCTTTCTTCGGCATGCGCATCAAGGGCGCCGCTGCAAACTAGCGGAAAACCAACTGGCTCACAATCAGCGGGGCGGCGCGCGCGCAGCCGCCCCGTTCGTTTTTCAATGAACAAATCTTTCGAGGCCACTCGAATCCGCGCGGTCGCAGTGCTAGAATCCACTTCGTGTTTTGACGAGGACCCTGCCAATGAAAAAGTCGCTGTTGTTGAGTTTTGCTGCGCTTGCGGCGTTCGCTATCCCCTCTGCGTGTTTTGCCCAGGCGCCTATCAAATGGAAGATTCACGATGAGGAGCGCCCGGTTCCCCCGGTCATCACTCCCGGAACGCCCAGCACACAGGACGCGCCCGGACGCGCTCCGTCTGACGCCGTGGTGGTTTTCGATGGAAAAGACCTGGCGAATTGGGTGCAGGACGGTGACGGAAGCGCGGCGAAGTGGAAAGTGGAGAACGGTTATTTCGAAGTGCTGCCGGGCGCCGGGGGCATTCACACCAAGCAGCCTTTCGGGGATTGCCAGCTGCACGTGGAGTTCGCCGAACCGCTGCCTGCGCATGGCGAGAGCCAGGATCGCGGGAATAGCGGCGTTTTTCTGATGGGCTTGTACGAAGTGCAGGTGCTCGATTCCTACGAAAACAAGACGTATGCGGACGGCCAGGCCGCCGCGCTCTACGGGCAGTATCCGCCGCTGGTCAACGCTTCACTTCCGCCGGGCCAATGGCAGATGTATGACATCGTTTTCCATGGCCCTCGCTTCGACGCATCGGGCAAACTGCTTCGCCCCGCGCGCGTTACGGTGTTTCACAACGGTGTTTTGGTGCAGGACGAAGTTCAGCTTACGGGACCCACGGCCCACAAACAGCGCCCGCCGTACAAGCCGACGCCGGAAAAGTTGCCGCTGGGGCTGCAGGATCACCACGCGCAGGTGCGGTATCGCAATATTTGGGTGCGTGAGTTGAAGGAGTCGGCGGATTGATTCGCGCAACATTTGAAATGCCTCGGGCCATTTGACGAAAGGCCTCATCCCTGAAACGGTGAGCTACCGGAATGAGCTACAGAAATCAGCTAGGAGCGCATTAGCTTCAGGAACTTTGCTGGGTTGTTGTCGAAACCGGGGAAGACTGCGTTCAGTTGCTTCACTGCGTTATGTTTTGTGAGGATTTCGCCAACGACAGTTCGAAAGTCGGTCGTAAGCATCAGGTCGCGCCCCTCGTTTAACTGCTGATTCTCGAGCCCCGGCCACTTTCCGTACACGCGGCCGCCTTTCACGTCGCCGCCCATCACGAACATGCAGTTCGCGTGGCCGTGGTCCGTGCCCCGGTTGCCGTTTTCCTTCGCCGTGCGCCCGAACTCGCTCATGGTCACGACAACCACCTCGCCCATGCGGTCGCCCATGTCCTGATGGAACGCCGCCAGCGATTGACCCAAATCCTTCAGCAGGTTCGACAGTTGTCCTTGCACTCCACCCTCGTTCACGTGATTGTCCCAACCGCCACAATCGACGAACACCACTTCAGTGCCGATCTTCGCCTTCAGCATCACGGCAATCTGCTGCAAGCGTTGGCCCAGAGGGCTTTTCGGATAGTCCGCGCCATTTTCCGGCGGATACTTGCTCATATCAATTTTCTTCAGGAGATCGATCGCTTCAAATGTCTCGGCTCCGGTGCCATGCAGTGCATGATCCACAGACTGCGCGTACATGGCTTCGAATCCGCCTTCCACGACATTCGCCATTGCGGCGGATTGTGGCTGCACCTTGAATTGCCTTAAATCCGGCAAGGCAATGGCACCGGTGCTGCCCCATAGCATTCGCGGCAAGTTCGGACCCATGGCCACGGCGCGAAACGGCGAAGCATTTTCTTCGGGAATTGTGCCAATCGCGCGGTCCAGCCATCCATCTTCCGTCGCTTTCACGCCGGGAGTGCCGGATTCCATATAATCCTGCGCATCAAAGTGCGAGCGCGTGGGATCAGGCGATCCTGCGGCGTGCACAATAGCCAACTGGCTTTTCTGAAACATCGGCACCAAGGGCGCCAGGCTCGGATGCAGTCCGAAAAATCCATCCAAATCGAGCGCCGCTTCGGCTCCTCCGCGCTTGGGCTGCGGGATGGCAATCGTGGGGCGCATGCGGTAATAGTTTGGCTCGCCAAATGGCACCACGATATTCAATCCATCGGCGGCGCCACGCTGGAACAGTACCAGCAACTGCTTCTTTCCTTCCGCCGGAGTCGACGCAATCGCGCGCTGCAGGAACGCCGGGACGGTGCTGAGTCCGACCATGGCGATTCCGCCCTGCTTCATAAAATACCGCCGCGAAAATCTCGCGGGCCTCACTCCCTCGCAGCATTGGTTGTTCATAAAGGACTCCTGCTCCCCAATGTTCGGTCGGCATCTACGCTTAAATCGCAAAAGCGAAAGCAAGCTCTCGCACTGCAAAATTTATCGGCGCTGAAATTCTGGCGCTCCCAGCACCAATCCCGTTACTACTCCCAGGTCCACTTGCTTCACGGGATCATCCAGTTTCGCCTGCAGCACCCGCGGGTTCTCCAACTGCTTCTCCAGTGTCTCGACGGTTGCGGGTGCAGCCTGCCCGCCCAGGAAAACCTGGACCGCGCGATCCAGCGCAGCCTTGGCATCGTCCCCTCGTTCGCTTCCCAGAACCGCGGGGACGTCGCTGCGCGAGCCGCGTATCTTATTACCGGCTAGCGCGAGCGAAAAATTCAGGCGGCTGAGCAGCGCGCCGGTGTTGACCCAAGTCTCGGCCTTGTCCGAATAGCCCGTGGGAGGCTGGCATTGGTAGAGCGGTTCGCCGATGCGTGCGACCCATTGGACCAGAGGCATGGGCGTGTCCACATCGGTTCCAAGGGCGCGCACGGAAGTCACTACCAACTCGTAGGGCGTCTTAACCTTCGCCCGGTAGGTTTCGCGCGACCAGAACTCCGGCGAATAGATCATCGTGCGCATCACTTCCCGGATATCACCATCACTTTTGTGAAACGTCTTGGCCATACGCGCAACCAGCGCCGGCGGCGGATTGTCCGACACGAAGCGGCGCGCCAGTTTCGTGGATATGAATTTCGCGGTGTTTGGATTCTTCGCGAGCCACTCGATCACCTGCTCGCCGTCCTTGATGCCGCCTGAATGAATCTTCTTCCCCAGCACCACCTTCACGTCCGGGTCGTGGAGTTTTTCGTCAAACTTGAAGACCGCGATCTCGCGTGGCTTTTCAATGGTCCAACCGGTAAAGCACCGCGCCACTTCCGTTACATCTTTTTGCGTGTACCCGCCGTCTACGCCCAGGGTGTGCAGTTCCATCAACTCACGCCCGTAATTTTCGTTCAGACCGCGCTCCTGCTTTTTTGCGTTCTGCGGATTCGCGGGCTGCAGCACTGCTGGCCGCCTTCCTCCCGGCCCTCGCTGCATTTGGCGTAAGGCGCGCTGTTCCGCCAGTCGCTCTGCCGCCTTCGGATCCGCGCTCAAGAAATTGTCGAGATAAAAGAGCATTGCCGGGCTTTTTGCCGTGGCCGTAACCAGGTCCTTGAATTTTCCCAGCGCGTGCGGCTGAATCACGTCCCGTTCATACGACGTCAGGTACCACTTCACTTCGCCCTTTCCGGCAAAAACGTTGAAGTGGTTGAACCAGAAATCATCCATGACCTGCTGTAATTGCCGTTCGCTATAGACCGCGCGCGTCATCTTGGCCATCGCCATTTCTTCCACAACGCGCTGTGGCCTCTTGCTGTCATCGGAAATTGCGGGCGGCACCGCATTCGGATCTACGCTCAGGGCATTTTTCCCCGCGCCGCGCGTGGGTGGATTTAACTTCATCGGCGAGGGCGTATCCGGGGACGCAGCCGCGACGGTGGCATTATTCGCGGGCATCCTGCCATCGGGTGCGTCCAGGTCCCGCGCCATCGCCGTGATCGCAGCGTCCGCCTGCTTCTGCGCCTGCTGTTCAGGCGTCTGTTCTTTGGCCTGGGTATTTAGTTTGGCCGCCTGCTGCTTTGGGTTCGGATATTCGGCCATCAACTGGGAATTGGACATCCCGAGCGTGGGATAGGTATTCAGGCGCGCCTCAACCGCGCTGTCGTCGACGGACTTGGGGTTAAGTTGCAGGTCAATCCATTTGGCCAGGCCCATCTGTTTCACGCGTTCCACATCCCCGGGACGTGGGCCGTACCCCAGCCGGTTCAGCGCATGCAGCACCGCTTCATCGACACTCAGCTCGGTTACGGGCAAGCCTTTCAGAACAGCTTCCTGCTGCTTCGGTTTATTTTCACTGCGATTCGCAGCCGCGGCGGCAGGCAGATCGGCCTGGCCACACACCAGGCAAGCGGCCAGGACCAATGCGAAGACGGCTCGAGATTTATGGGAGTTTGGGCGGTTCGGAATGCGTCCAGAACCCGCCGGATGGCTTGCTGGCCGACAAAAAGAGGGGTAGCGCCTCATAACTCAGACTAACCCGGCTGGGCACAAAAAGTTGCTTGCCGTGGAGCTTGATGTTGCTTATCGGGTAGCCTGCCCGGCTTGCAAGACCTAGCGCTGCGCAATCAGTTTATCAGCGTGATTTCGGTCCCTTTTGCCGATGCCTGGTTCCCTTTTTCGTCCGCCGCCAGCAGCACTAACCGGTAGTTTCCCGCTGGCAGGTCTTTCACAGCGACCTTTAGGGCAAAAGGCACCACCGCGTTCCCTTTGTTCACGAACTCGTCCAGCGGAACTACGCCGGTGAAGAAGACTTCTTTGTTCGTGGCCGTATCGTAGATGCGGTATCCCGCGCCCACTCTGGGGGGAGTTTCCGACTTCTCCAGGGGAGCATAAAGCTCCGAATACAAAATGATATTGTCGGACTTTTTGAACTGGTTAACCGCGGCAGGCGTGAATTGCATGCCCTTTACGATCAGCGGAGTGTGATCCTCGAGCAGCGTTGCATCGACGTCGGAAGAGATCTGGTCGATGCGCTGGAAGTTGGTCGTAAGAACCACCCCGCCGAGCGCAAATTTCTTGCCATCATATGGCTCAATGACCAAGGGGGTCTCAAATTTTCCGAAGCTCTCGCCTCCTGTGCTGAACACTACGGTGAGTTTGTAGGTGCCTGGCGCGGCGTCAAATTGGTTTTCGTAGTGATACGGATGCTTGGAAAAATCCTTGGCCTGGTCCTTCTCCATTTCCAGATCCAGGGTGTCGCTGAACCGCGCGCCGACGCTGCCGTCCGGCTTATACGCGATCCCCAAGACGTTTACGCTTGAATGGTATTTCCCTTTGTCCTTGCTGAACGTCAACGCGTCTCCCGGAATTTCCATCGCCAGGTTCACGCGCGCTACGTTCGGTCCCGAGTAAAAATACGGAGTTTGCATCGTTCCGTGGATGGATCCCGCCTGGCTCCCCGCGGCTTGCACCTCCATCTGCTTTTCAATCGGCTTGCCGACCAGCGGGTCGGCCGGGCGCGTATTGCAGTAACCGGTGCGCGAGCGCACGTCCGTGCCAGCGCGGCTGAGTTTGACCTTCAGCGTGTGACAGCTTCCCTCCGCGGAGGCCTGCGGGACATAGCCGAGGACATAGAACTCGTTACCTTCGTGGGCGATGCGGTCCAGTCCCCCGAGCAGATCGTTGGTATTGTAAATCGCGAAGCCCCCAGTGCCTTCGGCGATCATTTGCAGAATCTGTTGGTTGGTGGCCACGGAAGTCGGCAACGGCGGCACAATCGCCCGCGGCTGATTCATCGGGTTGTTGCCGTAGTAGTTTCCATAGCCCCCGTAATTGCCATTATTGGCGGTAGTTCCTCCGGTTGAGCCACTGCTGCCTTTGCCACCACCGGACGTGCCGCCAGTGCCACCCGTTCCACCTTTGCCACCACCGGACGTGCCGCCAGTGCCACCCGTTCCACCTTTGCCGCCTCCGGCTCCCGTACCTCCACCGGCACCCCCGGCGCCTCCACCCGGCCGGCCGCCTCCACCGCCACCTCCTCCGCCAGCGCCTCCTCCACCGCCGCCTCCGGGCTTCTGCGGCTCGAGGGATGCGAGAGTGTAGCTTGCCATTACAAGTCTCGGCTGTGTTGCGCGTGGGCCATTTCGCAGCGTAGCGGTCTGGGTTTGAATTCGGTCATCCTGGCCCTTCAACTGGGCGCTGCCGCCTGGCACCGTCGCCACCAGCCCGCGAACATCGAGCGAGTAGACAGCGATGTTGGCCTTGTTGCAGGCATCAATTGTGGCCGTCAACTCCGACAGCCGCTCCGCGTCCAAGGGAAATCCTGCTGAGAACAAGACCAGCATTTTTCGGCCGGGCACGGCCCGCAACCCTTTCGCCAGACTCCGGATCGCCAGCAGCATCGAACGCGCGCCCAAGTCCGCGGCAGCGTTGTTCAATGAAAAGGGGCCGGATCCGGTAGAAGCCACCATGGCGGATTGCGAGGTGGTATCAGGATTGGTCTCCAAGTAGGGATTCTGCACACCGCTGACCGCAGCCTTTAGCTGCTCTGCGTTGGCCGTGAAATTCTGTTTGATCATCAGGCTGCCGCCAAATTCCGCGATGGCCATCATGTGATCGGGCCCAGCCGTCTTTGCGATAAAGGTGCCGGCGGCTTTGCGAGCCTGGATTTGATCGGCTTTGTCCATCGAGGAATTATCAAAGAACAGCACCATGTAGCGTTTTTGACCCTTTTCCTGAACTCCGGGTTCGGAGCCGAATGAAAAGCTGGTGATGCTCTGTTCCTTGTTGTCCTCGTAGACTTTGAATTCCTGCTGCTGCAAATCGCGAATGTAATTCCCTTTTTTGTCCGTCACGACGGCATCAACCAGCACGATTCGCGATTCCGTCTTGATCACCGGCAACGGCGCGGTCGCAGCGGCCCCTTCATTGCTAGCCGCAGGCTTGGGCGGCTCTGCTGGCGCCTGCGCACGTAACACCGGGCAAAGAAGTGCAATCCCACCTACAGCAAACATCAGCATGCAGTTTTTTTTCATCGGAATCTTTCTCCGCGAGTGCGCGGCCTCCTCTTCACTCCGGTATATCCAAAGCGCCATTGCGCGCCGCCATTTGCGAACCTTCCGAATCCCGGATCACCTGGCGCACCAGGTATTTTCCGGGTTTCAAATCAAAGCTCGATTTGTCAATCCGCCGTGCAACAGTTTCTGGTACGTGGCATCTTCCAGTTTCATCTCCAGAGTCTTTTCCGCGCCAACAACGAAATTACCGTTGGCATCGAAAATTGCCGTCGCCACGGTAAGGTTATCCAGATTCCTCCCGCCCGCTTTCGGGAAATGGACTCCCTGCAATTGCAGCCTGGATGGTCACTTCCGCGTTTGGATCGTTTGTGGAAGACGTTTGGACTGAGGTGGTTTTTTGCGCTGAAGTGATGGGACTTTGTGGTTGCTGTCCGTGTACCGGTACCATGCCTGCCAGCGCGGCCGTAATCACAGCCATTCTGACAAGCAGCCAGCGCTTCCCCTTCGCGTGGAACGGTGTGTGAAGCATCCCTCGCCTGCCCCCATTCGCGAGCTGGCCGTAGTTCTACCACTCGCCCACGCATCTTCCCGCGCGGGTGGGGCATCCTGACTATACCGCGGGACACCCTTTTGTCAACGAAGCTTCTTCCTGCGTCATCGGCATTGGCTGCAGTTTCCGGACAGCTCCGTAATCCACGCGGAATTCGTACTGATCGGGTTGCCATCTTGGGACCGATGCGAGGATATACTGCTACCGAAGATGGGCTGATTCGTGATCCCTCAGCTCGCAGACCATTGAAACACAAGGTGAAGACATGAGCGCTTCAAACTCCAACCGCACCGCTCTCATTACCGGCGCATCTCGTGGTCTTGGCGCTGCCATCGCTTTTGAGCTGGCAGCGACAGGCGTGAACGCGGCCGTCAACTACTTCAACAGCGATAAAGCGGCCGAACAACTCTGCCAGCGTATTCGGCAGGCAGGCGGTCATGCGCATGCCTGCCAAGCGGATGTGCGCAAAGAGGCCGAAGTAGCACGTCTAGTGGCGGAAGTAGGCGAGGTATTCGGCCACATCGATGTGCTGGTGGTGAACGCCACCGGCCCGCAGCCATTTCTCTCTATCGAAGAGCAGACATGGGACACCTATCTCGCTCAATTGGAGTTTTTCGTGAAGTCGCCTCTGCTCTTGCTGAAGCAAGTTCTGCCGGGTATGAAGCAGCGCGGCTTCGGCAGGGTCATCAACATCGGCAGTGAGGTCTTCGAGCTTGGGAATCCGCGTTTTGCGAACTACGTTTCCGCCAAGGGCGCTCAGCTGGGACTTACTCGTTCCTGGGCACGTGAACTTGCGCCCACCGGCGTTACCGTCAATCTCGTCGCACCCGGCTGGATTCCCACCGAACGACACGCCGACGCGACTCAGGAAGAGTTGGACAGCTACACCGCAAATGTCCCCATGAAACGAATGGGCAAGCCCGAGGATGTTGCCAAAATGGTCGCTTTTCTTTCGAGCGACGCCGCGCGCTTCATCACCGGGCAGAAATTTTCTGTGAATGGCGCGAATACTCTGGCTTGAGCATTCGATTTTGCCTGGATGCCGGATAACGCAGGCCGGGTTCCGGCAGAGCCGTTAAGAATCGTAGCCGGGACCGCCGGACGGCCCGCACTCTTTCCACAACTTTTCCCAATTCCATAGCCCGGACGCACCTCGTTCGGCAACGGGAATCCGAGCTGATGCGCAAGCATACACACCTGCCCGCGGTGGTGGGCTTCATGAGAAAGCATGTAGCACAGCATTTCCGGTCCAACCGGCCAAGGCTTAGCCCACCCATCTCTGTGGAACTTCTGGACGCGGCCCCCACCGCCGAGCGCTTCTGCGAGCATCTCCTCGCAGCGCGCGGCGCTCTCGGCCAAACCCGCGCCAGCTTGCCGCGGGGTGCAGTGCGTTGAGATGTGCTGGGACCTTCAGGTGTGAAGCTGTAAGCCTGATCCACTTGGTGCGGACGTTGTGCATGTGCGTGAAGATCGCCGCAATCGTGCGGGCCTGGCCTGGCGGCTTGGTTCTCCATGCGCCAGGGTCGAGATGTTCGATCAGAATCTGGTTCATGCGCTCATTGGCGGCAAAGATCCGGACGGCTCGGCCGAATTGCGTGTGAACCTTGTGTTGAGGCGTGTCATGGCTCCCCGCTCCTCGACCAATGATACTTCCACGCCTTCGACAAAGCTTCCCTCGCCGGATTACGGAAGGCTTGCCCGTCACCCGGGCGTGTGAGTCCATCCGAAGACCGGTAAGGACAAGGCGAACTATTCGTAGCGCAATGCGACCATCGGATCGACTCGCATGGCGCGGCGCAGAGGAATGAAGCCGGCGATCACCGCGACCGCGATGAGGGTGAAGGCTACGGCGATGAGGGTGATGGGATCGTTTGCTGAGACGCCGAAGAGCATATGGCCAAGCAAACGAGACGCCGCGAACGTGCACGGAACCCCGACGGCAAGCCCGGCAAGCGCGAGAAGCAGCGTCTCGCGCAAAACCATAAGGGAGATTGTGTTGCGCGAAGCGCCGAGCGCCATGCGAATGCCAATTTCTCGCCTACGGTGCGAGAGCGAGTAGGAGATCACGCCGAAAATCCCCGTGGCGGCGAGGATGAGCGCCATGGCGGCGAAGAGAACGAGGAGCCCGGTCCGGAATTTCGGTTCGGCGACGTTTGTGGCGAGAACGTCGGTCATTTTCGCGATATCGCCGAGGGGCAGGTCTTTGTCGATGGCCACGGCATCCTTGCGGATCGCGGCGACGACGCTGGCGGTCGAGAGCGTGGAGTTGACGACGAGGTCTGAACCCCAGAACGGAGCTTGCGCAAAGGGCACGTACATCATGGGCCTGGGATCTTCGCCCAAGTTCGAATCGCGCACATCGCCGACGACACCGACAATTTCGCGCGGCACGACTGGATCAGACGCAAAAGAGAAGGAAATTTGCTTGCCGATGGGATTTTCGTTGGGGAAATAGATACGCGCCATGGCGGAACTGATGACGGTCACGCGCGGCGTGGACATCACGTCGTCTGCGGTGAAGAAGCGGCCGGCAACGAGGGGAATCCCCATCACGCGAAGATAGTTTGGAGTGGTGGCAACATAGTCCCCGGTGCGCGACTCCGCCGCGGAGGCGGGCGGCTGGCCAACGATTTCGAAAGGGACACGCACGCCGGTATCCGCGAGAGGAGTGGGAACGACGAGAGCGGAGTCCTGCATTCCCGGTTCGGCCTGAACGCGCGCGAGAAGATCGTCGGTGAATGCGAGCCACTGCTGCGGCGTTTTGTACTGGTCGCGCGACAATGCCACGTTGGCTTTGACGATGTGCGCGGTATCGAAGCCCGGGCTGACAGCGCTGAGCTTCGAAAAGCTGCGGATCAGCAAACCCGCCGCGACCAGAAGCACCATCGCGAGCGCGATTTCCGCTCCGGCAAAAATGCTGCGGGCGCGGCGGCCGGCGGGGCTCTCCCCCGAACGCGTGCCGCCTTCGCGCAGGCTTGTCTGCGGATCGGATTTGGCCGCAAGAAACGCGGGCGTCAAACCGAAAAGAAAAATCGCGAACGCGGAAACGGCCAGCGCGAAGAGGAGCACGACGTGGTCCACACGAATCGGATTGGGTTGCGGGACGCTTTTGGGAATGAGCGCGCCAAGCGCGTGGACTCCCCAGTAGGCCAGAAGGATACCGACAGTCCCCCCGAGCACTCCGAGGACGGCGGTTTCGCTCAGTAATTGCCGTACGATGCGACCCCGGCCTGCGCCGAGCGCGGTACGAACAGCAATTTCGCGGGTTCGCGAAGTGGCGCGCGTGAGAAGCAGGTTCGCGAGGTTGGCGCAGGCGATGATGAGCACGAGTCCGACCGCGCCCAGAAGCACCAGGAGCGGCGAGCGAACGTCGCCGACAATCAAGCGTTGAAGCGGGAACAGGTGAATCTCCCATCCGGCATTTTCCGCTGGAAATTGCTTTGTGAGACGCTGCCCGATCACGGCGAGCTCCGCCTGGGCCTCGGCGACAGAAACACCGCGCTTGAGCCGCCCGGTCGTGAGCAGCCAATGCCTGGCGCGGAGGTTCATAAAGGACTCAAACAGAGGATCCTGTCCTACGGGTACCCAAACCTCGCGCGCGCCGGAGATCAGGGGAAAGCTGAAGTTTGACGGCATGACGCCGACGACGGTGAACGAGCGTTTATCGAGATTGATCGAAGCGCCGATGATGCTGGGATCCGCCGAGAAGACACCGCGCCAAACACTTTCGTTGAGGATGACGACATTCGCCGCGCCGGGTTTGCCGTCTTCGGGCCGGAACATGCGTCCGAGGACGGGCGGCTGCTCGAAGACGGAGAAGAGCTCGGGAGTCACATCGCCCACTGTGACGATAAAGGGATCACCATGTCCAGTGAGAGTGAGCTCGTGGGCCGAGACTCCGGTCATACCGCTAAAAGCCGTGTCCTGCGCGATCACGTCCTGCAGGTCGAGGTAGGAGAAACCGGCTTGGACGCTGGCGTCCTGGCTGCGCTGCTGCAAGATCGTGTAGAGCTGCTGCGAATCGGGATAGGGGAGCGGCTTGAGCACCACCGCATAGACGACGCTGAAAATGGCGGTGTTCACGCCAATTCCAAGCGCAAGCGTGAGGACGCAGACGGCGGTGAAGCCGGGATTTTTGCGCAGCATGCGCAGGCTGTAGCGAACGTCCTGCGCAAACTGCTCGAACCAGTCCCAGCCCCACGCCATATGACTGATCTCCTTCAGCGCGGTCACGTTGCCAAAGCGACGCCGGGCTGCGGCCCGAGCGTCATCCGCCTCCATGCCCGACTGCAAATGTGCATGCTGGCGCATTTCCAGATGCAGGCGCATCTCCTCTTCCAGGTCCGCATCGAATTGGCGGCGATGCATCAGCATCCTGAGTCGTCTGGCGAGTTCGCGCAGCCAGTTCATGTCAGAACTCCTTTCAAACCGCTCGAATGAGACGGGTGGTCGCCCCGATGACACGTTCGAACGGTGACATTTCGACCAACAATTGTTTGCGGCCCGCGGCAGTCGGCTGATAGCAACGAGCGCGGCGGTTTCCAGACGTCATGCCACAATTCGCGCTTACCCATCCCCTGATGAGCATCCGCTGCGACGCGGGATACAACGAAGCTTCTTCGACTTGAAGAACGTCATCCGGTATCCGCTGAATGGAATTGGCGATTGCATGTCGATGCATCTCGCAAAAGCGCGCCAAAGTTCCGAGCATCAGCAGATAGAGTGCTCCAGCACGCATTTCGTCTCGAGGCATGTCCTCGTCTCCTGACATAGTCAGACTATGTCAGTCTCGAATGGTTAGCAGCCTCTGTCAAGACGGTTTGAGGGACCTACCTGGAGACCCGCCGCAATTTCCGGATGCCAACAATACAGCTGGAACGCGGCTGTGCGATCCGCCGCTCATAACGCAAACCGAACTTATTGCTTGGAAGGGTCGAAGGGGACGAAGCTGTCCGCTTGCTTCGGATCGCCCTTTCCAGAATAACGAGCCAAAACCGGATATGGGAAGACAGGCCGGGAGCGTTCGACGACGCCGTTGGCCGAGCGCGAGGCGACCAACCTGACAGGCGGCTCTCCTTTCTCCACCCAATTTTCTAGCGCGGTCAGAGTGTCAAACTCAATGAGTCCCGGACCGCCGCCGACGTGGTGTACACCTGGGACAAGAAACAGGCGAAAGAAATCTTCGGTTTGCTCGCGGCCACCCATGAACTTCACCACGCCTTCGTAGTACCCGATCGAAGACGTCGCGACAATCGAGCCATCGGCCCATCCGTGCCACATGACGATCTTGCCGCCTCGCGCTTTGAAGGCACTCAGGTCCGTAGAAGTCGCATCGTATATCTTCCGGGCTCTGGTTAACGTCGCTGGGTCTCGATCGAAGTCGAACTTGAGCGGATCAACGTCGGCTCGGATCTTTTCGCTCGCCAAATACCTTAAGAACATCCCAGGTAATTCTAGGTTGACAAAATGAGGCGAGCCTCCGGCACGTGGCGACGCGAAGAAATTCCAACCGGCCCATTCCGTTTCCGTTCCGGGGATATAGGGGTAAGCCCACAGTACGTCGCCATTTGAATTGGGTGCTGGTGTCATTAAGCGCTTAACCGCAGCAACCTGTTTCGGATTCAGACAATCAGAACCGTTGCTGCCGGAAACGCAAGCAATTATTTCCGGTTGCCATCTGCACGACGGAGGATCGGTGACGAGCCCTTCTTCAACGCCGGCTTGTGCGCCGCATTGCTCCAACACACACTTATGCACAGCCTCAGCAGCCGACGCGTTCAACAGCGAGCTGCCGTGTCCGTCGCTGACACGTTGAGCGAACCAAGCCGCGGCGGTCGCCGCACGTCCAGCGTAGTCGTACACCGGAGCAATCGGCATCAATCCATCAAAGTCATCGGGAAATCTTTGTGCTTCCAGCAAAGCGGCCTGTCCGCCTTTTGAGCCGCCAGCCATGTTGGAATACTTGATGGGTTTTCCGTAGTATCGCTCCGTCAGGACTTTAGCAATCAGCGTCACAACATGGTTGCTGCGCCAACCGAAGTCCTCCTGCAGCTCGGGGGCGTTCGCCGCCCATGTGCCATCAAAAGCCCAAGCACCGTCATGTCCACCATTCCCCGTCACCGACGCAAAGCCCCGTGCCAGACCAAGATTGCAGGCTGCCCCATCCACACGCCCGCAGAAGCCTCCACAAGCAATGAAGAAAAACTTTTGATTCCAGTCGTTCGGCAGGGGCAACTTCAACTCAAACTTGTTCTGGGGAGCAACATATCCTGTAATGTCGCAGTATTGATGAATCTGGGTGGTGCGGAGAATAGCGCTGCTCCCGAAGCCGCTTGGAAATCGCGCCTACTCTTCCAGACCGGTGCCAGGTACGTCGACGATCCGCGCGGACGCAATAACGGCTGGCCCTCCAGGAGCGGCTTCCAGGTTAAGTTCCATCAGCGCGGCACATTTCTGCGCGTCAGGGCCAGGAGCCGCACCGGGTGGGTTCTGCGCCGCAGCTAAAGCTGATTGAGCCAAGCAAAGCGCCATGAAGAAACCGATTTGGCTCATTCGTGATGTGAATTTGTTTTCTTTGCGACGCGGGATTTCTTTCAACGGTGCAAGGCGCTCCAGAAATTGGCACTTCATCTAATGCCTCCCCGCTCATTTGCAGACGTTCAATCTTTGCCCGAGGGGATTTTGCGGCGGAGCTCGTCGAAAAAGTTCAGCCGGACCGCAACGCTGTCGATGGGCTTCTGCTCTTTCTCTTCCGTCGCGACTGCATTCAGAACAACCGCGAAGCGCTTGCCATCAGGCGCAAGGTCGTACGGGTAATTACCACCTGAATCCAGCAAGGCCTTTGGGGACCACACTTGGGGCTTGGCAGCCGTAAACGAATCGCCATTGGCAACGTAGGCGGTCACCATGATCCGCCAATCCGGGGTTAGGAAGAAAAGCTTGTGTCCATCGCGCGACCAGATGGGGCGTGAGCCACCGCCAGTTGAAATCTGAATTTTGCCTTCCGAGGTCGGGAAGGGTCGCACGTACAACTCGCGGGACCCGGACTCATCCGAAGAATACGCCAGCCAACGGCCGTCCGGCGAGAATGCCGGTTCTATCTCGGAATACGACCTGCGCAGAAATGCCTCTGGATTCCCGAGCCGGGGCTGGTCTCGGTCACCATCAAATGGTGCGGTCCAGATCTCGGCATGAACGTCAGCACCGTATTGCGTGTATGCCAGCCGTTTGCCGTCAGGCGAGAAAGAGCGTGGAACCTGCCTGGTTTTGCTTTCCGTCAGGCGTTGCGGCTCACCGGAACCGTCGGCGCGAATCCAATAGACGCCTGGAGCGGCGTGGAGATACGATGCAAAGACGATGCCCTTGCCGTCCGGGGTCCACACCGGTGCGTTGTTCCGGCCCGGCAGGCGAGTGAGACGCGACATCGTGCCACTTTCCAGATCTTTCACCCAAATGTCCCCTCGCATCGGGTTGGACGCCAACGCAACTGCCAGGCGTTTGCCATCGGGTGAAAAGCGCGGATTCTCGTACACACCCGGAGGCGACTGTAACGCCTTGGTCTCGCCCGTACTCTCCAGCCACCAAATCGAATAGGGAAAGGAGATTCCTGCGTTCGAGCTGACATAGACGAGAGTTCCTGTTTGGGAAAAATCAAAATCGCCGTGCCCACTGTAGCTGCCGTTCACCTCTTCGACAACGGGTTGGGGTGCAGCCATCACTGCCAACCGGCTTAGATCAAACGGCGCGGTCCACAAGGTGTCCTGGCGCAGATAGGCCAGGTGTCCGCTGGGCATCCACCGGGCAAAGGAGGCACCGCCATGCAAGATCTTCCGCTCGCCAGTCCTCAAAGAAACAACGTCAATTTCTGCGTCGTCGTATGCGCCACTACCGTAAGCAGTGAAAAGGACCGCCTGGCTGCCCGGCAGAACCTGTGGCCACGCATGTGCGGTCTCGCCTTTTTCCGCGCTGGGTTTGGTCAGTTGAGTCGGTGTGCCGCCGCTGGAGGAGACCCGCACCAGCCCGGATGATCCTCCGTTGAAAGCCGCCACGATGTTGCCATCGTCACCCCAGCTCCCGCCTCTAGGGTAGCCAGGTGCGTCGCATATCGTCACCGGCGGGCCACCTTGAGTCGGTATCTTCTTGAGTTTATTATCGGAGTATGAAAAGAAAGCGAGCCATTGGCCGTCCGGCGAAAAGAAGGGCGACAAAGCTCGTTCGGTGCCAGCGAGTGGTTCAAATTGACTCTGGTCGAGCCAGCGCATGGCCAGACGCCAATTGCCAGCAGGTTCGCTCTCGGCGACTACGATGCGCGTGCCGTCCGGAGAGATCGTGATTTGCGCACCTCTAAACCTGTTGATTATTGATCCGGGTGGGAGTTCGGCGCTGAGCCGCGTCGGCGAGCGCTGCGGCGCGATTTGCGCCGAGTGCCACCAGCCCGCCGCGGCGATGACCGAGGTGATGGCAAGTGCGCCAGCCGCGAGCCAAGCCAGTCGTTCGCGTCTGTCGCGCTGCGAAGCCACCGAACCAGGTCCGCCCCCTCGTGACTCCGTCTCCGCTATCCACTTCAACTCAAGCATCAAATCCCGCGCCGTCTGCCAGCGTTCTTCCAAATCTTTCGCTAGACATCTCCGAATTGCGTGATCTAGCGCCGGTGGCGTCATCGGTTTGAGTGAGCTTATCGGCGGCGGTTCTTTTTCGAGGATGGCTGAAGCTACGCTGAGCTGACTCTTGCCTTGAAACGCCCGCTGGCCTGTCACCATCTCGTACAGCACCGCGCCTAGCGAAAAAATGTCGCTGCGGCCGTCCAGCTCTTTTCCCTCGATCTGCTCGGGCGACATGTACGGAAACGTGCCGACAATGCTGCCTTGCTCGGTTGCGGGCGATGGCTTCGCAGCTGCAGCCGTCAGCGTCGCCAAGTCTGCCAACGGCGCTGCCGGCTTCGCGAGGCCAAAGTCCAGGAGTTTTGCGCCGGTCGGCGTCAGCATGATGTTGCCGGGCTTCAAATCTCGATGAATCACGCCGCTGCGATGCGCCTTGTCCAGTGCATCGGCGATTTGCATTCCGTACTTGAATACTTGCTCCAGCGGCACCGCGCCTTTCTCCAGCCGCTTCGCCAGCGTCTCTCCTTCCACGCATTCCATCACCAGGTACTCCACGCCGTCCTGGCTTCCCACGTCATACAACACACAAATGTGCGGATGATTCAGGCTGGAGATCGTTTTGGCTTCGCGCTCGAACCGCCGTTTGCGAACCGGATCGGAAGAAAACTGCGCGGGGAGAATCTTGATTGCGACGGTGCGCTCCAACCGCGTGTCGCGCGCGCGGTATACCTCGCCCATTCCGCCCGCGCCAATGGCCTCCAAAATCTCGTAGGGTCCCAACCGAGTTCCGGCGGACAGTGCCATTTAGCCGCAATTCTACACCGAAAGCAGTTGCCCACACCGAAACGCCTTTGGAGCAATTCGCCCAGACAGAGGCATCCTCGGAAGGCTCATCCCAAAGAGCAGTAATGCGACTAATCAACAGAAGTGGCGTTGCGTTCACGAAGATTCGACCGGGTCTAATCGGTGATTCCTTCCGTATCAGGGGCAAACCGGAAATCCCTACCCGTTCTTCGCTTTCTTCTCCGTTTTCAAGTTGTCACGGGCCATTTCCAGCGCTTTCTTTACGCTTTTGCTTTCGGCGCTGCCAAGACGGACGTGCGTCGCTCCGCGCCGTCCCCATTTGCCTTTCACCGGCGTGAATACCTGGGGTTCTTTTTGCATCAATTCAGCTTGCTGCGGCGGCGTCAACTTCACCATGGCCCATTTTTCGTCGGGATAGCCCAATGTGGCAAAGATGTGTCCGTCGGCACGGAAATCGGGATGGTCCATGTGCTCCCGTTCTTCCGCGCCGGGCAGACTGAGCGCCAGTTTTCGAAACGCTTCGGGACCCATGTGCTGCTCCTGTTGCCGCAGCATTATTGCGGTTTCAGGGCGTCTGATCCATCTTCCTCGCGTGGCTACGATACCCTTCGATGCTCCACACGTCCTGAGCCTGTACGTGACGGAGCACATAGTGATCGCCGTTCGCCACGACGACCCGAAAATAGGTTTCTCCCGGCGAATACCAGCGGTCTTCCACTTCAGCAATCTCCAAAACCTGCTGCTCGAGCCTAAGTCGCAGGGGCCGTTCGTCCGCCCGGTAGCCCGCGTAGCTCTCGACCTGTATTGTTTTCATGGAGCTTCCCCGATCGCTTAGCCCCTTCGGCCGTAAGCCGCCTCGGCATTCCATGCCGCCCCCAGAAAAACGATAACCGTGGAAATCTGCATCCAGATCATCAATCCGATGACCGCTGCCAAACCGCCGTATACCACGTTGTACGGCATCCCGCGCATATAAAAACCAAACAGGGCGTTAGCGACCCACCAAAGCATGGTCGCCAACGCCGCTCCCGGCAGAACTCCGCGCAGGCTCACTTCCTTGGGCCGGGCTACCCAATAGATCACCGTCAAGGCCGCCATCGCCAGAATCATTGCGGCTACGGGAAAAAACACCACCCAGATTCCATGCACGGGAAGGTTTCGGCCAAATTCCCGGGTGGCCCAATGGCGGATGGGCCTGCCAAATACTCCCAAGATTCCTGCTGCCAGCAGCGGGGCCATGGTGATCAGAAGCAGCAGCACGCCGCGCGCCTGGCGGTGAATGAAGCCGATGCGCTCGTCGTCGCCATAAATCAGGTGAATGCCGTCCATTAGCAGCTTCATCACCTGAGAGCCGCCCAGCAGGGTGCCCGCCAATCCCAACAACGCGTACTTCCACAAGTCTGGCCCGTGGGTTGTCAGGAACTCCGACACAATTCCCTGGCTCCCCGGTGGCAGAAAAGTGATGAAGTCACGGATGGCTTCCAATAGGTCGGTCTTGTTGCCAAGCCAGGTGGAGGCAAAGCCGGCCGCCAGTAGCAGCGTGGGGAAAAACGCCAGAAATAAATTGAAAGTAATCGCCTGCGCTATGATGCCGCACCGCGGAAATACCCGCGCAAACACCTTCCACACTCTTTTCGCCAAGTCCGACCTCGCTCCCGCATTATATCTACTGCTTGCCGCCAGGCTTCGCCGAATTGATGTGCCGCTGGGTGGTCGCAGCAGCGCGCCTTTATCCCCCGAGCTGCTCTGTTCGTGGAAAACCCCTTACTTTCTCTGCAACCTCCGTTGCTATTGTAAACGGAGCTGGCTGTCTGCCTCGCTATACTCGTACTGGGAGCCAGGTGGCTCCCTCTCGTTAACGATAACCGCTCAGCGAGGAGGTCCTTTTATGACCAAGATCTTCGTCCTGAGCCTGCTTGTCTGCCTTTCGCTGGCACCTGCGGCTCATGCGCAACTCTCCCCCGCCGAACAGAAACGGTTGGCCGCCGAGAAGGCCGCCGAGGAGGAAGTAGAGCGCCAGGAACTGATTACCCTGCAGAATGAGACCGTTCACGCCATTCAAATGAACAACACCGCTTTCTTTCACCGCGTGTATAGCGACGACTACATTGCTACCGTGCCTGGTGGCCGCATTCTGGACAAGCCTGGCCTACTATCTGTTTTGCAGGCCTCCTCTACCACCACGAAATACACTACGTTCCTCGCAACCGACATCCGCGTACGCATCTACGACAACACCGCCGTCGTGACCTGTTTATGGTCCTCCCGGGGGATTGCCGAAGGGCGCAATTTCTCGCGGCAATCCCGGGTAACCACGGTTTACGTCAACAGCCCGCGCGGGTGGCAGGCCGTTGCCAGCCAGGAAACGCAACTTCCGGGATAGCCGGCTTCCGGACCAGCGCCGCTCCGCCAATTGCGCGCGTGGGCCTTCCGTATTCCCGGGGGCTTCATCCAAAGGCAAATGCTGGCCGCGGCTACACGATTCGCGGCTCCTGTCGTACACTTTGCTTATCTTGCGGATTTGAGGATGATGCCGATGTCGCCTGCTGCTTCGCCGGGAAGCAAAACTGCTTCGCTCGATCTCAGGAAGGCGTTGCTGGAAACATTTGCCATCAACGAGAAAGCCAATCAACTTCTCCTCGGAACGATTGCTGAGGCGGCTTGGCACGCGGCACCTCCTTGGGGCAAAGGCCGCACCATCGCTGAGATTGCTGCGCACATGCACCATGTCCGCTTGATGTGGCTCTCCGCTGCTGACAAATCCGGAAAGCTTCCGGCCAAGCTGCAACCCGGCAAAGCCACGCAGCGAGAGGTTCAGGCAGCCTTGAAACAAAGCGCCGTGGCGGTCGATTCCCTGCTGCAAAAGGCGCTGGAAGAACCCGCCGGAAAAGTGCCGAACTTCAAGCCAAACGTGGTGGCCTTTATCGGCTATCTCGTGGCCCACGATTCGCATCATCGCGGCCAGATCGGCATGATGGCGCGCCAACTGGGTCATGCCATCGATAAAAAAGCCGCGTATGGCCTGTGGGAGTGGGGCTCGCTGTGGCGGGATTGCGGCTTCGGGAGCGGCTCCGCCAAATGACGCGAAGTTTTCGCTATCTGCGTATCGTTGCATTGTGCGTTCTTCTCTTGCTCGCGCTCGGAAGCTTTGCCCATGCGCAGTCCGAGGCTGCGAAAAAATCCACTTGGCAATCCATTGAGTTCGGCATCGTTAAATTCAATGATGCCGCGCCGAACTCCTGGAACATCTATCACTCCGATAAAAAGGGAGTGCTGCTAGTGCGCTTGTGGAAGAGGTATCTGCTGGTGAGAGTTCAGGACGAAGAGGTCTACGATATCGATCCCCAGAAAATTACCGTTAAGGGCAATTCCGTACAATGGTCGCTTGCCGATGTGCCAGAAAAACCGATTGAAACGCCGGAGTGGAAAGATCGCAACGTCGGCCTCGTAGAACGCATACAGTTCCGCCTCGGCAAGGATGGTCACTTTCTGGAACTGCAAATCCCTCTTGCCGCCAACGGCCGGCCGATCTATTAGAAATTTTTCCCTGCGCCAGTTGCGATCCTTCCGGACAGAAACGACGCGCCCGTCAGGATGACGTCTGATTGTTTTCGGTGATGAACGGCACAAGGAGCGGCTTCGCGCCTGAGGCGAAATAGTCAGCTTAATTTTGGCGGGAAGTGCCGGCAGTCGGGCCCCAGGATGCGCCGTTCGGGCCGCCCTGTCGATACACACCATAAAACCACGGGATCCCAAGCGCGCCAGGTTCAACCCCAACTACAATTTTGTCGCCTTCATGGAAGCGGTCGAAATCATCCGAGTCCACCGCCAAGCGCTCAAAGCGCCGGTCCGGTCGCCAAGAATCGACAAACAAGCGGCGCGTGCCGCGAACCACGCCTTTCATCTGATAGCGGCCTTCCACCACACTATTGTGGTAGACCACGTTTTTGGGCGAATCCAGCCTGCCATTCAGAAATAGCGCCATGGAAAAGATGAACGGCACGGGAATCAGCCCGGTGAAAAGGTGCCGAAGCAACTGCAGATCCTTGCGCGCCCGGGCGCGGCGATCCAGAAAGACCGCTATCGTCAACGCCACAAAAAATACCACGCCAAAAAACACCAGCATCGCGTCGATATCCAGCGGCGCATAAACCTGGCTGACATAAGGAAACAGCAGCGACCCGGCAAGGAAAATGGCCGTCTGAACCAGCAGGCGGCGGCGAAACACTAGTTCCGCCGCGGCAGGAGTCAATCCGCACACCGTGCACTGAGCACCGTTCAGTTCCGCGCCACAGTCGAGACAACGGGTCATGAGAAATAGTATACGGCGGGTTAATTTTAATTTCCCGCCGCCAGTTTCGCGAGCAGGCTCTGATAGTGCTCCTGTTGGTCCTCCCGGACGGCTACCGCCACGCCCATGCCATGTCCTGGCTCTACCCGCTTCACCGAGCATTCCAGCCACAGGGCACGTTCCGCGCTCATTCGCGCGCGAAATCCCGCTCCTACCCAGAGGACATCCTCTGATTCGATGAACATTCCGCCCGCACTGATGTCTCTGGTTCGGCCTTTCAGCCAGGCAGAACCCCACTCGATTTCCAACGCCGCTTGGTAGCGGTACCGTGGGGCACGGCGCTTCTCATTCCGGCGCTGTCCTCTGTCCCCTGTTGCCATGGACTCGACGCTCCCTCGGAAAAAACCAGTGGCGCGCCCAGTCGAGCCCGAACAGCGTGCCGCTTTCCCGAAGATACGCCGAGGAACCGTTACAAGTGTATGACACCGGTCCAGGGTGTTTTGTTCCAGCCATTTGCCACTTGGGCACATGGGTACGGTGAGCGCGGTGCCCCCTTTCCGCTTGTTCCTGCATCCGTTGGGCGTGATGAGCAAGTACCCTCGAATGCGCTAGAATTTTGTGCACACGCACTATGCGCGAATCCGGACTATTCCACCATCTCATCGCGGAAGAATATTCCAGGGAAAGCCTTGCCAAAATCGAGGAAATCCTCGCTTCCTACCGCACTCACGAGATTCTGCCTATTGCACATGGATTGTTCACAGCCAGCCCCAGCCAGGCCCCGGATTCCCTTACGGGCTATCAGAACGTCTGGATCCGCGACAATGTCATGGTCGCAAACTCCTTTCGCCTTCGCGGCCAGCTTGCTCCCGCCATTGCCTGCATGAAAGGGTTAACACTCTTCCTCGAGACACAGCGGCCGCGCTTTCGCGAAATCATCGCCGATCCAACGCGCGCATTGAAGGAAGACGCCAATCGCCGTCCGCATATTCGTTTCACCGCGCAGTCCCTCGGCGAACTACCGGAAAAATGGCCGCACGCACAGAATGATGCGCTGGGGCACGTCTTGTGGCTCCGTTTCATCCTCGCAAACGAAGGTTCGCTCCCATTGACTGCCGAAGACTACGAAGTTTTCCGGCTCTTCCCGGAGTACTTCGAGGCCATCGAATTCTGGCGCGATGAAGACAGCGGCGCTTGGGAAGAGGGTCGCAAGGTCAACAATTCCAGCGTTGGCGCGGTCGTCGCCAGCCTGGAGGAGATGCGAAGGTACTTTTCCGCTTCCGCGCCGGTAACTGCGCCGGGAGTTGTGCCCATCTCCACGGGGCGTTCCGAAAAGCTTGCGATGCTCATTCAAAAGGGAATCGAACGTTTGGCGACCACATTGCCTTTCGAAGCGCCTCCCGAACGGCTGGTCGACTCCGCGCTTCTGTTTCTGCTTCACCCACTGAATGTGATCGCCTCGCGGCCTATGCAGGATGCCATCCTGAAACTGGTGCAAGCCCGGTTGAAAGGCCCTCACGGTATCAAGCGCTACGCCGGTGATTCCTACTTCTGCCAGGACTACGACGAATGGTTCTCCCCGAGCCAAATGAGCAGCGACTTCAGCGACCGCC
Organism: Candidatus Acidiferrales bacterium; assembly: GCA_963804635.1. Classification (GTDB taxonomy): domain Bacteria; phylum Acidobacteriota; class Terriglobia; order Acidiferrales; family UBA7541; genus Acidiferrum. The sequence goes on from CAWDRK010000034.1 coordinate 125,427, forward strand.
TGGATTTCCGCGACGCCTTTCTGCAGCCGCACTGCGAAGCGCAGTGGTGCATCTTCGATCCGCTGCTTTCCATCATTTATGGCCAGCGCTTTCTCGCCGATCCCACCGACAAAGGCAGCTTCGCGAGGCAAATTCACTATTTCAATCGCTCTCTGGCTCAGGTCACCGCCGGCGGAATGTGTCCTGAACTTTACTTCCTGAAGCAGGGGCGTTATGTTCGCAATGCCCACACTCCGCTGGCGTGGACGCAGGCAAACCAGGCGCTCGCTCTTCATCTGGTGAAAAAATCCGTCGAGGTATCGCGATGAAATCGTTTGCAAATAGCAAAATGTCGCTGCTGCTCTGTGCTGTTGCATTGCTTCTGCCGGGCACATCTCTTGCTCAAGTGCAGCGCGATTTGCTCGCTCAGACTCCTCCCATGGGCTGGAACAGCTGGAACAAGTTTCAGTGCAACGTCAGCGAGGACCTGATCAAATCCGTGGCTGACTCCATCGCCACGAATGGCATGAAAGACGCCGGCTATGAATATGTGGTGATCGACGACTGCTGGCAGGTGAGCCGCGACGATAACGGGAACATCGTCGCTGATGCGCAGCACTTCCCTTCCGGGATCAAGGCGCTCGCTGACTACGTCCATTCGAAGGGACTGAAATTCGGGATCTACTCCGATGCCGGCACAAAAACGTGTGCCGGCCGCCCCGCCAGCCAAGGCCACGAGTATCAGGACGCGCTAGAGTACGCGCGCTGGGGCATTGACTACCTGAAATACGATTGGTGCCATACCGAAACGCGCAACGCCGAAGAGGCTTATACCACCATGAGCAACGCGCTGCTCTCGACCGGCCGTCCCATCGTCTTCAGCATGTGCGAATGGGGCACCGCCAAACCGTGGCTATGGGCCAAAGCCATCGGGAATCTTTGGCGCACCACCGGCGACATCTCGGACCACTGGGAAGGCAAGAATAAATGGCCCGACGGCAGCTGTTGCTCGCTGGGCATGGTGGATATCTTCGAGATGCAGAATGGCATTGAAACGTACGCGGGGCCCGGCCATTGGAACGACCCCGACATGCTCGAAGTCGGAAACGGTGGCATGACCAATAACGAATACCAGGCGCATTTCAGTTTTTGGGCCATGCTCGCGGCACCGTTGATGTCTGGCAACGATGTGCGCTCCATGACACCGGAAATCAAAGAGATTCTCACGAATAAGGAAGTGATCGCGATTGACCAGGACAAACTGGGCCGCCAGGGACGCCGCGTCAGCAAGAATGGCGACCTGGAAATCTGGGCGCGGCCTCTGAGCGACGGCGGACGCGCGGTGATTCTGTTTAACCGCGGGACGACGGAAAGTGAAATCGGCGTGGCTTGGGAACAGATCGCTTATCCGAACCATCTTTCGGCGAAGGTGCGCGATCTTTGGGCCCACAAGGATCTTGGCGCATTCCCGGGCGGGTACTCCACGAAAGTCGCAGGGCACTCCGCGGTCATGCTAAAGGTGTTGCCGTAGCTTCCACAACTTGAAAAATCCAATCTTGCAGGGGCCAAGGCGGCGTGCTACCCTGAGCGAACAAAAGGCGAACGACTGGAGATGTCTCTATGCCCGATTCCCTCGCTGTCCGCTTGGCACGAATCACCCCCCCGGAGCCTCGGGAGCGTCCCCGCACCTCCTCGTCACTTGCTCGGGTCTCCCAGGTCCTCGATACCCTTACCTCTCGCGACCAAACGGGCCAAGTCCTTACTGCCGTCAGGCACTATCCCGCCCGTGAAGCCCAGTGGGCCGAATTCCCACAGTGGCTTAACGCCGACCTGCGCTCAGCTTACAACGCCAAGGGCATCCGTCAGCTCTATACCCACCAGGCCGCCGCCGCGGAAGCGGTCCACGCCGGAAAGAACGTCGTCATTGTCACGCCGACCGCCTCGGGCAAGACCCTTTGCTACAACCTACCCGTCCTCGACGCCGTTCTTTCTGACACTGATACGCGCGCGCTTTACTTGTTCCCCACCAAAGCCCTGGCGCAGGATCAACTCGCCGAGCTTTATGATTTGAACCAGCGCCTCGAGAACCGCTTTGGCGTGTTTACGTACGATGGCGACACGCCCAGCGACGCCCGCAAATCCATCCGCGAAAAGAGTCATATCGTTCTCACCAACCCGGACATGTTGCACACCGGCATCCTTCCGCATCACACCCGCTGGACTCGCCTGTTTGAAAACCTGCGTTATATCGTGCTCGACGAGTTGCACACGTATCGCGGGGTCTTTGGCAGCCACCTTTGCAATGTGCTTCGCCGGCTGCAGCGCATCGCGCGCTTCTATGGGCGCGAAGCGCAATTCATTTGTTGCTCGGCCACGATCGCCAACCCCGGCGAACTCGCGTCCCAGCTGGTCGAAAACGATGTGCAAGTGCAATCCGAGAACGGAGCGCCTGCCGCGGAGAAGACCTTCGTGTTCTATAACCCGCCGGTCGTAAATCGCGCTCTGGGCATCCGACGCAGCTACATCAACGAATCTTCCCGGGTCGCGCAGGAATTCCTGAAACACGATCTGCAGACCATGGTGTTCGCCAATTCGCGGTTGTATACCGAGTTGATCCTAACTTACCTGCAGCAAGCGAACCCGCAGCTCCCGGGCAAGCCCGAAGCAATTCGCGGCTATCGCGGCGGCTATCTTCCCAGCGAGCGCCGCGAAATCGAACGCGGCCTTCGCGACGGGCGCATTCGCGGCGTCGTCACTACTTCCGCCATGGAATTGGGCATCGACGTTGGCTCGCTCGACTCCGTCGTGATGGCCGGCTATCCCGGCACCATCGCGGCGACCTGGCAGCGCGCTGGACGCGCCGGGCGTCGCAGCGGAAGTTCTTGCGCGGTCCTTGTAGCTTCGTCGTCGCCTCTCGACCAGTTCATCATTCGCCATCCTGACTATTTCTTCGGCAACACACCGGAGCACGCGTTCATCCAGCCAGACAATCTGGAAATCCTCATCAATCATCTGAAGTGCGCGGCGTTCGAACTGCCTATTCATCCCGGAGAGAAATTCGGTGCTGTGGATCTAGCGGACCTGTGCGCGCGCCTCGCCGAAGCGGGGTATCTGCATCTTGCGGGAGACCATTATCACTGGACCAGCGAAGCGTATCCCGCGGACACCATCAGTCTGCGCTCCGTCACGAGCGATAATTTCGTGATTATCGACGTCACTGGCGAGGCGTTGGTGATTGGCGAAGTTGATTTCGTCAGCGCGCTCACCACCGTCCATGAAAAGGCGGTTTATATTCACGGCGGCCAGCAATACCACGTGAAGCATCTGGACTTCCAAGAGCGCAAAGCGTACGTCAAGCAGGTGGATGTGGATTACTACACCGACGCGATTCGCTATACACAAGTGCGCGTCCTGGAAATCGCCGACTCCTCCGCGTCTCGCCTCACAGAAAATGTCATCCTGAGCGCAGCGAAGGATCTCAACCACAGCACCCCCGCGGTTCGAACCGCTGGCGCACACTCGCATTCGCATGGCGACGTTCTCGTCCGCTCACAAGTCGTCGGCTTCAAGAAAATCAAATTCTTCACCAACGAAAACGTGGGTGCCGGCACCCTCGAACTTCCCGAAAACGAAATGCATACGACGTCCTATTGGATCACCCTGGCTCGACCGCTTCTGGAATCACTTCCCTACTCCATCAGCGAGCGGCAAAGCGGAATGTTCGGGCTGCTCCATGCCCTGGAAACCGTGGCCACTCTGTTGCTTATGTGCGATGGCCGCGATCTGGGCACTGCCATCGGCGAACGGTCGCCGACGCCGGGAATGGAGCCGGAAGGAATGATGCCGGTGCGCATGGAAGATGACGCTGGCGCCAACGCAAAGGAGCTTTTCGAGCCCAATCTGTACCTGTTCGACGCCTATCCCGGCGGCATCGGCTTCTCTGAACCGCTGTTTCGTGCGCACGATTTGCTGGTGCAAAAAACGCGCGAGTTGATTCGCGCTTGCCCGTGCGAAGCGGGCTGCCCGTCTTGCGTCGGACCCGCGGGCGATCTGGCGCCGAAAGCGAAGGAGGCTGCGTTGGCCATTCTGGATCGGCTTATGGCATGAAACTGGGAGCGTCATTACTGCAGTGAATGCCTCGGACAAATTCGCACGCCTCGCGGCGTTGAAGCCCGCGCACGCCCTGCCGTCCCGGCCCGCGGCTCTTCGCGCCCCCAACGACAATGACGAGGTCGCGCGGCTCCTCGGCGCAGGTGTTGCTTGCAACCACTTTGGGGAACACCTCGCCGTACGCAACTGGTTTTCCACTCCGGAATTTTCCGCGCCTTCCTCCGTCGCGCTGGAGCTGCTGTGCCGCACTCGCGATGCAGTGTCGTCTCGCCGCACACGGGCGGCGCTTGAAAATCCGGAGCGCTGGCTGTTCCTCGACACGGAAACTACCGGCCTCGCGGGCGGCACTGGCACTTACGCGTTCCTCATCGGCCTGGCTTGGTGGGATGCGGGCGGCCTGCAAGTCGAGCAATTGTTCCTGCGCGATTTTTCCGAGGAATATTCGCTGTTGCACGAACTGGCGGCTCGCATCGCGGAGCGCCCCGTGCTGGTCACCTTTAACGGCAAGACGTTTGACTGGCCACTCCTCGAAAGCCGCTTCACCATGACGCGCTCCATCAAAGTTCCGCAACTTTCCGCGCATCTCGATTTGCTTCATCCCGCGCGCGCGCTTTGGAAGCTTCGCCTCGGCTCCGTTCGCCTGGTGGAACTGGAGCGCCACGTCCTGGATGCGGCGCGCCTTGGCTGGCATCGCGAAGACGAGGTGATCTCCTCTCTGATCCCGCAGCTTTATTTCGACTACCTTCGTGGCGGCTCTCCGTATCCACTCGCCGGCGTCCTGAAGCACAACCAGATGGACCTGCGTGGACTCGCCGCGCTCTACGGCAAAATCAATTCGCTGCTCGATGATGGTCAGAGCACTCTCACCGGGACTGATTCGCTGGATCTTTTTGGCCTTTCCCGCTATCTCACTCGGCGCGGCGAAACGGACCGCGCTCACTCGGTATGTTCCCAGGCAAGAGACGCTGGCCTGCCGGTCGTATTTCGCTCGCAAGCTACGCGCGAACTGGCGTTCCTCGCCAAGCGCCGCGGCGATGCGGAAGCCGCTTCGTCTCTCTGGCAAGAACTTGTGAACGATGCGCAAGACGGCATCGTCGCGTGCGAGCAACTGGCTATCCACTACGAGCGCCGCGAAAAAAACTACGACCGCGCGATCGAGTTCACGCAGCTCGCGCTCCTGAAACTTTTCCGCCAGCGCCTGCCTTCCCGCGACCCATCCAGCATCGTCCGGACCGCCCGGCTGCAGGATAAGCTGACGTGCCGCCTGGACCGTCTGCGGCATCGTATAGAGAGACTCCGAATGGCCAGTTCGGAACCGTTGCTTGCGAATTCGGCAGTGGCGAGATCCAGCGGTGCTCGCCGCTCAGGTTGATTTGCATGTTTCCTCGCAGAAAGCTTTCGAATTTGGAGGTATAAAACGGATGGAATCTTCAGCCACTAAACAGCAAACTGCTGTCGAGGGAACAATGGCCACCACGGAAACTTCGTATTTTCACACCGAACTTGAACTACGACGCCAGCGATTGCTGGCAGCCACGCGCGCCGATGCGCACGATGCCTCTCTTCATCAGCTTCTCGCTAGCGTCGACGCGGCTCTTTCCCGCATGCACGGGGGCACCTTCGGCATCTGCGAAACCTGCCATGAGAGCATCGAACCCGAGCGCTTGCTGTGCGATCCCCTGCTGCGCTTCTGTCTCGACCATCTTTCGCAGGACGAACAGCGCGCACTCGAACGCGATCTCATTCTGGCTGCGGGCATCCAGCGTACGCTGCTGCCACGGACGGACTGGTCCATGGACGGCTGGCAGGCACGCTATCACTATCAACCTGCCAACCTGGTCAGCGGCGACTACTGCGACCTGGTCGAATCCAACGGCTCGTTCCTGTTTCTGCTGGGCGACGTAGCCGGCAAGGGCGTGGCTGCCTCCATGCTAATGAGCAACCTTCACGGAACATTTCGCACGCTGGCAGGACAGCATCTGCCGCTATCCGAGCTAGTTTCCCACGCCAACCGCCTGTTCTGCGACAGCACCACTGCCGGACAATTCGCCACCATGATCGTCGGCGCGGCTCACCCGGACGGGAAAGTCGAATACGTCAGCGCCGGGCATCTTCCGCTTCTTCACGTTTCAGCTTCCGGGGTTTCTTCGCTCGAGGCAACCGGCGTGCCCCTGGGCATGTTCTGCAACACGAACTTTCCCGTGCGCGCCATGAGCCTCGCCCCCAGGGATAAGCTGTTGCTCTACACCGACGGACTTACCGAGGTGTTCAATCGCGCGGGTGATGAATACGGCCTGGGTCGCGTGCACGCGCTCGCCAAACGCCACATGGCCAGCCGACCCGAGGAACTGCTTTCTGCCTGCCTCGATGAAATTCACAATTTCTCGGCATCCGCCAAGCAAGAGGACGATCTTACGCTCATGGTCCTGCACCGCGCGCACTAAGTTAGGCGCAGGACGCTTGCACCGACGAGAGGCTCTTAACGGGTCCCTTTGCACATTCTGTAAATTGCGCTTTCACCGGAGAGTCTTGATTTGTACGCCGACGGACTTCTTTTCCGGCTCCGGGAGCCCTTCCCACCCGAGGCTTTTCATCCATTGCAAATACTGCGCGCGATCGCCACCTTCCAGCGTCACGCACTCGCTCCCGCTGCACCGCAGGAAGACTCCGCCCCCTATGGTATCGAACGTGAAAAAGTTTGGTCGCCGGAATAAGTTCGTACGGTCGACATACTTCTTTTCCAACGCCACCGAGTACTGTCCGAAAAACCGCTCTGCTGTTTCCGGAGTGGAAAACCGGACTCGCGTGACCAGCAGCAGCCTCTTCGCGTCCTTCCACTCATAGGTTGCGTAGATGTCTCCATTCCAATCCGCCGAGAGATTCTTCGCGCGATCTTCGTCTAGGAATTGCTTCAGAATCTCTTTCCAACCGAACTCGCCCATATAGTTCTGTTCCAGCAGCACCCAAGGCTTGCCAGGAAAAGCCGGTGGCAATTCCAGTTTGATTGGGGGCGCTACTTTTCCCGCTCGATACAGCTCCGGGTGCATGATCTGCTGGGTATTTGCCGGCGGCCGCGCAAACACCGCGGCAAATCCGTTCCAGCCATCCGCCTTCAGCACCGACAGGGAAAACGTCAGCCCGCTGAAATACGGGAACATCAGCGAATCCTTAATGAATGGCGGGGCCTTCTTCAGCATGGGCGTCGCGCTCAGGTCCCCCACGAACATTTCGGGATCGATGTCGGGCAGCTCGCGCAATTTCAGGCCCTTGTCTCGCAGCGTGTAGTCCAGCATTCCCGCCATGGCGCTGCCTTCCAGCACCGATTCTCGCGCCAGTTCGGCGTCGTCATTCGGGCGTGCCGCCTTCACCCAGGGCTCAATCTGGAATTGCTGATCCTGAAGCGCGTGCGTCAGTTCATGCGACATCACCATGCGCTGGTCTTCCGGCGCGATCCAGTCCGCGATATAGAACTCGTGCGCTTTCGGGTCGTACAAGCCGGCTATCTGCTCGGTCAGCAACTCCACCAGAAAATTCTCCAGGTCGAATCCCTTTGGTATCAAGCCGAAGGCTTCGGCGCTGCGCGTGGAGGCATAGCGTTCCTTGGCATCCTTTTCATCGTCCATCTGCTTTAGGACATACGCGTGGATTTCTTCCCGCGAACGCATGGTCTTCTTTAGCGGCGTCTTCAATTTCCAGCCCGTAATCTCGCTCATGTCCTTCAGGACTTCATCGGCGGTCGCCGCGAATTCGGGATTATTCTTGGCGGAATCTGCCGGTGGCGGGGCGGGCGCGGCCTGTTGAGCGCTGAGAAATGAGGTTGATAGCGGAAAGAAGGCAAGAATCGCCAGGAACCGGACAAGGCAACGCCGAAAATCGTGTCTAAAGGACATACCTCTGAAGGATATCAGATTCATTTGGCGTTCTCTGGTACTGAGGGCCGGGACACCTCCGTAACTGGGCGCATCTCCCGGATTGTGGCGCTGGCTGCCCGTACTCGTGTTTTCCACAGGGTGGCGCTATGTTCTGTTTTCGGAACTAGTAATTCATTTGTATAGTATATATATGTTTAGTATACCTAAAGGAAGAAGACCTAAATGCACCCACCAGGCTTACGATTACGACGCCTGCGCGAGCGGCTCGGGCTGAGCTATCGCGACGTCGAACGGGCCAGTTTTCAGATTGCCCTCAGTCGCGGCCGCCCCGATTTCATCCTGCATATCAGCCGTCTGGCTGATATCGAAAACAACAACATCGTACCCACGCTTTACAAACTCTTCTCGCTCGCGGCCATTTATCATCTGGATCCCCTCGAACTCTCCGCCTGGTACGAAGCCCCGTTCCAACAAGCCTCTCACGAGGGCGCCGCCCTTGCTCCCCCGCGCACCCACCTCGCCGAACCCTTTCTCCCTGCCCCCATCCCCATTCACGCAGAGGGTTCGCGCGACGCCGACGCCACCGCCCTTCTCGCCCATCTCCCCGCTGCGAACGGAGGCGCGTCTTATGGCTCTTCCACGTCCCATGGACACCTTCGCTACGGCTACATTGGATTGTCGGACCGTCGAATGGCTCCCATCCTGCGCCCTGGAAGCGTCGTAATTATCGACACCTCGATCCACACGATTGACGACTCGGCTTGGTCCAGCGAATACGACCGCCCACTCTATTTCGTCGAACTCCGCGAGGGGTACCGTTGTGGCTGGTTTTACAGGAGCAAGTCCACCTTGATCATGCAACCGCACACACTCTCACGCTGTGCGCCGGAGGCGTGGCGCACTCCAGACGAAGCGGAACTGGTGGGACAGGTGGTCGGCATCTCCACGTTCTTCACTGGCTCGGGAGCTTATTCCGCAGAACTTCGCACAGAGCGGCCGTATTTGAGCAGAAGAGCTCTCTAAGATAATCCGGAGCTTCTAGAGGCACCCAGGCGCGCGTAGTATCGACACAGTGCGTCTCGTTCCATTCTTTGCCATTGGGCAACGAATTCACGTAGCTTCGCAGATCCTCTTCCTGTTGCGCCAACGGCATCTCCAGCAAACGCTCAAACATTTCCTCGTGGCACTTGGCTAGCGCTTCCGATACGCGTTCTTCCCCGTAGAGCGCCGCCAACTTCTCGTGCGCGTACTTCCCTGTAACCGGATCTTTCAGGGCTGACAGATACGCCAATCGCGCGTACGAGCTATTCAACGGCTCCAGGTAATGCACCACCAGGTCATACAGAATCTTGCGGTGGATTTGTAGTTGCTTGAGCATGCACGTCCTAGGGTTCGCGTTTGTTCCGTGTGCGGAACATTTTGCTGCGACTCGTTCCGACCTGAACGCCCTCCGGCAATGTTGGCATCCAGGAGGGATTCTTCATGCAAAAGCAATTCACGACTCTATGCGTCGCACTCGCTGTTCTCGTAATGCTACTGGTGGCCGTTGCCAGGGTCAACCATTCCTCAACGGTACCGGTTTGGAATAATGGCTCTCAATTAACCGACGGCATTCCCATGCCGCCTCCCAAACCACCTAAGACTGGGTACATTTCGTAACAACAACTCGGACTGTGCGAAGGCAATTTGAGGCCTCTCAGGTCGCCTTCGCTCCCCGAAAGGACTAGCTCGTCTGTCCTATTTACTTTCAAGTTACGTAATGTTACTGTGGGACTGAAATGAGCGCCCTGCTCACTCTTCGCGACCTCTTCTGGGCAGCCACGACCCTGGGCGAAATTGTCTTAATCGTCTATCTGATTCGTCGCAAACTCGTCCGCTTCGCACTTTTGGCTGTTCTGGTATCTCTGCTGCACCGTTATTCAGAGCGCTCTGGGTGTGATTACTTATAGCCTGTTGGACTTCAGGAGTGCGGCAACCAGGAACATCATCTGGAGCAGCCAGGCTGTGGTGATTACGATGAGATTTCTTGCTGCGTGTGAAATGGCTCGCAGAATCCTTGCACGTTACTCCGGCATCTGGGCCCTGGCGCAACGAGTTCTGTTGATTGTGGCGGCCGGCGTCCTACTCTACACCGCCGCGTTTTCCGAAAAGCGTCTGTCCATGATGATTCTGACCGTGGACCGCGGGGCCGAGCTGGCGATCGCTTCCTTCATCGTGGGTCTGCTGCTTTTTGCCCGCTATTACATGCTGGAAATCGCCCCCCTCGATCGCGCGCTCTCGATTGGTTTTTGTCTGTATTCCTGCTTCTATGTAATTAACGATTCCTTGCTCGAAAAATGGATGGAACCGTACGCCGGATTTTGGGGCTTCATGGATATCATCACCTTCCTGGCCAGCCTGCTGATCTGGATCCAGGCCGTTCGTGCGTATGCTCCGGCCCGGGAATCGGTCACACCCCGGACCGTTCCTTCCAATGTGTATGAAACCCTCTCTCCCGAGGTGAATGTCCGTTTACGCCTGCTGAATGACCAATTGGCACAACTTCTTCGCTCGGAAAGTCCCCACCCATGAATCTTGCTCCACTGTTCTTCATACTCGCCGCGCTGCTTCTTCTGGGGTTGTTGGCTTACGCGGTTCGCCCGATCGAGAAACGCCCGCTGTCGCCGGATTCCGTTTTTGACGCCCTCGCAGAGCCGCGCCATTCCTTCCGGCTGCCCCAGATTATTCAGTCGCTTCAGCCATCCGACACTGAGTTTTTGCAACGCCGCGGCCTCCGATCGCTTCGCCAACGGATCCGCTCGGAACGGACACAAATTGCGATTCGCTATCTGAACCACCTCGAATCGGACTATGAGACGCTGTTGGAGGCTTCTCGCATTCTTGCGGTTATGTCGCCTGAAGTGCTCCCCATGCAGGAATTCGAACGCCTGCGCCTCAGCGTCAGATTTGCCAAGAATTGTTTCTTGATGCGACTTAGATTGCGCGCGGGCCTGGCTCCCGGGAAGGGATTCGCGCAGATTTCCGACATGGCCACCACGATGTCTTTTCGTATGGAATCGGCGACTTCGCAAATCGGACTTCAGACGGCTCTCGCCACCGACCGGGCTTCATTCACGGACGAGGGGGGCGCCGGCAGGCGCTAGTTTCTCTTCCTTTGCCCGGCTACCTTTGCGGGATGGCAACTCCACACGGAACGTCGCCCCACCGGTTGGCTGGTTCTTCACCTGGATGGTCCCGCCGTGCTCCGTAATGATTCCATAACAGATGCTTAGCCCCAGTCCGGTGCCTTTGCCCACTGGTTTGGTTGTATAAAACGGGTCGAATACTCGCGAGGCATCTTTCACGCCCGGTCCGCTGTCGGTAAATTCGATGAACACCACGTGTTCTTCGATGTCGGTGCGAACCCACAAATCCCCGTCCTCGCCATTTTCCAGGATGGCATCCAGGGCATTGTTGATCAGGTTTAGAAAAACCTGCTGCAACTGATGGGCATCGGCGCTGATCTCCGGCAAGTCCTGTGCGAGGTCCAGGTGCACGCGGATCTTCCCCATGCGCAAGTCGTAGTCGCGCAAGGCCAATGTATCTTCCAGGATTGTGTTCACCCGGACCGGCATGCGTTCCGGCTTGTGCTGCCGAGCGAAGCTGAGAAGGTTCTGCACGATGCGGTGGGTGCGCTGCGCCTGCTTGTAGATCTTCTCGGTGTATCCGATGGCCAGCGGTCCCACTTGCCCGCTGGAGGTCAACAACTGGCTGTATCCCAAGATCGCCGTGAGCGGATTGTTCAGCTCGTGCGCCACGCCAGAGATCAATTGACCCACAGCCGCGAGTTTTTCGCTGTGCAGCAATTGCTCTTGTGTGCGCCGCAAATGATCGTAGGCCTGCCGTGTTTCTTCATACAACAGGCTGCGCTCCACGGCGCTGGCCACCTGGCTTCCCACCGCGATCAACAAGCTGATGTCCGCGGTGGACATTTCACGCGCCGTGCGGCTTCCTACTCCCAGCCCCCCGATGATTTTGTCTTTGGACCACAACGGAACGATGTAGGCCGACGCGATTCCTTCTCTCCTCTGCACCTCGCGCGCAATTGGCGGCAGCGGCAATCCGGCCGTCGACAGAAACGTTGCACGCACCGAGCGAATCTGCTGCAGCAGCTCCGCCGGCATGGTCATCAGCGGGAAACTCTTGGCAAATTCCGGCCGGTGCCCAGCCGACGACACTCTCTTGAGCGTCAGCCCATCCCGTTCGAACAGGTACAACGACGCGGCGTCCAGCCCGAACAAGTCCAGAATTTGCCGCAGCGTTTTCTGGATGGAGTCGTTCAGTTCCAGCGTGGAGGCCAGCGTTTCAGCCAGTGAATTCAGCACCACTAATTCACGGTTGCGCCGGCGAATTTCGTTTTCCGCGTGACGCCGTTCCGTCACATCCAGCAGGAATCCCTGGTACGCGGTCACGTTCCCGAAGCCGTCCCGCACCGCGGTTGAAGATTCGCTCACGGTGCGCAGTTCGCCGTCCTTTCTCCTGATCTCATATTCAAAATCGTTCACCGAGCCGTGCTCACTCAACAATTTCTTCAGCCGCTCGCGCTCTGCGGCATTTACGAACAGCGCCGGGCCGATCTCCACCTGCATCAATTCATCGCGGTTGTCGTACCCCGTAATCCGCATCAACGCATCATTGAAATCCAGGAATCGTCCGGTGACCGTGGAGATGAACACGCCTTCCTGTACGCTTGCCACCAAGGTTCGGTATTTCTCTTCCGCCTTTTTCCTTTCGGTGATGTCCTTCAACACGTGGATGGTGCCAAGCTTGTGCCCGCCATGGTCGGTGAATGTCGATGTTGAGGCCAGAAAATATCCTTGCAGCCACGGGTCGAGAAAATCTGCGTCGCCGGAGAGTCCCTCGCAGTAGGGACACGTCGTGAACGCATTGGCCAGCGGGCTGAACAGATCGCGCACCGCTCGGCCCAACATGGCGTGCGGCTCTCTGCCCAGCAGATTTGCCAGGCGCAAATTTCCGCGGACAACGCGGCCTTCCATATCGTGCACCAGGATGGGATCGCCAATGGAATCGAACGTGTACACCCATTGCTGCTGGACGGTTTTCACCTGCTCGAAAAGATTTACGTTTTCCACCATGGTGCCCAAAAACTTCGCCACGTTCACCAGGTACGCGACCTCGTCCTCGTGAAACCTCTTCCCCGGCACCGCGCCTACATTCAACATCCCCACAGGACCTTCCTGCCCGCGCAGCGGAATGGTCACCAACTGCGCGATCCCGGATTCCGCCATCATGCGCCGAACCTTGGGATCTTTCTCGTCTTCAAAACGGGAAATGCGGTAGTCCCCTTGCAAGATCTCGTGCAGCCACGGGTCGCTCAAGGCAAACTTCGCGTGTTGCTTCAGGTACATTTCGCTGAAGCCCACCGATGCCCGGGCCACGAATTCCCGCGCCTCGCTCTTTCCCTCGAGGAGACGAATGATTCCGTAGCTGGTGTTCAGGCTGCCGGTGATTTGGGCGAGTACGCGTTGCAGCAATTCCGCCAAGGTTAACGACTGGCTGCCCGTGGCCGTCAACATCGTAAGCTGTCGCATCTTTTCGCTGATTTCTTCCGTACGGGTGCGCGACGATTCCAGCAGCAGCACGATCATTCCAATTCCCAGGCTGGCGTTCAGGAAATGATCAAAGGCAAACCGGAAGAGGTGAAGTTCCTCCAACTGCCACTGCGGCCGGTCCAGGTTGTTGAAGGCCAGCAGAGTAAATGCTCCGGCAAGAAGCTTGGCTCCGTGTCCACGCGCCGTCAGCGTGGCTCTCCACAGTAGCCAACCCGCAGTCAGGCAGATCGCGCTCTGCAGCACCGCCGTTCCCCAGCGCCAATCCGTCAATCCACTTCCCTTGCTTTCGTAGTAGCAGGTGGTCAGCGCCAGCAACCCGGCCAGCCACAGCACCGGCCAGAATGAGCGGTTGGACTTCGACGTCAGTTCTACGATGGAGGCCAGAAAGAGCACCAACGCAGCCATGTCCGCGCCCGAAACGGCCAGCCGGAAAGCGAACTTCATGGTGAAAAGCATGGCGAGTTCGCTGAACGAGGAAAGCGTCAGGCACACCCAACCAAGCAGCCACAGCTTGTAAAACGCCGTGGCGTTGTCGCGCTTCAAGTGGATGAACAACACCAGCAGGGTCAGGCACGCGGTTGCCTCAAAGAACGCAATTGCCTGTAGGCCTTGATTGGGAACCACGGCCAGCCCTCCGGCGTTTTCCTCAGTAAATGAATGGAAAGAGGCGTCCTTCGCGAATAAAGGTATGGACACCTCGGCTAGCTTGACGCTAACACGCTATTTTCTTACTGGGCAAGGGCTGCACAACTTGCGTGTGACCTCACATATAATGATGCTTGGGAGATACCCATCGTGGACACGGCTCATATCCTGGTTGTTGACGACGAAGAAGCGATTCGCGAGGTGGTCTCCACAATGCTGGAGTCCCGAGGTTACCATTGCACCACTCTCAGCAATGGCCGTGCCGCCCAGGAATTTGTGCGCAAACAAACGCCGGACCTGGTCCTCAGCGACATGATCATGCCCGAAATGGATGGCATCCAGCTTCTCGATTGGCTCCGCGGTTACGACCCGGAAATTCCCGTCATCATGGTTACCGCGATCCACGACATCTCCACCGCTCTTCAGGCCATTCGTCGCGGCGCCTACGACTACATCCTGAAACCCTTCGAGAAGGACCAACTCTTCCATGCTGTCGGACGCGCCTGGCAGCACCGCCAACTCGTCACCGAAAACAAAAATTACCAGATCAACCTGCAACAGGAAGTCGAGAGAAAAACGGCGGAGCTGACCAACGCCCTCGATCTTCTTACGCAATCTTACGACGACACCCTTGAAGCGCTAGGCAGCGCGCTGGACCTTAAAGACGCCGAAACCGAGGGACACTCCCAGCGCGTCACGGCCTATACCATTTCCATTGCCAAAAACGTTCCCGTTCCTCTGCCGTATCTCACTGTGCTGGCGCGCGCCGCTTTTCTTCACGACATCGGCAAAATGGCGATTCCCGACAAAATCCTCCGCAAGCCAGGGCCGCTGGACGATGCCGAAAAGGTGATCATGCGCACGCACTGCGAGATTGGCTACAACATGCTTACGCGCATTCCGTTCCTGCGTGACGCCGCGGAGATCGTCCTCGCGCACCAGGAATTCTTCGATGGCAGCGGGTATCCTCGCAACTTGCGCGGCGAACAAATCCCTCTTGGGTCCCGTATTTTCTCCATCGCTGATGCCCTCGACGCGATGTTGAGCGACCGCCCGTATCGCAATGCCCTTCCTATGTCTCACGCGCGCGAAGAGATTCGCCGCTGTGCTGGTACGCAATTCGATCCCAAAATCGTGGAGGTTTTTCTCTCCATTCCCGAAAACCACTGGATCGAGTTGCGCGAAAACCTCGGCTCACCGTTCCGCCTCACGCATTTGAAGAATATGGGGCTGGTCCCGCAGTAGGTTGGCGCACTCTCGTCGATTCGCGTACTTTGGGAGTTGCCGTAAGCGCCGGAGTTTTTGACATCGCGCCTTGCGCGTTATTGTTCTCCGTGCCATGCTTTTCCTGTCGTCTGAGAGAAACCTATGCCACTGGTTCCCATCAAAACCTCTTCCGAAACTGGCTACTGCGACTGCGTTTGCGGCTGCTACGAACTCGCCAGCCTTCGCGACGAGGATACCGGCAAGGGATATTGCCCGGCTTGCGGCAAAGATCATCTGGATTGGAACCTGGGCGTGGGCGTCCCCGTCCCTGCTCCCGCCAAAGTGTCGCCGAATTCTGCCGCTGGCCAATCCACCAGCCAACTTCCGCCTGCCGCCGACCCGCCTGCCCGGCTACGCTGATCGCGTCGCATCTTTTGTAGCGGCCGCCTTCTGCGGCGGGCGCCTGGTTTTGCCGGGTCGTTCCCGCAACGCCGTAGAAAGAACGAGGACCCTCCCTTCGCAGGGCGCGCCCCTTTTCCTTTCGTAATTTTCGCCACAGCTCTAGAACTTCAGTGTCAGAGACATCTGCAAAATGCGTGGGTTAGAGATGGTAGCGATGCTCTGCCCGAACTGCTGGCTGTTAATGTCCATTGAGGCATTGCCGTTGGAATCGGTCGGCGGCGCAAACGTCGGATGATTCAAGACGTTGAACGCATCCGTGCGGAAGCTCAGGCTCACCTTCTCTGTAACGTGGAACAGCTTGGTTGCCGAGAGGTCCCAGTCGAAATATACCGGGCCGTTGAATGCATACAATTGCAGGTTGCCCAGTTCTCCGGGTTGTGGATTGCAAAATCCGCCGGGAACAGCGGGCTGGCAGGACAGTTGCGGTGACGCCGGCGCCCCGGTACCGTCGGAACTCACCAGCTTCGGATTGATGAGGTACACGACCCCACCCGCTTGCTTGAACACCCCTAGATCATTGCTGATCTGTCCGTGACTCAGCGTCGCGACCGCCGTATTGTGCGCAGAGCGCAGCCCAGAGCGATTCAGCGTCGGCTGCGCCGAAACGATGGAGAAAGGCGTTCCGGACTGCCACGTAAAGATTGAGCCGGTCTGCCAACCGTCCAACAGCGTGCGCATGAATCTGTTGTCCGAGGACAGTTTATGACCACGGCCGATGGGCAGCTCATAGGTGAAGTTGGCCTTGAACTGGTGGGTGATGTCAAAGGGCGCGCGGCTCCTTTCAAATCGCGGATCGGCGTTATTTAGGTACGGCAAAAAGCGGCTCTGGTCGGCTCCGGTGGACGTACCGGTGCCATAGTCCGTCATCACCTTGCTGAAGACATAGCTGGCTTGGAAGTACAATCCCTTGCTGAGGCGCCGCTGTAACTCCACCACTCCTGCGTTGTAGCTGGAGAACGACGAATTCTTGAGCAAGTCTCCGCCTCGGATAAGATCATTCGGGGCGAAGAAGTTAGGAATGGTGTTCCCGGCGCTATTGGTGGGATTGCATTGAGAGTAGTGGTAAATGTCGGCCAGATCGCCAAATGCGCCGGTCAAAATGTCGGTGTTCAGGAACGCCAGTCCGCCGGCATCCGGCGGGCCGATGGCCCCATTTGCACCCGTTCCGCAAATATTCGGGAAGATCGTTAGCGGTTGACTGCCAGGAAGATTGGGATTGTAGAGCGGATTGAACTGCCCGCACTGCGTAGTCGTTCCCGCTCCCCCGCAGCGCGGGTCAGTCGCTGAAACACTCTGAGCGATGAAGCCGTTTTGCCGGGCGCGGTTGAAGTCCGCCAAGAATCCGTTCTGGTTCAGCAGTACTTGATTGACGTCGACGGCCCGGAACAGGCCCACGCCGTGATTCCCCACATAGCTCACGGTTAACGAGGTGCCCCCACCCAGGTCGCGTTGCACGCTCAAGTTCCATTGCAATACATAGGGCGGCTTGATGTTGGGATCGATCGCGTACCCCGCGTTGTTGGCAATTCCCAACAACGCCGCATTCTGCGAAAACGTCGTCGGGATCTGGAAACTCGGCACGGCCACGCCAACCGGATTGCTGACGGTCGGCCCGTTCAAGCCAACAGGGTCAGCGGTAGCGGTTGTCGACAATCCCGCATTTCCCGCCACGGCGTTCTGCGCTGCCGTAAAAAACGCATCGTTCACATAATTCATACTGAAGCCCGCGCGAACCGCGGTTTTGCCATCGCCAAATGGGTCCCACGCCAACCCGATGTTCGGCGAGAAGCCTCCCAAGAAGTTGTTATATAAACCCCGCTTGCTCGGCCCGCCGGCAAAGTCAATGGTAGCGTCGCTAAGCAAGACCTGGGACGGGCTCTGTCCCAAGGGTATGATTGGCAACAGCGTTAGCCCGTGCTTCTCGTTGACGGGGCTGAAATCCTCCCATCGCACCCCGAAATTCACGGTCAATTTCCGCGTGGCTCTCCAGTTGTCCGCAATATACAGCGCAAAATCGTTCTGACTGAAGTTGTTGTTTTGCGGCGCCTGGTTGACGTAGCCCGACGTCTGGCTGGCCACGTTGAACGTCTGCGACACGTTGTCCAGAACTCCCGCAACGCTGGCCAGGAGCGCGCTTCCATTGTTGAAATCCGCTGTTCCGGCTTGCGTCCCTGGCGGTCCTGGGAAGTTGGAAGGACTCGGGGCGAACGAATTGTTCGGGGCGAATCCCAACTCCAGAGTCGGATAGATCCCCGCCGAATTCGTGACGAGGACCGTCACGCGCTCAAACTGCCCTCCGAATTTAAACAGGTGGTTAGCGTGAATCCACGTGGCATTGTCCTGCCATACCCAGGTATGCGAGGTCCTTCCCTGAGGAAGGAAATTTGGATTGGGGTTTGTGAACGGCAGAAAACCCGGAGTGTTGAAGCTGTCAATCAGGGTACCGGAGCCGAAATTCTGGGTGGTGAGGAAATACGCGGGAGCAAAATTGAAACCAAAGCGCACTTCATTCGTCACTGTGGCTTTTGGATTCCAGCGCCACGCGGTGGAAAGAAAATTGATATGGTCATCGTTGAACACGAAGGGCACCAAGCTGAAGCTTTGATCGATGCCCGCGTCCGGGCGGTCCACAAAGTTGCGATTCCAGTTATAAGTTGCCGAAAAGGTGTTGCGATCATTCATGTTGTAGTCGACGCGAACGCCGGTATTGTCTCGGGAGTTGTCGTTGCGCTTGTTGAACTGGTATCCAAGAAGGTTCACCCCATCCCCAACCCGAGTGTTATTTGGCGTCATGGGAATTGACTTGATCAGCGCGAGCATCGTCGGATCCACGGTCCATCCGCCTGGGGGACCGCCGGGAATTTGCAGCAGGTTGTTAGTCACGGGATTGCCAACCGCGTTTCCATTGGCATCCACCGGCTGGTATGTAAATGGCAGAGTGGGATTCGGCGCTGCCAACGCGGTTTGTATCGCGGGGCTGAGAATCGTAGTGTTTACGGGAACGGTGTTCCGCAAGCGCAGCAACTCGTAATATCCATAAATGAAAAGTTTGTTCTTGATGATGGGGCCGCCAATGTTCCCGCCACCCTGATTCTGCAGCAGGAACGGTTTCGGCACGCCACTCGCCCCGTTAAACCAGTCGTTCGCGCTCCAGTTGTTGCTGCGGTAATACCAGAAGCCGCTCCCATGCCAGTTGTTCGTGCCCTTGGGAGTGACCAGGCTTACACTTGAAGAGCCACCCTTGTCCACGTCTCCGTTCTGCTGCGTGACCGTGAATTCCTGCGTCTGGCTGAGGAACGGCAGGTTGGGGCTGAAATCCAAATCATTCTCGCGGATAAAGTTGTCCTGAATATTGATGCCGTCAAGCGTCAAGGTCGAGAACGTCGAGCGCTGCCCGTTGATCGTCGTCACCATCGCGCCGTTTGGTCCGCTATTCGCTACACCAGGCTGCAGGCTCAATAGGTTCAGGGGATTGCGGTCCAGAATCGGCAATTCATCGATCTGCTTCTTCTCTACCGTGCCGGTCTGTTCCGCGTTGGTCGTATTGACAACTTCCGCGCCGCCTTCCACCGTTACGGTTTCCGTCTTGGTCCCCACTTCCAATTTAATCGGTGGCACGGAGTATTCCGTTGCCGCATCCAGCTTGATGTTCTCTACTGCCGCGTTCTTGAAGCCCTCTTTGGTCGCGCTGACGCGGTACAGTCCGTCGCCGATGCTCCGGAACTGATATCCACCGTTTGACGCTGTCACGGCGTTGTACACGTAATTTGTGCCCTGATTTGTCAGCGTTACCGTTGCACCTTCTACTGGCAGTCCCTGTGGGTCTACCACCGTCCCCACGATCGACCCCGTGGGCACTTGGGCCATAACTAAACTCCCACCGACTCCGAGCAGCAGTCCAACTAAGATTGCGAATGAAAAAAAAGGTTTCTGCAATAAAACGGACACAATCACCCTCATCTTCGGATTCCCCCAGTTAACCCGCGCGGGCGGCAGCGGTGTTCGAACAAACTATGCAGTGAAAGACGCACTAAGTAGTGCCCCGTAAGCAAACTTCGAATCACGTCCCCCGGGGGATTTATATATGCACTCGTAGTTCCACATATTAAACAGGAGCACCCCGAAGTCCCGCGTGCCTCCATAAGCCAGTTCGTATCAGTCGACTGGTTTATGAATGCGACTTCGGTCGCGGTTACACACACCCGAATTGCCCTGCGAGCTACGGTCTGTCATACCGTCTACGAATTATGGGACGGAAAAGTTCCGCGCGAAAGCACGTAGCGCAGCAGCTCTAACTCACCCCGTCAGGGGTGAAGGTGTTCGGCTCGCGACCCAACGCGCGCCGCCGCTTTTCTTTCCGGTCAGCGCCGCAGAACGTCTATTTATTTACCTAAATAAAGAAGCGCCAGCAGGAACAACCACAGCGCATCGAGGAAATGCCAATAGTAGGACGTGACTTCCGCCGCCACCGATCTTGTCACGTCCGTTTCCGAAAAATTTCGCCGCGCCACATAGCCGAGCGCCGCAATTCCGCCAATCAAGTGCAACGCGTGGGCGCCCGTAAAAATGTAAAAGAAGCTGTTGGCCGGATTCGTGGCCAGGTAAATCCCTTGTTGAGCCAATTGCCGCCACGCGACCACCTGGCCGATCAGGAATCCAACGCCCAACGCCGTGGTCAACAGCCAATAGGTTTTGAATCCCGCTCCGTCCCCTTTTGCCAGGCGCTTTCTCGCTAGCTCCAGGGTCCCGCTGCTGATCAGCAGTACTGCGGTGTTGATCCACAACAGCATCGGGATGCGCACCGGAACCCAATCCCCGCTCGTCCCTTTGCGCACCAGAAACGCGCTCGCCAGGGCCATAAAGAACATCAGCATCGAGATAATCCCGACGACCATCCCAGTGAAATAGCGCTTCGAAGCCGGCTGCCCCTTCCCCGGCTTTTTTCCGCCGCCGCTGTCGCCACCTCCGTTGCCTCCTGCGGGCGGCAGACTTCCGCCACCGCCGCCTCCGCCGGTGTGTTCGACGATGAGCTCAATCTCTTTTGTTGAGGTCGCGCTTGGCATTTCTTTTTCTCGGCTCCTCTTCCTTCCGACTGGCGCTTGCTACTGGCGCTCTTGCGTCAACTGTTCCGGTGAGAGGTGCTGCGGCGCAAAGTCCTTCCCGCTTTCCGCTAGGAGGAATTCGTAAGCTCCCCGATAGACGGCCGGTGCCGCGCTCCCAAAGTTATCTTCCGGTGCAGGCGACGCCACACTCCACTCAAGAGTCGTCGCGGCCCACGGGTTGTCTGGCTCCGCCTTGTTTCGCGCGAGCAAGCTATGGAAGAAATTGAACACAAATACTCCTTGGGCCGATACCGTCCAGATCGTGGCCCCGGTCACAAACGTTCGAATCGACGCGCCCGCTGACGCCAGGGCAATTCGCTGCTCGTCCGCAAACAGATGCGATTGCGTCAGCAATCCCAGCCAGTGCATGGGCATAAAAATCGCATAGACACCCGCAAAGGTCATCCAGAAGTGCACTTTCCCCAGCGTCTCGTTCAGACGGCAGCCGAACATTTTCGGGAACCAGAAAAATAGCGCGCCCAGAATCGCAAACGTTGCCGCCACTCCCATCACCAGGTGAAAGTGTCCAATGACAAAGTCTTCGCTGACCGACGCCTTTGCCAAATCGTGCCGCGCCAGGAACAGGCCGGATAATCCGCCCGCCACGAACAACGAAATAAATCCGATCGCGAACAGCATCGATGTCGTCAATCGCAGCCGCGCGTTCCACAACGTCCCCAACCAACTGGCCAGCAGAAATGCCGCGGGAACTCCCAGCGACGACGCGAGCACGGCAAAAACCAACGGCGCATAGGGATTCATTCCGGTAGCGAACATGTGATAGCCCCACACGCAAAATCCGACCACGCCCACGCCGCACAGCGCCAGCACTACCAGCCGCTCTCTCCACACCGGCTTCCTTGAAAACGTGGCGACCAGGTGGGTGGTAAATCCAAAACACGGCAGCATCGCCACATACACTTCCGCTTGCGCAAAGTACCAGAACAACCTCTGCCACAGGATCGGCAAGCTTCCCTGCTTCACCAGGTTCTGCGGCTGAGTTGCTAGAAATGCGGTGGTCGAAAAAAACTCCGAGCCGAGCAATCGGTCCGAAAGAACCGCGCAGCATCCCGCCAGCAGCACGCTGAAAATCAACATGCTCAAAATGGCATTGATGAACCACGCCCAAACCGTGACCGGCATTCGCGGCAGGCTCATCCCAGGGGCTCGCAACTCGATGGTGGTCGTCACGAAGTTCAACGCGCTCAACAGACCCGCCAGGCAAAAGACCGACGCGCTCGCCAACCACACGTTCACTCCGCTATCCGGCCGCAGGAAAAACGCGCTGGTCATTCCGGCCAGCGACGCGAACGTCATCCAGAACGACAGCCGGTTCAGCACCGGAAAAGCCATTTCCCGAGCCCCGATCTGCAGCGGCAACAGAAAATTTCCAAATCCCATCTGGGGCGCGGCGGTCAGCACAAAAAACACCATCAAGGAGCCGTGCAGCAGGCGCATGGCCGCATATTTTTCCGGCGCATTCTCGATGCCCGCCAAAAACGGTATCGCGGTGTCGGGCCACGACGTGTGCATGCGCAACAACGCCGAAAGCACCATGCCCACCAGCACACTGGCGAGCGCCAGCCACAGGTACTGCAAACCGATGGTCTTGTGATGGGTAGAGAACAATGCGCGGCTCAGAAATCCTGCCTGTCGAGAGGGATGCGAGTTGGCGCCGTCGTCGTAACTGACCATTTTCGAATTACTTCCGCTGAATCTGGCTCCCTAAACTGGATTCCGTATCTTAACGCCTGCTCTGAGAATTGCAACTTCCCAGGCGCTCGCCAATCTGCCCGTTCATCCTCGCAAAGCGGCCAAATTCCCGGGCAGCGGGCCTCAGTGATATCCTCGACGAGAGAAGCAAATTGTTTATGGAAACCCGATCCAATCCCGCTGCGATGTGGGACGACCGCTTCAGCCAAGCCGAGCCTGTATATGGCGAGCGACCCAACAGCTATCTGCGAGCGCAGGTCCATCGGCTGGCTCCCGGCGCATCCGTGCTCGTTCCCGGCGATGGCTATGGACGCAACGGCCTGTGGCTGGCCCAGCAGGGTTTCCGAGTACACACTGTAGACCTGTCGCCCATTGGCGTCGAACGCGCTCGCAACTCGGCGCGCGAAGCCGGGCTCAGCGTTACCATTGAACAAGCCGATGTTTCCACATGGGCGTGGCCGCAAAATCAGTTCCATGCCGTCTTTTCTATCTTTTTGCACTTATTCCCGAAGGTGCGCCCAGCCATTCACGCCAACATGTTGCGCGCCCTGGTGCCTGGCGGCCTTTGCATCCTGGAAGCCTTCACGCCTGCGCAGCTGAAATTCTCCTCTGGCGGACCCAAACAGGTTGACCTCCTCTACTCCGCCGAAATTCTGCGCCAGGATTTTGCTGCTGCTGAGATTCTTACCCTTGAGGAAGCCACGGTCTCGCTCGATGAGGGCCGCATGCACAGCGGTCCCGGCGCCGTGGTGCACGCTGTTTTTCAACGAAAGTAACGCGCCGCCGGCCACTCCAGCTCGCGAAGAACCAGCTTTAGAGTGTCATCCTGAGCGAAGCTAACGATCGCAATGGCCGCTCCTGCGACCTGACCATCTGCCTTGCCAACTATTGGAATTGCTTTTGAAACGCGGCGAATTGCTGACGCAGGGTCTCCATCTCTCTTCGCAGTTCGTCCACATCCATCTCGAGTTGCGCAATCCGTTCCGCGTTACCCGATTCTGCCCGCACCGTCCCCATCGCCGGTCCCGCGGCCTGTGCGATTGCAACGCCCGGCGCCGCATCTGCGCTTGGCGCCGTGTCTCCGGCCAGCAGATGCATGTAGCGCGACTCCTTGGTTCCCGGCTGTCGGGGCAACACTTTCACCAGTGCCGGTTCTCGCCGCATCAGCAAGTTCAGCGCGGCGTGCACCGCTTCCAAATCCTCGAACGCGTACATGCGTTCCGCCCGTGTGCGCAGTTCTCCCGGGGTCTCGGGGCCGCGCAGCATCAGCACGCACAACACCGCAATCTCGTGACGGTGAAAATTGTAAAGTTCATTGAGGCGGTGCTCGAACTTCGGCACGCGCGAATCTCCTCCCGCCGATCGCACCAGCGCCTGTTCGGACATGGAGCGAAGCGCATGGCGCACCGCCTCTTCGTCGAGCGTCATCACCGGCTCGCGGTTGGACTTCTGATTGCACGCGTTCATCAGTGCGTTCACTGAAAGCGGATAGTATTCCGGCGTGGTGATTTCCTTCTCGACCAGCGCCCCCAGAACGCGAACTTCCGCTTCCGTCAGTTGCAGTGCCATGTCCTATTCCCGGGAGGGTTTTTTTCGGCCCACATCAACTTCAATTCGGTCTAACCCAGCATAACACTTCGCCGCGGCCCAAAAAGAGAAGACGGCTCTGTTAGAGCCGTCTGGAGTGAAGGTGAGAAGTGATTCTCTGCACGAATTGGCCCCAGCTTAGGGCCGGTAATGGCATTCGTCCATCGGGGTCATCCTGTAGTTTTGCATGGCCCGGTTGCGGCCGCCATCACTGCTTCTGGTCCAGAAGCACTTTGACGGTGCTCAGCAATTGCTCGATGCCTCCGCTGGATTTGGAGAGCACTTGTTTGATTCCGATTAATTCCGCGTAGCTCGATAGCTCCCTGGAACCGTGCATGGTGAACAGCACGATGGCAACACCAGGCGCGATGCCTGCTATGTGTCGCGCGGCATCCAGGCCGTTCATGACGGGCATCGCTAAATCCAGAATAATCAGGTCGGGATGCAGCTCCTTGGTTTTTTCAATGGCAACCTGGCCATTCTCTGCCTCGCCGCACACTTGCCAATCCGTATTCTGTTCAATGCTGAAGCGAATGGATCTGCGTAGAAAAGGACTGTCATCGACAATTAGGATTTGGGCCGACATGCAAATCTCCCAGATGCCTTGGTAAGTTGCTGGCCGGCGGTCGACGACGAACAAAGGTATCTGGCCTTGAGTCTAACGGCGACAACCGTGGGGGCAATACCCGGAAGGCCGTACGCTAGCGTACAAATTGCATGTGCCCCTCGGAAACAATATCTCCCAGTAAACAATCGGGGTTAGCCATCGGCGAATCCCTAGGAGCTTGTCGGGGAGAAGTTCGCTCTGAAGTCCAAGGCATCGGGTTTATCGGCAAACATAGTGAGTTTGTTGGGGGAATGGCTCGATGAGCTATATTCGGTCTCTGACGGTCTTACTGCGCTGCTGTGGAGTGCAACGGGAGACCACGGATTGGGCACTTCTAACTGCTCGAAAGCTGTATTTTCCAACCTGACCGGAACAGCTTCAACAGATTGTGCGTGGCACAAATCAGTCTCCACTCGCTGCGCACATTTCCTAACCCGCGAAAGCTGAAACGGCGAAATCCTCGCCCCTCTTTGATGTAACCAAAAACCGGTTCGACGATTTGTTTTCGCATCTTGTAGACCGCTTTACCAGCCTCGGTCTTCAGCTTGTCTCGCATCTGCTGTAAGGCCGAACTTCCTTCCAGCAGTCCATCCTCAGGAACGTCTTTGCTCTCGTCGTGCGGCTGTCGTTCCGTGGCCACGTACAGGTCGATCCCTTGCAAGTTTTCCGCGGTGACGTTCGCCGAGCTCCAGTAGCCGGTGTCGGCACTGGCCACTTGTGGTTTGCCATTCACGTTCTCGATCACCTGTTGCAGCATCGGCACCAACTGCTGTTTGTCGTTGCTTTGCTGCGTGATCTCTGCGGCCACGATGATTTGTGCCGCGCTATCCACCGCCGCCTGAGCATTGTAGGCCTGCAGGAAACTTCCCTTGTGCGCGCCATCCGGCATAATGCGACTTTCTGGATCGGTGAAATTCCGCTGTGACGAAGATTTCGGTTTGGCTTGTTCGGGGTTGGGAACCTGAGGAGCCCGCCCACGCGGTTTTTGTCCGGTCTGTTTCTCTTGCTCCTGCCGTGCGGCGATCTTGGCTTCCGCCTCGGCTTTCTGCTCCTGCGCTTTTTGCTGGGCTTCGGCCTCTAAAGCCTCCTTGGCTTCCCGGATCTTTTTCAGCCGACTCTCCCGCCGCGCCAATTCCGGTGGCAATTCATCGCCTCGTTGTCCCTTCCCGTATTGCCGATCTTCGGCCTCGTCCACTTCCTCGGCATGCCGCAGCAGGGCTGCCACTTCGGCCTGCAGTTTCTGTTCGGCTTCCCCCATCCGCCCGTAGCTCATGGCTTTGTGTTTGCTCGCATTCGCCTGCATCTTGGTGCCATCGATGGCGACGTGCCCCAGCTTCACAAAACACAAACAGTCCTCCCAGCGTGGCCAGATGTTGTTTCCGAAAATTCGCAATGGTGTCGTGATCCGGATGCTGGTCCGCTGCCAGATAGCGGAACGCCACATCCTCATAGCTCTTCCGCTCCAGGGCTCGCGAACTCGTCACGCCCACGCAATAACCGTACAGCAGCAAGCGCGTCAACAGCAGCGGATGGTAGCCCGCTTGCCCCCGGCCATCCTGACGATCGTAGGCCGCATAGATGGCCGACAGGTCCAGCTGTTCCGTTACGTCGGCGATGAACCTCGCCAAGTGCCCTTCGGGAAGCCATTGTTGCAATGAGGGAGCGAGGAGAAGTGGTTGATCCAACGTGCAGGCTCGGAATTGGAAGCTCATGCACGCATACTAGCGAAGCCTCTGCGGAAAGGAAATAGTTCACCACAAAAAAAATCTCGCTATCCGACCAAGTTTAGGAAATTTCTCTCCGACAGCCTCCTAGGCACTTGCAACGGCCGCCGCCGAGCGTTCCTCGCCGCACGGCAGGGTTGCCTTCACCGTGGTTCCTCGGGCGTTTGAGCCGACGTGCAACCTGCCGCCCAGCTGAGTGATTCGCTCTCGCATGCCCACGCAAGCCCATCCCCAGGCTTGCAGGCAGGTCGTTGTGAAACCCTCCATCTCCACGCGACGAATCCGGCCAAAATCCGGAGAAGTCTCGAAGGTGGTCTGCATGCCACTGCGTTTCGCGAAGCCCTCGTGGTCCAGCAGCGGCGGATATAGCAGGTAGGATAGGGTGCGGACTTCGGCCATGGCCTGGCCTACCAACTGGCTGCACTCGGTGAATTGCTGCTCGTCTTGGCGGGCTGTCCACGTTACTCTGGTTTGCAGCGAATGTCGTTGCATTTTCGCGGCGGCCAGATATTGCCCCACGCTGTCGTGAAATTCCCTCGCGATGCGCCGCCGCTCGTCGTCCTGGGAGTGGAGTAGCCGCCCGGAAACCTGCCGCAGCGCCAACTCGCGGCTCTGTTGTTCCGCGGTGTCTCGGATGGCGCTGGAGACGAGAGTCTGGCCGCCAGTTTCGAGCGGACTGAGACTGATCTGCACGGAAAACTCCGTACCGTCCTTGCGCAAGGCATACAATTCCAGGCTGCTTCCCATGGACCGCGTTAGCGGGGCCTGGAAATATCCCGAACGATTCCCAGCGTGTTGCTCGCGGAATCGTTCCGGCATCAGCATCTCCACTCGTTGGCCCAGCATTTCCTGCCGCTCGTAGCCGAATACCTTTTCAGCCGGTGCATTGATCAGCGCGATGCGACCGGCTTGATCGACAATCACCATGGCGTCGGGAGCCGACTCCAGCAAGCCGCGAAACTTCGCTTCGGACCGGCGGCGTTCGGCAATATCGAATCGCAGCGCGACTACAGCAGCGCCCAGAAGCACAAACGCGGCAAAACTGCCCAGAAGAATGAATAAATTCGACTGACGAGCGGAGGAATCGGCTGTCTCGTTGCGTTGTCCGAACAACCGAAGCTCTTCGTTCTGCATTTCCTTCATCACGGATTGAGCATCGTTCGCGGCCTTCTGCACCGACCTCTCCAGGGACACGAAGAGGCCGCAGCCAATGTTCGATTGGGCCGGGCGTTGACTTCGTCTTGAAACGCGCGAATCGCGTCGTCGGCCAGCGATTCGCGCAGATTCACTCTTGGTAGTTGCGCCGCGTTATCGGCGGTCAGTTGAGCAGATCCTGAACCTTCGCCCGGAGTGCTTCGCATAGCCGTCAAACGGCGAGCGTTGCGATACTGCAGCCCACCGAGCGCAACTATGCTGAGCAGAGCGAGTGCGAACGCAATGCTCACTTTGGTCTCGAGGGAGACTGCCGTCATGATTGACCCCGCCGTTTTTGGCGCCGCACTTCCTGCGCGACTCAAAGCAGCTCCTGGCAACGAAGGCGGGCGCGCGGAAGAACGGTCTCAAGGACCGATGAAACCTGTTGTATTTTGGCTGGGCCTGCCGACTTTCCACTTCACTCTGTGCCGATGGCTACTCCAACCGCCGGCGCGCCGCCTTACTCGGAACTCGCTTCGTTGCGCCACTTATCCGCGAGGCGCCTCATTGCCATGTAGCACTCGCACGAGGCCGCTTCCAGTCCGCGGCGATTGTCAATCTTCACGTCTCCGCGCCGGTAGGTAATCAATCCGGCTTTTTGCAGGATGCCCGCTGCTTCGGTCACGCTGGCGCGCCGCGTTCCCAGCATGTTCGCCAACGTCTCCTGCGTCAGTGGAACCACGTCGCCCGCGAGCCGGTCCTGGCTCATCAACAACCAGCGAGCCAGCCGCTGGTCCACTTCGTGCAGACGATTGCACGCCGCCACCTGCGTTGCTTGCATTCCCAGTACTTGCGAGAAACGCTGCAAGCCCCGGTTCAAGCTCGGACACGCTTTCAACAAATCCTGAAAATCCACAGTGCTGATTCGGAATCCGCTGCCGTCGACTTGCATGACCACTCGCGAGGGGCTGGTGCTGAAACCAGCCAGCAGCGGCACACCGACAAATCCTTCTTTGCCCGTCAGTCCCACTTCGACGCTCTTCCCATCGCCCATAACGTTCAAAAAGGAGGCCAAGCCGGAATTGATGAAATAGGCCCACTCGATGGGTTCCCCGATTTCATTCAAGAGCGTGTGCTTGGGAAGCTCGGCAAAGAGCAACTTCGGGGATAATGTGTCGAACTGTTCCGCGGGAAGGCTCAGGAGAATTGTGTTTTGGACCTTTTGACTACCGGAACCATTGGAGGAAGGGCCGACATTCTTCAAGCCTGAAATAGCTTTGGACCGAGTGATCAAAGGGGCCTCGGGAAAACAAGTCCGTCTTATTTGAAAGGAGCGATAACCAACTCTACTCTCATCTAACGTCGCCGACTAGTCTAAAGCGGTAGGTCGCCGTATACAGGATTTTTCATATTGCAAACCCGTGTACGCTGGCGTACAGTCAAGGAGACGACGATTTTTTTCGCCATCAAGAGCTCTGAGCCAAGCATGCCCAAAGCCACCAAGAAATCGAAGCCTTCCCCTCCGGACTGGGCGAACTCCATTCGGGAGCTTCGAAATAAGCTGCGTTTGAATCAGGTGGAACTTGGCCAGCGACTGCACTACTCCGCGATGGCCATCTCCCGCTGGGAACGCGGTGAGCAGGAACCCACCGATCGCGGCTACATTGAGCTGGGAAACCTTGCGGGCGATCCCGATTGTTGGTATTTCTGGGGCCGCGCCGGACTGCAGAACGAGAATTTGCTGCGGGTCATGCCGGTGCTGCGGGAACGCTTGCAGAAAAGCAGATTCGCGGATTTCGAGATTGTCAAGGCGGGCGGCGGGGCACGGAAACTGAACCCAGAAAAGCTGCAGCTTGTCGCTATTCCGGTGCTGAGGGCCGTTGCTGCCGCCCACGGCGAAAGAGGCGGTCACCCGTCCAGCTTGTTGGCGGGTCCGATCGAAAGCATGATTGCGGCGCCCAAGGACTGGTGCCCCAATCCGGCCGCAACCAGCTGCCTGCGTGTGCGTGGCAGTTCGATGATTCCGCTTATTCCCGACGGCGCCATCGTCGCCGTGGATTCTTCGCAAACCGATCACATGAGATTGGATGGAAAAATCGTAATTGCCTGGCACAAAGATCAGGGCCTAACGGTTTCCCGGTTCAAGCGCTACGATCACACGGAAATTCTCGAGCCGGAGAATCACGGATACGAGTCCATTGCTCTGAGTGCCAAACACCGTTGGAAGATTCTCGCCAAGGTGCTCTGGTGGATCGGGAAAGCGCCCTGATCGGCCGCACAGGACGCGGTTGTTTCGTTGACGATAATTCGATAATTTCGATGGGAAACCAGGAGAAGTGACGGGGCGTCTCTTCCGCGCGAAGACGGCGCCCCGACCCTTATTTGCGCCACGGTGATTCCTACCGCGTCGACATTGAGTTCGTCTATCGGGTGTTTTCTGTAATGTTGGTTGGAATCGGCGACGGAGCGAAAAAGCTAACCAAAGAAGAAGTTAACGGAACAGAGTTACAGGTCGGGGTGTCGCCCCCAGTCAGACGCCACCCCGGCCCCCCATGCTCAAGCGGTATTTTTTTGCCACGAAAATCTCCGGTTAGGAATCAGGAAAAACTTGTATTTTAGAAATACAAATCCCGGATTTTGCATCTCTCCGAAAAACATATTGGCAGAATCCGGTGTTCGCCGTATCGACGGTTGAGCCAAAGGTATGGCTGAAATAGAGGCCGCGAGCTTGAACCTGCGGCGTACCATTTTTCGTTTTGTTTCATCGGGTCTTAACCCTGCGCAAGAGTCTCCGCCGAGACTTAGATTGGTGAATTGAGGAGGGTCGGCTACCCAGCTCGCAGGCCACGGCGGTGAAAACGTGGGAAACCGGGCAAGTAAAGGTTGATCGGGTGACATAATGCGTACTCTCTTCTCCTTTCAATGGCTGTTAACCACACTCGGGATGCTGGAGGCTCAGCGGTCGGCGCAGGAAGTTGTGCAGCAACAACACTCGGATCACCAGGATGGAGGTCCGGCTGAAAGGGATCTGCTCGAGCCAGTCCTCACGATGGTTGGCAAGACTCGCGAATGCCCGCGCTGCGGGCAAAGTTATCTTTTCCGGTCGCATCGCCGGCCGATGGAAAAGGTGTTTTTATCGCTAATGGGATGGAGACCCTACCGGTGCGGGACGTGTGATTTCCGCTTTTATCTCGAGGCTAAACCGGGCCGGAATCCCGTCGAACAGATGTCCGGTAGTTCGCTCGTCCGTAACGAATCGACACGTTAGTCGTCCGAACCAAATGTGTGTTTTCGTGCCGATCCGAACAGGGCAGCACCGCGCTGCTCATCCCGATCCTACTTCCCTGAAGAAGCCTGAACCGTCCTCTGCATTTCCCGGGCTTGCTGCAAATGCGACTGCAATGTTGGCAGTGTATTCGAGGCGAAATCCTTCAGCGCTGGATCTCTACCGCTCATTGCTTCCTTCTGAAATTCCGCTACGTCTTTCTCGTGGTCCTTCACCATCTCGTTCGCGTAGGCCTTATCGAATTCCGCCCCGGATAGTTTCGAGAGTTTGGCGTAGGTTTCCGCGTCGGACTTGGAGACATCGGCCGGCAACGTGATTTTCGATTGAATCGCGATGCTCTTCAGCTCATCCCCTGCCTTCGAGTGGTCCGTAACCATCCTCTGACCAAACTGCTTCACGGACGGGTCGTTGCCTTTCTGCGCAGCCAGCGTTCCCAGTTTGACCTCGCTCATTCCTCCGGCTGCGGCGTTGAACGCAAATTGGGTGTCGGAATCTTCAGCCGCGTTTGCTGGTGGCACCGCTTCGCGAGCGGCGACGAGTATCAAAGCAAATAGCGCCGCGAACAACACCGCCGCTGCCGCGTGAACCATATCCCGCTTATTTGAGGTGCCCATGGCTGTGTCCTCCTGTAAAGCTCAGACTGTATGGCGCCGGACTACGCGCAACCATCCGGTGCTCGCTGTATTTGCTTTGTTTACAGCCGGGAGGCTCGAGACTGACGATTTACTCCGATGCCTGCCACTCGCGAATTTCGCAGCTCTTTCCGTTCTCGGTTTTTTTCACCATTTTTCGGTCCACTTTGGTCTCGTCGTGGTTGCGTACCTCTATCGTCACGTCGGTCGGAATTCCCTCGACCGCCTGCACCATTCGTCTTCGATTTTCACCGTGATTTTTGCCCTGTTGTATTCGTTTTGCTCCCGGCCGGCGGCATCTGTGCCATAAAAAGTACACACCACCATGCGTCACCCGACAATCAGGTTTTGGATGTATATTCCTCGGCTTACACCCAATCCTGTATTGCACCACCGACCCCACCTGTCGTTATCTGCCAAAGTGGGCGGAACTCGCTACACATTGCAGTTGGACCGCGCGGACGCAGCGAGCCCGGCTCGGCAAATGCCTTTTGATTGTGGACAATGGAGAGACTTATGGCGCAGCGAGCCAAAAATCGAAAATGGGTGGCACAGGTTAAAACAGATTCGACGCATCCACCCGCGGGGCTGTTCAAGAAAAATGCATCAACAATAGCTCGCTCGCTTGCCTCCAGAAGAGTTTCACCCAAAGGTCCGCAATCTGGCATGCGCATGCTCAACTATTTCATTAATCGCGCCGGCCGCGGCCTATCGCCCTCGCGGCGCGCCGAACTGGAAAGAGCAAAGTCTTTGCTCTCGAGGAGGATCGGCAGCCGGGCCACGCGAAGCAGCCGTAAAAAGAAAAAGTGAGGCAGGACGAATCGTTGTTTCAAATGTTGCATGTTCTCGCTATCACCCTTGTCGCTTTCGCTATGGCGCCCGCGGTTGCCCATGCGCTGGAGCTGCCGGGCAAAGTGCGCCTTCCAAAAGAAGCCTATGTAACCGTGCAGCAGATTTACTATCCCGGCTTCACGATCGCTGGAGTCGGTGAATTTGCTGCATTTATCGCCGTTGCACTCCTGCTTTGGTCCACCCCTCGCGGGAGTCTCGCTTTCTGGCTGGCACTCGGTGCGTTACTCGGGGTTCTCGCCATGCAGGTCGTCTATTGGATTGCGATTCACCCAATTAATAAATTCTGGTTGCAAGGAAAAAGCTTAAGCGCGGCTGGCTCTCGGTTTTTCTCATTCGATCCCACGAGTCGCAGACGGGATCGGTCGCGACAGCCTTACGACTGGACTCGCCTCCGTGATCGCTGGGAGCTCTCTCACGTCGTTCGCGCGGTACTGGCGCTCGTGAGTTTGGTGCTGGTGGCCGCTGTGAATGCCTAAAGGGGTGCATGCGAGCGGGCGGGCGCAGTGGCCCTCAGCGGCCCGACACTTCCGTTAGTTCGCCTAGTCGCTTCAAAAGTGCAGGCGTGACTTGCTTCTCCTCAAAACGCCAGCGCCAATTCCCTTTTGCGCGTCCTGGCAAATTCATCCGCGCCTCTGAGCCCAATCCCAACACGTCCTGCAAAGGAACAACCGCAATCTCAGCCACCGACGTCAGAATCGCCTGAATAAATGACCAGTGGATTTCCCGGCCATCGTTCTGCAAGTAGGTCTTTACGCGATTCACCTTCGCGTGGTTCGCCGAGCGTCGACGACCTCGCGCGGCGCGGCGCAAAGCATCCCACCAACCGCGCGTGGTGTCGTTGTCATGCGTTCCCGTGAACGTCACCAGCTCTTGCACATAATTATTCGGCCGGTGAATTCCATTGTCATCAAAAGCGAATTGCAGAACGGCCATGCCAAATAAGCCGAATTGCCGGCGAAGATCCTCAACTCCCGGCGTAATGATTCCCAGGTTTTCGGCGATAAAGGGAAGACCGCCGAGTTTCTTGCGGACGGCCTGGAACAGTCGAGCGCCAGGTCCCTTTTTCCAGTGCCCATTTCGGGCCGTTGACTGATCCGCCCGAACACTCCAGAAGGCTTCAAAGCCGCGAAAATGATCGAGGCGCAGAAAATCTACCATCTGGAGCACTGCGCGAAACCTGTCGATCCACCACTGATAGCCCTGTTGTTCCATTTTGCCCCATCGATAGGTGGGGGTGCCCCACAACTGCCCGTCCTTGCTGAAGTAGTCTGGAGGAACGCCGCCGACCGTTCGCGGCTCGCCATTCTTGTCAAGATCGAACAGTTCCGGATGACTCCACACATCGGCGCTGTCGTGCTCTACGTAAAAAGGCATGTCGCCCATGATGGAAATGTTGCGCCGTTGGCAGTGCTTCCGGAGAGCATGCCATTGCCTGAAGAATTCGTATTGCACGAATTTATGGTATCGAATGCGCTCTGCCTTGGGCTTTATCACGGGATCGAACTGGTTCCACGGCACGCCGCCATTCGCCTCGCGCAGCGCCAGGAACAGAGCGAAGCGTTCCAGCCACAAGTGATTCTTGCGTTCGAACGCGAAATAGTCTTGGTGCTCCGAAAATTGCCGGAATGCCCTTTCCAACAGCGACTCCTTGTAACCACGAACTGCGACAAACTGCACGCGCGAATCAGAGAAGACCGGCGCAGCCTGCACATCTTTTCTGGAAAGATAGCCGTGATGTACCAATTCTTGTGGGCTGATCAGTAAAGGATTCCCGGCAAACGCGGAACGGGATTGATACGGAGAATTTTCCGGGCCCGTCGGTCCCAGCGGCAGCACACTCCACAATTTCTGCTTTGCTTCGGCCAGGCAGTCGACGAACCAGCGGCTCTGTTCCCCCAGGTCGCCGATGCCATAGCGGCCGGGGAGCGAAGTTACGTGCAAAAGAATTCCACTGCCTCGTCCAATTTTCATAAGAAAGTGAGTTACGCGGGCTTGCCAGACTCGGCATTCTTTTTCAACGTCGCTATCTTCACAACACTGCGGAGCACTTCGGCGACGCTCCACGCTTGTGCGACACACCCGCGATGCGTATAGGGCGCTTCCGCATCGAATATCTCTCCGATAGATCCTACCGCGTTTTGCCCCAGGCGATCTTCAAATGCCTGCAATAGTTTCTGTGCCCGATCCAGTTCGTTGGGATGCACTTTAAGCCACGCATCCACGTATGGCCCGATCAACCACGGCCACACCGTTCCCTGATGATACGCGGCGTCGCGCGCGCGGAGGTTGCCATAATATTTTGCTTTGTAGTCCTTTTCGCCCGGAGCCAGCGTGCGCAGCCCTACCGGCGTCAGCAATGAGCGTTCGACGCATTCCATCACCGGAGCAAACTTGTCTTTCTCCAGAACCGAAAAATCCAGCGAGATCGCGAAAACCTGGTTCGGCCTCAAGGACGAGTCGTCGCCATTCTCGCCGTCCACGACATCGTACAAATAGCCTCCGGCGGCAAACCAGAAGCGCTTCTGAAATGAATCCCGGCAACGCTGCGCGTGCTTCTCCATTTCGGCGGCCTTGTCCGTCTGTCCCTCCTGTTGCAGCCATTGCTTCATGTAACAAAGGGCGTTGTACCACAGCGCATTGATTTCCACCGCTTTGCCCCGGCGCGGCGTGACTACCCAGTCGTCAACCTTCGCGTCCATCCAGGTGAGTTGGTATCCTTCCGCGCCTTGCCGCAGTAATCCGTCATTGGGATCTACGCCAATTCCAAAATCGGTGCCGCGCAGGTGCCAGTCGATGATCTCTTCGAGCTGCGGAAGAATTTGCGGAAGAAATACCTGGTCGCCGGAAGCCGCCAGATATCGTGCCACCGCGTGAAAAAACCACAGCGTTGCATCCGCCGTATGATACAAACCCTCGTCATGGCCTTCAGGAAACATGTTCGGAATCAGGCCGCGCCGGATGCAGTGCGCGAACGTGCGGAGAATGTACCCGGCTTCGACCTTTCGGCCGGTTGTGAGCGTGAGTCCCTCCAGGGAGATCATCGTGTCGCGCCCCCAGTCGGTGAACCACGGATAACCGGCGATGATGGTCCGCACATCGTCTCCGGCGGCTCGAGCGCGCAGCGTGTCCTCACCACGTCCTTCCGGAATAATAATGAACTGATCCGCGGCCAGAACCAGTTCTCGCGCCAGTCCTTCTGGCGGAACGTCGGCCGCTCGCGCTAACAATCGTTTGCGCCGCAAGGACTCCGCGCTTTTCGCATACTCGGGGCTAACCGCGTGAATGGCGTCCCAGGATTCTACCGACGCGACCAGCGTTACGGGTTCATCCGGCGTCAGAATCACGGAGAAATAGCCCGGACTCCATAAATCGCCATGTGCCGCGTAGCCCCTGCTTTCCTCGATGCGATACACAATCTCCTGAAATCGTGTGCGATCCATGGTTAACGATTTTTCTTTTCCATGCAGCATTAGTCGCAATGGGGGAATGTTGGTCTGGGCGACAATTTCAAAGGTATCTTCGACAACCGTGAACGCGTAATTGCCGGCAAGCGGCGTGCTCACCGGCGCTTCGTGCGGCCGGAAATTCACCGACGGGCGCAAGGTCATTTTCACCGCGGACCCGCTCTTTAGCCGGTAGTTGACGTGGACCGTGTTCTGGCGATGCACCATCAGCACGCGCTTCTCGAGCAATATATCCCCAAATCGGAAGATCCACACCGGAACACCGTCTTCCAGACAAAATTCTTCAAGATACTCGGTTCCTTGCGCCTTCAATGGCGCGTTCACTCGCTCCTCTCCGCTCAATTGCACCGATTGGCCATCGGGCAGGCCGACTTTTTCGATCAAGTCATTCAACATCATCATGCGGCCCAGTGGCGTGGGTAGCGCTGCCACCAGATAGCCGTGGAATCCTCGCGTGATCACTCCCGCCAAACTTCCGGACGCGTATCCACCCAGACCGTTGGTGACCAGCCACTCCTTGTCCAACAGAGTTTCCCGCGTCTCTGCTTCGGACTGGCGATAAGCTACGCGACGCAGCACGCCGTTCAAGGTTTGTGATTCCCTTCCTTCTTTTTCGCTGGCTGCAATACCACCGCTGCATGAGCCGGAATGATCCAGCTGAGTTCGGAATCCAGGGAGGCCGTCCCGTTGCCACCGTAGCGCGGATCCTCGCTCGACCACTGAACTTCCCATTCCCTATTTGGCGGAGGGCCCAGCAGAGGTTCTGAACACGGATTTAGGCGCAGCTCCACGCCAAGATTCACTACCAAGAGACGGTCATCGCGGTATCCCTCAGAGAAAAAGCGCACTACGAACGCCTCAGGGCCCAGAATCGCCCCATCCAACTGCCGGTCTTGGCGCGAAAACACAGCTTCGCTTTTCCTTAGCTTCAGAAGGTCGCGATGGAGTGCATAAGTCTCGGCATGTTTTTCGCGTTCCGATAGATCAAGTTTGCATTTCTCAAAGGTTTTCCGGGAACACGGATCGTCAAATTTTAGCTGGCCTGTAGCAAGGCTGCGCCATTGCTGCAGGAATTCCGCGCGCCCGGCTCTAACCTTTTCCGCCAGCTCGGCATTGTGGTCGGCAAAAAAGACGAATGGCGACGAGGATGCAAATTCCTGTCCCTGGAACAACATTGGCGTACCGGGCCCCAGCAAGCAAACTGCGGTCATTGCTTTGTACTGGCCGTAGGCGCAAAGTCGATGAATCCGCAAGCCGCGGCCGGAATTCGCGATCTGGTCGTGATTTTGTAGAAACGTCACCATTACAGCCGGATTGCTGCCCAGTGTGGACGTGCCTCGTCTTTGTTTCTGCCAGGAATACCACTGCCCTTGATACAAGAAGCCATATTTCAAGGAAGAAAGCAGTTCCTGCGGCGAGCCCAAATAATCCGCAAAATAGGCCTCGCGGCTTCCCGTAAGCGCCACCGTCACGGAGTGGTGAAAATCGTCATTCCACAGCCCGTCGAAACCATAGCCGCCTTCCCGGTCCGAACGAATCAGGGTTATGTCCTGCGGTTCGTTTTCCGCCACGACGATAATCCCGCGTGCGCCAGCGGCTTTTCGCGCGCTGCGGTTTATCTCCGCGAGGATGTGATCCTTCGATTTGTCGTAGACGTTTTGCGTGGCATCCAGTCGCAATCCATCCAGGTGGAATTCTTTGATCCAATAAGCGGCGTTGGCGCAATAAAATTCGCGTACCGGCGCTGAATGTTGGCCATAGAAATTAATTGCCTCGCCCCAGTCCGTCTTATGGTCCGCGGTAAAATAACTTTCGGAGAACTTCCGCAGGTAGTTGCCGTCGGGACCGACGTGGTTGTAGACCACATCCAGCAGGACGCCCATTCCGCAGCGATGAGCCTCGTCGACGAACGCGCGGAAATCATCCGGGTTCCCATAAATACGCGTGGGTGCAAACAGATCCACACCGTCATAGCCCCAGCCGAACGATCCGGCAAACTCCGCTACGGGCATCACCTCAATCGCCGTAATCCCCAGTTCCGCCAAGGCCGGTAACTCGGGAATTGCTGATCGCCATGTCCCCTGGCAAGTGAACGTACCTAGATGCAACTCGTAGATGACCTGATGTGCGAGCTTGATTCCCTGCCACGCCTGATCGGTCCAGGCAAAATGGCCGGGATCGATGATCTGCGAAGGCCCGTGCGGACCTTCCGGTTGATAGCGAGATGCGGGATCGGGAAACGGGCCTTCGCCGTCCAGCACAAACCCGTAGGTGTCGCCTGCGCGGACGTCCCCTGCGTCTCCAACAAAATAGCCATCGCCTTCCAGGCGCAGCGGGTGCTCGCCGTTTTTGATGTGAACCGAAACGGTTTTATGGTTGCGCGCCCAAACGCGGAATGCCGCTCCATCCTCATGAAGCTGGGCACCCACGGGATACCACCATGGAAATGGAGATGTCATTTTTGCCAGAAGAATAGCAGGTGGTCCGTGCTTGTCTCCATACGGGATTCGAAGTGTGCAGCGACAGCCGAGGGCGACAACCGCCTAGCTTGTTGCCGACGGCGCGACGCGTTTCACAGACAGTATCAGAGTGCCACTTCTGATTTGCGCGCTGGCGGTTGCCGGATCGACCGGCGTGGGCCAATCCGCGGCAAGAAAAAGCGACTCGCGGCTGAAACCCGGCTCCTGCCGGTTGCGTCCGTCCGTGGGCTCCTGTTTTTCCGCCAGGATCAGCGTGCGATTCGAATCCACGCCGACGTAAATCTCATCGGGCTTGAATCCTTGCACAGGGACGTTCACGGTATAAGAAGCAGGCGTCTCGCGGATCTCGGGAATTTTAACCAACAGTTCCGATTCGGCCTGCAACCAGTGCTGCAAATCATCGCCGTCGGCATTTCCTCCGCGTTCGAACAATTCGTAAGCGCGCCGCGCGACCTTTTCCTTCAGGCTGTCGACTACGCGCCGGTTTTCATGGTTAATTGGAATCGTGGTAGACAAATCTCTTGCGGTTACTGCTCCAGTTTGGCTTGACATCGGGGGACCCACTTTCGTGCCGTAAATTTTCTGCCCTTCGATTTTATAAGCGTGCCGGGGAGTGCGAACAATACAGTGGACTCTGTACTGCTTCGCGAGTTCTAGCCCGGCGGCTCCTTGAAACTGCTGATCGGGATCAGTACCGCCACCGGAAGGCTCCGGAACAACTCGGAGAGGTCCACCGCGTCGCCCTCCGCGGGAACACTCATCCCCGTAATCACGTCGCGCCAACGAAGCACACCCGCCTGCGTACCCAGTTCGAGCTCGATGCCGCGATAATCCGGCGGCTGC
Organism: Candidatus Acidiferrales bacterium; assembly: GCA_963804635.1. GTDB lineage: Bacteria > Acidobacteriota > Terriglobia > Acidiferrales > UBA7541 > Acidiferrum. The sequence continues at coordinate 164,737 of CAWDRK010000034.1, forward strand.
AGCCGCGCATCTAGTGAGCCGGCGACCAGGCAGACTTCTTGCTCCGCCGTTCGCAAATAGGCGCATACGCGTTGTTCGGGGCGATCCTTGCAGGTCAACGGTTCGTACGCGCCCGTTTCAAACAGTGCGAAATGGTCGCGACGGAAATTCAGAAGCACGCTGAGCAGCGCAAGCTTGATACGCCCGTCGTGCCAATTTTGCGCCAGCCTCGAGAGTGCACACGCACGGTCAGTCCCAGAGAGCTGGCGCACACTCTCCAGCAAACGGCGTCGCATCGCAAAATCCACCGGCCTGCGGTTGTCCGGATCGGTCAAATTCAAGTCCCACAATTCGCTACCTTGATAGAAATCGGGTACTCCCGGCGAAGTGATTTTCAGGACCAACTGGACCAGCGAATTGTGAACCCCCATGCAGGCGACACGCTCCTGGAACGGCAGAAAATTCTCCAAAAACGTGCCGGACACTTCGGGATTCAATGCATCGCGAATGAATTCCGTCACTGCATTCTCATATCCGGTGTCCGGTGAGATCCAATTTGACCGCACGCGTGCTTCACGCAGCGACTTCGTCATCGTCCCCAGTAAGCGTTCGGTGTACTCGCTCAGTTCGTTTGTTTCGCGGGCAAGCGGCAGGCTCAATTCCGCGGGCCAACTGGCAATCAAGTTTTGAAAGAACAGGTATTCGTCGTTGTGAGCTGGCGGAGCCGTTCCTTCCACATCTCCCCGCCTGGCGCGCAAAATGCGGCTCCAACTCGTAACCTTCGCGGCCCATTCTTCCGGCACCAGCGACAAGGCAGCAAGCCTTGCACGCGCATCTTCACCGCGTTTGGTATCGTGGGTGGAAGTGGCCAACAAGGTGTGCGGCCATTTTTCTGCCCGAAGCTGGTTCGCCTTGTGAAAAGAACCCAGCGAGAAAGCAAACTGTTCGGGTGAACTGCCCACTTCGTTCCGGGCTACAAACCGGTTGTAGCGGTAGAACGCTGTGTCCTCCAGCCCCTTGGCCATAACCGGCCCGCTGAATTGTTGAACTTTCATAGCGCATCGAATCACGGCCTGCGGATCAAATCCTCGGCCAGGTTGCTCCGCCATTTTCCCACTCAGCAGTTTTTCTAAAAACGCAAACACGCTGGCGTCCAGCTCTTGCTCATTTTTCGCCGCTTGCGTGATGGCCCAGTGGATGTACCGCTCATCGGCCTCGGCAGGCGCCGCGCCGTCGACATAGGTGCGATAAACAGGAAAACACGCAATCGTTTCCTTCAGCGCGCGGCGCAAGATGTTCTGCGTGAAGTCCGTAGTTCGCGGATTCTGCCTGGCGACTCGCACCGCTTCGCGCGAAAGCGTTTCCAACTCGCTTCGCATCTCGTTTTCCATGATTTTGATTTTGCATTCCCTGACGATCTCCGGGAAGGCTTCCCACTCCCCGGTAAATTCGACGTAAAATCGAGTAAAGGCATCCTCGGCGGTTCCGTCGACCAGCAATCCGGTCACCTGGCTGCAAAAATCGTAGCCCGTCGTCCCCTCTACCGGCCACTCCTCGCGCAGACTTTCATGGTGCGCCAGTATTTTTTCCACAACGAGGTAGAACGGAGTCCTTGCCCTCGCGCGAAGCCGCTCCAGATATTCCTTGGGATCCAAAAGTCCGTCGACGTGGTCGATGCGCAGTCCCTGCAGACTCCCTTCCCTCAGCAACTCCAAAATCAGCCGGTGCGTGTGCTCAAACACTTCTGGCAGCTCCATGCGAATGCCCGCCAATTCGCTGATGTTGAAAAAACGCCGGTAATTGATATCGTCCGCGGCAACCCGAAAATGACTGGGACGCCAGTACTGTTTCTGGATCAGGGCATCCAGCGAGCTCCACGACTGAAGATCGCCCGCCCTGCCCCGGAACCGTTTCAAAGCACTCTCTAATGCTGAGCGCACTTCATCGTTTGAAGTCACAGACTGCGCCAACTCGGACTTCCATCGGTTGGCGCTCGCCGCAAGTTCTGTGCGCCGGTCCGTGAGGGCAGCGAATTCTTCAGCTAACTTTCGCAGCTCTCCGTTCGCGCCGCCCAGGATCTCCGGATACGTCAGAGGCGATACAGGCAATTTATGCGTGTCATACAGCCAAACGTTGAATTCGCCGTGTTCCGCATCGAATTTCAATTCCATATGGCCAGCCTCCAGTTCCGCTCCGTACTGCTCCGCCAGAAAAGGAACCAGCAGCTTGCCGCTTAGATATTCGGGATGACAGTTCCAGTCCACATCAAACCATCGCGCGTATCTCGAATCCTTACCCCATTCCAGTATATCCAGCCACAGCGGATTGTCCGCTCCGCCAACCCCCATATGATTCGGAACGTAGTCGAGGATATGTTCGAGGCCATGCTCACCGAACGCACGCACCATTCGTTGAAACGCATCATAGCCGCCCAACTCCCTATCCAGCGAATTGTGGTCCGTGATGTCGTAGCCATGTTTGCTGTTCGACCTGGCCTGCAGGTATGGCGACGCGTACAAATGACTGATGCCCAGTTGCGCCAGGTAGGGTGCCAGCGCAGCGGCATCATCAAATCCAAACTTCTTTCCAAATTGCACGCGATAGGTAGCCCGAGGAATCATGAATGGATGCGCACGTTTCTTGGCATCAGCCGAATGCTCTGGAGCCAAATCAAACCATCGAAAACAGGCTGACAGTTCGATCGATCAGCTCCACCACTTCGCCGGGCTGGAACGTGCGATCCGTTTGCGCGGTTTCGGTTGTGTCCAGCATCCATCGCCATCCTGTGCCTTCCACAACCGGGGGCATCACAAACTTCCCGGACTCCGCGCTGCCGTTGAAAATCAGCAGCAGCGTGGCTTCGCTTCCGCGCTCGTGAAGTCCGGTGGGTTGTGCGCGCCCGTCGAGCAACATCCCGAAGCAGCGTAGGTGGTTGTCTTTCCACATCTCCTCGGTCATTTCCACTCCCGACGGATGAATCCACGTTACGTCTTTGACGCCCAGCGTTTCGTCGCGCACACCCGTAAGGAAGCGGTTGCGACGAAGCACCGCGTATTCGTGTCTCAGCGAATTGAGCGTACGCACAAAGTCAATGGTTGGCTTGTTTTGTTCTGCCAGCTTCCAGTTTAGCCAGCTGATTTCATTGTCCTGGCTGTAGGGATTGTTATTTCCGTTCTGCGTGCGGTGAAATTCGTCCCCAGCCAGGACCATCGGAAGACCCTGCGCCAAAAGCAGCGTTGCCAGCATATTGCGAATCTGCCGTTCGCGCAGCCGATTGATCGCGGGATCGTCCGTCGGACCTTCGACACCCGAGTTCCATGAATGATTGTTCGGAGTTCCGTCTCCGCCGTGTTCCCCGTTGGCTTCGTTATGTTTTTCGTTGTAACTGACGAGATCGTACAGAGTGAACCCGTCGTGGGCGGTCACGAAATTCACCGAGGCCCACGGCTTGCGTCCTTGCCGGTCGTAGAGATCCGCGGACGCACAGAGTCGCTTGACCAATTCCGCGATCGAAGACCCACCTTTCCAAAACTCGCGCACCGCATCGCGGAACTTGTCGTTCCATTCGGACCATCCCGGCGGAAATTCTCCAACCTGGTAGCCTCCGGGACCGCAGTCCCAGGGCTCCGCAATGCGCTTCACGCTTTCCAGCTCGGGATCCTGGCAAATTACCTTCAAGAAACCGCTCTGCTGATCAAAGCCGTTGGGTTCGCGAGCCAGAATCGTACCCAGATCAAAACGAAAACCGTCGACCTGTGTTTCGTCTTGCCAGTAGCGCAGGCTGTCGGCGACCAGTTGAATCACGCGAGGATGCGAGAGGTTCAGAGTATTGCCGGTGCCGGTGTCATTGATGTAGTAACGGGGTTTGTCGGGAATCAGGCGGTAGTAGCTGGCATTGTCGATGCCTCGAAAGCAAAGGGTGGGGCCGAGTTCATTGCCTTCAGCGGTGTGGTTGTAAACCACGTCAAGGATGACTTCGATTCCCGCATCATGAAACCGCGAAATCATCTCCTTGAACTCGCGCAAGTCATTCCGGGGATCGGCGGCATAGCGAGGTTCCGGCGCGAAAAAACCGATGGTGTTATATCCCCAGAAGTTGGTCAGCCCGTGTTCCACCAAGTGGCGCTCATCGATGAAAGTGTAGACAGGCATCAATTCAACGGCCGTCACGCCCAGTGACTTGATGTAGTCGACGACCGCCTTGTGCCCCAGCCCTGCGAAGGTGCCGCGCTTTTTCCGCGGAACTGCCGGGTTTAGTTTCGTGAACCCTCGCACGTGCAGTTCGTAAATGACAGTTTGATTCCATGGCACGGCGTGGCGACGCGTCGTGCTGGACCGCCAACGAAATACCGGATCCACCACCACCGATTTCGGCACAAACGGCGCGCTATCTCGCTTATCAAAGCTCAGGTCCGCCTGCTCGGCGCCAACCGTGTATCCAAAACAGGCGTCATCCCAACGAAGCGAGCCGACGTGCGACCGCGCATAAGGGTCCAGAAGCAGCTTGTTGGGATTGAAGCGATGTCCTTTGTCCGGCTCATACGGACCGTGCACACGAAAGCCGTACACCGCGCCCGGGCGCAAGCCGCGCAGATAACCGTGCCAGATTTCATCGGTGTACTCGGGAAGCTCAATCCGTTGACGCTCTTCTTTTCCTGTTTCGTCAAACAGGCACAGTTCCACTTTTGTGGCATGCGCGGAAAATAGCGCGAAATTCACGCCGAGGCCGTCCCACGTGGCACCACGGGGATATGGACTACCTTCTCGAAGTTCGACTCTCTGGGAAGTTTCCGCCGGCGGCTTCTGCGGAACGGTATCGAGGTCCACCGCGCCGTTTTGGCCAAGGACGTCAGTCTCACTCATATGTTTTAGAGGGCTCCGTCTTTCGGAATGACTGCTTGCGAGCGGTAAAAAGGTATCTTCCGGGAATGGGCCGTCGTTAATCAATGAAAGGAACTCTGTAACTTCCTAGGGGAAACACTGTAGAGAGACTTGCGCCTAGCCCTTCACCGCGGCACGGATCTTAGGTGTGCCCGCGATGCCGCTCTGGATTTGCTTGTCGTTTTTTATGGTCTCGAGTAAGGCGCACGTTATTTTCTCGTCTACCTCGGAAGCTTTCTGCAGATCGACCGGGTACCGCACCGCCAGTTCGAGTCCGGTATCCGCAAATTGCAGGTGTTGGTGAGGATTCGGAGGAGTCACCATAATTTCCATGCCGTGTTCCAGTTCCGTCTGGTAGTTCCCCGGCGCCAGCCTGGCGTCCTTGTAAACTGCCTCAACGGTTCCCAGCAGGGTCTTCTGTAGCGCGCCGTAATCAGCGCCCGGCGCGAGCGGCAGAACCACCTCGTGCCACGTGTATTGCGTGCCTGGCAATTGTTTGAACAGCGGAGTGGTGGCTTGAAAGAGAACGGAATTCGAGAACACCGCGATTCTGCCCGTCGAATACAGGTCCACTCCCGTGCCTGCCAGTTCCATCAAGTACAGGCGCACTAGCCCTACGTCGATTACGTCTCCAGTAACTCCGGCCACGGTGATTCGATCGCCGACGCGAATTCCATAGCGCCCAATCACAAAAAAATATGCCGCCACGGAAAGCAGCACGGTCTGCAAGCCTACGGCGATACCTGCGGTCACAAATCCCGCAAAGGTGGCCAGCGAACTGAATTCACTCACAAATCCAAGAATCACAACAATGCCGATCAGAAATCCCGTCACGAAACGCCGCAGCAGCAGGAACTGGCGGCGGCGGCGCGGATCGTGCACGTAACGAAACGTCAAGCGGCGCCATGCCTCCGCGAGGCCCAGAATCACGCCCAGCGCGATCGCGATCCCTAAGACGCGAAAAATCAAGCCACGAAGCATGATCGCGGATTCATTCGCAAGGGATCTTTTCCATTCCAGAAGGTTGGACCGGCACTGATCCAGCACCACAATTTCCTCGCTCAACGGAAGTAACGCCGCGGACAGCTGGTCGAACCGTGCGGTCAGGGCGTCGTATTGCTCCTTGGGGACACTCGTTCGGTTGGCGAGCTCCTTACCGCTTTGCAGTATGGCTGCAAGTTGCTTGCGCAGAGGCTGGCGTAGGTCGCTGGCTATCTTGCGCACAGTTTCGGTTTCATCCAGCAACTGATCCGCCGCCCGGATGTTCTCCATTTGACCGTAGAGCATCATCAGTTCGCCAATCATTCCCGACGACGATTGTGTCTTTGCAGGAGCGGCCGTGGCGGCTGCGGGTGTGGCGACTACAGTCGTGTTGTTCTTGGCGTTGCCTAAGGTTCCGAATACCTCCGGCACCGATCGTGCCAGGTCATTAATGCTTCCCTCTAGCCCCGTTCCGCCCGTGTTCGTGTTCTCGACGAAATTTTTCATCGTCTCAACGACGTCCAGCGTAGCCTTGTCCAGCGCCAGTTTCCCTTCCAACGCCTGCTCCTGTTGAATCAGCGTGGCGCGATTCTTTGACGTGGAGCTGATCTGTTTCTTCAAAGCCTCAATTTGGTTCTGGTCGTCCGCAATGCGCTGCGACGCTTCGGCCTCCATTTGGGCATATTTCTGCGAACTTGGGCCCGCAGCTCCGGATTGATCCTGATTTTCCGGAGTCGTGCCCGAGCCGTTCTGTTGATTCAACGTCACATCAGCGCGAGACGATTGAAACGCCAGACGTACCGCTTGCGCTCCAAGATTTTGCGCGTTGGTCACGTAAATTGCGTCGCTCGGTTCCTGCCCAGCCTTAATCTTTGTCGTGGAGTCTTTGTACCAGCGAATCACAGCGTTCAAATGCCTCAGAACGTCATCGCGGTCAGTCACCTGTCCCGTTTGCGTTGCTGCTGGGATGGCCAGCATCGCGGCAACGAAACTCACAATGATAGTGGCGGCTCTGGCGTTTTTCGCGCCTTTCATGATTCCCAAGTTCGTTTTCAGCCTTTCTGGTGGCGTTGGTTGGCAGGTCTTTGGGCTTTGTTGCGACGCCCGTCGCCAATTTCGGCAGCACGGACGCGGGACCTGTAGTGTAGAAAGGAGCCTTCCGAGGGCTACATACCCAAAACCTGGTAGGATGCCGCAGAAATTGCAGTAGGAAACTCGCTGCCATTGAATGCAAGTGCAGCGCACGCCTTCCGTGACCACGCGAGGTTCTGATGCCGCATCGCTTACGCGTCCACTCTCTCACCGACTGGCGTCGTGCCCGGCGTTTCTTTTTGCGTGTTTTCGATTTCCAGCCGTTCATGCCGGATGTCCAGCCGAAGTCGCCCGAACAGGCTCATATAGATGTTTGCGATCCACACTAGCGCGAGCCAGGAAAAGAAATATCCGCGCCACCCCGGCAAAAGCAGTTGGAAGCCCGCCAATGCAAGAAAGGCGGCCGCGACGTAGTGGCTCAGGCAGTATTCGCAAGTCAGCAGATAGAAAAACTTTCTCTGGTACCAACGTTCGCAGGATTTGCTCTTTTGCGTACACCACTGACGTAGCTCTCGCAGAACTTCCTCGTGCGTTACGGTCCAGGTAACCGTGGCAACAGGAAAGGCAAGAATGGCCAGCTTTATAATTTGCTCTTCGACACCGCTCATTCTAAATTCTTCACCGCGCAGCTATCCCTCATGCTCGCCACGCTACACTCGGACTTGTGGCCATCACAACCTGCTAATCGCGGTAGGTCTCTTACGAAAAAGATGTAGACCGGCCGGTGACAAGATACTGGCCTCGCCGCTACAGGCTTTTCTGAAGGTCACTCCATGTTCCTGCGGATTGAGCACGTAAGCGCGCAATCGTACAAGCAAATGGTGGTCATCCAGAGCGTGCCGCGAGTTAAAGCGGCCACGGTCAGCGAATCAAAAAAGAGGTACGACGATCATGGGAAACGGAAGTTTAGAGGGCCTGCGCATCGCGATTCTGGTCACCGACGGATTTGAACAGGTGGAGCTTGAGAAGCCGCGTGCGGCTCTGGATGAGGCGGGAGCCGAGACGATCGTGGTGTCTCCGAATAACAAGACGGTGCAGGGAATGAATCACATCGATAAAGGGGATGAATTTATCGTCGACCAGCAAATGGAACACGCCGAGCCGGACGACTTTGACGCTGTTCTTCTGCCCGGCGGAGTGGTGAACGCCGACACGCTGAGAATGAACGAAGACGCGCGGCGATTTGTCCAGACCTGTGACGCAAATGGCAAACCCATTGCCGTGATTTGCCATGGTCCATGGCTGCTGGTTTCCGCCGGGCTCGTTAAGGGTCGTCATGTGACCAGCTACTACACCGTGCAGGACGACATCCGCAACGCCGGCGGCACCTGGGCGGATCGGGAAACAGTCCTCGACAAGAACTGGATCAGCAGCCGAAAGCCCGACGATATTCCAGCGTTCAACAAAGCAATGTTGGAGTTATTTGCTGGAATTCAGAAGAAGTCGAAACGAGCGAGCCAAGCCTGACATTCTAAACCGAAGGGAAACTTATCATGGTCGTCAGAGAGTCCAAAAAGTGCGCGCATCCAAACTGTTCTTGCCCTGTCGGGGACGGCAAAACGTACTGCAGCGTGCAGTGTGAAAGCACTGCGAAGACCCCTGATATCGACTGCAAGTGCGGGCATCCCGGTTGCAAAGGCAGGACCAGCTGATATTCACACGTGAAGTTCGAGCGCATGCGACCAGCCGTTGCGCCTCACCCGCCCGTCCCACTCAGCTTTTCCCAGTTTGCGCGGGTTATCGAGAACCCGTCGCTTTCCATGCCGCTTCACTCTTTTGCTCAAAGTCCTCAAACGCTTTCGCCAGCCCCAGCAGCACTTCCGCTGAGGTTTCGAAAAGCGCTTGAGCCTTCGGGTCGGAGACCTTCGCGACGTCTTCTCGTGCGTGAGCGGCCGCGTCCTTGAATATCTGCTTCAATTTTTGGGTGTGATGGCGTGGGTCGGATTCCTGATACTGGCTTTTATTTGGGTCGGGCATGATCGCATCTCCTTGTCGGTGGCACATTCCCTGGACCGCGAGCACAGATTACACGCGCAATATTTCTCCGAAGCAATACTGTGTAGTCCCGGTTCATTCCAATGGTGAAAAAGAGTCTCACCAACGTCCTCGCCCAGAATGCGATTGTTAAACCTTCAAGCATTTACCCGATGCATGACTGCGCGAGTTTTGTTCCAAAATGAGCCCTCATGCCCTTCAATTTAGTTCCCAGAACGCCGCCCGGAAATTTGCCGCCCAAAAAAAACAGCGCAAGACGCACAAAATCACGATAGGGGTTTTTAGAATGGAGAAAACTAGAACCGGTTCTCTGCTAGCGTTCCTGGCAGTCTGCTACGCCGTAGCATTCAACGCGGGAATGATCACCAGACCCGGGATCAGTACCTGGTATGCTACGTCGGCCAAACCGGGCTCTGGTCTCCTCGGCTTTTTTGTGATCGTGGTCCCGCTGGTTCTGCTGCTCTCGTTCACTCTGCTGATATGAACCATTGTTCGTCCCGCAGCGTGGCTTTTGTGCCTTACTTTCTCTGGGTCTGCTTCGCCATTTCACTGGATTTCGCGATCTGGAGTATCAACACACACTGACAGAACGGCAGAGAAAAACTCACCGTACCTTACATCAGCCGTCCGATATACCAGAAGCGACCGATTCTCTCTTCCATGCTTATCCCTCAACAATCGAGATGCGATGGCAAATTGGGTTGTAACTTGCAAGTGCTGCCGACGGGTCTTCACGTACTCCGAGATTCCGGAAAGTTTGGCCGACCTTTTCCTGGCGCAGAAACCGCAGTTCCCGCCAGACGGTTCGGAACGCGCCTGCCCATTTTGCCGCGCCAAATTTGTCTACCAGCGCAGCGATCTCGCCTACCGCGAAGTTCGCGTCCGCGCTTCGCGATAACGCACGAAACAAATTCAAGCCCCGTTTGTCGGAACCTCCCTCTGAACAATGAGGCGGCATTGTGATATAAGTGGGGAATATTTGGAGCAGTCGTATGACAAAATTCACCAAGTCCTTTCGTTTCAGCTTGACGCCGTGGCTGTTGCGTCGTCTTCGCACAGAGGCCGAGGAACAGAAAGTCAGCGTAAGCGAACTGGTCCGCACGGCAGTAGAGAAGCACCTGGGCGAATTGGCTTGGCAAAGAATTGACGCAAGGCAACCTGAGCGCAAGCCGCAGAAGCTGAGTTTACTGGACACACCTGTGGTGCATTGGACCCGCGAAGAAGAGGAAGCAGCGAACCGTGCGATGCAACTATTTATAAACCACGACGAGTAACCCACCGCAAACCGGTATCGAACAAAAGAAAGCCTTTAAGGCCTCGCCGACATAGCGAGGCCCGAAGATTCGGTGCGCAAACCCGAGCAACAAAGCATGCGCCTCGAGTGAAACGGGTTTACGCCCCGGCCGTGCGGCTCTCACCCGCAGCAGGAACGTACGGAAATGTCTTCGACGGCTTGGAGGTAACCGATTCCTTGCCGATCCCGAGACTAACCGGAGTGTTCGCTGCTAGGGAGAACATCACATTAGGCGCGTTGTCTGTAAGCGAACGACCGTTCCACTCGGCGAACCCGAACACGGCGGGCGTGCCGACCTCGTAAGGGAGGATGTTGGGGAAAAATCGGTGCCCGAGCTTCTCCCCATATGCTCGGGGATCTTCGGCTGTTCCATTTGCAGCGACGACGCTGGCAATTGCTTTCGTTACAGCCGCTCCGTAAGTCGCGAAATCCTCGGCGGGGCGCCCGGCATTTAGACGATTGCCGAGATCTTCGTTGTACTGGGTAAACAGCGGATGGATCATCGGAAGGCCCACGCGATTGATCGAACGCCACCCCCCGGCGTCAGTCGCCAATGTTGACACCGCCCATACGCCGATTCGACGCTTGTCCCCCGCATCGGCGAGCAGCTCCTTGTCCGGAACCTCGAGCACGATGGAGTACACCGTGTGGCCGGCAAACAAATTCTTTGCACGACTTGGATCCCATCCGGAAAGGTTGATGGACGTGCCGTCCTGAAATGCGTGGCCAACCGCGTGCAACACATCGGGCTCGATCCAGAACGGATCGCCAGCCTTGCCAGCCCAGACACGCAGGCCCGTTGCCGTGCTGATGATTTCGCCAGTTGTCCCCTGTGCGACCACAGCGCCAGCCGCGCCCGGGTTAACAGCGTCTGCATCCGTGATACGCCGGACGGTGTAGGCCTGATTGCCGTGCTTGTCGCGTTCGTTGAATGTAAAGCGGTAGGTGACATCCTCAATTGCGTCGCCGTCCAAATCGACTTTGAATTCGTACATTCCCTCCGGATGGTAGCCAGGCACAGGGATGGCGCCAAAAATGGAGTGGCAGACATTGATTGCGAACACGGTGCCCTTTTCGCCGCGGAACACATAGAGGTCCGTGATGTCGAGGCGGACGTCTTGACGAGCGATTGGCGAATCGAGGTGATGGGACATGGCAGTCCTCCTTTGTTTTTGTTAGGCTGGCCATCCAAACCGCGGAAGAGATCAGTGCCAACCCGCTTGGCGCAATCCACGCAATGACGGCGCTTTTCGCTCAGATGGTTCTAGCCCGAAGATCGATACAATTTTTTTCTAGGTGAGTGGATTTACTGCGGTGGGAAAGATGCCATTCTTGACCGAAGCAACCCGCCAGGTCTTGCCCCTTGCGCTTCATAATGTCACCCTTGACCGGAATCGGCACACGGTCATCTGGGTCAAAGGCCGCGCTGTGCTGCTGAACTCTTTCATCTCCTTCATATTCGAGAAGCGTGCGCGCCATAAACTCTCGTAACCCCGCGCGGTTATCGGACAACTAGAGGCTGCCGGGAAACCCTGCCCCGCTCCCCCGGGCATGAGAGCGGGGCCATCATTTGGGCGGAAATTGAAAATGCGCGGTACAGACAGACCGCTCGGTCGGGCGAGCCTTCTGTCTCGCCGTCAAGTGCAAGACATTAGAATGCCGCCAGGGTACACGCTGTTCGGTTTTATACAGTTTGCGAATATTTCTTGCTGCGACGCATGTACACGCTAGTCGGGTCGCATCCGCAGCAAAAAGGGCTCCCACCCTTGGCGGATAGGAGCCCCCTATCAATCAGTCTTTTGTAAATTTACTGCTTGCGTGGACTTGAACAGACCCTAACGTCTTCGTCAGTGACCAGTCGCACAGACGACCGTTTACTGGACACTGATAAACGCAGCACAAATCGGGAAAGTCGGTCCCGCTACCCAAATCTCTCCTGAACTGCGATTACAAAAGCGCGTTGTTCAAGGAGGTGAAATCTGACGCCAATGGCCGTTTGGCTCTGGCACCCAAACACGCACCACTAATGGCGGCACCACGCCCTTGTTCTCTGCCATGTATCAGAAAACACCCAGCCCCTACCAGCTACGCCGCCCACTTGGGGACAATCGTTCTTTCAACGTCCGAAATGCACATCACCGACACCGAGCCAGCAATCAGAGACTTTATAAGAGTTCCATCGCTTCCGATTCCCAATCGTTCATCCATTCGTTGTTGCAGGTTTCGCAGACCCGGCCTTCCACAAAGTTCGAAGCAATTTGGTTTCTGTTTTCCAAGATAGAGTCATCTGTTGACTGTGCCACGGCTAGGTAAAGCTGGTCCTCCCTCATCCCTAAGTGTTCCACGAGCCATTGAGGAACCACGTGCTCTTTGGCGCGAACTCCACTTAGCGGATTGTCACAGAAGATGCACTGACGAGGCATTCAAGGGATTATAGCCAGCCGCACGGCAGGTCCGCGAAGGCCGCTAATATAGCGTCGGCGTATTTGTCCTATCCAGACTCCTTCGTCTTTCGGCGTCTCCGGGAAAGGCGCTAACACACCGGCTTTTGCTTGTGCGGTTTTTGCAGGAAGAATTGCGCCAAATTCTTGGTTGCCAATAAGGCCTGTTTTGCCAAAGGCTTCCCGGCTGCTCCCAAGCGTTACCTGAGAAACCCGCGTATATTGAGGGAAACGCCGATGGATGCGAAATTCGAGCGTTCTAAAAAGAAATGGTGCGGCCGAGTGGATTCGAACCACCACGGTATTGCTACCGCCAGCCCCTCAAGCTGGTGCGTCTGCCAGTTCCGCCACGACCGCACAGAGGTGAGACATCATTGTAGCCGCGCGCCAAAATTCCAGCAAGGCGCGCTTCCTGCGTGAACTTACGGCTTGTTGGGAGTCGGCTTCGCCGGTGCAGGCTGTTGCTGCGGTTGCGGCGTGGACGACTGCGGCGCTGCCGGCTGCTGTGTAGCTGGAGCCGGTGTGTTTTTGGTTGGCGCTGGCGTCGTCTTCGTCGCCGGCTTCGAGTATTGCTGCAGGATCGATCCCCCGCCCTCGCCATTTTCCACGCTGCGATCAACGCGCACCACCATCGCCAAAGCGCACACCATAAACATGATCGCGCACCACGTGGTCGCCTGCGAAAGCACCGATGCCGCCCCTCGCGGCCCGAATGCCGTCTGGCTACCTGCTCCGCCGAATGCCCCCGCCAGATCCGCGGCCTTGCCGCTCTGCAGCAGCACCACGATGATGAGCACCAGGCAGTTCAACACGAAGAACGTGGTCAGCAGCCACCCGGCCCATCGAAATCCCACTACGATGATCCCGAAGCCCACAAGCAACGCGATCACCCATTTCATCCAAGCTGGCATTTCCTGCACCTCAACTCAATTTTTGCTTCACCGGCCATTCACCGGCCTTACCTACGCTACCTTGGCCAATCCTTCACCAGGCTCGCGAACGATTTGGCATCCAGGCTCGCTCCACCCACCAGCGCGCCATCCAGCTCTTCCTGCGCCATCAACCCTTTGATGTTGTCAGGCTTGACGCTTCCGCCGTAGAGAATCCTCAACGCGGAAGCATGCTGTGCCGAGAACTTCCCCGCTGCGCACTGCCGTACGAACTTATGCACCGCCGCCGCTATTTCCGGGGTGGCTGTGCGCCCGGTACCAATCGCCCACACTGGCTCGTAAGCTACCAGAATACGGGAGAATTCCTCGGCGGTCAACGCGCCTACACTGCCCTGAAACTGCACCTCGATCACCTTCTCCGTGTTCCCGGCCTCCCGGTCGGCTAGCATTTCGCCAATGCAAACGATCGGCGTAAGTCCTGCCGCCAGAGCGGCTTTGACCTTTTTCGCCACCGTCTCATTGCTGTCTCCGAAGAATTGCCGCCGCTCCGAATGCCCTACGATCACGTGCTTGCAGCCCGCCTCCACCAGCATCCCCGTCGAAATCTGCCCGGTGAACGCGCCTTCTTTCTCCCAAAACACATCCTGGGCGGAGATCGCGATCTGCGTGCCCTTTGCCGACTCTACCGCCGCCGGAATGTCCGTAAACGGCGGCGCGATCACCATGTCGCAATCGCTCACTCCCGCCACCAGCGGCTTCACCGCGGCAAAGAATGCGCGCGTGTCTGCCTGTGTCTTGTACATCTTCCAGTTTCCCGCGATGACGCGGCGACGCTTTGCGGTGCTCATTTGTTTGTCAGGGCCTCCACGCCCGGGAGCTTCGTGCCACCTAGAAACTCGAGCGACGCTCCGCCGCCCGTCGATATATGCGAAATCTGCTTGGCCACGCCGGACTGGTGTACGGCCGCCACGGAATCTCCTCCGCCAATAATCGAAGTTGCGCCGGCCGTGGTTGCCGCCGCCACGGCTTTGGCAATTTCCAGTGTGCCCTTGGCGAATGCCGGCATCTCAAACACGCCCATCGGGCCGTTCCATACGATGGTCTTGGCCCTGGCAATCTCCGCTTTGTACGCCGCAATCGTTTTCGGTCCGATGTCGAGGCCCATCTGATCCGCAGGCGTTGTCCCGGCATCCACCACTTTCGTCGGCGCATCGGCCTTGAACTCTGGCGCAATCACGTGATCCAGCGGCAGCAGCAACTTGAAGTTCTTTTGCTTGGCGTCCGCGAGCAACCGTTTCGCCAAATCAACCTTGTCCTCCTCCACCAGCGACTTCCCTACCGGCAGCCCCTGCGCCTTCAGGAATGTGTACGCCATCCCCCCGCCGATCAGCATGGCGTCAGCAATTTTCATCAGGTTCTCGACCACTTCAATCTTGTCGCTGACCTTCGCCCCGCCCAAAATCGCCACAAACGGCCGCGTTGGATTGCTGATGGCTTTCCCGATGTAGTTCAGTTCCTTCTCCATCAAGAGACCTGCTGCCGCCTTCTGTACGAACTTCGTGATGCCCACCACCGAAGCATGCGCGCGGTGCGCCGAGCCGAACGCGTCGCACACAAAGATCCCGTCGCACAACGCCGCCAGTTGCTGGGAGAATGCCTCGCCGTTCTTTTCTTCCTCCGGATGGAAGCGCACATTTTCCAGCACCAGCACGTCGCCATCCTTCAGCGCTTTGCTCTTCGCTTCCGCCTCCGGACCAACGCAATCCGCCGCAAACGCCACCGGTTTCCCTAGCAACTCTTCCAGCTTTTTTGCCGCCGGCTTCAGCGAATACTTCGGGTCTGGCCCGCCCTTGGGACGACCCAGGTGCGACGCCAGCACCAGTCGTCCGCCCATTTCAATGGCCAGCTTCAGTGTCGGCAGTGTTTCCCGGATGCGCGTGTCGTCTGTGACCACGCCATCCTTCAGCGGCACATTGAAATCCACGCGAATGAACACACGTTTGCCGCGCAAATCCAGATCTCGTATCGTCAGTTTGCTCATGGTGAGTTTCCGTTTCTTCGTTTTGGATAACAGATATCAGCGATCAGCTATCAGGAATCAGCGCCGGGCACGGGTTTTCTTTCCTGTTCTTACTCGGTGCCCTCAGTGTCCTTTGCGTCCTCTGTGGTGAAGGTTCTTCCTGGGTTCGCTGACCCGTGGCCCGCTCGACGCGAACCACGAGTCACGAATCACGAGTTACCACTCACGTCCTCTAGAACTTCGACGCCATCAACTTGATCAGGTCTCGTACACGGCAGGAATACGCCCACTCATTGTCGTACCACGACAGTACCTTTACGCACTTGTCGCCGACAACCTTGGTGTAGTCCGAATCCACGATCGACGAATTCGGATTTCCCTTGAAGTCCGCGGAAACCAGTTCTTCTTCCGTGTACGCCAGAATACCCTTCATCGCCCCGTTCGCCGCAGCCTTCAGCGCCGCGTTCACGGTCTCCTTCGTCGCCGGCTTCTCCACGAATACCGTCAGATCCACCACGCTCACGTTCGGCGTCGGTACCCGCATCGAGTATCCGTCCAGCTTGCCATCCAGTTCCGGAATCACCAGCTTCAGCGCCTTCGCCGCTCCGGTTGTGCTGGGAATCATGCTCAGGGCCGCTGCGCGCGCGCGCCGCAGGTCCTTGTGCGGCAAATCCAGCAGCCGCTGGTCGTTGGTGTAGGAGTGGATCGTCGTCATGGTGCCGCACACGATGCCGAACGTGTCGTGCAGAACCTTCGCCACGGGCGCCAGGCAGTTCGTGGTGCAGGAAGCGTTGGAAACCACGTGGTGCTTCGCGGGATCGTATTTCTTGTCGTTTACGCCCAGCACCAAGGTGGCGTCCGGGTCCGTGGCAGGCGCCGAGATGATGACCTTCTTTACCGGTCCGCGAATATGCTTGCGCGCATCCGCACCCTTCGTAAATAGCCCGGTGGACTCGACAACAATGTCCGCTCCGACGCTGGCCCAGTCGAGTTCGGCCGGATCCTTCGTCTTGAAGACCTTGAAGCTCTTGCCATCCACGCTGATGGTGTCATCCGTGTGCGTGATGGTGTTCGGCAGGTTCCCGAGGACCGAGTCATATTTCAACAGGTGCGCCAGAGTCTTGGCGTCCGTGATGTCGTTCACAGCCACGAACTGAATATCCTTGTCATTGAGAGCTGTGCGCATAATATTGCGACCGATGCGGCCGAAGCCGTTGATTCCAACTTTAATTGCCATTACTTCCTCCGGTGGGGTGTGTAGATTGCGGCGACACTGACAGTGTTAAAAACGCCGCGGGTAGAACTAAAAATGCTAGGTGATAGTGTAGGGAAAAGTCAATGTATCCCGGTGTGTCCCCCGTCACACCCGTTTCGGTACACCGCGCTCCCCTTTCGCGCATAATCGTTATTCTGAACACTGGGAACGCCGATCTCCCGATCGGCGCAGTTGGCACCGATGCGCGGGCGCGTTCTGTTGTTCAGGAGTAGGAGTTCTACAGCACCAACTAACGATAAGTCCTTTGTTGGCGGTCGGGCATGTCGGCGCGCTTGCTTATACAGTGTCATTTAAACATTTGGTATGCACACTGCGGAGGAAAAATTACCCCACCACCCGTGTTTTTGCGTAAGCAGGGGGAGTAAAGGAGTGGGCGATCTTTTTCGCAGAGTACGCGATTCGCTTCCAGCCCCGGGTTAGCGCTTCCTTGAGGTTGCGGCGCGCTTCCGCCAGGGTGCGGCCTGGTGTGTTCACTGCAGGCATTTCTCCCACGCAAGGCGACATACCATTTGCCGCACTGCTCAATGACCGACGTGAATTCGTGCTCCCCGATGCTTGGACTACTGAGGATACTGCTTTATCGTGGTGACCTTTTCGCCTGTGAAGTGCACGAAGATGGTCTTGTCTGGTGGGTGCCCGTAGATCCAGTCTTCCGTGTCGTTGCCCTCGCTGTCGCGCTCTCTGACCTTGCGGTCGGGCTTCCCAATTGCCGCCACCACTTCTTCGCGATCCATTCCCTTAATCGCCTTCCGTTCGGTGATGGCTTTCTTCATCTCCGGAGGCAACGTGTCAATCCAATGGACCGAAGCGGATCGCTCCTTGTTGAAGTCCAGGAAAGGCGCCAGCATCTGCTTCAACTGCTCCGGCGTCATGTCCGGCACATGCTGGGGAAAATCGAGGAAGATAGTTCCACCCATGCCGGGTTGGAACCCCGGCGGACCAGGATCCTGACTCGTTGTCGGGGTGGTCGACTGCGGCATCGGGGTAGTGCCGCCCATGCTCACCTGGATCCGGTCTCGCCACTTCTTCTTGGGCCGGCCTCCCCCATTGATGTCGACAATAATGGTCTTCTCGTGGAATTCGAGCCCGGTGATTTGCACATTATCCCCGGTATTCACCGCGGCCCCGTGCGTCGCAATCACCCGGTCCAGATATTCTTGATTCAGCGGTTTGTCCGCGTAAATAATGAAACCTTCTTTGCCTCCGGGCAGCGGCTTTCGCGCCTTCGCAAATTCGCCGGAAACGTAGCGGATCAGCGCGAGCTTCGAGGACTCCTGCAGTGCTGCCGTTCCGGGCTTTGCCGGCGCTGTGTCGGTTTTCTCTTGCTGTGGGGCATCTGTAGTGACTACGTCGGGGAACAACGGAACATTTTCGCCGGGAGGAAGCGACTCGGGAGAAGCAGGTTGCGGCGCCCGCAGTGCCGTGCCGCGGGGAATATCTCCCCAAACGAAGAACAGGGTCGTAACCGTTATCGCCAACCGGTAATGCATACACATCCTGCCCTGCCCACCATGGCAGGCCATTCCCTATTCTATGATGCAATTTCGAGATTGGATAGCTACGCCTTTATATTTTCACTGGGACACGACGGTTACGCCCTGGCGGTCGATTTTCATCGGCAGCAGTTCCCCGCCGGCGTCCAGTACGGCCTTCTCCACGCGTTCGCGGGCATCCGGCTCAATTAACAGCACGACGCAGCCGCCGCCTCCGGCTCCGCACACTTTTCCGGACAGCGCCCCGTTGCGTCGCGTGCTGGCGATAATGCGGTCAATCACTTTGGTCGAAATCGTCGGCAGGCTTTTGCGCCGGAACTGCCATTCCATGTTCATCAACCGTCCGGTTTCTTTCCAGTCCGCCGCTTCCAGCGCCGTGCGCATGGCTTGGGCAATCTGCGAGATACGCTCCAGGTTGTTCTGCACCGCGCCCTTATTATCCAGATGAGCCTTGAACACCGCCCAATTGTTGATCGCCGATTGCCGCGGCTTTCCCGTGTAGCAAACCACCAGCCGCCGCTCCAACTCGTCCAGGTTCACGTTCAGCTCGATGCGCCGCTCTCCTCCCGGCATCAGCTCAATCGCCGCCGCTCCCCCGAAAGCCGGTGGATAGTGATCCTGCATACCCGTTGGGATGCTAATTACGATGGCTTCCGCGTCGCGGCTGATGTGAATCCAGTCCACTTTGCTGCGCCCGGTTCCGGTGAACCGGTCAAGTGCCGCACAGATCGCTACAGCCATGGCGCTCGATCCGCCGATCCCCGCTCCGGCAGGCGCTTCGGAATTCGTGGTGAGCGTGAATCCTCCCTGTGGGTGGAAAAACTTCACGATCTCCGCGAGCAACGGAAGGCGATACCGCTTGGTGCGCGCCAGTTCCGCGAAGGACGCAAACTCCTCCGAGCGATTCGTGTCCAACGAAACCAGCTTGATGCCCTCGCCGCTGCCCGACTGTGTGTCGATGACGCAGTGGGCGTAGCGCGAGATCGCCGCATTCAGCGTCACCGCTCCGGAATGAAAGAGATACAGCGGCCAGATGTCCAGCGTTGCTCCGGCAAAATCCACGCGTGTTGGTGCCTTCGATTCGATGCGCATAGGTTTCCTGGAAATTCAGCCCGTTGCCCGGGG
The DNA here is from genome assembly GCA_963804635.1 of Candidatus Acidiferrales bacterium. Taxonomy (GTDB): domain Bacteria; phylum Acidobacteriota; class Terriglobia; order Acidiferrales; family UBA7541; genus Acidiferrum. The sequence goes on from CAWDRK010000034.1 coordinate 184,204, forward strand.
CCGGCAGTTCAAGAAGCGCCGCCCGCGGCCCGGTTGCTGCGCGGCAAAATCTGCGGTCCGGTTTCGTGCCTCGCTTGGGCTGGATTTGGTTCAAAACAACGCCGGCAGCGCGCTTCATACGCGCCGCCCGCGCCGACAACAATTAATTCGTCACTCTCCACAAGCCGCTGTGTGTGCACCGCCGGATTTCCGCAGCGCACGCAGATCGCCAGCAATTTAGTGATCTCTTCCGCCACGGCCAGCAGCCGCGGCATGGGCTCAAAGGGGCGCCCGCGATAATCCGTGTCCAGGCCAGCGACAATCACGCGCTTCCCCAGATTCGCAAGCTTGGTGCAAACCTCCACCAGTTCGTCGCCCAAAAATTGCGCTTCGTCGATGCCCACCACTTCCGTGCGCGGTTGCAGCTTCTCCATGATTTCTGCGGCCTTGCCGACGGTGTCCGAGGGAATGCCCAACCCCGAGTGCGACACGATCTCGTTCGCCGCATATCGCGCATCAATCGCAGGCTTGAAGATCTGCACGCGCTGGCGTGCAATTTGCGCGCGACGCAGACGGCGAATCAATTCTTCGCTCTTTCCGGAAAACATTGGGCCCACCACCACTTCGATCCAGCCCATGTTGCCTTTGACGATATCCACGCGCCCTCTCCTCTATGGTTCCGTACTTAGCATGCTCGCTTTCGACCACTTCGCACAAGCCGTCATTCGCTTCCCATGCACCATGTTAACTTGCCGCGCTTCGCGCTGCCTGATACAGCGGACGATTATAAAAGGGCGCAAATGCCGCCACGAGCGCCACACGGAACGACTCCTGCCGCGAAATCAAATTTCCCGAAAGAACGCCCCAAGCTCCCTGGGCATCGCGGATTCCCGCTTGGCCGGCAAAGTCGTCAATCGCCACGGACAGATCCGTGCCTCGGACCACCACTTCCTCCACCAATGCTTCTGGAATCTCAATGCTACCGGAACATCCGAAATGACCGCGTTCTCCGTCCGTCACGTAGGCCCAGCTCTCCAGAAACACGCGGCGCTTGCCCTGTTCCGTTACCACGTCCAATCCACCTTCCAGGCCCACATAAAAGGTTGCCGGCACGGTAGTCGCAGACAAACGGGCCCCGAGAGCTTCTGCCCGTTGTCGCGCTCCCCGCATCAACTCTTCGCGCGACAACGGCGTGTGGCTGACGCCGCTCTCCACCTCGTACCCGTGCACTTCGATCGTGGTGTCCGCGGAGAGGTGGCAGCGGAAAAGATCAGCGGCTTCCTGAACAGCATTCAGTTTGGGGCGCCGCGTACTGCCAGCGGCAATGCGGCACAAAGGCATCGGCAAACCTATGCGCGAATTCTATCGGTTATTTCGGGGAAAGTTCAGCGAGAAATTCAGGGGGCTGAGGAAAATTCTACAAAATGTAGCGGGCTGTCGGGAATCGCACCGACACCTGAACCTTGGCAGATAATAAGTCGATGGAAACTCAATAACTTACAAGGTACTTTCAGGAGCATTGGATAGCGTTTGGAGCGGTCAGAAACGCTAATGTTCCTCCGGTTGTTCCCACGAAAACCAGAACCTAGAAGCGGTTCAGATGTACCACGCGGCAGGTGGGTTGGCACCCTTCGCAGCGAATGGAGGCAACGATTTCCTATCGCCGGGTAGTGGATCAGGAGGCATGTTCCGGCCCTTTGGCGCGCAACGAGATTTGGTGCGAACCTTCTGCCGCGCCCGGGTTACTTAGGAAACGCATTGTGGTACCTTGTCAATCGCTTTGGTCGGTTCCGACATGGCTGCCTCCAACAGAAATGCAGGGCCCGTCAATATTGACAGTTCCCGCTGCTCCCATCAGCGAGCAATCATTCCAATCACTGGTCTGGTACTCGCGAGTTTGTGACAACAGGGCAGCTGAAAAAAGGGAGTGCCACATGAATTGCCGAAGATTCTCAAAGAACGAGCCTAAGGCAAAGGGCTATCAACGAAGTTGTAAAATTGGCAGTAGCAAGTCTGGCACCCGCGCAACTTGAAAGACATTCATGTCATCCTTAATCACAAATCAGCGGCAATTCGGTTCAATTACGATCGTGGACTTGCGCGGAAGTATTGATCTGGGAGAAGCGAGCTTGACGCTTCGTCGCACCATTCGAGATCTCGTTGAAAGTGGTCGCACCAAAATCATCCTTAATTTCTGCCAAGTGAATTCCATGGACAGTGCTGGAGTTGGCGAACTGGCTGGCGCTTACGTGCCAGTGAAGTCCAAGGGCGGTGAGCTAAAGTTTTTGAATCCGACCAAGAAAGTTCATGACATGCTGAAGATCACCCAACTGGACAAAGTCTTCGAGGTGTATATCGACGAACAAACCGCCATTCGGAGCTTTTCCGAGTCCGTGGGTGAGACGCGACCTTCACTGAATTAGGAAGTTGATTGCTAGGAGGGTTATGTCGTCTTCCTGCCCGTTTCCTCGCGGATATCCCGACCAGCTTGACAGCTCATCAAGCAACGAATCAGCAAAGGCCTCCGCATTGAGATTACGGTTGGACTCCAGAAAGCTTTTGAAAAGATCGCTTCCAAACTCCTGCTTAGAGGGGCTCCTTGTTTCTAATATCCCGTCCGTGTAAAGGACCACCTTGTCGCCCGGTTCCAGTGCTATCTCGACCAGGGAGTAGGTGGCGTGCGGGAACATCCCAAGCAACAGGCCATTCTCCAACACCTCTGAGGCGGTACCTGTTGAACTGCGCCAAAATAGGAGCGGAGGGTGTCCCGCACCTGCGTAACTCATCGACTTCTTCTCCAGGTCCACGAACACGTAGGCCGCGGTCACAAAATGATGTTTGAATCTTCCGCACAATGATCGGTTCAATCCGCTTAGGACCCGCGCGGGATCAAAAGCGTGCTGGGATTGCGCTGCCAGTGCGCCCTTGAGCATCGAGGCGATAAGCGCGGCAGGCAGCCCGTGTCCGGAAACGTCGGCGATGAGAATCCCCAGATGTTTCTCGTCGACGATGATGAAGTCGTAAAAATCACCTGCCACTGAACTCATCGGAATGTAGCGCGCAGCGATCTCCAGCCCCCTGATCTGAGGAATCTCATGCGGCAAGATGGACAACTGAATCTCACGCGCCATCTCCAGTTCATTATTTATGTCCAGCAGTTGCCGGGCCAGTTGTTCGCGGGCTTCGCGAAGCACGAGATGGGTGTGCACCCGCGCTTTCACCACTGCCGGTGAGAACGGTTTGTGGATATAGTCTACCGCTCCAACCGCGAATCCCTTTGTTTCGTCATCGGCTTCCGTTTTCCCAGTAAGGAAAATCACTGGTATATCTCTGGCCCCCGGCGTGGCTTTCAGAATCCCGCAGACTTCGTAGCCGTCCATCTCCGGCATGGTGACATCCAACAAGATCAGGTCGGGATGCGGTTCGGCTTTTACCAGGTCCAGAGCCTTTGCACCGCTCGTGGCGACCCGGATTTTGAAATCATCCTTCAGAATCGAACGCATCATTTGCAGGTTGGCAGGAGCATCGTCCACGATCAGTACGAGCTTTTTTTCATCAGTTTCGTTCATTTTGATAGCTCCCAATTCGCGCCGTATTCTTTCGTGATCTCTTCTAATTTCTTCCGTGCTCCATCAAAATCAAACTCGCCGATAGCCGCACTTAACGCGGACAGCCTTGGTTTGTCACAGATGCCCGCAAGCGTACCCTCCAGGGCGACAAATGACTCTGCAGCGTCGCCGTCGCATGACTCAATGAGCGTCCTGAGTCGCGCGATTGCCGCTGATACCGCTCGCGCATCCAGCCTCGGGCTGCTTTCTTTCTCTGCTACAAAGTGAGGCATAACATTGCGCATTGCGCTTTGAATGGCCTGCACTTGACGATTCGCCACTCGAGTAAACTCTTCGGCCTGGGCCGGTACCGCCAAATCGCGCTCGCGGACAGCTCGTTCCAACTTTTCCGCGGCATTAGATATGCCGCCAAGCCCGATATTCGCTGCGACCCCCTTTACGGTGTGGAGAATTCGCTCTAGCAGTTTGTGGTCTCCACTGTCGATTGCTGCCATGATCTGCGAATTCACTTCGCCCTGCTTGGCAGCGAACTGCCCCAATAGGTCGTGGTAAAGCCTCTTGTTACCGGCCACGCGACTGAGGCCGCCGGCCACGTCGACGCCGTCGATCTCGAAGAGAATCGCGTCGTCCGGTGTCTTTGCGGCTGTGCTTGCGGCTCTGGCAGCTTGGCTTTGTCGCGGCTTTGCCCACCTCGTCAGCGTGGCAAACAGCGCATCGGGTTCGATCGGTTTGCTCACATGGTCATTCATTCCTGCTTCCAGACAGCGTTGCCTCTCATCAACCAACGCATGAGCAGTCATTGCGATAATTGGAAGTTGTTGCAAATGTGGCATGGCGCGCAGAAGTCTAGTAGCTGTTAAACCATCCATCTCGGGCATTTGCAGGTCCATGAATACGATGTCAAACAGCGGCGGCTGTTCTCCTTCTGCCAGAATCTTTACGGCTTCGCCTCCGTGATTGGCGATCCTCACGCTGGCACCCGCACTCTGAAGAAGTTCGCTCGCCACTTGCTGGTTTAGCTCATTGTCTTCCACCAACAGAATCCTTATCCCCGACGCGTCGTGCGGTGTTTCCTGGGCTCTAAGCAACGGCGATAGCGCTTGCTCGTGGCCGATACTTCCGAAGATCTCTAGAAGGGTGTCGAACAGCGTCGAAGGGGTTACGGGTTTCAGCAGATAGCCGTCAATTCCCATCTTCTCGGCTTGCGCCCGGATGTCTTCCCGCCCAAACGCTGTCACCATCACAACTTTCGGCACGTTCTTCAGACTGCCGCCTTGCTTAATGATCCGGCTGGCCTCCAATCCGTCCATACCGGGCATGTGCCAATCCATCATCACAAGTGCATAAGGAGCCTGCGTGTCGACGGAGACGAGTTCACGAATTGCGTCTTCCCCTGAGGAAACGGATTGTGCTTTCACCCCGAGTCCTGTCAGCGAGTCTACGAGGATCTCCCGGGCCTGTTGATTGTCATCGACCACCAGCACCCGGTTGCCAGCGATGCCAGGGATCATGAGCCTGCGCTTCGTTTTTCCCGACCCGAGGCCAAACCACGCGGTGAAATGAAACGCGCTCCCCGCACCACGGTTGCTTTCAACCCAGATGTTGCCATCCATCATCTCTACCAGTCTTTTGGAAATCGATAGCCCAAGGCCCGTGCCGCCGTACTTTCTGGTAGTGGAACTGTCCGCCTGGCTGAAGGCTTGGAACAAGCGGGCAGTCTGCTCAGGAGTCATACCGATTCCACTATCACGCACGGAAAACTTAAGATTCACTCGGTCGAAAGCTTTCTCCGCCAGTGACACCGTCACTACGATCTCGCCCTGTTCGGTGAACTTAACCGCGTTGTTCACCAGATTGATCAGGATTTGTCCAAGCCTCAGGGGGTCGCCGAGGAGATTCGGAGGCAAGTCCTGTTGTGTAGCGATGAGGAACTCCAGGTTCTTGTCGTGGGCTTTCTGACTTACCACACTGGAGACGTTCTCGAGCACATCTTCCAGGCGAAAATCTGTCTTCTCCATATCCAGCTTCCCGGCCTCGATCTTGGAGAAATCCAGAATGTCGTTAATGATTCCGAGAAGGGACTGGGCGGCAGATTTTGTTTTCGTCAGATAGTCGCGCTGCTTAGGCGTCACGTCGGTCTTCAGCGCCAGATGGGTCATGCCGAGAATGGCGTTCATCGGTGTACGGATCTCATGGCTGGTGTTGGCAAGGAAATCAGATTTGGCCTTTGTGGCTGCTTCGGCTATTTCTTTGGCAGTAACGAGTTCCGCCTCCAACCGCTTGCGTTCAGTAATGTCTTCCTGCAAGGCGGCCACATATTGTGGTCTGCCTCCGGTATCCCGCAGGAGAAAAAATCTCACGCTGGTAACGACAATGCGGCCGTCCCGGCGAATCAGGCGCTGTTCCCACTGATTTTTTTCGCGTTTCCCCTGCACCAGTTCGGCATATCGTTCCGCGCTGGAGGCGCGGTCATCCGGATGAGAAATGTCGTCCCACCGTTCCAATTGGCCAAGCTCTTTCTCGGAGTAACCCAGCATCTCCTGCAACGCACGGTTAGGGAAAATTTCCCCCGTGGCAATCCTATAGAAGCTAATCCCGATCTGCGCATTCTCGAAAATCGAACGGAAGAGCTGATCACTTGTCTGCCTTTTCTCCTCGACGACGGCTGCTAGAACCATGAAAGGTGCCGCCGTGGAGAATAAGAATAACTGCAGAGACAGCACGCTGTTGAGCGGCCCCGGTCCGATGAATGGACCTCGCCCGTGGGTTGTGCCCCAAATCGCCAGGACCGCGATTGCAATCGCCGATGTGCTCACACCCGTTGTTCCGAAACGCAAAGCGGACCACAGCATAAATGGCACGAGAGAATAAAGCAGAACTCCGGAGCTGTATCTTCCGGGAGCGGCAAACGCGAGATATCCTAAACCAGCCAAACCGGCGATCAGTGTGGCGGCTTCGAAGTAGTAGGCACCTGGCTTCCGGGCACCTGCCGGTCCTTTGCTGAACCAACCTAGAATGGCCGGCATCAGGGTGAGGTATACGATCGCCTCTGAAAAAAAAGAAATCCTCCAGCTCGCCCAATAGTTTCTGTTGGTAACCAGCGCGACGCAGAACGCTCCGATGCAAGGCGCCAGGATCACCGCGAATAGCGAAAACTTGGCCAGGGCTCTTATACTGTTTAGCCGGGGTACACCCTCAAATGCATAACTAAGACACAACGCGGCCGTGAGGACCTCGACCGTATCAGACAGAATGAGCAAAGCACACCAACGAATCGGTAGACCAGTCTGCAGGTTATACACAAGAGAGGCTGCAAACGATGCCGCGATGAGGATTGGCCACATCCTACGCGGCACCAGCAACAATATGGACACCAAGAGTACGTTATCGAGCCAGAGCGGCCAGTCTGCTTGCGGACCTATGATCAGCATCCCGCCAAGTTTTGCTGCGCAGTAGGACAGGATGGCCACGAAGCACACCAGGATCACGGTGTGCCGTCTAGAATTCAGATTCGCGATGCTCCAAGTGGAACGATTAAGTCCCTTTTCCATCGCCAGACTCCGATGTCAGAGAGCTAGAGAGCCAGGTTAACCTCGTCCCGAGCCAACAGGTATTGGCAATAATAACAGCTTGGAACCATCGACCTGCGGCACTGTTCGTTTTGACAATATCCTACACAACCACCGCGCGACGAGTGCTTGCCGCCGTCTTGCGGATGAGGCCGCCGGAATAGAGTGTTCTCCCTCTTGACGCCTAACCTTGCCGAGAACTGGGTTTACTTGCACTCAGAAGCACTGGCTGGAGGCCGGAAAAATGGGCAATCTTTTTTCCACTCTCTTCTGTGTAATAGAACGTTACTTTTGCATTCGGGGCGGTGGCCGGAGCACAATCCTTTGTTCAGCTTTCCTACAGCAAGCGCCATACATTCAAACGAGTCAGGACTTGAAAGTCAGCGCAACGGACATTCGCTCATCCGAGCCGCCCCACGAGCCTAGCTGCCGCCAAGCCCTGATTCACACAGTTCTCGCGCGGAAGTTGGGGTGAAGTGGCCGACGCTCGAAACAGCTGGTGCGAAATGGATTGGGAGATTATTTGCCGAGAGAGGGAGAAATAAAGGTATTGCCAAGAAAAACTTCGCGGATAGCCAAGGCCAGATCACTTGCAAGTCGACGTTTTGTAACGTAGCCGGAAGCCCCCACGGAAAACGCAGCAGAAATGTACTCAGCCTGTTCATTGATGGTAAGGAATAGAATTTTGGTGCGCGGATGGGTCTTGCGAATGTGAGAGGAAGCCTGAATGCCGTTCAGGCCGGGCATGGCGATATCGATCACAAGAACATCCGGATCAAGGTGTAGGACTGCCCGTACGGCCTCCTCCCCATTTCCTGCAGTGCCTACGATGTCAAAGTCCTTGCTCAGCTCCTCACTAAGGTCCGCGAGGAGGGCTTCATTGTCATCGGCTAGCAATACCCTGATTGTGGCCACAAGGGTCCCCCATGGGACACGGAGCGCTTCTCGGCGCCTCCGTTCTCTGACCATAGGCTTTGCGGGACGTTTTGCACCTGTCATTAGCGACAGGTGCCGAGGATTATTCACAAACCTCGACAGAAATATCAGGCTGGGAATGGGCTGCTAGGCGGGCGAGATTATCCCGTGCTTCATGGCATACTTCACGAGGTCGGTATTCTTCGACATGCCTAATTCTTCCATTATTCTTAGTTTGTGGAACCGCACGGTCCGATAGGAAATCTGCAGGAGACTGGCGATCTCTCCGAGCGAGTGCCCTTCGGCGAGCATTTGCAGCACTTCGCGTTGGCGATCTGTCAAATGTTGCGGACGGTCTACGGCTTTCGGGTCACGAATGAACGTCTCGGCCATGGCCCGTCGAAGTTCCGGAGCCACATAGGATACACCCCGCAACGCGCCACGAATGGCCTGCAGCAGTTCGGAAGAGAGTGCGTTTTTGAGTACGAACGCCGAGGCCCCGGCCTGGAGCGCCTCCCGGGCATATTCCACGTTGTTATTCATGGTGAGGTAGATCAACTTCACCTGGGGATTGGCCTGTTTCAGCCGCCTTCCGGCATCTAGGCCATTCAGCGACGGCATTCCGATATCCGCCAGCACCACGTCGGGCCGTAGGGAAAGGGCAACCTTCAAGAGCTCCTGGCCATCGCTAACACTGCCTACGACCTCGTACTCCGGCTCCAATAAACCTCGCAGCAGTGAACAGAATAGAGAGTGATCATCCGCAAGGAGAATCCTTATTCGTTTCATTTTTCTTTCCCTCTCTCCACTTAGTCCGCATGAGCAGAAAAGACGGGCGGACCGGGATAGTAGTTAAGCTTGCGATTGCAGTTGAAGACTAACGCTGAACTGGTACGGTATGCCATCAAGCACAATATCATTTCTGTTTAAGCTCGGATTACCTCGGGCGATTGTTCTACTATTCCGATCGTTCGGCTGACATGTGCCTCGTCAAGATTAGGTCGGCGGACTGCATCACCGATAGGAACGCCGGGCACAGCCTAGCTCAGCGAGCCGTTCGGATGGGCAAATTGCGTTTGGTCAGTAAGGATCGAAGAGACATCCCCGATTTCTACGTTCATTGTTCGATGGCGTCGCATCGGCTCCCGTCAGCAACTGCTGATTCCTTTGATTCAGTTTCCGATAGGGCGACGTATTGCCCAGCGGCTCAGTGCAGGACGACTTTATGCCGATTCCCATGGATAATCGCGCTGAGCTTCAGATCGATGAACCGATTTGAACTACCTCGTTGGGTTCTAACTGTTGGAGTTCATCCGGCTTGACGAACTCTTTTCTCGTACGCGGCCACGCTCTCTGCATTACAGTGAAAAGAAATGCGGTTGTGAGACCGAACAGAATCCAGCCGTTCAATGCTTCCAGCGCGCCCATCAATTGCCACTGAGAGGCCAGTTTGAGATTTTCGTGGCCGTAACTGGTCATTGCATTTAGTGAATACAGCATGGCGGACTTGTTGTCGTGCAAAGCTCCAACAAGGCGGTAGGCACCGGCCCAGATAAATCCCTCAATCGCATGCAAAAGAGTGGCCGAAAGAGCGGTCAGTCCCATGGCAAAAATGGAAGCGGTCGAGAGACTTCCGACCCGTACTCGTCGCGCGCCGCTCAGCATTAATGCCACTTCGTTGTTGATCAGTCCGAGGCCATAAGCGTGGATCACCACCGTCAGTACGATGAGCGGCAGTCCCCACGCCCAATCCATGCCCCAATTATCAGTGACAATTCCCAAATCCATAGAAGACCTTTCTATCGCGTCCTCAGCAGAGGATGGCACAACTATCCGATCGCAGGTCTAACCGCGAGGCAGTCTCTGCAAGGAGATTAGCATTCGGTGAAAACCAGGCTTGGGAGTACCCGAATGAACTGTGCCCATACGTTCACCTCGTGCCCTCCGAAAGCTCGCACGATTTGCGCCGGTCTCTGGGAAGAGGTCCGCACCTCACTGCGTTTACTGCTCATCGGGCGGTGGGATCCTCGCCTGGGCGCGCTTCAGGTTCGTAAACATAGCCGTACCGGGTGGTTTCGGCGGTGATGACTGACCTCATCGTGAGGCTAATGTCGCGGCCTGCCACGCGGCTGGCAAGATCGTTGAGGCGGGCGACCTGTTCGGGGGAAAGGGGCTCCGGCGTACGCGTCACTGCCCACGCAGTGGTCTTACCGTCTCGCTGCGTGAGGGTGACGTCGACGAGACGCGCTCCAGGAATCTTCGCAACTTCCTGCGCTAGTGCCTTTCGAATATTGCTCTGCATGATCGACTGTGCGCTGGTGCGTCGGAGGGTTCCGCTCAAGTGAAAGCCGAGGAGCAGAACCAACGCCAAGCAAACTAGTCGCGGTGCGAGAACACTTTTGGCTTTATCCGCGGCCGCCGGGCGATGTCCGGCGAGCAGGAAGACAATCATCGAGCCGAGGGCGATGGCCGTGAAATTGGCGAGGAACAGGAGAAAAGCGCCAGCGGCTAGAGTGGGCAAATGACGGGCTAACAGGATGCCGCAAGTCGTCAATGGAGGAACCAACGCCGTCGCGATAGCCACGCCGACCACAACGCTACTCAAGCCTGTCGAGACGAAGGTGAATCCTCCGGCGAGGCCACCTACGAGAGCGATTAAGAGATCAACCAGGCTTGGAGAGGTGCGACCGAGTATCTCGCTGCCGATGGTAAGGTCGCGGGTTGATATGCCGATCAATAGGCCAGTGACCACGACCAGTGCCGCGCCGGCAAATTCTGCCAAGAGGGCGCGCCGGAGCAGGTGCAGGTCTGCCTCGGCCAGTCCAAGAGCGATGCCCACGATTGGGCCATAGAGCATCGCGATTAACATCGCGCCAATGATGACAGCCGGAGAGTTCTCTATGAGGCCGAAACCGGCAATCAGCGCTGCAGCCAGGTTCATGGTCAAGTAGGCAGGGGTCAAGGCGGCTCCCGAAGTCACCGACTCGCGTATCGCCGTGCGCTTGCCTTCGGTTACTCGGAAGATGATTCCGGAGGTAAGTTCAGATTGCGCGTTTGAAACGCTGCTCACGTCGATCTCTCTTTCCAGTTCTCAATTCGCTCTTCCATAGCAGTTCGTGAGGGCACACTCGACAACACTCGTTTCTCCCGTGCAAGCAGCTGGTCAATGCGGTTTCCCTGCTTGAGGAGCGTTAACTGAATTTTCGCGCGCCACGCGCTCTCGATAGTATTCAACCGCGTTACTGTATTTCGGATTTTCCGGGTTCAGCGCCGCCGCATTTCGGCATAGTGTCAGCGCTTCTTTGGAATTCTTGTTCCCTACCAGAACGGCCAGATCGTAGGACGCCGCGGCGTTTGCCCCATCCAATTCCAAACTTCTGCGCAGTTCTTTCTCGGCCTCATCGGGACGACCTATCTCAGCCAGGAGCAATCCGAGGTTGAAATGAGCTGGCGCTTCTCCAGGTTCGGCCGCGATCGCTCGACGCAGCGTGGATTCTGCTTTCGGCATATCCCCAAGCTGGCTGTAAGCCACGGCTGCATTAACCAGGGGCGGCGCGAACTCTGGCCGCAACGAAGCTGCCGTTTCGTATTCCGCGACCGCCTCACTCAGTTCGCGGCGATTCCCGTGAAAAATACCCATGTTCAAATGCTGCGCAAAATCATCCTGACGTGTGGTGAGCGATGCGATGTACTCCTTTGTGGCCGGTTCAATCGCAGCCCTAGTGTTCTCATCCAACGCGCCCGGAGGTACACGGCTCAGAGCTGCCGCAGTGCGAAGCCTAACGAGCCGCGAGTCGTCTTTCGTATAAGGAATCAATGCCTGTGCCGTGGCCAGGTCCAAATGCTCCGCCAATACATCCATCGCGTTTGCCCGTACCAGCGGCGACGGGTCCTTCAGAGCCGCGTGCATTGCCGCGAACTTCCGTGAATCGGGGCATGCTCCCAACAAGCGAATCAACGACGCCACGAAAATGGTGCTGTGATTCCGATCTTGAATATACGCGAGCATCTTGGGAAGCTTTGCCCAATCGTGATTGCGCGCTGCGTAGATGAGACCAGCCTGCGCCAGCAGCGGCGCTTGATAGTCTTCCGTGTGCCACTGCCGCACCAGGGTATCAGCCCAGTGTGCGTCCTCATCTTTATGGCAATCATTGCAGGCGTTCGGAGAGTTGTACGCCAGCGTCGCAGCCGGCGTTGGCGGCCGCATGGAATGGTCGCTGCGCCGCATGTGCGCGTACTTCGTCATGGGCATGTGGCAAGAGACGCAATGGTTGCCGACGCTGTCGGCTCTATGGTGGCTGTGCGCTGCAGCATTCGTCACACGGTCGGCATGGCACGGAAGGCATACGGCGTTGGGGTCGCCCTTCGCGAAACGGTATCGTCCGCTCGAGGTATGACAACTCACGCAGTTCAGCTTGCCGGACTTCGTGCAGGGGCTCATCATCCACGAGGTGAAGGTGTAGTTCTCGCCCAGGTCTCTGCCATCCGGGTAAAAGTCCGGACTTTCATACGTCACCAGGTTGAAGTTGTCGAAAAATCTGTCTCCCACGTGGAACCCCGAAGTGATGGCCGAAAGCTTGGCGTGGCAAGACGCGCACGCATCGCTGCGCTGTTGGGGCGTGAGGCTCTTGAAACTTATGAGCCCGAGTTCGTCCGGCGTTTCGCCGTTTTTCTCCGCCGCTTGATACAACCGCACGTGCTTTCCAGCCGGACCGTGACAAGTTTCGCAGTTAATGCCCGGCTCGCGCCACGTGGTGTGATAGCTGTCGTTCGCCGGATCGTAGTTCGTTTCAATTTGACTGACGTGGCAGCCGTAGCAGGATGTGTTGAAGGTAAGCGTGCGGTCCCGCCACGTCACGGGCTGCGCGTGTGCAACATCTTCGTGCATGGTCATACTCAACGTCGCATCCATCCACGTTTTGGTGCTCATATCAAACGCCAGTGGCAGCACCTGCAGGTGTCCGCGTTCCAGCGGCGTCAGAAAGTAGTAGACGTTTTTTCCGCCCAGCGCTTGCTCGATGGGATAGCGGTGCTCATCACTGCCCATTCCCTGCTCGACAATCCATCCGCCTTTGTCGGAGATTTCGGCTTTGTAGGTGGAGTTTCCAATCCCGATCGCGGGGCTGTCAGTGAGCTGTGCACTGCGCACAAACTCAGAGGAATAAAGCTGCATCGCCAAGCCATGATGCGACGTGGACCAGAGTTGATAAAACTTTTCGTGGCAACTGCGGCAGGAACTCGAGCCGACATAGCCGTCTGTCACAACATTCTGCGGGGTTTGACGACTGCGCAGAGACAACCCCACCGCGACTGCCAGTGCAGCCACTAGGAAGCCCGTCAACAAGGATTGCGTCGTTCGCATTGCACTATCGATTTACTTCCCGCAGTCGACGAGGGCGATGTGGGAGCGACCCTCTTTTCAGACTGTTGTCCACACACCTTCACGCAAGCAAAGGAAGAATCTGGTCATCAACTTTACGGCGACCTCGAATGACATATGGTTCTTCTCTTCACGAAGAATCAAAAAAGCTTGGTCTGAACCGTTGATCAAATCGCTGGTTTCCATCCATCGCCCGGATCGTATGCTTGGAGCGCCGGAGCCAATTCGGTTGTCTTCTCGCCTAAGTCTTTTTGGTAGACGACACCATCTTTGCCCACGAGGAACGTCATGATTCCCGAGTTCCGGTATTCCGCGGGATAGGCCAGCATGGCGAAGCCGCCGGTCATCTTCCCGTTCGTGATGTAATCTTTTGCGCCGCCTTTTGCTCCGGCACCCTGCTTCGTGAGGATTTTGAAATAGTAGCCACCGAAGGCCTGTGCCTTGTCTCCAGCGTTTGTGTAACCGGCAGCCTTGGCAAAGTCGCGCACGTCCTCAAGTGGACTCGGCGGCTGGCCAGCGGCAACCGGCCAGTACAATCCATCCTGCGTTCCTTCATCGCTGACAAACTTCTGGGCGTACTGCTTCTGTTGGCTGAAGTATTTCGCTTGTGCTTCGGCGATCGCGCCGGAGGCCGCGATTGCAGTCAACTCATCTTTGCCAATACGACGCGCGAGAATTTCGTCCTTGCCTGCCGCCGTATCGAACATCCACTGGCCAGCGGAATTCTTTCCCAAAGGAATTGGAAACGGATAATTGTCCGCGCCGACGTAGAGAACCTCACCACCAACTTTGATCTCGCGCCAACGATGCATCTGGTTATACGCGGCGACAAAATCCTGGAAGTTGTCTTTGTCCTTTACGGCGTCGCCCGAAAACAGCGCAGTCTTGCCATCCGGGCCAAAAATTGCCAGTAGTGCAGCCTGGTCGCCGGACTTTGCAGCTTCCAGGAATGCAGTGCCAGCATCTTCTGGAGTGGCGAAAACTTTCTGTGCCAGGCCTTCTGTCGCCGGTTTATTCGTCGCATTCCCACAAGAGCTGACCATGCCCGCGAGTAATAGCAGCAGCGCCGCACACAATACCGCACTAACATTTCCCATCACATTTCCGCGTTTCCGAATCACGCGCAACATACTTGTTCCTCCAAGTCTGCGGTCTCTTTCGTTCCCGGGCTTCATGTGTCCCCAAATCTACCGGCGAAATCCGCCGAACCCACCGCCTCCAAATCCACCACCACCGAACCGGCCTCCACCAAAGCCGCTCGAACTCATGCTTCCCCAGCCGCGGCTGCTTTCTGCGCGCGACGACCAGCCATCGGAGCCGCCGGATCCACCCGAATGCCCGCTCATGCCACTAAAGGCATTGGAGCTTCCGCCGCCCCAGCTACCGTGGTTGGACCATGACGAGCTGCCAGAGTGATCCGCGCCAAAGTTCTGCGCGCTCTGCTTGTTCACGTTCACTGTGTTCCCGCTGATATTTTTGTTGTAATTGTTGTAGCTGTTGTGGCTGTAGTTGGAATTGTTGTAGTGATTGTAATTGTTGTTGTATCCGTAGCTGTTGTGGTATCCGCCGTTGTAGTAGCCGCCGTGCCAGGCGGAATTTCCGTAATACCCACCGCCGTGGTACACGACTGCGGTGCCGTGCCAGCCACAATTCCAACTGCTGTAGCCCCAGCCGCAGCACCCCCCGCTCATCATCGCGCCCACTGCGATTCCAGCGCCGAATCCGATAATGCCTGCAGCCGCCACGTCACCCGCGGTATACACGGGAGCTACATACCCCGGAACTACATAAGGCGTTCCGTAAATCACGGTGGGGTTGTACTGAGGGACATACACAATCTGTGGATTGGTGGGTTGAATGACAATAACCTGGGGAGACTGTTGAACGACCGTGATTTGCGGGGTGGTCTCGAGATTGCCCTTCGCTTTCGCTTGGGCGCGCAAGGCCTGAATGGCCGTCATCACGTCAGCCTGCTGATTGTGATAAGCCTCTCCCAGTGAAGACGTCCAGGTTAGATTCTTGGCCATATTTTCGAGCACGGAGGAAAATTCCGTCAGTGCCTTCACGCTCGGATCCCACGATTGTTTGTCGACGGCCTGCATCAAAGCGTTGCCCGTGAGACTCTTATTTTGGCCGAGCCAGTAATTAGCAATGGCAACTTCATCCGGGAACGTCGACGCCGTGAGAATCTGTGCCACCAACGAATCCGGGTACAGCGCGATTGGAGCGACCAACGCCTGCAGTTCTGCGGGGGTTTGCTGCGCCGTGTCCGTGGGAGTCCCAGTATCAGTGGAAGCGGCGGCGGGTATGGTTTGAAATCCGTTCAGTATCTGTTCGGATGCGATGACCAAAAGGAAGGTCAGCACTACTGATAATAGCTTCTTTGTGTTTTTCGGGATCATTCAATTGCTCCATGTCAGCGTCACTGTCCTCTTTTGAAGCAGAGGAACTACTCCCTCGAGAAATCGATCGACTGATAATTTGGCCCTCATAATCTTGTCCCACTTAGAAATCGCCTGGTATTGTTAAAAGTGACAGTTAGCCGGCTGTTTCTTAATTTTCTGCACTCGATAGCCACCCATTGACTGCTGAAGAAATTCGGCCGACACGACCGTCTCCAGCGAACTAGTTTGCAAATGCGAAAATGCGCTTCCAGTCGTTCTTCATGCTGATGACTGGCCAACCCTTGGACTTGGCTTCGTCGTAAAGCGCCTGTGTGAAGGTCCCAACTTTGGTATCAGGCAATCCGTTGGCTGGACCATAGGCGTACTCACGGTCGGAATCGTCGTGCAACACCATCATTATGAGAGTTGCACCGCCGCCCGCCTGGGGAGCGGTCAGTGTCAATCCAAGGTGGCCGCAGCCAGGATAATTCACCATCCGAAATTCCCTTGTTAACGTAGGCGTGAGTCTGGGTAGCGGAGAGCGTCAACCAGACTTATTCAGTTTCACGGCTTTTGCGGTTGTTCCTGGTTCATCTGCTTCAGCTTTTGCTCTAGCAGCATCTTCTCCTGCTCCTTGCTTAGCTTTGGAAAGAGCAACACAAATTGTGCCCGTAAGGTCCATGGCGAAGCTCCCGGCGGATGAACCGCGTTGCCGTAGAACTCCATGGAGAGATTCACCGGCTGGAATCCTAGCTTCATGATTCTTCCCACTCCGCCGCCGAAGGGCACGTTCCATACGTTGCTGTCGCCTCCCCTCCAGTTGGCGGTGATGATGGGCGCGCTCTTCAGGTACCAGCCCTTCTGCAGGTTGTAGTTGACGAACCACTGCAGCAGAAACTGGTTCACCGCTGGCTTATTCGCATCGGAATGACCGGCTACGGACCAGTAGTTGTTGGTAAGAAACCCAATCGTCCAATGCGACGGCTGCACCAGCACGACTATCGAGGGTCCGATACTAAGTTTTCCTTGCCCCAGATAAGCGGTATTGGTCGCCGTCGGAAACACAAAAGTCGGCCCGATGCCCCAGATCACCTTGCCCTTCTTCGGCGAGAACAAGAAGGAAGGGTTAATGTCTCCCAATCCATAGACTCCGGTCTGTTGGTTCGGAGGGCCAGGTGGCTGCGCAATGGGAAGTGGCTGGTAGATGATCGGCGTAATCCAGCGCGTGATGAGGTTCCAATCTTTCGAGATGCTGAACGGAATCACCGGCTGGATGTTCAGAACATTCTGCACGCGGTCGGACGGGCCAATGCCAAAGTTCCAGTTATCCTGGATGGGCACGCTGATGAGGTTGGCGATCGGATTCTGCGATTGCTTTCGCAATTCCTCCGAATTCACCGCCGCCGCTGGCGTTGCCTGCGTGGCAACGGATGTACCCTCCGGTCCAACCGGCGTATCTTGTGCCATCAACGGCAAAGTTAACGGGACCAATACCACCAGCGCCCCAAAAGCCAGGCCTACTCTCTTCGGCAAATTCATATCCGACCTCTTCCTTTCCTCTGATTGCATTCGGAATCACTTTGTACGATTACTTCACTAACTCTATGTCCGACAGCTTCCAGCCCTCGTCCAAGACGGGCTTTTCTGGACCATACAAGCGGAACCACGGAAACCATTTCCAATCAGCCTGGGTGTAGAGCCAGTTCGACTCCTGAGTCCGTCATTAGCGCTACGGGGGACCCTTCAACTCACACATTGCGCCCGGAGGTGCAACTCTGCATGGCGAGATAATCCATGAAGATCGCACCTTCATGACCGATGCGGTCGATGTTAGGTGTCTCTCCGACCATCAAGCCGCGGTGATAGATGCTCGGCTGCATCCAACCGATGTCGTCTCCCATAATAAATACGATGTTAGGTTTCTTTTCCTGCGCGGTGCTACTCGACGCAGCCAACGCTACGACTACGATGAGCAACGCCACGACAAAAATCCTTTGCATAATGCATTTCATCAGTGATCTCCTCTTTTTTCTAAATTCTGCGATACTTCCCTTCTACTCCCGAAAAACGATCGGGCGGATTCCTTCTTCAAACCGGTGCCTCGACTGAACTCTTATGGCGTTCCTTGAAGCGACGAGAATCGGGAGACGAAAACGCGACCCGCCAGGGCCTCCTCAATTGCCGGATTCAAGTCTCTAGTCATGGACGTTTTCACCACGTAGCCCAGCGCCCCTTCCGGCTCCAGCAGGATTGACTATCTTCCATGCGAGTCGAGTGAGGCACTCGCAAAGATCGGTTGGAAGTTCAAGCCCCTTCAGAACGACGGACTGTCCACAATTGAACACACCGCAGTGCCCGTCGCGAGGCTGCTCACATCACAATCCCCGTGATCCCAGACCACCACAGCCACAAGCCACAAGCCACCATGTTCGCAATCAGGGTGGTTGGGTATTGGCAGAAATGACAATTAGGGTAAAATCCGTTAGAACTAGCGGGCAATGATTCGGCGTTAGATAGCGCATTGCACTGCTGCGATGGACATGGGTCTAAGCTTCAGGCATCCAACCGCTCGCTCCTGCCGGTTCCAGCGACTTATCCGCCGGGGATCGATTAAGCCTACGTTTGTTATACCGAGCACAAGGGTACTGTCACTTTTGACGATTGCCCCCTGGCGGGTGGCACGGCACTATCTTCGTACCTTCGAAGTTTCCTTTGCTTCTTCTCCGACGCAGGGGCGCCCTGTGCTCTTCGCCCAGAGAGAAAAAGGAGAGGACGGAAGGACGCGTCATCTTTAGTGGCTACTTGGGTCGAGGCGACCTCGGAGCCTGCGAGGCTGCTCAAAACCGTGACTCGCCGACCGCGAACTCGGACCTCGTAGGTTTCTGAACCAACGCCGGTATCTCGTAGTCTCTTTCGGTCGAAAGGCGGAGGAATATGTCTACAAGAAGTATCATGCGCATCAAGTCTTCGAAGTTTGTCATCGGCGGTCCAATGCTCGTCGCTCTTCTTACCGTCGGCTCTCTTCCCTTTTTCTCTCGCGACCGCGTGAAGAACGAAACCATTGAAGCCAGCGCCATGGGCACCAGCACGCAACTCGGCGAAGTCGTTGGCGTCAGCGTAGAGATTTACGATTTCTCTACTCCCGAGGACCGGCAAGTCCTCGTCCAAGCCTTTGAAAAAGGCCAGAACAATGGCTTGGTCAACGCACTCTCCAAGATGAGAGCCGTCGGCCATTGCTCCATCACCGGCACTCTCGGCTACGATGTCTCCTTTATCCGCATGATTCCCACTCCCACCGGTCGCAAGATCCGCTGGATCACCAATCGCCTGCTCCGTTTCGGCGAAGTTTACGCCGACACACAATCCCAATCCTTCAACCTTACTGGCGGCGAGTTCGACATCAACGATACCGATAAGAGCAAAAGCACCGGTGTGCTCTATCCTGCCTGCCAACTGGCTATGGACAAAGAGGGGCAGATTCAGTTCCAACTTGCCCAGAATCCCTGGAAACTGGTCGACATCATCGACTGGAAAGGTACCGCTGGCGTCAATTAGTTCTCTTTTTTGGTGGAATGATGGCAGTCCCGCGCAGCGGCCGCTTTCTGCTAGCCTTGTAGGGGAAGCGGACGCTCTTCCGTCGCGAATCGCCGGCTGCTCAGTTTCAGGAATACAGTCTCGTTTATTTCTTCGGAGTGAGGTGCTCAATGAAGATTTACCGCTACCTTGCAGTTCTTTGTTCTCTCTTCGTTCTTCCGCTTCTCTTAACCAGCTTCATCGTTGGCAAGGATACCAAGAAAAAAATCAAAGGCGACGTCTGCTCGGCTTCCAATCCCGCCAGTATTTGCGCCGCGGCCAACACCTGCGGTTCCGCTTCCTCTCCTTGCTCCATCGACATTAAGCGCGACCAGGGCTCCTACGCCACCGCTACCCCGAGCATTCCCGACGCCAAGTCCAACAAAGCTTTCTGCATTAAAGTCGGAACCACCGTCACCTTCATGAGCAGTTCCAAGAACACCGGCTTCGTCATTGACTTTGGCAGCTCCGATCCCTTCGATCACGAAGGCGCCATCATGGGCGGCGCCGATCGCCCCATCACCGTCGTCGCCAAGCATCCCGGTTGCTACACCTATTCCGTCGGCGCTTGCACTGCCGGCACTATCTACGGCATGTGCGGCAATGCCGATACTCAGCTCATCGTCTCGGCCAACTGATTTTCGACTCGCGCACGGGCAATCGCTTCTACGCGAAACTCGAAAGCAATTACCGTTTGGGTCCGCATTTCTTATCCTGCGCCGGATACCCGGGCTTGTTTTGCGTAATGAAGCGGTACTGTAGTGGAGAAGATTTTCACGCGGAGTTGTTCCCAGTGAAAACCCAGTACAGTGCTTCGTCGAGGCTGTGAAAGACGCGAACTCCTTTTTCACCTAAGGATTCACGAAATATCAGAAACATTCGAGCTAATCCAAATGCCAAGTCGCTGCCTACCAGGATCGCCCGTCGCGCATCGCATGAGAATATGGATCTTTGCGCCAACCTGCGCACCTCTTCAGTCCCTAACTCGAGCTTGGTGACTTGGGTGAAGTCAATCAACTGGGAGAAGCTGGGGT
This sequence comes from Candidatus Acidiferrales bacterium, assembly GCA_963804635.1. GTDB lineage: Bacteria > Acidobacteriota > Terriglobia > Acidiferrales > UBA7541 > Acidiferrum. Next base: position 204,607 of record CAWDRK010000034.1, read on the forward strand.
CAAAATCAGGATCCTTCAGGAGTTTCTCCTGATGCGCCAATCCGTCAGCCAGGGTGAAGACACCAGAGATGGTGGTCATCACCAGTCTATGTTCCCTATCGATTCTGAAGTAAGCGGGCATCTTCTTTTAGACAGCGGGATCCGTCAATCTGGCACTCACAAACTTCTTCCCAAGTATAACGGCCTCGACAGCGGCGAATAGTTCACCGTCGGCATCCGATTTAACAACGTAACCATCTCCACCCGCGCCGACCGCTGTCCGCGCCACATCGCGATCAATCTCTTGAGTTAGAAAAACGATTTTGGCTCTGGGAGCGATCTTGCGAATATGTCGAGCAGCTTCAATCCCATCCAGCTTTGGGAGCCCGATGTCCAATAGAATCAGGTCCAGTTGCAGCTCCTCCGCTTTTAGAACCGCTTCAAGTCCGTCGGATGCAACGCCAACAACCTGCAAGCTGCGATTTTCCCGCAACTTCTCAAGGACACATTGCCGCCAATCCGCAAAATCATCCACCACGAGAATGCGCAGAAAAGGCTGATTGCAGATAACCTCCTCCTGTTTGGAGTGCAAGACCAAATTCGTGAACTGAGGGTGCTGAACGAATTACTACGGCAATAGCATCACATGCGAGATGGGTTCGATCGTTGCTTCAGAGCAACCTTCAACTTGCTCAAGCGCACTTACGGAATGCAAGAACAGAGAAAAAGATAATGGAAACTGAACTACGGTCACATCATGCGCAAGAACAGCCGGTCAGGCGATCGGAGCAGAACCTCGCCGCGACGCTTTACTAAGGCATGCTCACGTTGCCACTCGCGCATCAGGCGGCTTGCAGTGAAAGGCGTGACGTTCGCCGCGTTAGCCAAATCCTCGTTTGTGATCCGGAGCTAACGCCACCTGGAGTTTTCTGACCGATGGTGCGGGCGAGAGTGACGAGTACTTGAGCAACCCGCTGTCGAGCGGTGTGACAAGCTAAACCTATATGGGACGCGAGTTGCCAAGCCACGTAGTCTGACGCAGTTGTCAACATGTTTTCGAGCAATCGGGGATATCGAGTGACAAGGTCTCGGATTGTGGGGCGATCCCACACCAACACCGAACTGTCCGCTACCGTTTCTATGCTGAAAAGATAAGAAGAATGGCTGGACAAAACAGTCCGAGCGCCGAATAGATCTCCTGGTCCAAGCCACTGAAAGAGAAGCTTCTTGCCCTGCTCTGTAACGAAAAAGTATCTGGTCAGGCCCTTGGTCAGCAGGAAAAGATGATCGGCGGGATGACCTTGGTTTGTGATCACAGAATTGGCGCCGAACCGCCGCTGTGTGGCAGCGGCCAAAATCGTTTTGCGATCAGCCGGAGACAATCCATCGAGAAATTGTGATCTGAAATCTACAGATACGGCAGCAATCCCGGAGGCGGGCATAGATGCGTCTCCCTGAACGGAACTAGGCCGAGTTAACTGTTGTGGTCGTTGAACATAACGCCCAAGACGCCGTCAATGTTCGCCGTCCCTCGAGCCCGGACGCCAGGATATCTGATTCCATACCATCCTGCTTCTGACGAAGAGTCGATCAGATGGCCAGATGTTGCTGATCGAAGGACTGTAGGGCAATGGGTGAGCTTGTCCACTGTCACTTGAGACAGGTCAGACTCTGTGATGTTGGATCGATGGAGCCTTGATTTGATGAACGCCTCAGGCTCGGATACGTTGCCGTACCGGGTGGTTTCGGCGGTAATCACCGACCTCATAATAAGACCAATTTCGTGTCCTGCCACGTTGCTGGCGAGATCGTTGAGGCGAACGACCTTGGCTAGGGGAATGGGCCCAGATGACCATCAATTGGAATCAGGTGAAACCAGTCACCAACATTAAAGCGACCGATTGGGAAATCAAATTGGATTCACGATCCAAGAAACTCGCGCTGGAGCTTTGGGAGTGGCCCGGAGGTACAATTCTTGAGCTTTCGAGCAAGGTCGCGACTGAAGAAGGCCCTGCGGAATACGAAGAATTGCGGACCCTGGCAATCGGCAAGGGGCTGAAGTCGAGTGCCGATCAAAGGTCTAAGACTACTAAGGATGGTACTTGCGTTAAGTTCTGCGTCAGTGACACACTGATCTGCAGCCTCAATTGGAGCGGTCTGTAGAGAGTTGCTTCCGCAAGGCTTTCGCGATCACTTCTTTGCGGCGGCGACGGAAACCTTGGTCGGGGAGCCCGCCTTGGCAGCCTTCTTCTCGGCGTAACTGGCTTGCACGGAAAAACCGGTCGCAAACCCGGGGATCCAGATTTCCTTCAATACGAGCGTGTTCCCATATTTTTGGAACGTCACTTCCGTCTTTTGACTTGGTGTTGTTGGGCTCAACGGCTCCGTCGGGAGGAATGCACTGAACCCCTTGGAGTCATTGGAAATCACCCACTCCAGCTGGCTGTCTGGATCCTGACGTATCGTATATGTCCCCGCCGGAAGCTTCGCGTCTCCAGCAACAAAGGAACTCGTGACCTTGAACTCGATTGCATTGCCGGCCTGGGCCCAAACGCTCGAAACAAATGAGAGTCCTGTCAAAACTGCGATTACAACGAACCTGCAACCCAACGTTTTCATGTGCTCTCCTTCGCGAAAAGCCATCACAACCTCGCCGAGCTCGGGAGCTTCCGCCAGCGTGAAACACTATCGGGGTGTCTGCGAGCTGCCTACTGTCTCTAGTGACAGGTTGCGCAGTGTCGTCACTTTGTGTCGAAAATGGGTCTTGCCATTGCTTCGGCGGTCTGCGGCCTGCGGATGCTAGGCTTTCCAGCGCATGGCGGTAGTGAAGCGCGTGCGGCCGTTCGGATGCGCGAACCCTGGAACCCATTTGTCCGGGAAGCGTTTATCAGGTTTGAAGGCGATCGTCTATAAGTTGCCTGTTACTTTTGACAATACACATCGTCCAGTGTCCGAATAGTGTGTAAGAGGGCGGATCCTCTGAGGCCGCCGGTGCTGTCTGTTTCAAAGTCCTGGGGATTACAGCGATGAAGCGAATTTTCATTGTTTCCACAAGCGTGTTGCTGATGATGCTTGGTGCGGCATGGGCGATGACGTCTGAGGCCAAAGAGCCGGCGCACTTTATTCCGGCGAACGTGAGCAAAGCAGGAAACATTCCCTATCCCGCGAGTAGCCTGGACGCGGGAGTGGTTACACTTTCGGTAGACCTGGACAATACAGGTCAGGTAACGGGAGTGGGAATTCTAAGGGATATCTCCTCGGTGTCCGGGCCGGCCGCAGCGGCGGTGCGCTCTTGGACGTACGCACCGGCGACGCTGGATGGAAAGCCTGTAGCATCGACGCTGACGATCAACATCGTGTACGATCCCGGTTTTCTTGGGGCGGACAGCATTCCGCTGCCACCGCCAGCGCAAGTTCAGCCCATTTCTACGAAGGATCCGGCATTTTCCCCGGCGCAACTGAACACGGCGACCTTTGCGCCGTATCCTGCCAAGGCGAAAGCCCAAGGGGCGGTGGTCCTGAACGTCACGCTGGATATGAAGGGCAACGCCGCCAAGGTCGCGACTCTGCGAGACGTTCCGCCGCTGACGGCCTCGGCAACCGGCGTTTTGAAGAATTGGAATTTCAGCGCAGCAACATACGAGGGAAAGCCGATCCAATCCCACATGGTTGTGGCATTCGTGTTTCGTTCTCAATCCGCGCCGCTTCCCTGAGAGAGACTCGATCTTCGTGACTTGGGCTGAAGCAACCGCCTTCTCTTTTCAGTTTTTGCCGTTATTTGCCGCCATCCATCACGATTCCCATAACACCTACATGACACGGAAGAAATTCGGACTCCTGCTTGCAAACACGGGCCCTCGTTCCAACCATTCCTTCCTTTATCGTCGCTTTCTAGGTTTTTCAACAATTTCGGGAATCTGCTTCTCGCTCGAAGTAAGCTCCGAGAGCTCTATTACATAGGGTTTTTTGCACAGCACAAATACTGTTGGGCCCGTGTTCACGTGCGCCTGTCCAGGAAGTGTGCACGAAAGGGCCGTTTGCTGGCCATTCACCCGGAATCAGCAACGTCTCTGCGCACGAGCTTGTCGCGACAGGTCACAATTCCTGCGGGAACAAATTTCGACACGCTTCTGTCTAATTCAGCAAGGAGCTTCGATGCCCCAGGCAATGCGAATGGCACGGAATGCGAATCGCCACTGGGTGGCCGTCGGATTTCTCGCTTCCACGAGTCTCTTTGTCTTGCTGATGTTCGTGAATTGGCGCGATCAACGTCGCGGTATCGCGATGCAGAAGGCCTCCGGGCTGGCGTCCACTGCCTGGGACCCGTCATCAATGCGGCAACAGCGAAACATACTTCCATCGTTCCTCGCGAGACAGAAGGCGCGATCAGTGGACTTCGCAGGCGCGTTGGGTGGCGTGCTCGGAGGTGTCCCACTGGAGGCAGCTAACGCGTCACCGGCAGGTCACATCGATCCGCAGGTCGTCCGTACGGGCACACTGGAAATCGTCGCCACGGATCCTTTCCAAGCAGCCGAAGAGTTGCGTAGCATCGCAACGCACCTTTCTGGTTTCGCCGTGAGTTCCAGATGCTCGATGATTTGCAGTGTTGGGTAGCAGAGGATGGCTCGGACGCGGCCTGAATTTCGTTCCGAGAAGACGAAGGCTGGCTATCGATACGGTAGGTCCCCGTACAGCGACGGTGAAGTTCTTGTCGTTTTCCTAGATGTAGACAGGCAAAGGGTCTCCATCGAGGGACAGCGGAACAGACAGGTGATCAGCAGGGTCGAGAAAACAGGCATCGAAGGTTTCTGATGAGAATAGTAGACACTGAGGCAGGGTGATCACGAGACTGTACTGTTAGGCCGCACGCTACTGGATATAATGAATCTCATCTATAAGGCGGAAACTAGCTGAGTACAACACCTGTATGCACTGGCCACGCTGGACGATTAGCCGCTTCACGGAAGTACTCCTTCGCGCGTAAAGTAAAAGGCGGGGAGATAGTCTAATGGAACTCTTCCACAATCTATTTACCGGTCTGCTATAGTTCGTATACCACTGCTTCGAGAGCATCGTCATCAACGGTTATTTGTACGCCCTAACCCGCCCGGAGAATGCCGTATATTTCTTACGCGAGGTGGTGGGAGTAGGCGACATCACTAAGGAAGTGCTACGCAAAAGTAACAAGGACTACAACAACTGGGTAGACGCTTATGCAAGGAAACGCAACATTACCAAGGAGTGGGCCGAGAAGGGAGTACGCAAGGAAGACTACGTCCGGTACTGGCTCCGAAGCATGGAGCGCCAGAACCAGCATGGCGTGTACTTCATCATAAAAAGCATGGAGCAGGGACAGACCTTTAGCTCCGCCCTGCAAAGTTTCCCACCGACGATCCCAACTACCGCATCTTGTAAAAGCAGCGCAACCGCTTCACGCACTACTACTTCTACCTGCGCGATGAAGTTCTTGGCCCCATGGTACTGCGGGTAGGATAGTTTTTACCCTTACACACCACTTACTACATCAATGGTCATTCCTTTATGGAAAAGGAACTTCTCCGACAAGGGATCACCTTCCGCAAAAACGACAATGCCTTCCTCGCCGTTTCTGACTCCCAAGCTCTGCAGGAGACCGCGGATAGTCTGAGCTCAGAAATCATAAGCAATAGACTGGAATACTGGACTCTGGTCCTTGGACCAAAGTTCTAAGAACGCGAGAGAAAAGCTATGAAACTGCGGCGCTTATACTACATAAAGCAGATAGAATTCTGCCGCAATTTGATTTTCAAACGGAATTTCCCGATTCACAAATCTTAGAGCGCTCCTGCGAGATGGGTCTTTGGGAGATGACCGCCAACAAAATCTCCGAGATATTAGGCTGCCGCGTAACCAAGAAGCTCAAAGGAAAGTTACACACCACGCTCGAACAGATAGAGCATGGCCATCACGTCTTCAGAGTGTATTTTAAAAACGCTTTCCTTAGGCAATACGAGAAGTTCTCTATCTATCTTCGAAATGAGCTTTGCTCCAACAACCTGGCAAACTTCGGACTCAAAAAGGGACTCGATCATATGCCTGCGGTGCGCGAGCACTTCCTAGACATCACCGATCGCTTCACCAGATAAAAAGCACAATGGTTAAATGTACACGTGGATTTCCCGCTCTTTCAACGCTTGGCTCTCCCCATCCAGGTGGGCACTGTCAAGTTCCCTGGTATCAAGATCCAGGACACCCGCATGATCCGGCTGATGGAAGTTTTCTTGCACGGAGGAACCCGCCTGGCCGGCTGGAGAGCCACGCAAATCCACCAAGCCATCCTTACCAGTTTCCATCTTTCTGCCAACCGCTATGGACTCCCACAACTTCGCTACGATCTGCGCAAGATGAAGGCCCATGATCTGGTGCAACGCGACGGCCACCACTACACCTACCGCCTCACCAACAAGGGCGTCAAAGGGCGCTCCTCTCCTCTTTCCAAAAACGCCTCTGCGGGCCCCTCGCCCATAGTCTCTTTCACCACCGGCCCGACTCCAAGGCTCACCCCAAAGTTCCACTGGAAGCTGCTTATCACAAGGCCGATGACGCCATCCAAGAAATCATTCAGCTGCTAAAGGTTGCTTGATGTTACACGTCATGTTACAGCTATACTCATGACGGGAAATTGTTAGAGTATTTTTGTAGAAGATTTAAGAATCTAAGGTAAGCGGTAGCGACGAGGGGACTCGGTCGGCCCAAATTACCATACGCATTCCAGCCGAGCACTTTGACGAAGCGCGTTCGCAGGTGCGGGGCATAGCTAAGACAGTCGAGCAAGATACCGTTGAAGTTCGTGACGTCACCCGCGAGTACGTGAATCAGGAGGCGACCTTGCGTAATTCTCGCGCCGAGGAAGCGCAGTATTTAGCGATTCTGAAGCGCGCCACGGCGATAAAGGACGTTCTGGAGATTAGTTCGAAGCTGGCGGAAGTGCGAGGGCGCATTGACGAGCGTGAAGGCGATCTACGTTTTCTTCATCACCAGGTTGAAATGGCCTTGCTGACGACTAACATCACAGGAGTGGCCGAAACGCGGGTTTTCGGCATCCATTGGCGACCACTCTACGATTTCAAGCTTTCGGTGCGCGGCGCACTTTTTGCGATCGCTGACTACACAAACTCTATGGTGGCCTTTCTTCTGAATCTTCCTGTGATAGCGATGTGGGGTTTCACCATCATTGGGCTGCTAAAGGTCGGATGGTTAATGCTGCGGCGCATCGCGTTGCTGTTCTTCCCCGGACTTGCCATGTGGTTGCACCGCCCAGCGCAGCCGCAAGCGACATAGATGCAACCATAAGCCCGATTCACACGATACTGTCGGCAAAGCAAAATGGTTACTTTCAAAATTTTCCCGGGGCCGAATGAAAGGGATCTGGCTGCGGAGTAGTAGGATCCTTTTCCGGACTCGGAATCTCCAGATTCACCACTACCGGCTCCTGTCCGCTACGCACGATCACCGCTTCCACAGGCTCGTCTTTCTTCGCGTTCAGTTCCTGGTGTGGCACATAAGGCGGCACGTACACGAAATCTCCAGGACCGGCCTCGTCCACAAACTCCAATCGCTCTCCCCAGCGGAAGCGCGCCCGACCGCGCACAATATAAATCACGGTCTCAAGTTCCCCGTGATGATGTGGCCCGGTTTTGGCATTCGGGTGCACAACCACTGTCCCGGCCCAAAGTTTTTGGGCCCCCACCCGAGCTCGGGAAATAGCTTCAGTCCGCTCCATTCCGAGAGTCTGCGGCGTGTTGCTGTCCAATTCGCCGCTGCGGACGATTCGCAAGCCATGCAGTCGCCAATCAGGCTTTTCGTTGCGGGTATCATCCGCTCCCATACATTCCTCCATGGAATGTGGATTGTTCTACGAATCCCAGTCCTTGCGGGAAGTGACTAGTCTTCCCTCGTCACGTGTCCCGTTGGAGCCGCATAATCCGCAGTCGACCTAGCATGGCAGATCAACTCCAGCACGTTCTGCTCTGGGTCGTCGAAAAAGAGGGCTCGTGCGGTCATGGCCGGAAACGTGACCGGGCGAGGACGGAGGCCGAAAGCTTCGAGTCGTTCTTTATGGGCCTCGTAGCTCTCGGGTGGGATCTCGAAAGCCAAATGATTCAGTGTCGATCGAGTTGGTTCGTGCCCGTCGAACCTCCCCTTGGCAAAGACGTGTCGATGGAAGTCAATCAGTGCTAACAGCTGTGGATGGCCATGCCGGCCAAGCGGCGTATCGACCTCCGTGATGGTTAAGAATGCGATGGTAGGGTCCCCATCGGCATCTGGCTCAGGGCCGGTCTCGTGGCAAGCCTCGCTCAGCAACTTGAAGCCGAGAACCTCTTTATAGAAATCGCGCATTTTCGGTAGATCGCGAACATTGAGAACGATCTCGGCCACCCCGGTTATAGCAAGCATTGCGTCCATCCTGGCCCCACGAAATACCTTGCGCTTTGAAAGGGGAGGGTATCACACAAGCCAGAGGGCCGTGCGCTCCAAGTCAGCACTGACTTAAGGAGAGGAGGGCCACATGTCTCTCTGACTAATCGCAACTTATTGTCGGACCACGCGACTAAGTCTGTTCGCAGAGAACTGACCGACCTCGCGGTTCAGAAACCGGATACCTCCCTGGCAGGATTTGCGGGCATTTCAAGTTGACGGGATCGGCGTTAATCGGGACCTAGCCCGAAGAAGTAACCTTACAGAGACTAAGAAGGGGGAGGCGCCGTATAATCGCAGTCTTCATGTATGCAATCACCATGAGCACATTGCGTGTGCTTCAGTGTTTTTACGTCCTGTTCCTGGCCTTGCACGATTGGATTCCTCTCGGAACCGGAGACCACAGCTCTCTCGGGCAAAGGTTGTTCGCGCAGACTCACTTCAAATGTGGAATTAGACTTGGTGGTTCAGGGCTTGGCCACACGCGGAGGCTGAGCATGACCTGATCCCTCCCGTGCCTTCCTTCCCCGTTCTGCTGAGTCTTCTGTTCGTCGCTCTTGCTACCCGGCAGTTTCGCTGCAAAAGGCGGCCGGATCTCTACAACGGACACGCTGTTGCTGTCGACGTTAAAGCGGTCGTGTCCGGATAGCTAAAAGCTCCTCCTATCGCATTCGATGGATTCCCAATCTCAAACCACTCGAGTAATGCCTCGGTCTGAGGATGATAAACAAAGGTTTTTCCCTTTTCCTTGATTGGGAGTGGCACAGTGGCGACGGGAAGCACTTCCACGGGGTCCCCCGTCTCGAGGTTTGCCTGGCAAACTCCGGGCAGGCCGGGGAATTGCCAAGTGGGCACAATATTGTTTCCAAAGGGATCGTTTAGGGCCTCCGATGTTTCATGCGAGAGAGCGGTCACGTCCTGGAACCCGCCGCCGAAGGTTCCCGGGGAGATCCAGCTGGCAAAGGAGTAGATCCAGCGGGGGGTGGGGAAAATGGTCGGGTCAAAAATGTACTCATGGAAACCAAGAACGCAACAGCTCGTATCTCCCTGTTCATCGATCACGGAGAACAAGAAAGTGTTGGGGTACAGATGATAATTCATGGCATTGGTGACAAACATGCCACCATTGATATCGTTCACCGCCTGGTTGAAATCAAGAACGTTGAACAGCAAGTCCAGCATAAATACCACGGTGCTGCCGTCCGACGCGGTGGTCGTCATGTAGCCGGGCACAGTCAAGATTGTTCCGTCTGCAAACTGGATTTGAACAGTTTGCGGTACCTGGATGACGGCGCGATTGACGATCTGGGGGGCCAACTGCGTATGCCAGTTCGGTGCCATTACGTTGAAGAATTCGGCGCGCTGGACGGCATCGCCGAATTGTGTGTTGCCCACGGAGTAGTGGGATGAGCTGAAGTTCGGGGAATCTTCTGTGAGACCCTCGAAGGGCGCGAATGGCACGGTGGTTTGTACACCTCCAACGGCATTGAGCAATTGCAACGAAATGGTGGTGATGTTCGCTGGAATCGTCGTAGTCCCACCCAATTGAGGGTTGTTGCCGATCATCACAAACGGAGAGACATTGATGAACCCGTCGGATTGGAATGGGTCGATGGAAGGCGCCGGCGAAGCGAATGCGCCGGTGAAAGTCGGCACGGTGCTCAACCCAACGAGATTGGGGACTCCGCCGTTTGTGCCATGTTTACTGGCATTGCCGCTGTTGGACCCGCCCCCGCCAGAGTTGACGTCATTGAGGAAAAGTCCTCGCGTGCTGGTTTTTCCGGCAGGCAGTACAAACCGAATCGAATTACTCGGCGGATTCACCTTGTTGATGTTGACATTGGGCATCCGGGCATACCCCGGTGCGGGGGTCAACTTCAATTGAGTGGTCTGCCCAAAGCTCGCTGCGGGTGTACCCAGCAGCACAAGTATGCACATCGCAATGAACACGAATCGCGCACGTTGCATGGTTAGCCTCTCTTTGTACCCGGCCGGTGGTGACGAGGTCCCGCGGGCCGGGCACCGCAGACCTCGAACGAACGAATTTCGTGTGCCTGTGAACGGGTACGGTCGTTTACCGCTTTCAGCCGCCCCTGGAAAGAAACCCAACTTGACGGTTGGAGGCATGTCAAAGGTTTTACTGATTGTCAACGACAAATAGTCAGAAACCCCTCGAACCCGCACTTATGTGGCCTGGTACACGACGCAGTCGCTCGGTTCACATTCGTGTTGACCGAAGCAGTGCCGGTTGAATAACTGATATTGGTGGAGACTTGAACCCGCGGTCCCTGCTTGCAAACTGGGGGACAGGTGGAGCAAACAAATCCAAGCCGTTGTTTGGGCTGCGCTTAGGTCCACCAGAACCAACCCGCGTCCCAGACGCGGGGAAAGTGGACGATCCGGAATCCAGAGATCGCCAGACCCTTGAAGGAAACGACGCCATCAGGTTGGCAGTGGGCCAGCACGTCGACGTCTTCATGCGCGCCAAAGACAGCGACAATGCGCCCCGCCTTCTCCTCGACTTCGAGAAAGGCTCCATGGATCTTCTCCAGAATCGATGCGGTCCAGGCTCCGAATAAACTGGGACTCGGGCATTGCTGTCGTCGAACCGTAAGGGAGACTGGCGTGGAGCCAGAGGTCTACTCGCGTCCACCTGCGCTCGGTTCTAGGCAGTCGCTTCTTCCTGCCAATGAGCTCCGTGAGGAGGTTTTCTTCGCGCGCGTACGATCGAGCGGCGTCGAAGGGGCTCCATGCGAAGCCGATCTCAGCCGCGACGTGAAAGGGCTCGGTGCTCGGAGGTGCGGCTCCGTGGGCATAGACCTTCCAATGCCGCACAGTGTTCGCGAGCTCGACGGTCTCGACGCGTTGGAGGGAATGGAAGTGAAGACTATTCCGCTGAAGAGCAGCTTCCAGCTGGTCACGGAACTCGTCGTAGCGCACGATCGTTCCTCCAGAGAGATTTATCACTGCACGATAGCATAAGCGTGCGGATCTACACCTGAACCCGAGCAGGGTTCAGGTGTAAGACACGGCGAATGCAGCGCCAAAACCTAAGACGCTGAATTGGCCATACTTAACTTTCCTCGATCGGAAAGTAATCCCGCGGGATCGGTTCGCAATAACACGATTCGATAGCATTTTGGAAAATATGGAAAAAGAGGTGGTAGCGTAAGTGATTGATTTAATGGAGCGGCCTATCGGAATCGAACCGACACCTGAACCTTGGCAAGGTTCCGTACTACCACTATACTAAGGCCGCCTCGAACTCTTCTTTTATAGCACGCTTCCGCGAAAAACTTCAAATCTTCGGCGGAATTTGCGCGAAAAAGGGACGCTCAGGAAACCTGCGTCACGCGAGCGGATTTGACCACCGGCGAGCGTCGCTGGCGTTCCGCGAAGCGGGTGGCTTTTTCCTTGTTCGTGTACACACGGCCGAAAGTTTCGCCGTCCGCATAGTTCACGGTAACCAGGAAGTGGTGATGGCGGCGACGGCGATCCTTGCCAAACTGCGACTTCTCGTCGCGCACTGATTTCTTTGGACCTTTGCTAGCTGTTTTTGCCACGGTAAATGCCTCTGCGGTAATAAAAATGAAATGTAACTATGACAAGGAAATTACAGACGCGCAAGTGTCTGGCAAGATAGTAACCCGTATCTCATCAGTTTTCACGTCCCTAAGAGCGCCGCTACTTGCGGCAAGCGCAGGTCAGCGGCCAGTGACCGACTGGAAAAAACCGCGACCGGCACGCATCACGTATTGCAGGCCATGCAGGCCGCTGTTATCCGTGGCAGCTATTTCGCTTCCTCGCAGATCAAACATCAAATGGATGCCGGTGAGTTGGAGCGAAGGCGGAGTATGGGTGACCAGATGTCCCGAGCTGAACATGCCTAAGCTTGGAAGCGTCCCACCTCCGGGAAGCCCAAGAACAAAGTTTGCCGTAGTCACGTCGCTCTCAATTCCCACGACTTTCAAGCGGCCGCGCCAGAGCGCAGCCAGCGGAAAGCGCACCTGGTCGACGAACGGCGTGTCGTTGCAGGAGAAGGCCGCCTCCATGCGATCAATGGTCGTCGGATTGTTCGTCGCCACTGGCTTTGTGAATGGCTTAGCCACAGTCGTCGATCGCAGCGACGAAAAACTGCGCGAGAAGAGTTGCGCGTACAGGTCATGCTGCGGCAGGGCAGACGAGGCAGAGGCCGCAGAGGCAAATACAGGCCAGATTCGGCTTGTGGAATCCAGGATCGCAACAGGGGAATTGGATTGTTGCGCGGTTGCGGGCTGGGAAAAAGCTGTAGCCAGAACGATCCCCCCCACCGCGGCATTAAAGAGCAACGTTCTGAACAGCCACGCCATGCAACTCTCCGTCAGAGGCTTAACACAGTGCGCGAAAGATACTCGAGGATGAGGTAGATGTCCACTGTAAAGATATACAGTGGCTGGGCCGGGATCTGGCACTGTTACAGAAAATTGTTACCGGCTCCTAAGCCCTTGCATCTAAAGGTTTGAGAGACGAAGAAGAGCGAAAAAACGCCCCGTTTCTGGCACTTTTTGGCAGCAAATTTGGCTGCTACGAAACATTTAGCCAGTTTTTACGTCTTTACTCATGAGGGTCAGATAAGCTGTTGGCGGCGGATGAGGATGCGCCGATGTTGACGATACAAAAACTACCACCTGTTGTTGAGGATCTCCGGCACCACACACCGGAGCAATTGCTCGAACTGCGCCTGCTTTTGAATACGGGCGCGCTGGGCCGCGCCGATCGCCGGCGTCCCGGTTTCTATGAAATCGATGGAGTTTCCAACGTCTATTACGTGTTCCGTTATCCCACCGGTCACAAAGTACTGCTGGTAGCTGCATGGGATCGCAGTTCGGATCCGGTCGCGGAAATGGCCGCGTGTTCCTGCCCGGCTGCGTAAGAGTCGCAACGAAAAAACAGTTTCAGCCTTGAGAAAAAATAGGAAGGTGGCGCGGGTGTGCGCCCGCGGACGCTTTCCTTCTGCAGAAGAGCGACCTCAGGGCTTCGCTTCAGCCCCTGGCATAACGTTCTTTAGCGGTTGCGTGCTTTGTTCTTGCAGCTCCGGATGCGGCAGGGGTTTGCGCGGCAACATCTGGTCGCGCATCGCCGCGTTGTACACAAAGATGGCTTCGACCAGCGCAGCTTGCGCGAGATCTTCGGCCTGGAGACGCTCGTAGGTGTCCATGTTGGAGTGGTGCGTGCGCGTTTCGTAGTCCAGGGGATCCTGAATGAACTGGAATCCCGGGATACCCACAGCGTCAAAACTCAAATGGTCGGTGCCACCGGTGTTGCGCATGGTCAACGTGGTGACGCCCAGGTCTTTCAACGGGGCAATCCACTGCACAAAAATTGGTGCGATCGCGGCATTGCCCTGCAAATACACGCCGCGAATTTTCCCACTTCCATTATCGACATTGAAGTAGCCAGAAACTTTCTGCTGCTCCGGTTTCAGTTGCAACGGGCCGGTTACTTTGCGCATAAACTCGCTGAGCTTGAGCTGATCCGGCTCCGTGGAACGTGGGGCGGACCCAAAGTGCTGGCTGGCATATCCGCGTGAGCCAAAGAGACCCTGCTCTTCGCCGGTCCAGAGGGCTACGCGAATGGTGCGGCGCGGCTTTACATGCAGAGCATTGAGGATGCGCATCACTTCCATCGCCACAACGCTTCCGGCACCGTTGTCGGTGGCGCCGGTGGCGGATATCCAGCTGTCCAGGTGGCCGCCGACCATCACGATTTCGTCCTTGAGCTTGGGATCGGTGCCAGGAATTTCGGCGACGGTGTCAAAGCCATGCTCGTGGTCGTCATAGAATTTCGTTTCAATGTTCAGCTCTATGGTTACGGGCACGTTGGCCTTCAGCAAGCGGTAGACCCGGCCATAGTTTTCAATGGCGGTCACCGCCAGTGGTACGGGGTTGGCGTGGTCCTTTTGATAAACAAGCCGCCCGAACGCGGAGCCATTGTCGTCGAAAATTGTGCCGCCAGACCCGCCGCTATCCGGAGCGTCGCGGCTGGGCAGAATCACCGCCACGACCTGCTCCGCAGCCAGAAATTGTCCCAGCTTCTCGCGAAATTCCGCGCGGCGCGCGAACTGCTGCCGTGCGTCTTCCTGGTTCGGAAGGCGAATCGGGTATTCCTGGAGCTTTGTGAGTTCCGTGTCGTCGTAGCGCGTGAAGAGGGCCTTATCGACCGGCTTCACGTCGCGCATCGGTCCCAGAAAAAGAATCTTACCTGCAAGCTTGCCCTTGTATTTCTCGAAATCCTTTTCTTCCTGGATGTCTGCCCAGACGGCTGAGCCACTCACAACACCTTTGGTGGCAGGCGACCACGGCGCTGCTTGCGCGATGAAGACCGCTTTGTCCGGAGAGGTCATGCGCACCCAGGTATTCAGCTGTTCCCAACCCATGCCAAACTCGCCCCAGTCCTCCAGATGCGAATTGCTGCAGCCCATGGCGGTGAACTGATCGCGGGTCCATTCATTGGCACGCTTGAGGTTGGGCGAACCCGTCAGGCGAGGGCCGATACCGTCGGTCAGCGCGGAAGCATATTCCATGATGTGAGAATGAGCAGTGGCCTCCTCGCGAATGCTTACGTACATGGAATAGTCGAGCATCTCCTGAGCGGGCTGCGGGAGTTCATAGGAGGGTTGGGCGGGTTCGGCTGGAGGAGGCGTCTTCTTTTTCTGATCGGCGGCGAAAAGAGAGATAGCCGCGCAGGCAACCATAATCGAGAATGCGAGCGAAACTCTAGTTGGGCGCATCAAAATTCCTTTTGTTGGGATCGACCTGTTGGAGGATAACAAAACAGGGAGAAATCGCAAACTGATGGGAACCACGGTAGTGTCGCGCGCGTCGAAAATGCTTAGAGCGCAATGCAATTCTCGGACTTCACCCCGGGTAAAAGAGAAGCCCTCAGCGGCCCAAGCCGGGTTGTCCGGTAGGCACGTACGGCACGATTGAAAGCCGTGCCCCCTCCCGAGTCACAGGAGTTTTTCACAAAGCGGGGATGGAGCTATTTCTTGTCGAGTTTCAGGGAAGCGGAATTGATGCAGTAGCGCAGACCTGTGGGACGTGGGCCGTCGTCAAAGATATGCCCGAGATGAGCATCGCAGCGGCTGCACCGCACTTCCGTGCGTAGCATGCCGTGGGAGTGGTCGGCTTCCGTCTCGATGGAGGTAGCGTCTGAGGGGGCCGTAAAACTGGGCCAGCCACAGCCGGAGTGGAATTTGTCGTCGGAGAGAAACAGGGGCTGACCACAGCAGACACACTTGTACATGCCCGGAGTTTCGGTGGATTCATACTCGCCGGTGAACGGCGGTTCGGTGCCTTTCTGGCGCGTGACGTAGTACTGATCGGGGGTGAGTTGCTTTTTCCATTCGGCGTCGGATTTGTTGACCTTGTCTGCCATGTGGCTCTCCCTGGACTGGGCATTTGATGCGCGTTGGTCAGTATCAGATTCAACGCCAGGCCTTGACCTTTGGCGCGGCACCGCCAAAGATGGATAGTGGCCTACATTCCGTAGGTCAACCAGCATGGCCGAATTAAACGAAAAGAAGTACCCCGATAAGCGGCGAAGCCGTCGCGCGAAGATCGCGAAGCCGTTGCGCGTACGACCGTCGGAACCGCGGGACGAGCATTTCGAGGACCTGCCGATCAGCGTAAATGCCTCAAAAGAAGGAATTTACTTCCATACGCGTCGCGGCAACTATTACAAGGGAATGCGGGTTTTTGTGACCTTCCCGTTCAGTTCGGCGCATGACCCGATGAACTGCGAATACGTGGGCGAGGTTGTAAGGGTGGAGAATCTGCCTAACGGTAGGTTCGGCGTGGCGCTACATCTCTCCATGACCATGAATTATGGTTCGAGCGGGCCACCGGGTTCCATTACACGAGCATAGCATCGAGAATTCAAATACAGCTAAACCGAAGTTTGGATTGGCGCGGCTCGGCGGCAATTCTGTATGTTGGGATGCGAAATGACCTTCCGGGCGCATCGACACCACCACCATCACGGCTTGCTGCCGCGCCCGAACCGGTCTGAATAGCGCTTACGAAAGCAAAGCACTCAACAGCCCGCTGGCGCGTACCGCCCCGGCGGGATTTTTGTTTTCAGGGGGTTGTGGTGAAACTGGCGTTTGAAAAAACGGATGGGTTGATTCCGGCGGTCATTCAGGATCACGAAACGAAAGATGTGCTGATGCTCGGTTTCGTGGATGAAAACGCCCTGGGCTGCACTCAGAGCTCGGGTGAGGTGCATTTCTTCAGCCGTTCGCGGAAGCGGCTCTGGAAAAAGGGCGAGACCAGTGGGCATGTGCTGCGAGTGAAAGAGATTCTGGTGGATTGCGATGCCGACGCACTGTTGATTCGCGTCGAAGCCATAGGCCCGGGCGTTTGCCATGAGGGTTACCGGACGTGCTTCTTCCGCAAAATGGAGAGCGACGGAACGCTGCGGGTGATTGCGGAGAAGACTTTCTCGGAAGCCGAAGTCTATGGCACAAAGGAGCCGGAATGAGCCTTTTGCGGTTGGGAATTCCCAAGGGTAGCCTGCAGGACGCCACCGTGGATTTATTGGCGCGCGCGGGATGGAAAGTGACGCTTAGCTCGCGAAGCTACGTTCCCGCGATTGACGATCCGGAGATGGACTGCTTGCTGGTACGCGCACAGGAAATGGCGCGATACGTCGAGTCTGGGGCGCTAGACGCCGGGATCACCGGGCACGATTGGGTGGTGGAAACGAGAGCGGACGTTCTGGAACTGGCCGAACTGATCTATGCCAAGCAGCGGCTGGCACGCGTAAAGTGGGTTTTGGCGGTGCCGGAGGATTCGGCGATCCACGAACCTCGCGATCTGGAAGGCAAAGTGATCGCCACGGAAGTGGTGGGCATCACGGAAAAATATCTTGCGCGGCACGGAGTGAAAGCGCGAGTGGAATTCTCGTGGGGCGCAACGGAAGTGAAGGCGCCGGAACTTGCCGATGCCATCGTGGAAGTGACGGAGACGGGCTCATCGTTGCGGGCGAATCACTTGCGAATCCTGGATACGGTGCTGGAATCCTCGACCGTATTCATCATGAATCGCAAATCGGCGGACGATGCGGCGAAGCGCGAAAAGGCAGAGAACCTGGTGCTCATGCTGCAGGGAGCGATTGCGGCCGCGACAAAGGTGGGGTTGATGCTTAACGTGAGACGCGAGAATCTCGCCGGTGTGTTGCAGGTTCTACCAGCACTGAAGAATCCCACGATTTCTGAACTGAGCGATGCGGATTGGGTGGCGGTAAATACCATCGTGGAAGAAGCGGTGGTACGGCAAATCCTGCCAAGACTGAAGGCGGCGAAGGCACAAGGAATCGTGGAGTATCCCTTGAATAAGATCGTGCTGTGATGCGGATTCTAAAGTTGACGCAACAAACAGAAGCGCACTTGATGAAGGTTCGCGAAGGGCAAGATCGCGCAGCGCTCGAAACCGCGGAACGCATCGTGGCTGAGGTGCGCAAGAGTGGCGACGCGGCGCTGGATGAATGGACGAAAAAGCTGGACGGCAGGGACTTGCAACGGGAAGGCGTGTGGATTTCCAGAAGAGAGTGTCGGGCAGCGCGCAAACATGTCAGCCGCAAGTTCTTGCATGCGGCGGCACATGCCGCGGAGAATGTGCGGCGCGTGGCGAAGCAGCAAAAACCCAAGGAATGGAATCTGGAAGTTGAGCCGGGCGTGAAAGTCGGCCAGATTGTGCGGCCGATTGAGACCATCGGATGCTATATTCCCGGCGGCCGGTTCGCGTTGGTATCAACTTTGATGATGACAGTGGTCCCGGCGCAGGTGGCCGGAGTGCGGCGGATTATCGCGGTTTGTCCGCGCCCGAACGATGAACTCCTGGCAGTAGCCGAGATGCTGGGCGTAACGGACCTTGCGCGCGTTGGGGGTGCGCAGGCCATCGCGGCGCTCGCCTACGGAACGAAGCGGATTCCGCGTGTGGAGAAAATTTTCGGCCCTGGTAACCGCTACGTAACCGCGGCGAAGCAGATCGTGAGTGCGGACTGCGCCATCGATCTGCCCGCGGGACCAACGGAGGCGGTGGTGCTGGCGAATCGCGGTAATCCCGGGTGGATCGCGGCTGATTTGCTGGCGCAGGCGGAGCACGCGCCTGATGCGGGAAGTTTTCTGGTTACGACGTCCGCGCGTTTTGCGAAACGGGTGCAAGACGAGGTTGGAACTCAATTGGCAACATTGCCAAAGGACAGCCCGGCACAGATTTCAATTCGGAGAAGCGGGGCAATTCTGCTCGCTCGAACGTGGAAAGAGGCTTGCGAATTCGTCAACCGGTTTGCGCCGGAACATTTGAGCCTTCCGGAAGGAGGAGCTTCGGCCTTGCCGGCAGTACATTCGGCAGGAACTGTCTTTTTGGGGCCCCTGAGCGCGCAGGCGTTTGGAGATTATGCCAGCGGAAGCAATCACGTGTTGCCAACAGGAGGATGGGCGGGGCGGCGAGGCGGATTATCAACCGAGGATTTTGTAAAGCGCATCAGCGTGCAGCGGATCGACCGCAAAGGCTACGAACGTCTGGGAAGCGACGTCAAAACGTTGGCGCGCGCCGAGGGACTGCTGGCGCACGCAAACGCGATTGAGGTGCGGCGATGAAGGTGCGGCTGCCGGTACGCAAAGCAATTCTCGAGCGACACACGTATGAAGTACCCGCAGAGGGCCGATTCGGAAAGATCCGCCTCGACTTCAACGAGAACACGTCGGGTTGCGGGAAGGCGGCGCGCTGGGCGGTGGCCGAGTTGAGCGCAAAAAAGCTGGCGATGTACCCGGAATATGAGCGGCCGACAAAGAAGTTGGCGAAGTATTTTCGCGTGCGAGCCGATGAAATCGCGTTGACGAACGGCGGCGATGACGCGCTGCGCGTTTTCTTCGACACCTTTGTCGAGCCGGGCAGCCATATCCTCATCTGCGAGCCAACATTTCCCATGTATCGCTACTATGCGGAAATCGCCGGCGCCAAGGTGAAAGCGCTGCGATATTCGGCAACGATGGCGTTCCCTCTCGCAGAGGCGCTGGCAGCACTGCGAGAGAAACCGCGCGTGCTGTTCCTGGCGAACCCGAATAACCCTACTGGGACGCTGGTTGCCAAGCAGGCGATTGCGAAAATTCTGCGCACGGCGACGGAGACGGTTGTCGTGATGGATGAAGCGTACTCGGAATTCTCGGGAGAATCGGTGGTGCCGTGGATTCGCCGCTATCCGCAGCTGTTTGTGGCGAAGACGTTTTCAAAGGCAGCTGGGCTGGCGGGGCTGCGGCTTGGGGCGGTGCTGGCGCAGCGCGATTCACTGGCGTTGGTGAAGCGCGCGCTGCCGCCTTACCCGGTGAATGTGGGAGCGCTGGCCGCGGGGGCAGCGGCGGTTGAAGATAAAAAGACCCTCAACGGCTACGTGCGTGAAGTGAAGCGGCTGCGCGCCTGGTTCAGCAACGAACTGCGAAAGCGCGGCGCGCGTGTGTTTCCCAGCGCCGGGAATTTCGTGTTAGTGGATTTTGGTGATGCCGGCCCCGCACTTTTTCGCGAACTGCAGCGCCGCGGAATCCTGGTCCGCGAAAGAAGCAAAGATCTGGGAACAGGCTTTGCGCGTATCACCATCGGTACAGAATCCGAGCTTAAGAAGCTGCTGCGGCTGGTGCCCAGAGCGGTCTAGAAAAATGGCGAGAACCGCACAAATCCGGCGAAAAACGAAAGAAACGCAGATTGAACTGCGGCTGAATCTGGACGGGCACGGAAAAGCAGACGTCGCAACGGGAATTCCATTTTTCGATCACATGCTGGACCTGGTGAGCCGGCATGGAGGATTCGACCTTCGTCTCGAGGCCAAGGGCGATCTGGATGTGGATCAGCATCACACGGTGGAAGACGTTGGCATTGCGCTAGGCGAAGCGGTGAACGCGGCGCTGGGCAACAAAAAAGGCATCCTGCGGGCCGGCTACTTCCTGATGCCGATGGACGAGACGCTGGCAGCGGCGGCGGTCGATTTTGGAGGGCGCGCGTTCTGCGTGCTGAAAGCGCGTTTTTCCGCCAAGCGCGTCGGCGATTTCCAGACCGAGTTAGTGGAGGACTTCTTCCAGGGGTTTGCGCAGGCCGCGCGGGCCAACGTGCACCTGCGCGTGTTATACGGCCGCTCGTCGCATCATCAGGTGGAGGCGGTGTTCAAGGCATTTGCGCGGGCGCTGCGTTTCGCGGTGTCGCGGGATAAACGGTTGCGCGACGTGTTGCCGAGCACGAAGGAATTATTGTGAACGTGGTGATCATCGACTACGGGGCTGGAAATGTGTCGTCGGTCGCAACCGCGCTGCGGCGGCTCGGTGTAGAGGCAACTATGACGAACCAGGCGACCGAACTCGCGCGCGCGGACCGGCTGATCCTGCCTGGCGTGGGGCACTGCGCGGCGCTGATTCATGCTCTGGACGCGCAAGGAATACGGAAGCCGCTGCTGGATGCGATTTCGCGCGGCGTGCCGTTTTTGGGCATCTGTTTGGGATTGCAGGCGCTGTATGAGGCGAGCGACGAAGCGCCTGACCTGCCGGGACTGGGATTGTTCAAGGGGAATGTCACGCATTTGCCTGCGAACGTAAAGCTGCCCCACATGGGCTGGAATCAGTTGCGACCCACTCGCGCGAGCGTATTGCTGCAGAACATCGCGCCTGAATCGTATTTCTATTTTGCGCATACCTTTGCTGCGCCGGCGGACGGTCCCGAGAGCACCGCGGTGTGCAACCACGGGCGGGAGTTCGCGGCGGCGCTGGAGGACAAGAATATTTTCGGGGTGCAATTTCATCCGGAGAAGAGCGGCGCGCCCGGAGCGAAACTGCTGGAGAATTTTCTTAGGCGGGCGGCATGAGCCTGGCGCGACGAATCGTTCCCTGCCTCGATACAGACGGAGCGCGGGTAGTAAAAGGCGTACATTTCGAACATTTGCGCGACGCCGGCGATCCGGTGGAACTCGCGGCGCGGTATAACGCGGAAGGTGCGGACGAATTGGTCGTGCTGGACATAGCGGCTTCGCGGGAAAATCAGCCCACTTTCCTGGAGACCATTCGGCGCGTGGCGGCGCAACTGGCCATCCCACTCACGGCTGGCGGCGGCATTCGTGCTTTAGAGGACGCGCGCGCAGTGGTGCGAGCGGGCGCAGACAAAATTACGGTGAACACCGCGGCGGTTGAGCGGCCTGAACTGCTGCGCGAGCTTTCGTCGGAGTTTGGCGCCCAAGCAGTGGTGCTGGCGATTGACGCGGTGCGCGAAGGGTCGCGGTGGACGGTGCGTGTGCGCGGCGGGCGAATGGCGACCGGCTTGGACGCGGAAGAATGGGCGCATCGCGGCGTGGAAATGGGCGCAGGAGAAATCCTGCTGACGTCGATGGATCGCGACGGAACGCAATCCGGCTTCGACACCCAACTGACAGCGGCGATCAGCAGCGGCGTGAGCGTACCGGTGATCGCCTCCGGCGGCGCTAAACTGCCGCGCCACTTTCTGGATGTGTTCACGCAAGGTCGCGCTGACGCTGCCTTGGCCGCTTCGATTTTTCACGACAACACGCAATCGATACGCGGGTTGAAAGCCTATTTGCAAGAGAACGGCGTGGAAGTGAGGCTGCCGTGCTGATTCCGTGCATCGACCTGCAAAGCGGCCAGGCGGTGCAATTGGTGAACGGGAGGCGGCGCGAACTGGCGGTCGCGGATGTATTCGGGCTGCTGAAACGCTTTGAGGGCTACGAGTGGCTGCACGTGATTGATCTGGACGCGGCTATGGGTAAGGGGCACAACAATCGGTTGGTGCGGGAACTGTGCTTACGCGGCACACAGGAATACAAGATGAAAGTGCGCGTGGGCGGCGGCATTCGCACGGTGCGGCGCGCGGCGATGCTCGTGAAAATTGGGGCGCATCAGGTGATTGTGGGAAGCGCGGCGTTCCGAAATAGCCGTCCGAATTTTCGCTTTCTGAAAAGGCTCGCAAACCGCGTGGGCAAAAAACACGTGCTGATCGCTCTGGACACCGCACGAGGACGCGTTGCCATTAAAGGGTGGCGCAAATCTTTGGAGGTTGCTCCCGCAGAGGTGATGGACCAGCTTGCGCCCTATTGCGGCGGATTTCTTTGCACGGATATTGACCGCGAGGGAACCATGCGAGGCGCAAATCTGGAGTGGTTTCGAGCTTTGCGCGCGGCAAGCAAGCTCCCCATTGTGGCAGCGGGAGGAATTTCCACGACGCGCGAAATCCGCGCGCTCGAAACACTCAAGATGGACGCGGCCGTGGGCATGGCGTTGTACAAGAATCGCGTGCGTTGAGACCGCCGCCTGTCCGTGGGGTGCTGGCACTTTTCACGCTGGCGCGGGTGCAGTACGATACGAGCCATGCGGAAACCTCTGCTACAGGTGTAATGGCGCAAAAGCGGCGGCAAGCCGCCGCACTCCAAAAGTGAGGCAATCATGCTGGTATCGTTTCGCCCTTGCGGACCCAAAGATCACGGCAAGCTGCTGAAATTGGTCTGCGCGTACTACCGCTTCGACAAAATTCCTTATGACCGACGATCGCTGAGCAAAGGGCTGGACACGTTGCTGCGCAATG
Organism: Candidatus Acidiferrales bacterium; assembly: GCA_963804635.1. Classification (GTDB taxonomy): domain Bacteria; phylum Acidobacteriota; class Terriglobia; order Acidiferrales; family UBA7541; genus Acidiferrum. The sequence continues at coordinate 227,655 of CAWDRK010000034.1, forward strand.
TTTCGCAAGGACAAACCTGGCTGATGGAGAATCACAAGAAGGCGGTGGGCTATGCAATGCTCACCTACAATTTCGACCTGGAGTATGGCGGGGTTGAGGGAATGCTGACGGACCTGTACGTGGATAAGCGCTATCGCAACAAGGGAATTGGATCGCTGGCGCTTTTCGAGATTGAGGATTTCTGCCGTGAGCGAGGGATTCGAGCGATTGAGGTACAAGTGCAGCACCATAACCGGGCGGCCGAGACGTTTTACCGCAAGGCCGGATTCCAGGTGCTGAAGCGAAAAGTGATGTTCATGGCGGTGAGGCCGGAAGAAGTGGCGCAACCACTGCGCGCTATCGCAAGTAAGCGTCGGTAATGTACTGCTGAACCATGCGCTGGGTGTTGAAGAAAGAACCGTTGATGGCAATAGAGTGATGCATGATTTCCAGATAGCGCTTGCGGTCGCTATAAAACATCGGCAAGATCACGGTCTCCAATTTGCAGTAAAGATTCTCAGCGTCAACGGCGTTGTCCGCCTCTAATTCATGGTTGGGCTCGCCGCGATGAGGTTCGCCAATCGACCAACCGGTGATGCCTTCGATGTGGCCTTCCACCCACCAGCCATCCAGAATGCTTAGACTCGGAACACCGTTCAAGGCAGCTTTCATGCCGCTGGTGCCGGAAGCTTCAAGCGGATACTGCGGGGTGTTGAGCCACAAATCCACACCGGAAGTGAGCTTGCCGCCAAGTTCCATGTTGTAGTCGTCGAGAAAAACGACGCTGACGGCCTTCTTGAGCGCCTTCTTGGCCTTGAAAATGTGCCGGATGATTTCCTTGCCGCCGGCGTCGCGAGGATGGGCCTTGCCGGCATAAACGATCTGGAACGGGCCAACGTTCTTAGCGATCTGCCGCAAGCGGTCGAGGTCGCTGAGGATCAGGTCGGCGCGTTTGTAGCCGGTGGCGCGGCGCGCAAAGCCAATGGTGAAAGCTTCGGGATCGAGCTTCAAACCGGTCTTCTTGCGAACGGCCTCCAGAAGATCGTGCTTTGCGAGCAGGTGGGCGGTCCAGACTTCTTCAGGCGGCAAGCCCAGCGCCCCGCGCAAACTGTAATTGTCTTCGCGCCAGGATGGAATGTAACGATCGAAGAGCTCACGGAAGGGCAGCGCAGTCCATGTGGCGGCATGAACGCCATTGGTGATGGCTTCAATCTGAACATTGGGAAACATTTTTCGCGAGACTTCGCCGTGCAATTTGGCAACACCGTTCACAAAGTTGCTGAGGCTGAGCGCGAGGTAGGTCATGTTCACGGAAGCACCGCGGCGCGCGGCTTCCAGAAAATCCGGGAAGGTCTGCTCGGCCTGCAGCATGCTTTTCACCAAGTCGGCGGAGGAAGCGTCTTTTTCGTCGAAAAAACGGACCTGGTCCGGGACAAGCCGGTTCAGGAACTCGACAGGGAACTTGTCGTGACCAGCGGGAACAGGAGTGTGCGTGGTGAAGACACATTTACTGCGAACTTTTTCAATGTCTTCGCCCTTGACGGACGTGCGTCCCGCGCGTTTGGTCTCTTCGTCCAGCAATTCCATCGTGAGGAGCGCGGCGTGGCCTTCGTTCATGTGATAGCGCATGAGTTCCGTGTGGCCGAGCGCCCGCAGCATACGCACTCCCCCAATGCCGAGGAGCACTTCCTGGGACAAGCGGTAGTAAGGATCGCCGCCATAAAGAGTGCCGGTCAGTTCGCGGTCGCGCGCATCGTTCGTGGGCAAATCCGCGTCGAGGAAGTAGATGGGAACTTCGTAACCGCGGACGCCCTTGGCGGTGTAACGCCAGGCGCGTAGTTCCACGCGGCGGTTTTCAAGCGTAACGGTAACGCGTGGCGACTCTTCCTCAAGAAACTTTGCAACTTCCCACTCGACAGGCTCTTCGGTTTGCGTTCCATCTTCGGCCAGGCGCTGGCGAAAATAGCCTTTGCGGTACAGTAGCGAGACCGCGACCATGGGAAGCCGGATATCGGCCGCGGCTCGCACGGTATCTCCCGCCAGAACGCCCAAGCCACCGCTGTAGCTGGGCATTGCGTTTTCGAGGGCGATTTCCATAGAAAAATAAGCCACAAATCGCTTTGGTGGGTGGACAACTTTCGGCATCTTCCAGAATTCTCCGTCGGGCGCAATCTTGGCGCCACAATCCATTCGTGCTTCGAGGTTTGAACTATCTATTGTCCGGGAAGGGCGGCTTTCAGGCAAGCGAACCTGTCGCAAGAGTTTCCGTGGACGGATTAGTCCCCGGGGAACGCTAGCTCCGTTATAATTCGCATATCTATGCCCTGCTCCCTTGACGGAATCCGGGTGGTGGAACTGACGGAAGCGCTCGCTGGACCCTATTGCGCCATGCTGCTGGGCGATTTTGGCGCCGACGTGATCAAAGTGGAGCGGCCGGGGACGGGCGACCAGACGCGCGGCTGGGGACCCCCCTTTGTTGGAAGCGAATCGGCGTACTACCTGGGAACCAACCGAAACAAGCGCTCGATTACCATCAATTATGACGACCCGCTGGGGCAAGAGATCCTGCAGCGCTTGCTAGCCACGGCGGACCTGTTCCTGTGCAACCAACCGGTGCTGAAGTCACTCACCCGCCGCGGCATCGATCCAGTCTCGCTGCGGGCCAAGCACCCTCGGCTGATTTATTGCAGCATATCGGGTTACGGGTTCACTGGCCCGAAAGCAGAACAACCCGGGTACGACATCCTTGCGCAGGCAGAGGCAGGGATCATGAGCTTTACCGGCGAACCCGGCAGCGGGCCAATGCGCTTTCCCATTGCCATCGCGGACATGACCACGGGAATGTACGCCGCAATGGCAGTGCTGGCTGCGCTGTTTGCGCGCGAGCGGACCGGCCAGGGCGACTTTGTGGAACTGGCGCTGTTCGATTCGCAACTGACGTGGCTGGCCAATGTGGGGAGTAGTTATCTGAATGCCGGGGTGTCGCCGGATCGCTGGGGAAACGCTCATCCCAACATCGTGCCCTACCAACTGTTTCGCGGCAGCGACGGCCGGCACTTCGTGGTGGCGACAGGAACCGAGCCGCAATGGCACCGCTTGCTGCGGTTGCTGGGCGCGAGTGAAGAGTTGGGGCAAGACGTGCGCTTTGCGGATAATGCAGCGCGAATCCAGAATCGTGATGAACTGATCCCGAGATTGCAGCAACTATTCGAAGGCCGCACGTCCTTCGATTGGCTCGGTAAGCTGAAAGAGGCAGACGTACCCGCGGCAGCGATTCAGAGCGTGAGTGAAGCGTTGAACGATGCGCAAACGCTGGCACGCGGGTTGATCGTGGAAATCGAACATCCCACCTTGAAGATCGCGCGGAGCATAGCCAATCCCATACGATTCGGCGCGCAACCGATTGTTTACCGCTTGCCACCACCGCTTCTGGGAGAACACACGGCAACGATACTGAGAGAGCTCAAATATACGGAGAGCGAAGTGGCATCAGCCCTGCGGTCCGCTTGCAGGACAAGAGGTAATTGATTTACTAGCTTTCTTTGTACTTGACTTCACTGATTACTTCGTACTAAATAACACTATACCCTCAAGCCCTCACAATTCCTGCCACCTTGCGGAGGCTGGAAGCATTGGTTGTGGTGACTGGAGGTGAGCTCGTGCAAGTCGCAAGTCCCCAGCTCGATCCGATCACGTATCGTAATTTCAACGTTTGCCCGCACTGCATTTCTCAAGGCAAGCAGAGCTTGCTTTGCCGCCGGTGCGAAGGCATGCCCATGATTTCCCGTTCCGACGGAAAGACCTTCCACCTGCTACTGGCTGATTTTCCTGCGCGCTACCCTGCCGAGAAGGCCTCCGGCAATACAGAAAAGACCTCCGCGTGCTTCTGGTATTCCCACGTGCTGGACGCCGGATCCACCGGCTCTGCGGTGGTAATCCTTCGCGATCCGGGACTGAGTTATGCGGGGCTGTTTCGATTGATTGAAACTGCTGCCGATCTTCTGGCCAAGCAACTGGCAAACCGTTATCGTCCAGCGACGTTGTGCGAACTGGTGAACGACGGACTGCGGACCATGGCGTACTAGCAGCGATCCGTTGATCCGAGAACAACCCGGAGCAGCTCAATCGATTTACTGCTGCAAATACAGCATCGAAAACCGGCGGGTGCCCTTCCCTTTCGCGATTTGAAACTATCATCAGTGCCATTCAGTATTTGCGTTGGACTCGGCTGCTGGGCGAAGCCTAGATTGAGGGACCCGGCGGAGCGCCAGTAGGGTCGCTAAGCCGCAGACAACTCGGAGAGCCAGGGGGCGGAAACGACCGAGCTGCAGGAAGAACGATGACAGCGACTGCGGTTCCATCACGACTGAGTATTCCGGCCTCATTTGTGAACTACCAGGTGGATCTTGCCTATGATGAGATGTTTGTCTCGCCTGGCATGCCGCGGGATCACTACCGCACACTGCAGCAAACCCTGCTGAAACTCGCTCCGGAGGAACTGCGCCGCTCTCAACAGGCGGCCGACCTGGCGTTTCTGCACGAGGGCATCACCTTTACGGTGTACGGCAGCAAAGAAGGGACGGAGCGAATCTTCCCCAACGATCTGCTGCCCCGCATTATCACCTCGGCGGAATGGGCGCGGATCGAGAAGGGCCTGACGCAGAGGGTGACCGCGCTCAATCTGTTTCTCCGCGATATTTATCACGAAGGCCGAATCCTCTCCGACAAAATCGTTCCCCGCGAACTCATTTACAGCTGCAAATATTTCCGGCGTGAAATGCGGGGCATCAATGTGCCGCGCGATATTTATGTGAGTATCTGCGGCACGGACCTGGTGCGGCTGCCGGACGGCCAATTTGCCGTGCTGGAAGACAATCTTCGCGTGCCCAGCGGCGTGTCGTACATGCTGGCCAACCGCAAGGTGCTGAAACGCGTGTTCCCCACGCTGTTTCGGGATTATGGCGTGTGGCCGGTGGACCATTACCCGCGCGCGTTGCTCACAACGTTGAAGGGCCTGGCACCGGATCACTGCGCCTATCAGAACGATCCGACCACGGTGCTGCTGACTCCCGGCGTTTCCAACTCCGCCTATTTCGAGCACACATTTCTGGCGCAGCAGATGGGCATCGAGCTGGTGGAAGGCCGCGACCTGCTGGTGCACAACAATATCGTGTATATGCGCACGACCGCAGGGCTGCGGCGCGTGGACGTGATTTATCGTCGCGTGGACGACGATTTCCTGGATTCACTGTGCTTCCGGCCGGATTCGATTCTGGGCGTGCCGGGACTGTTCAATGCCTACCGCGCGGGCAATGTGACGCTGGCCAATGCGATTGGTACGGGCGTTGCCGACGATAAAGCGGTGTACGCGTACGTTCCG